>NZ_OZ376397.1:0-1744470 GCF_977927535.1 Cyanobium sp. ULC082
GCCGTGATCATCACCTGCGGCACGCTGAGCTGTCAGCACGGCCCGATCGACTGGGCCGGTCTGCACCGTCACCATCATCTCCACTCCGACGACCCGGCTGATCACCACAACAGCCATCTGGGTTTCTGGTGGAGCCATTTCGGCTGGATGCTCAAGGACGTGCCCGCCAAGCGTCAGGTGGTGATGCTCACGCCGGATCTGCAGCGCAACCGTTACTACCGCTGGCTGAACCGGAACTTCCTGCTCCTGCAGGTGCCCCTGGCCGTTCTGCTCTGGTGGCTCGGAGAGGCAACCGGTGCCGGCGGACTGGCCCTGGTGCTGTGGGGGATCCCTCTGCGCCTGGTGCTGGTGTACCACGCCACCTGGATGGTGAATTCCGCCACTCACCGCTGGGGCTACGTGAGCTATCCCAGCGGTGATCAATCCCGTAACAACTGGTGGGTGGCCCTGCTCACGTTCGGTGAGGGCTGGCACAACAACCATCACGCCTTTCCCAGCAGTGCCCGGATGGGGTTCCGCTGGTGGGAAATCGATGTCACCTGGTGGCACATCCGCCTGCTGCATCGCCTGGGGCTGGCTGATCGCATCCGTCTCGCTTCACCGCTGCGGCCCTGTTCGCCATGACGGATGCCATCGCCGACATTCCGCGCCTGTTCATCGGCTACGACCCGTGCGAGCGGGTGGCGGTGAACGTGCTCGCCGATTCGTTGCAGGCCCGCTCCAGCCTGCCGCTGCTGATCGGCCAGCTGCGGCTTGATCAGCTGGCGGGGGCCTATCAGCGCAAGCGCGACCCACGCCAGAGCACCGAGTTCTCCTTCAGCCGCTTTCTGGTGCCCTGGCTGGCGGGGTACCGCGGCTGGGCCCTGTTCATCGACGCCAACATGCTCTGCCTGGCGGATCTCGCCGAGCTCTGGGCCCTGCGCGACGAGCGCTATGCGGTGCAGCTGGTGAAGCACCAGCACGTCTGCGCAGAGGGGCTGAAGTTCCAGGGGATGCCCCAGACGCCCTATGGCCGCAAGAACTGGTCGTCGGTGCTGCTGTTCAACTGCGCGCGCTGCACGACGCTCACGCCGGCTTACGTGAACACCGCCTCAGGCCTGGAGCTGCACCAGTTCCACTGGCTGGCGGATGGGGAGATCGGCGCCCTGCCGCCGGAATGGAACGTGCTGGTGGGGGTGCAGCCACTGCCGGCCACGCCGAAGATCCTGCATTACACCCTGGGCGGCCCCTGGTTCGACGACTGCCTGACCATGCCCGCCTCAGACCGCTGGCTGGCGGCCCGCGCCGCCATGAACGAGCCGCTGCTGGTTGATCCCGTTCCCGTCACCGGAGGCGCCCATGCCCGTTCCTGAACTCACCCCCGCTTACCGCGACGCCTACGGGCGCATCAACGGCCTCGTGATCGTGGGCGAGGGCCTGGCCGATCGCCACTTTCGCAAGCTGGCCCAGATGCTGCCTGAAGACGGCGAGGAGCTGCGGCGCCTGGCCGCGATGGAGGGCCGCCATGCCGTTGCTTTCGTGGGCTGTGGCCGCCAGCTCGCTGTCCGCCCTGATCTGCCCCTGGCGCGGCGGCTGTTCGCGCCGCTGCACGGGCTCTTCGATGAGGCATTCAGCACCGCGGACTCGGTGGGGGCGCTGGTGATCCAGTGCCTGATCGTGGAAAGCTTCGCTGTGGCCGCCTACCGCTGCTACCTGCCGGTGGCTGATGCCTACGCCGCACCGATCACCGCAGCGGTGCTCGCCGATGAGGCCGAACACCTCGACTACGGCGAGCGTCAGCTGGCCGCCCGTTTTCCCGCTGTGGCGGCGTCGATCACCAGCTGGTGCGAGCGGGTGGTGCCGGTGGCGATGACGATGCTGCGGGAGGTCCACAGCGATCTGGAGGCGATCGGCATCGATCCCGCCGCGCTGGTGGGGGAATTCATGGGTTGCTTCGGCTCGGCTCTGGAGGCGGTCGGTTTCACCCCACGCCAGGCCAACCGCCTGGCGGCACGTCTGGCGGCGCTGGCCTGTCCCTGAGCTTGCCGTTGCCTAAGTGGGTTGGCGCCGGGCCTGCGGGCGGCGATGGTGCTGGGCCTCCAGGCGGCAGAGGGCGCGGAAGCGCAGCGCCATCAGCTGGTCGAACAGGGGGTTGATCCGGCAGAGCGGTGGGATGTGCAGCAGCCTGTGGCCGGCGATCACCACGTTGCGCTCGAATGGGCAGCGGGCCGGGATCAGTCGCACCAACAGGCGGGCAAGCAGCAGCGATCGCGGCCCGATGCCATCAAGCCAGTGGCGGAGCCGATCGATCAGAGCTCCAGGGCTGGTTCCCCGTAGAGGGCTGTGGGTCATGGGTGCAGCCCCAGGCAAGCGGGAGGAGAAAATGGTGGCTCTGTTGGTGTTCGGCGGGATCCGGCGCGAACCAGAAACATCTTCAACCTTCGAACGGCCCTGAGGGCCCGGCTGTCGCGCCGGACACCTCGGTGTGGAGGACCTGAAGGAGGCCCTGAACTGAGGGCAGCGAAAGAGAGGGCTCTGGGGTGCGGCCCGGAGAGAGCCCTGCACGGGTGGGGCCGATGCCTCGGGCGTCAGAGCGTCACCGCTGCCAGAGGCGCCCGCGGCGGCAGGCCTCCGGCCCGGTTGTGGAGCTGCTGGGGATCCAGCCGGGCGGAGCTCACCGTGCCGCCGAAGCGCAGCTGCAGCCAGGTGATCACGGCTGGATCGCCGGCCACCACTGCTTCCAGACCCGGAGCGAGCTCCGGGAGCAGTGCCGCCAGCAGCGCCGGCCGCAGGTGCCAGAGCTCCACGCTGGCCCCCTGGCGGTCGCGCCGCTCGGCGATCAGCTCCCGCAGCTGGCCGTCGTCGCTGAGCTGGCCGCTGGGAGCCAGCAGCATCGGCATCGGGCGGGTGGCGGCGGTCAGGGGGCTGGAGGTGGTGGCAGCCATGGGCGCTGGGCGTTGCAACGAAACCGCAACGGCGAAACAACTTTATAACGGTAGCGCGATATCGTTTAGCAGTTCATTCATGAGCCGGGCCTTCGCTCCGGTTGCCATCGCCATGACCACCACGCTCCCTGCCACGCTCCCTGCCGCGGTCTCCAGCCCGGGCCCCGCTTCGGTCTCCCACCCCGAATCCACCCCCTGCCTGGACCCCTCTCAGGCCATGCCAGCCCTGCCGACCTGGCGGCCCGCCAGGGCTTCGGCCCGCGGGTGCGGCGCCTGCATGCCCGCATCGGCGCCGCCCACCACCAGGCCGAAGGCATGGCGTTCTCGCGTGCCCTGCTCGATGGTCAGGCCACGCCTCTGCAACTGGCGGCCCTGGTCCGTGCCCTGGGTCCGGGCTACGCCCTGATCGAGCAGCGGGGCCCCGAGCTGGCCGCGGCGCTCGGGGCGATCGATTTCCCCTGGGCGGCCCTGGCCCGCAGCGCCGCCCTCGCCGCCGATGCGGCAGCCCTGGCGTCGGCCCCTGCCACCCCGAGCTCCGCCGCTGCCGCCCTCTGGCTCGAGCATCTGCAGGTCCTGGCCCAGCAGGCCCCGCACCGCTTCCTGGCCCATGTGTACGTGCGCTATGGCGGCGACCTCTCCGGCGGTCAGCAGCTGGCCCAACAAGCCAATGCCATCCTGGCGGCCCACGGCCTGCCGGCCGTGCGGTTCTGGGCCTTCGATCAGCCGTTGCCGGTGCTCAAGGCCGCCCTGCACGACGCCTTCGAGCAACTCGATCTGAGTGAGGCGGAAGAAGGCGAACTGCTCGATGAAGCGGTGGTGGCCTTTCAGGACACCCAGCACCTGCTGGCCGAACTGGGTGATCTGGCGGCGGCCTGAGCGTCCTGCCAACCGCCTCGGCTTCCGCCAGCCCCGCCCCGCATCACCCCCTCCCCATCTCCTGCCCCTCCTGCCGTCCCATGCCCACCACCGCGCCTGCCCGCCTCGACCCGCTGCAGCTGCTGCTGAAGCACGACAAGCCCGTGCCCCGCTACACCAGCTACCCCACCGCCATCAGCTTCCACCCCGCTGTGGGCCCCAGCGAGCTGGCGGCGGAGCTGGCCCGGCCCAGCAGCGAGCCCCTCTCTCTCTATGTGCACATCCCCTTCTGCCGCCATGCCTGCTGGTATTGCGGCTGCAACCGGATCACCACCCAGGCCGGCTCGAAGGTGGTGGGCCCTTACCTGCAGGCCCTGGGCCGGGAGCTGGAGCTGATCCAGCAGGCGGCCGGTCAGCGCCGCCGCCTCGCTCAGCTGCACTGGGGCGGCGGCACCCCCAACTACCTGAGCGTGGCGGAGCAGGCGGAGCTGTGGGCGCTGATCGCCCGCCACTTCGACTTGGACCCCAACCTGGAAGCCTCGATCGAGTTGAATCCGGAATTCCTCAGCGGCGCCGAGGTGCTGGGCCTGCGCCAGCTCGGCTTCAACCGCATCAGCTTCGGCATTCAGGACGCCGATCCTGACGTGCAGGCAGCGGTGAACCGGATCATGCCGCCCGATCAGCTGCGGCGGGCGATGGGCTGGATGCGGGAGGCGGGCTTCGAGAGCGTGAACGTGGATCTGATCTGCGGCCTGCCGCTGCAGACGCCGGCGCGCTTCGCCGCCACGATCGCCCTGGTGGAGGAGCTGCGGCCGGATCGGGTGTCGCTGTTCAGCTTCGCCTACCTGCCCGAGCAACTGCCGCTGCAGCGCAAGATCTCTGCTGAAGATCTGCCCAGCCAGCGCCAGCGGGTGCAGATGTTGCAGGGCGCCTATGACGCCTTCACCAGCGGTGGCTATGAGGCGATCGGCATGGACCACTTCGCCCTGGCCGACGACAGCCTGGCGGTGGCGGCCCGGGCCGGCCGCCTGCACCGCAATTTCCAGGGCTACACCACCGGTGGGGAGCTGGATCTGCTGGCGATCGGCGTCACGGCGATCAGCCAGTACCCCAGCCTGTTCAGCCAGAACCATCGCGATCTGAGGGCCTACCTGGCGGCGCTCGACGCCGGCCTGCTGCCGGTGGAGCGGGGGCTGGTGGTGCGGGATCCGGAGGAACGGCTGCGCCGCCGCATCATTCAGCGCTTGATGTGCGATTTTCGCGTTGATTTCGCTCGGCTTGGCGGCGACGCTGAGGCCGGCCACGACAGAGACAGCGAGGCCACGGTTGAGCCGCTGAACGGTCCGCTGCGCTTTGCCGCCGAGTGGGCCGATCTGCAGGCGCTGCAGGCCGATGGGCTGCTGCAGCTGGAGGCGAACGGCTTCCGCGTCAGCACGGAGGGACGCTGGTTGATCCGCACGATCGCGGCGGTGTTCGATCCGAGGCAACGGCTGCGGGCGAGCGGTTCCCGATTGATCTGAACGGATCTGGGCAATCCATTCAGCCTCGGCAGGTTTTCAGCGCATCACCTGGATCGTGGTGGCATCGCTCAGGGGGGCGGCCAGGCTGAGGGTGCGGCCAGGACGCTGCACGGGGGCGCCGGCCATGGCTTCGAGGAAGGGTTGAACGCTGCCCTGGTCGCATTGGGGCGGCAGCTTGCCACTCACGAACTGCACCGGGATCACCCGGCGCGGCTGAAGCTCACGCACCACGGCGGCGGCCTCGACGCCTGTGTACACCTTGGCTCCCCCACCGACCCCGATCACCAGCACATCGGGCCGGCCGAACAGCACCCGGTCTTCCGGGCGGAGCGTCGCTGCGGTGCCACCGAGATGGGCGAACTCAAGTCCGCCCTGTTTCCAACGCCATGCAGTGGCTTGCCCGAAGCGGCGGCCGCCGAAACGGTCATGGGGAATGGCAACGCCTTCCAGCTTCAAGCCGGCCACCCGGTACGACCCTGGTGTGACCAGCAGAGGGCCGCTGGCCACCGCTGCCCCCTCATCGGGGAGACGACTGCTGGCCAGGATCACATCAGCCTTGACCCTTGGTTCGGCCAGACCGGCTGCGCAGGCCACCGCCTTGAACGGATTCAGCAGCACCGTGGCGCCACCACCCTGGATCAGCAGCGCGCCATGGCCGTAGCTGGTGATCGTCACCCCACCGCTGGCCAGAGCCGGCCTGGGATCAGCCAGCCCCACAGCGGTGATCAGCGTGGCTGAGGCCCCGGTCAGCCCGACCATGAGCGCGAGCTTGGAGAAGGCCGGGGGCTTGGCGACGGAGGCCATGGGCGCTGCTGCGCCCGTTCGGCGCCTGGAGTGGCGCGAACCTAGCAACGGTCCGCCTGGGCCAGGAAATTGGCCAGCAACTGATGACCACACTCCGTGAGCACGCTCTCCGGGTGGAACTGGACCCCTTCCAGGAGGGGATGGTCACGATGACGCAGGCCCATGATCGTGCCATCTTCCAGCCAGGCGGTGATCTCCAGGCAGCTGGGCAGACTCTCCCGTTCGGCGATCAGGCTGTGATAGCGGGTTGCGGTGAGCGGGCTGGGCAACCCGGCGAACACCCCCTCACCGCCATGCAGCACCGGCGAGGTTTTGCCGTGCATCAGTTCCGCTGCCCGCACCACCCGGCCGCCGAACACCTGGGCCAGGCACTGGTGGCCGAGGCAGACGCCCAGAATCGGCACAGTCGGTCCGAGCTCCCGGATCACCTCAAGGCAGATTCCTGCCTGATCGGGGTCGCCGGGGCCTGGTGAAATCAGGATGGCGCCTGGATCCAGTGACCTGATCTGATCGAGGGAAAGCGCATCGTTGCGGACCACCTGCAGCTGGGCGGCCAGGGGATGCTGAGTGGCCAGTTCACCCAGGTACTGGACCAGGTTGAAGGTGAAGCTGTCGTAGTTGTCGAGAACAAGCAGCATTCATGGATTGGTGCGCTGGCCCATCAAAGGCCAAGCAGCAGCAGCAGGGGAGGAACCAGCAGCAGCAGAGCGATCACCACGGAAGCCAGGGCAGCAACCAGCACAGCGGCGGCGGCGCAATCCTTGGCAATCCGGGCCAGGGGATGGAAACGGCGGCCGATCGCCAGATCCACCACCGACTCGATCGCCGTATTGAGCAACTCGAGCACCAGCACGGCTGTGACCGTGAGCACCAGCACGGCCAGACGGTCGGGGCTCAGGTGCAACCAGAGCCCCAGGCTGAATGTAAGCGCACCCACCACCACATGGATGCGGAAATTGCGCTGGGTGAGAAACCCATGGGCCAAGCCCTGAAGGGCGTAGCGAAAGCTGAGCGGAAGATCGCCGGCCACCCGCCAGGCCCCACTGCGGCGGCCACGGCCTCGCGGCTGCATGTCGTCGACGAGGGGGACCTGATTGGATGGAGAAAGCGATGTCACCGGACGAGCTTTCGAGCCTGAACCCGAGGCTACCGCCGATTCCCGGTCCTGACCCGTATGTCCGTCAGTGCGCACAGCTCAGCAGGTGCTCCTGGCGATCCAGCATTTCCCTGAGGCGGGCTTCGGTTGGATGATCCCAGCCGAGCAGGTGAAGCAGGCCATGGCTGGCCAGCCAGGCCAGCTCCCACTCCAGCGGCTGGCCAGCTCCTGCGGCCTGGCGGCTGGCTGTTTCCACGGAGATCACGATGTCGCCGAGCTCCAGCGGCTCCGGTTCGGCTTGCACAGGCCTCGGCATCGGCGGCGCTCCAACACCGGCGTCGTCCGCGGCGGCAAAGGCCAGCACGTCCGTTGGCCCCTCCACCTGGCGCCAGCGGCCATTCAGCTCGGCGATTCCGGCATCGCCGCAGAGGCTCAGCCCCAGGCTGTAGCCAGGAGCCCGCAGCGCGGCCGGCAGGTCGGCTTCCAGCTCCCGCAGCCAACGGCCGAGCAGCCCCTCCCAGAGGGCTGCCCCGGCCAGGGGATCGCCATAGCTGGTGGCGCTGCCCAGCAGGGCCGGGTCCAGGCCCTCGTCCACCGAGAAGGCCAGATCGAGAGGGATCGGATTCATCTGGGCAGGCTCATCAGGGGCGGCTCATTGCGGCAGTGTGGGGCGCCCGAACCAGGCCAGCAGGAAGAGCAGCCCGCTGAAGCCGACGGCGGTGAGCCCGAAGTGCAGCAGGCTCTGGCGCCCCTTGCGCACCATGTTGCGCATGGCCAGCTTCACGAAGCTGGGCGGCGGCACCGGCGTGGGCGCGGCGGGGCTGGCAGCAGGCGCGGCCGTACCGGCAGCGGGAGTGCTGCGGTCGTCCGTGGGGCTGCTGTCAGGCATCGGGGGCTTGGCCATCAGGGGATCCATGGGGCTCAGGCGGCCTCATCGGCGGCGATCTCCACACCCTGGCGCAGCAGCGCCTGGATGAAGGGATCGAGGTCGCCATCCATCACCCCCTGCACATCGGTGGTTTCCACGGCGGTGCGCAGATCCTTCACCATCTGGTAAGGGTGGAACACGTAATTGCGGATCTGGTTGCCCCAGGCGGCTTCCACGATGTCGCCGCGGATGTCGGCGATCTCGGAGGCGCGCTGCTCCTGGGCGATCACCAGCAGCTTGGCCATCAGCAGCGCCATCGCCTTCTCCTTGTTCTGGAGCTGAGAGCGCTCCTGGGTGCAGCGCACCGCCAGGCCGGTGGGCACATGCAGGATGCGCACCGCTGTCTCCACCTTGTTGACGTTCTGGCCGCCGGCGCCGCCGGAGCGGGAGGTGGTGATCTCCAGGTCCTTGTCGGGGATGTCGAGCTTCACGTCTTCATCGAGCTTTGGCATCACCTCCACCCCCGCGAAGCTGGTCTGGCGCTTGTCGTTGGCGTTGAAGGGCGAAATCCGCACCAGCCGGTGGGTGCCCTTTTCGTTGCGCAGGTAGCCGTAGGCGTAGCGGCCGTCGATCTCGATCGTGCAGCTCTTGATGCCCGCTTCCTCCCCTTCCGAGAGCTCATCCACGCTCACCTTCATGCCGTGGTCTTCGGCCCAGCGCGTGTACATGCGCATCAGCATCAGCGCCCAGTCCTGGGCGTCGGTGCCGCCGGCGCCGGCGTTGATCGAGATCACGGCGCCCTCCTTGTCGTAGAGGCCGCTGAGCAGGCGCTCCAGTTCCCAGCGGTCCAGGTCCCCCTTGAGTTTCTGCAGGCCGTCATTGGCTTCGCCGAGCAGGTCTTCGTCGGGTTCGAGGCCGTAGAGCTCAAGGGTGGCCTGGCCATCATCGATCGCCTGCCGCCAGTGACCCAGCTGCTCCAGCTGAGCTTTCACCTCATCGAGCTGGCGCATCTGCTTCTGGGCCTGCTGCTGGTCGTCCCAGAAGCCTGGCTGGGAGGCCAGCTGCTCCAGGTCCTGCTGACGCGCGTTCAGGGCCGGTACGTCAAAGACAGTCCTGGGCATGGCCCAGGCGGTCGGTGAGCTCGGATAGGTCGCGCTTGAAATCGGTGAGATCGAGCACCGTGCAGAGCAGAACAGGATGGAATCGACGCTACCAGTGGGTGCGCTGCCAGGTCACTCCTAGGATGACTCCACTGAAACGGGCAGGCGGAATGGCGGCCAACATGGCTGTGAAAGTTGAGATCTACACCTGGCGGTTCTGCCCCTTCTGCATCCGTGCCAAGGCCCTGCTCGACCGCAAGGGGGTGAACTACGAGGAGTACGCCATCGACGGCGACAATGCGGCGCGGGCGGCGATGGGCGAGCGAGCGGGGGGGCGCACCAGCGTGCCCCAGATTTTCATCGACAATCTCGCCATCGGCGGCTGTGATGAGCTCCACGGCCTGGAGCGCACCGGCCGCCTCGATCCCCTGTTGCAGGGTGCCTGACGGTGGCGGTCGGCTCCGCCGGGGTTCGCGAACCCCAGTTGTTCATCGTTGATCCGATCAGCCGGCTCCGGCCGTCCAAGGATTCCAGCGTGGCTTTGATGCAGGCCGCCCAGCGGGCCGGTCAGCAGGTGTGGGCCTGCACGCCGGCTGATCTGGCTGCCGCCGGCGCCGAGGCCCTGGTGCGCGCTCAGCCGATCAGCCTCGCCGCCATCCAGCCCACCGCCGATGGCTGGCAGGTGCCCGACCCCTGGCTGGAGCTCGGCGAGGCAACGGTTTTGCCGCTGCACCACTTCCCGCGGGTCTGGATGCGCAAGGACCCCCCGGTGGATGAGGCCTACCTCTATGCCACCCACCTGCTCGAGTTGGCCGAGCGACGGGGGGTGCGGGTCCTGAACCGCCCCGCTGCCCTGCGGGCCTGGAACGAAAAGCTGGGTTCGCTCCGGTTCAGCCATCTGATGGCCCCCACCCTGGTGGCCAGCAGCGTCGAGCAACTGGCGGCCTTCACGGCCCGCCACGGTGCCGTGGTGCTCAAGCCCCTGGGGGGACGGGCTGGCCAGGGAGTGGTGCGCACCGATGCCGCGGCGCCAGGCCTGGCGGCCCTGTTGGAGCTGGTCACCCAGCAGCAGCAGATGCCGGTGATGGTGCAGGCGTTCCTGCCGGCGGTCCGTGAGGGCGACAAGCGCATCCTGCTGGTGAACGGCGAGCCGATCGGGGCGATCAATCGCCGGCCGGCGGCCGGTGAGTTCCGCAGCAACCTGGCGGTGGGAGGTGAACCTGAGCGAACCGAACTGAGTGATCAGGAGCGGCGGATCTGCTCCGAGCTGGCGCCTGCCCTTCAGGAAGCGGGCCTGTTCTTCGTGGGCATCGATGTGATCGATGGACGCCTCAGTGAAATCAACGTGACCAGTCCCACCGGTGTGCGGGAGATCGAGCGGCTGGGTGGCATCCCCCTGGCTGATCTCACCATGGAGCGTTTACTGAAGGACTGAGTGGCAGGTTGAGCTGCTGCTGCAACACCCCCAGCTTCAGGGCCACCTCCTGGAGTTCCCGCTCCGGATGGGAGCCCCGCACCAGGCCCGCCCCGGCGGTGAGATCCAGTTGATCGCCGCACAGGCGTCCACTGCGGATCGCCACCCGCAGTTCGGCGTCACCGGCGCTGTCGATCCAGCCGATCGGGGCGGCGTAATGGCCCCGTTCGAACACTTCGAGGCTGCGCAGCCAGGCCATCGCCTCGCGCCGAGGCAGCCCCGCCACAGCAGGGGTGGGATGGAGGGCCGCGGCCAGGGCCAACGGTTGCTGCTCCCCCAGCATCGCTGTGATCGGCGTGTGCAGATGCACCAGCTGGCCGTGCCGCGCCAGCCGGGGATGGCGTGGACGGCGCGGCGCCAACCCCGCTTCCGCGAGCACCTGGGTGATGGTTTCCACCACCAGCTCGTGTTCGTGGCGGTCTTTGCCTGAAGCGGTCAGCCCCTCAGCCGGTTCGCCGAGCGGTGCGGTGCCGGCGAGGGCATCGCTGCGGAGCTGGCCCTGGCGAACCGCCAGCAAGCGCTCCGGCGAGGCACCGATCAGGGCCTCGCCGGGCCGTTGCTGCCACAGAAAGCGGCAGCTGCCGGGCTGGTGCAGGCGCAGATGGCGGAGCAGTTCGAGCGGGTCGAGGGGGCGATCCAGCTGCAGCCGCTGGCGAACGGCCAGCACCAGCTTGCGCAGGGAACCGGCTTCGATCAGCTCCAGAGCCTGTTGCACCGCCTGGCGGTAGCCGGGTTCCCAGCGGGAGCGGCTGGCGATGCCTGGCCCCCGCTCAAGGGCGGATGGCAGGTCGGCAGGGTCGAGGGGTTGCTCGAGGGCACGGGCCTGCTCCCAAAGTTCTTCCGCCACCGCACGGGCGGTGGTCGCCCCGCCGAGGGTGCGCTGCAACCGCAACCAGCAGTGGCGGCCCTGGCGGCTCAGTTGCCAGCGGGGCAGCACCGCCTGCACCCCGGCCACCCCGGCGCCGTCCTGGAGGCCCCGCTCCTGCAGGGGGCTGTCGAAAAAGGAGAAGGCCAGCAGAATCCGCGGCCGGGCCAGGGGCGGGCAGAACTGCGGCACCGACACCAGGCGGCTGAGACTCACGGCGCTGAAGCGCTGGGCCAGTTCGAAGCGTTTTGGCCCGCTCAGCTCCAGGCTGTGGGTGGTGCCGCAGGCGGCCAGGCACAGACCTGGAGCTCCATCCCAGAGGAAGCGGAAGCGCTGATCCGCCCCGAGCCGGGGCAACAGGGCCAGGGGATCGCCCCGTTGGACTCCGGCTGAATCACCCAGGGGCAGGGCGAGGCTCAGCACGCCTTCCTCTTCCAGCTGCCGGCCCCCCCGGGCGGCGGCGTCAAGAAGCTCGCTGAAGGAGGGGGAAACCATGCCGGTTGCCAGGCCCGGGGGGTGAAGGCTGCTCAAATGTATGGGGCCTTCTCCTGCCACCGCCCAAGCTGCCCATGTCAGGCCCCCAGGTCGTCGCAAGCCGTTACGCCCCGGCCGCTCCGGCTCGCCGTCAGCTTTGGAAGGCGGCGATCAAGTGGCCGATGTATTCGGTGGCGGTGATGCCGGTGCTGCTGGCGGCGGGCTGGCAGCTGGGCCAGGGCCAGCCGTTGCGCTGGGGCCAGCTGCTCGCCTTCCTGCTGGCGGCGGTGCTGCTGCTCGCCTGGGAGAACCTCGCCAACGATGTGTTCGATGCCGATACCGGCGTCGACCGGCTCGGCAAGCCCCACTCGGTGGTGAACCTCACCGGCCGCCGCGACCGGGTGGCGGTGCTGGCCCATGGCTGCCTGGTGCTGGGGTTGCTGCTGATCGCCCTGGTGGCGGCCCGCAGCAGCCCGGCGGTGCTGGCCTTGGTGCTGGCCTGCTGCGGCGTGGGCTACGCCTACCAGGGGCCGCCGCTGCGACTGGGTTACCGGGGGCTGGGGGAACCGCTCTGCTGGCTGGCCTTCGGACCGCTCGCCACCGCCGCCGCCCTGCTGGCGCTGGCGCCGGCCGGTGGGCCGGCCGGCCTGATTCCCTGGCGGCAGGCCTTGCTGCTGGGCAGCGGCCCCGCCGTGGCCACCAGCCTGGTGCTGTTCTGCTCCCACTTCCATCAGGTGGAGGAGGACGCGGCCCACGGCAAACGCTCGCCGGTGGTGCGGCTCGGCACCGGCGGTGGTGCCGCTCTGGTGCCCTGGTTCGTGGCACTCACCCTGGCGCTGCAGTGGGCGCCGGTGCTGCTGGGCCGCTGGCCGCTCACGGCCCTGCTGGGGGTGGTCGGCCTGCCGGCGGGTCGGTCCCTGATCCAGCTGCTGCGGGAGCACCACGCCGACCCGGATCGGATCGGTGGCAGCAAATTCCTGGCCCTGAAGTTCCAGGCCTTCAACGGACTCGGCCTGGCCTGCGGCCTGGCGGTGGGGCCATGGCTGAGCCGCTGGTGACGCTGGCCTGGCGGCCGTTCCGGCTGCCACTGGCCCGTCCGCTCGTGACGGCCCAGGGCACCCTCACCGAAAAGCGCGGCTGGCTGCTGCGGCTGGAGGCCGATCGCCTGGGAGCCCCCGCCGGCCTCGGTTGGGGAGAGGCGGCGCCGCTGTGTTTCAGCCCAGCCCTCGCCCAAGGGCACTACCGCCAGCTGGCCGCGGCGATCGAGAGCCTCGGCAGCGTCTTGCCTCGACAGGCCTTGGAGGCGTCGCTGCCTTCCCTGCCGCCCGAGCTGGCTTTCGCGCTCGGCTTGGCCCTGGCGGAAGCCGATGGGCTGGTGGGCGCGGCCGCGGGCGGCTGGCTGGCGGCGCCCACCTCCGCCGTGCTCCTGCCGGCGGGGGAGGCGGCGGTGGTGGCCCTGGCTGCGGCGCTCGAGCGGACGGGCGCGACGCCCCTCACGTGCAAATGGAAGGTGGCCGCTGCGGGTGATCAGGCCGAGCGGCAGGTGCTGGAGCGGCTGCTGGCGCATCTGCCCGCCGACAGCCGCCTGCGCCTGGATGCCAACGGCGGCTGGGACCGCGCCACGGTCTGGCAGTGGGCCGAGCGGCTGGCGGAGGATCCGCGCCTGGAATGGCTGGAGCAGCCCCTGGCTCCCGGCGACCTGTCCGGTCTGCAGGAGCTGGCCCGGCGGGTGCCGGTTGCCCTGGATGAGTCGCTGCAGGTCGATCCAGCTCTGCGACGCCACTGGCCGAGCTGGCAGGTGCGGCGACCGGCAGTGGAAGGGGATCCCCGGCCGCTGCTGGCGGCGTTGCAACTGTGCTGCGGCGGTGCCAGCGCCAGTGCCGTTGCGGTGGTGCTGAGCACGGCCTTCGAAACCGGCATCGCAGGGCGGATGGTGGGGCATCTGGCGGCGCTGCAGAGCCGGGGTGCCACCCCCACCGCCCCCGGCCTGGCGCCCGGCTGGCAGCTGGCGTCAAGGTTGTGCGCCACAGATCCGGAAACCGTGTGGCAGGCCGCTGGCGCCGGCCTGTGACGCGAGGGAGGCCATCGCTTGTGACGCCTGATCGACTAGCCGATGTCCTTCAGAATTGAAGTGCTCTACGAGGCTGCGTTCGCAAGTGGGCCGGCCACGCAGGCATGAATGCTTGCGGCAACAGCATGGAATCAATCCCGAACCCCGCTAAAGAGGGTGCGCGTTGAATGCCACCGATGGCTGACCTGACCGATTCCGAAATCGCCAATAAGAAATTGGTCGCAGGGCTCCTGGGGCTTTTTCTCGGTTCGCTGGGCATTCACAAGTTCATGCTCGGTTACACCAGGTCCGGCATCATCATGCCGCTCGTCACCGTGCTCACCTGCGGTTTTGGCGGCTTCGTGATGGGTGTGATCGGCTTGATCGAAGGCATTGTTTATCTCGCTGCCACTCCCAAGGATTTCAAGGCCACCTACATCGACGCCCAGAAGGAGTGGTTCTGATGGCGAAGCCCCGCGCCGGTTCTGTCCGTCGAGCCCTGCTGCTTGTGGTGCTCGGCGTGGGCGGTGTGGCCAGCGTCAGCCTGGCCCCCGGGCTCGCGCTGGGCTCCCTCCATCCCCTCGCCCTGATCGCCTCTTTGCTGCCTCTCCAGCTGGCGGGGCTGCTATGGGTCTTCGGTCGCTAGCCCGGTGCCAGGCCGGGTCCTCGCTGCTCAGCCAGGATCCGCAGCGGGTCTGGGGGGCAACCTGACATGACGGCGGCGGTGCGTTGGTTGGGCGGCGGCTCCGTTGTCACGGCCACCGGCCCTGGGGACCAGACCGACGAACTGGAGTGGCTCTGGGGGGAAGGGGCCGTGGTTGCCCTGGCGCGGCCTGAAGAGCGGAACGCCCTGGCCAAAGCTTTGCCCCTGGAAGGAGATCCCTGGCACTTTTGGGGCCCCGCCGTGCTGATCGGCAGCGGCGGCAGCAGCGGCGGGCGGCGCTGGTGCCTTCAGCCCCTGGAGCACCTGCGCCAGTCGGCCGAGGCGACCGGCACCTGGCTGCGCGCCATCGGGATCGATCCAGCCGGCACCCTGCTGGTCAATCCCCTGCCGCTGCACCATGTCAGCGGCCTGCTGCCGCTGGTGCGCAGCCGCCAGTGGGGGGTTCCGCTGCAGGAGCTTTCGCCTGCGCTGATGCGGCATCCCGGCGAGCTGGCCGCCCGGGTGGTCCTGCCTGCGGATCGCCAGGCGCTGCTCTCCCTGGTGCCCACCCAGCTCCAAAGGCTGCTGGCCGATCCGGCCGGTGTGGACTGGCTGGCTGGCTTCGCTGTGATCTGGGTGGGAGGTGCCGCCCTGGAGGCGTCCCTGGCGGCCGCCGCCCGGCAGGCGGGGATTCGGCTGGCGCCCTGTTACGGGGCCACGGAAACGGCGGCGATGGTGACGGCCCTTTGCCCCCAGGCGTTTCTGGCGGGCCAGCAGGGGTGCGGCCAGGCCCTTGCCGACGTGGAGCTTCGCCTCACTGCCGCCGGTGCCATCGAGGTGCGCACGGCCCGGTTGAGCCCGGGCTGCCTGCGGGCGGATGGATCAGGACTGGAACCGCTTGCCGGCCCTGGGGGCTGGTGGCGCAGTGGCGATGCGGGCCGGCTGGATGTCTGCGCATGGCGGGGAATCGGGCTGAGCGGGGCCGGGCTGCAGATCCTCGGCCGCCTCGATGGCGCTATCCAGTGCGGTGGCGAAACCGTGTTTCCCGCCCGGGTGGAGCAGGAACTCAAGCCACGGCTCCGCCGCGCCGGGATCGGCATCGCCGAGCTGCTCCTGCTGCCTGTGGCCGATGCGGAGTGGGGAGGGCGGCTCGTGGCCCTCTTCCGCCCGGAGGGCAGCGGTGAACCAGCGCTCGATCAGCTGGTGGCAGTCGCCCGTGCCCTGCCGCCGGCCCAGCGACCCTGGCGCTGGGTTCCCTGCCTGGAACTGGAGCGCAACCCCCTGGGCAAATGGGAGCTGAACCGTTGGCGGGCCTGGCTGGATCGGCTCGACGGGCAGGGAACCACCGATTCCTGAGCCGAAGCGGGCCTTCATGCCTGCCCAGCCGCAACGGCCGCAGGCCCGCCGGATTGCTGCAGCCAGCGCTCGATTGCGGCCGGCATGGGGCAACGGCGCCGATTGCCGATGGCAATGGCCAGGTGTCGGGTGAGGCCCCGCGCCACTTCCTGACCCTCGCCGCTGCCGCGCAGAAAGGAATAGCCCACCTCGAAGCGTCCCGGATCGAGCTGCTGGGGAGTCAGCCGCACCAGAAGGCGATCACCACAGACGATCGGCCGCAGAAAATCGGCGCTGCAATGAATGATCGGCAGTGCCACAGCCACGCTGCCGGTCGGACTGGGGAACAGGTCGGCAGCGGGAATGCCGAATCGTTCCAGGCTTTCCTCATAGGCCTCGTGGCACCAGCGCAGCAGTTGGTGAAAGTGCATCACGCCAGCGGCATCGGTGTCGCCGAAGCGGACGGTGCGGTCCAGCACCAGCCAGGGAGTGACGTCGCTCAAGGTGTTTCCGGGCTCAAGAGGCCGCCTCAACGGATGAATGTTTGTGTCGAGGTTGGTGCTGATTAACCCATTCATCCAGGCGGAAACCCTCAGGCTTTCCATAATCTAGTCTGCCCCTTGCCCGCGCCCAGTCCGTCGTCGCTTGATCCAATCATTGTTGCGACAGGCGGGATCCATTTTTTTGAAGTTGATATTCAACCTATCTTGAGTTCTTGTTCAACCCATTCGTGACAGGAGCATTGGAAGAACTCACCGACCATCGCATCGAACCTGGCCAGCCCTCGATCAACAAAGCCTGGGCAGCCTTTCTGGCCCACTTCCCAGCCATCCTGTTGATCTGGGTGGTGTCGATCGCCGTCAGCGCCCTTGGTGCCTTGGTTTATTTCCTCGCCTCGATGCTGGGCCTTGCCGCGGCCGGTGGCGCTGAGGCTGACAGCGCCGCAGCCATTGGCCTTTTGCTTGGACAGATCGGCCAGCTCCCTTTCTCGATTCTCTCCAGCCTGGTTAGTGTGCTGTTGATCGCCGTGCCGGCGATGCATTACGCCACCGGTGAGATCATCACCGTGCGGCAAGCCTTCAAAACCCTGCTCAGGCGGCCCTGGCGGTATCTGCTTGCAGGCTTTCTGTTCTCTTTCGCCATGGGAGTTGGGCTGGTTCTTTGCATCCTCCCCGGCATCGCCATCGCCCTGACCGGCCCGATCTACGTGAACAGGATCTTCAACACGGAGGCCCCAGTTCTGGAGGCCTTCTCGTCCTCGTTTCAGGTGGTCTACCGAAGCTCCGAGGGCCGCTCCTTCGCCGGTCTGCAGTTGCTCGTCTGGCTGATCGTCGTGGCGATCACCTTGTTCACCTGTGGCCTGGGGGCGCTGGTGGCTGTTCCGGTGAGCACCTTCTACCTGCAGAACGCCGCCTACGCCAAAGGCCTGATCCGCTCCTCGCTCTGATCCGCCAGAAGGGTTTTCCCCGGGTGCTTCCCCCTGGATTCAGCCCTTGGCAAAGGCGTTGAGGCCAAGGCCGTAGGTGAGGACCAGCCGCGCCAGCCAGTAGGCCAGCAGCACGGCGGCAGCGAGCACGCCATGCCAGGTTTTCAGGCCCCTGGGCACGAGCCTTCGGGTGTGGATGGCCTGCGCCGACCAGACGATCAGCCCAACGGCGGCGATCGGTCCGAGGGCATGAAGCGACAGCGATTCAGCCAGGTCACCGCGCAGGCTGGCCGCGATGGATCGGGTGAGGAAGCAGGTGGGACAGGGAATGCCGCTGATCGCCCGAAAGGGGCAACTGAACCCCGGCAGAAGGGGGTGAAAAGCCTTCAGGCCCAGGTAACCGGTGAGCAGGGCAGGGGCCAGATAGCCCGAAGCCTGCAGCCTGCTCAGAAAAACAGACCGGTTCCGGCGAAGCCCTCTCAGCGGTCCACCGAACCCATGATCACATCGATCGAGCCGAGAATGGCCATGATGTCGGCCACCTTGGCGCCGGTGAGAATGTGAGGGAGGATCTGCAGATTGTTGAAATCAGCGGCGCGGATCTTCCAGCGCCAGGGGGTCACGTCGTCGTTGCCGATGATGAATACGCCGAGTTCGCCTTTGCCGGATTCCAGTCGAGCGTAGAGCTCTCCGCCGGGAATCTTGAAGGTGGGAGCCACTTTTTTGGCGATGTACTGAAAATCGAAACCGGATGATTCACCGCCTTTGCCTTCCAGCATTCGGCGGGCCTCCAGATTTTCGGTGGGGCCACCGGGGATGGCCTTGGCGGCCTGCTTGAGGATCTTCAGCGACTGGCGCATCTCCTCGATCCGCACCCGGTAGCGGGCATAGCAATCCCCTTCGCTGGCGGTTGCCACGTCCCACTCGAAATCGTCGTAGCACTCGTAGTGATCCACTTTGCGCAGATCCCAGGGCACGCCGGATGCCCGCAGCATCGGCCCCGACAGGCTCCAGTTGATCGCCATTTCGCGGCTGATCACACCGAGACCCTGAATCCGCTTCTTGAAGATCGGGTTGTTGGTGATCAGTTTTTCGTATTCATCGATCTTCGGGCCGAAGTAGTCGCAGAAGTCGAGGCATTTCTCCAGCCAGCCGTAGGGAAGATCGGCCGCCACGCCACCGATGCGGAAATAGTTGTTGTTGATCAGCCGCTGACCGGTGGCCGCTTCCCAGAGGTCGTAGATCATCTCCCGTTCGCGAAAGATGTAGAAAAACGGCGTCTGGGCGCCCACATCCGCCAGAAAGGGGCCAAGCCAGAGCAGGTGGTTGGCGATGCGGTTGAGCTCCAGCATCAGCACCCGGATGTAGCTGGCCCGCTTCGGCACCGGGATGTCGGCCAGCCGCTCAGGGGCGTTCACCGTGATCGCCTCGTTGAACATGCCGGCGGCGTAGTCCCAGCGGCTCACGTAGGGCACGAACATCACGTTCGTGCGGTTTTCGGCGATCTTCTCCATGCCGCGGTGCAGGTAGCCGATCACCGGCTCGCAATCCACCACGTCCTCGCCGTCGAGGGTGACCACCAGCCGCAACACCCCGTGCATGGAAGGGTGGTGAGGCCCGAAGTTCACCACCATCGGCTCGGTGCGCGTTTCGAGCTGCGTCATGGCGCCGGGAGGGACAGGCGGAATCGTCGGATCTTAGGAAGGGATCGCTGCAACAAGGGCCTTTGCCGCCAGAGATCACGCCCGGTTTCCACCATCTGCCGGTGCTGGCCGAGCCGGTGCTGGCCGCTTTCGCGGCGTTGCCCGCCGGCTCCACCGTGATTGATGCCACGGTGGGTGGGGGTGGCCACAGCGCCCTGCTGCTGGAGGCCCACCCCGATCTGCAGCTGATCGGCCTGGATCAGGACCCCACCGCCCTGGCCGCCGCCGCTTCGCGGCTGGCGCCATTCGGCGAGCGGGTGCACCTGATCGCCACCAATTTCGCTGCCTATGTGCCGGCTGCTCCCGTGCACGGGGTGCTGGCCGATCTGGGGGTGAGCAGCCCCCAGCTGGATGTGGCGGAGCGCGGCTTCAGCTTCCGCCTCGACGGGCCGCTCGACATGCGCATGAACAACGGCACGGGGGAGACCGCCGCTGAGCTGATCGACCGCCTCGAGGAAAAGGCTCTCGCCGATCTGATCTATGCCTACGGCGAGGAGCGGCTGTCGCGGCGCATCGCCCGCCGCATCGTCGAGCAGCGCCCCTGGAGTTCTGGTGCCCGGGCGGCGGGCGGTGGCGGCACCGCCGCGCTCGCCTACCTGGTGGCGGGCTGCTACCCACCGGCCGCCCGGCGCGGCCGCCTGCACCCCGCCACCCGCACCTTCCAGGCGCTGCGGATTGCCGTCAACGACGAGCTGGAGGCGCTCGAGACCCTGCTGAGCCGTGCCCCTGACTGGCTGGCCCCCGCCGGTCTCCTGGCGCTGATCAGCTTCCATTCGCTCGAAGACCGCCGCGTCAAGATGGCGTTTCTCGGTGATGACCGGTTGGAGCGGATCACCCGCAAGCCCCTGGTGGCCGATGCGGTGGAGCAGGAGGCCAATCCCCGCAGCCGCTCCGCCAAGCTGCGGGTGGCGCGGCGGAGCTGATGACTGTGCTTGATGGCTTCTGGTGGCTGGCCTTCACGCTGCAGGCGCTGGCCGTTCCAGGCACCCTGCTTCCCGTGTTGCCGGGGCTGGTGTTTCTGCCGCTCGGGGCGGGGGTGTGGGTGTGGGCAGCGGGTTGGAGCACCGCCTGGCCGACCCTGCTGTTCGCCAGCGTGATCCTGCTGCTGGGTTGGGGGGCGGAAGCACTCGGAGTGGTGCTCGGGGCAGCCCGGCTCCAGGCCACCCGCTGGGCCTACATCGGTGCGGGGATCGGCTTGCTGGTGGGCCTGCTGGGGCTGCTGCCGGCCCTGCCCTTCGGCGGCCCGCTGCTGGGCGCCCTGCTGGGGCCGCTGCTGGGGGCCGCCCTGGGGGAACTGCTGAGCGCGTCTGGCGAGCTGGGGCCCTTCGGTTTCCTGCGCCTCAAGCGTTCGCTGATCGTGGGGCTGGCGGTGGTGGCAGGGATGCTGGTGAGCCGGCTGGCGCAGTTTCTGTTGGCGCTGCTGGGGGTGGTTGGGTTCGTTCTGCTCAGCAGGCTGCTGGGGCTCTGAGCTGCTCGGCTGGAGCGTCCGCCGTGCCCGCTCCCATGGCCGCCGCGGGCATCCTGAGCTCCCGCACCGCATCAGCCACCACCTCGATCGCCTGATCGATCTCGGCTGTTGTGGTGGCCCGGCCAAGCCCGAAGCGCACCGAAGCCGCCGCCGCGGCGCGGTCCAGCCCAAGGGCGGCCAGCACATGGGAGGGGCTGCCGGCGCTGCAGGCCGAGCCGCCGCTCACCGCCAGGCGGCGCCGCAGCAGGCTGTGCAGCCGGTTGCCATCCACCCCGGCGATGCGCACATTGAGGTTGTGGGCCAGGCGCTGCTCGAGGCTGCCGTTCACCGCCACGCCATCGATCGCCCGCAGGCCGCTGAGCAGCCGCTGCCGCAGGGCGCCGAGCCGCTCCTCGCGCTCCTCCCGGTCGGCGAGGGCCAGGGCGGCGGCCCTGGCCATGCCCACGATCAGTGGCACCGCCAGGGTGCCGGCCCGCAGCCCCCCTTCCTGGCCGCCGCCGTGCTGCTGGGGTTCGAGGCTGATCCCTTCGCGCACCACGAGGGCACCGATGCCCTTGGGTCCGTAGAACTTGTGGGCGCTGAAGCTGAGCAGATCGATGCTCAGATCGTCTGGAACCAAGGGCAGGTGGCCGAAGGCCTGGGCGGCATCGCAGTGAAAAATCACGCCGCTGGCCCGGCAGAGCGAGCCGATCGCCGCCAGGGGCTGGAGCACACCGATCTCATTGTTGGCGGCCATCACGCTCACCAGGATGGTGTCGTGGCGGAAAGCGGCCACCAGATCGCCCAGATCAAGCAGGCCATCGCGGCCCACCGGCAGCACGGTGAGACTGAAGCCGCGGCGCTCCAGGGCACGCATGGTGTCGAGCACCGCCTTGTGCTCCGTGGCCACGGTGATCAGGTGGCGGCCCAGATGCTGCCGGGCTTCCGCCAGCCCCTTGATGGCCAGATTGTTGGCTTCGGTGGCGCCGCTGGTGAACACCAGTCGCCCGCTGGTAACTCCCAGCTGTGCCGCCAGCTGCTCGCGGGCCTGCTCCACCGCCGTAGCCGCCTCCAGCCCAGGCCGGTGCAGGCGGCTCGACGGGTTGGCGAACAGCTCGCTCCAGTAGGGCTCCATCGCCTCCACCACCTCCGGCGCGCAGGGGGTGGTGGCCTGGTAGTCCAGGTAGGGGATCGTCACAGGCTCGGCGGGGGCGGTGTCGTCGGGATGGAAGGTTCCACAGCCCAGCTTCCCTTGTAGCAGCGGGACCGCTGGCTGGCCTGGAGCCGCCAGTTGTGACGGCGGATCGCTGCGAGCCGCGCCAGGCTTCAGATCACGGATTCTGAACGGACCTGTCCCCCTGGCCATGACTCGATCCGTGCTGGTTGCCTGCCTCCTGCTGATCTCCGCTTCGGCAGCCCATGGCCAGGGGGCAGAGGTCCGCATCCCTTCCGAGAACAGGCCGCCGGGGATGGCTCTGCTGTTCGAGCGCACCATTCCCGGCGGCCCCCAGGCCCTTGGGGTGTACGGGATCACAGCCGACCCTGCCGAGCCCGGCCTGATGCGGATCAAGGTCTGGGAGGAGCTGCCCAATGACGTGAAGGTGCGCAGCGAAACGATCCGCTGCTCCACCGCGTCGCCGACCCGGGTCACCAACGACGGTCGCCACCTGATCCTGCGGGAACTCAATCCAGGCGGCGCCATCTCCTCCGCCAACCGCATCGACCATCTGGTCTGGTGGGCCACCTGTTTCCCGGAGCAGGCCGGCAAGGATCCGGCCGGTCTCAGGCCCCTGGCTCTGCAGCTCGGCTACAGCGGGTTTCGGGTTGAGCGGGAGGTGATCCTGCCTGGCGGCCTCCGCTGAACCGGGCTGGATAGATTGCCCCCATCACAGCTGGGTTCATGAGTCAAGACCTCCCTGCCACCGCGGCCAGCGCCGCCGATGATCAGCCGACCGCCCCGCCGGCGCCGCCCCGCCTGCTGCTGGTCGATGACGAGCCCGGTCTGCGCAATGCCGTCCAGGCCTACCTGGAGGAGGAAGGGTTTGCGGTCAGCACCGCTGCCGATGGTGATCAGGGCTGGGCCGCTGCCCAGGAGTTGCTGCCTGATCTGGTGATCAGCGACGTGATGATGCCCCGCTGTGACGGCTACGAATTGTTGCGGCGGCTGCGGGCCGATGAACGGCTGGGAGGCACCCCGGTGATCTTCCTCACGGCCAAGGGGATGACGGCCGATCGGATCGAGGGTTTCCAGGCCGGCGTCGACGACTACATCCCCAAGCCCTTCGATCCGGATGAGCTGGTGGCGCGGGTGCGCAATGTGGTGCGCCGTCAGGAGCGTCTGCTGGCTGAAGCGGCCCGCTATGCCGACGCCGACATCGGCCAGATGGCCAGGCAGATCACCGAGATCCGCTCGCTTCTGCAACTCGGCGGCGGCAAGAAGGCGGTCGCTCCCGTTCACCATGAATTCACCCCCCGCGAGGCCAGCGTGCTGCAGCTGGTGGCCGAGGGGTTGATGAACAAGGAGATCGCCAGGCAGCTGGAAACCTCGATCCGCAATGTCGAGAAGTATGTGAGCCGGCTGTTCATCAAGACCGGCACCACCAGTCGCACCGAGCTGGTGCGCTACGCCCTGGAGAACGGACTGGTTGTCTAGCTGGCCGCCCGGGTGCCCCTGTCCACCGGGTTGGCTGCCGGCCGGCCTCAACAACGGCTGGAGCTACCGCGACCGCATCGCTCCGGGTGATGCAGGCAGGAGCCTGTGCGCTTACTTCGCCGGTCGTTACCGCCATTCCAGCCAGGCGCTCTGGCAGGCGCGCCTGGCGGCTGGTGAGATCCGCTGGAACGGCCAGCTGCTCCTGGTGGATCGCCGCCTCGCCACCGGCGACAGATTGGAGTGGGATCGCCCCCCCTGGGAGGAGCCGCCGGTACCGGAGCACTGGTGCACGGTGTTCGATGACGGTGACCTGCACGTGATCAACAAGCCCAGTGGCCTGCCGGTGGTGCCGGCGGGGGGCTATCTGGAACACACACTGCAACGGATGCTGGAGCGCCGGTGGGTGGAGCGTGGCGGCGGCGTGCCCAGGCCCGTGCACCGGTTGGGGCGATTCACCTCCGGGCTGTTGGTCTGCGCCCGTCAGCAGGCCACCCGAGCCTGGCTGAGTGCCCGGCTGCGGCAGACCACGGCCAGCCCGGCCAGTGGTCCGGGCGACGGCGGGCAGCCCTGCCGGAAGATCTACCGCGCCCTGACGGTGCCCGCCGCCCTCCCGCTTGAGCCGGGAGAGTGGCTGGAGGTCAGCACGGCGATCGGTCGCAGGCCTCACCCGCTGTTGGGTGAGGTCTGGTGTGCCGCTTCAGCGGACTCCCCCGGTGCCCTGGCGGCCCGCAGTGTCGTCCGGCTGCTGGAGCGCCGCGCCGATGGCGACCGGGTCGAGGTGACGATCCACTCCGGCCGGCCCCACCAGATCCGTATCCACCTGGCCAGCCTCGGGGCACCGCTGTTGGGCGATCCGCTCTATCTCCCTGGCGGCGGGGCACGGGTTGAGGTTGCCGGGGAGGGGGCTACCACCTGCATGCGCACCGGCTGCTGATCCGAAGTGAGGGGCAGGGGCATGACCTTGACCTGACGGCCCCCCTGCCGAAGTCGCTCACGGTGGCGAAGGATGGCTGATGGCTTGCCGCGGCGACCCCGCGCCGGGCCGATCGTGATCAGCCCAGGCAGGCCTGCACCCATTCGGCATAGGAGCTGTTGACCTCAGTGGTTTCGACGGCATAGATCGCCGGGGTTTCGTAGGGATGATGGTTCAGCAGGGTGTCGTGAAGCGCGGTGTAGTGATCTGGGCTGGTTTTGAAAAGAATCCGGATCTCTGATTCGTGTTCCGTCGTTCCCTTCCAGGCAAAGAAGCTCTCGATCTGCTCCAGCTGCACGCAGGCCGCCAACCTTGCGTCGATGGCCAGCTTCGCCAGTGAACGGGCGTCGTCCAGATTGCCGACGGTGGTGTAGACGGCGAGAAGCGTCATGGGACCCCTGGCCGAGCGCCCTCAGACCCGGGGCCGCTCGGCCAGGGGAAGATCACCCACCGGCAGCGGGGCCAGCTGGGGATGCAGCGGTGGGCGCTCCGTTCCCTGCACCAGTCGGTTGAGGGCATGAACGAAGGCCTGGGCCGCCGCCACCACGATGTCGGTGTCAGCGGCGTGGCCGGAGTAGAGCACCCCCTGGTGGCGCAGCCGGATCGTCACTTCGCCCATGGCGTCGATCCCCTCGGTGACCGACTTCACGCTGAACTCCACCAGCTCATTGGGCACCCTGGCCAGGGAGTTGAGCGCCCGGCAGACAGCATCCACCGGCCCGGTGCCGATCGCCGCCCCGGTGCGCTCGGCGCCATCGGAGCTGATCAGGGTGACGGTTGCGGTGGGCTGCAGGTTGGTGCCGGTGCTCACCTGCACCAGCTTGAGGGTGTAGCGGGCTTCCGGCTGCTGGGCCTGCTCGCTCACAATCGCCTCCAGATCCCGGTCGGTGATCTCCCGCTTGCGGTCGGCCAGTTCCTTGAAGCGGGCGAAGGCGTCATCGAGATCCCGGCGCTCCAGGGTGTAACCGAGTTCCTCCAGCCGTACCCGGAAGGCGCTTCGACCGCTCAGCTTGCCCAGGGAGAGGCGGGTGTCGGTGAGCCCGATCGTGCGGGCGTCGATGATTTCGTAGGTGAGGCGGTTCTTGAGCACACCGTCCTGGTGGATGCCTGATTCATGGGCGAAGGCATTGGCACCCACGATCGCCTTGTTCGGCTGCACCACCATGCCGGTGAGGTTGGAGACAAGCCGGGAGGTTTTGGCGATCTCCTCGGTGCGCACGCCGGTGAGCGGCTCGGTGCTGGCGGCGGGACGACCCAGGAACGGGTTGAAATAACTGCGGCGCACGTGCAGCGCCATCACCAGCTCCTCGAGCGAGGCGTTGCCGGCCCGCTCGCCGATGCCGTTGATCGTGCACTCCAGCTGGCGGGCGCCGTTCTTGACGGCCTCCAGGAAGTTGGCCACGGCCAGGCCGAGATCGTTGTGACCATGCACGGAGATCACCGCCTGATCGATGTTGGGCACGTGCCGATCGATGCCGGCGATCAGGGCTCCGAACTCGGCCGGTGTGGTGTAGCCGACCGTGTCGGGAATGTTGATCGTGGTGGCGCCGGCTCTGATGGCGGCCTCGATCACTTCATAGAGATAGTCGGGGTCGCTGCGGCCGGCGTCCTCGCAGGAGAATTCCACGTCGTCGACGAGGGAGCGGGCATAGGCCACCATTTCGGCGGCGATCGCCACCACTTCGGGGCGGCTCTTGCGCAGCTTGTGCTCCAGATGAATGTCGCTGGTGGCGATGAAGGTGTGAATGCGGCGACGGGCAGCGGGGGCCACGGCTTCGGCGCAGGCCTTGATGTCGCCGGGGGTGGCGCGGGCCAGGCCACAGATCACCGGCCCTTCAGGGGTGCCCACCGAGGCGGCAATCCGCTGGACGGCATTGAAATCGCCGGCACTGGCAAAGGGAAAACCCGCTTCGATCACGTCGACCCGCAGCCGGGCGAGCTGGTGGGCGATCGCCAGTTTCTCTTCCAGGTTGAGGCTGGCCCCAGGGGATTGCTCCCCGTCACGGAGCGTGGTGTCGAAGATCAGAACCCGGCCGGGATCGCTGGCCATGACCGCTGCAACTCGAATTGACTATGAGTTGGAGCCACTCTAGGCCGAGGGGGCGATCACGACCTCGCGGCGGGGTGGTTCGGGAGTGCCCGGCAGGTTGCGCAACGACTCAGCCCGTGACGGGTCATGGGGTCGGAGCGCTTCCGATTTCTCGAGGATCGGGCGGAGTTGGTTGAGGTCGACAAACTG
The DNA here is from genome assembly GCF_977927535.1 of Cyanobium sp. ULC082. Classification (NCBI taxonomy): domain Bacteria; kingdom Bacillati; phylum Cyanobacteriota; class Cyanophyceae; order Synechococcales; family Prochlorococcaceae; genus Cyanobium; species Cyanobium sp. ULC082. The sequence goes on from NZ_OZ376397.1 coordinate 26,450, forward strand.
ATCAGCGGCGTTGCGCAGTTCCCGGGGGGCCAGGCTTTCAGCGTTGAACAGGACGGTCTTGAGGCCAAGGCTGCGCTGCGTCTCAACCAGGCGCTCCAGGTCGCGGCTGCCGCTCATCAGCCAGACCTCATCGGTTCGGTGGGCCACGGCCATCAGGTCGAGGCAGATCTCCACGTCCAGGTTGGCCCGGCCGAACTGGCGTAGCTCCGGGTCAGTGCCGAACTCGCGCAGAGGCTTGGTTCGGACCGTGAAGCCGAGGCTGGTCAGGGCATCACGAAAGGGACGCTGATCGCCGGCATCCTTCAGACCCGCATACCAGAAGGCACTGCTCAGATCCACGCCTGGATCACGGCTGGCGAACTCGATCAGATGGCGGGGGTCGAAGAACCAGCCCAGCTTCTGCTGGGCATAGAACATGCCATGCCCATCGACAACAAGGCACCGTCGGATTTTTTCCATTCCCATGGCCACAACCCTAAAAATCGGTCGGGGTGGTTGGGGCAGGAACAGGTTGAGAAGATTCGACCGGATGTGACTGGTTGCTGAGAATCCTCCCAACTCCGGCCCGTAAGATCAACTGATGGATCGATCCGGGACGATCAACGGCTCGCTGGCCCTCGTCCTCCACGCCCACCTCCCTTACGTTCGCAGCAGTCAGCCGGGCTCCCTGGAGCAGGACTGGTTCTTTCAGGCCCTGATGGAGTGCTATCTGCCTTTGCTGCGTCTGCTCGAGTGCAGCCAGGCCGATGCCCAGCAGCTGCCTAGGCTCAGTCTCGGGCTCTCGCCCACCCTGCTTTCGCTGCTGAGCGACTCGGATCTGCATCGCCGCTTCCCTGCCTGGCTGGAGCAGCGGCAGAGTCTGCTGGTCAAGGTGCCGCCCGTTCATCTCCCAGCGGCAGAGGCCCTGGGCCGTCAACTGGAGCAGGCCCAGAGCGACTGGTCCAGCCAGGCCGGGGATCTGTTGCGCCGTTTCCGTCTGCTTCAGCAGGCTGGTGTGCTCGACCTGCTCACCTGCGCCGCCACCCATGGCTACCTGCCGCTGCTGCGGCAGACGCCGGAAGCGGTCCAGGCCCAGCTCCTGACCGCCGTTCGGGAGCACGAGCGCCTGCTGGGTGAGCGGCCGCTCGGCCTCTGGCTTCCGGAGTGCGCCTACTACGAAGGTCTTGATCAGCTGCTGCTGAGCTGCGGCCTGCGCTACGCGGTGCTGGATGCCCATGGTCTGCTTCACGGTCTGCCTCGCCCCCGCTATGGGGTGTACGCACCGATCTGTTCGCCGGCCGGGGTGGCTTTCTTCGCCCGTGACAGCAATGCCACGTTGCCGGTCTGGTCGGCCAGTCATGGCTACCCCGGGGATGGGGTGTACCGGGAGTTCCACCGCGATCTTGGCTGGGATCTGCCGATCTCCCAGCTCGAAGCCGCCGGAATCCCTTCCCCTCGCCCGATCGCGCTCAAGCTGCACCGGGTCACCGCTCAGGACTGCCCCCTGGAGCGGAAGCAGCCCTACGACCCCGCCATGGCAGCCAGGCGGGCCGGTGAACACGCTGCCGACTACCTCGGCCAGCGGGTCCGGGAGCTGGAAGGCCTGACGCCGGTCATGGACAGACCGCCGCTGCTGGTGGCCCCGTTCGACGCCGAGCTGTTCGGTCACTGGTGGTACGAGGGACCTGTCTTCCTGGAGGAGTTGTTCCGCCAGGCCCCGGCTGCGGGCCTCAGCTTCACCACCCTGCGGGCGGTGCTTCAGGAACCCCATGCCCTGCAGATCTGCCGACCTTCCCCCTCCAGCTGGGGACAAGGGGGATATCACCATTACTGGCTCAATGAAACCAACGCCTGGGTGGTGCCGGAATGGGATCGGGCTTCAGCGGCGATGGTGCGTCGCGTCAACGAAGGGGTGGCGACGAAAGAGCAGCGGCGGATGCTGACCCAGGCGGGGCGGGAGCTTCTGCTGGCCCAGTCCTCCGACTGGAGTTTCATTCTCCGGGCCGGCACCACCACCGACCTGGCCCGGGACCGGATCCGAACCCACCTGGATCGGTTCTGGCGGCTGCTCCATGCCATCGAATCCGATCAGCCCTTCCCCCTCGGTTGGCTGGTGGCGCTGGAAAAGGAGGACGGCCTGTTCCCGCTGCTGAACACGGCCGACTGGTCCTCGAGCCTGGTGGGTGCCGTCTGATCGGGATCGGGCGCACCGGTTTCAGCCGCCGCTGATGGTTGGCTGGCTGAATCGCCGGAGTGCCCGATCGCCGGGGGTACGCTGCTGGCTGGAGCGGTGAGATGGGGCCATGTTTGAGCATCTGCTGGTTCCCATCGATGGCTCCCCGCAGTCGCTCAGAGCCGTGGATGGAGCGGTGGCCTTCGCCAGGGAACGGGGGGCGCGGATCACCTTCTTCCATGCCCGCTCGAACGTTCCGATTTCGATCTACGGCGTCGGCGAGCTGATCAACCCCGACACCCTGCAGGATCTGATCAACGCGGCAAAGGAAAGCTCCGATCAGATTCTGGGGCAGGCCCTGGAGGTGGCGAAAGCGGCGGGTGTCGCCGCCACGGCTGATGGGGTCGTTGACGATCTCCCTGCCGAAGCGATCCTGGCCGCTGCCGAACAGCACCGGCCCGATCTGATCTTCATGTCGTCCCATGGCCGACGAGGCCTCTCCGCTCTCCTGCTGGGCAGTCAGACCCAGCGGGTGATCACCAAAGCCTCCCTGCCGGTTCTGGTGTACCGCTGAGCCTCGCTGCTGGCATCAGCCGGCCAGCACGCGCCACAACAGCTCCACTTCCTTGCCCTGCTGCCGCATCAGCCCCCAGCGCACCGGGTTCGGCGCCTGGGCGAACAAACGCAGCATGGCCAGGGTGAGCTCGGGAACCGTGAGGCTGTTCGCCAGGAAGCCATGCCACTGGTGCAGCGGCAGATCGAAGAAGGTGGCGAAGAACTGGCGCAGCTGCGGTTCCGAGAAACGCATCAACTTCTCCAGCCCGAATTGATACAGCGCCCGTTTGCGTACCAGATCGGCCGGCCAGACCGCTGACCAGGCCGCCTGAGCCACCTGTTCGGCGCCGGAGTCGGGGACGTTCAGCGCCATGGCGATCGCCTTCGCCACGCCCGGCGCCCGGCGCAGCAGCGACCCCACCAGGTATCCCGAGGCGGGGTGAACCATGCTGGCCGCACCGCCGAATCCCACCACCCGCTGCTGCAGATCCGGCAGGGGCAGGTTCATCGGGAACAGGCAGTGCTCCTCCGCTTCGATCGTCTCGATCGCCACACCCCGGAAGTTAAGCCGTTGCTGCAGGCGGCGCTTCAGTTGCTCCGGTGGAAAGGCCGGTGCCAGGGCCAGGGAGGTTTCCTCGACGAAGAACACCCCATCGCCCAGGTCCATGGCGTAGAGGAAGGTGGGGGGCTCCGTTTGCCGCTCCAGGTCGCTCAGGTGATCCGAGCGGAAATCCATCAGCACGAACTGGCCGGGATCCACAGGAGCACCACGGAAGCGGCCGACGATCCCGTAGGCGGCCTGGTAAGCCACCGGACCCAGGCTGGGACGCTGCACGAACACGGGCTGATGGCCACTGGTGTCGACCACCAGCCGGGCCGTGTGCTCCTTGCCCTCCCTGGTGGTGACGCAGGAGCTGTGGGGACCGTGGACAATCGATGCGGCCGTGCCCCGGTGCCAGTGCAGGCCGCCCCGCGCGCAGCCCTCCAGCCAGTGGGCCTGGAGCCTGGCCTTGTCGAACAGGCCATAGGCCTGCTGGTGGGCCACCGGCTCGGCGCCGAAATAGCTGACGCAGTTGGACCAGCGGTGCTCCAGCAGGTGGTCGATCCCATCGGCTTCGAGCTCGCTGGCCCAGACGCCGTAGGTGTTTGGCCAGGCCCGGGTCGGTTCCACGGCGGCCAGCGCCTCGACGGCGAGGCCCTCAGCGCAGAGAGCGGAGGCGATGGCCAGGGCGGCAGGGCCGCAACCGATCACCAGGGCATCGGCGGTCAACTGGCTGCCTCAGGCAATGGGGCTGCCATCGGGCTCCTCGGCCGCCTCTGGATCGGTCGGTTCCCCATCGCTGGTCAGGGCAGGTGGGATCAGCACCACTTCGCTGAGGCGATCGCCGCTGTCAAGTTTCTGCAGCCGGACCCCTGTGGCGGCACGGGACTGCTGCGGGATCGCATCGGAGGGCATCCGCACGATCACACCCCGCTCGCTGACCAACAGCAATTCCTCGCCGGCGCCGAGCACCTTGAGGCCCACCAGCACATCACCGGGGCGGCGGAACTTGATCGCCCGCAGGCCCAAGCCCGCCCGCCGCTGCAGCCGGAACTGGTTCACGGGCACCCGTTTGCCAAGGCCGCTGGCTGAGGCAACCAGAACCCAGGGTCCCTCGCTGGCGGCAACCTCCTCGCTGTCAGTTTCCTCATCGGCGGTTTCGGCCTCGCTGCTGGCGATCTGATCGGCCAGCTCGGCCGGCAGCACATCCATGCTCACCAGCTGATCAGCTGGCCGGAGCGCCATCGCCCGCACACCCCGGGCCGTGCGGCCGAGGGGGCGCAGCTCCGCGTCAATCAGACGGAAGTGGATCGTCATGCCCTTGAGCGAGCCGATCAGCACGCTGTCGCCTGGGACGGCCAGCCGCACCCAACGCAAGGAATCGCCCTCCTCCAGAGCGATCGCGATCAGCCCGTTGGAGCGGATGTTGGCGAAGGCGGAGAGGCGGGTGCGTTTAATGTAGCCGCCGCTGGTGAGCATCAGCAGCTGCACATTGTCTTCGAAGGCACTCACCGCCAGCACGGAGGTGATCTGTTCTTCGCGGGGAATCGGCAGCAACTGCACCACGGGGGTGCCCTTGGCGGTCCGGCTGGCCACCGGAACGCGATAGGCGGGCACGGCATAGACCACGCCGCGGTCGCTGAACAACAACAGGGTGTCGTGGTCGTTGCAGCTGATGAACAGCCGCACGGCTTCCTCGCCCTGGCTGCGGGTGCCTGATTTGCCGCGGGTGCCGCGGCTGGTGGCCTCAAACTCGCTCACCGGCATCCGCTTCAGATAGCCGTTTTCGGTGAGCAGCACCACCGAGCGTTCGTTGGCGATCAGATCGATGTCTTCAAGGCCGCCCTCGAGATCGAGGATTTCGGTGCGACGGGGTGAGTCGTAGCGCTCGCGCAGTTTCTGCAGTTCGCCTTCGATCAGGCCAAGCACCCGCTCGCGGCGGCCGAGGATGTCCTGGTAGTCGGCGATCTTGGCGACAAGATCCTCATGTTCCAGGCGGATCTTGTCGGCCTCCAGGGCCGTCAGCCGCCGCAGCTGCATCTGCAGGATGGCATCTGCCTGGATCTCGCTGAGCCCGTGGCGCTCCTGGAGTTGCTGCCGGGCCGTGGCGGCGTCGGCGGCGGAGCGAATCAGGGCAATGATCGGATCGAGCTGGTCGAGGGCGAGCAGCAGGCCGAGCAGGATGTGATCACGCTCTTCGGCCTTGCGCAGCAGATAGCGGGTGCGCCGCTCGATCGTTTCAATCCTGAAGGTGAGAAACACCTGCAACATCCTGCGCAGGTTGAGCAGCACGGGCTCGCTGTTGACCAGCGCCAGCATGTGAGCGCTGAAGTTGGATTGCAGCGGCGTGAGTTTGAACAGATTGTTGAGCACCACCTGGGGGTAGGCATCGCGGCGCAGCTCGATCACGATCCGCATGCCGTCGCGGTCGCTTTCATCGCGGATATCTGAAATGCCATCGAGCTTCTTGTCGTTGACCATTTCAGCGATGCGCTCGATCAGCGCCGCCTTGTTGGTCTGATAAGGAAGTTCGGTGATGATCACCGCATCCCGGTCGGGACGTCCGGTGACTTCAATGGTTTCGATCGAGGCCACACCCCGCATCGTGATCGAACCCCGACCGGTGGCATAGGTTTCGCGGATGCCGCTGCGGCCGAGAATCTGGCCACCGGTCGGGAAATCAGGCCCTGGAATGATCGCCATCAAGGCGCGATCCTCGATTTCGGGATCGGCGATCAGGGCGAGCAACCCGGTGATCAGCTCGGTGAGATTGTGGGGCGGGATGTTGGTGGCCATTCCCACGGCGATGCCGGAGGAGCCGTTGAGCAGCAGGTGCGGCACCCGAGCCGGCATCACGGTGGGTTCCTGCTGGGAGCCGTCGAAGTTGTCGATGAAATCGACGGTTTCCGCTTCGATGTCCTCCAGCAGGCTGTCGGTGGTGAGGGCCTGCAGCCGCGACTCGGTGTAGCGCATGGCGGCCGGCGGATCGTTGTCCACAGAACCGAAATTGCCGTGTCCGTCGATCAGCGGCATCCGCATCGAGAAGTCCTGGGCCATGCGCACCAGGGCGTCGTAGACCGCTGTGTCGCCATGGGGGTGGTACTTGCCGAGCACTTCCCCCACCACCCGGGCGCATTTGCGGTAGGGGCGGTCGCTGGTGAGCCCCAGCTCATACATGGCGTAGAGGATGCGGCGATGCACCGGTTTCAATCCGTCGCGAGCGTCGGGCAGGGCCCGGCCCACGATCACGCTCATCGCGTACTCCAGGTAGGAGCGCGACATTTCGATGCGAAGGTCGGTCTGGATGATCCGCCCGTCCGATTCACCGGGCCCTGCTGGATCCGCCATCTCGTAACCCACTGCCTTCTGCCAGGTTAATCGAGCCCGGGCTGGTCGTTTCCGCCGCTGCTCTCCTCACCCTCCCAGACCCTGGCCTTCGATGACCCTGGAGCCCCGCAGCGAATCCGAACTTCAGCAGCGGCAACGATCCGGCGACCTGCGGGTCTGCAGCGGCCCGGTGTTCCGGGCCCTGGTGGCAGCTGAAGGCCTCGCCGCCGCCTATGCCGCCACCGATGTGGTGGTGGCGGCCAATGCCGAGTTCACCGATCAGGGCACCCTGCAGCTGAACCTCGGTCCCGTTGATCCACCGATGCGGATGCGCCAGGTGCAGCTCGACCAGGTGGCCGGCCTGGCGGCGAGTGGCAGCGGCGGCATCACCCTGCCGATCGGCGGGGGGCTGGTTGAGCCGCTGCGGCGTGGCGGTGCCCAGGTGCTGGGAACCCTGCTGGCCGGTGGCGAGGTGGAGCTGCTGGCCACGGGTGAAGCCACCGTTCTTCATCCCAGACGGGAACTGAGGGCCCGCCTCTCGCTCGAGCGGATCGGTTCGGGCCAGTTGCTGCTGCACCGTGGGATCAGTGAGAACGGGGTGGTGGCGATCAGCAGCGGGTCTGGGATCACCCACAGCCCCTACGGACCGTTGCTGGGTCCCTACGCCACGGCGCTCTACAGCAATGGCGGCAGCCGCAGCATCGGGTTGACGATGCCGCGGCTGGCTCTGCTGGGACCCGGGTCGCCGCTGCTGGTGGGAGGCGCGATCGGCTGGGTGGTCGGCGCCGGCCAGGGGCATCAGCCCCAGGCCCGACGCCTGCCCAGTGGCCAGGCGCGCTCACCGGGAGCGGTGGCTGCCATCAGCGTCGATCTGCACCGTCTCCGGCCGGAATGGGTGAGGCCCTGTTTCCTGGAAGGGCAAGGCAGTGGGCTGGTGGTGGCGATCGCGGCGCCGATTCCATTGATCAACAGCACCGTGGCCAGCCAGGCAGCCCTCAGTGACGCGGAACTGGAGGCGCCGGTGCTGGATTTCTCAATCCCGCGCCGCATCAGACCGAGTTTCGGCGCCGTGCCCTACAGCCAGCTTCTGGCGGGGGAGATCGTGGTGGATGGCCGGCGTCTGCGCTGCTTCCCGGCCCATAGCCCGCGCCTGGCCGAGGCCATGGCTGAACAGCTTGTCGAGCAACTCAGAAGCGGCCACTTTCCGCTGCGCCTGCCGCTTCAACCCCTGCCCCGGCGCAGCGGACTGATTCCGCTTGATCCCTGACTGCAGCTCTGAAGCGCCGTAAGCTCACCCGTCGGTTGCGAAGCCAGTGAGAGATGGTTGAACCCTTCACCCCTTCCACCCCACCGGACCAGGGCGGCTGGACCGTCCCTCTTCCCCCTGAACCAGGACCTGAACCAGCACCAGAACCTGGCCCCGAACTAAGCACTGAACCAGGCCCCGACGTCATCAACGACCTGGTCGTCGAGGCCTTGGCTGCCGAACCAGTCGTCGAAGCTGTCGCGGAGCTGAGTTTGCCTCAGGCTCAGGCTGCGGAGGTGATCCCTCCGAGCCTGCCTGGGGGCGAACCAGCTGGTTTCACTGAGCCGGCGGTGGCGGCCACCCTGCTTGCTCCCGCCAGCACAGCCGAGTCTGGGCCGGGGGGAGAGTGGGCCCTGCTGGTGGCAAAGGTCCAGGAGTGGATCGGCGGCGGCGGACTTGAAGGCACCTTCGAGCGCTACCGATCTCCCCTGAAGATGCTCGGAGCCCTGGTGGGCATCGTGCTGGTGTTGCGGCTGTATGGAGCCGTGATCGGAGCGATCGAAAGCCTGCCCCTGCTGCCGGGGCTGCTTGAGCTGGTGGGGGTTGTCTGGCTGGCCAACTTCTCCGCCACCAAACTGACGCGCGCCCAGGAGCGTCGTCGCCTGATCGAAGGCCTTGAGAAGAAGTGGCAGTCGTTCCGCGGTCACAGCTGAGCGCCGGCCCGATCCGGGTCGCGCCAGGCACGGAGCCCCGCCCCAGTCAGTTGATAGCTTGGCCCGACTGTGACAAGGCCCAGCGGTGACCATTCTGTTAGGCCGCAACCGAACCATCCGGCGCGCTTACGGCATCGATGAGATCGCCCTTGTTCCTGGCGGCCGCACGGTGGACCCTGAGGTCACGGCCAGCCACTGGAGCCTCGGGGGCATCGAGCGCGAGATTCCGATCATCGCCAGTGCCATGGATGGGGTGGTGGACGTGCGGATGGCGGTGGAGCTCTCGCGGCTCGGAGCGCTGGGAGTGCTCAATCTGGAGGGCGTCCACACCCGTTACGACGATCCCAATCCCGTGCTCGATCAGATCGCTGCAGTGGGCAAGGACGCCTTTGTTCCGCTCATGCAGTCGATCTACAGGCAGCCTGTCCGGGAGGATCTGATCCGGCTTCGCATCGCCGAGATCAAGCAGCAGGGTGGGATCGCTGCGGTCAGTGCCACACCGGTGGCGGCGATGCGGTTCGCGCAGGTGGTGGTGGAGGCCGGGGCGGATCTGTTCTTCGTGCAGGCCACGGTGGTTTCCACCGAGCACATCGGCCCGGCAGGCCGCGAGAGCCTCGATCTCCAGGCTCTCTGCTCTGGCCTGGGGATTCCTGTGGTCATCGGCAACTGCGTCACCTATGACGTGGCTCTTGAGCTGATGCGGGCAGGAGCCGCCGGCGTGCTGGTGGGGATCGGCCCCGGTGCCGCCTGCACATCCCGGGGTGTTCTGGGCGTCGGCATCCCCCAGGCCACCGCCGTCGCCGATTGCGCCGCCGCCAGGGACGACCATGAACGGGAGAGTGGTCACCGGATTCCCGTGATCGCCGATGGTGGCATCGTCACCGGTGGAGACATCTGCAAGTGCATCGCCTGTGGTGCCGATGCCGTGATGATCGGCTCGCCGATCGCTCGGGCGGCAGAGGCACCCGGCCGTGGCTTCCACTGGGGGATGGCCACCCCCAGCCCCGTTCTGCCCCGCGGAACGCGCATCAAGGTGGGCACCACGGGAAGCCTGGAAACCATCCTTCGCGGTCCGGCCAGCCTTGATGACGGCACCCAGAATCTGTTGGGTGCCCTGCGCACGTCGATGGGAACCCTGGGGGCCCGCACCCTGCGGGAAATGCAGGCGGTGGAGGTGGTTGTGGCCCCCTCGCTGCTCACCGAGGGCAAGGTGTACCAGAAGGCTCAGCAGCTCGGCATGGGCAAGTAGGCGACCAGCGCCTGGCGGTTGTCCAGGGTTGGGTCCAGGCCGGATACTGCTGGACAGGCATTACGCTGAAGCTGTGGGGGCTTCGGCTCGCACACTCCTCACACCTCCCCGCCCGGCGCGTCCGGGCGTTTTGTCTTCCAACGTTCGCGGGCCCGGCGGTAGGGATCGGAAAGCCCGTTGCTAGATTCCGTTCACCTTGTACTTTCCTCGGATGTCCAGCGCTGCAGCCGTCACCGATGCCTCCTTCGAGCAGGATGTGCTCAAAAGTGATGTGCCCGTGCTGGTCGATTTCTGGGCCCCCTGGTGTGGTCCCTGCCGCATGGTGGCGCCGATTGTCGATGAGATCGCCAAGGAGTTCGAGGGGCGCCTCAAGGTGTGCAAGCTCAATACCGATGAGAATCCCAACGTCGCCAGTCAGTACGGAATCCGCAGCATTCCCACCCTGATGGTCTTCAAGGGTGGACAGAAGGTGGACACCGTCGTGGGCGCCGTGCCCAAGAACACCCTCTCCGGCACGATTTCCAAGTACCTCTGAACGGTCCTGATCTGTTCGTCGAGAAATTTCCTCGCCGCCTCCCCTGGTCATGACCCCGGCGAGCCATAGCCAAAGTCTGCTGATCCAGCAATCTCTGGCCACCATTGAGCGGCTGGGTGATCTGAGTGTCGAGCACGAAGACTGGCTGTTGATCCTCGGCACACTCCAGGACATCGAAGAGGCCATCAGCGTTTTTCAGCCCCACCGCCGCACCCGCAAGATCACGGTGTTCGGCTCGGCCCGCACGGCCCCTGGCACCCCCGCCTACAGCCTGGCCGAGCAGCTTGCCGCTGCAGCCACCGCAGCCGGATTCGAGGTGATCACGGGGGCGGGAGGCGGCGTGATGGAAGCGGCCAATCGCGGCGCCGGTGCTGGACGCAGCTTCGGCCTCAACGTGCAGTTGCCCTTCGAGCAGGAAGCCAATCCCTTCATCAGCGATGCCGAAGGTCGCCTGGTGCACTTCCGCTATTTCTTCACCCGCAAGCTCTTTTTTCTGCGCGAGAGTGATGCCCTGGTGGTGCTGCCTGGCGGCTTCGGCACCCTCGATGAGTTGTTCGAAGCCCTCACCCTGATTCAGACGGGCCGCACTCCGCCCATCCCACTGGTGCTGCTGGCTCCCGAGGACGATCACTTCTGGGGGCAGTGGCAGCGGCAGCTCCAGGCAGGTCTGGCCCAGCGGGGGCTGATTGCCCCTGAGGATCTCCAGTTGCTGCGCCAGGCGCACAGCGCCTCCGAGGCCGTTGCGCTGATCCGGGGCTTCTACCGGGTGTTCCATGCCCTGAGGTCATCGGACCATGGCGTGGAGTTGTTCCTGCATGCCCCGCTGCCCGGGCCGGAGCTGGTTCAGATTCAGCAGCGGTTCGCCGACCTGTCGACCAACGGCCGGATCGAAGCTGCCGAGGGCCACGATGAAGCCGGCGCGATTCGCCCCTGCCTGCGCCTGGATTTCGATCAACGCAGGGTCGGGCGGCTGTACCAGCTGATCGACCACCTCAACGGACTTGATCTGCCGCGTTGCCCGGATCTCCAGCACCCTGAACAGCGCCTCTGCTCCCTTTCCACCTGAGCTTGCCCCCGCCATGAGCCGGATCGGATTGATCGACTACGGAATGGGCAATCTGCACTCCGTGGCCAGGGCCATCGAACGCCTGGGGGGCGAGGTGGCACTGATCCAGAGCGGCGCGGCGATGCAGGGCTGCCATGCCCTGATCCTGCCGGGGGTGGGAGCCTTCGATCCCGCCATGCAACGTCTGGAGAGCTCCGGTCTGGTGGAGCCCATCCTGGCCTGGAGTGATCGGAGCCGGCCTTTGCTCGGCATCTGCCTCGGCCTCCAACTGCTGTTCGAGGCCAGTGATGAAGGCGACGCCAGGGGGCTGGGTCTGCTGAAGGGCCGCGTACGGGCCTTGCCAAGCCAGCCCGACCAGCCGGTCCCCCACATGGGCTGGGCACCCCTGATCGCCTGCCGCCCGACCCCACTGTTGCCGGAAGGCAGTCCACCCGCCTGGGTCTACTTCGTGCACTCCTATGCGGCAGTGCCCGAGCAGCCCGCCTGCCTGGCTGCCGCCGTTGCCTTCGGCGACACGGTGGTGACGGCAGCCGTCTGGCAGGACCATCTCGCCGCCTGCCAGTTCCATCCGGAGAAGTCCGGACCCCAGGGTCAGCGCATGCTGCGCCGCTGGCTGACCTGGGTGGAGCGCGAAGACCGGTGACCCTCCGTCTCAGTGGGGGGCGGAAGCTGCTGAGTCCTCAGGGGAACACGGCCCGGCCCACCACCGCTCGGGTGCGGTTGGCGGTGATGAATCTGTTCGCCGCCGACCTGGCCGGCTGCCGTTGGCTGGATCTCTGCTGCGGCAGCGGGGTGATGGGCTGTGAAGCTCTGCAGCGCGGTGCCGCGGCAGTGGTGGCGGTGGATCAGGACCGTCGGATGGCGGCAACGGCCCTGGCGAACCTCACCGCTGTCCAGACCGGGACCGCGGCCACCAGCACGGTGAGAGTGGTCTGCCGGCCGCTGCCAGCCTGGCTGCTGGAGATGACCCCGGCCCGACGGCCCGCTGAGGTGGGCCACCGGGATTTCGATCTGATCTACGTGGATCCGCCCTACCGCTCAGGTCTGCAGGAAACGATCTGCGCGGCGATCCACCAAGGTGACTGGCTGGCCCCTGCCGGGCGGCTGATCCTTGAATGTGGCAGTGAGCTGTCGGCTCAAGCGCCAACCGGCTGGATGCTGGAGGATCGACGCCGATACGGCAGCACCAGCCTGATGCTGCTCAGCCGAGGGCACTGCCCCGGCGGTACTGGTTCCATGCCGCCACGAACAGGCCCACGATCGTGATCGGCACCAGACCCAGCACGATGCCGCAGAGAAGGGGTTCAATCATGGGGAGAAGTGGTTACACGCCTTGGTAGGGATTGTTTCATGATGAGGGCAGCAGTCCTGAAGTTTTGAACGATTCGTGACCGGTGAGATCTCTCCACCTGCGCCAGACAGCACCCCCCGTCAGGGTCTGATCACAGCTCTGGTGCTGCTTGCCGCCTGTGCCTGCGTGCTGCTCTCACTTGTGGTGCTGCCAGCGGCCCGCAGCGACCCCTACACCCGTCAGACCCTGGAGCTCGACGGTTCGGCCGAGAACGGCGGGCGCCTGTTCCGAATGAACTGCGCCGGTTGCCATGGCATCGCCGGCCAGGGGCTGGTCGGACCGAATCTGCAGGGAATCAGCAAGCGCAAGAATGATCGCCAGCTGGTTCGCCAGGTGGTGAGTGGCCGCACGCCGCCCATGCCCCGCTTTCAGCCGGATCCCCAGGCGATGGCTGATCTGATCGCCCATCTGCACGCCCTGGCGTGAGCGCACCGCCGGTTGTCGTGCTGGTCGAGCCGGCCGGCCCGATCAACATCGGGAGCGTGGCCAGGTTGTGTGCCAACTTCTCGATCAACGACCTGCGTCTGGTGGCACCCCGTTGCGACCACCTCGGAGCGGAGGCAAGGCGAATGGCGGTCCATGCCCAGCCTCTGCTGGAGCGGGCGCAGCTCTATCCGGATCTGGCCGCGGCGATCGCTGATTGTGGCCGGGTGGTGGCGACCAGCGGACGTCTGGAACCGGAACCCATGCCGACCGCTCCTGCCGCCGAGGTGCTGGCCTGGCTGCAGGGCGGCCCGGAGCCGGGCGGGAGAGGAGCCCTGGTGTTCGGGCGGGAGGACCATGGCCTCAGCAACGCTGAACTGCTTCAGGCGGGTCGGATCCTGCGCATCGACTCCGACCCTGGCTACCCCTCCTTGAACCTTTCGCACGCCGTGGCGATCAGCCTGCACGGTCTGACTCAGCTGCAGGCCCCCAACCGGCCATCGGCCGCGGGGCGGCCCGAGCCCGCCGAGCGGGGAGCCCTGGAGAGAGCTTTGCTCGATGCCGAAGCGCTGCTGCTGGAGGTGGGTTTCCTCCTGCCCCACACCGCCCAGGCCCGCATGGCCAAGCTGAGGGGTTTGCTGCAACGGGCCGAGGCCGGCAACGAGGAGGTGGCCCTGCTTCGCGGCATGGTGAGCCAGCTGCGCTGGGCCTGCCGCGCCCGGACCCCTTAACGTCCTGCCAGATCCCTGCGCTTCTGAGCCGCCGTGCGTTCGGGCCGTTCTTCCCGTCCAGGTTCCCCCGGCTGGCTTCAGCCCCTTGCCCTGGTCCTCCGACTCCTGGTGCTGGGCGTCGGTCTGGGGGTACTCACCGGCACGGTGTTGAAGCAACTCGCCCCCCGCCTGGCCCAGGATGCGATGAACACCCCCAGGCTGAACACGGCCACCAGTCCGGTGGCGTTGCCGCAACGGGGCCTGCCGCTCGGTCGGTTCGAGCCGAAGCGGGAACTGCCCGCCCTCAGCCAGCGCTGGAAGGCCCTGGCCGCGGCCCAGAAGGATCTCAAGGTGGGCGGTTATCTGCTGGTGCTCGATGACGGCCGCTTCGCCCAGCTCGATCCGGACGTTCCCCTGCCGGCCGCCAGCGCGATCAAGACACCGATCCTGCTGGCGGGCCTGGAGGATCTCGATGCCGGCAAGCTGCGCTGGAACGATCCGCTCCCCCTCACCAAGGAGGTGATCGGGGGCGGGGCGGGCTGGATGGCCAGTCGACCGATCGGCACTCGCTTCCCCTTCTCGGAAGCGGCCACCGAAATGATCCGGGTCAGCGACAACACGGCCACCAACCTGCTGATCAGACGGCTGGGCGGCAAGCTCGCCCTCAATGCCCGCTTCCAGGCCCTTGGCCTCGATGCCACCGTGCTGAACAACTGGCTGCCCGACCTGGAGGGCACCAACACCACCAGCCCCCGCGACCTCGCCCGCTCGATCGCTCTGGTCGATACCGGCGAGAAACTCAGCCCCCGCGGCCGGGACCACTTCCGATCGATCCTCGCCACCTCCAGGACCAACACCCTGCTGCCCCTCGGCCTGCTCAAGGGCCTTGGCCTGGATTCGAGCGACCCGGACAGCGAACTGTTGGCCAGGGGGATCGCCGTGCTCAACAAGACCGGCGATATCGGCATCGCCTACGCCGATGCCGGCCTGATCGAGTTGCCGAATGGCCAGCGGGCCGTGGCGGCCTTCATGGTCAAAGGTCCCTTCAATGACCCCCGTTCCGCGGAGCTGATCCGCGCGATGGCCGCCGCCGCCAGCGAAACCCTGGTGGGACGAAGCGCTTCTGTTCCCCAACCCCGCTGATCTCCCCTGCCATGCTGCGTCTCCTGCCTGGCCTGTTGCCGGCCCTGCTGCCTGTTCTCCCGGCTGTCTTTCTGACGTCCTTCTTGCCGAAGGCTGAGGCGGTGGCACAGCCCACTTCGCAGCCCACTTCGCAGCCCGCTCTCTCCTCGACGCTCTCGCCCACGGTGTGGCGTCCCCAGCAGGTGAGGCCCCTGCCTGGAGGGCTGGATCGGCTGTTGGTGGTGAATGACAACAACCCAGAGCTGATCATCCAGCCGGGCATCCTGCTCTCCACGTTCAACGGCACCGGCCGGTTGGCCGGCGAGGCTTTTCAAGTGCCGACGGCCCATCTCAATCTGCCCCTTCAGGGTCATTTCGAGCTGTTCAGCCACCACGTGTATGCCGGCAGACCGGAGCAGCTCGACTCCACCCTCTGGCTGGGGGTGGTGGCGGCGCCTGCAGGCGACAGGCCGGTGCGCCTGCGGCTGATCAGCGGCTCCACGGCCCTGTCCCAGTCCACCGATCCCAGCCAGCCTGGAGCACCGTTCCTGCCCCTGCCGGCGGTGGTCGCCCACGACGGCAGCACGGCCTTCTCCGGACCGGGCAGCCGGGTGGCGGCGGAGTTGCTGCTGAATCGGCGCAGTCCCCTGTTCCCGAGCGAGTGGCGGCTTGCCGCCGACCAGCTCACCACCCTGGTGGCGCTGCCGATCCCGGTGAAGGGCCTTGACCCGTTGCTGAATGGCCGCAATCTTCAGCTGCGGCTGGAGAGTGACGGCCCTGTTCAGATCGCCACCCTGGCGGCGTTCGGCAGCGACCAGCCCCCCGACGCCCGCACCTGGGCCAGCCTGTTGCGGGGGGGGCTCAGCCCCAGGGAGCACAGTCCAACCCCGAGGGGGCAGAAGGGGGGGATCATCTATTCACGGGTGAGCGGAGTGCAGCAGGGCAGTCGCTGGCGGGGCCAGCTGATCGATCCCTGCCCGCTCCAGCCCTGCCGGGCCCAGCTCTCGGTGCAGAGCGCCCCGGTGTCCTGGCCGATCAGTTCCCTGGAGCGCGGCAGCCTCGGCACCGGCCAGGTTCAGACAGCCGAGCTGGCCGCCTTCTACCCGGGAACCGCCTGGGCTGCCCATGGCAACTACGGCGTTGAGTACGACCTGGGGATACCCCTGATCAACGACACCGACCGACCCGTGGCGCTTGATCTCGCCATCGAATCCCCCCGCAAGAGCGATCAACCAAAGGGGGGGCTGAGCTTCAACCGTGAGCCGGCCCGGCCGGTGATGTTCCGGGGCACCGTCGAGGTGAGTGGCCTCGATGGCGAGGCGGGCCGTCCCAGCGGCCGTCGCTGGTTCCATCTCGTGCAACGACAGGGGCAGCAGGGCCCGGCGCTGGGTCGGATCAGCCTGGCCCCCGGGCAGAGGCGACAGGTTCGGGTCAGGCTGATCTACCCCGCTGACGCCACCCCACCCCAGGTGCTTTCCCTGCTGCCGGCCGCGTCAGTTGTGAAACAATCCGAATCCGTGCCGGCCCCTCGCCCGTGAGTCAGACCCGCCAACGCAGGGTGTTCCCTTTCACCGCCATCGTCGGGCAGGAGGAGATGAAGCTCGCCCTGCTGCTCAACGTGATCGATCCCCGCATCGGCGGCGTGATGATCATGGGTGATCGGGGCACTGGCAAGTCCACCACGATCCGGGCCCTGGCCGATCTCCTGCCGGAGATCGACGTGGTGGCTGGTGACCCCTACAACAGTTCTCCGACCGATCCCGACCTGCAGAGCACGGAGGTGCAGGCCCGGGCCGAGCAGGGCGAAGTGTTGCCGATCGTGCCTCGCCAGGTGCCCATGGTGGATCTGCCCCTGGGCGCCACGGAAGATCGCCTCTGCGGCACGATCGACATCGAGAAGGCACTCAGTGAAGGGGTGAAGGCCTTCGAGCCGGGTCTGCTGGCCAAGGCGAACCGCGGTCTGCTCTATGTCGATGAGGTGAATCTCCTCGATGACCACCTGGTGGATGTGCTGCTCGATTCGGCCGCATCGGGCTGGAACACGGTGGAGCGGGAGGGCGTTTCGGTGCGGCATCCGGCCCGCTTCGTGCTGATCGGCTCCGGTAACCCCGAGGAGGGCGAACTCCGCCCGCAGCTGCTCGACCGCTTCGGCATGAGTGTGGAGGTGCGCACCGTGCGGGAAGCCGAGCTGCGGGTGCAGGTGGTGGACCAGCGCACCAGCTTCGATGCCGACCCCGAGCGCTTCTCCGCCACCCACCAGTCCAGCCAGAGCGCACTGCAGGAGCGGGCCGTGCGCGCCCAGGCCCTGCTCCCTTCGGTGCAGATCGACGACGACCTTCGGCTTCGCATCTCATCGGTCTGCGGTGAGCTGGATGTGGATGGCCTGCGCGGCGACATCGTGATCAACCGGGCGGCCAGGGCACTGGCCGCCTTCGAGGGGCGCACCGAGGTGGACGACGCTGATGTGGCCCGGGTGGTGGCCTGTTGCCTGCGCCACCGGCTGCGCAAGGACCCGCTCGAGCAGATCGACTCCGGTGACCGGGTGATCAAGATGTTCTGCAAGGTGTTCGATCGGGGAGAGCCCAGCGATCGCAGTGCATTCCAGCTGGCCCTGGCCGGCTGAGCCGGCATGCGCATCCTCGGCATCGATCCTGGTCTGGCCCGCCTTGGCTATGGCCTGATCGAAACCGGCCCACCTCTGTCCCTGCTCGACTGCGGCATGATCCAGACCGCCGCTGGCCAGCCCGAGGGCGACCGACTCGTTGAGATCGCCAGGGATCTGCGCTGGGTGGTGCGGCGCTGGCGGCCCGCCCTGGCCTCGGTGGAGAAGTTCTTCTTCTACCGCTCCAGCACCACGATTTCGGTGGTCCAGGCCCGGGGCGTCGTGATCATGACCCTGGCTCGCCTGCAGGTACCGGTTGTGGAGGTCCCGCCGATGCAGGTCAAGCTGGCCCTCACCGGCTCGGGCCATGCCGGCAAGGATGAGGTGCTGGAGGCGGTGATGCGGGAGCTTGACCTGGAGCTGCCGCCGCGACCCGACGACGCCGCCGATGCCCTGGCCGTGGCCCTCACCGGCTGGTTCCAGCGGTGACAGGCTCACCGCCTGGAGCTTCGGACAGCAAGCCGACCTGGCGTCGCCATTGGCGCCGCCGCCGCGAGGCTCTCTGCGTCTTGGCCCAGGCCCCGCTGCTGGAGGCGGCGATCCGCCACCTGCCGGAGCTGGTGGGGCCTGCGCAGCGCCTTGGGCTGTTCTGGCCGCTGGCCGGGGAGCCGGATCTGCGAGGGCTGGCTGCTCCCCTGCCCGAGCGGCTGGCCCTGCCGGCCATCCGTCAGTCTTCCGCCACCCAGACACTCTGCTACCAGGCCTGGAGGCCTGGCCTGCCCCTGGCGATCGACGCCTGCGGCATTCCCGCCCCGCTCGAGTCCCCTGCCGGCGAGCTCCGGCCCGCTTCCCTGGCCCTGCTGCTGGTGCCCGCCCTGGCCTTTGATCGGGCCGGTTTCCGCCTGGGCTACGGCGGTGGCTGGTATGACCGCCTGCGCAGCGACCCGCTCTGGCGGGCGGTTCCGGCTGTGATCGTGGCGCCAGCCGGATGCCAGGTGGAGCATCTGCCACGCGATCCCTGGGATGTTCCCTTCGATGGCTGGCTCACCGAGCGGGGCCTGGAATGGTTGCAACCTGTTGAGCCCTGAGGCCAAGGGCCACCAACTCCAGCTCGATTTGCCAGGATCAAGCTGCGCGACTTTTCCCGTTTTGAACGTCTCTTCGAACGCTTCGTTCAGGTCCGAGCCGTTCCAGTCCCCCGGTTTTCTTCCCCAGCGCCCCTCCCCGGCCTCCCGCACCGGGGCCCGGAGCCACGGTGGCGAATCCGCGCCGGAGCGGGTCATGGCCGCCGAGCTGGGCCAGCGCGCCGAGCCGAGCGAGGCCCTCTCGATGATGGTCAGTTCGATGGTTCGGATGGTCCAGGCCGGCAAGGGTCAGTCGGCGGCCAGCCGCTGGTCCGCGTCCTGATCTGCCTTTAGCCTGCCTTCCTCTGGCTTCCTCCCCCCGGGCCGGAGGTCCTGGAACCAAGCGCACCATGAACGCTCACTCCTTCCGCTCCCGCCTTGCCCAGTGGCGCCATGGCCAGGTTCAAGCCTCCATGCTGGTTCGTCGCACAGCTTTCACGGTCGCTGCTGCTGCCACTCTGCTGAGCTCTGTCCGGCCGGAGCCGGCCAGGGCCCATGCGATCGAAAGCAGCCTGGATCGGCTGCAATCCCTGCGGGACGGGCTGGTGCTGGAGAGCCGCTTCTCCACCGGTGAGCCCGTTGTCGGAGCCAAGGTGCGGCTGGTTCCCCCCGGGGGCGGGGAGGGGGTGGAGCTGGGCCAGATGGACGCCAGCGGACGACTGGCCTTCAACCTTCCCAAGTACGCGGATGGCACCTGGGAAGTGCAGGTCGATGGCGGGCCTGGCCATCGCGACTTTCTCGACCTGCCCGTGAGCAAGGGCAAGCCCCAGATCGATCAGGTCAGCGAGGGGCCGTTATCCCCCCCCCCGACCTCCCCGATCCTGCGCCATCTTCTTCTGCTCGGTGGTCTCGGCAGCCTCGGGTGGACCCTGGCCGCCATGGCCGGTTGGCGCTTCCCCTCTCGGCGCCGATGAGCAGCGGCAGTGCGGCCCTCGATCAGATCGTGGAAAAGCTGCGGGGCACCAGTGATCCGAAGCGCCGCTACGAATACGTGCTCTGGCTGGCGCGCAAGTTGGCCCCCTTGCCCGAGGAGTTTCGCCAGGATGCCTTCAAGGTGAAGGGTTGCGTCTCCCAGGTGTATGTGGTGGGTCAGCTGCTCGAGGGCAGGCTGCACTGGCAGGGCGATTCCGACGCCCAGATCACCAAGGGGCTGCTTGCTCTGCTGATAACGGGGCTCGAAGGGCTGACCCCCCAGCAGGTGAGCGGCCTGGATTCCTCCTTCCTGGCCGAAACCGGTCTGCAGGCCAGCCTCACCCCATCGCGGGCGAATGGATTTCTCAACATCCTGAGGATGATGCAGAGCCAGGCGGCCGCCCTCACGCCTGTTGATTCATAGGATCAACGGCTTCATGGCAATCCAGGCATGACCATCGGCATCGGTTTGCTTGGGCTCGGCACCGTCGGAGCCGGTGTGGCCGAGATCCTCTCCACGCCGGAAGGTCGTCATCCCCTGGTGGCTGAACTGAAGCTGCGGCGGGTGGCGGTTCGCGATCCGTCCCGCTCCCGGCCGATCGCCCTGGCCGCCGAGTTGTTCAGAACCGACCCCCTGGCCGTGGTGAACGACCCTGCCGTCGACATCGTCGTGGAAGTGATCGGCGGCCTGGAGCCAGCCCGCAGCCTGATCCTCGCGGCGATCGCGGCGGGCAAATCAGTGGTGACAGCCAACAAGGCCGTGATCGCCCGCCATGGCGAGGAGATTGCGGCGGCGGCGGCGGCCCGTGGGGTGTATGTGCTGATCGAAGCGGCTGTGGGTGGCGGCATCCCGATCATCGAACCCCTGAAGCAGTCCCTGGGTGGGAACCGGCTGGTGCGGGTGAGCGGCATCATCAACGGCACCACCAACTACATCCTCAGCCGCATGGCGGCGGAGGGGGCGGCCTATGCGGCGGTGCTGGCCGAGGCCCAGGCGCTCGGTTACGCCGAGGCCGATCCGGCCGCCGATGTGGAGGGCGGTGATGCCGCCGACAAGATCGCCATCCTGGCCAGCCTGGCCTTCGGCGGCGGTGTGGAGCGCGCTGCCATCCCCACAGAAGGCATCAGCAGCCTGGAGTCGAGGGATATCGACTACGCCGCCCAGCTGGGCTTCTGCGTCAAGCTGCTCGCCGTCGCCGAAAGCATCGGCACCGATCCCGACGGGACCCAGCAACTGGACGTCCGGGTTCATCCCACCCTGGTGCCCAAGGCCCACCCTCTGGCCGGGGTCCACGACGTCAACAACGCCATCCTGGTGGAAGGCGATCCGATCGGCCGGGTGATGTTCTACGGGCCTGGTGCCGGGGCGGGCCCCACCGCCTCGGCCGTGGTCGCCGACATTCTCAACATCGCCAGCATCCGCCAGGTGGGGGGACCCGGCGCCGGCCTCGACCCGCTGCTGGCGGCCGGCTCCTGGCGTCGCTGCCGCCTGGTGGATGGCGCCCAGAGCCGCCACCGGAATTACCTGCGGCTGCAGACCAGCGATCAGGCCGGGGTGATCGGGGCCATCGGGCGATGCTTCGGCGCCGAGGAGGTCTCGATTCAGTCAATCGTGCAGCTGGAAACCTCGGCCGGCCATGCCGAGATCGTGGTGATCACCCATGCGGTGCCCGAAGCCCGTTTCCGGGCTGCCCTGGCCACGATCAGCGAGCTGGTTGAAGTGAAGCGGGTGGCCGCCTGTCTGCGCGCCCTCTGAGCTGCGCCGAGCCGGCAGACCATCCTGGTTTTGAATGGCTCTTGCTGATCCCGGGGTTCATCGTCGACGGCTTGCCTGTTCTGAAGCGTCTGGTTTCCCTCTCCCTGGCGGCGGTGCTGCTGCACGGGCTGAGCGCCTGTCAGGTCTCCAGGCCCTCCGGCAGCCTGGTGGTGGCAGCCCGCAGCCGCATCGATTCGGCCGATCCGGCCGCCGGTTTCAGTTTCGGCGCCATGCAGTTGCTCAGCGCCCTCGGCGATCCGCTCTACGCGATCGACAGCGACGGCAGGCTGCAGCCCCGCCTGGCCACCGCCCCGCCGCGGCTCAGTCCGGATCGGCTCACCGCCTGGGTGCCCCTGCGCCGGGGCGTGCGCTTCCACGACGGCACCCGCTTCGACGCTGCCGCCATGGTGTTCAGCCTGGAGCGGTTCCTGGCGATCGGCAAGCTCAGCTACCTGCTGGGCGATCGGATCGCCGGCGTGAGGGCCAGTGGCCCCTATGAGCTGGAACTACGGCTGCGGCGCCCGTTCACGGCCTTGCCCCAATTGTTGAGCGCCGTCAATCTCACTCCGCTTTCGCCAACGGCCTACCGGAACCATGCCCGTTCCTTCCTCAATGAGCGCTTCGTGGGCACCGGGCCGTACCAGCTGACCTTTTTCACCGATCAGCAGCAGCGGCTCAAGCCATTCCCGGGCTACTGGGGCCCGGCTGCCGCCAATCGGGGCATCGATCTGATCAATCTCAGCAATTCCACCGCCCTCTACGGCGCCCTGCGCAGCGGCGAAGTGGACGTGCTCCTCTCCACAAGCCTGGAGGGAGATCAGCAGCGCGCCCTGCATCGCTCGGCCTCAGCCGGCACGTTGCGCGAGGCGGTGGGACCGGCGCTGGAGATCGGTTACCTCACCCTGCTCACCGACCAGGCGCCTCTGAACAACCTGTTGGTGCGCCAGGCCCTGGCCCACAGCCTCGATCGCCGACTGATCAGTGAGCGGGTCAGCCATGGCTTGCGCAGCCCGCTCCGGCAGCTGATCCCACCCAGCCTGCCGGGGTCGCTGCCGGAAGCCTGGCCGGCCTTCGATCCCGAGCGGGCCCGGAGTCTGTTTCGCCAGGCGGGGTACTGCAGTGGCAAGCGGCTTACTCTGCCGCTCACCTTCCGCTCCAACATCCCAGCCGACAAACTCTTCGCCCTCACCTGGCAGGGCCAGCTGCAACGGGATCTGGCCGATTGCGTGACGCTTGAGATCTCGGGAATGGAGTCCACCACCGCCTACCGTCAGCTCGGCGAAGGAGCTTTTGCCGCGATTCTGCTCGAATGGATGGGTGATTTCCCCGACGCTGACAACTATCTGATTCCCTTGCTCGGTTGCGACAAGAGTGAGGGCAACCGTTGTCTCAAGGGGGCGAGTGCCGCCAGCGGCAGCTTCTGGACCCGTCCTGGCCTCGATGCCGAGCTGCGGCGCAGCGAAAGCCTGGAGGGAGATCAGCGGCTGAGCCTGCTGCGCAGCCTGCAACGGGAAACCGCCCTGGCCTCCCCCTACATCCCCGTCTGGCTGGTGTCGCCGCGGGCCTGGGCCCAGCTGAGCCTGCGGCAGCCGGTTTTCGATGGATCCGGCCGGCTGGACTTCAGCCGCCTGAAGCGGGAGGAGAAGCGGTGAGCCGTCGACGTCAGTTGGCACGGTATCTGGCCAGCCGTCTGCTGCTTGCCCCTGTGATGCTCTGGCTGATCGCCACCCTGGTGTTCCTGCTCCTTCGGCTGGCTCCGGGTGATCCGATCGATGCCCTGCTGGGGATGCGGGCGCCGGAGGCAGCCCGCGCTGCCCTGCGCCAGCAGCTCGGCCTTGACCTCCCCCTGATCGTTCAATACGGCCAGTTTCTGCTGAATCTGCTGCAGGGGAACTTGGGCCTGTCGCTCACCAACGGCACCCCGGTGGCCCAGATCATCGGGCAGAGTCTCCCCGCCAGTCTGGAACTGGGAATCTGTGCCCTGTTGATCGCGGCCCTGCTGGGTCTGGCGGTGGGGTTCAGCGCCATCGCCAGACCAGAGGGGAAGGTGGATCTGGCCGGGCGCCTCTATGGCATCGGCACCTATGCGCTGCCACCTTTCTGGGCGGCGATGGTGGTGCAGCTCGTCTTTGCTGTCTGGCTGGGCTGGTTGCCGGTGGGTGGCCGCTTCCCCGCCAGCCTGGTGGCTCCCAGCGGCACGGGCTTCTTCCTGTTCGACAGCCTGCGGAACGGCAACTGGCAGCAGTTCAGCGGCAGTGTGCGCCATCTGGTGCTGCCCGCGGCCACCCTCGGTTTGCTGCTGAGCGGCATCTTCGACAACGCCCTGCGGCTCAACCTGCGCCGGGCGTTGCGCTCCGACTACGTGGAGGCGGCCCGCGGCCGGGGCCTGAGTGAAACCAGGGTGGTGCTCCGCCATGCCCTGCCCAACGCCCTGCTGCCGGTGCTCACGATCACAGGCATCACCGTGGCCTCCCTGATCGGCGGCGCCCTGCTGATCGAGGTCACCTATTCCTGGCCGGGCATCGCCTTCCGGTTGCAGGAGGCGATCGGTCAGCGGGATTATCCCCTCGTGCAGGGGATCGTGGTCGTGGTGGCGGGGCTGGTGGTGCTGGTCAGCGTGGCTGTTGATCTGCTGGTGGCCCTGCTGGATCCCCGCATCAGCTTCTGAGCCGATCAGGCTGTCGGTCAGCGCCTGAGGCGCCTGCTCCAGAGCTGTGCCTCGGCCTGATCAAGCACGTAGGCGCGGACCCCGTCCTGCCGCCGTTGCTGGGGGGGAAGGGCGGTACCGGTTTCCAGCGCGAGCAGGAAATCAGCGCTGAGGCCAAGCAGCAGCTCCTGCACGCGCAGGGGCTCCTCCCCGACGAGCTGTTCGCCGAGCTGAAGCATGGCTTCCTTCTGGTCGGTGATCCGCACCGGCGAGAAATGGCTGCCCCCCTCCACCAGCGCCAGCCTGCTGCGGGGATCGCGCTGCTGCAGGAACAGACCCAGCTGCTCGCTCACCGGTGGGGTGACCAGATCGAGGCTTCCCCCCACCATCAACAGAGGAGCCTTCAGCTGATCGAGGCCCCGGCCCGGCCAGAGCAGGCTGCCGAAACCGTTCAGGCTCACCACCGCCTCCACCGGGGTGACCTGCCGTTGGGGTGGGGTGGGATCCGGCAGGTTCACCTGGGCCAGCTGGCACTGGAGCAGCCGGGAGAGATTGATCAGCGGGATCCCCTTGAGGGCGCGCTTGCAGCGCTGCTCCAGTCCGGGCACCGGACGTTCACCCGTCGCCATCAGGGCCGACAGGCCGCCCAGGGAGTGGCCCATCAGCACAACCGATCCGCCCAGGCGCGGCAGTTCTCCAACGGCTTCGGCCCTGAGCACCGCCTCCACATCGGCCAGGCGATCGGGCAGGGTTTCAGCCCCGGGTGGTGGGCGCCGACCATCGAGGAGCTGGCGGACGGCTTTCTCGTCGCTGCCGGGGTGTTCCACCAGCAGCACGGGCCAGCCCCGCTGGGCCAGCCCCTCCGCCAGCCAGCTCAGCTGGGTGCTGCTGCCACCCAGACCGGGCATCAGCAGCACCCAGGCGCGCCGCCGCGGCGCCGCCGCCCCCCACAGGTCCAGCTCCAGGGGCTGATCGCGGTGGGCCACCTTGAGCAGGAGACGCCGCTGCGGCATGGACCGATTGAGGGCTGCCAGTCGCTGAGCCGCCGCAGGACCTTGCTGAGCCGGCAAGGGCAATTGGCGCAGACGCCGAAGCGCAACAGTCTGTTGCTCGAGTTGCTGCCGCCAGCTCGCAGCCAGGGCCAGCACCCCGTCGAGGTCCAGGGAAAGCCGCCGGGCCGGCACCGCCAGCAGCAGGTCGATCGCCGTGAATGGCTCAGGCTTCTGCAACTGGCTGCGCAGGGTGGAGAGCAGCAGGGCGCCGCTGCCGGGTTGATCGGTGCTCAACAGCTCCCCCACCTCATCAAGCACCTGGCGGCCCGACCAGCTCTGCAGCAACTGGAGGGCGAGGCCGCGATCCGGCAGGAGGGGGCTGTTCAGCAAGAGGACCAGGTCAGCGCGGCTGCGGTCGTCGAGCAGTTCCAGCCAGATGCCCAGCTCGGTGCGGGAGCGGCGTGGATTCCGGCTCCAGGCCTGCAGCTGATCCAGTTCGATCGGCAGGACGAGGCCATCGAGCCGCACCTCCAGCTGCCCGGCCGCCCCAACCGGTGGCGGGGCCATCAGCAGCAGACTGGCCAGCAGGACGGGCAGCCAACGGCAGCGGTTTGACACACCTTCGAACGGGAGCAAGCAGCCTCAGCTGGTTCCTCCAGTTTCCCGCGCCGTTGCGCGAACTCAGCCTGATTCGTCTTGTGGCGAGCCTGGGAGCCGGCGGCGTGCTTTATCTCACCCCCGTGGTGTTCCACCAGGAGGCCTTCAGCGCCACGGCGGTGGGCCTGGGCCTGGCGGCGGCTGCGCTAGCGGGCACGGCCGGACGGCTGCTCTGCGGGCTGCTGATCGACAGGGGGCTGAACACCACGAAACCCGTGCTGGTGGCGGCTGTTGTGTCTGTGCTGGCCGACGGTCGCCTGCTCACGGCCACCACGTTCGTGGCCTTCGTCGTCGGTCAGATTCTGCTGGGTGTGGCGATGGGGATCTACTGGCCCGCCATTGAGCTGGCGGTGCCCCTGAGCTGCCCACCGCTGCCATCCAGCCGCGCCTATGCGCTGGTGCGCACGGCCGATGCGATGGGGATCGCCCTGGGGGTGCTGCTGGGCGCGGTGCTGGCCAGCTTCGATCACCTGCGGGGGATCTACCTGGTGGACATGGTCTGCATGGCGGTGCTGCTGGCTCTGCTGTTGCGCTACCCGTTGCCAACAGCGGCACCCCTGCCACCCGGCGGCCGCCAGCTCCCCAGGCGGCGCTGGATCCTGCCGCTGCTGCCCCTGCTGGGGGTGACGGTGTTGAGCACCGCCATGGTGGTGCTGCTGCAGAGCGCTCTGCCGCTTGATCTGGTGCGGGGCGGACTGGGCCGCCCACCCCTGCCGAGCAGCCTGGGAGCCCTGCTGATGGGTCTGCAGCTCACCCTGCTGCTCAGCTTTCAGTGGCCGATCGGGCGCTGGCTTGCCGATCGGCCGGTGGCGCTCGGGCTGGGTTGGAGCCTGGTGGGCTTCGCTCTGGGCAGTGGTCTGCTGGCGCTCTCCAGCCTGGGCTGGCAGAGCACCGGTGTGTTGATCGCCGCCCAGTTCCCCCTGGCTGCCGCTGAAGCCGCCTTCCTGCCAACCGCCAGCGAAGCGGTGCTGGAGCTCGCCCCGCTCGCCCACCAGGGAACGGCGATGGCCCTGTTCTCGCAGTGTTTTGCGATCAGTGCTCTGGTGGCACCGCTCCTGGGCGGCCTGCTGCTGGACAGCCAGGGCCATGGGGCCGGGCTGTGGTCGTTGATGGCGGCCCTGGCACTGCTGGGTCTGCTGCTGGTCTCCCAGCTAGGTCGCCTTCACCCCCGGCCCCGGGGACTGCGGCCCGGCTGAGCTGGGCTCTGAGCTCGGCGATGGCTTGGGGTGTGCCACCCAGCCCCCCTGCTCCTGGGGCAGGGGCTCGGTGCCGTATTCCCAGTCGTCGTAGTCGGGGTCGTTGCGGATGCGCTGGTGCAGCTCTTTCTGAGCGGCGAAATTGTGGGGCGTTTCGGCCGGGGGGGGGTCCTGGGCTGGAGTCATGGCAGGCACCGCGTGGATCTCGATTCTCGCCGATGCCGGTCCCCCTGGCCTTGCACCAGTCTGCTGAATAAACAAGAGAGAATTCTTGCCATGTCGGAATCGCTCAGCCCCGGCCTGGCCAAGCTGCTGGCCGATGACGACCCAGCGGTTTTTCAGCTCCTGCGTCCCCAGGGTCGCTCGGCCTGCCTGCTCACTTGCGACCACGCCGGGCGGGCCATTCCGCGCCGCTTGGGGCAGCTGAGCCTTGGTGACGCTGAACTGGCCACGCATGTGGCCTGGGATCTTGGGGTGGCCGAACTGGGCCGCAGACTTGCGGCCCGCCTTGATGCGGTTCTCCTCCTTCAGAACTATTCGCGGTTGGTGATCGATGCCAACCGACCCCCTGGGGTTTCCGACTCGATTCCGGTGCTGAGTGAACGCACCAGAATTCCAGCCAATGAAAAGCTCACGGCGGAGCAGATCCGCCAGCGGGTCGAGGAGGTGTTCGAGCCCTACCACCGGCGGCTGGCCGAGGAGCTCGATCGACGGGCCGTTCGGGGCCACCCCACCGTGCTGGTGGCTCTGCATACGTTCACACCGCTGTTCATGGATGAGCAGCGGCCGTGGCAGGTGGGTGTGCTCTACGGCCGCGATTCCAGGTTGGGGCGGCTGATGCACGACCGGCTCCGCCGCGATCGGGCCCTGGTGGTGGGGGACAACCAGCCCTATGCCGTGGGCGATGAATCCGATTACACGATCCTTGTCCATGGCGAACAACGGGGCATTCCCCACGTGGAACTTGAGGTGCGCCAGGACCTCCTCGACCACCAAGCCGGTCTGGAGGCCTGGACGGAACGCCTCGCCGGGGCGCTGGAAGCCTGCCTCCCCGCCGTGATCGGCAGCGCTGCCGGATCGCCGCGGCAAGTGGGCTGAGAGCCACCAACCGACTTAGGATGAATCGATAGACAGATGAATCCAGTCGATATCCCCGTTCCAGGCGAGAGCCGACCGATCCCCGTTGAGGCCACAGCCTTGCAGATTCAGGTGGGCTACGCCTTGGTCTACCGATGTCCCACGCCCACGCCGATGATCCTGACGTTGAGCATCAACGACAGCCGCGCTGCCGATCTGATCCAGCCCGATCGTCTGGTGCTCACACCCGAGGTTCCCGTTCAGACCTACCGGGACTCCTATGGCAACTGCTGCAGCAGGATCCTGGCCCCCGCCGGCCTGATCACGCTGCGGGGCAACGGTGTGGTGGCCGACAGCGGCCTGCCTGATCCCGTGTTGCCCTGGCTGGATCAGGAGCCTGTGCAGACCCTGCCGGAGGAGGTGCTGCTGTTTCTGCTGGGCAGCCGCTACTGCGAAACAGACCTGATGTCGGAAACGGCCTGGCAGCTGTTCGATGGTGTGGCCCCGGGCTGGCAGCGTGTGCAGGCCATCTGTGATTTCGTGCACAGCCACATCAGCTTCAACTACGGACAGACCAGCCCCACGAAAACGGCCCATCAAGTGTTTCGGGATCAGGAGGGTGTCTGCCGTGACTTTGCCCATCTCGCTGTCACTCTTTGCCGCTGCATGAACATTCCAGCCCGCTATTGCATGGGCTACATCAGTGACATCGGTGAACCTGAGCCCTATTCGGAGATGGACTTTGCGGCCTGGTTCGAAGCTTATCTTGGCGGAGGTTGGCACGTCTTTGATCCTCGCAACAACAAGCCAAGGATCGGGCGGATTCTGATCGCCCGCGGTCGGGATGCGGCCGATGTCGCCCTGACCACCAGTTTTGGCCGGGCAACGCTGGAATCCTTCAAGGTCTGGACCGACGAACAGAAGGACGAAGAGAAAGGCGAACCGACGGATCAACGGGCAGCTGAAGCCGGTCAGGCCAACCTGTCAAACTGAGACCTAAACAGACAAGCAATGACCTACTGCGTCGGCATCCTGCTGAAGGAGGGCATCGTGTTCGCTTCCGATTCCCGGACCAATGCCGGGGTGGATGATTTCGCCAAGTTCTGCAAGATGACCTGTTTCGAGCGTGAGGGTGATCGGGTGATCATTCTGCTCAGTTCAGGAAATCTGGCGGGAACGCAGGCCGTGGTGAGCCTGCTGAAGCAGCGGGGATCTCTGCAGGATGGCTCTGAAAATCTCTTCACCGCAGGCACCATGTTTGACGTGGCCCGCATCGTTTCTGATGCGATGCGCGAGATCGAACAGCGCGACAGCGCTTTTCTGGAGGGTGCCCCTGTGAAGTTCAACGCCTCCTTCATCCTCGGCGGCCAACTCAAGGGAGAAGCGCCGCGTTTGTTCCGTCTCTATAGCGAAGGCAACTTCATTGAAGTGGGAGAAGGTACTCCATTTCTGCAGACTGGCGAAGCAAAATATGGCAAGCCGATCATCGATCGGGTCCTCACTCCCAGCACATCGATGGCCGATGCAGCCAAATGTGTGCTGGTTTCCTTCGATTCCACGATGCGCAGCAACCT
Organism: Cyanobium sp. ULC082; assembly: GCF_977927535.1. Taxonomy (NCBI): domain Bacteria; kingdom Bacillati; phylum Cyanobacteriota; class Cyanophyceae; order Synechococcales; family Prochlorococcaceae; genus Cyanobium; species Cyanobium sp. ULC082. The sequence continues at coordinate 55,977 of NZ_OZ376397.1, forward strand.
CTCGGTTGGCATGCCGATCGATCTGGTCTGTTATCAGCGCGACAGCCTCCAGATTCGCCATCGTCGCCGCTTCCTGGAGGGCGACCCCTATTTTCAGGCCCTGAGCGCCGGATGGAGCACGGGGGTCCGGGAGGCGTTCCGCAATCTCCCCGAGCTGGTCTGGTGAGTTGAACCTGCCTGGCTCACACGTTGAACAGGAACTCCATCACATCCCCCTCGGCCACCACGTAGTCCTTGCCTTCACTGCGCAGCCAGCCGCGGGTGCGACCTTCAGCCAGGGAGCCGGCCTCCATCAGCTGCTGGCAGCTGATCGTCTGGGCGCGGATGAAGCCCCGCTCGAAATCGGTATGGATCACGCCAGCGGCCTGGGGTGCGGTCATGCCGGCGGTGATCGTCCAGGCGCGGGTTTCCTTCTCGCCGGTGGTGAAGTAGGTGCGCAGGCCCAGCAATTGGTAGGTGGCGCGGATCAGGCTGCGCAGGCCCCCTTCGCTCACCCCCAGTCCCTCCAGGTAGTCGGTGCGCTCGGCTTCGCCCAGCTCGATCAGCTCCGCTTCCACCTGAGCGGAGATGCGCACGGTTTCAGCGCCCTCGCGGGCCGCCAGGGCTTCCACCGCCAGGCAGAAGTCATTGCCCTGGGCCAGGTCGTCTTCGCTCACGTTGGTGGCATAGATGATCGGCTTGAGGGTCAGCAGGCCGAGGGGCCGGATCTGGGCCAGATCCTCCTCACTGAGCTCGACGCTGCGGGCGGCGCCGCCCGCTTCCAGGCTGGACTGGATCCGTCCGAGTGCCGTGTCTTCAGCCTGGGCCTCCTTGCTGGTTCGGAGCTGTTTCCTGAGCCGCTCGCGCCGCTTCTCCACCTGGCCCAGATCGGCGAGCCCCAGCTCCAGGTTGATGATCTCGGCGTCCCGCACCGGGTCCACACTGCCCGAGACATGAATCACGTCGTCGTCTTCAAAGCAGCGGACCACATGGACGATCGCGTCCACCTCGCGGATCGTGGCGAGGAACTTGTTGCCCAGCCCCTCACCCTGGCTGGCCCCCTTGACCAGTCCGGCGATGTCGACGAACTCCACCCGGGTGGGGATGATTTCCTTTGAGGCGGAAACATCCGCCAACATCTTCAGGCGGGGGTCCGGCACCGCGACGATGCCCACGTTGGGCTCGATGGTGCAGAAGGGGAAATTGGCTGCCTGGGCCTGGGCATTGGCCACCAGCGCATTGAAGAGAGTGGATTTGCCCACGTTGGGCAGGCCCACGATTCCGGCTTTGAGCATGAACAGCAATCTAGGGCTGGGCCCTCCGGCGGCCGGAGACGTCACAGTTTCCGCCCTCACCAGGAAGACTGGAGGCAGCGACCGGAGCGCCCCCATTTCCACCCGCACCCTCGATCCCGCCCCACCGGCGGAGCAGACCGCCGGCCAGCCCGCCCAGGCCAGCCCGCCGCCGCCCGGGCGCCGGCCCGTCAAGCCCGGCCGCCAATCCCGCCGTCGCCTCTGGGCAGGCCTGGCTGTCGCGATCGTGCTGGCGGCTGGCTTTGGCCTGTGGCAGCGGCAGCGCGCCTCGGCCCAGCGCAATCTCTCCGCCTTCACCGTTCTTGCCGAGCGGGGAACGCTGCCCGGCACGGTCACCGCCACCGGCGAACTGGAGGCGGCCCGCAGCGTCAATGTGAGCCCCAAGCGCGGCGGTGTGCTGGAGAAGCTCTATGTGGTGGAAGGGGACACGGTGCGGCAGGGTCAGCCGATCGCCCTGATGGACAGTGGTGATCTGCGGGATCGAGAACAGGAATTGCAGGCCCAGGTCCGCCAGGCCGAAGCCGAGTACGCCCGCAGCCGATCTGAATTCGAGCGCCGTCGTGCTCTGTACACCCAGGGGGCGATCAGCCAGGACGACTTCGCCTCGTTCGGCACCCGCCTGCTCACCAGCCAGGCCGCCCTGGATGCCGCCCGTCAGCGCAGCGGCCAGCGCGGCGTGGAACGCGGTGAGCTGACGATCCGCGCCCCCTTCGACGGCGTGATCACCCAGCGCTTCGCCGATCCTGGCGCCTTCGTCACCCCCACCACATCCGCATCCGCCAATGCCGGTGCGTCCAGTTCCTCCGTGGTGGAGCTCGCCCAGGGGCTGGAGGCGGTGGCCAGCGTGCCGGAGAGCGATATCGGCAGGATCAAGCAGGGCCAGCCCGCCAGTGTGCGGGTGGATGCTTTTCCCGATCGACGCTTTGCCGCCCGGGTCCGGCAGATCGCCCCGCGCGCCGTCAAGACCAACAACGTGACCTCCTTCGAGGTGAAGCTTCAGCTGGTGGATCCCCAGGGCGAACTGAGGATCGGCATGACCGCAGACATCGACTTCCAGACCGGCACCCTGGCGGCCCAGACCCTGGTTCCCACCGTGGCGGTCGTCACCCGCAACGGACGGCCTGGAGTCCTGCTGGTCGGCAAGGACGATCAGCCCACTTTCCAGCCGGTCAGCCTCGGGGCGAGCAGCGGCCGAAACTCCCAGATTCTTGATGGCCTGAAGCAGGGCACCCGCATTTTCATCGACCTGCCGCCATGGGCGAAGAAGTCGAACGACGACTAGCCCGGCTGCAGGCTTCGATCGGCCAGGAAGGCCCGGCAGGCCTCCAGGATCCGGCCACTCGCCTGGCCGTCGCCGAAAGGGTTGCGGGCCTGGGCCATCGCGGCATAGGCCGCCGGATCGTCCAGCAGCAGACTCGCCTCCCGCACGATCGCCTCCGCAGCGGTGCCGATCAGCCTGGCGGTGCCGGCGCTGACCGCTTCGGGACGTTCGGTGGTGCGGCGCAGCACCAGGACCGGCTTGCCCAGGGCCGGGGCCTCCTCCTGCAGGCCCCCGGAATCGGTGAGCAGCAGGGTGCAGCCACGGATCGCCGCCACCAGCCGGTCGTAATCAAGGGGCTCGGTGAGAAAGGCGCGCGGATGTCCCCCCAGCAGGGCTTCGAGGGGTTCCCGCACCGTGGGGTTGCGGTGCAGGGGCAGCAGCAGGGCTGTGTCGGGATGGAGATCCAGCAGTTCCAGGAAGCCCCTGCCGATCGACTGAAGCCGTTCACCCCAGTTCTCGCGGCGATGCACGGTGGCCAGGATCACCCGCTGCCGTTGCCAGTCGAGGCCGGGCAACTCCAGCTGGGGAGCGGATTCGGCCATGCGCAGCAAGGCATCGATCACCGTGTTGCCGGTGACCAGGATCCTCCCCACCACTCCCGAGGCCTTCAGGTTGGCCTCGGAAACGCTGGTGGGGGCAAAGTGAAGCTGGCCCAGCTGGGAGATCAAGCGGCGGTTCGCTTCTTCCGGGAAGGGATCGAGCAGATTGTCGGTACGCAGTCCAGCTTCCACATGGCCCACCGGGATCTGCTCGTAGAAGGCCGCCAGGGCGGAGGCGAAGGCGGTGGTGGTGTCCCCCTGGACCAGCACCAGGTCGGGGCGATGCTCGCTGAACTCGTCCCGCAGGCCCTGCAGCGCCGCACAGGTGACGTGGGTGAGCGTCTGGCGCGGCGCCATCAGGGCGAGGTCGCGGTCGGCGTTGAGGCCGAACAACTGCATCACCTGGGCCACCATCTCGCGATGCTGACCGGTGAGCACCACCCTGGTGCGGAGGTCGGTGGCCGCCTGGAAGGCCAGAATCACCGGTGCCAGCTTGATCGCTTCAGGCCTGGTGCCGAGCACGATGCTGACCAACGGTGCAGGGGCGATCAAAAGGACCGGGGCAGAGGTGGAAATCCTAAGGAAGCATGCAGAGGTCACTGGAGGGAGCGATGACAGATGGGCCGATCCGAGCAATGCTGTCTGTCATGAGCGTCCAGCCTTGAGCCCCATGCCGGAGTCGGTGATTCCTGGCGTTGCGAACGCCCCGCCCCTGCCGCCCTCGCCGCCGCCCCTGCCGCCCCTGCCGCCGCTTGCCGCGGCCAGTCCTGCCGGTGTCCAGGCCGCCCTGCTGCCGGCCAGCCTGGAGGAGATCGTCCGGATCGCCCACACCAACGGCTTCTCCGATGTGCACCTGGGGGTGGGGGAGGAGCCCCGTTTTCGCGCCCGGGGGGAAATGCGAGCCACGGGCTGGCCGCCCACTGAACTGGCTCAGTTCCAGAGCTGGATGCGGGAGATTCTCAGCCCGGTGGAGCTGGATCAGTTCCTCCACAGACAGGATTACGACGGTTCCCACGCCTTTTCGTTCGCGCGGCTGCGGATCAACCTTTTCGATGGGTTGCGGGGGGCCGGCATGGTGCTGCGGCTGATTCCCCAGGTCATACCGACCCTCGATGCCCTGCAGATGCCGGAGGTGCTCAAAACCCTGACCACCTATCGCAAGGGAATGGTGCTGGTGACCGGCCCCACGGGCAGCGGCAAGAGCACAACGCTTGCGGCGATGATCCAGTGGATCAACACCACCCAGAACAAGCACATCATCACCATCGAAGATCCGGTGGAGTTTGTGCACACCAGCCAGCGCTCCCTGATCCGCCAGCGTGAGGTGGGACGCCACACGGCTCAATTCAGCACGGCGCTGCGGGCGGCGATGCGGGAAGACCCCGATGTGATCCTGATCGGTGAGATTCGCGACCGGGAAACCCTCACCACGATCATGGAGGCGGCGCAGACCGGCCACCTGGTGCTGGGTACCCTGCACACCAACTCAGCGGTGAAGACGGTGGAGCGGGTCATGGGGATGTACCCACCGCAGGAACAGGACAACATTCGTGAGGCGATCTCGGAATCGTTGCTTGCCGTGATCTCCCAGGGACTGCTGAAATCAACGGACGGCAAGATGGCCTCTTTTCATGATATTTTAATCAACAATGATGCTTGCCGTGATTACATCAGGCGCGCCGAGCTCGATGAGGTGGAGCAGATCATGGCCCGAAGCGCCTTTGACGGCATGCACACGATCAATCAGTCCCTGGCGGAGCTGGTGCAGAGCGGCAGGGTGGAGGCAGAAGCGGCACTTGTCATGAGCAATCGGCCGAACGAACTCGCCCAGATTCTGAGGGGCCGGGTCTGAGGCTTGATCTGGTCTGCCCGGCTCAGGGCTGGGTGAGCAGCCTGATCAGCAGAAGCGCCGCGATGCCCAGGGAGAGCCCGAGCATGGCCAGTCGTCCGTTCCAGATCTCGGCCTGAGGGGTGAATCCCCGCCGCCAGGCATTGAGCTCGTCGGGACCGACCAGAAGGCTGTGCTCAGCCTGGCTTTCCGGGGTTCCGGCATGGGGCTGCTCCGGGTTCTGGGCCTGGTTATCGCTTCTGGCCTGGTCCGGGCCGGCGGCGAGACCCTGATCGCTGGTCTCAGCTGCAGCCATCAGAGCCTCCCAACATGATGGTTTCACCTTACGGGAAACCAAAAGAACCAGAGGGGTTGTATAAGCAATCGGCTTCCTCCAATGGCAGCCGTGCCGCCACCCCCAGGGCCGTGGAGCTGCGGGCACCGGAGGCGAAGCGCTCGGCCGCAGCCACGCCGATCATCGCCGCATTGTCGGTGCAGTAGCTCAGCGGGGCCACGCGCCAGGCCAGGCCCAGCTCGCCGCAACGGCGCTCCAGCTTCTGCCGCAGGCGGCGGTTGGCAGCCACGCCGCCCACCAGCACCACCGTGCCGAGCCCATGGTCGTGGGCGCAGCGGCAGCTGCGCTCCACCAGCACTTCGGCCACCCCATGCTCGAAACTGGCGGCCAGATCGGCGATCGGCAGGAGATCGGACGCCCCGCTCGCCCGGTTCTCCGCCTCCAGCTTCTGAACCAGCCGCAGTACCGCCGTCTTCAGACCGCTGAAGCTGAAGTCGTAGGGATGGAAGCCTCCTGCCGGGCGGGAGACCCGTCCCTGGGGCAGGCGGAAACGCAGGGGATCGCCGCCCACAGCGGCGGCTTCGATCGCCGGTCCGCCGGGGTAGGCCAGTCCGAGCAGGCGGGCCACCTTGTCGAAGGCTTCGCCGGCGGCATCGTCGTGGCTGCGGCCAAGCCGGCTGTAGGAGCCAGGGCCGTCCACCCGGATCAGTTCCGTGTGTCCACCACTGACGAGCAGCACCAGGTAGGGGCCTGGTGGGAGCGGCTCCCCCAGCTGCACCGAGCAGAGGTGTCCTTCCAGATGATGGATGGCCAGGTAGGGGAGCCCATGCAGCCTGGCGAGGGTCCGGCCGGTGATCGACCCCACCAGCAGGGCGCCGACCAGGCCAGGAGCGGCGGTGGCGGCGATCGCGTCGAGCTCGCGGTAAGCCAGGCCGGAGCGGGCCATCACCTCGGCGATCAACTGCGGCAGGGCTTCGACGTGGCGGCGGGAAGCGATTTCCGGCACCACGCCACCCCAGCGGGCATGTTCCTCGATCTGGGAAGCCACCGCACTGGCCAGCACCTGGCGATCGCGCACCACGGCAGCCGCCGACTCGTCACAACTTGTTTCGACGGCTAGAACCGTGGGCATGGGCTCCCTGGAACTCTCTTACTGTCCGCCAGTGACATCCTGCCCTGCGGCAGGTCATTCCCAGGTACCGGACACGATGCGCCGCCTCTTCGCCGTTCTGATTTCCGCCTTGCTGATCATCGGCTTCGCCCCAGCGGCCCATGCCGATATCGCCGGGTTGACCCCCTGCGCTGAAAGCCCTCGCTTTCAAGCCCGCGCCAGTGCCGCCAGCACCCCCCAGGCCAAAGCTCGCTTCGAGAACTACAGCCAGGCCCTCTGTGGCACCGATGGCCTGCCTCGCCTGATCGTGGATGGTCGCTGGAGCCACGCCGGTGATTTCCTGATCCCTGGCCTCCTCTTCCTCTACATCGCCGGCACGATCGGCTGGGCCGGGCGCAGTTATCTGATCGCCATCCGCGGCAGCAAGGACGCCACCATGCGGGAAATCCAGATCGATATGCCCCTGGCGTTCAAATCCACCCTCGGCGCCGCAGTGTGGCCCCTGGCTGCCTTCAAGGAGTTTGTCGGCGGAGCCATGGTGGAAGCCGACTCCAAAGTGACCGTTTCCCCCCGCTGATCCCTCGAACCATGAAGAAGTTCCTCACCACTGCCCCCGTCGTGGCCGCCATCTGGTTCACGTTCACCGCCGGACTCACCATCGAGATTTTCCGCCTCTTCCCCGACCTGATCATCCACCGCCTCTGAGCTCGGCAAAGCCATCCCTTTGAAGCGGCCCGCGGGCCGCTTTTTTCATGAACAGCCCTCAGGCGCTGGAGGAGGCCGCCGGCTCAGCAGGCAGCCCCAGCAACGTTTCCAGTTGGAGCAGGGCCTCATCGAGAACGCCGTTCAGCAGCACGGCATCGAATTCGGCCTCGGCCTGCAGCTCCAGGCGCGCCCGGGTCAGCCGTCGCTCGATGGCCTCGACGCTCTCGGTACCGCGGCCGCGGATGCGCCGCTCCAGTTCGGCGAAGGAAGGCGGCTTGATCAGCACCTGGAAGCCCGCCGGGAAGCTGCGGCGCACCTGCCGGGCCCCCTCCAGCTCGATTTCAAGCAGCACGGATCGGCCGGCGGCCAGCTGCTGCTCCACCGGCTGGCGCGGGGTGCCATAGAGGTTGCCGGCGAATTCGGCCCACTCCAGCAGTCCGTCCTGCTCCACCAACTGCTCGAAGCGCTGCCGCGGCAGAAAAAAGTAGTGCTCGCCTTCCCTCTCACCAGCCCGGGGAGCCCGGGTGGTGGCGGAAATCGACAGCCAGAGGTTCGGGTGTCGTTGGCGCAGGGCGGCGATCAGGGTGCCCTTGCCGACACCGCTCGGGCCGGTGATCACACTGAGCCGACCGGGCACAGACGGCTCGACCATCCCCGCCGCCATCCCCGCTGCGATTGCTGCCGCCATGGCCTGCCTGTGCCGTTCAGACAGCAGAGTAGGGAGCCCGTGCCGCGTCGCCGCTCCGTTGAACGCCACGACCCTCCAGGCCATCGATCTCACCACGCTGCGGGCGGTGCTGGCGGAGTTGCGGCCGCTGCTGCTGCCCAGCCGCTTCGAGAAGGCGCAGCAACCCACCCCCCACAGCCTGCAGCTGGGGTTGCGCAGCCAGCAGGGTCGGCATTGGCTGGAGATCAGCTGGCTGGCTGAGGCGCCACGCCTGCTGGCGATCGATCCGCCGCCCCGCCAGGGTCAGGGCAGCACCCTGGCCCAGCAGTTGCAGCATGGCCTGGCCGGCCTGGCCCTGGTGGCCCTGGTCCAGGAGGGCTGGGAGCGGGTGGTCGACCTCCAGTTCGCCCCCAGGCCGGGTGAGCCGATCAGCCGCCATCTGATCGTTGAATTGATGGGCCGCCACAGCAATGTGTTCCTGCTCGATGGCCAGCGCCGGGTGATCACCCTGGCCCGGCAGGTGCGTCAGCAGCAGTCGCGCTTGCGGCCGATCGGCAGCGGTGATGCCTACGGACCGCCGCCACCCCTGCAGGCGGACCGGCCCCGGAGTGACGAGAGCATGGCTCACTGGCGCCGTCGCCTTGCGCTCGTGCCGGTGAGCCTGCAGAAGGCCCTGCAGCAGACCTACCAGGGGGTCAGCCCCGCCCTGGCGCTGCAATTGGCCGGAGATCAGCCTGGTGAGGCGGCCCGTTTGCTGGCTTTGCCTGTGACCGAGCTGCGTGAGAGCGAGTGGGCGGAACTCTGGAGCCGGTGGCAGCAGTGGCTCGGCGCCCTTGAGCAGGAGCGCTTCGGCTTCGCCAGAGGTGGTGCCACCGCTTACCGCTGCTGGGGCGCGGCGGCTGCCCCGGGCGGTCTGAACCGATCGCTGGCTGCCTACTACGGGCCGCTGCTGGCACAGCAGGAGGCGATCAGGCGACGCCATCACCTGGAGCAGCGGCTGCTCGCTGCCCGCACGCGGCAGGAGCGCCAGCGGGACGAGCAGCAGGCCCTGCTCGACCAGGTGGCAGGCAGCGATGCCCTGCAGCAACGGGCCGATGTCCTGCTCTGCAGCGCCAGCCCCAGCCGGGAGCAGATCAGTGAGGCCCAGGCCCTCTACAAGCGCGCCCGCCGCCTGAGGCGCTCCGTGGAGGCGATCAGGCCGCGACTGGAGCTCCACAATCGCCACCTGGAGCGGATCGAAGCCAGTCTGATCTTCCTGGAGCAGCACGCCGAGCAGCCCGGCGACCTGCTGGCCCTGGAGCAGGACGTCGAGGCGATGCTGGCTCGCCGTGGTGCTGACCAGCAGGGCCGCCGCCGCCGCTCGGCAGTGCCGGAATCGGCCGCCACCCCCCAGCCCCTGGAGCTGCTCACCCCGGGGGGGGTGCGGGTGCAGGTGGGCCGCAACCACCGCCAGAACGACTGGATCAGCCTGCGGCAGGCCCGTCGGGGCGACATCTGGTTCCATGCCCAGGAGTGTCCGGGCAGCCACGTGATCCTCAAGGGATCGGAGACAGCCACCGGGGAAGGGGATCTGCAGGCAGCCGCCGACCTGGCGGCCCACTTCAGCCGGGCCCGGGGCAACCGACGGGTGGCCGTGGTGATGGTGCCGAGCGAGCAGCTGCAGAGAATCGCCGGGGCTGGACCCGGAACGGTGCGCCATCGCGGTGGGGAGGTGATGTGGGCCGACCCGGGCCGCGCCCCGGCCCTGCTGAACGCAGCACGGTCTCTGCTCCCTAGCCTGACGGCAGGATCAGCCCCATGAACGAACCAGTCCTGCAGCCGCCGTCACCCCCACTCCGCCGCCTCGATGAGTTCCCCGGCGAGGTGGAGATGAGCCTGGTGGAGCACCTCGAGGAGTTGCGGCGGCGCGTCCTGCGCAGTCTGCTGGTGCTGCTGCTCGCGGCTGCCGGCTGCCTGGCCCTGGCACGGCCCCTGGTGCGGCTGCTGGAGGTGCCTGCCGAGGGGATCCGCTTTCTGCAGCTGGCCCCGGGGGAGTTCCTGTTCGTGTCGATCAAGGTGGCGGGCTACGCCGGGCTCAGCCTGAGCCTTCCCTACATCCTCTACGAAGTGCTGGCCTTCGTGCTGCCCGGTCTGACCCGCCGCGAGCGTCGCCTGGTGGCGCCGGCGGTGGCGGGCTCGGCCGTGCTGTTCCTGGCCGGTCTCGCCTTCGCCTGGTGGGCCCTGGCGCCGGCGGCCCTGCGCTTTCTGATCAGCTATGGCGCCGATGTGGTCGAGCCGATCTGGTCGATCGAGCGCTATCTGGATTTTGTGCTGCTGCTGATGGTGGCCACCGGCCTCGCCTTTCAACTGCCGGTGCTGCAGCTGCTGCTCGGGGCCTTCGGCCTGATCCGTGCCACCACGATGCTGGCGGCCTGGCGGTCGGTGCTTCTGGTGGCGGCCCTGGCCGGCGCGGTGCTGACCCCCTCCACCGACCCGGTGACCATGCTTCTGCTCACCGGAGCGATCTCGGCCCTGTTCCTGCTGGGGGTGGCCCTGGTGGCCCTGGCCGAACGCTTGCGGGGAGAGGCGCCGCCACCGGCCGCCTCATAACAGAAATTCCCTGCTGCGACCTCCCGCCATCGGCTCCAAGGTGAGGCTCATCGCCTTGCCGAGCCGTGGCTTGTCCCGGGTGGTGCGCAACCACTGGCGCACCTGTTCGGCCACCCCCAGCCCGTTGACCACCTCCAGCAGGGCCTCGAGCTTGTTGGCGTAGGCCTCGGCATCGAGCGGAAAGGACTGTTGCTCCAGATAGGCCCACATCACCTGGAGATGGAGCCGGCCCCGGCGTTGGACCAGCTGGAGGTCGTAGGAGGCCTGCCATCGGGATTGCAGCAACTGCACCAGTTCCTCGAATCCAAGCGGCCCTTCGGCTTCGGAGCGATCGGTTCTGGGGCTCGGATCGGCTGGGATCACGGCAGCGGGAAGCTCCATTCCACAACAGCATGTTGCGCGGCGCGGGCGGATCCCTGTTGGGACAAAGCAAGGCGGGAAGCGCAAAGGTCATAATGGGCGCCACGCCTGACTGGCTGCAAGGAACGTCCCTATGACCCAGATCCCAGCGAGCGACGTGCCCGGAATGGGTCGTCGGCAGTTCATGAATCTGCTGACCTTCGGTTCCGTCACCGGGGTGGCCCTGGGGGCTCTCTATCCCGTGGCCCGCTATTTCATCCCGCCCCGGCCAGCCGGCAGTGGTGGCGGCACCACCGCCAAAGACGAGCTGGGCAACAGCGTCACGGCCAGTGGCTGGCTCTCCACCCATAAAGAAGGTGATCGCAGTCTTGTTCAGGGCCTGAAAGGGGATCCCACCTATCTGTTGGTCGAGGGCCCCGAGGCGATCGGCAGCTACGGCATCAACGCGATCTGCACCCACCTGGGCTGCGTTGTGCCCTGGAACAACGGCGCCAACAAGTTCGTCTGCCCCTGCCATGGCAGCCAGTACGACGCCACCGGCAAGGTGGTGCGCGGGCCCGCGCCCCTCTCCCTGGCTCTCGCCAACGTCACGGTCGAGAACGACAACGTCTTCCTGAGCCAATGGTCCGACACCGACTTCCGCACCGGTGACAAGCCCTGGTGGACTTGATCGTCCGCGTTCATTCCCCCCTTCCCCGCCCGTCCGCTCCACCCATGCGCCGCACCCTCTCCCCGCTGCTGCCCTCCCTGCTGGCGTCCACGCTGCTGCTGTTCAGCGTGCTGCTGGCAGCTCCCCAGGCGAGCTGGGCCTATCCCTTCTGGGCTCAGCAGAACTACGAGAATCCCCGGGAAGCAACGGGCAAGATCGTCTGCGCCAACTGCCACCTGGCCAAGAAGCTCTCCCAGGTGGAGGTGCCCCAGGCCGTGATGCCTGACACCGTCTTCAAGGCTGTCGTCAAGATCCCCTACGACACCGCCGTTCAGCAGGTGGGGGCGGACGGCAGCCGCAGCGGCCTCAACGTCGGAGCGGTGGTGATGCTTCCCGATGGCTTCAAGCTGGCCCCTCCGGAGCGGCTGAGTGAGGAGCTCAAGGAGGAAACCGCCGGTGTGTATTACACCCAGTACAGCGAGAACGATCCGAACATCCTCCTGGTGGGTCCCCTCCCCGGCGATCAGCATCAGGAGATCGTTTTCCCGATTCTCTCTCCAGATCCAGGCGCTGACAGCAGCATTCACTTCGGTAAGTATTCCATTCACGTCGGTGGCAACCGCGGCCGCGGCCAGGTGTATCCCACCGGTGAGAAGAGCAACAACACCGTTTACAACGCCTCCACAAGCGGCACGGTGAGCGCGATCAGCCCTGGCGATAACGGAGCCACGGTGGTGGAGATCAGCGCTGCCGATGGCACCAGTGTCAGCGATACGGTTCCCGCAGGCCCTGCCGTCCTGGTTGCCGTCGGCGATGCCGTGGAAGCAGGAGCACCGATCTCCGATGATCCCAATGTGGGCGGTTTCGGCCAGCTTGATGCTGAAATCGTGCTGCAGAACCCCGTGCGGATCTACGGAATGCTGGCCTTCTTCGCAGCTGTTGTGCTCGCCCAGATCCTGCTGGTGCTGAAGAAGAAGCAGGTGGAGAAAGTGCAGGCCGCTGAAGGGATTTGATTCTCTCCCCTGTTGATCTGGCCAGCTTCAGTTCCCCGGGCCCCCTCCTGTTCGATCTGGGGCCCATTTCTCTGCGTTGGTATGGCCTGCTGATCGCCATCGCCGTGCTGGTGGGCTTGCTGCTCGCCACCCGGCTGGGCCGGCGCCGCGGCATCGATCCAGCCCTGATCGCCGACCTGCTGCCGATCCTCGTGCTGGCGGCCGTGATCGGTGCCCGCCTCTACTACGTGCTGCTGGAGTGGCGCCAGTATCAACTCAACTGGCTGAGCGCCCTGGCGATCTGGCAGGGCGGTATCGCCATCCATGGCGCCCTGCTCGGCGGCACCCTGGCGGTGATCGTCTATTGCCGCTGGCGCAAGCTGGCCTTCTGGAACCTGCTGGATGTGCTGGTTCCCTCCGTGGCCCTCGGCCAGGCGATCGGCCGCTGGGGGAACTTCTTCAATTCCGAAGCCTTCGGGGTTCCAACCGATCTGCCCTGGAAGCTCTCGATTCCACCGATGAACCGGCCGGCACCGTTCATCGATGAACCTTTCTTCCACCCCACCTTCCTGTACGAGTCGATCTGGAATCTGGGGGTTCTGGCCCTGTTGCTGGTGCTGTTCCGCCTGGGTGAGCGGGGCAGGATCCCCTTGCCGAACGGTGCCCTCAGCTGCGTCTATCTGATCTCCTACAGCCTGGGGCGGTTCTGGATCGAGGGGCTCCGCACCGATCCGCTCTGCCTGTTCTCCTTGCCCCCCTTCTGCGAGGGCGGCCTGCGGATGGCCCAGTTGATGAGCCTGCTGCTGGTGGCGATCGGTGCACTGGGCCTCTGGTGGCTGTACGGCCGCCGCCGCGCCCTTCCCGATCCAGGCCTGGCAGCTCCGGAAGGGGGCGGCTCTTGAGTCACCCCGTCCTGATTGTCGGGGCAGGACCGGGTGCTCCCGATCTGCTCACCCTGCGGGCGGCGGCGGCGATCGCTGCGGCCGATGTTCTCGTCTGGACCGATTCGCTGGTGTCACCCCAGATTGCCGCCCTGGCTCCGCCGCATTGCGAGCGGATCCGCACCAGCAGCCTCACCCTCGAGCGGGTGATGGAGCTGCTGATCGACCGGGCCCGAGCCGGCCTCAAGGTGGTGCGGCTGCATGACGGAGATCCCTGCCTGTATGGCGCCCTGGCCGAGCAGATCTGCCGTCTCAACGAAGCCGAGCTGGCGGTGGAGGTGGTGCCGGGCCTGAGCGCTTACCAGGCCACCGCCGCTGCCCTCAACGCCGAGCTCACCATTCCGGGGCTGGTCCAGACGATCGTGCTCAGCCGCGCTTCCGGCCGCACCGGCGTGCCCGAGCGTGAATCCCTGCAGCGGCTCGCTGCCCTGCGGGCCTCGCTCTGCCTCTATCTCAGTGCCAGGCATGTGGAGGAGGTTCAGGAGATCCTGCTGGAGCACTACCCAGGCGACACACCTGTGGCGATCGGCTATCGGGTGAGCTGGCCCGACCAGTGGCTGACGGTGGTGCCGCTGCGGGAGCTTGCCGCCACCAGCCGGGAGCGCCAGTTGATCCGCACCACCCTCTACGTGGTCAGTCCGGCCCTGCAACAGCCCGGCCAGGCCCGCTCCAAGCTCTACTCCGGGAGCCATGATCATCTGTTCCGCCCAGCCACACCGGCTGTGTCCCTGATTCCAGCCTCCCCAGCTCAGCCTTCCAGCTGAGGCAGAGGGTTGAGCCTGGGGGTCACCAGCCACCGGCTGTGGCGAGCAGCCTCACCGCTCCCGCCAGCATCAGGCTGGCCCCTGGCAGGCGCAATCCAGCCCGCGTTTCCCCCAGCCAGACCACCCCGACGACGGCACTGAACAGGGTGCTGAGCCGCTTGATCGCAATCACGTGCACCACGGCGGTGGATCGCAGGGCCTCCATCTGGCTGACCATGCCCACCGCGCCGACCAGACCGCAGAGCAGCAGCAGGCCGCAGAGCAGCAGCAGCCGCTGCGGGCCGACTGGCTGGCCAACGGCGCCGGCCACCGGATCCACGCTCCCCTGTTTCCGCCCGGATTGCAGCCAGGCCGGGGTGAGCAGCCCCGCCGCCACCACCAGGTTGAACAGGGCCACCCAGGTGAGGCTGCCGCTGGCCTGAACACCGACCTTGTCGAAGGTGGCAGCCACTCCCCAAAGCACGGCCACGAGCAGCATCGGCCGTGCCCCGGGGCTCTGCAACAGCCGGACACCAGGCTCAGCGCCGCGGGCCAGCAGCAGGGAGCCAACCACCAGCAAGGCCACCCCGACACTGGAGCCCGGGGATGGACGCTCTCCCAGCAGCCACCAGCCGCTGAACAGCAGGACCAGGGGGGAGAGGTTGATCAGCGGCAGGACCAGGCTGAGATCGCCGCGGGCCAGGGCCCTGCCGTAGGCCCAGAACGCCACGCTGTTCACCAGCCCGCTGGCCGCCAGGGCCACCAGCAGCTTGACCAGATCGGGCGTCTGGGGGTGCCAGCAGCAGCAACGGCAGGGTCAGCAGGGCCGAGATCAGGCAGCTCAGCCCCATCACCAATCCTGCCGACCAGCCGCTGCGGCGCAACAGGCTGCGGGTGGCGATGTCGCGAGCGGTTTCGCAGCAGGCAGTGAGCAGGGCCAGGGCCGGCCACAGGGTCAGCGCTGGGGCGTCGAAGGGGGCTGCTGGCAGTGTTTTAAGATCAGGAGGTGCGGGCGATTAGCACAGCGGTAGCGCACTTCCTTCACACGGAAGGGGTCACTGGTTCGAATCCAGTATCGCCCATTCATGGCTGGTGGAATCCGTGCATCGCGATGCCGTTGATTCGGCCATCCGGTGGGCCTGAATGCCTGAGGCTGGATGACATCAGGCTTCTGTTTTTTCGGAGAACTCTTGAAAGGGTCTGGAGGGATCAGGTTATTTGCGCGTCACGATGATGTAGATCGCATGAATCACCGCCACGGGCCACATCACGCCCAGCAGGGGCAGGCCAAAGAAGCCGAAGCTGAGCAGCCAGAACAGCAGATTCAACCAGAACGCTCCACTGAAGCCCACCTGCGTGGCTACAGCGAAGGGGGGCAGGATGAAGGCAAGAATGATCCCGGAAAATGTCGCCGACAGTCATGAACGGGTCCGCTCAGGCGTCCCATTCAAGGTGGAGGATCGGAACTGATCCAAGCTTTTGTCATGGTTTCCAATGGTGCCTGCAGCAGGGGCCCCGGATCCACCGCCACCCTTCGGCCCTCCCGCAGGCGCCGCAGCTCGAAATGGAGATGGGCCGTCGTGGCCCGTCCGCTCTGGCCCACCCGGCCCAGCGGCTGAGCGGCGTTGATCGCCTCGCCTGGTTGCACCGTGGCATCCAGCAGGTGGGCATAGAGGCTCTGCCATCCCCTGCCGTGATCGATCACCACGGTGAGGCCATAGCCGCTGATCTCTTCCACCAGCTGCACCCGGCCCGGCAGAACAGCGCGCACGGTCGTTCCTTCTGCCGCGATCAGGTCAACGCCGGTGTGCAATCGCCAGGCCTGGCGGGAGGGGGAGAACCGCCAGCCGAAGGGATCGCTCTCCGTGGCGGGCCGTGCCAGGGGATAGGCAAGGCTGAGCATCTGGCCGGGAGCTGGCAGGCCGGCCGGCAGGCCCTGATCGGCCCGATCGCCGCCGCCCAGGTCGGCTACCTCCGTTTCAGGCGGGGTGATCAAGGGCCGTGGCGGCTGGGGCTCGATCCCGTCTGTTGGTTGGGCCTGAGCAGGGATATCCAGCAACAGCCCGGCCACGAACAGCCCGACCACGAACAGGCCGGCGCTGATCCCGGCGGTCGCCAGCCTTCGCCTGCTGTTGCCTGGGGCCGCCACCGAGCTGCATCAACGCCTGGATTTCGAACGTAACGTTGATTCGCTGCATGCCAAGGGGGCAAGGCGGCGGTGAAGGGAGTGGTTCATCGGGGCGCTGGAAGCAAGCTGGCTGAACGGCCCTCAGCCCTGGAGTTCCGGCACCCGCTCCAGCAGGAGCCTGGTGAGTTGTTCACGCCGATCCCAGAGGCTTCTGTACCAGGCCTCCCGCGCCGCAACCTGGTGATGGAGCATCCTGTTATCGCCCACCCAGCTTCTGGCCCTCTGGCCCAGCTCGCCCATCGCCATGGGGTCGGCCCGCCAGCTGGTGAGGGCTTGCCTGAGCTGGTCCGCCGTGGTGAACACTTGGCCGTTCAGGCCCGCCTTGAACGTGGCGGCATACACCGTGGGGCTGGCCAGGATCGCCAGACCGTGGGCAGCGGCTTCGAGGGCTTTGAGGTCTGATTTGCAGCGGTTGAAGGGCGTATCGGCAAGGGGCAGCCAGGCGATGTCGCAGCTCCCCATCAGCCGCCGGTAGGTGGGGTAATCGCAGGTGGGCGTGAAGGTCCGGCCAGGGATGGCCAGGGCCTCGAAGAAGGCCCGGTCGTGAACCACCTCCACCTGCCAGCGATCGGGGTCGGCCCTGAGCACCTCGTTCAGCGGCCCGATCCAGGGGGTCCAGTCGGCCTGGCGGTTGAGGGCGCCGAAAAACAGCCGCAGGGGGCGCCGCTGCAGCTCCGGCTCCGATTCCGCCGGCCGGGGAGCCGGAAGCGCCTCGATGGCATTGGCGAACACGGCCAGTTCCGGATTGAACGGCTGAATCCGCTCCGCCAGAGGCTGGGTGGACACCTGCACGGCATGCAGGCCGGTGAAGCAGAGATGGCGATTCTCGGCAATCGCCGGCCAGTGCCCGGGATCGTCGTCGTATTCGCTGACGATCACATAACCGTTGCGCAGCAGCTGGCGCAGCGACTCAAGGGAATCGGTGAGCGAGAGCATCGGTCGCTGCCAGATCAGCAGCCTGGGCAGCGTGGAGGTGGCCGGCAGCAGGGTGAGGGGCCCTGAACTGGAGCGGATGCTGATCGCCGGCTGGCTGGAGAGGGCCTGCAGCGGCTGTGTCATCCGCACATCCACCATGCCGGCCTGGGGGCGCAGCGTGAGCGCATCAAGGTGGAGGGGCTGGCGGGGGCGGCGGCTGGCCCGCAGCAGGTACTGCAGAGGCGCCACCCCTGCCAGCAGCTCGTTCGGATCGATCTTCATGGCGCCGAGGGCCGGGGCGAGCGCTCGCACGAAGGCCTGGGCCTCCTCAGGGCGAAAAATCCGCGGCGTCAGTTCATGGAGGTGCAGGCCGCAACCGGCCACAAGGGCCTCGATGCTCTGACGGGTGAACCAGCGCAGGTGGGTGCGATCAAACAGCCCTTCATCCGCCACGGGCCAGCGACCATGAAGCAGTTCCGTCAACACCGACCAGTGCTGCACGTTGGGGATGCAGGCCAGCAGCACCCCATCTCGATCCAGCCAGGCCAGATGGCGGGGGAGTGTGGCCCAAGGATCCTGGAAATGCTCAATCACATCGCCGTAGATCAGGCAGTCGATCGGCGGCAGGCGCGGCAGGCGCAGCTCCGGATCTTCCGCATCGGACCTGATCACAAGGTCGAGGCGTTCGATGGCCCGCTCGGCCGGCCCGCTCTGCTGCTCCACCCCCACATAGAACGTGCCTGGGTTGCGGGCCTTGAATGCCGCGCCAAGGGCGCCGGTGCCGCAGCCCACCTCCAGCACGGCTCGGGCCTGCAGCGGAATCCTGCTGAGCAGATCGGGATTGATTCGGTCGTGGTAGCCAGGGTTCTCCGTCATGCGAGGGGGGCGGCTGGATCAGCAGAACAGCTCGTGCCACGCAAAGACTCTCGCGACCATCCACTTAAATCGCCTCATCGTGACGACAAGACCCTGGATTGCTACAGGTGTGATTGTTCCGATGTGCCGGTGAGCGGGGGTATCGCCCAAGGCAGCATCCGAGACACCATTGGGAGATCAGCACTTTTCAGGTATGGAACCATCACGTTCTCAATTCTGCTTTCGGGTCTGTGCGTTAGAGACGCAGACGGCGCTGGCGTGAGCGGCTCCATCGCCTTCGCCACCCTCCCCCCCGGCCAGGTGCTCACCAACACGTCCTTCACCATCACCTGAGCACCGGCAATCGCCCGCCCGCCACTTCATCCACCAGCGCCAGTTGGGCCGGCAGGCATACGCTCGCCAGGTCATAGCCCTCCACCACGGTCTGGCGGGCCGCTAGGCCCAGGGAGCTGAAACGTTTGGGGTCCGCTAGCACCGAAGCGATGGCATTCGCTAAGCCCTCCTGATCAAAGAAATCCACCAGCAAACCATTGCGGCCCGCTTCGATCACCTCCTGCACCGGTGCGGTGGCCGAACCGATCACCACAGCACCGCAGGCCATCGCCTCCAGCAGGCTCCAGCTCAGCACGAATGGATAGGTGAGATACACATGGCAGGCACAGATCCGGAACAGCTCGTGCAACACCGGATGGGGTATGCGCCCCACGAAGTGAATCCTGGAAAGGTCGAGCCTGCCGGCAAGCTCCTGCAGCAGCACCTGCTTCCAGCTGCCGCCTCCTGGTGGCGGCGCCCCGTAGCTCACGCCGTCCTCGCCCACGATCACCACCCGCGCCTGGGGGCGCAGCTGCTGCAGCAACGGCAGCATCCGCAGAAAGCAGTGAATGCCCCGGTAGGGCTCCAGGTTGCGGGCCACGAAACTCACCACCTCATCGCCGGGCCGCAGGGTGAGGCCCGCCCGCTCCAGCCGAATCTCGGCACCTTGCCGCGTTGCCACCAGCTGGGTGTCGATGCCTTCATGGATCACGCTGATCCGATCGCGGTAGGCGATCGGTGCGGTGCTGGCTTGCCATCGGGTGGGCGCCAGGCCCCAGTCGAGGTCTTCCAGGGCCAGCAGCTGGGGCGCACGCCGCAGGCGCAGGCGGGCCCGGGAAGGCCAGCCCGGCCTGGTGAACTCCGGATCGAAGCCGGCATCGGCACCCGCCAATTGATAGAAGAACTCCAGCTGGTGCAGCACCGGTACCCCGGGCAGCACATCCTTGATGGCCAGCAGCTCGCCCCAGCCGGGATGGCCGATCACCAGATCCACCTTGAGCCCCTGGCTTCGCAGCGCGTCGATCCGGGTTGCCACCGCCTCGGCGCGCAGCACCTTGGTCTGCAGGTCGGCCGCCCAGTCGTGGCAGGCCGGCACTCCACCGGCTGGCAGGGGGTTGTAGCGATGCAGCAGCACGCCATCAAGCGGCTGCGCCGTGGGGCCGCCGATCGCCGTCACCTGATCGCCACGGGCCACCAGGGCGGCCGCCAGGTGGCGATATTGCCCCGGAAAATTCTGATGCACGAACAGCACGTTCATCGGCTGGGTTTCCGTCTTGTCGAGGCCATCACCTGCCCAGAGTGTGAAGCCCATCGACCCTCCGGTGGCTTCGCCCGGCGGCGCTCTGTATCCTCTTGATGGAATCTCGGCAAACCATGGAGGCGATCCAGCCCCGCAGCATTGGTGCCGCCACCCCAGACTGCTTTTCCATCACCGCTGATCAGCGGCGTTGGCTCAGTCGGCACGATCTGCTGCTGCCGCTGCTGCGCAAGCAGATCATCGCTGCTGCGGTGGAAGCCATTGCCCTGCCGGAGCAGGATCGCCAGGCCGCCCTGCAGGGCTGGTGTCGCCGCCACGGCATCGGCAGCGAAGCGGAGCTGGATGCCTTTTGCCATCAGCGCGGCCTCAGCCGCGCTGATGCCGCCTGGCAGGCGGAACTTCCCAGCCGCATCGAGGCCCATTGCCGCGAGCACTTCGCTCACCGGAGCGAAAACCACTTCCTGGCCCGCAAGCATCAGCTCGATGAGGTTGTTTACAGCCTGCTGCGGGTTCGTGAGGCTTCTCTGGCCCGGGAGCTCTACCTCCGCATCGCCGAAGGAGAAGCCGACTTCGCCGAACTCGCCGCCAGCCATGCCATGGGGCCGGAACAGCGCACCCGGGGCGTGATCGGCCCGGTGCCGCTGATCCAGGCCCATCCAGCCCTCGCCGAGTTGCTGCGCAGCAGCCAGCCGGGCCAGTTGCGCCTCCCCCTGCAGATCGACACCTGGTGGCTGGTCGTGCGTCTTGAGGCGTTGCGGCCGGCCTGTTTCGATGCCGCCACAGAGCTGGCGATGGCCCGTGAGCTGTTCGAGGCCTGGGTGGAGGAGAGCGTGCGGCAGCAGTTGCCCGGCCTGTCGATCCTGGATCGATGACCACCCTGCTCCCCCCCAGCTCCCTGCTGGATCTGGCCCCATTCCGCGATCTCCCCGCTGCCGATCAGCGGCGGCTGGCCGAGGCCCAAACCCTGGTGGATTTCCCCGTCGGGGCCTCGATCAGCCGCGCCGACGTGCTCGCCGATCGGGTGGTGGTGCTGCTGGAAGGCCAGGCCCGCCTGCTGGCCGAAACCAACGGTCTGCCATTCACCCTGGAGCGGCTCGGACCTGGCTCCATCATTGGTCTGGCCTCGCTGCTGCGCGCTGCGGCCTGTGAAGAGGTGAGTGCCGCCAGTGCCGTTCGGGCCGTCGCCTTGCCGGATCGCCTGATCCTGGAGCTCCACGCCAGCAGTGCGGCCTTCCGCAGCTGGTGTGCCGCCCAGCTCTGGCCGGCCGAGCTGCAGGCGCTGCTGACGGTGCTCCATGTCGACAGTGCCCGCTGCTTCGATTCCGATCAGCAACGGCAGAGCCTGATCCAGGCCAGCGCTCAGGCCCGTCTGCTGGCGGCCGGGCCGGGGGTGTGGGCCACGCTGGGCGAAGAGGAGGTTCTGGTGGTGGCCAGCGCCAACCTGGGTGGAGCGGAGATTGGAACGGTGCTGCGCCGTGGCGATCCCCTGCCCGTGGTCCGTCCACCCCTGCCGGCCCGGCTGATCGCCCTGCCGGCGGCCCTGCTCGCCGTGGTCGCCGCTCCCGGCTGCGACCCGGAAGCAGGGCCTGGCGAGGAGCATCCAGCCGGGCCACCCCTTGCCTCCGACCTCGACCTCGGCCAGTCCGATCCGTCCAGGCAGCTGCGCCTGATCCGCGCCACTGGCCCCCTGGATGAAACCCTGGCCTGCTTTCAGATGCTGGCCACGCTGCTGGAGCTTCCCTTCCGCCGCGACGCGATCGAATCCAGCCTGCGCAGTGCCCTGCGGCGCCAACCGGCGCCTGATCTGCCGCTCTGCGGCCAGCTGGCGGCCACGCTCGGGCTGCATGTCAGCGGCGCCAAGGTGCCCGCCCGCGCCGCCACCCGCCTTCTCACCCCCTGCCTGCTGCCCTGGAACGGCGGTTTTGCCATTGCCACCGCCAGCAATGCCGCAGGCCTTCGGCTTGCCTCCCCCCGGGATGGCTGGGTTCAACTCTCACCGCCTGAGCTGGAGGAACACTTCCCGGAGGGGATCGAGCTGTTGATGCTGGAGCGCAGCAGCAGCAGCCCCGAGCAGCGTTTTGGCCCGGGCTGGTTCTGGCCGGCGCTGCAGCGCTATCGCGGCATGTTGCTGCAGGTGCTGCTGGCTTCCTTCGTGGTGCAGCTGTTCAGCCTGGCCAATCCCCTGCTGATCCAGGTGATCATCGACAAGGTGATCTCCCAGCGCAGCCTCGACACCCTTCAGGTGCTGGGTTTTGCCCTTGTGGTGGTAACGCTGATGGAGGGGTTGATCGGCAGCATGCGCACCTTCCTGTTCACCGACACCACCAATCGCATCGATCTGCGGCTCGGTGCCGAGGTGATCGATCACCTGCTGCGGCTGCCGCTGGGGTACTTCGATCGGCGGCCGGTCGGCGAGCTCGGCACCCGGATCGCCGAACTGGAGAAAATCCGCAACTTCCTCACCGGCCAGGCCCTGCTCACCGTGCTCGATGCGGTGTTTTCGGTGATCTACATCCTGGTGATGCTGCTCTACAGCTGGCTGCTCACCCTGATCGCTCTGGCTGTCCTGCCGATCCAGATCGCCCTCACCCTGCTGGGCTCTCCCCTGATCCGTCGCCAGATCCGCAGCACCGCCGAGGAGAACGCCCGCACCCAGTCCCATCTGGTGGAGGTGCTCACCGGCATCCAGACGGTGAAGGCCCAGAACGTCGAGATGGTGAGTCGCTGGAAGTGGCAGGAGTACTACAGCAAATACATCGCCCGCAGCTTCGAGAAGGCGATCACCGGCACCGCACTCAATGAAACCAGCCAGGTGCTCCAGAAGCTCTCCCAGCTGATGGTGCTCTGGGTGGGTGCCAGCCTCGTGCTCAAGGGCGAACTCACCCTGGGTCAGCTGATCGCCTTCCGGATCATCAGTGGCTTCGTCACCCAGCCGCTGCTGCGGCTCTCCTCGATCTGGCAGAACATTCAGGAATTGCGGGTGTCGTTCGAGCGGCTGGCCGATGTGGTGGACACACCCGAGGAATCGAACCAGGCCGACCAGGCCAAGATCCCCCTGCCACCGCTGGTTGGTCTGGTGGATTTTCAGGCCGTCAGCTTTCGGTTCAGCCCAGCCACTCCGGAGGTTCTCAAGAACGTCAATCTCACCATCCAGCCAGGCACCTTCGTGGGAATCGTTGGCCAGAGCGGCAGCGGCAAGAGCACCTTGATGAAGTTGTTGCCCCGGCTCTACAGCCCCAGCTCCGGGCAGATCCTGATCGACCAGTACGACATCGACAAGGTGGAGCTCTATTCCCTCCGCCGCCAGATCGGCATCGTGCCCCAGGAACCGTTGCTGTTCTCCGGTTCGATCAGCACGAACATCGCCCTCACCAATCCAGAAGCCACCAGTGAAGCGATCGTTTCCGCCGCCCGCGCCGCGGAGGCCCATGATTTCATCATGGCGTTGCCTGATGGCTACAGCTCCATGCTTGGCGAGCGGGGGGCATCGCTCTCCGGAGGGCAGCGTCAGCGCCTGGCCATCGCCCGCACCCTGCTCGGCAACCCGAAGCTGCTGGTGATGGATGAGGCCACCAGCGCCCTCGATTACGACACCGAACGCCGGGTCTGCGACAACCTCCGCGAGCGGATGGCCGGTTGCACCACCTTCTTCATCACCCATCGTCTCAACACGATCCGCCGCGCCGACCTGATCGTGGTGATGCACCAGGGAGCGATCGTCGAAACCGGCAGCCATGCCGAACTGATCAGCCTTCAGGGCCGTTACTACGCCCAGTCGCGCCAACAGGAGAGCGCTTGATGGCCTGGTCTTTTCGGCGATGGTCTCCCTTCCGGCAGGCCCAGAACGCCCTGGAACGCGGGGTGCAGTCGGAACCTGAGGCGGTGGTGCTTCAGCAATCCACCGTGTGGGTGCGGGGCATCACCTGGAGCCTGATGGGCCTCTCGGCTTTTGCGCTGGGCTGGTTGGCCCTGGCCCAGACCGAGGAGATCGTCACCGTGCCAGGCAAGTTGGAGCCGCTTGGTGTGGTCAAAGATGTGCAGATGCCGGTGGGCGGAGTGGTGAAATCCGTTCTGATCAAGGAGGGAGACAGGGTGAAGCAGGGCCAGGTGTTGCTTCGCCTCGATACCGAAGCCAGCCTTGATCGCCAGCGCAGCATCCGGGAAACGATCCGCCACAAGCAGCAGCAACTTCAGCTCAAGCAGGCCGAACTGGGCCGTTCCCTCGATCTCAACACCACGGAGCAAACGATGTTGCGTCGCTCCCTCGCCCTCGAAGGGGAAGTGCTTCAGCGTTTCGATGTGCTCAATCGCGAAGGTGCCGCCGCCGAACTGCAGTTTCTGCAGCAGCGCAACAAGGTGCAGGAGGTGCAGGGGAAACTCGAACAGTCCGCCGCTGATCGGCTCCGTCAGGAGGCGATCCTGAATCAGGGGCTACAGGAGCTGGCCGGCCAGCTGGCGGAGTTGCGCACCTCGCTGATCGAACTGAATGTGAACATCCGCTATCAGGAGGTGCGATCGCCGGTGGACGGCCTGGTGTTCAACCTCAAGCCAACCGGCAGTGGTTTCGTGGCCCAAACGAGCGAGCCGGTGATGAAGATCGTTCCGTTCGACAAGCTCGAAGCACGGGTCGAAATTCCCAGCGCTTCGATCGGCTTCGTTCAGGTGGGCCAACCGGTTGATATCAGCATCGATTCCTTCCCCGCCTCCGATTTCGGGGTGATCTCCGGTGCCGTTCGCCGGATTGGCTCCGATGCCCTGCCCCCCGATTCCCTGAAGCAAACCTATCGTTTCCCGGCCGATATCCGCCTCGTTTCCCAGCAGCTCAAGCTGAAAAGTGGCCAGGATCTTCCCTTGCAGGTCGGCATGTCCCTGACCGCAAACATCAAATTGCGAAAGGTCACCTACTTGCAGTTGCTGCTCAGTGATTTCAAGAACAGGGCCGATTCCCTGCGCCGGATCTGAAAACCAACCCGAAGTCCAACCTGACTACCAGCCCTCATCCGGCCTGAAACCGGCGCTGATCTGCTGCTCCTAGGGCCTGCCCTTGCCTGGTTCAGCTGCCGCCTCCAGCTGCACCATCAGCTTCACGCCGGTGGCTTCGGCAAGCGGTTCGGCGCAGGCCTCCAGGCTCCAGCGCTCCAGGCTCAGGTCCAGCCCCGCGGCGGCCGCCTCCAGGCCGATCTTCAACTGACCGTTCCTGATCGCGACGCTCAGCGCCTTGACCGCCGGCGTCGGGCGGCGATCCAGGGAAGCGGCCAGCCGCAGCAGCAGAGCCATCGCATTGACTGTCTGGCGCTGTTCGCCGCTGGGCACCTGCAGCCAGGCCTCATGGCGCTTCTTGGGGAGGCTGCGGCGGTGGTAGCGGGCGATCGCCGCCACCATCACCTGTTCGGTTTCGGAATAGCCGAGCAGATCGCCATGGCGAATCAGATACCAGCTGTGCTTGTGGTAGGCGCTGATGTTGATGTGCTGCCCGCAGGTGTGCAGCATCGCGGCGGCCCAGAGCAGCTGGCGACCTTCGCCATGATCGTGGTGCAGCAGGCCCGAGCAGCGGTCGTAGAGCTCGAGCGCGTGGGCGGCGACCCGCTGGGCCCGGGCCTGGTCGACGCGGAAGCGTCGGGCCAGATCCTCGACGGTGCGCTGGCGCACATTGCTCTGAAAGCTGAAGCGATCGACGATCAGCCCCTGGCGCAGCATCCAGTCGACGATCAGCCCCTCCCGCAGGGCCCGGTCGCTGATCACCAGCTCGCGGAGCTTGAGCATCACCATCGCCTGCTGCAGCACCAGGGCACCGGGCACGATGATTTCGGCTCGCCGCTCATTGATCGCCGGGATCGCCTTGCGTTCCTCCAGGGTCATCGCCGCCAGCTGATCCACCAGCTGATCGATCCGCTCGCGGCTCACCTTGAAGCCCTGCAACCGCAGCGGCGGCCGCTCCTCCTGGGCGGCGGCCAGGGCGGCCAGGGTGATCGCCGTGCCGCTGGTGGCCACCAGAACGGGCCGCTCGCCAGGCTTGAGGGCCCGCCGGACCCGGTCGACCGCCGGCTCCAGGGACCCCTGGATGAAGGCCCGCAGGAAGGCCAGCCGCGCTGGTGTCAGGGGGTCCTGGTCAACGAAATCCCGTTGCAGCCGCACCGCCCCCACCCGGGTGCTGGTCAGTTCGCGGGCATCACGTCCGTCCGCGAGGATCAGCTCGGTGGAACCGCCGCCGATGTCGAGGATCAGGTGGGCCTGGTCCCCGAAGGCCATGCCGGAGAGCACTCCGAGGTAGATCAGGCGGGCCTCCTCAGGTCCACTGACCAGATCCACCTCAAGCCCGAGCCGCTCCTGCACCGCCTGCACGAAGCTGCGGCCGTTGGGGGCTTCCCGCACGGCGCTGGTGGCGGCGGTGAGGATCTGCTCCGCCCCGTGGCTGTGGGCCAGGTCGCGGTAGCGACCGAGGGCGAGGAAGGCCCGATCGATCGCCGCGGGCGTCAGCTCACCGCTGTCGGGATCGCGCTCCCCCAGGCGGGTGCTGGATTTCTCCGCCTGCATGATCCGGAAACTGCGCGTCTGGGGGTCGACGGCGGCGATCAGCAGGTGAATCGAGTTGGTGCCGATGTCGATCGCGGCCACCTGGCGCAGCTCCGACGACGGATCCAGGGCGACTGTGGAGGCTGGCATCCGATCGATGGCCCGGCGCAAACGGCGTCACTTTGCCATTGCGCCCCGGGTGGGTGAGCGGATGGCTGCGTCCCCGCAACTAACCTGGCCCCATGCACATCCGCGCCGTCCTGCGGGGCTGGGTCGAGCTGCTGCGCTGGCAGAAGCCCAGTGGTCGTCTGATCCTGTTGATTCCAGCCGGCTGGGCCCTCTGGCTGCTGCCCTCCGGGCCGCCGCCAGCGCCGCTGGTCGGGCTGGTCGTGCTCGGTGGCCTCGCTGTCAGCGGAGCCGGCTGCGTGGCCAATGACCTCTGGGACCGGCACCTCGATCCCCTGGTGGAGCGCACCAGGAACCGCCCCCTCGCCAGCGGGCGGGTGAGTGTCGCCAGCGCTGCGTTGCTGCTGGTGCTTGCTCTGCTGGCCGCTCTGCTGGTGGTGGCCCTGCTGCCGGAGCGGGGGCGGGGGCTCTGCCTGGCACTGGCGATCGCCACCCTGCCGCCGGTGCTGCTCTATCCATCCGCCAAGCGCTGGTTCGCCTTCCCCCAGCTGGTGCTGGCCTTCTGCTGGGGCTTCGCCGTGCTGATCCCCTGGGCCGCCGCCACCGGCGGTCTCTGGGGCGAGGGGGGTGGCGGCTGGCCCCTGCTGCTGGTCTGGGCGGCCACCCTGTTGTGGACCTTCGGCTTCGACACGGTGTATGCCATGGCCGATCGGCGTGACGATGCCGCGGTGGGCCTGCGCAGCAGTGCCCTCAGCCTGGGTGCCGCCGCTCCGACCGCCGTCGCCATCTGCTACGGCCTCACCGCCCTGTTCCTGGCGATCGCCGCCAGCCTGCAGGGGGTGAGCTGGCCTTTCTGGCCGCTCTGGGGTTTCGCGGCGATCACCATGCAGCGGGAGGCGTTGCTGCTGCGCGGTGAACCGGCCACTTCCACCTTCGCCGCGCACTTCCGGCATCAGGTGCTGCTTGGCGGGTTGCTGCTGCTGGCCCTGGTGACAGGGCGGCCCTGATGGAGCGCTCCGCCCCAGACTCGTTCAGCCGAAGGGCCGCCAGGGTGTTGCCCATGCCAGCAGCGCTGCGGCCCGGCGAGCGGGTGCGGCTGGTGGCCGCCAGCTCTGCCCTCGGCGATCCGGGCCGCCTCGAGCAGGGCGTGGCTCTGCTGCAGGAGTGGGGGCTGGAGGTGGAGCGCCCCTTTGATCCGGCCCGCCGCTGGGGCTACCTGGCCGGCAGCGACAGCCAGCGCTGCGCCGACCTGCAGAGCTCCGCCCCCTTGCTGGCCTGCGTGCGCGGTGGCTGGGGCTCGGCCCGGTTGCTGGAGCAGCACCTGCCCGCCCACAAGGGCTGGCTGCTCGGCTTTTCGGATGCCACATCCCTGCTCTGGGCGCGGCTGACGCTGGGGGTCGGCGGCGGGATCCACGGTCCGATGGTCACCAGCCTCGCCAGCGAGCCGGCCTGGAGCCGCGAGCGGCTGCGGGCCCTGCTGTTCGGCGAACCGCTGCCTCCCCTGCAGGGCGAGAGCTGGTGCGGTGGCATCGCCGAGGGCCCGCTGCTGGTGGCCAATCTGACCGTGGCCACCCACCTGCTCGGCACCCCTTTCCTGCCACCCCTGGCCGGGGCGGTGCTGATCCTCGAAGATGTGGGCGAAGCGCCTTACCGGATCGAGCGATTGCTCACCCACTGGCGATTGTGCGGCGCCCTGCAGCAGCTCGCCGGCCTCGGTTTCGGCAGTTTCGAGGGCTGCGACGATCCAGTTGACACCGTGACAGGCCGTGTGGCCGACATCGCGGCCGACTCCGCTGAATCCTGTGAACCACCGGCGCATCGCTTCAGCCTGGAGCAGGTGCTGAGGGAGCGCAGCGCTGATCTGGGCATACCCGTCGTCGGTCGGTTGCCGGTGGGTCATGCCCCCGGCAATGCCGCCTTGCCACTGGGCTGTCGTGTCCGGCTCGATGGCGCCGCTGGCCAGCTCACTCTGCTGCCTTAGCGGCGCGCTCTGCCAGGAAGGTCGCGGCGAGGCTCAGGTCGAAGGGGGTGGTGATCTTGATGTTGGACGCCGGTGCGGCGATCACCCGCACCGGCCAGCCCAGCTGCTCGAACAGAGCGGCGTCATCGGTGACCACCCAGCCCTGCTCGATCGCCCGGCCATGGGCCTGGCGCAGGGCCTCCACCGGGAAGCCCTGGGGGGTCTGGGCAGCCCAGAGCACGGAGCGGTCGAGGGTCCGCTCGATCATGGCCTCTCCATCCACCTGTTTGATCGTGTCGCTCACAGGCGAGGCGGCGATCACCGCTTCGCCCCGCTCCACCGCTTCGGCGCAGCGGGCGATCAGGGCCGGTGTCACCAGGCAGCGGGCGCCGTCATGGATCAGCACACCGCCGGCTTCCGGCGGCAGGGCGGCCAGACCCCGGCTCACCGACTCCTGGCGGCTGGCGCCACCGACGATCCAGCGCACGGGACGATCCGGTCGGGCGGCCTCGATCAGGGCTTCCACCGCAGCCTGATCGACCGGCTGACCCACCACCCCGATCCAGCGGATCGAGTCGCAGGCGAGGGCCGCTTCCAGCGTCCAGGCCAGGACGGCGCGGCCTGCCACCGGCAGCAGCAGCTTGTTCCGCTCGGCGCCCATGCGGCGTCCACTGCCGGCAGCGGCGATCAGCAAATGCACAAGCGACTCCTGATGGGGCGGCAAAACCGGTTTCGATCCATACAATCAGCTCGCGCCACGCCTGCCAGCCGCCGCCCAGATGCGTGTTCTTTTCTTGATTCCCGGCGGCAGCGCATCCCAACTGCAGGCAATCCCCGCCGTGGCTGCCGTGGCCGCTGGGCTCAACGCCCAGGTTCAGGTGGCCTGCCCACAGGAGAGCGCGGCGGTCTGGAAACTGCTGCCGGCCGTTGAGAAGGTTCTGCCGTTCAGCTTTGCTGCCGGGGTCAGCCTGGCGGAGTGGGCCAACCTGCTCGGAGCCGTCCGGGAGCCGGATTTCCAGCTCTCGATCAACCTGGCCTCCGGCTGGGCCCTGGATCTGCTCCTCTCCCTCACCCACATCCCCACCCGGATCGCCCGTTCCGGTTTCTCGGCCACCACCAGGCTCCCGGCTCCCCCGGCTGGGTGGCCCAGTCAGGCCCTGGAGGTCTGGCTGCGGCCGCTGGAGCTGCCGCTCGATGCCGATGCCTTTCGGCTCAGCCTCCGGAAGGCGGATCTCGATGGCGCTGCCGCCCAGCTGCCGCCTGGCAAGGGCCCGTTGCTGCTGCTCGCTCCGATGCCGCAAACCAGCGTCTCCCCAGACTGGCCCGCCGCCCACTGGCAGGCCCTGCCTGAGGCGATCCGCGCCAGGCTGGCCGACCTGCGGGTGAGTCGCGCCAGCGGCGGCAGTCCTGTTCAGCAGGCCGCCCAGGTGGCCAGTGCCGATGTGGTGCTCAGCAGCGATCCGAGCGTCACGGAGCTGGCTCTGCTGACAGGCACCCCCCTGGTGGCGCTGGGTCGCAGCGGCGACAGCCTGCCGCGCCGTGAGGGGGTACAAGGAGTCGGCACAGCAGGTGGCCTTGATCAGCTCGGTGTCGCCGAGGTGATGCAGGCCCTGGGACTGGGATAGGCGGCCCCTCGATCAACGCCCCCTCGATCAACGGCCTCTCGTTCAGAGGCATCTCCATCAGCGGCATCTCCATCAACGCCAATTTCCCAACGGCTCCGCTGGATGCCCTCCTCCAACACCACCCCCCTGCTCCTGCGCTTTCGCCGCCGGCCTCCGTCTGCCCGGAACCCGAAGCCGTGGAAAACCCCGCTGCTTTCGCTTTTCTTCGTGGTCAACGCCGCCGCGGTGGGTTATCGCCTCACCGAAGGCTGGGACTGGGGCGACTGCTATTGGATGGTGCTGATCATTCTCAGCACCCTCGGCTGGAGCGATGGCACCACCGAGACGCTCTCGGCGGCTGGCCGCTTCGTTACCACCTTTGCGCTCGTGGGGGGGCTGGTGGTGGTGCAGGTCACCATCCAGAGCCTGCTCGGACTGAGTGAATCCGGTTACTTCCGCCGGATGGGAGAACAACGTTTCCGCCGCTTTCTCATGACCATGGAAAACCATGTGATTCTCTGCGGCTATGGCCGCATCGGCCGTGAAATCGCCGAACAGCTCACCAGCGAAGGGGTGCCCGTGCTGGTGATCGAAATGGATCAGGACCGCAAGGAGGCGGCGGAAGACCGCGGCATCACCGTGCTGCAGTCCGACGCAACCCTCGACGAAACCCTGCTGGAGGCCGGAATTCACCGTTGCCGCAGCCTGGTGGCGGCCCTGCCCAGCAATGCCGCCAATCTCTACGTGGTGCTCAGTGCCCGCGGCATTGCTC
This sequence comes from Cyanobium sp. ULC082, assembly GCF_977927535.1. Classification (NCBI taxonomy): domain Bacteria; kingdom Bacillati; phylum Cyanobacteriota; class Cyanophyceae; order Synechococcales; family Prochlorococcaceae; genus Cyanobium; species Cyanobium sp. ULC082. Next base: position 86,533 of record NZ_OZ376397.1, read on the forward strand.
CGCAATGCCGCCTGATCGCCCGCTCCGACAGCGATGAAGCGGAGCGCAAGCTGCTTCAGGCCGGCGCCAACCAGGTGGTGAGCCCCTATGTGGCCGGCGGACGCACCATGGCGGCCACGGCCCTTCGCCCGCTGGCGGTGCGGTTCATGGATCTGCTCTCCACGTCCGAATGTGAGGTGGAGGAGTTCCAGCTCAGTGAAGACGGTGCCCGGCTCGGTGACCTCAATGGCCGCAGCCTGGCGGAACTGGAGCTGGGGCGCCGCTCAGGGGCCCTGGTGCTGGCGATCCGCACTCCTGCGCCCAAGGTCGCCAACCCCTACAGCTACCGGGGCTCGACCTATCACCAGGAGGAGCCCAAGCTGATCGCCAACCCCGGCAGCGAGGTCCGGCTCGCGCCCGGCCAGATGCTTGTGGTGATGGGCAGTCAGGAGCAGCTGCAGCGCTTCACCTCCATTCTCGGCAAGGCCGTCGAGGGGGTTGCCGCGATGGTGGATTGAGGGGATCCGGGCCAATCCAGCCGCGGGGGATGCGGCCGGAAGCGGGCGACATACGATCGCTGCCTCCAGCATTCCCTCCCGATGCCCGCTCCCACTGCCCTGCCCTTGGAGGGTCAGACCGCCCTTGTCACCGGCGCCAGCCGGGGAATTGGCCGGGCCATCGCCCTGGCCCTGGCGGCGGATGGTGCCGAGCTGGTGGTCAACTACGCCAGCTCCAGCAATGCCGCCGAGGCCGTGGTGGCCGAGATCACGGCGGCGGGTGGCCGGGCCTGGGCACACCAGGCTGATGTGGCCGACGAAGCCCAGGTGGACGGACTGATCGAGGCGGTGCTGGCGCGCAGTGGTCGCCTCGACGTGCTGGTCAACAACGCCGGTATCACCCGCGATGGCCTGTTGCTGCGCATGAAGCGCTCCGACTGGCAGGCGGTGATCGATCTGAACCTCACCGGTGTCTTCCTCTGCACCCGCGCCGTCAGCCGCAGCATGCTCAAGGCGCGCCGCGGGCGCATCATCAACATCACCTCCGTGGTCGGCCTGAGCGGCAATCCCGGCCAGGCCAACTACAGCGCCGCCAAGGCCGGCGTGGTTGGCTTCACCCGCTCCGTCGCCGCGGAACTCGCCAGCCGTGGCATCACGGTCAACGCGGTGGCGCCGGGCTTCATCGCCACGGACATGACCGAGGGCCTGGATCCGGAGCCGATCCTCAGGGCGATTCCGCTCGGCCGGCTCGGCCAGCCCGAGGAGGTGGCCGGCGCCGTTCGCTTCCTGGCCGCAGACCCCGCCGCCGCTTACATCACCGGTCAGGTGCTCCAGGTGGATGGCGGGATGCTGATGAGCTGATCAGCTCTCCAGGGGCTGGCCCAGTTCCTCCCGCAGGCGACGGATGCGCTGGAGCAGCTTCAGCCTGCGGCTGCGGGCGGTCAGGGTGAGAAAGAGCCGGATCGGCACATAGACCACCGCCATCGCCAGGCCGAGGCCGGTGATGATCACGAAAGCCATCACATTGGGACCGGCCACCGGATCGGCGGCCACATCGCCCAGGGCACCGGCCAGGTTGGGGGTGATCAGTTCCTCCATGCCAAGACCCTATCGAGGCAGCGTGGCCGAAGCCGCGATTCGGCTTTCCCCACCCCCGATCCGCTGACATCCCCCACACCGCCATGGGAATCTGAGGCCTTCTCTGATCCGGGCATCGCGATGGCGTGCCCCACCACCAACCGATGGCCAAACTGATCTGCTTCTCGGATGCATCCCGCGCCGCCCTGGAGCGGGGGGTGAATGCGCTCGCTGACGCCGTCAAGGTCACCATCGGTCCCCGGGGCCGCAACGTGGTGCTGGAGAAGAAGTTCGGTGCCCCGGACATCGTCAATGACGGCGTGACGATCGCCAAGGAGATCGAGCTCGATGATCCGTTTGAAAATCTGGGTGCAAAGCTGATCCAGCAGGTGGCCTCCAAGACCAAGGATCAGGCCGGTGATGGCACCACCACCGCCACCCTGCTGGCCCAGGCGCTGGTACAGGAAGGTCTGCGCAATGTGGCGGCAGGGGCCAATCCCGTCGGCTTGCGGCGTGGCATGGAGGCCGCCGCCGCCGAGGTGGTCGATGGCATCGCCCGTCTGGCTCAGGTGGTGGCCGGTGACGCGATCCGCCAGGTGGCCACCGTGAGTGCCGGGGGAGATGAGCTGATCGGTCAGATGGTCGCGGATGCCATGGACAAGGTCAGCACCGACGGCGTGATCACCGTCGAGGAATCCCGTTCGCTTGCCACCGAGCTCGAGATCACCGAGGGGATGGCCTTTGACCGGGGCTACTCCTCCCCTTACTTCGTCACCGACGCCGATCGCCAGGTCTGCGATTTCGACAACGCCCTGTTGCTGGTCACCGATCGCAAGATCAGCGCGATTGCTGATCTCATCCCCGTGCTGGAAATGGTCTCGAAGGCAGGCACACCCCTGGTGATCCTGGCTGAGGAGGTCGAGGGAGAAGCCCTCGCCACCCTGGTGGTGAACAAGAATCGCGGCGTTCTGCAGGTGGCCGCCGTGCGTGCCCCCGCCTTCGGCGAGCGGCGCAAGGCCTCCCTGCAGGACATCGCCGTTCTCACCGGAGCCACCCTGATCAGCGAGGACCGGGCGATGACCCTCGACAAGGTCACCCTGGCGGATCTGGGCCGGGTGCGCCGGATCACGATCAGCAAGGACAGCACCACGATCGTGGGCAGTGATGACCACCGCGACGCCGTGGCCGAGCGGGTCGCCTCGATCAAGCGGGAATTGGAGGCCACCGATTCCGACTACGACCGCGAAAAGCTGAACGAGCGGATCGCCAAGCTGGCCGGTGGGGTGGCGGTGATCAAAGTCGGGGCCCCCACGGAAACCGAACTGCGCCACCGCAAGCTGCGCATCGAGGATGCCCTCAACGCCACCCGCGCAGCTGTGGAGGAAGGCATCGTGCCAGGTGGCGGCAGCACTCTGCTGCAGCTCGCCGCCCCGCTCGACGGCCTGATCGCCAGGCTGAGCGGAGACCAGCGCACCGGCGCCCAGATCGTGCAACGCTCCCTTTCCGCTCCGCTGCGTCAGATCGCTGACAACGCCGGCGCCAACGGTGTGGTGGTGGTGGCAGAGGCTCTGCGCTCAGGCAAGGGTTACAACGCCCTCAACGGTGAATACGAAGATCTGATCGCCGCCGGCATCCTGGATGCGGCCAAGGTGGTCCGACTGGCGCTTCAGGATGCCGTCTCGATTGCCGCCCTGCTGGTCACCACCGAAGTGCTGATCGCCGACAAGCCCGAACCCGCGGCTGCTCCCGCCCCCGGTGGCATGGATGGAATGGGCGGCATGGGTGGTATGGGAGGCATGGGGATGCCCGGCATGGGTGGAATGGGCATGCCAGGGATGATGTGAGCCTCCCGCTCACCGAGCCATCGCCTGGACGTAGGCCGCCACCTGGAGGTCAACCCCGGTGATGGCCGTCCCCACCACCACGGCATCGGCTCCCAGCTGGTGGGCCCGAAGGGCTTCGGAGCTGCTGGAGATTCCGCCCTCGCAGATCAGGGGCACTTCGGCCGGCAGGGCCGCTCGCAGGGGAGCCAGCAGCTCCCAGGCCGGCGGTCGGCAGGTGGCGGTTGCTTCGGTGTAGCCATGCAGGGTGGTTCCCACCCAGTCGCAGCCCAGCTCAGCCGCCCGCAGTCCATTGGCCAGGCTGTCCACATCAGCCATCAGCGGCGCTCCCAGCTCGGCGTGGGCACGTTCGATCAGCCCGGCCAGGTCCTGGCCCCCAGGCCGGGCCCGATCGGTGCCGTCCAGGGCCACGAGGTCGGCACCGGCGGCCCAGACAGCCAGGATCTCTTCCCAGCCAGGCGTGATGTAAACGGAGCTGTCGGCAAAGCAGCGCTTCCACAATCCGACGATCAGGGCCTGCGGACAGCGCCGCCGTACGGCGCCGATGTGCTCAGGGCTCTCCAGCCTGACCCCGATCGCCCCCTGCTCGAGGCTGGCTGCCGCCATCGCCGCGATCACATCGGGATGGCGCATCGGCGATCCCTCCGGCGCCTGCACCGACACGATCAGCCCCCGTTGCAGGGTGGCGCGACTGAGCCGCTGGGGTAGGGGAGCAGGGGACACAGTGAAGGAAGGCGGCGGCGAACGCAGGCTCAGGAGGCCCGGCGCTGGTGGTCGTCCTGATGATCCGGCAACCAGGAACGCAGATCAGCCAGATCAGGATGGACCGGCGGCGGGGCTGGGAGCGGCACGGGGCCAGTTGGCTCCAGGGGCTGGACCAGGCTGAAGCGGCTGGTGACAGGGGCGTTCTCCTCAAGCAGGCGCTGATCGGTCTCACCCTGGAAGGTGCTGGCCACCTCGTCGATGCAGTCGCGCACCAGGGTCTTCAGGCGCCGGATCGGGTGGAAACCCTGGGCCGGAGGGTTGCTGAGGGTGCCCTCGAGGGCACCCTCCATCGGTTGCTCCCCAGGGTCGAAGCTCCCTTGCGGTGGCGGCGTGATGGCTGCGGCCGTTGGTTCCTCCTCGATCCGGCCGGGCTCCAGGAGGCTCTGGTCGTGAATCAGCCGCTCCAGGGCCTCGACCCCATGGCGATGGGCCCAGCGGGCAGAGAGCCTGGCCACGGCAGGGTGATCCTGCTGTCGCAGGGCCTCGAGGAGCTCGGTGCGGAGGGAGCGTTCAGGTGCCGGCAGGGCGGCAAGCCGGAGTGGGTCCGGCAGGGCGGAAGAGGGAGACACGGCGGCACTCAACTGAGTTTCCGATCCAACAGGGGCCGGATCAGCAGGAACAGACCGACGGCCAGGATGGCCAGCACCAGCAGGCAGTGGGCAGTGCTGAGAGCGCCGTAGGGCGCTTCCAGCACTGTTGCCGTCAGGGAGACGTTGCCGCCGTAGGCGGCGCGGATCGGTTCAATCGCGAAGGTAAGTGGATTCAGGGCCGCAAGCCAGCCCAACCAGGCCGGCATGAAGGAAATCGGTGCCAGGGCCGTGCTGGCGAACAGCAGCGGCAGGTTGACGACAAAGATGACCGCGAGCAGCTCGATGTGGCCCGGCAGGGCGAAGGCGAGCCCAAGACTGAGCCCGGTCACGGCGAAGACCAGCAACAACAGGGTGATCAGGACCAGCAGCAATCCGTAGGTCCCCGGCCAGCCGTAGCCCAGCAGGGCAGCCGTGCCCATGATCGCCAGGCTCTGGACCAGGCTGAGGCTGGTGATGTACAGAACCGAGGCGATCACGATCGAGCTGCGCGAGCGCAACGGAGCCACCAGCAATCGGTTCAGAAAGCCGAATTCCCGGTCGAACATCACCGGCAGGCCGGCATTGAGCGCCGCGCTGAAGGCCGTGAACACGATCACACCCGCCCCCAGGAAGCGCCCGTAGCTCATGCCATCGGGGAGCAGACCCTCCGGGGCTTTGGCGAACAGCGCTCCGAACAGCACCAGCCAGATCAGGGGCTGAAGCACGCCTGCCACCAGGGTCGAGGGCCGGCGGGCCAGTTGCAGGAACAGCCGCTTGGTCAGGGCGAGGATTTCCTGGCTCAGATCGGCCAGGGCCGACCGGGTGGCCTGTGGTGCCTCCGGCCGTGGAACGGGGGCGGAGAGGGAGGGGGCACTGGTCATCGCCGGAGAGGGAATGGAAGAAAGGGGTGGGATCGGAAGGGGGGATCAGCTCAACGCATCGCCTGCTTGCGCTCCGCCTTGGGGTCACGGCTGCCGGCCACCGCCAGCTCCGCATCCATCAGGGTGCGGCCGGTGGCCTGGAGATAGACATCATCCAGACTCGGGCGGCTCTGTGAGAGGGAGAAGACCGGCAGATCAGCCGCCGCGAGCTGGCGGCGCAGCGGCTCGATCACCGCCTCGCTCTCGACCACGAGGTTGAGCGAATGGCCCTGGGCCCTGTTCACCACCATCTGCTGAATGCCTGGGCAAGCCTGCAGCACCTGCTGCACCCGCGCCGCTTCGACGTCATCGCTGAACTCGCGCACCCGCAGGGTGACCCGATCACCGCCGAGGGCATTTTTCAAGGTGCTGGGACTGCCCTCGGCAATCACCCGCCCATCTTCAACGATGGCCAGCCGATCGGCCAGGGCGTCCACTTCCTCGAGGTAGTGGCTGCTGAGCAGCACCGTGGTGCCTTGATCGCGCAGCTGGCGCAACACCTGCCAGATCGTCGCCCGGCTCTCGATGTCAAGCCCGACGGTGGGCTCATCCAGCACCAGAACGGCAGGGTTGTGCAGCAGTCCACTGGCCAGGTCGAGCCGACGGCGCATCCCGCCGGAATAGGTTCCGCAGCGCCGATCGATCCAGTCGTGCATGGCGAGCAGGTCGGTCAGTTCGAGCAGCCGGGCCCGCAGACGATCGGCCGGCAGGTGGTACAGAGCCCCCTGGAGTTCGAGCAGCTCCCGTCCCGTGAGGATCTTGTCGATCGCCACCTCCTGGGCCACGTACCCCAGCAGTTCCCGGACGGCGCGAGGCTGGGCCAGGGCATCGATCCCCGCCACCCTCACATGGCCGCTGTCGGGGGACAGCAGGGTGCAGAGAATGCGCAGGGCCGTGGTCTTGCCGGCCCCGTTGGGACCCAGCAGGCCATAGAGGCTTCCCTGCGAAACCTGCAGACTGAACCCCCCCAGGGCTTCGACCGGGCCGTAGCGCTTGTGGAGTTCTTCAAGCTCGATCACCGTTTCTGGCACCGCTGCTGACAGCCTTGAGCGGCTGATGGGACGACTCAATCTAGAAAGGGCTCCGGCGCCGCGCTCAGAGGGCCGAGGCCGGCAGGAACGGATAGGCAGCCACCAGCAACTGCCAGCACTGGCTGCTGAATGCGGCCGCTGCTGGCAGTCGGGCCAGCAGCAGCAGCAGGCAGATGCCGAACAGATACAGGATCGACCAGCGGAACAGCCCCTTGGCTGGCAGGGGGTCGTCCGGGCTGCTGGCCAGGGAACGGCCCATCTGCAGCAACCTTGAATTGAATGGCAGAACCAGCAGGCCATAGAGCAGTCCGCCCGTCGGCAGCGCCAGCACCCCCAGCCCGCTGACCAGCACCGTGGCCCAGGCGTAATGGCTGATCGCCCGGGTGGTGGGCACCACGCCCTTGACCACGGGAAGCATCGGAATGCCCACGGAGCGGTAATCCTCCTTGAGCAGCAGGGCCAGCGCCCAGAAGTGAGCTGGAGTCCAGAGCATCACCAGGCTGAACAGCCACCATCCCCCCAGGCCCACCTGGCCGGTGGCCGCCGCGGCTCCGACCAGGGGGGGGATCGCCCCGGCGACCCCGCCGATCACGATGTTCTGGGTGGTGCGGGGCTTGAGCAGGGCTGTGTAGAGCAGCACATAGCTGCAAAGCCCAAGCAGGGCCAGGCCGGCCGCCAGGCAGTTCACCCCAACGACCAGCAGCACGGCCGCCAGGCAGGTGAGCCCTACGGCGATGCTGAAGGCGGTGGCCTGGGAGAGCCGACCTGAGGGGAGGGCGCGGCCGCTGGTGCGCAGCATCCGTCCGTCCAGCTCCTGCTCCCACAGACAGTTGAAAACACCGGCGGCGGCGGCGGCCAGGGCGCCGCCCACAAGGGTGCAGACCAGCCGTGGGGTGGGAAGGGGCCAGCCTTCCGATAACGCCATCCCACCCAGGGTGGTGGCAAGCAGCAGGGGGATCAGGCGGGGCTTGGCGATCTCAAGCCAGGCCGGCAGCCGGACCCGGGCCCGCGAAGGCACCAGCTCCGCTCGGCTCAGGGATTGGACCGAAGGGGCTGGAGCCACGCTGGCGCTAACCATGGGAGGTCTGCAGGGGGGAAGGGCTGGGGGCAGTCATGGGGCTGAGATCGGAGCTCCGCCAGGCCTGCACGGCCAGGGCGGCGAGGACAGCCACCAGCAGCGCGGCGGTGAGCTGGTGGCCAACGGTGACCAGTGGAACGGAGAGGGCCAGCCGCAGGGTGAAGACGCCCAGCAGGACCTGCAGGATCACCAGCAGGCTGGCTGCCACGGCCAGGGGCCAGTGCCGCCGCTGGGGGCCTGGCAGCAGGGCGATCGCCACTCCAACCAGCAGCACGGCGCCGGCGATGGGAGAGGCGAGCTGCCGGTGGACCGAAAGCCAGGCGCAGGAAGCGCCGGAGGAAAGGCAACGCCCTGATGCCCACTGGCTGGCCATCAGGGCGCCGGAGAGGGCCTGGACAAACACAGCAAGCCCGGCCGCCGCCGCCGCCAGCCACCAGAGCTGGCTGCGGGGGGATCGGATGGCAGGCGTGGGCTCCCCGGCTTCTGAGGAAAGGCAGCCGGCCAACCCCTGGTGCACTCCGCTGAGCAGGGCCACCAGAACCAGGGCCGTGGCCAGGTGGGCTGTGACGAGATCGAAACGCAGCAGCTGCAGAACCGTCAAAGCACCGAGGCCGCCCTGGACACCGACCAGAAGCAAGGCCGCACCGCTCAGCCAGGGCAACCAGCGGGGCAAGCGGGACCGGCGGAGCAGGCTGAGGCTGAACAGCACCAGCAACCCGATGCCCACGAGGAACGCATCGAGTCGGTGGAACCATTCGAGGAACACCTGGAGGGTCATCCGGTCGCCAGGCAGCAGGGTGCCGTAGCAGAGGGGCCAGTCCGGACAGGCGAGGCCGGCCTCCATCACCCGGGTGGCTCCACCGATGCCCACCAGCGCCACCAGGGCCACCACGAGGTGGGAGCTGAGAAAGAGCAAACCAGCAGTCATGGCAGACAAGCTAGCGATCGAATTTGACCGTGAACTCCACACCTGGATCTCCATACACGTCCCCCCGCGTCTGTGTGGAATCGCTCACGACATCGCGGCGCGCCGCAGTTGATCTTTTTGGCAACCCCCGCCGGAGCTCGACCACGCCATAGGGTGGGAGCAATGCGACCGGGTCATGCCCATTCCCTCCGCCATCGTGACCCTGGTTCTGGGCATGATCCTTGTCCTGAGCGGACTCTGGGTTGGTCAGAACGTCAATCTGCTTCCCGCGGCGGCCAGCACCAACGCTCCCCTTTACGACGAATTGTTTGCCGTCCTATTCACGATCGGAACAATCCTTTTCCTCGGAATTGTCGGTTTGCTGATTTTCAGTCTGGTGCGGTTTCGGCGCCGGGATGGAGATCTCGGCGATGGAGTGGCCGTTGAAGGGAATCTTCAGCTGGAGATTTTCTGGACGGCCATTCCGGCGATTGTGGTGCTCTTCGTGGGCATCTACAGCTATGACATCTATGACCGGATGGGCGGAATGATCCCCCTGGCCGATCCCCACGCCATGCACGCCTCCATGGGTTCTGCCGTGATGCCGGCCAGTGTCGAGGAGCTTGTCACCCAGGATGTTGAGCCACGGCTCTGGGGAGGGATCGGCTCTCCCGGCGGAACGGAGGCAGGCCTGTTGCCCGTGGAGGTCACAGCGCTTCAGTTCGCCTTCCTCTTTCATTATCCGGAAGGGGATTTCACCAGTGGGGAACTCCATGTCAAAGCCGGCCAGACCGTGGAGCTGCGCATGGAGGCCCGGGATGTGATCCACGCCTTCTGGGTTCCCCAGTTCCGGCTCAAGCAGGATGTCATCCCTGGCCAGCCCACCGTTCTCACCTTCACCCCAACCCTGCCCGGTCAGTATCCGATCATCTGCGCAGAGCTGTGCGGCCCCTACCACGGCGGGATGCGCTCCACGGTGGTGGTGCATGAGCCGGAGGCCTTCGACAGCTGGCTGGCTTCGAACCGCCCAGCCACCCTTGCCTTGACTGCCCAGCTCGCCACAGGCTGAGTACGGTCCAGCTGATTTGTTCCATCCCTCCACCAGCACAGACCGGCGACGATGACTCTCTCCCTCCCGCCCCAGACCTCTCACCCGAGCAACCTGCAGCCGGAGGGCTGGCTTCGTTACCTGAGCTTCAGTCTTGATCACAAGGTGATCGGTCTTCAGTATCTGGTCACAGCCTTTTTCTTCTATCTGGTTGGTGGCGCCCTCGCCGGGATGATCCGGGTTGAGTTGCTCAGCCCGATTTCGGACTTCATGCCCCGCGAAACCTACAACGAAGTGCTCACCTTGCATGGCACGGTGATGATCTTCCTGTGGATCGTTCCTGTTGTGAACGGTGGCTTTGGTAATTATCTGATTCCGTTTTATGTCGGCGCGCGGGATATGGCATTCCCCCGGCTCAATGCCGTTGCCTTCTGGTTGATCCCTCCTGCTGGTTTCCTGCTGATCGCCAGCTATTTCATCGCTGGAGCTGCCCAGTCTGGTTGGACGGCTTATCCGCCGCTCAGCCTCACAACACCAGCTGCCGGACAGGTGGTCTGGATCCTGAGTGTTCTGCTGCTGGGGGGGAGTTCAATCTTCGGTGGAATCAACTTCATCGCCACGGTGTTGAAGATGCGAAGGCCAGGGCTTGGAATGATGCAGTTGCCCATGTATTGCTGGGCCATGCTTGGAACCAGCATTTTGGTTGTTCTGGCCACGCCTGTCCTTGCTGGCACGCTTGTTCTGCTCAGTTTCGATATCATTGCTCACACCGGATTCTTCAATCCTGCACTGGGCGGCAATGCCGTTGTTTACCAGCATCTTTTCTGGTTTTACTCCCATCCAGCTGTTTACATCATGGTGCTGCCGGCCTTCGGCCTGGTCAGCGAGATCCTGCCGGTGCATGCCCGCAAGCCCTTGTTTGGCTATACCACAATGGTGTATTCCATTCTGGGCATTGTGTTTCTTGGCCTGATCGTGTGGGCCCATCACATGTTCACCAGTGCCACGCCTCCCTGGATGCGATTGTTCTTCACGATTGCCACCGCTTTCATCGCTGTGCCAACGGGCATCAAGTTCTTCAACTGGCTTGCCACCCTCTGGGGCGGAAAGATCGCCCTGAACAGCGCCATGCTGTTTTCCTGTGCCTTCATAGTTCACTTCGTTTTCGGAGGGATCACTGGTGTGGCCCTCGCTCAGGTTCCCTTTGATATCCATGTCCACGACACCTATTTTGTTGTAGGACACTTCCATTACATTGTTTATGGTGGAACGGTGTTCGTTGTGTTTGGCTCGATCTATCACTGGTTTCCAAAATTCACCGGCAGAATGTTGAACGAACCGCTCGGCAGGTTGCACTTCCTGCTCACCTTCATCGGTTTCAATCTCTGCTTTGCACCTCAGCACTGGCTCGGCCTCAACGGCATGCCCCGACGGGTGGCCGAATACGACCCCCAATTCACGCTTCTCAATCAGCTCAGCAGCGTCGGAGCCCTGCTGATGGCGATCAGCACGCTCCCCTTCCTGGTCAACGTGGTCTGGAGCGCCCTGGCCGGTCAGGTGGCAGGCGACAATCCCTGGAACGCCCTCACTCCGGAGTGGCTGACCAGTTCCCCGCCGCCGGTGGAGAACTGGAAGGGGCCGGCCCCGCTGGTGACCCATCCCTACGGATACGGGGTCCCGGAGGGTCAGATTGATCTCAAGGCCGTGTCAGGGTTGGAGATCTGGTCCGAGGGCCGTTGAAACGATGACCATCCTCACCTCCATTCCCGATCCATCCCCCACTCCCGAAGCAGGAGCTCTGGCGGCTGATACCGAGCATGTCGATCTGCGGATGTTCGGACTGGCCACCTTTCTGGTGGCCGACGGGATGACCTTCGCCGGCTTCTTCGCCGCCTACCTCACCTTCCGGGCGGTGAATCCCCTTCCACCGGGCGCGGTCTACGAGCTGGAGCTGATTCTTCCCACCCTCAACACCGCCCTGCTGGTGGCGAGCAGCTTCACGTTCCATCGTGCCGCCAAGGAGCTCAAGCAGTCCCGGAACGGGGCCTGCCGTCTCTGGCTGCTGATCACCGCCAGTCTGGGAGTGGCCTTTCTGGCGGGTCAGATGGTTGAGTATTTTTCTCTGCCCTTCGGCCTGACCGACAACCTGTTCGCCAGCACCTTCTACGCCCTGACCGGCTTTCACGGCCTGCATGTCTGCCTGGGGGCCCTCATGATCCTGATCGTCTGGTGGCAGGCGAGGGTTCCGGGTCGTTTCACCCCCGAGCATCACTTCGGCGTTGAAGCCGCTGAGCTGTACTGGCACTTTGTCGATGGGATCTGGTTGATTCTCTTCGGCATCCTTTATCTGCTCTGAACGACCTGCTCTGAAGGACCCGCTCTGAACAACCTGGTTTAAGCGCCGCTGGCGAGCGGCCAAACAGTGGTGCAACATTGGCAGAGCCATCTAGGCTCGGTGACATCCGATCGCCATGACGCAGACATCAATGCTGGAAGGGAAAATCCTGCTGGAGAAGGCGCGAACCCTGAGCAGTTGTTCGGAAGATGAGATCGCCAGGGCCTGCGGTTATGTCAGTCCGAGTGGTCGCCTGCTCAAGAAGAGTTTCTATCGCGCCCTCGTTGAGGCCAAGGGCTATCGGCTGGCGGGCAACACCCCTTCCGGCCGCGGCAACAAGGGACGCCAGGCTGATTTCCGCACCCGTGTGCATGGCAACGGCAACCTGCTGATCGGCCATGCCTACACCCGGCGGTTGGGTCTGGAACCAGGCCAGGAGCTTGAGATCCAGATCCATCAGGAAACCGGCTCGATCTTGCTGCTGCCCCTTGAGGAGAGCGTGCCAGGCAAGAACTGACCTGGGCGCTTCAGGCTTGAGGGGTCTGTGCTGGCCGTTCCGGATCGACCGGATCAACCGGATCGGCGTGGAAGCGGGAACTGAAGGCCAGCAGGTCGATGCCGCTGAACACGAAACTCACCCCCACCAGAATGCCCAGCACAGGCAGCGGGTAGCGCATCGTCAGGATCAGCAACCCAAGCAGCAGTGTGATCGCGCCGTTGGCCAGACCCCAGCCCCAGCCTGCCAGCTGGCGGTGGCTGGCCGCCACCAGAATCGCCACCACTCCTTCCACCACGAAGACCAGCCCGATCGCCAGGGAGAGGGCTGCCACCTGGGCGGCCGCGGCGGCCAGCCCGCCCCGGAACTGGCTGATCATCCAGGCCCCGGTGACCAGGAACAAGGTGGACACCACCAGCCGCCAGAAGGCATGCCAGCGGGTGAGATGACGGGCCCGGTAGAGGTTGTCCACCCAGCCGACGATCCCCCCCACCAGAAAGGCCACCGCCACGATCGCGGTGATCCAGAACGAGGTGACCACCGGGAAAATCAGGGCAAGCACCCCCAGCACCAGCATCAGGACACCCTCCGCGGTCGTGAAGGTGCGCAGTGCGGTGATCGCCTTGCGGTCCAGGAGCATGGATCCGGTGCAGGTGATCGGAACCTAGTCCGAACCGTGAACCCCCGCCGGGCCTGAGCAACCTCTCGACAGGATCGGGTCTGGAGCGGATGGTCAGCTCCAGCCGTTCTCGGCCAGCCAGGCATCATCCACCCTGGATGGTTCGGCGGAAGGCGCGCTGGCCGCTCGGGTGGCGATCAGTCGTTCGGTGTACTTGGCGAGCAGATCAGCCTCGAGATTGATCCTGTCCCCCACCTGTCTCTGCTCAAGCGTGGTGCTTGTCCAGGTGAGGGGGATCACAGCGATCCAGAACCGATCCCCACCGGGACTGGCGCCAGCCACCGTGAGGCTGATCCCATCCACGGCCACGCTGGCTTTGTCGCAGACATAACGGCCGTAGGCCGCATCAAGCCAGCGAAGCTCCAGCTGCCAGGAGCCTGGGAGCTGCCGGATGCCGGTCACCTCGCCGAGCCCATCCACATGGCCGCTGACCAGATGGCCACCGATCCGGTCGGCCAGCCGCAGGGCAGGCTCCAGATTCACCGCCGCGCCCCCGGCGGCCTTGGCGGCCAGAGTGCTGCGGCTGAGCGTCTCCTCGCTGACATCCGCCCGGAAGCCGCCTGCCTGCAGCTCCGCCACGGTCAGACAGACGCCATCCACCGCCACGCTGTCACCGAGGGCGAGCGTGAATGAATCGTTGATCCCGTCGACGATCACGCCGCGGGGGTGGCGCCTGAGCCGACCCACCGCCTGAACCAACCCGGTGAACATCCGCCCATTGAAGGACCTGCCCATAATGGCCAACGGGCAGGCGCAGCTAAATCATGGTGGAAATGCGCGTTGTCGGCATCGCCCTCGATGCGGCCAGTCGCAGCCCGATCGTGCTGCTTCGCGATCCCTGCGGTCGCCGTCAGGTGCCGATCTGGATCGACCAGGCCCAGGCCCAGAACATCCTGGCCGGGATGGGTGGCCAGGCGCCCCCCCGGCCGCTCAGCCACGATCTGATGGCCACCCTGATGGCGGCGGCGGGCCTCACCCTGGAGCGGGTGATCATCCACGCCATCGAGGACAGCACCTTTCGTGCTGTGCTGAAGCTGACCACCGCCGCCGGTGAGGGGCGGGAGATCGATTGCCGGCCCAGTGATGCGATCGCCCTGGCCCTTCGCACCGATGCCGGCATCTGGATGCTTGAGGAGGTGGTGGCGGACGCCTCGATCCCCGTCGATGCCGAAGCCGACGCCGAGGACCAGGAAGACTTCCGCCGCTTTCTCGATCGGGTCAGCCCGGCGGAGCTGATCCGCAACGTCCGTCGCTCCCAGCGTCAGGGCGACCCTGACCCGGAAGCCGGTTCCGAGCCATCGGGCTCCTCCCCCCAGGATCCACCTGGCGACCCTTCCGGTGCCCCCGGCTGATCCGGGGCCGGTCCGGCGCCCGTTCGGGCGTGGACCGGCCGTTTCCCTGTTCAGCCTCGGCACGATGCGGGCGCTGGAGAGCGCTGACCAGATGGAGCGGCTGCTGGCTGCCGCCCTGGAGGCCGGCATCAACCATCTGGAAACTGCGCCTGCCTACGGACCCGCCGAGCGATATCTGGGCCTGGCCCTGGGCCAGCTGGCGGTGCAGCGGGACCGGGTGGTGATCACCAGCAAGATCCTGCCCGGGCCCGGCCTGCAGCAGGGGCAGGCCCAGCTGCGCGCCTGCCTGGAGCGGCTGGGGGTGGAGCGGCTCGACAACCTGGCGGTGCACGGCCTCAACCGGCCGGAACACCTGGCCTGGGCCCTGACCGGGGAAGGCGGTGAGCTGCTGCGCTGGGCCCTGGGCGAAGGGTTGGTGGGGCAGCTGGGCTTCAGCAGCCACGGCAGCACCGAGCTGATCGAATCAGCTCTTTCGAGCGGCCGCTTCGGCTTCTGCAGCCTCCATCTTCATCTGTTCGATCAGCAGCGGCTGCCCCTGGCCCGCCAGGCCCTGGCCGAGGGGATCGGTGTGCTGGCGATTTCACCTGCCGACAAGGGCGGCCGTCTCTACGACCCACCGCCTTCGCTGCTGGAGGATTGCGCCCCGTTCGCGCCGTTGGAGCTCGCCTATCGCTTCCTGTTGAGCGCAGGAATCAGCACGCTCAGCCTTGGAGCTGCCCAGCCTGGCGATCTGGCCTGGGCCGTCCGCCTCGCCGCCGCCGACGGTCCACTCAGTACGGCTGAGCAGGCCGCGCTGGCTCGACTGGCCGCCGCCGGGCGTCAGCGCCTGGGGGCCGAACGCTGCGGCCAGTGCCGCGCCTGTCTTCCCTGCCCGGTGGACGTACCGATCCCGGAGCTGCTGCGCCTGCGGAACCTGGTGCTCGGCCATGGCATGGAGGCCTTTGCCCGGGAGCGCTACAACCTGATCGGCCGGGCCGGCCACTGGTGGGAAGCGCTCGATGCCAGGGCCTGTGAGCGCTGTGGCGCCTGCCTGCCCCGCTGTCCCCATGGTCTGGCGATTCCCGATCTGCTCGCCGAGACCCACGGACTGCTGGCGGCGTCTCCTCGGCGGCGGCTCTGGGGTTAGCGCTGGCTCAGCTGGGAGCTGCCTGGTCCCAGAGTTGCTGGTAGCGGAAGCGTTCCTCAGCGGCCAGGGGCGGCAGGGAGTTGCAGTTCGCCAGCACCGCCGCCTCGGGATAGAGCAGGGCAGCCACGGCCTCCGGCCACTGGGCCAGGGCAGGAGCCAGCCTCTCGCGCCGCAGCGGAGGAACCCAGCCTGCCGCCAGCAGGCGGGGCTGAAGCGACGCTTCACCCAGCTGACGGATCCAGGCCAGCGGGGCGGGTTCGCGGCTCCCTGAGGGCCGCAGCAGCAGGTTCCACCACAGCGGCGAGCCGCTGGCCGGCAACAGGGCCGTGAGTCTGGAATCACTGCGCAGCAGGGGCAGGAGCCGTTGGCTTGGAACCACGGCCGCTTCGGCCTTGCCCCGCAGCAGCAGGTTGAGGCCATCGCGGTCGTCGAAGGCCCGCGCCTGGCCCCGCAGGCGCCTGAGCTGGGGGAGGAGCCGCGGGTCGGCCAGGCCACCGCTCTGGCGGCTCGACCGACCGATCTGCCGCAGGGCCAGCTCGATCACCACCCTGGGGCTGGAAGGGAGCAGCACCAGGCCCTTGAGTCGTTCATCCAGCAGGAGGTTCCAGCCCTCGGCGTGGCGCTCGGCCAGATCCCGGCGGTTGCGCAACACCAGCAGCCAGGTGCCGAAGGCCCAGGGATAGGCGAGCGGAGCCCTGGAAATCAGGCCGTCGGCCGGCGGCGGCTCGGTGAACAGGCGGCTCACCGGTTCGGCGAAGGGGGCCAGCCCATCGAAGAGGGCCGCCGCCCCGGTGGCGCCTGGAGGCGTGAAGGGTTGCAGCTGGTCTGGCCTGATCTCCTGGAGCCAGCCGTCGGGCCACTGCAGCAGATCGGCGTCGGCGAGCCGCGCCAGGGCCGCGGCCGGGCTCTCCTCAACCTGGCTGCGCCACGGATCGGGCAAACGCTTCAGCCAGGCCGCCGGCAGGTCTCCGCGGCTGTAAAGCAGCCGCGCCGCGGTTGTGCTGCCGCAGCCGGCGATCAGGCCCAGGCCGCCGAGGGCTCCCCACCGCAGCAGCCGGCGGCGGCTCAGAGGCGTGATCAGGGGCGAAGGCGGATGCATAGAAGCGGACCCTAGGCGCAGCCCTCCAGCTGCTCGCAGGCCAGGTCACAGGCCTCGCTGAGCTGGGCGAGCCGCCGGCCGGAGAGCTCCCAGAGCAGGGCGAGGCCACCGGCTCCCACCCCCTCTTTCACATAGCCCCGTTCATAGTCGCGCAGGCCACGGCTGCGGCAGCCGTGGAATCGCAGGCCGGTGGCGAAGGCGATCGGCTCCACCCGCCAACGGCTGCCGATCCGCTGCAGCAACAGGGACAGATCACTGCCAGGTTCGCCCGCCACCCAGGCGGTGGTGACCAGAGCGGTCCCAGCCACCAGCCCTGGCCTCAGGTCGTCGGGTGCCAGGGCCAGGGCCAGGGCGAGCACCGCCGCCATCTGGCTGCCACCGGCCAGAAGCACGGGGATCTCAGCGGCGGCGGCGGCCAGCACCAGGCCGGCGGCCAGGGGTTGCATCGGATCGCCCACCGCTGCCACCACCCGCAGCGGATCCACCGGCTCTCCTGACGGCAGCCGCCAGAGCTCGGCGGCGCGCAGCCCCTTCTCCACCAGGGAGGCCTTCAGGGCGTGGGCCGGCTGCCGCAGGCTGCCGCTCACCAGGCCGGCGGCCTCGATGCCCAGGCCACTCAGCACCGCCTGGGCGGTGCTGGTGCCTCCGGGCACACATTCGGCCAGCACCAGGGGGGGCTGGCCAGGCCGACGGGCCCAGCCCCTGGCCCAGCTCTCCCCCAGCTGAACCAACCGGCTCACCCGCTCCGGTGCCATGGCGGCACCCGTGCTCAGGCAGCGGGCCGGCAACTGGCCGAGCCGGAGATGGGGCACCGCCGGCATCACCGGGCAACCCAGATCCACCACCAGGGTCTCCAGGGCCAGCTCCCGGCGCACCACATGGCTGATCAGGGCGGGGCTCACTCCGGCCGGCAACGGCGGCAGGGCATGGCAGCGACCAGGCCCCGGTCCCCGCAGCAGCAGCTCGGCGTCGGCGGCGGCGGTGAGGCGTCGGGATGCCGCCGTCGCCCCAGCGGCGGATATCCCTGCCACCTCGGCGGTCTGGGTGCCGCCCAGCAGCAGCAGCAGCTGGGCGTCCGGCGTTCCCGCCCGCAACCGCTCGCACCAGGAGCGAGCGCTGGCCGGGTCGCCACTCAACGCAGAGGGGAGTTCAGAGGGAATCTCAGAGGGGATCAAGGCTGACCAGGGAGCGCAACGCTGCTGGTGGTTCGCTGATCGGAGCCTGCAGCTTTGGAAAGATCCAGTAGGCCACCGCATGGAGGGCCAGCACATAGATCAGGTTCTGGACCAGCACCAGCAGCAGGGCCATGGCCTGCACCTGTTGCAGGTCGGGGCCGACCCCCAGGTTGAGCAGGCCGCTGAGCCGCTCCAGCAGCCCGGCGGCGGCGGCGGTGATCAGCACCCAGAGATTTTCGCCGAGCAGCAAGGAGAGCACCGCCACCCGCACCAGAAAACCGGCGCTGCCGATCAGCAGCCCCACACCCCAGGTCAGCCACCAGCTCCAGGTCCGCCGCCAGCCCCAGCCCAGCCAGAGGGCCAGCAAGCCATAGGGGAACAGCACCAGTGGTCCGCGGATCGGGCCCATCAGGGCAACGAGCAGCAGGGCGGCCACCACAAGGCCTTCCCAGCCACAGCGCCAGCCCTGGCGAAGCTGCAGCAATGCCAGGGGCAGAGGCAGGGCCAGGCGAAACAGCGCACCACCGACCGGCAGGTAGTAGAGACCGGCCCAGAGCAGGGCCGTGGCGGCCGCCAGGTAGGCCGTTTCCACCAGTTGCAGAGCCTGTCTCCGACTGAGCTGGCGGGAAGGGCTGTCCTGGACGGGGCTGCCCTGGCTGGGGCCTGGCTGCGGGGAGAGGGACATAGCGTTGGCTCAGCGGGGCGCCGGCGCCGGCGTGGAGGCGGGTTGTGAGCTGGTGGGGGCTGCTCCCTCCGCTGGGCTGGTTGAGCGAATCCGCTCGATCGTTTCCACCTCGAAGCGAACCCCCGCCGCCCGCAGGGCCTCGGTGACCACCTCGGCGGGAGCGGCGGGGTCGGCGGCGGGAAGTTTCAGGGTGACCCTGTAAGGAACGGCAGCTGAGCTGGCCGCCACTTTTGGGGTGGGCGCCGATTTTGGCGTCTGGCCTGGATTGGCCGTGGCCGTGGCCTTGGGCCTGGCCGTTGCCGGGTTCGTTGCTGCGGCGCCTGGTACTGGGGTGCCAGGGAGGCCTGGCCTGGCAGGGCCGGGGGGATTCGCCGGAGCGACGCCTGCGGCGGGTGGGGCCGGCGACGCCTGGGTGGTTGGTGTGGCCGGTTGGCCGGCAACGCCGCCAGGCGGATCGAAGCCGGCGGCAAGCCGTTCACCGATCGGGTTACCACTGCAGCTGCTCAGGGAGAGGCCCAGCAGCACGGTGGCACCCAGCAGCAGCCCTGAGGAGGCCCCCATCAACTCGAGGCGGCCTTGACGATTCGAACGGCGCTGGCACGGAGCCGGCCTGTTTTGGTGGTGGCCGGTTTCCGGGCGGCCGGCGTTGCCTTGCCGGCGGATTGGCTGTCGGTCTTGCTGGCGGTCTTGCCGGCGGCCTTGGTGGCAGCCGGCTTGCGGCCTTTCGCTTTGCTGCTTCCAGCCTTGGCTGCCAGCAAGGCGACGGCTTCTTCCTGGGTGATCGTTTCAGCGGTGCTGCCCTCGGGCAGCGAGGCGTTGAGCTTGCCCTGCTTGACGTAGAGCCCGTAGGGACCATCGAACACCTGGATGGCTTCCCCCTCCCCACCGGGGCTGCCGAGATCCTTGAGGGCGGTGCGACCACCACGGCCCTTCTTCGGGATGGCCAGGAGCTCGATCGCCCGGGCGAGATCCACCTCCAGAACATCATCCTCCGGCTTCAAGGAGCGGTAGTCCTTTTCGCCTTTGCCCTTGTCATGAACGATGTAGGGACCGAACCGGCCCAGGCCGGCCTGCACCTTGCCACCGTCGGAATGCTCACCAAGCAGCCTGGGGAGGCGCAGCAGACCAAGGGCCGCCTCAAGGCTGAGTTCCTCCGGCTTCACCCCCTTGGGCAGGGAGGCGCGTTTCGGCTTGGGATTTTCCTCGCTCACCTGGCCCCGTTGCAGGTAGGGGCCGTACTGGCCGAACAGCAGGTAGATCGCCTCGCCTGATTCCGGGTCCTCGCCAATGCTTTCCGGCCCTTCCGTTTTCTGCCTGAGGATCTGCTCGGCGTGCTCGGCATCGAGTTCGGCCGGGGTGATCTCGATCGGCAGGGTGGCCTTGACCAGCTCCTCGCTGCCATCGTCCGCGACCCGCCTGGCCTCGAGATAGGCACCGAAGCGGCCGATCCGCACCACGCAGGGCAGCCCCTCCATCGCAATGGTGCGGGAGGCGGTGGGGTCGATGTCACCCTCCCGCTGCTGCACCTGGGTTTCCAGGCCCTTCTCCCCTTTGAAGAAACCGTTCAGATAGGGGAGCCACTGTTCCTTGCCGGTGGAGATCTCATCAAGCGTGGTCTCCATGCGGGCGGTGAAGCTCGTGTCGACCAGATCGGGGAAATGCTCCTCCAGCAGGGCGGTCACGGCGAAGGCGGTGAAGCTGGGAGTCAGGGCGTTGCCAGCCAGGGTGGCGTAGCCCCGGTCGATGATCGTGCCGATGATGCTGGCGTAGGTGGAAGGGCGGCCGATGCCCTCCTTCTCGAGCATCTTCACCAGGGCGGCTTCGCTGTAGCGCGCCGGTGGCTGGGTCTGGTGGCCCAGGGCTTCCACCTGCCTGCAGACGGGGCTGTCCCCCACGGCCAGAGCCGGAAGCAGCACCTCCTGTCCCTCCAGGGCCGCTTCGGGATCATCGCTTCCCTCCACGTAGGCCCGGAAAAAGCCGGCGAAGTCGATTCGCTTGCCGGAGGCCCGGAAGCTGGCCGCCCCCACCTGCAGCTCCACGCTGAGCATGGTGAGGCGGGCGTCGGCCATCTGGCTGGCCACGGTGCGCTTCCAGATCAACTCGTAGAGCGCCAGGTCCTTGCCGTCGAGGCCGGTCTCCCTGGGCGTGCGGAACTGGTCGCCGGAGGGGCGGATCGCCTCGTGGGCCTCCTGGGCGTTGCGGGACTTGGTGCTGAACTGACGCGGTGCCGGGCTGAGATAGTTCTGGCCGTACTTTTCGGCCACACAGCTGCGGGCGGCCAGGATCGCCTGCTCGGAAAGATGCACCGAGTCGGTGCGCATGTAGGTGATGAAGCCGCGTTCGTAGAGCCCCTGGGCCGTGCGCATCGTGTCGCGGGCCGAAAGCCGCAGCTTGCGGTTGGACTCCTGTTGCAGGGTGCTGGTGATGAAGGGGGGAACGGGCTTGCGCACCGTGGGTTTCTCCTCCACCTCCGCAACCCGCCAGGAGCTGGTTTCCACCGCCGCCTGGAGGGCCTGGGCCTCGGATTCGCTGAGCAGCTTCACCTTGCTGCCGGCCTTGAGGCCTCCGCTGGTTTCGTCGAAGTCGGCGCCGGTGGCGATCCGCTCCCCCTTCAGGTGGGTGAGTTTGGCTTCGAAGCCGATGCCGGCCTGTTCGAGCCGGGCCTTGAGGTCCCAGTAGCTGCCGCTGCGGAAGGCCCGCCGGGCCCTTTCCCGCTGCACCAGCAGCCGCACCGCCACAGATTGCACCCGGCCGGCTGAGAGCCCCCAGGCCACCTTCTTCCAGAGCAATGGCGAGAGGGTGTAACCCACCAGGCGATCGAGGATGCGCCGCGTTTCCTGGGCATGGACCAGCTCCATGTCGAGCTCGCGCGTCTGGTCGAGGGCGCGGGAGATGGCCTCCTTGGTGATTTCGTGGAACACCATTCGCTTGACCGGCACCTTGGGGGCAAGCAGCTGCAGCAGGTGCCAGCTGATGCTTTCGCCCTCCCGGTCCTCGTCCGTCGCCAGCAACAGCCGCTCGGCGCCCTTGAGGGCGTCCTTGAGCTCCTTGACGATCTTCTTCTTGTCCTTCGGCACCACGTAGAGGGGCTCGAAGTCGTTGGTGGTGTTGACGCCCAGGTTGGCCCACTTCTCGCCCTTGTAGGCCGCCGGAATCTCGCTGGCGTTGTTGGGCAGGTCGCGGACGTGACCCATCGAGGCCTCGACACGAAAATCAGCCGGCAGGAACCCACGGATGGTTCTCGCCTTGGTGGGGCTCTCGACGATGACCAGGGTGTGCGCCACAGGCAGGCGAAAATCCGCTCCCCTCTTTATCGCATCGACGGGCCCAACGTTACGAAGACTGCCGGGCAACGCCGCTACAGTCCGCAGCATCAGGCGGTCTCTTGCAGCTTTGACCATTCCGCTCGGATCTCTCCCCATGCTGTTCGCGGACGCTGTGGCGGCAGCGGCATCACCGCCGGAACTGGGGATCACGGTCCTCCAGCTCAATGCCGGCGCGATCGCACCGGAGAGCGCCATCCTCGTGGCCCTGCTGATCTGCCTGCTGGTGGATCTGGCCGGGGAGGAGGCAGCCACCCGCTGGGTTCCCGCGATTTGCTACGCCGGCCTCGGCACGGCCCTGGTGCTGCTCGCCCTGCAGTGGAACGGTCCGGTTGAACCCTCCTTCCTCGGCTCCTTCCTGGCCGACAATCTGGCGGTGGCGTTCCGGAGCGTGGTGGCCGCATCCACCCTGCTCTCGCTCCTGATCAGCTGGCGCTACGTGGAGCAGAGCGGAACACCCGTCGGCGAGTACGCCGCCATTCTGCTGGCCGCCACGCTCGGGGCCATGTTCCTCTGCGGGGCCACCGACCTGGTGAGCATCTTCGTGGCGCTGGAAACCCTCTCGGTGTCGAGCTATCTGCTCTCCGGCTACATGAAGCGCGATGCGCGCTCCGGAGAGGCGGCCCTCAAGTACCTGCTGGTCGGCTCGGCCGCCGCGGCCGTCTTTCTTTACGGAGCCTCCCTGCTCTACGGACTGACCGGAGGCTCCACCAATCTGGAGGCGGTCGGCCTGGCTCTCCAGACCAGTGCCACCCCCGTCACCGCCCTGGCGCTGGTGTTTGTGCTGGCCACCGTGGCCTTCAAGATCGCTGCCGTTCCCTTCCACCAGTGGACCCCGGATGTCTACGAAGGTTCCCCGACCCCTGTGGTGGCGTTTCTTTCCGTGGGTTCCAAGACGGCCGGTTTCGCCCTGGCGCTACGCCTGCTGGTCGGTTGCTTCGAGAGCTTCGACGCCCAGTGGAAAGTGCTGTTCACGGTGCTGGCGGTGCTGAGCATGACCCTCGGCAACGTGGTGGCCCTCGCCCAGACCTCGATGAAGCGGATGCTGGCCTACAGCTCGATCGGTCAGGCCGGCTTCGTGATGATCGGTCTGGTCTGCGGAACGGAAGAAGGCTTCGCGGCCATGGTGCTTTACATGGCGGCTTATCTGTTCATGAATCTGGGCGCCTTCGCCTGCATCATTCTGTTCTCTTTGCGCACCGGCAGTGATCGGATTTCCGACTACGCCGGTCTTTATCAGAAGGATCCGCTGATCACCCTGGGGCTGAGTCTCTGTCTGCTCTCGCTGGGCGGGATTCCTCCGATGCTCGGCTTCTTCGGCAAGATCTACCTGTTCTTTGCCGGTTGGGCTGATCACCAGTACCTGCTGGTGGTTGTGGGCCTGATCACCTCGGTGGTGTCGATCTATTACTACATCTCCGTGATCAAGATGATGGTGGTCAAGGAGCCCCAGGAGGCTTCCGATGTGGTGAAGGCCTACCCGCCGATCAGCTGGACTCTCACCGGCATGAAGCCGCTTCGCGCCGCCCTGGTGGCCTGCGTTCTGATCACGGCCGTCGGCGGCGTTCTCTCCAATCCCCTGTTCAACTGGGCCAACAGCGCCGTGGCCGGAACCCCCATGCTCCAGCAGGCGATCGCCAGTGGCGTCGCCGCCCCGGTGGGATGACCGCCACGCTCCGGTCAGGCAGGCTGGCCGTCCGGCAGCAGGAGCCGGTCGCTCAACTGAGCCATATCAGCAAGGTCTATGGCTCCGGAGACACCGAGGTCCGCGCCCTCGATGACCTCAGTCTCACCGTCCAGGCCGGCGACTATCTCGCCGTGATGGGGGCATCAGGCTCCGGCAAGAGCACGGCGATGAATATCATCGGCTGCCTCGATCGTCCCAGCTCCGGCCATTACCTGCTGAGCGGCACTTCGGTGGAGGAACTCAGCGACGACGAACTGGCCGACCTGCGCAACCAACGTCTTGGCTTCGTGTTCCAGCAGTTTCATCTGCTCGCGAACATGAGCGCCATGGACAACGTGATGTTGCCGATGGTCTACGCCGGTCTGCCGGCCCGGCAGCGGCGCGAACGGGCCAGGCAGGCGCTCGAGCGGGTGGGTCTGGGCCACAGGCTGGAGAACAGACCCAATGAGCTCTCCGGTGGTCAGCAGCAGAGGGTGGCGATTGCCCGGGCGATCATCAACGAACCGGCCCTGCTGCTGGCCGACGAACCCACCGGCGCCCTCGACTCCCACACCACCCAGGAAGTGCTGGGCATCTTCGATCAGCTCCACGACCAGGGCATGACGGTGGTGATGGTCACCCATGAAGACGATGTCGCCGCCCGTGCCGACCGGATCGTGCACTTCCGGGATGGGCGGGTGGCTGGTTGAGTTCACCGGCGGGATGATGCCTCCGGCGGCTCAGCCCGCGCAGCGGGCAAGGCCGCCTTTGGGATCATTCCGGCGGTGAACACCACTGGGGGAGGGTCTCCTGGAGAGCGGGAAGGTTCATGAGACCTCTGCTCATGCGACCTATGCCGCCAGGGGTGGCTTAGCCGGCGGCTTGGGGTTTCGGTGCCGGCGGCAGAGCGGCAGGACGCTCCAGGCTCTGGAGCAGCTGGCCCATCAGCAGGGCGATGGCGTCGGTGCCGGCGATCGCCTCACGGCCGGGATCCAGTTCGCCGGGGTCGATGGCCACCCAGCCCCCGTTCTCGGGCAGACGCAGCTCGAAATGGAGGTGGGGCCCTGTGCTCAGACCGGTGCTGCCCACCCGGCCGATCACCGTGCCCTGCTTGACCCACTCGCCCTCCTTGACGAAAAGCTCGGAGAGGTGGCCGTAGAGGGTGCGGCGTTTCGGTCCGTCATGTTCAAGCTCAACCGCCAGTCCGTAGCCCCCGGCCAGACCGCTGCTGACCACTCGCCCGGTCAGGGCCGCCACCACCGGTGTGCCTTCGGGGGCCGCCAGATCACGGCCGGCATGCATCAACCAATTCCCGAGCACCGGATGCAGCCGCCAGCCGAAGTTGCTGGTGGTGACCGCTGAACCGATCAGGGGGAAGAGCAGGCTGCGGTTGCCGTTGCCCAGCCGCGGAGCAGGCCTGGGGGTCACCCGGAACACATCCATCAGCCGGAAGTTGCCGCCTGCGCCGGCCAGCAGGGCGGAAACCGGCACTGTGAGGGGCGGCAGAGGAGCGCCTTCGGCTCCGAGGCGGCCGTAGGGGAAGCCACCACCGGCCAGGCCGCCAGCCAGGTCGGCCCCATCGAGGTCAGGGGCCCCGCGGCGGTCCCCGGGCCAGCGCACATCAACGCTGCGGCACTCTCGCCCGGATCCAGCTCCCTCGCTGCAGACCTTGCGGGCGATCGGATCGCCCGGCTGCAGCGGTCTTGCTGATCGAGTTCTGGTGCGCTCCGCCGGGCTGACGATTCCATCACGAACCAGCTGATCCAGGGACTGGTCAAAGTTTTGGACAGTCGATTGCGGCAACAGGGATGGATCCGGGCGCTGGGAGCTTGGTGGAACGCCGGCCGCGGGCTCGAGGCTGCGGCAGCTCCTGCTGCGCCAGGACCAGGGGGGCTCCGATCAGGGAGACCAGGCCCAGCGCCAGCAGTGGCAGGGGTTCGCGGCGGGACACAGTTCCAGAAATGGATTTGGCAGGATCCTAGGGAGAGCCGGCCTGATTCCCGCCCGAGATGGTCCGGCTCAGCTGAT
Organism: Cyanobium sp. ULC082; assembly: GCF_977927535.1. Taxonomy (NCBI): domain Bacteria; kingdom Bacillati; phylum Cyanobacteriota; class Cyanophyceae; order Synechococcales; family Prochlorococcaceae; genus Cyanobium; species Cyanobium sp. ULC082. Next base: position 112,209 of record NZ_OZ376397.1, read on the forward strand.
CCAGCTCACTGGCACAGCTTGTCCAGCTCAGAAGCTCCGCGTCACCGCCGCCCGACGCTCGCCGAGTGCAACGGCCAGGCTGCCGTCCCGGTTCAGCCCAAGCGGTTGCCAGAGCTCCCCTTGCCAGGGAACCGGCCCGGCTGGCAGGCGCAGCCGCTGATTCGCGCCGGCCAGCACGGCCTCGGGCTTGCCGGCATGCTCGGCGGCCCAGTCGAGGGCACACAAAGCCCTGGCGGCGAGTGCCGCCAGCTCAGCCGCCACCAGGGAGCGGCCGAGTGCCTGGGCCACGCTGATCGCGCCGGCCGGCACCCGGTTGGAGCCATTCAGCCCGAGCCCCACCCGGGCCCAGCGGATCCGGCCGCCGCTCAGCCGCAGCCGCGGCAGCAGGCCCGCCAGCTTGCGTCCATCGACGAGCAGGTCGTTGGGCCATTTGATCGCGACCGCCAGGCCCAGATCTTCGAGCTGCAGGGCCAGCCCCACCGCTGCGGCCAGGCCGAGGTCAGCCGCTGCCCCGGGGTCGCCGGTCCAGGGGAGCGCGGCACTGAGCCACACTCCCCCGGCAGGGGCCAGCCAGGGCCTTCCCTGCTGGCCGTGGCCAAAGCGCTGGTGCCGGCTGAACACGGCCAGAGGGGGGCGGGCGCCGGCCCCCAGCAACCGGTCGAGCACGGTTTCGCTGCTGGCGCAGACGGCCCTGCCATGCAGTTGCCAGGCGATCGGCGGCGGCTGTTTCCGGTTCCCCGCCAGCGACGGCTTCGCCAGTAGCCGCCGCCTGGCGGCCGCAATGGCACCGATCATGCCGAAAGAGTGCCCAGCCAGTGGCCCATCCGCAGCGCACCGGCCTCGAGTTGCTCGATCGGATGGACCAGGGCCAGGCGCACCCAGCCTTCCCCGCCAGCGCCGAAGCCGTTGCCGGGGGTGAGCGCCACGCCGGTGCGGTCCAGCAGGGCCGCGCAGAAGGCCTCCGAGTTCAGGCCGGCCGAACGGGCCACCGGGGGCAGGGCCAGCCAGAGGTAAAGGGCCATCGAAGGCCGCTCCACCAGCCATCCAGCCGACTCCAGGGCCGCCGCCATCCGGTTGCGCCGCTGAAGGTAGATCGCCCGGATCCGATCCGGCCACTGAGGGGCCTGCTCCAGGGCGGCGATCGCGCCGGCCTGCAGGGCCAGCGACTGGTTGAAATCCACCACCCCCTTGAGCTGTCGCAAGGCGGTGATCAGCGGAGCGGCACCGATCGCGAAGGCCAGCCGGAAGCCCCCCAGGCACCAGCTTTTCGAAAAGGAGAAGAACTCGATGCCGCAGCGGCGCCACAGCGGATTGCGCAACAGCGCCGGAGCCTCTCCCTCCAGGGCCAGATCCACGTAGGGGTTGTCATGGGCGAACACGATGTCGTGACGAACGGCCCGCTCAACGGCCGCATCCACCCAGGCCTGATCCCCCACGGTGGCGGTGGGGTTGTGGGGAAAGCCCAGCACCATCAGCCTCAGCTGCTCCCATTGGCTGGTGGGGAGCTGGTCGAAGTCGGGCCGCCAGCCCTCTTCGCTGCGCAGGCCAAGCAGGTGGGGGTCAGCGGCGGCGAGCTGCAGGCCGCCGAGATGGGAGGGGTAGTACGGGTCGAGCAGCAGGGCGGCATCGCCTGGATTGAGCACCGCCAGGGGGAGGTGAGCCGTGCCCTCCTGGGAGCCGACCAGCAGCAGCACTTCCGAGTCCGGATCCACCCGTACCGCAAAACGGCGCTGGGCCCAGGCGGCCACCGCCTGGCGGAAGGGCCCGGTGGCGCCGTGCAGGCAATAGGAGGAGCTGTCAGGTCGGCCCAGAGCCGCCGCGATCGCCGCGATCGCCTCCGGCGGCGGCGGCAGGTCGGTGGAGCCGAGCGACAGGTCCAGCAGGGCAGGCAAGGGCTCGCTGCCTTCGGCTGCTGCGGCCAACCGTTGGCGGTAATCCGCCTTGCGGCTGTCGTTGCGGGCGAACACCCCCTGGCCCAACCGGCTCAGCCGTTGGGAGATCGGCATCAGAGATGGCTGTCGAGAAAGGCCTGCAACTGGGATTGAGAGAGCGCGCCTTCGTGGCGGGTCAGTTCGATGCCATCGCGGAACAGGATCAGGGCGGGAATGCCCTGGACCCGGTAGGCGTCGCGGCTGGAAGGATTGGCATCCACCTCGATTTTCCCCACCACCAACCGATCGCTGTAATGGTTCGCAGCCCAGTCCATCAGGGGGGCGATCAGACGGCAGGGACCGCACCAGGGGGCCCAGAAATCGACCAGCACAGTGCCGCTGGCCTCAAGGACATCGGCCTGGAAGCTCGCGTCGGTGAATACGGCAACGGCCACGGCAGAAGGTCAGCTGTGGCGATTGTATGAATCGATGGTGGCTGAACCGATTCAGAGCTTGTCGATCGAGCGCTTCAGCTCCTCAAGCTCGGCGTTGACCTCCGCCACCTTGACGGGCTCCAGCTGGGGGGTGGGACTGTCGGCAGCCAGCAGGGGCAGGGCGGCAGGGCCTCCTTCCAGGCGGTTCCGGAGGGCGGCGAGCTCATCATCCAGATCGCTGCCGCCCTCCAGGGAGGCGAACTGGCTCTCCAGGTCGGCTCCGGCCAGTTCGGCTGCGGCTTCGCTGCGGGCCTCCTGCTGCAGCACCTTCTCCTCCATCTGCTCGAAAGCAGCCATGGCCGAGTTGGTGCCAAGGCTGCTGACAGCGCTCTGAAGCTGCTCCTGGGCCTGGGCGGCCTGGGAGCGGGCCTTGAGCATGTCCTTCTTGGTCTTGGCCTGGGCGATCTTGCCCTCCAGGGCCAGCAGGCTCTTCTTGAGGGTTTCGACCTGGCCTGCCTGGCTGTTGAGCTGATTGGTGAGAGCTGTTGCGGTGTCCTGGTAGGTCTTGCGGCGGCTGAGGGCTTCCCTGGCCAGGTCTTCCTCTCCCTTCTTGAGGGCCAGCTCGGCTCGTTCGTACCAGGTTTTGCTCTGCGCCCCTGCCTGCTCGGCCTGGTTCTGAATGCGCTTCTGGCTGGCGATCGCCGTGGCCACGGCCTGCCGCAACTTGACCAGATCGGCCTGCATGTCGGCCACCGACTGGTCGAGGATCTTGCCTGGATCCTCCGCCTTGCTGACCAGATCATTGAGGTTGGCCCGCAGCAGGCGGCTGAGCCGATCGAAGAAGCCCATGGATCACGGTGGGGTCGGATCTGAGGTTAGCGGTGGCGGATTGGTTGGAGCCAGCCGGTTGACCGCACCTAGGATCGGGGGATGGCCATCGCTCCCAGCGACCAGACCAGGCGGTTCGGCAATCTCCAGATCCTGACCTCGCCGGTCCGTCCGCCCGCCACCGGGCTTGGCCAGTGCCTGACGGCCCTGCAAGGCCAGTGGAAACGCAACGGCCATCTCGCCTCTCTCTGGCAGGCCTGGCCCCGCATCGCCGGGGCATCCCTGGCTCCCCACTGCCAACCGCTCAGCCTCCAGGCCGGTGTGCTCTGCGTTGGCGCCACCCATCCCCAGTGGCTTCAGGCCCTGCGCTACAACCGCCACCAGCTTCTCGGTGCCCTGCGTGGTGCTGGATTTCCGGTTCGCGACCTGCGTTTCCAGCAGCACCATCCCGGCAGCGCCCCCACCCCCGGCACCGAGGAGGAAGCCCGGATCTGGGCCGCCCATCCCAGCCGCATCGACGTGCATGGCCTCGCCGATTGCCCCCGCTGCGGCAGCCCGGCGCCGGCTGGAGAGCTGGGTCGCTGGGGGCATTGCAGCTTCTGTCAGCGCCAGGTGATCGAGGTCAGTAGCGCTCAGGCCGGGGATCCCTCCAGCTGACCCTGGCCTTTCCGGTACGCACCAGGGAGCTGGCCTGCTGATCCAGCCGACCCCGCTCGACGCGCCAGAGCCTGTAGAGGCCGCTGCTGACCAGGGGAGCGCCCTTCAGGCTGCGCCAGTGGGGCAGGGCCGCGGTCGCCGCGTCGATCACCATGAGCACGGTGGGAGCAGCCATCGAACTGGATGGCTCCAGGTTGCGGCGTCGTTCGCTGCGCAGCCGGTCGCTGAGATTGGCAAGGCCGTCGGCTGTGGTGCCCTCATAAAGGACCACCCGGCGGCTGTAGTAGTGCAGCGAAGGCTTGAGGATCCCCACCATCGCCAGCTTCTCCCCCGGCCGGGCCAGCTGCGCCGCCGCCGCCGCCATCGCCCGCACGGGCCGACCGCGCACCCCATCCCCCAGTTGCCACATCGGCAGCACCGCCAGCAGCTGGAAGGCCACCAGGGGCAGCTGCAGGCCCAGCAGCCAGCCCGGGCCTGGGGTCCGGGTCCGCAACCAGAACCAGGCGCCGGCAAGGGTGGCAAGGCTGAAACAGAGGGCCGCCCTCAGCACATAGCCGCTGGCCAGCAGCTCGCCTGGCAGGGTCGGCATTTCGGGGTCATCGATCAGGGGAATCCAGGCCGGGGACGCCCAGAGTGCGGCGGCCAGGAGGCCGCTTAGCGCCACTGTGAGGCCCTGGGCCCGTTGAAACCAGCGATCCGGCGCGGCTTTTGCCTGGCTGCGGCCGCCCCGGGCGACTCCGTCCTGGGCCGCCAGGGCGATCAGCAGGCCTGCGGCCGGCGTGGCCGGTAACCAGTAGCTGGGCAGTTTGGTGGCCGCCAGGGTGAACAGCAGCAGCACCGCCAGCAACCAGCAGGCCGCGAAGCTGCGCAGTGAGGAGCTGGGGGGCAGGCTTCTGGTGGTCGTGGCCATCAGGCCCCGAACGAGCCCCAGCCCCAGCAGCGGGGTGAAGGGAAGACTGGCCACCACCAGCACCGGCAGGAAGTACCACCAGGGCTGCAGGTGCTCATTCACCACCGATGTGAAGCGTTGGAAGTTGTGATACCCAAAGAAGCTGTCCCAGAAAGGGCGTCCTTCCACCAGGAGCATCGCCCCGTACCAGGGCCCCGATACCGCCAGGGTGAGCGCCAGCCCAGGCAGGGGCCTCAGTCGGCGCCAGAGCGGCAACAGGGCCTGCTGTCGCCAGCCGAAGCCGAGCAGGGTCAGGCCCGCCAGGGCCAGGGCGACCGGGCCTTTGCTGAGGACGGCCAGCCCCAGCACCGCCCAGCCAGGCCACCAGAACTGCTGCGGTTCTGCCCAGGTCCGCCAGAACAGCAGCAAGGCCACCGCCAGGCAACCACTGAACAGGGCATCACTGACGGCGATCCGGCTCCAGAGCAGCACCAGGGGGGAGAGGCTGAAGGCCAGGGCCGCTGTCAGGGCCGTCAGGGCGGCGGTTCGACTGGACGGTGGGGGCGGCGGGTCCCCTGGACTGGGCTGGGGCCAGCGCAGCAGCGTGTCGGCGAGGGCCAGCATCACCCCGATCGAGGCGAGCCCGGAGGGAAGACGGGCGGCCCAGGTTCCCAGGGGATTCCAGGATTCCTGGCCGGGCAGGCTGTAGCCCAGGGCCATCAGCCAATACACCAGGGGGGGTTTGTCGTAGCGGGGCAGACCATTCACCCAGGGGGTCAGCCAGTCGCCGCTTTCCGCCATGGTCCGGGCTGCTTCGGCGAAGCGCGGCGGGGTTTCATCGACGAGGCCGGTGTCACCGAGCTGCCAGAGGAAACAGGCCGTTCCCACCAGCAGGCAAGCCAGCAGAACGGGCCCATGGGCGGGTCTGGGGCGGTGGGCAGCCGGCGGGCGGGCGGAAGGCACGGCAGCGGGTTCGGGCGCTGAGAACCTAAGTCGGAGGCGTGGGCCGCTCTGCTGCGAGCAGCCCTTCCCGCAACCAGGATTCGATCCTGGCGGCGAAGGCTTCCCGGGAGAAGTGCCGCTCCGCCCATTGCCTGCAACTCCCCCGATCCAGGGCTTCCGCCGGCCCCACCGCGGCGGCCAGGGCACCGACATCGTCGGGGGCCACCAAGCTGCCGTTCAGGCCCGGCTGAATCAGTTCGGCAGGTCCACCCCTGCGGTAGGCCACCACCGGCACACCACAGGCCATCGCTTCCACCACCACGTTGCCGAAGGCCTCATTCCATTTGGGCGTGTTGAGCAGGGCCCCGCAGCCCCCCAGTTCCGCCTGCAGCCGTTCGGTGGGCTGAAATCCCTTCCAGATGATCGTGCCGGCCGGAACGGAGGCCTCCACCGCCGCGGCATAAATGGGATCGGCGCAGAACCCCCAGACGGCGAGCTTCCGTCCCAGCTGGGCGGCGGCGGCCGCCGCATCCTCGAGGCCCTTTTCCGGTGCGATCCGTCCGGCCCAGCCCAGTGGGGCCTGGGCATCGGCATGCGGGCGGAACCGGTAGGCGGAGAGATCAAACCCATTGCCCACCACTCGCGCCGGGCCATTCAGCTCGAAATCGGCCGCCTGGGATGCCGTGTGGAAGGCGAGTCGGCTGGGATCCCAGCCGGAAACCGCCTGGATCACCCCATCCATCACCGCGGCCACCGATCCCATGCTGACCAGATGAAACAGCGGGGCGGCCAGATGGGGGGTCAGCCAGAACGGCAGCCAGTCGTAGCCCAGGTTGAGGATGGCGTCGAAATCCGCCTGGTGCTTCAGGGCGCAATCCCAGAGGGCCGCCAGCAGGGCATCGGCTGGTATCTGCACGGACCCATCGCGGGGCTGGTGCTGCCAGCTGGGCTGCTCCACTCCCGGGCGGGTCCACAGCGCCGCCCGTTCGCAGCCCGGCGGCAGCCGGGAGCCTTCAGCGGCCAGCACCGTGAGCTGATGACCGCGGGCGATCAGGCCGGCGACCAGGCCGGTCAGGGTGATCTCCACACCGCCGCCGCGCCCGCTGCCCAGGGTGCCGACCGGGGTGCTCACCACCAGCAGCCGCAGGCAGGGCGGGCTCATGGCAGGGGCTCCGGCGATGGTTCCCGCGGCCCTTCCCAGAGCCGCTGACGCTGGTTGATCAGGGCGACGGATCCCAGCGCCAGACCGGCCCCCATCCATTGCAGGGGCCGGAGCCGTTCATCAAGAAACATCACCCCACAGAGCAGGGCGAAGACCGGGGTGAGAAAGGTGAGCGCACTGAAGCCGGTCAGATCACCCCGACGGGCGAACCAGAAGAACAGTCCATAGGCCAGGGCGCTGCCCAGCAGGCTGGCGTAAGTCATCAGGCTCCAGTCGAGGCGGCTCCAGTGGGGCCAGAACGGCGCCAGCCCGGGATCCAGCCAGGGACCGAGCGCACTGGCGGCCAGCAACGGCACGCCGCCGATCAACAGGTGCCAGCCGGTGATCGCCACAGGATCACTGTGGCCGATCGCGAACCTGCAGAGCACGGTCCCCACCGCCATCGCCACCGCCGCCCCCAGCATCCAGAGTTCACCATGGCTCCAGGCCAGCCCGGCGGGACTCTGCGGCCCATCCAGCCACCAGTGGCTGAGCAGCGAAGCCGGCAGCCCCAGGCAGAGGATCCCGGCCAGTCCGAGCACAAGGCCAAGCCAGCCCACCGGATTGATCGCCTCTCCGAACAGGCTGCGGGCCAGCAGGGCCACCAGCAGGGGCTGGGAATCGATCAGCACCGAGCCCAGGCCGGCCCCGGTGCTGCCCAGCCCCCTGGTCAGGAGGCCCTGGAAAAGGGCGCCGTCGACAAGGGCAAAGGCAAGCAGCCACAGCCGGTCAGCTGGATCCACCCGCAGGGAGCGGCCCATCAGCACCGCCGCAGCCAGCACCGCCGCCCCGGCTGGAATCAGCCGCATCCAGGCCACCGTCAGGGGGCCCGCCCCATCCAGCAGGGGTCTCATCGCCGCCATCGCCGTGCCCCAGAGCGCAAAGGGCAACAGCCTCAGCAGCCACGTCATTCCTGGAATCATCGAAACAGCCGCCGACCACCTTTTTAAGATCCAGCCACCACGCATCGAAGCGAATGCCCTGGCCCTGGCGCCGCAAGTCTCGGAAAACCATGGCGCGCATCGCGATCGAGGGACCGATCGCCGGGGCCACCCGGGAGCGGGTGCTCAAGGCCCTGCGCCAGGTCGAGGAGCGGGAATGCCCGGCCTTGCTGCTGCGCATCGACAGTCCGGGGGGGACGGTGGGCGACAGCCAGGAGATCCATGGTGCCCTGCTGCGGCTGCGCCGGAAGGGTTGCCGAGTGGTGGCGAGCTTCGGCAACATCTCCGCTTCCGGCGGGGTCTATCTGGGGGTGGCGGCCGAGACGATCGTGGCCAATCCGGGCACGATCACCGGTTCGATCGGCGTGATTCTGAGGGGGAACAACCTCTCCGAGCTGCTCAAGCGGATCGGCATCAGCTTTGAAACCGTCAAGAGCGGCCTCTACAAGGACATTCTTTCGCCGGATCGTTCCCTCACCGCCGACGAGCGCCAGCTGCTTCAGGAGCTGATCGATTCCAGTTACGGCCAGTTCGTTGCAGCCGTGGCGACGGGCCGTGGTCTGAGCGAGGAGGTGGTGCGAGGCTTCGCCGACGGCCGGGTGTTCAGTGGCGCCCAGGCCAAGGCGCTCGGCCTCGTCGATGCCCTGGGCGACGAAGACGATGCACGGCGGTTGCTGGCCCGCCTGGTCGGACTGGATGAGGACAAGATCAGGCCGACCACTTTCGGCAAGCCACCGAAGCGGCTCAGCTCCCTGATTCCTGGTTTCAATCTGCTGGGCCCGTTGCAGCAGGCCCTCAGCCTGGAGCTGGCCTGGTGCGGCATGCCGCTCTGGCTTTGGCGGCCATGAGCGGCGGGCAGCAGCTGCGGGCCCTGCGGGGTGCCACCACCGCGGAGGCCAACACGGTGGCCGCGATCGTCGCCGCGGTTGAGGAGCTGCTCGATGCCCTGATCCGCCAGAATGGTCTGCGGGGATCCCAGGTGCTCTCGGTCACCTTCTCGGTGACGGCGGATCTGACCGCCTGCTTCCCCGCCTCGATCGCCCGCCGCCAGGCCGGCTGGGATGGGGTGGCCCTGCTGGATTGCCAGCAGATGGCCGTGGATGGTGATCTGTGCCGCTGCATCCGTCTGCTGGCCCATGCCTGGATGGAGACAGGCCGCACCCCGGCCCATCCCTATCTTCGCGAGGCCGCCGGGCTCCGGCCGGACAGATCCGGTCACACCTGACAGCTGTGTGGCTGCCCTTGCCGACCGGTCTGGTCCGCGGCCTGGTCCGAGAATCCAATCGATGATCGTTCGACCCGTCGCCTGCCCCTCCCCATGTCTGTTCTGAAGCATCGGCCGCAGCACTCCCCGGCACGGCCACTTCGCAGCCGCCTGCGCCTGGCGATGGCGGCGATGGCCGGCATCGCCCTCGGGACACTCGGGGCCGGCTTGCTGGGTGCCTCAGCGCCCCGCTCGGCCCAGGCCCAGGGCACCCCGGGCCTGGTCGAGTTCCGCTGGGACAACAGCAAGGATTACCGGCGGCTTTATTACTTCATCACCGATACGGCCCGGCTCAAGCGCTCGGAGTACTACCTGCTGTTGCGGCCCAAGGATCGCAACACGGCCATCCTCAAACTCAGCGTGGTGGTGCCCCAGAATTTTGATGTCAAGATTTCGCCGGAGGATGTACAGCTCTGCTTCATGAAGGAAGGAGGCATGATGTCGCGCACCGGTTGCAGGGAAAAGATTCCTGCCACGGTTGAAATTTCGAAGGATGGCCGCTCGATCGACATCTTCCCGGATCGGCCTGTTTCGGATGAGCGCACCATCGGCGTTTACATGAACATCTTCAATCCGTTCAACATCGGCATGTATCAATTCAATGCCCTGGCCCAGGCGCCCGGCGACGTTCCCTTCGCCGGATACCTCGGCAGCTGGCTGATTCAGATCGATCCCACCAACTGACCGATCGAATGACCGGCCGACTGATACGTTGGTTCATCGACCCTGAGCGAGTAGTAGAGCCGCACCATGACGAAGCGCACCCTGGAAGGAACGAGCCGCAAGCGCAAGCGGGTGTCTGGCTTTCGTGTTCGGATGCGGTCCCACACGGGCCGTCGGGTGATCCGCACCCGCCGCCGCCGCGGCCGCGCCCGTCTGGCTGTTTGAGCCCCAGCCGGCGGGCACCATGGCCCTGCCGCCGAACCTGCGTCTGCGGGGTCACAGAACCTTCGACCGCCTCTACAGGAACGGACGCCGCTTTCATGGCACCTGGATGGTGCTGCGGACCCTGAAGGCGGAGGAGAGCCTGCTGAGCAGCAGCCTTGCGGCCGTGCCCACGAGCCCCCTGCGCTGCGCTGTTGTGATCAGCAGCAAGGTGAGCAAGCGTTCGGTCAGTCGCAACAGGCTGCGCCGGCTCATTCATGCCTGGCTCCAGGTCCACTGCGGTTCTGCCGCTGCCTTGGCCGACCCACCCCAGTGGCTGCTGTTCAGCCTCAAGCCGGGCTGCGCCGAAGCCGACCCCGAGGCCTTGCTGGGAGAATGTGCATCGTTGTTGCGGAAGGCAGGTCTGAGCCGATGACAGGTCAAGCGCCGGAAGCCCAGGGCACCAGCCCTTCCCCCCCCACGCCTTTGCTGGAGCCAGTCTTCTATGAGGGCGGACCGGCCAGGGGAGATCTGATTTTCAATCTTGTCTTCGGCCTCACCCTGATCGGGATTCCCTTCGCCGTCGGCGCCATCGTCCGAGCCCTGTGGCTGCGCTATCGGATCACCAGCCGCCGGATTTCGGTGAGTGGTGGTTGGCTGGGCCGCGACCGCAGCCAGATCAGTTACGCCCAGATCCGTGAGGTGCGCTCGGTGTCCCGCGGTTTCGGTGCCTGGGGTGACATGGTCCTGGTTCTCAACGACGGCGCCAAGCTGGAAATGCGCTCCCTGCCCCGCTTCCGGGAGACCGAGGCCTACATCCTTGAGCGCATGGCCGCCCGCAACCCGTCGAATGGTTCTGGTCTCCGCACCGCGGAGAGCAAGGGATTCGGCGACGCCCTGGCGTCCGGCGCCTGAGCCCCCTGCTGGGGCACACTGTCCTGAAGAACCTTCCCACCCCCGTCGCCACCCCGCCGTGATCGGCTACATCTCCGACAATCTGCTGCTCCCGATCCTCGATTTCTTCTACGGGTTGGTGCCGAGCTACGGGCTGGCGATCATTGCCCTCACGGTGGTGATCCGCCTGGCACTGTTCCCCTTGAGTGCCGGATCGATCCGCAGTGCCCGTCGCATGCGGATCGCCCAGCCCGTGATGCAGAAACGGCAGGCGGAAATCAAGGCGCGCTACGCCAGCAACCCCCAGAAGCAGCAGGAAGAGCTCGGCAAGCTGATGAAGGAATTCGGCAGCCCCTTGGCGGGCTGCCTGCCCCTGCTGGTGCAGATGCCGATCCTGTTTGCCCTGTTCGCCACCCTGCGGGGCTCACCGTTCGCCGATGTGCCCTACACCTTGAATCTCAAGGTCTTGCCGGCCGAGCAGATCGCCACGGTGGAGCCAAAGCCGTTCAACACCGCCAGCCATTCGATCTTCATCACCGAAACCAGCCACGTGCCGGTGATCGCCAGCCTGGAGCAGGGAACCAAACTCGGCGTCGGCGACACGGCTCAGATCGATCTTCACACCAAGGACGGCGAGCCCTTCGCCGCCTCCCTGGCCAATGTGGAGAACGGCTCGGCTTACCTGCCCAGCTGGGGCATCACCAAAGGTGAAGGAGTGGTCCGGGTCAGCGACACCGGCCGGATCGAAGCCCTCAGCCCTGGCGATGCCACGATCGAGGCCAAGGTGCCTGGGTTGGCGGCCCGCAGCGGCTTCCTGTTCATCAAGGCGCTCGGCCAGGTCGGCTTCTACACCGACGGGGCGATCAACTGGGACATCGCCATCCTGGTCGGCGCTTTCGGGGCAAGCCTGTTCGTCTCCCAGATCCTCTCCGGGATGGGAATGCCCCCCAACCCCCAGCAATCCACCGCCAACAAGATCACCCCGGTGATGATCACCGGAATGTTCCTGTTCTTCCCGCTGCCCGCCGGCGTGTTGCTCTACATGGTGGTGGCCAACATCTTCCAGGGTCTCCAGACCTTTCTGCTCACCCGCGAAGCTCTCCCAGACAACCTTCAGGAGATCCTCGACCAGCAGCTTGCCCAGCAGACCGTGGCTGTCACGGCCACCAGCGGCTCCGGAATCGAGCGGCTGCCCTTCGAGCCGAAGGGCAGGAAATGACCCAGCCGAGCCGGCCCTTCCGCCCGGAAAACCTGCCGTTGCGGCCGGTGCCTGTGCAGGAGCTGCGCCTGCTCGCCGGTGGGGCCAGCTGGTCGGTGGATCAGTTCCTGCCGGAGCTGGAAAGCCTCACCCCGGTGCGCGGCACGCTCACGGCCATCCATGCCGGCCACCGGATCGAGCTCAGCGGCGAGGGCCGCACGGTCATCACTCTGCGCTGTGATCGCTGCCTCAACCCCTTCAGCCAGCCGCTCCGCTTCCGTTGCAGTGAGGTGGTTGCCCTCAGTGTCGAGAATCCAGGTGCCTGGCTGGAATCCGCTGCCGAATCAGCCCAGTCGGCCGAATCACCCGATGGTGCCGATCCCGCCGATTCCGAGCAGCCGGTGGATTGCCTCGATCCCCTGGGAAGCTTCGAGCCGGCCCGTTGGTTCGTTGAGCAGCTCAGCCTGCAGCGGCCTTGCCGCAACCATTGCGGCGCCACCTGCCCGGGCCCAGGCCCGCTGCTGGCGGCGGCGCCCCTGCCTGATCCCCGCTGGGCCCAGCTGAGCCAGCTGAGCCGTCCTGGTTGATCCAGGCCGATGGTTTACCTCCCATGACTGAGTCCTGGTCGGATCACCTCGATCTGTTGATCCGGGCCCGGGCGCCGATTCTCTGGATCCGCTCGCCCGAGGAGGAGCGCGTCGAAACTCTCCTGAATCAGGCGGCGGAGCGACTCGGCAACCGCACACTCTTCCGCTGGGACTTCGTCGATGGCCTGGCCGGGCTGCCAAACCGCTCCGGTGAGGCGGCGCGCAACCCGATGGCCGCCCTCGACAGCCTGCAGGCCTTGCCGCAGGACCAACCCGCCATTCTGCTGCTGCTTGATTTTCACCGCTATTGCGAGGACCCCGGCATCTGCAGACGCCTGCGCAACCTCTCCACCAGCCTGCGCCGACAACCGCGCACCCTGGTGATCACCGCCCCGGAATGGCAGGTCCCCAGGGAGCTGGAAGAGTGCCTCACCGTGGTGGATCTTCCCCTGCCCTCGGCCATCGAGATTCGAGGGCTGCTGGAGAGCATCGCCCGGGCCAGCGGCCACACGCCCCCCGCCGCCGAGCTTGAGCAGCTCATCCACTGCTGCAGTGGCCTCACCGAGCAGCGGATCCGCCAGGTGGCGGCCAGGGCCCTCGCCCGGCGTGGCCAGCTTGGCTCCGAGGATCTAGCCGAGGTGCTGGAGGAGAAGCGCCAGGCGATCGCCCGCAGCGAACTGCTGGAATACTGCCCCACCGAGGCGAGCCCTGCCGACATCGGCGGCCTGGAGGCGCTCAAGCAATGGCTGGACCAGCGTCGCCTGGCCTTCAGCGACGAGGCGGAACGCTATGGACTGCCCCTGCCGCGGGGTGTGCTGCTGGTCGGTCCCCAGGGAACCGGCAAGTCGCTCACCGCCAAGGCGATTGCCCACAGCTGGGCGATGCCCCTGCTGCGCCTGGACGTGGGCCGCCTGTTCGCCGGCCTGGTGGGAGCCAGCGAGGCGCGCACCCGCGACATGATCCGGCGGGCCGAGGCGATGGCCCCCTGCGTGCTCTGGATCGACGAGATCGACAAGGGCTTCGGTGGCGACAGCCGCAGCGACGGGGGTGCCAGCCAGCGGGTGCTGGCCAGCCTGCTCACCTGGATGGCGGAGAAGACCTCGGCGGTGTTCGTGGTCGCCACCGCCAACGGAGTCGCCAACCTGGCCCCGGAGCTGATGCGCAAGGGGCGATTCGATGAGATCTTCCTGCTTGATCTCCCCGACGCGGCGGAACGGCGAGCGATCCTCAGCCTGCAGCTGCAGCGGCGGCGGCCGGGGAACAGCATTCCCCTGGAGGTGCTGGTCGATCGCACCGCAGGATTTTCCGGAGCCGAACTCGAGCAGACTGTTGTGGAGGCCATGCACCTCGCCTTCGGTGACCATCGCGATTTCGGCGAGAGCGACCTGATCCGGGCCGCCAGCGATCTCGTGCCGCTGTCGCGGACGGCACGGGAGCAGCTTGAGTCGTTGAAGCAGTGGGCCAGCAGTGGCCGGGCCCGACCGGCCTCCAGGTTGCGTGGTGTAACGAAAGCTGACGCCCCGTAACGAAGCCCGACGCCGGGTAACGAAACAACCGGCTGGCCATGGCGGGCAGGCCATTGATCCCTACGGTGCCTGCAATCGCCCACCACCCCTTGGATCGTCCTTCCGCCGCCACCCAGATCACCGTGGCTTTCCTCGGTGCCGGTGTGATCACCAGCTTCGCTGTGGCCCAGGGGCAGAATCCGCTCACGGCTCTGGGAATCACTGTTTTCTCCGCTCTCGCCGCCGTGATGGTTGGCCAGGTGCTCTGAAGCCCACCCCCTGAGTGGTTCAGGTGGCCGGTTTCCCGGCTTCATTCAGAAGAGCCTTGCTGCAGGGATGCCCTCTGGGTGGAATAGGGATGGCCTTGATCGTGGAATTCTCTTGATCGTGAGGTTCTCATGATCTCCGTTGCAAGATCTCCGCGGAGGCCTTGCCGTTCCCATCCTTATCGTTGATCACGATCGCCCCGCACCGGAGTTGCCGATGGTCGCGCCTGTCCTCCGGCAGACCCTCAGGACAGGGCCCCAGCGGGCGCAGCGGGGATCACCATGAGCGGTGATCCGAGGCTGGCTGTTGCCGTCTTTGACACCAAGCCCTACGACCGTCTGCACCTTCCGGCGGCCACAGGTGCCGATGTGGAGCTCCGCTTCCTGGCTTTTCGCCTCACGGCTGAAACCGCCGCTGCCACCCATGGTGCCAGGGGCGTCTGTGTCTTCGTCAATGATCTTGTCGACCGGGCCTGCCTTCAGCAGCTTGCCGCCCAGGGCACCGAACTCGTGGCCCTGCGGTGCACGGGCTACAACAACATTGATCTGGCTGCCGCTCGCGACTGTGGAATCGCTGTCACCCACGTTCCCGCCTATTCCCCCTATGCCGTGGCGGAGCATGCCGTGGCCCTGTTGCTCAGCCTGAATCGCAAGATTCACCGGGCCTACAACCGGGTACGGGAGATGAATTTCTCTCTGCAGGGTCTGGTCGGAACCGATCTCAATCAGAAAACGGTGGGCATCGTCGGAACGGGCAAGATAGGCAAGATCGTGGCTCGCATCCTGCATGGATTCGGGATGGTCGTGGTGGCCTATGACCCCTACCCGGATGCCGCCTGGGCAGCGCGGGAGGGCATCACCTATCTGGATCCGATCACCCTGGCTTCGATCTGTGATGTGATTTCCCTCCACGTTCCACTCACGCCGGAAACCCACCACATCATTTGTCGCGAAACCATTGAGCGGATGAAACCTGGGGTGATTCTGGTCAATGTGAGCCGGGGTGGGCTGATCAACACCACGGAGTTGATCACGGCTCTCAAGTCGGGGCGCCTCGGCGGGGTGGCGCTGGATGTCTACGAGGAGGAGGAGGGGGTGTTCTTCGAGGATCTCTCCGGCCATGTGCTGCAGGACGACCTGCTGGCCCGCTTGCTCACCTTCCCGAACGTGCTGATCACGGCTCATCAGGCATTCCTCACCCATGAGGCCCTCGGCGACATTGCCCAGATCACGGGAGCCAATCTCCGGGCCCTGGCGGCGGCTGAGCCCTTTGTGGAAGGCTCCGTGCTCACCTGAGGCCACTGCGGTGCCATCCATGGACATCCACACCCCGGCCCAGCTGCGCGAGCTCATGCCCGCCCTGGCCAACAAGACCTACTTCAACTACGGCGGTCAGGGACCGCTGCCCACCCCGGCTCTGGCGGCGATCACGGCGAGCTGGGAGCGGATCCAGGAGCTGGGCCCCTTCAGCTCCGACATCTGGCCGTGGGTCTCCCAGCAGGTCAGTGGCTTGCGCGGTTCACTGGCGGCGCTCTGCGGCGTTGCACCAGCACGGTTGGCCCTCACCGAAAACGTCTCCAGCGGTTGCGTGCTGCCGCTCTGGGGGCTTCCCTGGCAGCCCGGTGATGAACTGCTGATCAGCGACTGCGAGCACCCCGGCATCGTGGCCGCCTGCCGTGAGCTGGCGCGCCGCGAAGGGCTCAGCCTCACCAGCCTGGCGGTGAAGAAGGTTCGCGGGGATTCGGCCGCCGCAGTGGCTGGCGCCGTGCTGACGGCCCTCGAAGCCGCCCTCACGCCCCGCACCCGCCTGGTGGTGCTCTCCCATCTGCTCTGGAACACCGGCCTGGTCATGCCGATCGCGGCGGTGGCGGCGCGGCTGCAGCAACAGCCTCGCCATCCCTGGTTGCTGGTGGATGCGGCCCAGTCGGTGGGAAGTCTGCCGGTGGCCGAAGCGGCCAGCTGCGCCGATATCTACGCGTTCACGGGCCACAAGTGGTGCTGCGGCCCTGAAGGGTTGGGCGGAGTCGCCCTCTCCGAGCGGCTGCTGCTGGAATCGCAGCCCACACTGGGTGGCTGGCGCAGCCTGGCCAGTGAAAGCGACGGGACCAGCCAATGGCACAGGGATGCCCGCCGCTTCGAGGTGGCCACCTCCTGCACCCCCCTGCTGGCCGGGCTCAGCACCTCGCTGGCGCTGCTCGGATCCCTGGGGAGCTGTGCGGAGCGGCTGGCCACGATTCAGGCACGCAGCAACCGGCTCTGGCTCGGATTGCAGGCAATCGATGGAATCTCCCCCCTGCTGAGCGGGCCACCACCTGCCGGTCTGGTGAGCTTTCAGCTGGAGGGGCGCAGCCCGGAGGCGGTGGTGCAGGCCCTCGGGCAGCAGCGGATCTGGCTGCGCAGCCTCGATGATCCCGCCTGCCTGAGGGCCTGCACCCATGTGACCACCAGCGCCGCCGAGGTGGATCAGCTGCTGGACGCCCTGCGGGAGCTGGCCTGAGCCGCCGCAGGGTGGGGGCGATCAGCCGACCGTGTCGGAGGCCATCAGTTTGCGGTGAACCCAGCCCGCCAGCAGGGCACCGGCGATCGGCGCCACCCAGAACAGCCAGAGCTGGGCCATCGCATCTCCTCCCACCCAGGCCGCCACGGCGGTGCTGCGGGCCGGATTCACGGAGGTGTTGGTGACGGGGATGCTGATCAGGTGGATCAGGGTGAGGGCCAGACCGATCGGCACGCCGGCAAATCCTCCGGGCGCCAGACGGTCGGTGGCACCCATGATCACGAGCAGAAACACGAAGGTGAGGATCAGCTCGATCAGCAGTGCCGACCAGAAGCCATAGCCCCCGGGCGAATGGGTACCCCAGCCATTGGTGGCCAGGGGGTTGCTGCCGGTGAGGGCGAAGCCGTCCCTGCCGCTGGCCACGATCATGATCACCCCACCGGCGATGATCCCGCCGAGCACCTGGGCCACCACATAGGAGAGCAGTTGCGAGCCGGGGAATTTCCCGGCTGCCCAGAGGCCGAAGCTCACGGCCGGGTTGATGTGACAGCCGGAGACATGGCCGAAGGTGTAGACCATCGTCAGCAGGGTGAGGCCGAAGGCAAGGGAAACGCCCAGGAAGCCAAGACCCAGTGGATTGGCCGCGGCGCTGTCGTAGGGAAAGACAGCCGCCAGCACAGCACTTCCGCAGCCACCCAGCACCAGCCAGAAGGTGCCGATCAACTCAGCAAGGAATTTCCTCGAAAGTGGAACACCAGCGGCCATGGAAAAAGCGGAAATAATCAGGGCATATTGTCACATAAGGGAGGCAGCCCCTTGCCGCTGGTGGTGTGAAGGGACACACGGGCCGGCTCGGCTGGAGGGCACATTCCCTCTTTCTGCTGGGTTGAGATTTTTTGATTCAACGAAACAGTTGTTTCGGCCAGGGAGCCGATTAGGTTTTCTGCGGATTCCATCCAGCCTGGGGCTCTTGCTCCCCTGCAACAGACGAAAAATGCAATCTTCCTCGATGCGTGTTCCTCCTTTTCCTCTCTCGAGGCTCCTGATTCCTTCGGCCCTGATCGCCGGCCTGCTCGCCACGGCCGCGCCTGGACGGGCGATGTCGCCCCAGGAGATGCTCAAGGCTGCCGAGGCGGGCTGTCTGGAGACTGCCGCCAAGGAGGGTTGGCGCGCCGATCTGGCCAAGGTGATTTCAAGCAAGGCTCTTGACGCAGACAAGGTGCAGGTGGTTCTTGATCTCACCAAGGACGGCACCAATACAGCCCGGCTCACCTGCCCCTACAGCCTCAGTCAGGGGGTGGGAAAGTTCGGTGACAACTTCGCCAAGTCGATGGCCACCACGGTCAGCGCGGCCGATGAATTGAACCGTGGCCGGATCTGGTGGCTGCTGCTGCCGATCGGCCTGGCTGTGATCAGTTGGAATCTGCTGAAGAGTCGCGAAGGCGCCGCCTGAGCAGAGCCAGGGCCTGCTCGGCCTCTTCCCGGTCGTCGAAGTGGATCCTGCCGGTGCTGAGGATCTGGTAATCCTCGTGGCCCTTGCCGGCGATCAGCACCAGATCCCCGGCCACCGCTGCCGCGATGGCCAGGGCGATCGCCCTGGCCCGATCACCCTCCACCACCAGAGCGGTGCCGGCGGGGATGCCGGCCACCACGTCGTCGAGGATCCGCTGGGCATCTTCGGTGCGCGGGTTGTCGGAGGTGACCACCACCCGATCCGCCAGCCGGGCGGCGATCGCCGCCATCTGGGGACGCTTGCCGCGGTCGCGGTCGCCGCCGCAGCCGAACACGCAGATCAGCTTGCCTGGGCAGAAGGGCCGGCAGGCAGCCAGGGCATTCTCGAGCCCATCGGGGGTGTGGGCGTAGTCCACAAGCACGGCGGGCAGGGCCTCGCCAACGGTTTCCCCCAGTGCCACGCGCTCCATGCGCCCGGGCACACCCTGAAAACTGGGGATGGCCTCCAGCAAGGGATCCAGGGCCAGGCCCTGTTGGTTCAGCACCCCCACCGCCTGCAGCAGATTCATCAGGTTGAAGCGCCCCACCAGGGGCGATCGGAAGGAACCGCTGCCGAGCGGGGTGCAAAGAGTGCCGCTCACTCCCTCGGCGCCGAATGAGAGATTCTCCATCCGCAGCTCGGCGCTGGGGGCAGACAGGGAGCTGCGCCAGAGTCGCTCGCCAAGGCTCCCTGTCAGTTGATCGGCCAGCTGGCGGCCCCAGGGGTCATCGATGTTCACCACCACCGCTCCCTCCAGCAGCGGTGTGCTGAACAGCCGGGCCTTGGCCTCGAAATAGGCCTGCATTGAAGGGTGGTAATCGAGGTGGTCCTGGCTGAGGTTGGTGAACACGGCTCCGGCGAAGCGGCAGCCCGCCACCCGACCCTGGTCGAGGGCGTGAGAGCTCACCTCCATGGCCGCCAGTTCACTGCCGGCCTCGGCTGCGGCTGCCAGCTGGCCTTGCAGCACATCGGCAAAGGCGGTGGTGTGGGTCGCGGGGGCGTGGTGGCCCGGCCAGCGGTTCACCAGGGTGCCGAACAGGGCGGTGGGACGGCCGCAGCAGGTTGCCAGGTGTTCGATCAGATGGGTGGTGGTGGTCTTGCCGTTGGTGCCTGTCACGCCGATCAGGCCCAGCCGCTGGCTGGGCTCCCGCCAGAAGGTGGCGGCCAGCTGGCCGGCCCAGTCGGCCAGGGGCTCCCCGACCACCAGGACCGGATCACCCCCCGCCGGCGGCCGGGCCACCGCGGCTTCCGGCGTGATCACGGCCGCCACCGCCCCGGCTGCGACGGCCGCCGGCCAGAACAGTCCGCCGTCGACGTTGTGGCCCGGCAGGCCGATGAACAGGTCGCCGCAGCCGATCCGCCTGGAATCACAGCTGATTCCGGTGACCTCGCCATCGGCGAGGCCGACGGGAATCTCCGCTCCGATCTGTTTCAGGAGGGAATGGAGCAGAACGGGCATGACGGGGGGATGGTCTGGGATTGGATTCGGGCCTTTTTAGGCGGTCGGCTCCTGTGCGCCGCTGATCAGGGGGCCGTGGGCGGCAGGGCCGCGAGGCTCTCCTGCAGCCACCGGGCCAGCCGCTCGCCGGTCAGCCGGGGCGAGACCCGGGGGAGGTCGTGCCATGTTCCCTGGCGTTGCACGGCCAGAACCGGCACCTGCAGGCCGTAGCGGGCCTGCAGGGCGGGATCGCCATCCACATCCACCACGCGGAGATCAAGGGCGGGACGAAGGGCACCCAGCCGTTCGGCAAGGCCCTGGCAGAGGCAGCAGTTGGCCCGGCTGTAGAGGATCAGGGAAGGCCGGCTCTGCATGGCTCAGTCCGGCACCGGATCGCAGCCACAGGGAGTGAAGGGATGGCAGCGCAGCAGCCGGAGCAGGGTCAGCCAGCCACCACGCCAGGGCCCGTGACGTTCGATCGCTTCGATTCCATAGGCGCTGCAGGAGGGGATGAAGCGGCAGCGCGGACCCAGCAGGGGTGAAAGCCAGCGGCGGTAGCCGCTGATCAAGGCCAGCAGGAACGACCTGAGCAGCCCGCTGAGGGCAGCAGGTCCAACCGATAGGATCGACCGTTGGTGCTCCACAGCCGGTGGCAGGCGGGACTCATCCCATCCTGCCTCCTGCCTGGCCCACCTGAACGCCAGCCCTTTGTTGATTCATCCATGTCTCGCTACCGCGGTCCTCGCCTGAGGGTGACGCGGCGCTTGGGGGACCTTCCCGGTCTCACCCGTAAGTCCGCCAAGCGGGCTTATCCCCCCGGTCAGCACGGCCAAGCCCGTCGCAAGCGCTCCGAATACGCCATCCGCCTCGAAGAAAAGCAGAAGCTCAGGTTCAACTACGGCATTTCCGAACGTCAGCTTGTGCGCTACGTGAAGAAAGCCCGGGCCCAGGAGGGTTCCACCGGAACCAACCTGCTCAAGCTCCTGGAGAATCGTCTCGATAACATCTGCTTCCGGCTCGGGTTCGGACCGACGGTCCCCGGTGCCAGGCAGCTTGTCAACCATGGCCACATCACCGTCAACGGCCGCGTGGTTGATATCCCCAGTTATCAGTGCCGCCCTGGCGACCTGATCGTGGTGCGGGAACGCAAGGCCAGCAAGCAACTGGCCGAGGGCAACCTGGAGTTTCCCGGCCTTGCCAACATTCCGCCCAATCTTGAGCTCGACAAGAACAAGCTCACAGCCAAGGTCAATGCCCGCATCGAGCGGGAATGGGTGGCTCTGGAGATCAACGAACTGCTGGTGGTTGAGTTCTACAGCCGCAAGGTCTGAACCAGCCCTTCTGAACCGTCGTCTGCCCCTGCGATTGGCAGGGGCTTTTTGATGGGCTCAAGCCGGCAGCCCGGTGGTGCCGGCCAGGCTCAGATTCCGATCAAAAACTCCAGAGCGGCCGTCACATCCGGCTGCCGCATCAGGGCTTCGCCCACCAGCACCGCATCGGCGCCGGCGCTCTGCATCCGGTCGAGGTCGTCGCGGTTGAGGAGCCCCGATTCACTCACCAGCAGCGCGCCAAGGCGGCGCACCTGCTCGCCATGGCTGGCCATCAGCTGCTCGGTGGTGGCCAGATCCGTCGCGAACGTGGTCAGGTCGCGGTTGTTGATGCCGATCATCTTCACCCCTTCAACGGCCAGCACCCGCTCCAGCTCGACGGCGTCGTGCACCTCCACCAGCACCGCCAGGGAGAGGCTGGCCGCCACCTTGAGCAGATAGGTGAGATCCTGATCGGTGAGGATCGCGGCGATCAGCAGAGCCGCATCGGCACCTGCCGCCCTGGCCTGGTACAGCTGGTAGGGGGAGAGGATGAAGTCCTTGCAGAGCAGCGGCAGGCTCACCGCCTGGCGCACGTCCACCAACACGTCGAAGCCCCCCTGGAAGAAGGTCTTGTCAGTGAGCACCGAGAGGCAGCTCGCCCCACCGGCCCCATAGCCCCGGGCCAGGGCCGCCGGATCGAAATCCTCGCGGATCACGCCTTTGCTGGGGCTCGCTTTCTTGATCTCGGCGATCACCGCCGGCTTGCGGCAGCTGGCCCGCAGCGCCGCGATGAAGTCGTGGGGCGGAGGCAGCTTGGCCACCTGCTCCTGGAGCTGGGCCAGGCTGAGCTGCTCCTTGGCGGCTGAGATTTCCCTGTCTTTCTCCCAGACGATCTGCTCGAGGATGTGACGGGGCTCCGCCTCGGAGTGGGGGATGCCGTACTGCAGATGGGCCACCTTGACGGGCGGGTTGGGGGGACGGCGGCGAATCTCCAAGAGCCGAAGGCGAAGGACTGGATCGAACGACTGGATCGTAGGAATCGGTCGGCTGGGCCGCTGCTCAGAGCTGGGCCGCCGCCTGCTTGTAGGCCACCTCCACCAGCTCGCTGAGGGTGGGGTGGGTATGGACCTCGCTGGCCAGTTCCCGCACACCCTGGCGTCGGGCCACCGCATTGGCGATCTCCTGGATCAGGTCGGCGGCGTGCAGGCCGTAGATGTGGGCGCCCAGCACCTCGCCCGTGTCCTTGCGGAACAGCAGCTTCATCAGCCCATCGCTCTCCAGTTCGGCCAGGGCCTTGGTGTTGGCCTTGAAGTAGCTGCGCACGGTGCCGAGGCTGAATCCCTCGGCGGCCGCCAGCGCCTTGGCCTCCGCCTCTGAGAGCCCCACCGAGCTGATCTCCGGGTGGGTGAAGGTGGCGGCCGGAATCGAGCGGTAATCGATCAGACGGCTGTGCCCGAGGATGTTGTCCACCGCCACGGTTCCCTGGGCGGCGGCGGTGTGGGCCAGCATCAGCTTGCCGGTCACATCACCCACGGCCCAGAGATGGGGCACGGGCTGGTCGTTGACCAGCACCCGCAGGGCGTCGTCGACCGGAATGAAGCCACGGCTGGTTTCCACCCCGACGCTGGCCAGATTGAGATCGCCGCTCGCCGGAGCCCGGCCGGTGGCCACCAGCACCGCATCCACCTCCAGCACCTCGACCAGCTCCTTGCTGGCCATCGAGGCCAGCTCGATCCGCACGGGGCTGCCCGGGCTCACCTTGCGGGCCAGCAGTCCGGCGCGGGTGTCGATCTCGCGGCCCTCGATCAGCCGCTTGGCGGCGATCCTGGCGATGTCGGGATCGAAGGTGGGCATGATCCGATCCAGCGCCTCGATCATCGTGACTTCACAGCCCAGGGCGGTGTAGACGTCGGCGAACTCGAGCCCGATGTAGCCGCTGCCGATGATCGCGATCCAGCGGGGCAGCCACTCCAGGCTGATCGCCTCATCGCTGGTGAACACGGTGCGGCCATCGGTTTCGATGCCGGGCGGCACGAAGGGGTTGGAACCGGTGGCGATGATCACGTCGCGGGCGGTGTGGACCTTCTCGACACCGTTCGGTTCACGAACGGCCACCCGCTGGGGTCCGTCGAGTCGCCCCTTGCCCCGCAGGATCCTGGCGCCGGCGCGTTCCACTGTTCTGGTCAGGTTGGCTCGAATCGCTTCCACCAGCTGGTTGGCATGGTCGGCGATCTTCTGGCGCTCGAAGCGCACCGGCCCGGCATGGATGCCGAAGCCCTCGAGGTGCTCGGCATCGGCCAGTTCCCGCACCCGGCCGCTGGCGGCCAGCAGGGCCTTGGAGGGAACACAACCCCTGTTCACGCAGGTGCCCCCCATGTCACGGGATTCGATGATCGCCGTGCGCAGGCCATGCTCGGCGGCGTGTTTCGCCGCATCGAAACCGCCGTAGCCGGCCCCGATCACGATCACATCGAAGTCGAAACTCACGGCGGTGCGCTGCTGGGAATGCCCGGCATTCTCTCCTGCTGCTGACGCCAGCGCTCGAGGAGCAGCGGCGCGGCTGCCACGGCCACATTGAGGGATTCGACCGTGGGGCTGTGGGGAATGGTCACCCGGTGGCTGCAGCAGGCGAGCAGTTCCGCCCCCAGCCCGGCCGCTTCGTTGCCGAGCAGCAGCACGGTTGGCAGGGTCCAGTCGAGCTGCCAGTAGGGCTGGGTTGCCGCCCCGCTGCCGGGCACAACGGCGGCAACCACCTGGGCCCCCTCGCGGCGGGCCTGCAGGAGGCGTGGGGCCAGGTCGTCAGAGCGCCAGTGCGGCAGGGCCAGGGCTGCACCGGAGGAGGCCCGCAGCACCTTGGGTTGCCAGGGATCGGCGCCGCCTGCCAGCCAGAGGGCCTCCACGCCGGCGGCCAGGGCGGTGCGCATCAGGGTGCCGAGGTTGCCCGGATCCTGGAGGTGGTCGAGCGCCAGAACGAATCCGCACCGGGATGGGCTGGCCGGATCCGGCCAGGGCAGGCTGAGCACCACCCCATCGGGATGGCGGGTGGTGGCGATCGCCTCGAGCACCGCTTCGGAAACGAGCTGCACACCGGCCAGGGATCTCCTGGCCCCATGGCGCTCCAGCCAGGCCGGGGTGGCCAGGATCTCGGCGGGCCGCAAGCCGAGTCCGAGCGCCTCTTCCAGCAGATGGGTGCCCTCCAGCAGCAGCAGGCGTTGCTCCCGCCGGGCTTCGGCCCCGTGAAGAGCACGGAACCTGGCGACCAGGGGGTTGCGACGGCTGCTGATCAGCCCCGCGGGAGGGCTGCGATCCGGGGGGGCATCGTCCACGCGCTCAGAAGGACTGATGACGCCTGACAACGGTGGGATCGTTGATCACGAGGCTGGAGTCGACCATGTCGAGGCCATTGATCGAGGCCACTTCGCCCTTCAGGCCCTCCGACTGGAGATTTTCGACAAGCTTCTTGAGCACGATGTCTTCGATGGTGGCCTGATCGAAGCTGTCGGGGGTGAGGCTTTCCAGAAACTTGCCGATTTTGCCCGCGACCACCTCGGATGCATTGGTGATCTTGAGAACGATCATCGGGCAGCCAGAACCGCGAGAGGTAGCTGGAACAAGGTTTTCAGAGGTTAGCGGCTGATTGAGAGGCGGCCACCAGTGAGGGGAGAAAAAAGTGCGGATGGGGAGACTTGAACTCCCACGACATTGCTGCCACTAGTACCTGAAACTAGCGCGTCTACCAATTCCGCCACATCCGCTGGCTCACCACCGAAGTGGAAATACAACCTTAAAACATCGAAGGCCCGCCCCTTGGCTTGATCCTTTGACGCAGGCCTTAACACCAGAGTCGCCTGATGTCAAAGTTGTGACCGATTAAGACACTTCCTCGGGCGGACGCCTAGACGGCGACCGGCTTGGTTGTCAAGATGCCCAGACGCAACAACAGTCAATACCATGATTCTTATCGCCCCTCCCCCTTCCCAGCTGCAGACGGTGCCCCAGCTGGAAATCCAGGGCGGTTGCCGTCTGGCCGGTGAGGTCCGGGTGGGAGGAGCGAAGAATTCCGCCCTGGTTCTGATGGCGGCCTGCCTGCTGACCACTGAACCCCTGCGTCTCAGCAACGTCCCATCCCTCACCGACATCGGCGCCATGGGGGAGATTCTCTCGGCGATGGGCGTCAAGGTTCGCAGCGGTGCCGGATGGGTGGAGCTCGATGCCAGTCAGCTCAATAGGTCGATGCCTCCCTACGAGCTTGTCAGCAGCCTGCGGGCCAGTTTCTTCTGCATCGGCCCCTTGCTGGCCAGGCTCGGCATGGCCAACGTGCCCCTGCCCGGTGGCTGCCAGATCGGCACCCGGCCGGTCGTCGAGCATGTCAAGGGCCTGAAGTCGCTCGGGGCCCAGGTCACCATCAAGCATGGGGTGGTCTCGGCGGCCATGCCCGGGCGCAGCCAGCGCCTGGTCGGTGGGCGCATTCACCTGGATTGCCCCAGTGTCGGAGCCACGGAAACCCTGATGATGGCGGCCGCCCTGGCCGACGGCGAAACGGTGATCGAGAACGCGGCCCTGGAGCCGGAAGTCGTCGACCTGGCCAACCTGCTGGTCGCCATGGGTGGTGAGGTCCGTGGAGCCGGCACCCCCACAATCACCATCGTTGGGGTCGAAAGCCTCCATGGCGCCGATTTCGCCGTGATCCCCGATCGGATCGAGGCGGGCACCCTGTTACTGGCGGCGGCGATCACCCGTTCCGTGCTCACCGTCGGGCCGATCATTCCCGAGCATCTCGGCGCTGTGATCACCAAGCTCGAAGACATCGGCTGTTCTTTCGAATCCTCCGGCGATGGCCTCACGATCCGCCCCGGCACCCTTGGTCCCGTCGATCTCCGCACCCAGCCGTTCCCAGGATTCCCGACCGATCTCCAGGCCCCGTTCATGAGCCTGCTGGCCACGGTTCCCGGCACCAGCTTCATCGTTGAAACGATGTTCGAGAACCGTCTTCAGCACGTGGCTGAACTGCAGCGGATGGGGGCTGATATCCGCCTCCAGGGCAACACCGCCGTGATCGAAGGGGTCCCGCAACTGAGCGCCGCCCCGGTCAAGGGCACCGATCTGCGTGCTTCGGCGGCCATGGTGCTCGCCGGACTCGCAGCTCAGGGCACCACCACCATGCAGGGCCTCTCCTACCTCGATCGCGGCTATGCCGATCTGGAAGGCAAGCTCAATTCCGTTGGTGCCAGGATCCGTCGTGTGGAAGCCTGAAGCCAGCCAGGGTTAAGGTCGTTTTCAAGGGAGCGTGCCGGAATTGGTAGACGGACTCGACTCAAAATCGAGCGCCTTCGGGTTTGTGGGTTCGAGTCCCACCGCTCCCATCCCATCGGGTCCTGAGCCCGAAATCCGCAGCCTGGGCCCGCCGCCTCAGCCGCTCAGCGCGGTGATGGACACCTATGCCCGCCTGCCCCTGGAACTGGTCAGGGGGCGCGGCGTCTGGGTGAGGGACACCCAGGGCCGCCGCTATCTCGATTGTGTCGCCGGCATCGCCACCTGCACCCTCGGCCACAGTGACCCGGCGATGCGTCGCGCCCTGAGCCGCCAGCTCGGTCGGCTGCAGCATGTCTCCAATCTCTACCGGATCCCCGAACAGGAGCTGCTCGCCACCTGGATCACCAGCCGCAGCTGCCTCGACCGCGTGTTCTTCTGCAATTCCGGTGCGGAGGCCAACGAAGCCGCCATCAAGCTGGCCCGCAAGCATGGCCACATCGTGCGGGGCATTGAGCGGCCGCTGATCCTCACCGCCCAGGCAAGTTTCCACGGCCGCACCCTGGCGGCGGTGAGCGCCACGGGCCAGCCGCGTTACCACCAGGGTTTCGAGCCGATGGTGGAAGGGTTCCGCTTCTTCCCCTACAACGACACGGCGGCGTTCGAGGCCCTGCTCGCGGCGGCGGAGGCCGACGGTCCGAGGGTGGCTGCGGTGCTCCTGGAGCCATTGCAGGGGGAGGGCGGGGTGAATCCCGGCGATCCCGCCTTCTTCCGTCGCGTCAGGGAGCTCTGCGATCAGAACCGCATCCTGCTGATCTTCGATGAGGTGCAGATCGGCATGGGCCGCAGCGGTTCGCTCTGGGGCTACGAGAAGCTCGGTGTGGAGCCCGACGCGATCAGCCTGGCCAAGGGTCTGGGGGGAGGGATTCCGATCGGGGCCCTCGCCGTGAAGCATGCCGCTGACCATTTCCGACCCGGTGACCACGCCAGCACCTTCGGCGGCAACCCGTTCGCCTGTCGCGCCGCGCTCACGGTGGCCGAGGAGCTGGAGCGGCGCCTGCTGGTGCCCCATGTGCAGCGGATGGGTGAACTCCTCCAGCAGTTGCTCGCTGATCTGGTCAGTCGCCGCCCCCAGCAGCTCGAAGGCGTCAGGGGTTGGGGCCTGCTTCAGGGCCTGGTGCTGCGGGCTGATGGCCCGGCCGCGGCCGACGTGGTGCTCCGCTCCATCGAGGCCGGCCTGCTGGTGGTGGCAGCGGGGCCAAGGGTGGTGCGACTGGTGCCGCCCCTGGTGATCAAGCCCCGTCAGCTCAGGCTGGCGGTGTCGCGGCTGGAGCTGGCCCTTCAGGCGATCGCCTCCGCCTGAGCGTGGCCCCCCCGGCGGATTCGTTTGCCGACCTGATCGAACCCTTCAGCCGGCGGGGCATCGACCTGGGCCTGGAGCGGCTCAGTGCCGCCCTGGCCGAGCTGGGACATCCGGAGCGCCGGTTCGCTGCTGTTCAGGTGGCGGGCACCAATGGCAAGGGATCGGTCTGTACCCTTCTGCACGCGGCCCTTTCGGCCGCTGGGCTCCGCTGCGGCCTCTACACCTCGCCCCATCTGGTCAGCTGGTGTGAACGGATCCGACTGGGCCCTGACCTGATCAGCCCGGCCCGGCTCCGTGCCCTGTTGAGCGAGCTTCAGCCACTGGCTCGCCGTCATGACCTCACCCCCTTCGAGCTGATCACTGCGGCCGCTTTTCAGGCCTTCGCGGCGGCCAATCTGGAGATCGTCGTGCTGGAGGTGGGGCTGGGCGGACGACTCGACGCCACTACCGTTCATCCCGGTCGACAGGTGGTGGGCTTCACCCCCATCGGCATGGACCATGCCGAGTATCTCGGCTCCAGCCTGGGGCTGATCGCCGCCGAGAAGGCCGGAGTACTGATCAAGGGCGGCACCGCCGTGAGTGGACCACAGCATCCGGAGGTGGCACTTGCCCTGGAGCGGCGGGCCGTGGCCCTCGGCTGCCGCCTGCACTGGGTTGACCCGCTCGAAACCTGCGGCGAGGCGTTTGTGGCCGGTGCGCTGCATTGGCGCAGCGGACTGCCGGGCCAGGTGCAGCGCTGCAACAGTGCCGTGGCCCTCGGCATGCTCCGACTCCTGCGCCAGGGCGGCTGGACCATTCCCGATCAGGCGATCACGGCTGGGTTCGCCGCCGCCAGGTGGCCCGCCCGGCTGCAGCCGTCCAGCTGGCGGGGGCACCCCCTGCTTCTTGATGGGGCCCACAACGTGCCGGCGGCGAAGGCCCTGCGCTCTGAGCTGGATCACCGCTCGGCAGGACAGCAGGCAGATCGGCGGCCCTGGTGCTTTGTAGTGGGGATGCTGGCCAACAAGCAGGGGCCTGAACTGCTCGCAGCTCTGCTCGCTCCCGGCGATCGGGCCTGGCTGGTGCCGGTGCCCGGCCACGCCTGCTGGAGCCGGGACGACCTCCTTGCCGCCTCGCCCAGCCTGGGCGACCAGCTCGATGCCGCCGGCGATCCCAGCACCGCCCTGGCGGCCGCGATCGCCGCCTCACCCGGCGATCAGCCGGTGGTGGTGGCGGGATCCCTGTATCTGCTGGGCAGTTTCCTGTCGATCGCCGAGGGAGAGTGAGAGCAGGATTCGCCAGCCCAAGCCATGCGCCTGACCAGACAGCTCAGCCGAGCGCTGCGTGATCTGCTTCCCATCCCCGCCCTGCTGCTGCTGCTGCTGCTGCTGAGCACGGCGGTTCTGCCCCTTGACGCCCTCGACACCGCGGCCGGCGTGGGCCTGCAGGAGCGGGCCCTGTTTCAGGATCACGTCGAGTACACCCTCACCGACCAGAGCGGGCAGGATTTCAGCGGCCAGCAGCTTCGCAACACCTCATTCGCTGGGGTGAAGGCCCAGGATGCCAACTTCGCCGGTGCTGATCTGCGCGGAGCGATCCTCACCCAGGCCACCTTCACCCGCGCCAGTTTCAACGGCGCCGATCTCTCCGATGTCCTGATGGATCGGGTCGACCTGACGGCGGCCGATCTCCGCGGCGCCCTGCTGCAGGGGGCGATTGCCTCAGGCAGCAGCTTCAGCGAGAGCCTGATCGAAAACGCTGATTTCACCGATGCCCTGCTCGATCGTGCCGATCAGCGGCAGCTGTGTCAGCGGGCCCATGGCACCCACCCGATCACCGGGGTCAGCACCAGGCTCAGCCTTGACTGCCGCTGAGGGTTGACCGGTCGAGCCAGCCGCGCAGCTTGCCGGGGTTGAGCAGGCCAGCTGGATCGTGGGCGGCCTTGGCCGCCACCTGATCGGCATCGATCACACCGAGTCCCCCCTCTTCCACGGTGAGGGAATGGGGATTGAACAGCACTGCCCCGAGGGCCTGGGCCTGGCCGATCAGATCGGCCAGGGCGGCCCGCCCCCGCCAGCGCACCAGCGGCAGGGCCACCAGTCGCTGGCTCCCCTGGTGGCGGACCCCCTCCAGGTGCCAGAGCAGCTCATCACCCCAGCGCCGCTTCAGCGCCGTCAGGGCGGTGGCGGCGGGTTGGGGCAGCAGCAACTGCAGATAGGTCCAGCCGGGGTCGTGGGCCCGCAGGTGCAGCGTGGTGTGGTTCCAGCCCAGTTCCCGCAGGGGCAGGCCCAGTTCCCGCAGGGGCAAGCCCAGCTCCCGCCGCTCCGCCGCCTGCCAGACCAGCTCACCGCCCAGTTCCCGCAGCAGCGGCTCCAGGGTGCTCAGCGCGTCGGCTGCGGCCAGCAGCAACAGCCGATGCCCCCGGGCCGGCGGGCAGCCGCCTGGCCCGTTGCCGCCGGGGGCGGGAAGGAGGCGCGCCACAGCCGCCTCCAGCAGGCAGAGGCTGTTCAGCAGCAGGGCCGTTGCCGGCAACTGGCTCGCCGCTTCAAGGGCGGAGTCCCAGCTCTCGAAATCCACCACCACCTGCTGCCAGGCCACCGCGGCCGCTGTCGGCAGGCTCACGGCGGTGATGATGCCATTGGTGCCGTAGGCATGGTTGAGGCCGCGACTGGCGGGGGCGTCGAGCTGGAGCAGGCGCGGTTCGCTCTCCATCGTGACCACCTCGAGGCCGACCAGGTTGCCTGGCTCCCGCAGAAATCCCCAGCGCAGCGAGCCGATCCCCCCAGAGCCGCCGGCGATGAAGCCGCCCACGGTGGCGCTCCGCCAGGTGCTGGGTGCCAGACGAACCGCCCGGCCTGAAGCACTCAGTTGCCGGTCCAGGTCCGCCAGCAGGCAGCCTGCTTCCGCCGTGACGATGCCGCTGGCGGCATCGAACTGGCGCAGCCGATTGAGGCCGCTGAGGTCGAGCACCACCCCACCGGCCAGGGGCACGCACTGGCCGTAATTGCCCGTGCCGGCTCCTCGGACAGTGAGGGCGACACCCTGCCCGGCGCAGGCCCTCGCCACCAGGAGCACCTGCTCTGTGGTGGCTGCCTGCACCACGAGCTGGGCCCTCTGTGCACTCAGCAGCGGAGCGAGCACAGGGGAGAAGTCGGAGCGATCACGGGAGAATCGCTCCAGCTCCGCGCCGCTGCTCAACAGGCGCAGTGGAGATCCCAGGGCGAGGCTGCCATCCCGGAGCTCCGCGGTGATCGCCGCCAGCTGCTGGGCACTGGCCCGGGGCGTCAGCCCCGTTGGCAGGCTGATCGGCAAGAGATCCGCTCCGGGTTGATCGCTCACAGCGGCAGGGCCTCCAGCAGGGGGGCCAGCACCGGTGGATCGAGGCGCGGCAGCCAGGTGCCCCTGCGCAGGATCCGCCGCTGGGGACTGCGCGCCAGCAGGTCGCTCCAGCTGCCGGCTGCCAGCACCACGAGATCGGCTGGCGCGCCTTCCCGCAGCACCCCATCCCATTGGAGTCCCATCAACCTGGCGGCGGCGGTGGTGAAGGGCATCAGCCCCTGACGCTGCCAGGGGGCCAGATGGGCCGCCGGCACCGACAGCCGCAGCAGCTCGAGGGGGTCGAAGTCGCCACCGGGGAACCAGGGATCCTGCACATTGTCACCGCCGACCGCCACTGTGACGCCCGCACGCTGCAGCTGGCGGATCGGGGCCATCGGCCGGGCCATCGGCGTGTCCTCCTCCCGATGACCGAGCAGCCAGAGGTTGGTGGTGGGCAGGGCCACCACCGCCAGCCCAGCCACTGCGAGCCGCTCAGCGAGCTGCTGGCAGCGGCGCGCCGGCAACAGGGACATGCTGCAGCTGTGGCTGCAGGTGACGGGAATGGCGATCCGCTGATGCCGCACCAGCTCGGCCACCAGGGCCACACCCGCCCCGCCACCGGCGGCGCTCTCATCCACATGGAGGTCGACGCCACAGCCCAGGCCATCGGCAAGTCGCAGCAAGGCCAGCAGCCCCTCCCGGTCCGCCCCGCCGGGAGGGAAGGGGGCACCGAGCACACCGCCAAGCAGCACCGAACCGGACTGGCTGCTCAACCGCCTGGCCAGTCGGGCTCCCTCCTCCGTCGCCCAGTGGCCGACGGGCACCAGGGCCACCAGCTGGAGGCTGAGCCGTTCCTTCCACTGGGCTTGCACTCCCAGCAGAGCCTCCCAGCTCGGCTGGGCGCCGGGGCCAAGGCTGTCGACGTGGCTTCGGATCGCTCTTGTTCCCTGGCGCCAGGCGCACTGCAGGGCCCGCTCCCCCCGATGGCTCACCTCCTCCTGGGTGCGTGAGAGGTGCTCCCGCTGGTTGGCGGCGAGTGCGCCGGCCATGCTGCCGCCCCGATTCGGGTGCGACTCCCAGCTGAAGGCTTTGTCAAGGTGCGCATGGGGCTCGACAAGCGGGGTCAGGGCCAGGGGGAGCGGCTGATCGGGCCGGCCCTGATGGGGGCGGATCCCGGTGATCAGCCCGTCTCGATGCTCCAGGCGCACGGCCACCAGGCCATCGGGGTTCGGGGCGGGCAGGTCGCTTCGCAGGGGGGCAATCAGGCTGCGGGGCAGCAGCAGGGGCGGCAGGGTGGTGGATTCCACGGCTAAGGGCCCTGCTGGCGGCTGGCGGGCTCGCTGCGATCACTGGAGGTCGTGAGGATCACGAACTGACCTGCTCCCGCCAGGGTGAGGGCTCGGTAGGTCGGCAGCCCCAGGAAGGGGAGCACCTTGCGGCCGCCGATCGCGGTTCTGTACAGGCTGAACACCACGAAGTTCTGGCGTTCACTGCCTTGCGCCGCCAGGGATCCGAGCAGGTCGCGCTGGCTCCGGATCAGCTCCGGGCAGTTCTGGATCACCAGCCGCAGGGCCATCGGCAGTCCGTCAGGCCCGCAGAGCTCCGCGGTTGCCCGCTCCACCAGTTGCCCGGCCGCGAATGCCTCGAAGTCGGCCGGGCCGGGGTTGTTCGCCGCCAGGGCCAGGCTGGCTCCGCCCAGCCCGGCAGCGGCCAGGAGCAATGTCCTCCAGCGACGACGGGGGGTGGGCGGGACGGTCGGCAAGACAGGAGGGTTGGTCTGCTTGATACATTGGCAAAGATCACGGCGGGCGTCGCCAAGTGGTTAAGGCAGCGGCTTGTGGTGCCGCCATCCGGGGGTTCGAATCCCCTCGCTCGCCCTCAATTCATCCAGCAGCCAATCGGCGGCGGCAGGGCTCCTGACCGGATCGGCGCAGGCCAGTCCGGTTTCTCTGCTGATCGCCTCGCAGGCTGATTCGGCTTCCGTCGCGCCCAGCTTTGCCGTGTTCAGGGCCACGGCGCGGATCCGGGGCAGAGGCGCGTTGACGGCCCGGCCGAGGGCTGCGAGCTGCTCGATCGCGCTGATCAACTGGACCAGGGGCGGCAACGGAATCGCCGGCTGATTGGTGAGGGCGGTCTGTCCCGCCCGGTGGACCAGCAGGAGGCCGGTGGGCTGGCTTCCCCGGATCAGCGGAAGGGTCGCGCTGGAGCCCGGGTGGCAGAGGGAACCCTGGCCCTCCACGAACAGCAGGGTGTCAGCCCCAGCACCTCTGGAGGCAGCCAGCACCGCGGCTTCCACGGCGCCGGCGGCGAAATCGAGCCGCACCGCATCGAGGGGCACACCGCCGCCGCTGATCAGGATGCCCGCCTGTCCGGTGCCGACAAAGCGGGCATCGAGGCCCTGTCGCTGCGCCGCCGCGGTCAACTCCAGGCAGGCGCTCATCTTGCCCACCGCCATGTCGGTGCCCACCGCCAGGAACCGTTCGCCTGGCAGGGTCGCCGCCCGGGCGGCTGCGACCACCAGGCCGGCGGGCTCCTGACGCAGATCCCAGATCCACTGGCCAGGCCTGAGCAGCGCTGCCAGCTCCGGGTCGTGGCCCAGCCGGGTGTGCAGGCCACTGGCCAGATCAAGCCCCGCTGCCAGGGCGGCCACGAGATCGGCGCGCAACCCCGCCGGCAGGCGCCCGCCGGATGGAGCCAGTCCAACCACGGCCACCTGTGGTGCATAGGGCAGGGCTGCCTGCAGATCAGCCACGACGGGGACCGCACGTCTGATCCCGGTGACCGCCTCCAGGTCGGAGCCGGCCCAGGCCGGATCCACCACCGCCACGATCGGACCGGACCGGTAGCGCAGCATCGCCAGGCCGGTCTTGCCGGAGAGGCTGTCGAGTCCGCCGTGCAGCAGCAGCACCACCGGGGCGCTGGCGCTCAGCATGGTTTCGCTGCCACCACCCCCAGACCGGGGCGAGGCGAGGGGTGCAACAGGTCCCCGGAGCGAACCGGACCCTCGAACGGGTCGTCGCGCAGATTGAGGTGGCTGTCGAGATCCGGCCAGCGCACCAGCGGCAGCAACTGGGCCGCGGCACCGTTGAGCAGCGCGCTGTCGGAGTAGCACCCCAGCATCAGATCCAGTCCCAGCCGACGGGCCGTACGGGCCATCACCAGGGCTTCGCTGAGCCCGCCACTCTTGAGCAACTTGAGGTTCACACCATCGACATGCGGCGCCAGCCGGAGGAGATCCGCCAGGTCCCAGCAGCTCTCGTCGGCCACTAGGGCGATCGGGCAGTGCAGATCGAGGGCGGCGAACCCGGCGGTGTCGGCCTCGGCATCGGCCAGGGCCGGCAGGGGCTGCTCCACCAGCACCACCCCCTGATCGGCCAGCCAGGGGATCAGCCCCTGGGCGGTGGCCAGATCCCAGCCCCCGTTGGCATCCACCTGGAGTTCCGCCTGCCCCGCCGCGGGTTCAGCCGCCAGGGCCGTCGCCACGGCCCGCACGAGTGCCCGGTCATGGTCGGGGCCGTCGGGACTGCCCAGCTTGAGCTTCACCCGGCTGGGGCGCAGGCCCAGCTGCTGGCTCCATCGCTCCAGCCTGGCCAGCACCTGCTCCGCCGAACCCAGCCCGAGGGTGACACTGGTGGCGCTGCAGGCCTGGGGATCAAGCCCCCAGAGCTGCCAGAGCGGCAGGCCGAGCCGCTTGCCCCACCAATCGCTGAGCGCCAGATCAAGGCCGCAGCGGGCCGGCGGTGAAAGCAAGGCCAGCACAGGTTCAAGGGCCTGGAGATTGGAAGGGTTCCAGGTGGTTGGATCGGAATCGGTGCCCTGATCAAGCAGGGGGAACACGGCTTCCAGTTCTCGTTCCAGCCTGTCGGTGCTGAAGCGGCGGTGGCCGGTATCGAAGCCGCCGGTTTCGCCCTGGCCCACCACACCTTCATGTTCCACCTCCACCAGCAGTCGCTCCACGCTCGTGGTGGTGCCACGGCTGATTGCCAGGGGCACCAGCTTGGTGAGCGAAAATCGACGCAGGCGCCCTTGCATTCCCCCAGTTTCAGCCATGAATGACACTGGAGGGATGACATCCACCCTGGCAAGCCGGGGCAGCTACTGGATCACCACCTTCGGCTGCCAGATGAACAAGGCCGATTCCGAGCGCATGGCCGGAATTCTCGAAGGCATGGGCTACGCCCAGGGCAGCGATGAGCACACGGCCGATCTGGTGCTCTACAACACCTGCACGATCCGCGACAACGCCGAGCAGAAGGTGTACAGCTACCTGGGCCGTCAGGCCCAGCGCAAGCGGCTCAATCCCCAGCTCACCCTGGTGGTGGCGGGGTGCGTGGCTCAGCAGGAAGGGGCGAGCCTGCTTCGCCGGGTGCCCGAGCTGGATCTGGTGATGGGTCCCCAGCACGCCAACCGGCTGGGCACCCTGCTGGAGCAGGTGGAGAGCGGCCAGCAGGTGGTGGCCACCGACGAGCACCACATCCTCGAAGACATCACCACCGCCCGCCGCGACAGTGCCGTGTGTGGCTGGGTCAACGTGATCTACGGCTGCAACGAGCGCTGCACCTATTGCGTGGTGCCGGCGGTGCGGGGCGCCGAGCAGAGCCGCACCCCGCAGGCGATCCGGCTGGAGATCGAAGGGCTGGCGGCACGGGGCTTCAAGGAGATCACTCTGCTGGGCCAGAACATCGACGCCTATGGCCGCGATCTGCCCGGCATTACCCCGGCGGGCCGCCGTGAGCACACCCTCACCGACCTTCTCCACCATGTTCACGATGTGGAGGGGATCGAGCGGATCCGTTTCGCCACCAGCCATCCCCGCTACTTCACCGAGCGCCTGATCGACGCCTGCGCCGCGCTTCCGAAGGTGTGCGAGCACTTTCACATCCCGTTTCAGAGCGGCGACGACGCCGTGCTCAAGGCGATGGCGCGGGGCTACACGGTGGAGCGTTATCGGCGGATTCTCTCCCGCATCCGTGAGCGCATGCCGGATGCCTCGATCAGCGCCGATGTGATCGTGGGGTTCCCCGGCGAAACCGACGCCCAGTTCCGGGCCACCTGCGATCTGATCGAGGAGATCGGCTTCGATCTGGTCAACACCGCCGCCTATTCGCCCCGTCCGAACACGCCTGCCGCCACCTGGGGCGATCAGCTGAGCGAGGCGGTGAAGGTGGAGCGTTTACAGGAAATCAACGCCCTGGTGGAGCGCATCGCCCACAGCCGCAGCGCCCGCTATCTCGGTCGCCACGAGGAGGTGCTGGCGGAGGGCGTCAACTCCAGGGATCCTGCCCAGCTGATGGGGCGCACCCGCACCAACCGGCTCACCTTCTTCGCCGCCGCCGGCCCCGATGGTGTGGTCCATCGGCCAGGGGACCTGGTGACCGTGACGATCGAGCAGGTGCGGCCTTTCTCCCTGAGCGGTCGAGTGTCCGGCTGATCCCTGCGCCCCCTGGTCGAAGAACCGATCGCTGATACGTTTGGGCCCGATCCGGCCCAGCATCCGTTCCATGCCCATCGCTCCCCGCTGTCTTGGCCTCGTGTTCGGGGGGGCCTCAGGGGAGCATGCGGTTTCGATCCGCTCGGCGATGACTGTGGCGGGCGCCTTGCGCCGTGGGCCGAATCTTGAGCGGTATCGGCTTCGCTGCTTCTACATCGACGAACAGGGGCACTGGTGGCCCCCCGCCGTGGCTGAGGCGGTGCTGCTCAAGGGGCTGCCCGCCACGGCGGCCGAGCTGCCCGGCCTGCCGGGGCGGGCGGGATTCCAGGCCCTGCCGGAGGGGGCCAGCGAGGTGGAGGTCTGGTTTCCAGTGCTGCACGGCCCGAACGGGGAGGACGGCACCATCCAGGGCCTGTTCTCGCTGATGCAGGTGCCGTTCGTCGGGTCGGGTGTGCTGGGCTCTGCGGTGGGCATGGACAAGCAGGCGATGAAGGCGGCCTTTGCCGCCGCCGGTCTGCCCCAGGTGCCCTACGCCGCCGTGCAGTCCGCCGAACTGGACGCCGATCCGGAATCCCTGTTGGATCGGCTTGAGCAGCAGCTCGGTTACCCCTGCTTCGTGAAGCCCGCCAACCTGGGCTCCTCGGTGGGGATCAGCAAGGCCACCGACCGAGCCACGCTGTTGGCCGGGTTGGGCCAGGCTGCCGCCTTTGATCCCCGCCTGGTTGTCGAACAGGGGGTGAAGGCACGGGAGCTGGAATGCGCCGTGCGAACGCTGGGTTCGGTGCCCTCAGGCCCGTTGCAGGCGTCGGTGGTGGGTGAGATCCGATTTGAGGCGGATTGGTACGACTACGAAACGAAGTACACCGAGGGGCTCAGCAGCACCGAAATCCCGGCCCGCCTTCCGGAGCCTGTCAGCGCGGAGCTGCGGCGACTGGCGATCCTGGCCTGCCAGGCCGTGGCCGCTTCCGGCCTGGCGCGGGTGGACTTTTTTTACGATGAAACCAATGGGACAATCTGGTTGAACGAAATCAACACCCTGCCGGGTTTCACCCGTCAGAGCATGTTTCCCATGCTTTGGCAGGCCAGTGGTGTATCGCTTGAGGATCTGGTGCATCAACTGATCGTGGCGGCGGGAGAGGCTCCCGAGCAGAGGCACGGGCTGAGGCTGGTGCCATGAGTCACGGTCTGCTCTGGTTGCCGCTGCTCGTGGTGTTCGTGCTGCTCACGGCCCTCGGCTGGCTGGAGCGCCGGCGACAGCGCTTGTTCCGGAGCTGGGCGGAGGGTTCCGAACTGGCCAAGCTGGATGGCTGCGGCGCGGCGCGCCTGCAGGACGGGGTGCTGACCTGGAGCAGCTTCGAGGCGGGCCAGCTCAAGCCCCAGGGGAGCTTCGTGATCAGCAAGCTCGAGTTGCTCGAGCTGATGGCTCTGGGCTCCGGCGATGCCCCCCTCACCGAGGAAAGTCAGGGTCATTGCCGCATCAGGTTGGTCGGCAAGGGTGAACAGGTGGATCTGGCCTTCTCCGATGCCGAACGGGCCCGCCGCTGGATGCACGATCTGATGGCACGATCTCGCTGTGAGCTGTGAGTTGTGAGTTCGCGCTCCAGGGCACCCAAGCTTCAACCTCCCGGAGTTGAGCGGCGGCGTCAGCTGCGGGATCAGCGACGCAAGGAACGCCTGCGCAATGCCTGGCGGCTGCTGGTGTTTTCGGCCTGTGCCGCCGCGCTTGGCTATGGCCTGCTGCGTCAGGGCTGGAGCCTGCGCAGCCCGGCCCAGGTGGAGGTGCTAGGCAGCCAGCAGGTCAGCCGGGACCAGGTGATCCGCGCCGCCGGGCTGCGGTTTCCGGTGCTGCTGCTCAGCCTCCAGCCCAGGCAACTGCAGGACGGACTGTCCGCAACCTTGCCGGTCGAGCAGGTCCGGGTGGAGCGGCTGATGCTGCCGCCACGGCTGCGGATCGCCCTGGTGGACCGCCAGGCGGTCGCCCGGGCCGAACGACGCACGGCCTCCGGTCTTGAACAGGGCTACGTGGATCGACTCGGCAACTGGATGAGCCTGGGGCAGCAGCAGGTGGCCAGGCCCCGGGACAAGCCAGCCCTGGAGGTGCGGGTGGTGGGCTGGCAGGAACGGCACCGCCAGACGTTGGTGGAGATCCTGGAGCGCCGCGGCCGGCTGGGCAGTCCGCTGCGGGAGATTCGCTTCGAGCCGAACGGCAATCTCCTGCTGATCACCCAATCCCTGGGTCAGGTTCGGCTGGGCCCGCCCGACGCTCTGCTGGCTCGACGACTGGATGTGCTTCAGCATCTTTCCAGCCAGCTTCCCGCCCAGCTCAAGGGGCGTTCATTCCGGTCCGTTGATCTGAGCGATCCCGACCAGCCGGAGCTGGGGCAGGCTCCAGCCGCCACAGCCCAGCGAAGCGCGGCACCAGGCGGCGGCGCGGATTAAAATCACCTGAAAATTGGACGGGTTCATGGCTGCTGCTGGCCAGCAGCCTGCGTTGCTGTGGCAACACAAGGCCAGCGAACGCTTGTAGTCATGAAACAATCATCTGGACAAAAGTGTCCTCTGAACAGATTGGTGCCAGCCGATCACCGACATAATGCAGCCCATTACGAACGGAAGAGGGTTCTTCGTGGAAACTGCATCCCACGCCACCGCGACCATTCCCCCCGCTGATTCCAACCCCCTCTCCGTGACCACCCCTCTCCCTTCCCCAAGCAGCAACGGAATCGTCCCCAGCCAGTCCGCCCGGATCGAGGTGATCGGCGTCGGCGGGGGAGGCAGCAATGCGGTCAACCGCATGATCGCCTCCGATCTCGAGGGTGTGGGCTACAGGGTTCTCAACACCGATGCCCAGGCGCTGCTCCAGTCGGCGTCCCAGAAGCGGGTGCAGCTCGGTCAGAAGCTCACCCGGGGTCTCGGTGCCGGCGGCAATCCGATGATCGGCCAGAAAGCGGCGGAAGAATCCCGCCCTGAGCTGCTCGCTGCCCTTGAGGGGGCCGACCTCGTTTTCATCGCTGCCGGCATGGGGGGCGGCACCGGCACCGGAGCGGCTCCGATCCTTGCCGAGGTGGCCAAGGAATGTGGTGCCCTCACGGTAGGAATTGTCACCAAGCCTTTCAGCTTCGAGGGCCGCAAGCGGCAGAAGCAGGCCGAGGAGGGAATCGCCCGCCTGGCCGACCACGTGGACACCTTGATCGTGATTCCCAACGACCGGCTCCGCGACGCGATCGCCGGTGCTCCCCTGCAGGAGGCCTTCCGTGCCGCCGACGACGTGCTTCGCCAGGGGGTGAAGGGCATCAGCGACATCATCACCAAGCCTGGTCTGGTCAACGTCGACTTCGCCGATGTGCGCTCGGTGATGACCATGGCCGGCACGGCCCTGCTCGGCATCGGCGTGGGCTCCGGCCGCTCCCGTGCCACCGAAGCGGCCCAGGCCGCCATGAGCAGCCCGTTGCTGGAGTCGGGCCGGATCGACGGCGCCAAGGGTTGCGTGATCAACGTCTGCGGCGGCAAGGACATGACCCTTGAAGACGTGGGCAACGCCGCTGACGTGATCTACGACATGGTTGATCCCGACGCCAACATCATCGTCGGGGCTGTGGTGGACGAAAAGCTGGAGGGCGAGATCCACGTCACCGTGATCGCCACCGGCTTCGAGAGCGGCATCGCCTACCGCCACGATCAGCAGGTCCCCAGCTTCACCAGTCCCCAGAGCCCGCCAAGCCAGCCTGGCGACGACCATCGTGGCGCCAAGATTCCACCGTTCCTGCTCAACCGTCAGAATCGTCCTGCCAGCGACAGCTGATCGAACTGACCGGTTGACTGGAACTCAGGGTTTCCACTCACAGTCTCCACTCTGAGCATGTCCTGTGAGTAGAGGGTCACCGTGAAAGCTGTGAGTGGAGCGGTTGCGATCAAGGGGGTGACCCGGAGTCGACGCCTGCCTGGAGCATCCCGTGTGGCTGCCCCCTTCCGGTTCTGACCAGATTTGGGCGTCCCGGCCGCATCGGTCCGAGTCGGGTCGATAGTAGCAATCATCCACCGCTCCTCCCTGCTGTGCCCCTGCGTCCCGGTGATCTCATCGATCGCAAGAGCTCGGGCCTGCCGATCCGGATGCTGACCGCCTGGGACGCCCTTTCGGCAGCCTGGGTCGAGGAGGCGGGCGTCGAGGCGGTGCTGGTCGGTGACTCCCTGGCCATGGTCGTCCTGGGCCATCCCACCACCCTGCCTGTCAGCCTCGACGAGATGATTCACCACACCCGGGCCGTGGCCAGGGGTCTGAGTCGCCCTCGCGATCAGCAACCGCTGCTGATCTGTGATCTGCCCTTCCTCAGCTATCAATGCGGCGCCGAGGCGGCCGTGGCCGCGGCCGGCCGGGTGCTGAAGGAAACGGCCGCCGCCGCCGTGAAGCTCGAAGGTGGTGAGCCGGAAACACTCCTGGTGGTCGATCGGCTGGTTCGCAGTGGTATCCCCGTGATGGGTCACCTGGGCCTGACCCCCCAGTCGGTGCATCGGCTCGGCCTGCGCCGCCAGGCCAAGGATCCGATCAGTCAGGAACGGCTGCGGCGCCAGGCCCTCGATCTGGAAGCGGCCGGCTGCTTCGCCCTGGTGCTGGAGCACGTGCCCGATGGCGTGGCAGGCAGTCTGCGCCAACAGCTGGCGATCCCCGTCATCGGCATCGGTGCCGGCGACGATTGTGACGGCCAGGTGCGGGTCACCGCCGACCTGCTCGGGTTCAGCCCGCGCCAACCCCCGTTCAGTCCGCCGCTGCTGCAGGGCCGTGGTCTTGCCGTCGAGGCCCTGCGGGGCTGGCTGCAGGACCAGGCCGCCCATCCCACCAGGCCAGCAGCTCCCGCAGCACCGCATTGCTGAGGGCGAGGCCAGCCGGGTCGCTCAGGCGCCAACGGGAGCCTTCGATCAACAGCAGCCGGCGATCCAGAAAGGAATCCAGCCGTTGCCTGAGCTGTTCGAGCTCGGCCGGCCGGATGCCGTGCTCGCCCGCCAGCTGGCCCATGGCCACCCCTTCGCGGCGGCGCAGCCCCACCATCACGCGCTCATCGAAGGGCATGGCCGACCTGGGGCCGCCCAGGTCCCCGGCCTCCCCTGCGGTTGTCAGCCATTCCGCATAGGCGGCCCGGGTGCGGGGGCGGGCCTGCCGGCTTCCGTAGGGCGCTGCGGTGGCCCCCATTCCGAATCCCCACCAACCGGCGCCGCTCCAGTAGACGCGGTTGTGGCGCGACACGTGGCCCGGCCAGGCGTAGTTGGAGATCTCATAGTGGCCGTACCCCGCCTCCCGCAGGCGTTCTGAGGTGTGTGCCATCAGGTCGGCTCCCAGGTCGGGGTCTGGCAGGGGAAGTTCGCCCCGTCGCTGGCGCCAGGCGAACACGGTGCCGGGCTCCACGATCAGGTCATAGATCGACAGGTGGGGGGCATCGAGGGCCAGGGCCTGGCCGAGCTGGTCGCTCCAGTGCTCCAGGGTTTGCCCAGGCAGGCCCTGCAGCAGGTCGAGGCTCCAGCTGCGCAGCCTGCCCCCGCGCCGCGCTTCGGCCAGCCAGGCGGCCGCCTCCAGCAGATCCTCCAGCCGGTGGCGCCGCCCAAGCCGCTCGAGCACCGGATCATCGAAACTCTGGCCACCCAGGCTCACCCGGTTGACACCGGTGGCGAGCACCTGCTCCAGGCGCGCCTGGTCGAAGCTGGCCGGATCCATCTCCAGGCTGATCTCCGCCCCTGCCGCCAGGCCGAATCGCACGGCGAGCGCCTCCAGCAGGCCGCCGATCTGGTCAGGGGTGAGCAGGGAGGGTGTACCGCCGCCGAGATACACCGTGGAGAGGGGCGGACCGGCCGGGGCGGAGGCGATTTCCCTCTGCAGCAGCTTCAGGTAGGCCTGGATCGAGCCGGAGTGGGCGCCATCGGCCCCATCGCCGAGCGGCACCACCGCGAAGTCGCAGTAGAAGCAGCGCCGCTGGCAGAAGGGGATGTGGAGATAGGCGCTGCGCGGAGGGGGCAGGGGCATTCCTGGTGGCTGGCTCAGGGGGGTGGCCAGATGTGGGGCTCAGAGGTGTGGATACCAGATCCAGGCAAATCGGCTGGAATCGACCATGCTGCATGGTTCGAGCCATGGTCAGCCCCCGACCAACCGATGGTGGACCCGCTGATCCTGCTGCTGTTCCTGATCTCCGGTGCCGCCACCGGCTGGCTGGGGGTGGACCTGCTTCCGGCGCGGGTGCTCGCCGAGGTCACCAATCTGGAGGGACTGCGCTGGGTTCTGGCTGGCTTCGGGGCGTTTTTCGGGCTGCTGGCCGGCTTCTTCTTTCAGCTGCTGCGCCGTCGGCTGATGCGGCAGGTGCGCTCGATGCCCACCGACCTGCTGCTCTCGAGGGCGGTGGGCCTGATTCTCGGCCTGCTGGTGGCGAACCTGCTGCTGGCGCCGATCCTGCTGCTCTCCCTGCCCCTGGAGGTGGTCTTCGTCAAACCACTGGCCGCGGTGCTCAGCAATGTGTTCTTCGGAGTGTTGGGCTACAACCTGGCCGAGGTGCATGGACGCACCCTGCTGCGGCTGTTCAACCCATCCAGCACCGATGCCCTGCTGGTGGCGGAAGGGGTGCTTCAGCCCGCCACCGCCAAGATCCTCGACACCAGCGTGATCATCGATGGCCGCATCCGCGGCCTGCTGGAATCAGGGCTGCTGGAGGGGCAGGTGATCGTGGCCCAGGCGGTGATCGATGAACTCCAGCAGCTGGCCGATTCGGGCAACAACGAGAAGCGGGGCAAGGGGCGCCGTGGCCTCAATCTCCTGGCGGCGCTGCGGGAGCGCTACGGCCGTCGTCTGGTGGTCAACAGCACCCGCTACGAGGGCAACGGGGCTGACGACAAGCTGCTCAAGCTCACTGCGGATACCGGTGGCACCCTGCTGACCGCCGACTACAACCTGGCCAAGGTGGCGGAGGTCCAGGACCTCAAGGTGATGAACCTGAGTGCCCTGGTGGTCGCCCTGCGGCCGGAGGTGCAGCCGGGCGATGCCCTGCAACTCAAGATCGTGCGGGAGGGGAAGGAGGCCGATCAGGGAGTCGGCTATCTGGAGGACGGCACGATGGTGGTGGTGGAGGCGGCCCGCCGGCGGATCGGTCAGCGGCTGCCGGTCACCGTGACCGGTGCCCTGCAGACCCCGACCGGCCGCATGGTCTTTGCCCGTTGCGACCACGACGGCCCGAAGCGGGAAGCCGCCATCCAGCCCACTCCAGACCCCCGCTAGGCTGATCCCTGGCAGTGGAGCAGGTGAACGGATGTCGGTGTCGGCCCCTTACTACGGCGATTCCGCCGTGATGCGTACCCCGCCGCCGGATCTGCCGTCGCTGCTGTTGAAGGAGCGGATCGTCTACCTCGGCCTGCCTCTCTTCTCCGACGACGACGCCAAGCGCCAGATGGGCGTTGACGTGACCGAGCTGATCGTCGCCCAGATGCTCTACCTGGAGTTCGACAATCCGGAGAAGCCGATCTTTTTTTATATCAATTCCACCGGCACCAGCTGGTACACCGGCGATGCGATCGGCTTCGAAACCGAAGCCTTCGCTATCTGCGACACGATCCGTTATGTGAAGCCGCCGGTGCACACGATCTGCATCGGCCAGGCGATGGGCACCGCCGCGATGATTCTCTCGGCCGGTGCCAAGGGCCATCGGGCCGCCCTGCCCCACGCCTCGATCGTGCTGCACCAGCCCCGCTCCGGTGCCCGCGGCCAGGCCAGCGACATCCAGATCC
Organism: Cyanobium sp. ULC082; assembly: GCF_977927535.1. Lineage (NCBI taxonomy): Bacteria > Bacillati > Cyanobacteriota > Cyanophyceae > Synechococcales > Prochlorococcaceae > Cyanobium > Cyanobium sp. ULC082. The sequence continues at coordinate 156,383 of NZ_OZ376397.1, forward strand.
GGGCCCAGGAGGTGCTTCAGAACAAGCGCACCATGCTGGAGATGCTGTCTGAGAACACCGGTCGCAGTGTTGCCCAGCTCAGCAAAGACTCCGATCGGATGACCTACCTCACTCCACCGGAAGCCCTTGAATACGGATTGATCGACAGGATCCTCACCAGCCAGAAGGTGCCCCCCCTGGCCCTGGCCGGGGCGGCCTGACCGCCTGACTCAGCCTTCCACTCTTCCCAAACCACCACTTCCGCACCATGCCCATCGGCACCCCCAGCGTTCCCTACCGCTTGCCTGGCAGCCAGTACGAGCGCTGGGTGGACATCTACACCCGGCTGGGCGTGGAGCGGATTCTCTTCCTTGGCCAGGAGGTCAACGATGGGATCGCCAACAGTCTGGTGGCCCAGATGCTCTACCTCGACTCTGACGACAGCAGCAAGCCGATCTACCTGTACATAAACTCCCCGGGCGGCTCGGTCACGGCGGGCCTGGCGATCTTCGACACGATCCAGTACGTCAAGTCGGAGGTGGTGACGATCTGTGTGGGCCTGGCGGCCAGCATGGGCGCTTTTCTGCTGGCGGCCGGCACCAAAGGCAAGCGCGTGGCCCTGCCCCACAGTCGGATCATGATCCACCAACCCCTGGGGGGAACCAGCCAGCGCCAGGCCAGCGATATCGAGATCGAAGCGCGGGAGATCCTGCGCATGAAGGACATGCTCAATCAGTCCCTGGCCGACATGTGCGGGCAAAGCCTGGAGAAGGTGACCAAGGACACGGATCGTGATTACTTCCTCAGTGCTGCCGAGGCCAAGGAGTACGGCCTGATCGACCGGGTCATCGCCCATCCCAGTGAAGCCACGGCCTGAGAGGCTCCCGGCCCGGCGCTCCGCTTCCGCCGGGTATCGGCTGCCGCTTGCGTAAGCTCGGGCCCTGCTCCTTGCCCCAGCCCCAGCCCGGATGGCCCAGCTCTTCTACGACTCCGACGCCGACCTCAGCCTTCTGAACGGCAAGACGGTGGCCATCATCGGCTACGGCAGCCAGGGCCATGCCCACGCCCTCAACCTCAAGGACAGCGGCGTCAACGTGGTGGTGGGCCTCTACGAAGGCAGCCGATCCGCTGAGAAGGCCAGGGTGGATGGCGTGGAGGTGCTGAGCGTGGCCGAGGCCTGTGCCAAGGCCGACTGGATCATGGTGCTGCTTCCCGATGAAACCCAGAAGTCGGTCTACGAAGCTGAGATTGCGCCCCATCTGAGCGCCGGCAAGGTGCTGAGTTTTGCCCATGGCTTCAACATCCGTTTCGGCCTGATCGTGCCCCCGGCCGATGTGGACGTGGTGATGATCGCTCCGAAGGGCCCAGGACACACGGTGCGCTGGGAGTACCAGAACGGCCAGGGAGTGCCCGCCCTGTTCGCGATCGAGCAGGATGCCAGCGGCAACGCCCGCGGCCTGGCGATGGCCTACGCCAAGGCGATCGGCGGCACCCGGGCCGGCATTCTTGAAACCAACTTCAAGGAAGAGGCCGAAACCGACCTGTTCGGTGAACAGGCCGTGCTCTGCGGTGGCCTGAGCGAGCTGGTGAAAGCGGGCTTCGAAACCCTCGTGGAGGCGGGTTATCAACCCGAGCTGGCCTACTTCGAGTGCCTGCACGAGGTGAAGCTGATCGTGGATCTGATGGTGAAGGGTGGCCTCACCGCCATGCGGGATTCGATCTCCAACACCGCCGAATACGGCGACTATGTGAGCGGCCCGCGCCTGATCACCGCCGACACCAAGGCGGAGATGAAGCGCATCCTCGCCGACATTCAGGACGGCACCTTCGCCCGTAACTTCGTTGCGGAGTGCGAGGCCGGCAAGCCGGCGATGGCCGAGGCCCGTCAGCGGGATTCCCAGCATCCGATCGAGCAGGTCGGCAAGGGCCTGCGCTCCATGTTCAGTTGGCTGAAGACCTCCTGATCGCGAGGCGGTAGCGGTGCGCAGGGGCCTGCTTTCTCTGGCCTGGGGCAGCGCTCAGGCTGGCGCCAGCCTCACCCTGGCCTCCAGCGCCTGGCTGGTCAGCGGCCTCAGTCCGTCACCCCTGGTCAACAGCCTGCTTCCCGTTTTCGGCACGGCGGCCAGCCTGCTGCCCCTGCCCCAGCACCCCCTGCTCGGCAGCCTGGTGCAGATGGCGGCCACCCTTGTGCTGGTGGGAGTAGGGCTGGCGGCCCCTGTCCCTGCCGGGCTGGATGGGGGCGGCAGCGCCAACCTCTGGCTGCTGATCCTGGCCCTGCTGGCCGTGCTGCTGTTCGGCCTGGGGCTGCAGATCGCCCAGTTTCCTCTGCAGCGCTATCTGGTGGGCCACCAGGGGGTTTCGATGCGGCGGCTTCGCTCCGGCTCCGATCTGGGAGCCCTGTTGGGTCATCTGCTCACCGGCCTGCTGTTCCCGATCGGCAAGGCGGTTCTGCAGTTCTCCCAGGCCCTTGTGCTGCTGCTGCCGCTGCTGCCCGCGGCGCTGCAATCCGGCCAGGCCAGGCCAGCCAGAGCGGAGCCCTCGGCGCCTGATCTGGCCCTGGCCTCCCCTGAGCAGGGGTTGAACTGGCGCTGCTGTCTGCAGGGCGTTCTGTTCGGCAGCCTGTTCAGCCTGCTGCCGCTCTGGGTGCGCCAGCAGGGGGCCGGCAACTGCTTCGATTTCGGCATGCTGCTCACCGCCTATGGGCTGGGCAGGCTGCTGTCGGCCTCCTGGCCAGTTCTGTCCCTGCCTTTCCCAGGTGCCGGGGTAGGGCGCTACCTGTTGCTCTCCGGCCTGCTGGCGGCCACCCAGTGGCTGCCCGGCTGGAGCTCGCTGGCCCTGTTCCTGCCGATGGGGGCCCTGGCCGGCTCCAGTGATGCCCGGCTGGCGGCCTCCCTGGCCCATCTGGCTGACGAGCCGCTGCGCTGGCAGACCCTGGAGCGCTCCAGCGCCGTGGGTGCCCTGGTCGGCAGTCTGGTGATGGGTAGCCTGGCCCAGTGGCTCGGACTGCCCCTGGCGCTGCCGCTTCAGGTGGTGGCCTTTCTGGCCGCCGCGCTGCCCCTGGCGATCCGGGGGGCTGCCCGTCCAGCTTCTTGATCAATCTGAGCGGGTCCCCAGCGGCGATCGGTTGGCTGGCTGTGGCCTTGGCGTGTGGCCTCGACCGTGTGGTCGGCGATCCCGCCGGCTGCTTGCACCCGGTCCAGGTGATGGGCTGGTCGATTGCGCTCCTGCGAGGGCAGGTGGAGACCTGGGCGGGCGATCGACCCTGGAAGCTGAGGCTGGGCGGCGGGGCAATCACCCTGCTGCTGGTGGGCGTCAGCGGAGCAGTGGGCTGGGGCGTGGAGATGCTGGCCTGGCGATGGCCACCGCTGGGGTATCCGCTGTTGTGGCTGTGTCTGGCCAGCTGCCTGGCGGCTGGAAGCCTGGAGCGGGCTGTGCGTGGTGTTCTCGACGCTCTCTCCGGCGGCAACGACGGTCTTGAGAGGGCCCGCAGCCGGCTGGCCAGGATCGTGGGCCGCGATGTGGAGGGTCTCGGTGAAGCGGAGATGCTGCGGGCGGTGGCGGAAACGGCCGCCGAAAACGGGGTGGACGGTCTGTTCGGCCCCCTGTTCTGGATGCTGGTGGGGGTGGCGTTGCTGAGCTGGCAGCCCGGGGGACAGCTTCAGCCCCCAGGGCCGCTCAGCCTGGCCCTGGCCTACAAAGCCGCCAGCACGCTCGATTCGATGCTCGGCTATCGCCGCGGCCGGCTGGAATGGCTCGGCACGGCCGGTGCCCGTCTCGACGATCTCCTGACCTGGCTGCCCTGCCGGTTGGTGGCGCTCAGCCTTCCCCTGGTCAGCCGCCGTCCCCACCGGCTGCTCGGCCAAGTGGCCCTGGCGAGGCAGGAGGGCCGCCCTGATCCCTCCCCCAACGCCGGGCTCTCCCAGGCTGCCTACGCCCAGGCGGCCGGCGTGCGATTGGGAGGCGTCAACCGCTATGGCGGGGTGGCGCGGGCCAAACCGATCCTGGGAGCCTCTTATCCGCCGGCCGATCGCCCGGCTGTCGAGCGGATCCTCGCCTTGAGCAATCGCCTCGAGCTGCTCTGGCTGGCGGTCAGCTTGCCGCTGATGGTCGCTGCCGCCTCCCTGCTGGCTCAGTAGGCGCCGCGATCCCTTGGGAAGAGAATCACACTCACCGTGCGCACGATGATGGCCAGATCCAGCCACACGCTGCGATGGCGTGCGTAACTCACATCCAGCTTCACGCGGGTGGAATAGGACAGGTTGTTGCGACCGGAAACCTGCCAGAGGCCGCTGAGGCCGGGTCGTACCGCCAGCACCTCATCCATCCGACGGCCATAACGGCTGAGTTCGGCCCGAACGATCGGGCGGGGACCGACCAGGCTCATGTCTCCCTTGAGAACATTGAGAAACTGGGGCAGTTCGTCGAGGCTGGAGCGACGCAGAAACCTGCCGATCGGCGTGATGCGGGGATCGGATTTCAGCTTGAAATCCTTGTTGAACTCAGCCTTCAGTTCAGGAGACTGGGCAAGCAGTTTGCCCAGGAGGCGATCGGCATCCGGCCGCATCGTGCGGAATTTGATGCAGCCAAACTCCCTGTAGCCACGACCGATGCGTCGCTGAACATAAAAGACGGGCCCCAGTGAACTGATCCGCACCAGGGCGGCCAGCAGCAGGAACAGGGGGCTGCCCAGGCCCAGCACCGCCAGGGAGAAGGCCAGATCACCGCTGCGTTTGAGGGTTCTCGAGAGTTTGGTCTGGGCGGCGATCAGTTGCTGGGCGGAGAGAACCGGTGCCGCCAGGCTGAGAGCCGTGGTCACCGGCTCAGCCCGCTCGGATCGAAGCGGCTGGCGAAAACCTGATGAACCAGGCACGGTGCTGACCGCAGAGAGGGTGCCCAACGGTTCCTGCATCAGTGATTCCGGCATCAACGTTTTCGGGATCACTGATTCCGGGATCAGTGATTCCGGGATCAGTGATTCTGGTATGAACGAATTGGGGTGACAGAAGGCCATCACGGTCCCCTTGATGTCGAGACTGTAAAAATCCATTCACCCTTCGGCCAGTTCGGAAGGTCACTCAGGCCAGAGGCACAGAGGGTTCAGGGCAAGGGATCAGGCAGGGGCTCCCGAGCCTGCTCCAGATCGGCCAGATGGCCCTGCCAGTAACGCTCGAGCAGGGCAAGCAACCGGCGTCTGAACCGTTCCGGAGCGAATTGCTCGGCCCATTCCCGCTGGCTCTCCGCCGGCAGACGCTTCCAGAGCTGTCCCTGCTCGAAGTGCTCCAGCGCTGCCACCAGGGAGGCGGTGCTCTGGTCGGGAAACAGCAGGCCGGTGGGCCGGGAGGCGCCGCTTGCCAGGCAGCGCACACTATCGAGCAGCCCGCCTTTGCCCAGGGCGATCACCGGCGCTCCGGCCGCCATCGCCTCCACGGCGGCGATGCCGAAGTCCTCCAGCCCCCCGTAGACGAAGGCGCGGCAGCGGCCCATCAGCTCGCTGACCCGGGCGGGATCGCAGCGACCCAGAAAACGCACGCCGGAGCCGGCCATCGCTTCGAGCCGCCGCCGCTCCGGACCATCCCCCACCACCAGCAATGGCAGGCCGGTGCGGTTGAAGGCTTCAATCACACGATCGACCCGCTTGTAGGGGACCAGGCGGCCGAGCGAGAGGTAGAAGTCGTCGCGAGGCAGATCCCAGCGGAACCGCTCCACCTCCACCGGTGGATGCAGCACCTCACTGGATCGGCCCCAGCAGCGCTGGATCCGCCGGGCCGTGAAGCGTGAGTTGGCGATCAGATGGTCCACCCGCTGGCTGCTGATCACATCCCACTGACGCAGCTGGTGCAGTTGCCAGCGCACCAGCGGGCCAAGCGGTCCCCTGGCCAGCCTGGAGCCGGCCAGATAGGCGGGCATCTGGTCCCAGGCGTAGCGCACCGGCGTGTGCACATAGCTGACATGGAGCTGGTCGGGTGCGGTGAGCACCCCTTTGGCCACCAGGTGGCTGCTGCTGATCACCAGCGGATAGCTGGAAAGATCCAGCAGTTCGATCGCCAGGGGCAGCAGGGGCAGGTATTGCTGAACATGGCTGCTGCCCCAGGGCAGTCCCTGGATGAAGGAGGTCTGGATGCGGCGGCCTGCCAACCAGCTCTCTGAGCTCCCGCTTTCCCCATCCACCAGAGCGAACAGCTCCGGGCTGAGCAGGCGGTCCACTTCCCGCACCACCTGCTCGGACCCTCCCACCGAGCGTGGGGTGAACCATTCATGGACGAGCGCGATCCGGCTTGGAAGGGAAGGCATCGCGGCACCGTACGTCGCACCGACGGACCGTGCACGTCACGAATGCTCTCAGCTGATTGCGCTCTTGGGCGCTGATCCGGATGCTGAACGCAGTTCCTGCCCACCATGGCGATTCGCGAACTTCTGGAAGACGCCCTTGACGAACCCTCGATCGGCCTGACCCGTTCGTTCAGCTGGCATGCCACGCCGGTTGGAATCGCGGCGCTCTGGCTGGCCGGGCAGGCCCCAAGCCAGCCCCCCTACGCCGATGCCCTCAAGGAGGGGCTGCTGGTGGGACTGGATCTCAGCCGCGAGGATCGTGAGTTTCACCAGATCCCCAAGGGGTTGGTGCTGCTGTTTCACTCCTGAAGACGGCAGACTTCCCGTCTGCCGCCCGGGAACGTGATGGTCGAGCCGACCGATATCAGCCAGCCTCAGGATCGGCCGGTTTCCTTCTGGCAGACCAAACCCCTCTGGTGTCAGCCCTGGACGATCGTGGCCACCGGTACGGGGGTCAGCCTGGCCAGCTGGCTCCTGCTGCAGCGCTGGTGGATCACCACGCCCGTCGTGGCTGCCGTTCTGCTCTGGTGGTGGCTGTTCCTGGTGCTGGTGCCAGGCAGTTTCGCGGCGGCGGCTGGTTCTCCGGAGCCTGGCTCCGCTGATTGAGATGGTGGTCAATCCAACAGCACGCTTCAGCCCGGTTGGCTTGAGTAATGTGAACAAGGGCCTCCAGCCCACCATTCAGAGCCATTCACCATGAGCTACGAGCCCGGTACCAGTGAGTGCCGGTTGCTGATCGACAGCAAGGAACAGATCGAAGCCGCCCTGGCCAATCTCATTCGGTTGGAGAACACCGACCACATCAGGATGCAACTCCTGGCGGTCTACAACCAACTGGAAGGCCTCCATGATCTGAGACGGGCCCAGCGCCAGAGCACCCCCGAACCGGCCGGGGCCGGCAGGGATGAAACCGGCTGAGGAACATCTCCAGGGGCATCGGCTGGCAACGGCGACTCCAGCCCGGGCCATCCAGCTCCCGCCGCCAGGCTGAGATCCGCAGCGGCCACACGCCTCCCTGGCGATAGATGATCAGATACCGGTAGTCACAATCTCCGCAGAGAACCGGGGAAGCGACCGGCTCCCCCTGATCCGTGCTGCGCAGAAACCGATTCAGCAATCCCGCCGCTTCGTGGCCTCCCGAACCCACTCCGGGCGTCGCCGCCGCCAGGCGCAGGGCTGCTCCGGCCGGGTATCCGTTCTCAGGCAGAACCAGGTGCAACGGAGCCCAGCCAGGAAAGCCGAGGAAGGAGAAAACAGCACGGGTGGCCATGGCCTGGGACAAGTGAAGGAAGATCCATCCGGTCAGTTCCCGCGGCGTATCAGAGCCCTGCCCATCAACAACTCCCTGTTGCGAGCGCTCGCTTTGCTGAGCCCCCTGGTCCTGCTGGCGGGTGCCGGCAGGCTGGAGTTCTCCAGCCTGCTTCGCGTCGGTGAACCGATCGGCACGGCCGATCAACGCCTCCAGGCCAGCGGCTGGCGCCCGTCACCCCAGCGGCAGCCTGATGACCTGGATCGACAGCGGGCCGGCAATCGCCTGGCCAGTCTGAGCGCCTGCTCCGGTGCGGGCCTGGGCTACTGCCGTTATGACTACAGCCAGGCCCCGTACAGCCTCTCGGTGATCACGACGAACGACTGGCCTGGGTACGACCCTGGCGCCAGGGTGGTTCGCTGGAGCGACGAAACCGACGGCCGGCTGTGGGGACTTTGCCAGCCAGATGGAGCAGGCCAGCTTGTGCCCTGCCAGCCCCGATGACCGGGCCCGATAGGTTTGCTCCTGCGACACCGAGGCGCCATGGCAGAGAACAACACCCGTCCGCCCTGGCTGAACTGGCTTTTCCTGTTGATTTTTCTCTGGAGCAGCTGGCAGCTGGCCGGGTTCTGGTTCCAGCAACTCCACTGAGCTGGCCAGGGTCCTAGGGAAGCAGGGGCCTGCCTTCCTCGCCCAGATCAAGGGCCAGTGCCAGTTGGCCCAGCAGCACGGCGGCGGCCTGGGGCTGGGTGAGGCCATGGCTGCCTGCGGCCTCGACCCATTGCCGGCACCGATGGCTGAGCAGGTCCAACTCCGGTGCTCCGGCCCTCAGCGCCTGGAAAGCCTGGGCCAGGGGGGCATCGCCAGGATGGGCGGGACCACCGGCCACGATGTACTGGTTGCCATCGCTGCCGGAATAGAGCAGGGAGCCGCGGGGACCCCGCAGGGGGGCCGTGGCCGGCAGGCAGGCAGGATCGGGGGTGGGCTCGGACATGGCCGAATCGATGGGCGGTGGTTCAGCCGTAGGGGTAGGCGTTCGGAACGTAGAACTGCTCGTTCATCGGCGGCCGCTGGTAATCGCCACCACTCTTGCGTGGAGGCAGCTCAATCGCAGCCGGGGTCATGTCTTCGTAAGGCACCTTGCTGAGCAGATGGCGGATGCAGTTCAGCCGTGCCCGTCGCTTGTCGTCGGCTTCGACGGTGAACCAGGGGGCTTCGGGGATGTTGGTGTGGGCGAACATCTGGTCCTTGGCTTTGGAGAACTCCAGCCAGCGATCCCTTGATTCGAGATCCATGGGGCTCAGTTTCCAGCGGCGGGCAGGATCGTCAATGCGCGATTGAAAGCGAAGTTCCTGCTCTTCATCACTCACCGAAAACCAATACTTGAGCAGAACGATGCCTGAATTCACCAGCATCCGCTCGAACTCAGGGCAGGACTTCATGAACTGATCAACCTGCTCATCGGTGCAGAAGCCCATCACCCGCTCAACGCCGGCCCGGTTGTACCAGCTGCGGTCGAACAGAACCAACTCACCGGCGGAGGGAAAATTCTCCACGTATCGCTGGAAATACCACTGGGTTTTCTGCTGGTCGGAAGGGGTACCCAGTGCCACGACCTTGCAGCCACGGGGATTCATCGGCTCGGTGATTCGCTTGATCGTTCCCCCTTTGCCGGCCGCATCACGGCCTTCGAACAGCAGGATCATCCGGAATCCGGTGTGCTTGATCCAGTACTGCATCTTGACCAGCTCGATCTGCAGACGCTCGAGCTCTGTTTCGTAGAACTTCTTGCTCAGCCGTTTCTGGCCGCCATGAGGCGGGGCTCCGGCCGGGCCCTCCTCCAGGTCGTCGAGCAGGGCGGTGGGGTGATACCGATCGTTCAGCCCATTGGTGCCAAGGGCACTCTCAGCCTTGGATTTCTTGGCCTCCTTGGCCTTCTTGCCATCCTTTCCCTTGCCCATTCACTCAACCCTGCTCGACTTGGTTGTCCCACCCTTAGTGGGATTCGGGCCGATTGACGGCTCGATTGATACAGATTTCGAGACCCCTTGCTGCCGGGCCTCCGGGCGCATCTCGATGGAGTGGCCGGTGAGGCTGACGCAGAAGCCGCTGGATTGGGTCGCCGGCTGAGGCGAGCCCAGCCGCAGGTCACCACCGTGGGCCCGGGCGACCCGCTGGGCGATCGCCAGGCCAAGGCCACAGTGCCCGTGGCCGCCGCGGGCTGAGTCGAGCCGCTGGAACGGCATCAGCGCCTCGGAACGCTGCCCTTCGGCGATCCCTTCCCCCCTGTCCCAGATCTGCAGCTCGAAGCCATCGTCCTGCCAGGGCAGCAGCCGCAGCAGAACCGGTGGCTGGCCATAGCTGAGGGCGTTGTCGATCAGGTTGGCCACGGCCCGGCCCAGGGCAATCGGCTGGATCGAGGCGGTCAGCGGCGTGAGCTCGAGTTCCACCGGCTGACCGTCGTAGCGGGCGGCCAGTTCGGCCAGAAAATCCTGCAGGGGCACCTCCACCGCCAGCTCGGTGCCGCCGCCGCCGGCGAACAGTAGAAACTGGCCGGTGATCCGCTCGAGGTCATCGAGGTCGGCCTCAGCCTTCTCCCGTGCCTCGGCACCGAGCCCACCCAGGGACAAGCGCAGACGCAGGCGGGTCAGGGGGGTCTTGATGTCGTGGGCGATGCCGGCCAGCATCGTGGCCCGCTCCTGCTCGCTGATCGAGAGCCTCTCCAGCATCGCGTTGAAATGGCGGGTGAGGCGACGCACTTCCGGAGCGCCCCGCTGGGGCAGGGGGTTGGGCTCGCTGACCCGACCGACGCCGCCGAGCGCTTTCTCCAGCTGCTGCAGGGGCCGTTGCACCTCCAGCAGCAGGAACAGGGCGGCGGCCACCACGCTGCCGCTGACCAGGGAGAGGCTGACCAGCAGCGGATCCGGCGGCCAGCCCAGCTGGGGCCTGATTCCGGCATAGAGCCAGACGGGCTCCAGGGGCGAAGCCAGTTCGATCCAGACGCCGCGGGCCTCCCCCGGGGTGGGAACGACCTGGGGACAGCGCGGCAGTCGGCGACAGAGTTCGTATCGCAACTGCTTCGCCTGAACCTCCAGTCGGCCGTCATGGCCGAGGCCGAGGAATCCGTTGGCTGGATCCGGTGCGGGCGGTTCACCCACCCCCAGCTGCAGCCCGCTCAACACCGACACCGCGGCCGGTGGAAAACGCTCCAGCGCCAGTTCCGCCAATCGCAGGTTGAGGGCGACCTGGGGACCCATCTGGGCCACCTGGGCCTGGCCGATCCGGGTTCCGAGCAAAGCCTGAAGCAACACGAGGCTGATCCCCCAGCCGCCCAGCGCGAAGCCCCCCAGCCGCAGCAGGAGGGCAGCCGAGCGAAAGGAGCCGACCATCGCTCAACGGCTCCGTGGGGCGCCGTCGGGAACGAACACGTAGCCATAGCCCCAGACGGTCTGCAGGTAGCGGGGACGGCTGGGGTCGGGTTCGATCAGGCGCCGCACCCTCGAGACCTGCACATCCATGCTGCGGCTGTCGGTCTCGCTGGAGGGGCCCCGGGCCAGCTCGATCAGGCGCTCCCGCGAGAGCGGGCGGTGGGGATGCTGCACGAAGGCGGCCAACAGGCTGAATTCGCCGCTGGTGATCGTCACGGCCTCCCCATCCCGCTCCAGGGTGCGGGCGGAGAGATCCAGGCTGTTCACACCGAAGCGAACCACTTCCCCGTCCGCCAGCGGGGTGCCGGCCGGAAGGCTGCCGCGCCGACGCAGCACCGCTTCGATCCGGGCGGTGAGCTCCCTCGGCAGGAACGGCTTGGCCAGGTAGTCGTCGGCGCCCTGCTCCAGGCCGATGATCCGGTCGACGGCCTCGGCCCTGGCGGTGAGCATCACCACCGGCAGGTCATCGCCGCCATCCCGCAGACGGCGCAGCAGGGTGAGGCCATCGTCGCCCGGCAGCATCAGATCCAGCACGAGCAGATCGGGGCGCTGGAACTCCAGGCGGGCCACCAACTGGCGGCCATCCGTCAGGCAGCGCACCTCGTAGCCCTGCTCGGTGAGGTGGGTGCCGAGCAGCTGCCGCAGCTCCGGGTCGTCATCCACGACCCAGATGGTGTGAGATCGGCTCATGGCAAAGAGGCGTGGATCATCGCTGCTTGAACTGTATGGAGGGAGGCTCGATGGCCCAGGATTGATCCTGCCCTGGCGAGCGCCTGGAACTGTCCAGCCATGACTGGCAGCCTCACCAGTCGGATCCGGTCATGGTTCTGCCACCCAGCACACGCATCGATGCCGCAACCCGCTGGCCTCCGCTCCATAGGGTGAGCCCATGCCCCCTGTCTCCCCGTCGCCCCACCTGTTCGGCAGCGGCCCTGCCGTGGCCGGCGGTCTGCTGGCGCTGGCCATGCAGCTGCTGATCGGCGGCAGCCTGACGCCAGGCCCCGCCCAGGCCCAGGACTCCCGGCTGCTGGAGCGCTACGAGAAGCGCCTGGAAAACTGGTTTCACCGGATCGATCGCAACGGCGATGGCCGGATCAGCCCATTCGAGAGCAAGGGCTATCCCTTTCTGGAGATGAACTTCGAGAGGCTCGACTCCACGGGTCGGGGATATCTGCTGCCCCAGGATCTGGCTCCGGCCAACAACCACTTCCTCGGCGAACGGCTTCGCAAGAGCTTCCAGCGGGCCGACCGGGATGGCAATGGTCAGTTGAGCCAGGCGGAAGCGGCCTCCTTCCCCTGGCTGGCAAAGCGCTTCAGCGAGATGGACCGTGACCGGAACGGCAACGTCAGCCTGGAGGAGTTCTGGGACTTTCGCCGTTCGCTTTCCCCCCGCCCTTAGGACTTCACGGCTCATGGCGATCCGGGCGGCGGATCTGGACAAAAGCCCAGAGCATCCGGGCCAGTTCCAGCGGCACGCCCAGCACGCTGCCCAGGCCGGGCATGCCCAGCCTCAGGATCCGGAAGACGCCATTGGCCAGCAGCAGCAAGGCGGCGATCGCCAGGCTCACCACCAGCAGGATGGCAAAGGTCTGGGCCAGGCCGGCGGCCAGCAGCAGGATCCCCTCGCCGATCCTCGAGATGGCCTTGATCAGGGTGCTGATCACCTTGCTCACCACCAGCAGTGAGTCGATCCGGGCGGGCAACTGCAGCAAGGCCACCAGCACACCGCTGCCGACCGCGATGTTGAGCAGGGAGAAGAGGGCTTCCCGCCAGGGCGAGCGGCTGCGACGCTTGCGAAACACCTTCCGGGCGGGGAGTGGTTTGAAGGCCGGCTCGCTGAGGCGATTCATGGCGTGATCCCCAGACCCCGGCTGCTGTCCATCGGTTCCGGATCAGACATCGAGGCTGTAGCCGGCGCCCCGCATCCAGCGTTCGAACTCGATCAGCACCAGTTCATTGGGGCAGTCCACCAGGCTGAGCCCTTCTACCGTGCAATCCCCCTGGCCGCCATGGTGAAGCGACAGGTGAAAGTTCCTGCCGCTCAGGCCGCACACCTCCGGATCGCTGCGCACAACGACATCCAGGCAGGCTCCGAGGCGACTGACGCGGCGTCGCAGTTCCGACCAGCTTTTCGTCATCGTCCGTCTGCAGTGGGCCCGGAGCCCGAGGCCCCCATGCAGGAGTCTGGCCCCGGTGGAACCCGCGTCAACGGCGCAGTGCTGAAGGCCTGTCTCAAGGATTGGGTTCCGCTGGGCTGAGCGGGACCGTGGGGACGGCGGCTGGACTGGGCGATGGGGCCGTCGGCCGCCGTGGCAGCGGAACCATCAGGCTGATCGAAGCGGTGACGGCCAGGGCCGTCGCAGCCGCCAGGGGGGAGAACAACCGTTGGCGCAGGGGGATGCGCTCCAGAATCTCCCGTTTTGGCAGCGGTCGCTCCGCAGGCAGCTTGAAACCGAGCTGAACCCGTGGATCGAGCCGCAGCTGATCCAGGCAGCGAACGAGATCGGAGAGCTCGGCGTCATCGAGGCTGAGCTCCAGGGGGGGGGTGTCGGGCTGGCTGCTGAACAGGCGCAGGCGATGGCAGCGCCCAGCGCCGCTCTCCCGCACCGGTTCGATCTGAACCGGACCCGCATCGGCTCCGAAGCGGCGTGGCACGCCGCTGAGCAGGTGGCGGGCATAGGGAAGCACCACATCCAGCAGGGCCAGGAGGTGCTCCCGTTTTCCCTCCAGCTCGGTGTGGCCCGCCAGGGCCAGCTGCCAGCCGGAGAGGATGCCGATCACGTTCTCGGCCTGGCCGGCTGAAAGGTCCGGCAGGCCGTCGAGTCTGAGCCGGCAGCTGGTCTGCTCGAAGCGGTGGCTCACTTTCATGCCGAGGCGTCCATCAGGCTGGCTTTGAGGCGATCGAAGCCGCCCCTGCCGGCCCCGAAGGCGAGGCCGTGGATCAACTGGAGCCGCAACGCCGGACCCTCCTTCGGGTCGAGCAGCTTCTGAACCCCACCGCGGCGGGGATTGAGCCGCTCCCGGATCAGTTCATCCAGCCGCTTCTGGAACAACCCCCAGCGCTCGGCCGTGACCTGGGCGGGTTCGGCGGAAGAGAGCAGCTGACGCAGCATCGGATAGAGGCGGTCGGCAAGGGCGCAGAGCAGGGAGATCAGGGCATCGGTTTCGGGTTCGCTCAGTTCACCACGCCGGCAGGCGAGCCTCAGGGGGTTGTAGCAGCGCCGTTTCCAGAGCTCGACCCGGTTGGGGAAGAGATCGTTGAAGCCGAGTTGCCCGGCCATCGACAGCATCGCTTCGCCGCCGTTGAGATCGAGGGCCTCGACGGTGAGCAGCATCAGATCCAGCCGCTCAAGACCCCGGCGGGAGATTCCGGAATGGCGATCAGGCTTGGTCAATCGGTCTTGGGCCATGGCTGCGATGATGCCAGCGCCGGAGCCGATCCGTCACCTCTTCCGCTTGCCATGCCCCCCAGCTCCTCCCCGGTTGATCCATCCAGGGCACCCGATCTGCGCCAGCTGGTGCGTGACATTCCAGATTTTCCCAAGCCCGGCATCCTCTTCCGCGACCTGACGCCGCTGATGCGTGATCCCCAGGGCTGGCGCGAGGTGATGCGGCAGCTTGCCCTGGTCTGCGAGCGGGTCGAACCCGACCTGATCGTCGGCATCGAGTCGCGGGGGTTCATCGTCGGCACGGCCCTGGCCACGGTGGTGGGGCTGGGTTTTGTGCCGGTGCGCAAGCCGGGCAAGCTTCCCGGGGAACTGTGTGGGGTCGATTACGACCTGGAGTACGGCAGCGATCGCCTCGAGATCCAGCACGATGCCCTGGCCGGAGAGCCACGGGTGCTGATCGTCGACGATCTGCTGGCCACCGGAGGCACCGCTGCGGCCTGTGCTCACCTGGTGGAACTGGCCGGCGGCCAGCTTTGTGGCTATGGCTTCGTGGCTGAGTTGGCCGGCCTGGGGGGGCGTCAGCGGCTGCCTGGGGACCATCCGGTTGAATCCCTGATCGTCTACGCCTGATCCTTCAGGGCTGTGATTCTTGCCAGGCCAGGACAAGATCCAGTTGCTCCAGGCTGATCAGCCCGAAACGCCACAGGATCACCGGCAGGGGGGCCTGCTCCAGCCGTGCCTGCCTGATGCCGAGTTCGAGGGCTCTCTGGGTGAGCCCCAGCTCGCGCTGCAGGTAGGCCACGAGCGCCGATGGCGGCTCCGGCTGGGGTGAGCTGCTGATCACCATGACGCCGGGACCAGGCAAAGGGGGCCTCACTCTGACCAGCGGCTGAGCAGCTGGCAAGGGCCCAGGCTCATCGCTTTCAGACTCAGCCGGCGCAGGGGGGGCAGCCGGCGCAGCAGGGCCAGGACCAGGCGCCTCAAGCCGAGCGGCAGGGGCTGACGGTTCGAGAACAGGCGCACCATCAGATCGGTGATCAGCAGGGTGAGCAACACGTCTCCCCAGCGCCGGATCGCATAGGCCCGGCCGATCGCGGCCAGGCCCAGCCGTCCCCTGGCCACCCGCTCAGCCTGCCGCCGCAGCACGCGCACATCCCGCCAGCAGAGGTTCAGGCCCTGGCCGCCGACGGGGTGGCAGCGATGCATGGTTTCACCCACCAGGACGGTGTTGCCGCGCTGGAAGCCACGGGCCAGCTCCAGGGCCACCGGAAAGGCGCGGGGGGCATCGAGCAGGGCATCCACCTGGAACCGGTCAGGCAGGGCCCCGGCCAGGCTGTCGAGGAAGGCGGCCGGATCCAGGCTTTCGAGCAGCCGCAGACGCCCGGCGGGGGCACTCCAGACCAGCTGGTGGTGGTCGCCACCCAGGGGAAGAACGGCGAACGGCCCCTCGGCGCGGAACAGTTCCCAGGCCTGGTCGGCCGCTGAGCCGCGCAACCGCACCTGCACGCTCAGGCAGGCCTGGTGGTAGGGAAGCCGCCACTGGCCGATGCCCAGGGCGGTACGGCTGGGGGAGGCGCTTCCGTCGGCGGCCACGATCAGGTCGACAGGTGTTGCGTCGGCGGCGATGGCCTGCGGGTTGCCCAGGTTCAGCCGGATCGCTGGATCGGCTTTCAGCCGCTCCAGCAGCAGTTCCATCAGCGGCCTGTGCTGGAGCACCCAGCCCACCGCTTCGTCGCCCTGGAGGCCTTGAGCGGTCCTGCCGAGATCGGAGCCATCAAACGGGACCCGCTCGGCCAGCTCCAGATCGCAGAGCTGCAGGAAGCGGAACGGCACCAGGTCCACGGCCAGCGGATTCCAGAGCTGCAGCTCGGAGAGCAGCAGCCGGCTGGAATGGCTGAGCGCGTAGGCGCGGCCGCGGGCCAGCAACTGCTCAGGGGGCAGGGGGTCGTCCAGTTCCACCTCCCAGCCCACGCTGGCGAGGGCGAGGGCGGCGAGGGCACCGGTCGGGCCCGCACCCCGAACCCTGGCCACCAGGGGTGAACGCATCAGCAACCGATCCCGGCCATCAGGCACGCCATCAAAAAGCCGCAACAGAATTCTGTTGCGGCGGAGAGGTTGACCGAGACAGGGACAGCGCCGTGAAGGGTCGGGAAAACCGGCCGACCTCAGCCGATGCCGAGCAGTCCGCGGGTGAAGGCTTCACCGCCGAGGGCGAATTCGGTGGCCAGCAGGGCAATGAATCCGAGCATGGCCATGCGGCCATTCAGCTTTTCGGCACGCTCGTGGAAGCCCCAGCCCTGGTCAGCGGCCACCACTTCCATCCGTGGCTCCGTGGCGAAGGCATTGAGACGGCCGCCGTCTTCGGTTGTGACGGTGGCTCCACGGATGGCGGCGCGATCAGCGGCTGGAGCGAAGGTGGTGGCTTGGGCCATGGGTGCTTCGTGGGGTGGGATGACAGAAATGTAACACATTGTTTCGCTTCGTAACGCAAGTCTGGCGGATTCAGCGCAGCCGGCGCAGGCAGAGCTCCTCGAAAGCTGGCCTCAGTAAGTAGGGATACTCACCCACCCAGAGTTTCAGGGCCGGAATCCAGGCATCACTGAGGGCTCCGATCCTGGAGAAATCAGGGCGCTCGCTCAGGACGAGGCAGCGGATCGTCATCCCCCGGCGGATCAGCTTGTGCTTCTTGTCCATCGGGAACCGCACCTGGCCCAGGTACCCCTCGTCGTCTTCCAGCTCCAGGCAGAGCCAGGTACGCCGGTTCTCCACCAGTTCAAGGCGGCCGCTCTTGTCGGCCTGTTCGTTGCGTTGCTCGATCCGCTCCCGCGTGAACAGATCAGCCACTTTCCCCTCGAAGATCGCCCCGGCTGGAAAACGGCGCAGGGTGGAATTGCGTCGGCCGGCTTCGAGGATCGGGCCCCAGAGGATGTAAAGCAGAAAAACGAAGCCCGCCACCAGCCAGACCGGGCCGAAGCGATAGGAGAACTGGCTCTGGGCCACCAGCAGGGCCAGCACCCCGCCGATCACCGAGATCAGCACCCGCTGGAGGATCTTGCCCGGATCACCGCTGCAGGCATTGAACTGGGGGCCGGTGGCCACCGCCGGAATCAGGCGCTGCAACTCGCCGGGCTTGAGGGGAATCAGCATCGCAACAGCATCGATTCAGAGCAGGCGTTTCAGAGCAGGCGTTCGAGGCCGTAGACCAGGCTCTGCAACTGCCGAACCCGGCGCACCGTGAGCAGCACCCCCGGCATGTAGGCCGAGCGCTCGATCGTGTCGTGCCGCAGGGTATAGGTTTCGCCCGGCCCGCCGAACATCACTTCCTGATGGGCCACCAGCCCCGGCAGCCGCACGGAATGCAGCCGCAGGCCGCTGCTCCGCAGGCCGCCGCGACAACCGGCCAGGCTCTCGTGCTCCTCCACCTGGGGGGCGTTGAACGTCTTGCCGAGCTCCTCGATCAGCTCGGCAGTCTTGATGCAGGTGCCACTGGGGGCGTCGGCCTTGCGGTTGTGATGCAGTTCGGTGAGTTCGGCGAAGTCGTAGAAGCGGGCGGCGGCGGCTGCAGCCTGCTGGAGCAGCACCATCCCCACCGAGAAATTGGGGATCACGGCACCGCCGATGCCGGCTTTCTCGGCAAAGGCAGCCAGATCGGCCAGCTGGCTGGGGCTGAGCCCGGTGGTGCCGATCACCGGATGCACGCCGTAGGCGATCGCGGCGCGGGTGTGCTCGTAGACCACCTTCGGATGGGTGAAATCCACCAACACCGCGCCATGGGGCTGGCTGCGAACCGCCTGGCTGGCCTGGCAGAGCGTTCCCTCCAGATCGGCGCTGATCGCCACCTCCAGCTCCCCCAGCCCCAGCTCAAGCCCCACATCAGCGCCCTGCTTCTCCGCCGTGGTGTCGATCGCCCCCACCAGGGCGCAATCCGGCGCGGCAACCACGGCCTTCACCACCTCCGCCCCCATGCGGCCCAGGGCGCCGGCCACCACCACGGCGATCGGCGCTGCCGCTTGCCCCGGTGCGGCCGGCGTGGCGGGGTCCTCCAACGTGGCGGCCATGGTGGTTCTCGATCAACAGAGGTGAGCTGAGCCTATGGCCGCCGACAGCCACGGCACCTTTCGCGGCCTGCAGGCTGGGCCCCAGAAGCCGCGCCCCCACAGCAACCTTCGTAAGCTGCTCTGCACTGCCCTCCACCTCCGCGCCGATGTTCACGCAGGTCCGCTCCGCCAGCCGCCGGGTCAACCCTGCCGATTGCGCCCTCCCTGCCGGCAGCGACGGCCGCGCCGTGATGAAAGCGGTGTATGTGGTGCTGGAACCCCAGTACCAGAACGCCCTCACAACGGCGGCTGTCAGCCTGAATGAGCACAATCCCGCCCTGGCGGTGGAGCTGAGCGGCTACCTGATCGAGGAGCTGCGCAATCCGGAGAACTACGCCGCCTTCTGCGCCGATGTGGCCGCCGCCGACGTGTTCATCGCCTCGCTGATCTTCATTGAGGATCTGGCCCAGAAGGTGGTGGAAGCGGTGGCGCCCCACCGCGAGCGGCTCAAGGCCGTGGTGGTGTTCCCCTCGATGCCGGAGGTGATGCGGCTCAACAAGCTGGGCACCTTCTCGATGGCCCAGCTGGGCCAGAGCAAGAGCGCCATCGCCAGCTTCATGAAGAAGCGGAAGGAGGCCAATGGGGCCGGCTTCCAGGACGCGATGTTGAAGCTGCTCAACACCCTGCCCACCGTTCTCAAGTATCTGCCGGTGGAGAAGGCGCAGGATGCCCGCTCCTTCATGCTCAGTTTTCAGTATTGGCTGGGCGGCACGCCGGACAACCTGCGCAACTTTCTGTTGATGCTGGCCGATAAATATGTGTTCCCCCGCAGCGACACAGGCCGGCCGCTGCTGGAGGTGGCCGAACCGGTGGTGTTCCCGGATCTGGGCATCTGGCACCCGATGGCGCCGGGGATGTTCGAAGACCTCAGGGAATATCTGAACTGGAGTACCAGCCGCGCCGACCTGAGCGAGAAGGCCAGGGGCGGCCCGGTGATCGGCCTGGTGCTGCAGCGCAGCCACATCGTCACCGGCGATGAGGCCCACTACGTGGCGGTGATTCAGGAACTGGAATACCGCGGCGCCACCGTGATTCCGGTGTTCTGCGGCGGCCTGGATTTCAGCAAGCCGGTTGCCGCCTTCTTCTACGACCCGCTCAACCCTGAGCAGCCGATTGTGGATGGGGTGGTGAGTCTCACCGGCTTCGCCCTGATCGGCGGCCCGGCCCGTCAGGACCATCCCCGCGCCATCGAGGCGCTCTCCAGGCTCAACCGGCCCTACATGGTGGCCCTGCCGCTGGTGTTCCAGACCACCCAGGAATGGGAGGAGAGCGATCTGGGCCTGCACCCGGTGCAGGTGGCGCTGCAGATCGCCATCCCCGAGCTGGATGGCGCCATCGAGCCGATCGTGCTCAGCGGCCGCGACGATGCCACCGGCAAGGCCCACACCCTGCAGGACCGGGTGGAGGCGATCGCCGAGCGGGTGATCCGCTGGGCTTCGCTGCGCACCAAGCCCCGCCTCGCCAAGAAGCTGGCGATCACGGTGTTCAGCTTCCCGCCCGACAAGGGCAATGTGGGCACCGCCGCCTACCTCGATGTGTTCGGCTCGATCCATCGGGTGCTGCAGGAGATGAAGCAGAAGGGCTACGACGTTCAGAACCTGCCGCGTGATTCCAAGGCGCTGATGGAGGCGGTGATCAACGATCCTGAGGCGCTCCAAGGTGCACCGGAGCTGGCGATCGCCCACCGCATGAGCGTGGAGGAATACGAGCGGCTCACCCCCTATTCCGAGCGGCTGGAGGAGAACTGGGGCAAGCCTCCCGGCAACCTCAACTCCGATGGCACCAACCTGCTGATCTACGGCCGCCACTTCGGCAACGTGTTCGTGGGGGTGCAGCCCACCTTCGGCTACGAGGGCGATCCGATGCGGCTGCTCTACTCGCGCAGCGCCAGCCCCCACCACGGCTTTGCCGCCTATTACACCTATCTGGAGAAGGTGTGGGGCGCCGATGCGGTGCTGCACTTCGGCACCCACGGCTCGCTGGAGTTCATGCCCGGCAAGCAGATGGGCATGAGCGACACCTGCTATCCCGATTCGTTGATCGGTGCCCTGCCGAACCTCTATTACTACGCGGCCAACAACCCTTCGGAGGCCACGATCGCCAAGCGGCGGGGTTATGCCGCCACGATCAGCTACCTCACGCCTCCGGCCGAGAATGCCGGCCTGTACAGGGGCCTCAAGGAACTGGGCGAACTGGTGGGTTCCTACCAGCAGCTGCGAGAGAGCAGCCGGGGGGTGCAGATTGTGAATGCGATCGTGGAAACGGCCCGCCAGTGCAATCTCGACAAGGACGTGACCCTGCCGGAGGGCGAGGCTGCCCAGCTCGACCTTGACGGCCGCGACGGTGTGGTGGGGGCGGTGTACCGCCAGCTGATGGAGATCGAGAGCCGGCTGCTGCCCTGCGGCCTGCACACGATCGGCAAACCCCCCACCGCCGAGGAGGCGATCGCCACCCTGGTGAGCATCGCGGCGCTGGAGCGCCAGGAGGAGGGCTACCGCAGCCTGCCGGCCCTGCTGGCCGAGAGCATCGGCCGCACCATCACCGATGTCTACAAGAGCAACGACGCCGGCGTGCTGGCGGATGTGGAGCTCAACCAGACGATCACCGAGGCCTGCCGCAAGGCCGTGGCCTCGATGGTGCGCTCCGTCACCGGCACCGATGGCCGCGTCAATCTGCGCGGCAACTTCGGCTGGTTCTTCGCCCTGCTGGAGCGCTTCGGGATGCGCCTGCCCAGCCCCTGGCTGAGCGCCTGTCGGGCAGCGGGTTTTCCTGCCGTGGATGTCGCCGAGCTCGACAACCTGTTCGGCTACCTGCGCTTCTGCCTGGAGCAGATCTGCGCCGACATGGAGATGGAGAGCCTGCTGCGGGCCCTCGACGGCGAATACGTGATTCCCGGCCCCGGTGGCGATCCGATCCGCAACCCGGGTGTGCTGCCCAGCGGCAAGAACATCCACGCCCTCGACCCCCAGGCGATCCCCACCCGCGCCGCGATCGCCGCGGCCAAGGTGGTGGTGGATCGGTTGATCGAACGCCAGAAGGCCGAGCAGGGCACCTGGCCGGAAACGATTGCCTGCGTGCTCTGGGGCACCGACAACATCAAAACCTACGGCGAATCGCTGGCCCAGATTCTCTGGTTCATCGGCGTGCGGCCCGTGCCCGATTCGCTCGGGCGGGTGAACAAGCTGGAGCTGATCTCGCTCGAAGAGCTGGGCCGTCCCCGCATCGACGTGGTGGTGAACTGCTCCGGGGTGTTCCGCGATCTGTTCATCAACCAGATGGGCCTGATCGACCAGGGCGTGAAGATGGCGGCTGAGGCCGAGGAGCCCCTGGAGCTCAACTTCGTGCGCAAGCACTCCCAGGAGCAGGCGGCGGCCCAGGGCATCAGCCTGCGGGAGGCCGCCACCCGGGTGTTCTCCAATGCCAGCGGCAGCTACAGCTCGAACGTGAACCTGGCGGTGGAGAACAGCACCTGGGAAGAGGAGGGCGAGCTGCAGGAGATGTACCTCTCTCGCAAAACCTTCGCCTTCAACGCCGACAACCCCGGTGAGATGAACCAGAACCGGGAAGTGTTCGAATCAGCGATGAAAACCGCCGATGTGACCTTCCAGAACCTGGATTCCGCTGAGATTTCGCTCACCGATGTGAGCCACTACTTCGATTCCGATCCCACCAAGCTGATTGCCGGCCTGCGCGACGACGGCAAGGCCCCCACCAGCTACATCGCCGACACCACCACCGCCAATGCCCAGGTGCGCAGCCTGAGTGAAACGATCCGGCTGGATTCGCGCACCAAGCTGCTCAACCCCAAGTGGTATGAGGGCATGCTCAATTCCGGCTACGAGGGAGTGCGCGAGGTGGCCAAACGGCTCAACTTCACCCTGGGCTGGAGCGCCACCAGCGGCGCCGTGGATAACTTCGTGTATGAAGAGGCCAACGACACCTTCATCAACGACGAGGAGATGCGAAAGCGGCTGATGGAGCTCAACCCCCACAGTTTCCGCCGCATCGTGGGCACCCTACTGGAAGTGAATGGCCGCGGCTATTGGGAAACCAGCGAGGAAAACATCGCCCAGCTGCAGCAGATCTACCAGGAGATCGAAGACCGGATTGAAGGGGTGACGCAAGGCTGATGGTCTTAGCCCCTGGGGCAGGAGAAGAGCAGTTCACGCTGTGGGCAGATTACTCCGGATCTGGTGAACTTCAGTGGCCTGAACGCTGGCCATCACCTGGCCAAATGAGCTCAGGCGGAAACCAGAAACATCCCGATCGCGGCTCAGATGAATGGCATTGTTAGTTTGCGTCATGGCAGTCACCCAAAAGCTCACCAACCTCTGCCTTTAGAACGATCAGGTCTGAGTAGACAAGTCCGAAAACCGCATCGTCATCAACTGCTCCATAATCATGAGCAAGCAGATTTCGGAAATCAACGATCGCACGAGAATTAGATATTGAACAAAACAGCCTTTCGTCGAGGGCGCTGACCCTTCTAAGTGCCTCACCAATGATGATGAACTCTCGCTCGACAGCAGATCTCACGGCGCGCATACTTCGGTACTCATCCAGCGAGATTCCGCTCATTACGTCTTCAATAGAGTTACAGGCATCAAGGACATCCTGCAAATATGCAGATAGATCACGCGCCATAAACCAGCTTCTTTGTTCGATCAATCTCGCCAGCAATAATTTTGTTCTTCACCGCTCCCTTCATCACCAAGTCAACGTTGGATTGGAAGATATTGCTAAACGCCTCGCGAGCGTCAAGAAAGACATGGAAGCGCTTGGTGATTTCTAATGGGCCAAACTCAACCAGAAGGTCAATATCGCTTTCTCCAGGTCTGAAGTCCTCTCTCAAGGCTGAGCCAAAGACAAACAGACGCTCAATCCCGTATCGCTGGCAAGCAGCGGCGATCTCCTCTAGCTTCTCGTCAATGAGGACTGACATGACTCACCTCCTTGACCCATTGTACCCAGAAACCCAGGGAGTCCACCAAGAGACCCTGCACTGAGGGCTTAGCAACGTCAAACTAACGCCAATCATCACCCGCCCGCAGAAGCCATGGCATCCTTGCTGACACTTTGCACCTGGTCGGGTGAATGATGATGTCAGATTGCAAAAACCCAGAGGAATCCATCATGATCGTATATATTACAGGTAAAATGTGAATTTCGTCCAACTATTTACCAGAGAAATAAAAGCGTAAAACAGGTGGGACTGTGCCATATGCACCTGATCCTGTCTGAACGATCAACTCTCTACCATGTACGTCAGTGAACAAATGAATGCACAACCCTGCACCTGTCGGGAAACAATGGATAGTTTCATGCCACCCATGTGACCGAAATGCCTTTCTTAAGTTAATCTCAGTACGTAAGAAACTAGATCTCGCCTTTTCACTCTGATCCAACCCTTCATAGGTACATGGACTCCTGTCTCCACAAGAAAGCATTAAAGGTCCACCGGGGAGATGCGGTTGCCACCCCTCCCGGATTAGAGCAGCTCGGGCTTGAGCATAGGGCATGTCAACAGTTAAGGGAACGGTCTGCCCATAAGAAGCCCCGCACCAAAAGAGAGAAAGATAACATCCTGAAATAATGACTGCCCTTCTAGCCAGCATGACCGGCACGAAAACCGTCGATTCAAACGATGAATAACAAGCCATCTTGAAGAAACAATGGTTGAACAGAAAAGCCAGTGCATCAGCGGTAGATCAGCCAAGCAGCCCAGAAACACCCAGAACGCCAATACTCAACATAGGCCATCTAACTCTGCCCCTGAGTGGCAGGCTAGACACTGTAGAGCGTAAGTAGCGAATCGTAGGCGGCCTGTCCACTCGAGGGGCTTGTTCGAAGGTGTCGCATGACCACAGGCAACGTTTGCGGACCTACACCTTATCTGCAGAGCCCAAGTCACCACCTCAACCTCGCTTCTAACACTCGCGCTCAACTCCAGACCCATGGGGGTGACCACCTTCAGGTTGGTGTCAAAGCTCGGGCGCTACTCTCCAAACAAGGCCTTGTAGCTCTATGCTTCAAGAGAGAGCGTTACTTCGATGGACCCTCAGGAAGCAATCGAGTCATTTAAGAACTACTGTGATAAGTATGTGATGAAGTTCAGCGACGGCAGCGCTGTCAATATCGCCCAGCTTGGCGGGGGTTGGGCGAAGGAGCGATTTCTCTTCGACAAAAGCGAGGATATTGACGTATTCCAGACATCATCTCTCATGTACCCTTATGAGGCAAAGCATCAGTTTGTCATTCTTCGAGAGTTTACTGAGTTCCATTCGGGCAAGAATTCTGCCGAAATCGACTCAGAATTCTGCAAGAGTGATCGGAGCCGGCACATTCATAGTTGTCGGCTAGACAAGGGGTTCTGGATGCCCACGAAGCGAATTCACCAGAGCATCTACTCACAAGAAACAGCGGCAATTCTTGGTGAAGCCGACTGGTACGACTGCGTTCAGAATGAGGGAGATGCAATTACTTTCATCAATGAATGCACACACGGTGATGAATGAGATGCACGGCGTCTCAGTCAATGAGAACTTAGTCAATTAAACTCTCCCAAAAGAGCCGGCTTACAGCGCCTATTCTTCAAGAAGCAAGGGAAAGCATCGGGATCTCCAGCATGACAGTTAATTACAGTAATGTAATGCCAGGCCAATGAGTGCTGAGGCTACAAGCAGAAGAAGCTTGGCAATGTTCTTTAGCTTAGTCGTTAATCGACGTTTTTTGATTCGTTAGCAGGCATTCTTGGGACTTGGCCAGATGAAGCCCCCTAATCCTGGGATGCTCGACTAACTTGGCTATGAGATACAGAGACTCTCAGAGCCATCGCGGGAATTCCCCCGTACGACAGACTGCAGCCGCTCGGCTATGGCCATGAAACGGATCGGTTCTCCAGCCTCAAAGCTAAGGCGCCATCCTTCGAACGTTCTGCATGAGCGGTCGGCGCTCTAGCGCCGACCGCTCATGCAGGGGTTAGGCAGCACCCGGCCCATGTGAACAAGCGACCGAAATGTACTGAGATGAGCTACGAAAGTGAGATTGGAGAACTGATTGCCGAGTTCGACCAGTTCAGGAATGGCAACCCGGCATTGCTTGAGGCGCTGATGCTTGACCATGAAGACCGCGACATCGTCAACGCTGCACGCTGCGTTGTCTTGTGCGAGGCTTGGATGCCGGACGAAGAAGGGGCCTGCAACTGGACGGCTTTGGAAGTACGGAATCCCAAGCAGCAGACCCAGGAGCAGGCTGTACGCGAGTGCATCACCGACACGGCCTAGGCTGAACGGTTGGGTAGTGTCTCAGTTTGAAGTTCCGGCTTGTTGAAGCTGGGCGCGGCCCGTACAAGTAGCGAGTCCCGACTGCGGGGGCTTGAACGCGCGTTTAGGCTTTCCGCATTCTGGGGGATATGGCCAACATTAAGCCTACCTCTTACAGTAGGGTACATTTGTCAGCTTTGGGTTGCAATGGCACGTATGGTGTGCTTGGATTGAAGAGACAGACAGCACGGCCCACTACTGTTGCAGCGCACAATTCTCTGCGACACTGACCTAGTCAACCAAAGACAGGAGAACGTTCTATGGAAAGCAAGTTCCTCGGGCTAACAACCGACCAAGCACTTTTGAACAAACTTCGCGAAGTAGCCGCACACAAGCCTTCTGCTAGCGACATTCTGGAGCAGCGAGTCTCGTTCGCGTTCAGTGCTGTCAAGCCCGGCAGCGGCGTGACTCGAGAGCGTGTGCGTCAAGTCATCATTGGGCAGGATGGGGGCACGACAGGAACTGTGCAGTGATCCTGTTTGACCTTGTTGGCGACAATGAGACAGACCCCGTTTATCAAACTCTGACGATAGAAAACGGCAACAGACAGTACGACTTTCTCAAATCAATAGTGGGCGCCAGCCTCTCGGTCGGGAGACCTTTTTTGTCGTCGCAAGTTATTAAGGCGCTCAACTTTCATGCGATAGCGTGCTTGCATTCACATGCTGGCGAATTTCGTCCTTGCCCGGTTGCCGTGGGTCCGCACAACCCACTGCCACATTATCGGGTTCAGTCTCTCATGGATGATTTCATAAACCTTGTAAATCGGGATTGGGAAAATGCCGACCCGGTCGTACTGGCCGCGTATGTCCTATGGCGCTTGAACTGGATTCATCCGTTCATAAATGGGAATGGACGCACTGCACGCGCGGCCTGCTATTTTGTACTTTGCGTGAAGGCCCAACAGTGGCTTCCGGGAACAGCAATTCTTCCGGAACTTATAAAGCGAGAGAGAACGCGATATGAATCGGGCCTGCGACATGCCGACGCAGCAGCAGTTGCCGGGGGGATGGACCTGTCGCCCATCCATGCACTACTTTCCGAGTTGCTGAATGAGCAGATTAACGGGACGCCACCACCCCCAGGAGTGCCGGCAGCGCCAGTGGGCCCATAGGGCGCCCGGTCAGCCCATCAGCATTTCAAACTGAGACACTACCAACGGCTACTGGCGCTGGCCGACGACGCGACGACCGAGAAAGTGCGGGCGGCTGTTGGTGCTGCCTAACGCTCATCATCACCCGCCCGCAAGAGATCTCGCTGAAACAGAGTGATGCTGGCGCGGGTCGGATGAATAAAGATGTTAGGCAATTCTGCAAATGGTGGTGAGATAAATGATCCCACTCTCTACCCTTTCCTTAATGGTACGCAGTTGAGCAAATCCGAATTTACCAGCCGCGAGCCATGGGTACCATCGTTAAACACACGAAAAAGCTGGAGTACATTAGTGATGTCCTCATCAACGAAATCAACTGCCCCGTCGCTAGAAATTCCAGAGTTGAGCAGAATATAGCTTATCTTCCAGCGCCTAGTAGGATGACCCTTATCAGTCTTATCGCATCCTGGGAAACGCGATAGAACCCTTTCGTCAGGAGCGAAGTGATCGAGAATCTTTATAAAGAGCTCTCTAGCGCTGGCGCAAAAACGGCGTGAAGCATCAGGATTTCTAGGATTTAGAGAAAACAGCGCTCCCTTCCACCTGCTTCCTAAATCAGTTGACATCTAAAAAAGTTCGCTAGTGATGGTCGTTGACAAAAATCTTCATCGTTGGCAAGCCTTGTTTCGGGCTCATTGGTCTCGAGAGCGTTTAGAGCCGCGAGACTATTGGCATTTTCCTTCTCCGATAAATCGAGAAATTGATTCCCGAACGGGATATTCTCAAATTCACTTTCATGCCTTTCCAGGCTTTGGTAGGACCTATTGAGTGAGACAGTAGATTCATGAAGGGCTTGATATCGAACAGTAGTACGGCTTTGCAGCCTGTTTAACTCAAATACTACATGTTGCCGGTTTGCGCGTAATCGCGCATTGTATTGCCTGACAGCACTGTTGTATTGACTTACTGCGCTGCGAACATTTTAATTGTGCTTCCTAACTTCCTGATTGTACTTGCTTATGGCTTGACGTTGCTTGTTCTCAATCTGACGAAGCTGACTTCGTAATTGTGATATGTTGATTCGCCTAGCCATGCTTGTATTCCATTGTAGTGTCTAATGCAAAATGTCGCGGAAGGGCTGGGAGATATCTGCGGTCCAACAATTAGCTGCAACCATCTTGATAAATGCAGCGCAAGGGCTCGGCATTGAAACCAAAGAACTGAAACATGAAATGGCTGGCTACAGTCCTTGATTCGAAAGATCATTGCGAAAGAAAGATATCGCTATAGACAGCAGCCTGCTAGAAAACATAGTGCCTCTATGTGTTCAATGTTCTTTGTCTCTTGGGGGGCATGGATCATTGCCGGGAGGAATTGTATCCTTGCTTCTAATCTTACCATCTAGCCCTTTAGTCGCCAGCTCCCCACCTCCTTGATTTTTTAGCATGCCTTTCGCGGCATTTACAGCATCTGCTTGCGTTGAGTGAACGCTAGAAGCTTGTTGATTGCTATTCTTTTTGTTTTCCCAGCCTCCGTTTGGCCGCTTGGAGACTGTTCTGTCTTGTGGTTTGCTCATGTCTAGGAGCATCTGAAAGCCTCCCAAGCTTAAGGCGCTACTGGCAGTGGTAAAGGTGCGGAAAACCGTCCTGCGTCACCATATCTAGTGCCTGCTCTGCCAGAGCCCAAAAAATTGGCATGTAGAAATACCCGCTACAGAAGCTTCCTGCCTGTGCCTAACTCTGCCCTTGAGTGGCAGGCAAGATGGCTGGTGTGGCACAGTCGAGAACTGATGGTGGCCTGTCTACTCGAAGGGCTTGTTAGACAGCCGTCTCCGCCGCAACAGCAGGTCTGAGCCGAATTCATGAGTTCTTGCAAATAATACTCTGACTCATAACAGATAGCATGGCATTCAGCTGTGGTCCGGTAAGGTGAAATAGTTCTTTGTTAGATGCGCCGCGAATACGGTACTCATCTAGGATGGATAGTATGGCTGACTCGATTTCAGCCGCCTCCTCAACTCCTGATGTCTCAAGATAGCCTAGCGTTATGGCGGCAACAGGCAATACATTCTGCTCTACTGACCTCCGTTCTAAATTATTTGTTCGGCCGATCTTGTACCATTTAGTGCCATCGGCTAATGTCCAGCTTTTCAGGTAGACATAATTTCTTCGCCTAACCTTGGCTCTTGCAACAGCTTCGGACAACACCTTTGCAAGTTGGGGATCAGAATCCTCTCCTAGGCCCAATTCAAGTCTCAATTTATCATTGAATAGCTTAGTAGACAATCGAATGCGCTTTTTCTTTGTAGCCTTCCATTTTTCCTCGAAAATAGACTTTTCTCCGATGTCGTCCTCGGTAATTCCAAGTTGAAGCAGGTAGTTCGATATCTCTTCAATGGCTCTCTTCTTAGCGTCGTGCCCTGCAGAAAACCATTCAGGCACAGGCAAATGGATAAGAAAGATCAATATACTGTAAGCTCTAGAGGGTTCTTGCTTCGAATCTAAAAGAAAGCTGTCATGCGAGTATGCGACGTACTTCATAATTTTCTTCGCTACCGCATTCTTCTTTCTGGTGGATATCTCGGGGTCTGGTGTCATGCAATTTGCGAGCCCCAACTTAGCAATCATATGGGCCCTGAGTTGTTCTGAATTAAGGATCATTTGAGCGGTCGTTACTCCAACACATCTTAGGTATTAATAATTTAGCTTGCTGTTGTTTCAGTCTAACGGCCAAGATCAGAAGCGGGCTGGACTTGATTGGGATTGCAGACAGCCAAGGCTCCCGTCTTCTGCATCTGGATGTTAGACGCCCTTAAGGGAGTCTAACATCTTCTACGGCTCTATAGAGGAGCCTCAACGATGGACAGTGAGCTCAGAAGCTCACCGGCGGCCCGCTCGCCAGACTGCAACGCCCCTTCCATGTAACTCCTCCACTGACTGGCTGTCTCTGTACCAGCGAAGTGCACGCGCCCGATGGGATCAGCCAGGCAAGGTTGATCGCCGCTTGACTGGCCCAGTCCTAGGCGGGACGCATATCCACCCTGGGACCAGGGATCTCCGTTCCAGTTGATCGAATGGAAGGCGATGGGTGGAGCGGGAGCTTCCCCCAGGGAATTGCGAATCTGTTCCAGAATGAGCGTTTTACGCTGGCCTTCCTCAAGGGCTGCGAGCTGATCGGCGCGGGAGGCTGTGGCTAAGGCGATGAGAATGCCGGGGGAACCTGCCGGGTCTGATGCGTCTGCCAGGTGTTCAATCGGACCATTTGGAGCGATCACCTGGCCATTCAGACCATTGAGGCGCCACCAGGCTTGCTCGTAGACGATCACCGTCTTGACCACTCGCCCCTTCACGATGGCCCTCTGGCACCACTGGGCGCGGCCATTGAGATCCACATCCAGTGAGATCTCCGAAAGCAGCTGAGGCGGAAGGGCGAGAATCACCCGCTGGGCCCGCAGTTCGCCCCCTGTTGTGGAGATCCTTACCTCGTTTGCGTCATGGCGAATTGCCGTCACGGGCCTCCCCAGCTGCAGATCGGCACCGAGCTCAACGGCGAGGCGCTGGGCAATGGCTTGGGCGCCCCCGCACAGGAAGGTCTGCTCCGCACTGGCCAGAGCCGCGAGCCCACCAATGCTGGTAATTTGCTGGATTACTTCGTAGCAGGACACTTCCTCTATCGAGGCGCAGACACCCTCCTCGACAGTCAGGCGCACGGCTTCACGTCCTGCATGTGTCAGTGCTTTCTCCTTGAGCCAGGCTGCGAACGTCTGGGAGTCAAGAGCCCTTCGCCGGAGATCGGTTGTAGACGTGCGAGCGGCGAGCTGCTTCGCCAGCCGCTGCAGTCGGAGCAGGATGAGCAGCTGATCCAACTTCGCCAGCCAGCCCGCGGGGAAGGATCCATGGCGGGGTACGGCACCCCCGCGGGCCATCCACACAGAGGCACCCTTGGTGTGAGATTCCGTGGTGGCAAGACCGAACTCCTTGACCAGTGCCTGGATTCGGTGCTGGCCAGGGGCAATCCACTGGGCACCGAAATCAATCCAGGAACCATCTCTGATCAGTTTGCTCCAGACCCGCCCGCCTACCCGATCCCGTGCTTCAAGCACCGTGACACGCAGACCGGCCCTGCGTAGCAAGCGCGCAGCCATGAGGCCGGATAGGCCGGCCCCCACGACGACGACATCCCAGGGCTTGATCCCATCTGGATCCTTGAAAAAGCCTGATGCGCTTGAGGGAGTGAAGGCTGACGGCATGAGACGGTCCCCGTAAAAGGATACAGACTGCATGTATCTAAGGGATTGCGTCAGATGTGTCAAGATCCATACTGTCTGTATGCATGATGGCTGCGCCATGTCCTCGGGGTTGACCAAGGTCGAGCAAACACAGCGGACCCGCAGAGCCATCCTCGACCGGGCTCGCCTTCTGTTCGCCCAAAATGGATACGCGGCCACCGGCACGGAGGAGCTCATCCGTGGGCTCGGAATCACCCGTGGAGCGCTCTACCACCAGTTCAAAGACAAGCAGGGGGTGCTCGAAGCGGTGATCGGCGAGGTCTATGAGGAGATCACCGGCGCGATCAGAGCGAGGGTTGAACCACTGGAAACAAGCTGGGATCAGATCTTGATGGGTTGCCATGCCTGCCTCGACATCGCCATTCAGGAGGATCTACGCCGTTTAGTCTTCATAGAAGCTCCCGCTTTCCTTTCAGTTGACACTCTGGCAAAATTGGACAAACCAGGCTTCACCTTGCTTCAGGAGGCGATTCAGAATGCTGTCGATGAAGGTCTTCTCGAGACAGTCAATGTTGAAGGTTTCACCTACCTGCTGAACGGATCGCTGAACGCCCTGGCTTCTTGGGCGGCACAATCAAGCGATAGTGATCGCCTGCGAATAGCTCATGATCTGTTGGAGGTTCAGATTCAGCTCTACAGGTCATGACTCGTCACGCATACCAGCTGGCAGGGTTCTTGGTGCGTCTAACAGTATTTCGGCGGGTCCGGTATCCATCCCCATCGGGGTTCACTGGCCGCATAAGATGCCTCCATGGCCAACGGCCCTTGCGCAGGACGTACACCAGCGTAGGGCTTTTGAAAGATTTGTCTCCTCGGCGTTGGGTTCATGGGCGGGTCCGTGAACCACATGTTTACACCGAACGAAAAAGTCCGCTGGGCTCATCACTCCACCTGGGTCTTGATCCAGAATGTGCAAATCAATCATTGAGACCTTCGCGTCACTGTGAGCCAGTAATTCTGGGTATCTGTTCTTGGATCGTGATGGTTCCACTGGAGCCACCAAGTTTCGTTTGGCCCTTAGATGGCGGCATTTGTCCCACTTTGATCACCTGATGCGATAGCCACCGATGACCAGGCCTCCCGCCTGCACTTCAGATGCGAACTGCATTGATTGCCTCGCCTCTGGGCCAAAGTTGCAGGACCCACCTGCACGACGACGGCATGGGACTTCTGGCATTCATTGGTCAAGTGAATGAACAACAGCACAGCAAAACCCAGTCATCGACGATCCAAGCTTCCTGAGAATCCATTCCCAGAGCCGATTCGCCAGATCAACTCACCCTGCCACCAAGCACTTGGAGAGCAGTTCTGGCTGGTTTCGCGCACGGTGGGGCGCAAGCCCTAAGGGATGTGACGCAGTGGTTCCGCAGGGCGGTCGTCTGCGTAGGTTCCGAATAGGTGAACTCCTTCCAATACCAACAGGAGACGGACGATGACGGCCATCAGCCAGTGCCCTTTCGCAGGCCGCTCCGGGGCCCCCACCACCGCCGGGGACCAATCCAACCGCAACTGGTGGCCCCACCAGCTCAACCTGGCCATCCTTCACCAGCACGCGCCGGCCTCCAATCCGCTCGGGGCGGAGTTCAACTACGCCCAGGCGTTCAACGAACTTGATTTCGCTGCCGTGAAGCGGGATCTGCTCGCGCTGATGACCGACTCCCAGGACTGGTGGCCGGCCGACTGGGGCCACTACGGCGGTCTGTTCATCCGCATGGCCTGGCACAGCGCCGGCACCTACCGCACCGGCGATGGCCGCGGCGGCGGCGGCACCGGCAACCAGCGCTTCGCGCCGATCAACAGCTGGCCCGACAACGGCAACCTCGACAAGGCCAGGCGGCTGCTCTGGCCGATCAAGCAGACCTACGGCAACCGGCTCTCCTGGGCCGATCTGATCATCCTGGCCGGCAACTGCGCCCTCGAATCAATGGGCTTTGCCACCTTCGGCTTCGGCGGCGGCCGCGTCGACATCTGGCAGCCGGAGGAAGACATCTACTGGGGCGGCGAAACAACCTGGCTCGGCGATGAGCGCTACAGCGGCGATCGGGAGCTGGAGAACCCCCTCGCCGCCGTGCAGATGGGCTTGATCTACGTGAATCCCGAAGGCCCGGGTGGCGTTCCCGACCCGGTGGCATCCGGGCGGGACGTGCGCGAAACCTTCGCGCGCATGGCCATGAACGACGAAGAAACGGTGGCTCTGGTGGCCGGCGGCCACACCTTCGGCAAGGCCCACGGGGCCGGCAGTCCGGAGCTGGTGGGAGCCGCACCGGAAGGGGCCAGCCTTGAGCAGCAGGGGCTGGGCTGGCACAACCGTTTCGGCAGCGGTATCGGTGGCGATGCCACCACTAGCGGCATCGAGGGGGCCTGGAAACCCAACCCCACCACCTGGGACCGGGGCTACTTCGAGATGCTCTTCGGCTACGAGTGGGAACTGGAGAAGAGCCCGGCCGGCGCCTGGCAGTGGCGGGCGAAGGATGTGCGCGAGGAGCACCTGATCCCCGACGCCCACGACCCCACGAAGCGGCACAGGCCGATGATGACCACAGCGGATTTGTCGCTGCGCTTCGATCCGATCTACGAACCGATCGCTCGCCGCTTTCACCAGGATCAGCAGGCCTTCGCCGATGCCTTTGCCCGCGCCTGGTTCAAGCTCACCCACCGCGACATGGGCCCGAAGGTGCTCTACCTCGGCCCCGAAGTACCGGATGAGGATCTGATCTGGCAGGACCCGATCCCCGCCACGGGCCATCCCCTGATCGGCGCCGCCGCCATCGCCGAGCTCAAGGCCCGGGTGCTGGCTTCGGGGTTGACGACGGCGGAGCTGGTGGCCACCGCCTGGGCATCGGCCTCCACCTATCGCGGCTCCGACAAGCGCGGCGGTGCCAATGGCGCCCGCCTGCGCCTGGCGCCCCAGAAAGACTGGGAGGTGAACCAGCCCGAGCAGCTGGCGCGGGTGCTGGCGGTGCTGGAAGGGATTCAACAGAGCTTCAACGCGGCCCAGGGCGATGGCACCCAGGTGTCGCTGGCGGATCTGATCGTGCTGGCCGGTGGCGCGGCGGTGGAAGCCGCCGCTGCCGCCGCTGGTCACGCCGTGGAGGTGCCCTTCAGCCCAGGCCGCACCGATGCCTCCCAGCAGCAGACCGATGCCGCCTCCTTCGCGGTGCTGGAGCCCCAGGCCGACGGCTTCCGCAACTACCAGAAGCGGGCCTTCAAGGTGCGGGCGGAAGAGCTGCTGATCGACCGGGCCCAGCTGCTGGGCCTGAGCGCACCGGAGCTGACGGTGCTGGTCGGCGGTCTGAGGGTGCTGGGGGCCAACACCGGCGGCTCAGCCCATGGCGTGTTCACCCACCGCGTCGGCACCCTCAGCACCGACTTCTTCGTGAATCTGCTCGACATGGACACGGTGTGGACGCCCAGCTCAGAGGCCGGCGACAGTTTCGAAGGACGCGACCGCCGCACAGGCGAGCTGCGCTGGAGCGGCACCCGGGTGGATCTGGTGTTCGGCTCCAACTCCCAGCTGCGGGCCCTCTCGGAGGTGTACGCCCAGAACGACGGACCCGCCAGGTTCGTGGCTGATTTCGTTTCGGCCTGGAACAAGGTGATGACGCTCGATCGCTTCTCCTAAGCGTTTGCGGAAAAACCGCCTGCCGGAGCTTCGGGTCCTTCACGAGCCGGCCCAGGCGGCGAGGATCGAACGATCGCATCCACCATCCGGGCGGTCTGCACAATCGGCGCCACATCGTGCACCCGCAGCAGATCGGCACCTTGCGTGATCGCCTGGGCGCAGACAGCCGCCGTGCCCCACAGCCGCGCGCGGGGTCTGGGTTCGTTGAGCACCGCGCCGATGAAGCGTTTGCGCGATGGGCCCACCAGCAGGGGGAACCCTTCGCGGCGCAGGTCCGCCAGCCCCCGCAGCAGCGCCAGGTTGTGCTCGGTGGTTTTGGCGAAGCCCAGGCCCGGGTCCCAGATCAGCTGATCAGCCCGGACCCCTGCCAAGTGCGCCGCCTCGCTGGCGCGCAGCAACTCCTCGCGCACCTCGGCCACCACATCGGCGTAGGCGGCCAGCCCATCCATGCTGCGGCTGTCGCCGCGGCTGTGCATGAGCACATAGGGACAGCCGAACTCCGCCACCACCGAGAGGATCCCGGCGTCGCGGCGCCCGCCGCTCACGTCGTTGATCCAGTGGGCGCCGGCCGCCAGAGCAGCCGCGGCCACCGGGGCCCGGAAGGTGTCGATCGAGATCAGTGGGCCGCCGCCTCCCGACCCAGCCGAGGCGCGGATCAGCTCCAGCACCGGCAGGACCCGGGCGAGTTCTTCGCTGGCGTTGATCTCCGTCGCCCCGGGGCGGGTGCTCTGGCCGCCGAGATCCAGCAGATCAGCCCCCTGGGCCACCATCTGCCGTGCCTGGCGCAGCGCCGCTGCCGGGGTGGGGTAACGCCCCCCATCGCTGAACGAATCCGGCGTGAGGTTGAGCACTCCCATCACGAAGGTTCGCTCGCCCCAGGGCAGGAGGGCCGCCGGAGCGGGGGGCTTCGGCACGGGCCGGATCATCCGTACATCCCGCAACCCTATGGACCCGGCTGGCTCAGGCAGCTGACTGCCATACGATCCGGGGAATCGTTCGTCTGCCGGGTCAGCTGCCGATGGTCACTGCGCTGATCACAGGAGCGAACCGTGGCATCGGCCTGGAGTACTGCCGGCAGTTGCTCTCCCGCGGCGTCGCGGTGATCGCGGTCTGCCGCCAACCCTCCAGCGCCCTGCTTGATCTCGGTGTGCGGGTGGAAGCGGGCGTGGATGTCACCAGCAGCGGGTCGATCGCCGCTCTGGTCGAGCGGCTGGATGGCCTGCCGCTTGACCTGCTGATCCAGAACGCCGGCATCCTCGAGCCCACCGGCCTGCAGCCCCTGGATTGCGACAGCCTCCGTCGTCAGTTCGAGGTGAATGCGATCGCGCCGCTGAAGCTCACTGCCGCCCTGCTCGACCAGCTGCAGCCGGGCGCCAAGCTGATCCTGATGTCCAGCCGGATGGGTTCGATCGCCGATAACGGCTCCGGTGGCTCCTACGGCTATCGGATGTCGAAAGTGGCGCTCTGCATGGCCGGAAAATCCCTGTCCATCGACCTCAGGGGGCGGCAGATCGCCGTGGCGATCCTCCATCCCGGCCTGGTCAGCACCGCGATGACCGGGTTCAGCTCCCATGGGATCACCGCCACGGAATCGGTGCAGGGCCTGATCGCCCGGATCGATGCGCTCAACCTGGAGAATTCGGGTACGTTCTGGCACGCCAATGGATCGGTGCTGCCCTGGTAGGAGAGCGGTTCGCTGACGAGACGTCGCTGTTGAGCGTGATCATCCCGGTGCTCGATGAGGCCGGCGAGATCGGCCTGCTGCTGCCCCACTGGCGGGCCTTGCGAGAGGCTGGCGCCGAGCTGGTCGTGGTCGATGGTGGCAGCGCCGATGCCACGGTGTCGCTGATCGAGCGGGGCGGCTTCGCCGTGCTGACCGCGCCCCGGGGCCGGGCCCGTCAGATGAATGCCGGAGCTGCCTCAGCCAGGGGTGGCTTGCTGATCTTTCTCCATGCCGACACCCGCCTGCCGGCCGCCGGACTCGATCTCGTGCGCCAGGCGCTCCGGGGGTGCCATGGCTGGGGTCGCTTCGATCTGGAGCTGGACGGCGGCGGCTGGCGCCTGCGCCTGGTGGCGGCGTTGATCAACGTCCGCTCCCGGCTCAGTGGCATCGCCACCGGCGATCAGGCCATCTTCATCAGCCGCCAGTGCTTCGAGGCCATCGGCGGCTTTCCCGATCAACCGCTGATGGAAGACATCGAACTCTCGGCCCGGCTGCGGCGGCGGTCGTCGCCTGTCTGCCTGCGGGCGAAGGTGGTCACCTCCAGTCGCCGCTGGCGGCGTCACGGCATCACCCGCACGATCGTCACGATGTGGTGGCTGCGGCTGGCCTATGCCTGCGGTGTGCCCAGCTCGATGCTGGCCCGCTTCTACCGATGAACCTGGCGCGATGAGCGGCCCCTCCCTCTGCCGGATCGTGATTCTGGCCAAGGCGCCGGTTGCCGGATCCTGCAAGACCCGCCTGATCCCCGCCCTCGGTGCCGAGGGTGCCGCCGCCCTGGCCAGGGCCTTCCTGCTGCGCACGGTGGACGCCGCCCTGGCGGCCGGGATCGGCCCCGTTGAGCTGTGCGTCACCCCGCCGGCTCGGCAGCCGATCTGGGCCACGCTGCCGCTGCCGCCGACCCTGGCCTGGAGCGATCAGGGCCCGGGTGATCTCGGCCGTCGCATGGAGGAGGCAGCGGTTCGCACCCTGGCCGGTGGTGAGCGGGTGATCCTGATCGGCACCGACTGTCCGGCGCTTGGTCCCGCCGTCCTGCGCCAGGCCGCCGCCGATCTGATCCACCACGACGCCTCGATCGTGCCGACCTTCGATGGCGGTTATGCCCTCCTGGCCCTGCGGCGCCAGCATCCGACGCTGTTTCGGGCGATGCCCTGGAGCACCGACGCGGTGCTGGCTGAAACGCGCTCCCGCCTGGCCGCCCTGGGCTGGTCGTCGCTCTGCCAGCCCCTGCTGCACGACATCGACGTGCCCGCTGATCTGTGCCATCTGCCGATGTCTCTCAGGCAGGAGGCGATCAGGGTCCAGCAGTGTCTTCCCCCGGTCAGCATGATGAACACAGGCGTTGAACCTGATCCTGCGACCGGTGGGCTGCAGGCCTTTCTCCATCCGATCGAGCCTCTCAGCGGTAGTCCATCAAGCGGTTGTGATTCGTGGTCGCCTGGTCAGGAGTGAGCCGATGATCGCCCCGCACTCCCCTTGCGGGGCTGGGCTGCGCTATGGCCTCTGGGCCGCGGGGCCCCTGCTGGTCGCCCTGCTGGCCACCCCCCGGGCAGGGCTCCCGGCCTGGGCTCCGGCCCTGGCGATCACGGTCTGGGCCGTGCTGCTGGCCAGGCGGCCGGAGCAGTCGCTGCCGCTGGCCGCCCGCCGCTCCGCCGTGCTGGTGATCAGCCTGCTGGGCGGGCGCTATCTGATCTGGCGGATCGGCTTCACCCTCAACCTCACCAGTGCCGCCGGCACGGCGCTGAGCCTGACGATGCTGGCGGCTGAACTGATCCTGCTGGTCACCGGCCTCCTGCAGCTCTGGCTCGCCTGGGCCCGCCAGCCGCCCGTGGCCGAGGAAGCGGCCGCCGCCGAGCGGGCGCTGCAGCGGCGGATCGCCTGGCAGCCCGCCCAGGTGCCCTCGGTGGATGTGCTGGTGCCGAGCCGGGGTGAGCCGCTGGAGCTGATCGAGCGCTGCCTGCGCGGCTGCCTCGGCCTCGATTACCCGCGCCACCTGGTCTGGCTGCTCGATGACAGCGGTCGCGAGTCGCTCCGCCTGCTCTGCCGTCAGCTCGGTTGTCGCTACCTCAGCCGCCCGGACCACAGCCATGCCAAGGCGGGCAACCTCAACCATGCCCTGCCCTGGCTCACCGCTGATCTGCTGGTGGTCTTCGATGCCGACGTCGTTCCCCGCCGCTCCTTTCTCCGTCGCACCGTCGGCCTGTTCGACGATCCCCGGGTGGGTTTCGTGCAGACGCCGCAGTCGTCGATGAACGCGGATCCGGTGATGCGGAACCTGCGGCTCGAGCCCTGGCTGATGCCCGATGAGGAGAGCTTCTACCGCTGGATCGAGCCCACCCGCCAGGCGATGGGGGCGGTGGTCTGCGCCGGCACTTCCTTCGTGATGCGCCGCTCGGCCCTGCTGCAGGTGGGAGGCTTCGAGACCGGCACACCCTCCGAAGACCTGGCCACCGGCATCCGCCTGGCCGCCGCCGGCTACCGCAACCTCTATCTCGACAGCAAGCTCAGCGCCGGCCTGGCACCGCTGTCGATCGCCGCGATGGCCCTCCAGCGCTGCCGCTGGGCCGGCGGCACCCTGCAGACCCTGCGCACCGGCGCCAGTCCGCTCAGCATCCCCGGCCTCACCCCCTGGCAGCGGATCGCCTATCTGGAGGGCATCCTGCACTGGTTCAACGTGGTGCCGCAGCTGGTCCTGCTGCTCATGCCGCTCAGCTTCGGTCTGCTCGGGGTGCTGCCGATCGTGGTGCGGGGATCCGGGCTGCTGAGCATGGCCCTGCCCTTCTACCTGAGCCAGTTGCTGCTGGTGCGCTGGTTCAGCCGTGGCGCCCGCAACGCCCTGCTGCCGGAGCTTTACCGCTGGATCTTCCTGATGCCGCTGGTGACGGCCGTGCTCGGCGCGATCGCCGGCAGGCCGCCGCGCTTCCGGGTGACGCCGAAGACGCTGGCGCCGGCTGGGCAGAGGGCTGTCGATCCCGGCCTGCTGGTCCCCCTGCTGCTGCTGCTCGGCCTGCAGGGGCTCAACCTGGCCTTGCTGATCGGCCGGCCGGGAGCGTTCGGTTTCAGCAGCCAGGCGCTCGGCCTCAGCTGGGCGGCCCTGGGCACCGCCAGCTTGCTGCTGGCGCTCCGCACCTGCTGGGACCGTCCCCAGGAGGACGCGATTCCCTGGTTTTCGCTCGATGCCCCGCTGGTGCAGCTGCGTGGCGAGCGGGGGCTGGGGCCCGCCCGGATCCTGGCGATCAGCGAGCAGGGGGTGGAGCTGGTGATGACAGCCGAAGCCGAGCTGGGTGCGCCCGCTGCCCTGCTCTGGCCGGGCCTCGACCTGCCCCCCCTTCCCCTGCATCTGGAGCGGATCCAGCCAGGCCGCCGCGGCTGCCGAATCGGTCGCCGGCTCGGTTGTCGCTGGGCTCCGTTGAGCCACTCCCAGAGCGAAGCGCTGGATCGATTGCTCTACCGGGGGGAGGGCACCTGGCCCCGGCGTCAGGCCCCGTTCGAACCGTTCGCCCTGGTGGCGGTGCTGGCCCAGCTGCTCAGGCCCGTGCCGCCCCAGGGCTGGTTTCGACGCAGTGTGCTCCCAGGGGTTGCAAGATGAAGGACCTTGCCGGATTTGCACCATGGAAGCCCGCTGGAACGATGCCGTCCTGGCTGTCAGTGATGACATCGTCAAGCTGGAAGGCAATGCGTACTTCCCCGCCGAAGCCCTCGTCCAGGACCATTTCCGCCCTTCCAGTCACCGCAGCGTCTGCGGCTGGAAGGGGGAGGCCCACTACTACGACGTGGTGGTGGGCGAGAAGGTGAATGCCAACGCCGCCTGGTTCTATCCCGAGCCCAAGGAAGCCGC
Source organism: Cyanobium sp. ULC082 (assembly GCF_977927535.1). Taxonomy (NCBI): domain Bacteria; kingdom Bacillati; phylum Cyanobacteriota; class Cyanophyceae; order Synechococcales; family Prochlorococcaceae; genus Cyanobium; species Cyanobium sp. ULC082. Next base: position 196,738 of record NZ_OZ376397.1, read on the forward strand.
CGCCGAAATCAAGGGCCGCATCGCTTTCTGGAAAGGTGTTCAGGTGCGCGGCTGAGCCTCCGCCTGCTCCGGCCAGCCCACGATCATCCCGGCGATCGGGATGGCCAGAAACACCCCCAGCAACCCCGCCACCCGCTCGCCGATGAACAGGGCAAAAAACACCACCACCGGGCTGATGTTCAGGGCTTTCCCCATCACTCTTGGATGGATCAGGTTGTCTTGAATCTGCTGCAGGATGATCGAGGCAACCACCACAGAAAGGGCCATCCATGGCCCCTGGGTGAGCAACACGAGGCTGGTGATCGTGATCACACCCAGGATGGCGCCGATGCCGGGAATGGCATCGAGAACCCCCACTACCAGTGCAAGCACCAGGGAGAACTTCACACCAAGCAGGGCGAAAATCAAAAAGCTGGTTACCGATAGAAACAGCACCAGGGTCATCTGGCCGCGCAGAAAGCCGAGCACATTTTTCTGCACGCTCCGGTCGAAACCCTCACGATGATCAATCGGCACCAGTCCCAGCAATGAGGTCCATAACCTGGTGCCATCGGCGAGCATGTAGATCGTGATCACCGGCAGGATGATGGCCGTGAACAGGTTGGCAACTGCACCTCCAAGCACGCCAAAGCCGGTGCCGAAGCTGGTCCTGATCACGGTGATGATCTGATCGATATTGAGCTGCTTGAAGTAGCTGTGAAAGGGAAAGTCCGAATCTTTCAGACTGGCCAGAAGATCATTGATCAAACTGCTGCCCTGGTTGAGCAGTTGAAACCCAAGGATCGTGATGGATCCAGTCAGGACGCTGACCACTCCAATGCAGACGATCACGATGGCCAGCCAGCGTGGCAGCCAGGCGGTGAGGAAACGAACGGGGTAATCCATCAACACGGCCAGAATTGCCGCCAGGATGAAGATCGAAAGAACAGGATAGAAAAAGGCGATCAGGGCCACTCCTGCCCAGCCACAGGCAAACAGCAACAGGAAACGAACGAGATTGGAATTGTTGATTGAGGCCCAGGGGGCGGACTCTTCCCGATTCATGGCGTTCAGCTGGCTGGCAGCAGCGTAAGCCCGCCCGGCCTGAGCGAAGCCTGATGGGGCGGTTCAGCGGCTGCTCGAATCGAGGCGAAGGCCGGTTTTCAGGCCGTTGCAGGTTCTGCGCTGATGGCTATGCCGCACTCTGTCATGAAAGGCTTGTGGAGAGGATCCCGGAGGCGCCCCTGAATTGCCTGCCAAACGCTAGACTAACTACGTGGATAATTCACATAAACCCTGTCACCCACCAAGCCGCCGGTTTTTGAGTTGAATCTCTGAGCCATTGGTGGAGCCAAACTCCCCGTTGCTTTCGTTCCCCACTCCTTGCATCCGTAACCCCCCTTGGCGAATCCCAGCGATCAATCCGTAGCCCTGGCCGAGCCAATCGCCAGCCAGAACAGTGAATCTGGTGGCAGCAGATCGGTGCAGCGGGCTGATTTCGTTCTGGCTCCCTATGTGAGGAGCAACAACCTCTGGGCCACCTGGCAGATCGCCAACACCCTGGTTCCCTATGCCTTGCTCTGGTATCTGCTGGTGCAGGCGGCGCAATTCTCCCCATGGCTGGTGCCGCCGTTGCTGGTGCTGACGGTGTTGTTCTCGGGGCGTTGTTTCTCCCTGATGCATGACTGCGGTCACCAGTCCCTGTTCCGTTCCAAGGCCGTGAATCGTGGAGTGGGTTTTCTGTTGGGAGTGGTCAATGCGATTCCTCAGTATCCCTGGTCCCGCGGCCACGCTTTCCATCACAAGCACAATGGAAACTGGGATCTCTATCGCGGTCCTTCGGCTTTGGTGAGCTCCGAAACTTTCCTGGCGATGGGGCCATTTCAGCAAGGATTTTATCAGTTTCTACGCCACCCCCTAATGCTCTTTCCAGGTGGCTTTTTCTATCTGGTGATCAAGCCAAGGCTGGCCCTCCTGCTCGGCAGCGTTGATTTTGCCGCCCATGCCATTCGTTGCTGGCGCAGTGATCTGGGCATCGGCTTCAAGCAGATTCGCAGCACCTACAAGCCGAAGTATTGGTACACCGATCTGGAATTTCAGGATCTTCTTCTCAACAACATCTGCGTGGTGGGGAGTTGGATCCTCCTCAGCCAGCTGATCGGAACTGCTCTGTTCTGGACTCTTTATTCGATTGTGATGGCCTGCTCGGCCGCTCTGTTCATCTGCATCTTCTTTGTGCAGCACAATTTCGAAGGGTCCTATGCCCATCGCACTGAGGGTTGGAGCTCACTCACCGGTGCGATTGAAGGCACCAGCCTTTTGAAGCTTCCCGCCATTTTCAACTGGTTCACCGCCGATATCGGCTACCACAACATTCATCACCTCTGCTCAAGGATCCCGAATTACCATCTTCAGGCTTGCCATCAGCGCAATGCCGCCCTGCTCAGCAGCGCCACCACACTCACGATCCGGCAGATCCCCGAATGCTTCAAATTCATTCTTTGGGATCGAGACACCGACAGTCTGCAGTCGGTGGCTCAGGTGCAGCAGGCTGCTCAGGCCGCTGGGGCCTGAGCCCCGCGGCCCTGGTGCCGGGCTGAATGCAACAGCTTCTGTTCAGCGTTCACCCAGCAGCTCTGCCCAGGTGGGGGCTGTGCTGATCGGCGTGAAATCGTCGCTGGCTTTGGCTTTGACAGGCTTGCTCAGCGAGGTCCGGCTGAATGGACTGGCCACTGCGCCCGGGCGTTGGCGGCGGTGCCGGCCACCGGGAGCGGCTTGCTGATCTGGGTGGATGAACTTAGTTTTCATGGGTTGAGAAGGGGGTATGGATCAACATCCGCTGGCTGGTGCTCCCAGGCTCTGGCCTGGTTTCAGAACATGATCAAAAGAGAAACCCGGTCAGGGGTTTGGCCTGTCGCTGAAGCGCTGCGATCAGGGGATCTGACTGGTGTCCGCTGGCTCGCTGGTGCCTGGAAGGCGGGCGCGGGCTTGAGAGTGACTGTTGGCTGAACGTGACTGCTGGATGAACCGGAATGTTGGTTGAACGTGATCGGCCCCTCGCGGAGCTTCGGCCGATTCCATTCACCATAGTCCGTGGCAAGGCCTTTGCAACACGAACAGCAACTGGATCAGATCAGATCAGATCAGATCAGTTCTGGATGGAGGGGGTCCCCTTTGAACGGTCCGGCCACATGGGAGGTGATCCAGCCGCCGTAGAAGCCGCCCTGCTGGGGACGCACCGCCTCGCCATCCACCCAGCAGCCCTCCATCCGGCCCGGGTAGAGGGCAAACCAGCCGGCCAGGGGCGCGTAGGCCGGCGTTGGTGCCGGGTAGTTCCAGACGGCCCGCTGGATTCGCCGTTGGCCCACCACCAGATCGAAGTAGCAGGCCACCCCCTTCCATTCGCAGAAGCTCCCGCCAGCCACCGGCTGCAGCAACTCCAGCCGCAGGTGGTCCGGGGGCAGGTAGTAGGTGGGCGGGTGGAAGGTTTCCAGTACCCGCAGCGAACGGCGGGTGTCACAGAACAGTTCGCCCAGGGCGCGCACCACCACATGGGAGTCGCAGGCCACCAGGGCCGGAGGGCGCGGATAGTCGGCGGCCCGTTCCACATCCCCCGCCTGGCTGGAATGCCGTTGTTCAGCCCGGTCCATCAGCCCAATCCCCCTGAATTCCGTGCCACCGGAGCGCCTCATCGGCAACCATCCTTGACCACAATGTCGTGAGCATGGCCTTCCCTCCTTCCGATCGGCTGTCGATCCGTCTCGACCGGGCCCTGGCCCGGCTGGGGGGCACCGCCCTGATTCCCTTGATTCCGCTTGGCTTGGCCTGGGGTCAGGAGCTGGCCGATCAACTCCTCTTCGGCGGCCGGTGGAACCTGCCGATGCTGCCGGGGGGGAGCTTTCTCGGTGTTCTCACCGCGCCGTTCAGCCACAGCGGCTTCGATCATCTGATCGGCAACAGCTTCTGGTTCCTGCCGCTCTCCTGGCTGGTGCTGCTAAAGAGTCGGCGCGACTACCTGGCCGTCTGGCTGGGGACCTACCTGCTGGCGATTCCGGTCTGGCTGTTCTGGCCCGCTGGCAGCCACGGGCTCTCCGGGGTGGTGTTCGGCCTGCTGGGCTATCTGGTTGTGATCGGCTTCCTGGAGAGGCGGCCCCTGGCGCTCGCTCTCTCCGTGTTCAGCCTGATCAGCTACGGCGGCTTCCTGCCTGGCCTGCTGCCCTTCTTCTCCCCACCGGGAATCAGCTGGATCGGTCATGCCTCCGGCTTTGCCGGTGGCGTGCTCGCCGCCCTGGCTGTCTACCGTGAGCCGAGCCGGCCAAGCCCATCCTGAGTGGTCTCGGCCACGTCCTCCACCTTTCTGTCGCGCTCCCTGCCGCTGTTGCCGATGTCCTGTCCCCGCTGTGGCAGCTGGAATGTTCGCCGGGATCGCAGCCTGGCCGGTCGCATGGTCTGCGGAAACTGCAGCATGCCCCTGGGCAAGGGCCAGGCAACCTCCCTGGGCGGCCGGCGTCGCCGCCTCTCGGGGATCGGCGCCGGACGCGGCAGGATCTGGCGCTGGGCCTTGCCGCTCGGCCTGCTGCTGCTGGTGGGCGCCCATCTCGCCCAGCTGAGCGGGCGGGATCAGCCGTCCTGGCCCCCGGCCCCTCAGACGCTTCGCTGAGCCCGGAGCACTGGGAGCTGCGCCCGTTCAGCCGTGGATGAAGCTGCGCAGACGCCGGGCCTCGGCGCCGGCCCGCTGTTGCAGCTCGGCGGCCGTGCGCTGGGCCTCATCCCGTTCCCTGGCCTGAAGCAGGTCGGCTTCTTCGACCTCAAACCCCTCCCGCCGGGCCAGGGCCAGGAAGCTGGCCAGATCGAGCGGTTCAGCGAGCTCGGCCGAGATGGCTGGGCTGAGCTGGGCGTGGCGCAGGAAGGCATCGAGTTGGGTCAGGCCCATGGATCTTCCGCTTTCACACGACCCGTTTTAGCGGATCGGCTCACGGCGTTCCGGCGGGTCTTCGCCGGAGCCCTCCCGGACCTCCTGCATGGTGAAGCGGCTGATCAGCAGACCCATCACCATCGCCATGTAGATCGGTCCGATCACGCTGAGGGCGATGCTCGTCATCTGGGCCATGGGGGTGCGGGGCAGCACATCGCCGAATCCCACGGTGGTGAGGCTCACGAAGGCGAAGTAGTTGAGGTACACGAAATCCAGCTCCCACACCTTCGTCTGCTGGTAGCCAGTCGCTCCGGCGGCCTGCAGCAGGCCCTGCGGATTGCTCAGGCTGGAGAAGCTGCCGGGCTGAACTGTTTCCAGCGCTGTGACCAGCAGTCCGGCCGTGAGCCCCAGCAGCAGATAGCCGGCCGTCGCACCCATCAGCACCTGTCCATTCACGGTGCGTTCCTCGGCCAGGAACCCCACCAGCCGCACCAGGCTCAGTCCAATGAACAGGGTGATCAGCACCAGCAGGGGCAGGCCGCTCTGCCGGTTCGCCACCGGCGTGACGTACCAGAACCACTGGGAGATGATCGCCGCGGCGCCGAGCAGCCGGTAGGGCAGATCCCAGCGCTTCGCTTCGGCTGCCTGGCGCGACCGCCCGCCCAGTTCGACGACCAGCAGAAAGCAGATCAGGTTGTAGCCGATCGCCCCGAGCACCCGCAGGCTGGACGGCACCGCCAGGCTGATCATCACCAGCAGGGTGAGAACCAGCAGGGTTCTGTAGAAGCGGTGGCGGCGGCGCAGCCGCGCTCCAGCAGGAAGGCTCTGGTCGTAAGGAAGCGGCACCGATGGGGGTGTGCAGACGTGGCCCCATTCTCGGAGCGCGCCGCTGCCGTTCAGTCGAACAGGTCCCGTTGGCGAGGCGGGGCGAGTCCCCGGGGCAGCGCTTCCCATTCCCGGGGGTCCCAGCCCACCATCAGCGGTTCGAGTGCCCGCAGCCCCGCGCCGTCGGTCTGGGCCAGCCAGGCCTCCTCCAGGCCATCGGGAAGGATCACCGGCATCCGGTTGTGGATCGGGGCGACCAGGGTGTTCGGGGCCGTGGTCAGCACGCAGCAGCTCTCCACCTCACTGCCGTCCGGTCCGATCCAGCGATCCCAGAGGCCGGCCAGCCAGAAAAGCTGCCGGTCGCGTCGCTGAATCAGCCAGGGTTGTCTGCCCAGTCGGCCGCGGGGGGATGTCCACTCGTAGAAGCCATCGGCGGGCAGCAGGCAGCGACGATGCCGCCAGGCCCCTTTGAAGGTGGCTTTCTCGGCCACCGTTTCACGGCGGGCATTGATCGGTCGTGCTGCCGCCAGGGGATCCCGGGCCCATTCAGGCAGCAGGCCCCAGAGCAGCAGGGCGCTGCCGATCACCCCGTGTTCCTGGCGCAGGGCCAGCACCGGCTGGCCCGGGCTGACCTGCGCAACCGGGGCGTAATGGGCGGCGAGCTCGCCTGGAAGGCTGCCCCTCAGGCGGGGCAGAAGCCGATCGAGTTCGGTGCTGAGGGAATAGCGACCGCACATGGCAGCAGAAGATCACGTTCGGTTCTCACTCCCCGGGTCAGGGGCCGGGGCCCGGGCAGCTCGGCCTAGCTTGGCCCCAGTGAGCAGCGGCAATTCATGGCCATCCGCCAGGACGACAATCCCCCGAACAGGCGATCCGGCATCATCAACCTTGTGCTGATCGGCTTCGGCGTCCTGTTGCTGCTCAGCAACTTCCTGCCGAACCAGTCCGCCCAGGTGCCGCGGGTTCCCTATTCCCTGTTCATCAACCAGGTCGACGACGGCAACGTCAAGCGGGCCTTCATCACCCAGGACCAGATCCGTTACGAGCTGAGCAACGCACCGGAAGGCAGCCCCTCGGTGCTGGCCACCACGCCGATCTTCGACATGGGTCTGCCCCAGCGCCTGGAGCAGAAGGGGGTGGAGTTCGCCGCCGCACCGCCGAAGCGGCCCAATTTCTTCTCCACCCTGTTGAGCTGGGTGGTGCCGCCGCTGATCTTCATCCTGGTGCTGCAGTTCTTCGCCCGCCGCAGCGGCCTGGGCGGGGGCGGTGCCCAGGGGGCCCTGAGCTTCACCAAGAGCAAGGCCAAGGTTTATGTGCCCGATGAGGAATCCCGGGTCACCTTCGCCGATGTGGCCGGCGTGGATGAGGCCAAGACCGAACTCAACGAGATCGTCGATTTCCTCAAAACCCCCGAGCGCTATACCGCCATCGGCGCCCGCATCCCCAAGGGTGTGCTGCTGGTGGGGCCTCCGGGAACGGGCAAAACCCTGCTGGCCAAGGCCGTGGCCGGTGAAGCCAGCGTGGCCTTCTTCATTATTTCCGGCTCGGAGTTTGTCGAGCTGTTCGTCGGCGCCGGCGCCGCCCGCGTCCGCGACCTGTTCGAAGAGGCCAAGAAAAAAGCGCCCTGCATCATCTTCATCGACGAACTGGATGCGATCGGCAAGAGCCGCTCCGGCTCAATGGGCGTGGTGGGCGGCAACGACGAGCGGGAGCAGACCCTCAACCAGCTGCTCACCGAGATGGATGGCTTCACCGGCCAGGACAAACCGGTGATCGTGCTGGCGGCCACCAACCAGCCCGAAACCCTCGATGCCGCGCTGTTGCGGCCCGGTCGCTTCGACCGGCAGGTGCTGGTGGATCGCCCCGACCTCTCCGGCCGCCGCAAGATCCTCGACATCTACGCCAAGAAGGTGAAGCTGTCCTCGAGCATCGACATCGACAAGATCGCCCAGGCCACCAGCGGCTTCGCCGGCGCTGATCTGGCCAACCTGGTGAACGAGGCGGCCCTGCTGGCGGCCCGCGCCTACCGCACCGAAGTGGAGCAAGCCGATCTCAATGAGGCGATCGAGCGGGTGGTGGCAGGTCTTGAGAAGAAGAGCCGCGTGCTCCAGGACGACGAGAAGCGTGTGGTGGCCTTCCACGAAGTGGGCCACGCCATCGTCGGGCACCTGATGCCCGGCGGCAGCAAGGTGGCCAAGATCTCGATCGTGCCCCGGGGCATGAGCGCCCTCGGCTACACCCTGCAGCTCCCCCAGGAGGAGCGGTTCCTCAGTTCCAAGGAAGACCTCGAAGGCCAGATCGCCACCCTGCTCGGCGGTCGCTCGGCTGAGGAGATCGTGTTCGGAGAAGTCACCACCGGCGCGGCCAACGATCTGCAGCGCGCCACCGACATCGCCGAGCAGATGGTGGGCACCTATGGCATGAGCGACACGCTCGGCCCGCTCGCCTACGACAAACAGGGCGGCAACCGTTTCCTCGGCAACGGCTCCAACCCGCGCCGCTCGGTGAGTGATGCCACCGCCCAGGCGATCGACAAGGAGGTCCGCGGCCTGGTCGACCGGGCCCACGATCGTGCCCTGGCGATTCTGCAGAGCAACCGGGGCCTGCTCGATGACATCGCCAGCAAGATCCTTGAGAAGGAGGTGATCGAGGGCGATGAACTCAAGGCCCTGCTCTCATCCAGCAACCTGCCTGAATCCGCCGTCCTGGCTGAACCGGTGCCGGTCGGGGCCTGAGCGCTGCGGCCCCTCCCCTTGACGGAGGGGCCCCTGATCCCGGATAAGGGTTCTTTGGTGAAGGGGTCATGAACCCTCCGTTCTCCAGCCCCGATCCAGCCCTGGCGCCCCTCAAGGGTCGCGACCTGCTCTCCAGCGCTGATTTCAGCCGCGACGAAACCCTCGCTCTGCTGCAGCTCGCGGCCGATCTGAAGAGCGGCCAGCGCCGCATCGATCTACAGGGCAGGGTGCTGGGCCTGATCTTCACCAAGGCCTCCACCCGCACCCGGGTGAGCTTCTCGGTGGCGATGGCCCGGCTCGGCGGCCAGACCCTCGACCTCAACCCCGCCGTCACCCAGGTGGGGCGCGGCGAACCGATCGCCGATACGGCCCGGGTGCTGAGCCGCTATGTGGATGCGTTGGCGATCCGCACCTTCGCGCAGCAGGATCTGCTCGACTACGCCCACTGGGCTTCGATCCCGGTGATCAATGCCCTCACCGATCTGGAGCACCCCTGCCAGGCCCTGGCCGATTACCTCACCGTGCAGGAAGCCTTTGGAAGCCTGGCCGGCCTGAACCTGGCCTATGTCGGCGACGGCAACAACGTGGCCCACTCCCTGTTGCTCTGCGGCGCCTTGCTGGCGGTGAATGTGCGGATCGCCTGCCCGGCTGGATTCGAGCCGGAGCCGGCCGTGCTGGCTGTGGCCCGGCGGCTGGCGGCGGGGCGCTGCAGCATCACGGTGACGCATGACCCGCTGGCCGCCGTGCGCGGTGCCCAGGCCCTTTACACCGATGTCTGGGCGTCGATGGGGCAGGAGGAGGAGCAACGGGAGCGGCAGCAGGCCTTCGAGGGGTTCTGCCTCGATGAGGCCCTTCTGGCCGAAGCCGATCCCCGCGCCATTGTTCTGCACTGCCTGCCGGCCCACCGCGGCGAGGAGATCAGCGCCGGTGTGATCGAGGGATCCGCCAGTCGCGTCTTCGATCAGGCCGAGAACCGCCTGCACGTCCAGCAGGCCCTGCTGGCCGCCTTGCTGGGCGGCCTCTGAACCCCCGGCCAGCCGGCGGGGCTGGAGCGGGGCTGGACAAATCAGTCGATCAATGGCACAAATGTACTGACGGCGCCTGAACCCAGACGGTGATCTCTCTGAATGCTCAGGCCCCTGAGCCCCACACCATCCTCACACCCGCCCAGCAGGAGCTCTACGACTGGTTGACCGGTTACATCGGCAGCCACCGCCACAGCCCCTCGATCCGCCAGATGATGGAGGCGATGGGGCTGCGCTCGCCGGCACCGATCCAGAGCCGGCTCCGCCACCTCCAGCAGAAGGGCTGGATCACCTGGCAGGAGGGTCAGGCCCGCACCCTGCAATTGCTCGGCGGCCAGCTCCAGGGCATCCCGGTGCTCGGAGCCGTGGCGGCCGGCGGCCTGGTGGAGCCCTACGACGACATCCAGGAGCGGCTCGATCTGAAGCCGCTGCTCGACACCCGGGGCCTGTTCGCCCTCACCGTCAACGGCGACAGCATGGTGGATGCCCACATCGACGACGGCGATGTGGTGCTGATGCAGCCGGTGCCGGAGCCGAGCCGGCTGAAGCCCGGCACGATCGTGGCCGCCCTGGTGGAAGGCAGCGGCACCACCCTCAAGCACTTCCATCGCCAGGGCTCCCAGGTGCGGCTGGAGGCCGCCAATCCCGCCTATGCGCCCATCCTGGTGGAGGCCGATCAGGTGTCGGTGCAGGGCCGGCTGGTGGCGGTCTGGCGCCAGGTCTGAGCTGCACGCCGGCATGTATGTTGGCGAGTGAAGGGGCCATAGCTCAGCTGGTAGAGCACCTGCATGGCATGCAGGGGGTCAGCGGTTCGAATCCGCTTGGCTCCATTCAAGAAAGGCAGTCGTTGCCAGTGGTTTCGGGTTCACACTCGAAACCTTGTGCGGCATGAAATGTCCTGCTCGGGCATTCCTGCGCTCCCTTCTGCGCTGCCGTGGACCACGCCTCAACCCAGCGGCGGCCCCGACCCAGCAGCGGAAAGTCTGACAACCGGAGAGTTCCGGCTGATCCAGAAACTGGCTCTACAAGGACTGCTCAACCCAGGGTGGGAAGGCAAGCGAGAGGTTTTCGAGGCTTGCAAGGATCTCCCCAGGCGCCTTCCCGAACATTGATCAGGTGGAGCGGTGTGGCGGCAGGATGCATGCCTTCACTCCGAGCAGACGCCCGCATGGCACAGACGCTCTCCGGCATCGGCGGCCTGGCCCACATCGGCATCCGCGTTCACGACATGGAGCGATCAGCGGCGTTCTACGCCAGGCTCGGCTTCCAGTTTGTGGCCGGGCCGATCGGGCCGGAGCCGGTCGCGATCCTCAGCCACCCCAGTGGCGTGGAAATCAATCTGATCCTCAATGCCCCCACGGCCGCTGAAACCAACGTTCTGATGGACGGCCCGGAGAAGCCCGCGGGTATCACCCACTTCGCCCTGCTCTGCAACGACCTCGACACCGCGATCAAGGAACTGCGGGCCCTGGGCCTGGAGCCGAGCGCCGGGCCGGTGGACTTCGGTGGCAAGGCCCAAGGCCTGTTCCTGCGGGATCCCGACCGCAACGTGATCGAACTGCACCAGCGGCTCTGAAAGCTGTCAAGCAACATCCGGAATTGGTGCTCCGGCGACACGAAAACCAGACCAGATTGTGCGGCTCCAAGCGCAGGCACCGCCAGCAGCATCAGCGGTCGGTTGCCGTTGCTGCTGCTGGGGGCCAGCTCCGGGCACCAGCTCCGCTGACGTGTCATGTCGTTGGTCCAACCCTTGCAGTTGAGCGTGAGGTGCTCGCCCAGGGCCAGCAGGCCCGCATCTGGTTCATCGATGTCACCGGCCAGAGCAGCTGCAGAGTTGATTCCCTGTGGGTCTTGGTGCTTCCAGGGAACCAGCCCCCGGGCTGTCTTGGGCAGCCTGACCAGCAAGGCCCGGTCACGAAGCCAGTGGGCCAAGGCCCCTTGGATGCAGCGCTTGAGGTACGCCGGTGCGGTGCCGGGGTCCTTGATGCGGCCGCAGGCCTTGACCAGCTCCAGGCGGGCGATGCCCTGGGCATCTGCGAGTTCGAGCAGATCGTGGTAGCGACGGGAGAAGCGTGCGGCCAGGGCATCGGCCAGGGGAAGGAATTGATGCACAAGGCGATCACGTGCTGAGAGGTGGCGCATCGTGGTGAGGGCGTAGAACGCACCCCCACCCCGCAGCAAGGCGTAGGGAGAATCGGGGGTTGGGCAAGCCAGAACCACGACGCCACCAGCGGATCGCTGTTCAGCAAGACCCCCGGCCAACAACTGGCCAACAACACCCCGCTCGGCACACCGCCGTGGGGGTCAGGGGCATCGAACCGCCAGCCAGCGCAACGGGCAGCGGCAGCGAAACCCCGAGCAGGCGCGAGTGGGTGGAGCTGCCGGTGCGGTCAGACCTAGTCAGCGACCGGGTCAGCTCGTTGAACTATTGGCTCGGAAGAGTTCTTTGTCTCTGCGCGATTCCCAGGGACAGGAAGGCCGGAAGCGACCCCTTCTCTTGCTGCGCCAAGGCCGCCTCAGGCAGGACCCGAGAGGAGCCGTGCTCGCCAACCTGCAGGAGCCGGTAGTGAGTCCCTTGATCAGCCATGGCACCGGCTTGCTGGAGCCGTACCAGCCGACCCAAGGGGAGGGCCTTGACAGCCGGACAAGACCATGTAATGGTTTTGAAAAATTTACTAAGTATTTTTTATGAAACTCCAACGATATCTAAAACCTATTGCACCCCTAGTTGCGGTTTCTGCAGCCCTTTTGCTCACGCCAGGAAAAGCTGATGCCAAGCTGACATTCAACATTTTTGAATCTGGCTCCGACGTTGTCATCCAGGCAAATGGTTCACTGACGCTTCCGCAACTAGTCAGCTTTGGCAATTGTGCCCCTATTGATACTTTCTCGGCTGGCGATGGAGTCATTTGTACCAATTTCGCTAATGCGCAATCAATTTACAACATTGCAGGTCCAATAACTTTCGGCGGCTCAAATAGCTCTTTTAGCGTAACTTCTAGTAGCGGTACACCCACGGCCATTAATGCCAGCGCTCAACTTTTTGGACTCGATTCAACATATGTGAATGGAGACCCCATTGTCTCTTCTGCCACTTTCCTTGGACAAACTCTCGCCTCTTTGGGCCTCAGCCCAACGACCCCTGGGTCAAGAGGCACTTGGCAGCTCAAAGGGATTGAAGGAGATGCCGGCGAGATCGAGGTGATCGTCGGGCCTCCAGCTGCGGTGCCCGGCCCTCTGCCCCTGTTTGGCGCCGCCGCCGCTTTTGGTTGGAGCCGCCGCCTCCGCAAACGCATTTCAACAGCCAAAACCACCCAGTTGGGCTGATCCAACTTGCTGATTTCAGCTGTTTCGCCAGCTGACCGTCAACCAAAGCCCTGCATCTGTATCCAGGGCCTCTCCCGGTGCTCGGCGGCGCCGCCGCCTTTGCTGTCAGCCGCAAGGCCTGAGGCTCAGCTGAGGCCCGGCCAGGCTTGTCTGGCTCAGCCTGTACCAGTTCCACAGCATTTCGGGCCGCTGAGAGAACCTGGAACAGCATCTGCGGGCTTCCCCTGAGCAGCTTGATCCGGTGGCCGAGCTACGCCGCATGGTGTTCGATTGCGCCGCCGACCCCCAGCTGGTCCCCCAGCAGCACTGAACCCTGTTCCGCCACCAGTCCTTCTCGGGCATCAGCCTTCAAGCAAATCCATTCGCCCATTTCGCATCCACCCCGGCAGCCAAATGAATCGAGGCTCGCTCCTGTAATTGGTTCCACTCAGCCAGCCGCTCTCCACACAGGCCTGCTCAGCACTGCCCCGCTCTGCAGCATTGGTTCGGCTGACACCTGGTGCGCGTGCGATGAATCTCCCATGCACGCTTTGGACTCGGCAAACTCTTGCCAGCAGGGCATGGCCGACAGTCAACGGTGTATCGCCAGCGTGAGCAGGACCAGGTTTGCCCTCCGGCGATCCCATGATCGACAAACCCCACCGATCAGTCGAAGACAGGGGCTTGACAAACTTGCAAAGAACAAGGAATGATTTTTGAACACTGGTATTTAAATGTGATTTTTTCAAAGTGGCATCACCAGCTGGCTGCTCTGCTGGCTGTTCCAGCAGCCTTGTTGCTCAGCCCAGGCCGGGCCGAGGCACTTCTCACCTACACCCTCTTTGAATCCGGCTTCAATGTGGTGCTTGAAGCGAGTGGGTCGCTCCAGCTCCCTGCATCTTCAGTTTCTTTTAGATGTACATCTACTGGCCTTGTGAGTGAAAATACTCTTTGCACAGGGCCCGTCCCCCCCTCCGGAGTTTTCTTGCCGGGCTTCACCTTGACTGGACCAGCAGGCATTCCTTTTGTCACAAGTTTTTTCCCTGGTTCCAGCGTTACTGGCGTGTCCACTGTTTTGAACTCGAATCCTACGAGTTCTACTTTTGCAATTGACCCAGCCAACGCCGGTTCAATCAATTCAACAGCAACATTCAATAACAGAACCCTGGCAAGCCTTGGCTTCACTACCCCTGGTTTGATCGGCACCTGGCAGGTGAATGGGATCAGTGGGGAGGCCGGCCAGATCAACCTTGTGGTGGCGCCCGTGCCCGGTCCATTGCCCCTGCTCGGTGCAGCAGCGGCAATGGGTTGGAGTCGTCGCCTACGCCAACGGATCGCTGCCTCTAAACGCGCGCAGATCAGCTGAGTATTCTGAACACTGTATAACCAACTGCACAGCATCGGGAATCCCAGCTGTGATTTCCTGTGGTCCGTCTTGGTGCAGGTGCCGCAAACTCTGATGACCAGGCTGGGCCGAGATTCCTCAGGATTCCTGCATGAATTGATCCAGTGATGTGATGCGACCCACATGTTGCGCAAACTGGCATCGTTGTTGTTTGGACTGGTGAGCGGTACAGATCCAGAGGAATGCCATGGCAACCCTGCATCGGATTCTGCGCTGCAAGGGATCTTGGAGAACAATAATATCAATGGCATGCAATTAGCGGTGATTCAATTCCCTCTGCCCCCATTCTTCTGAATCGGTTCCAGTCGCCGAGGTTCGGGCCGGATTCTTCCTTCACCCTTTCTGGGCCATGCCGCTGAAGCAGGCTCCCATCACTCCCCGATCAACACGGTTCCGCAATCGAGGTTGTAGAAGCCTCCAACGATCTTCAGCTGTTCGGTTGCAAGCCTTTCGGCCACAGGCGCCGCGCTTTTCAGTTGTTCCACCACCAGTTCAATGTTGGCGCGAACGGCATTGTCGAGCAGATCTCCCGGTTGATCCCTGGCCCGATCAACGGCTGGCTGGATCGCCCTGAGCAGGGTGCTCACGTGGCCGGGGATCTCGGCGTGTTTGAGGGTGGCGGCCACGGCGCCACAGCGCTCATGGCCCAGCACCACCACCAGGGAGGTGCCGAATTCCTCTGCCGCATATTCGATGCTGCCAAGAATCGCATCATCAAGGATGTTGCCCGCCACCCGGATCACGAAGAGGTCACCGAGGCCCTGATCAAAGATGATCTCGGGTGGCACCCGCGAATCGGCGCAACCGAGGATGATCGCGAACGGGTGCTGGCCTGCGGCAATCACCCGCATCCGGCTGCTTGATTGATGGTGGTGGGAGGCATCACCGCTCACGTAGCGATGATTGCCCGCCTTGAGCCGCTCGAGGGCGTGGTTGGGATTCATGAACAACCGATCCCAGGCATGGCCGATCCTGCTGACCCAATGGTGAGGGCTTCTCGGCGAACCTACCGCTCCTGGCTGCGACCAACGGTGTTGAACGCAGCCGCCCGCCCTGTTGATTGATCCCGCTTCCTGGTACCCGCCCAGCAGGCCAACCACAGGCTCAACCAGGGGGGAGATGGTCGCCGGCTGAGGAATGGCGACCCATCAGGCGAGCGAACAGATGCCTGTGCTCCTCAGGCACTCGCCCCCGATCCTGATCCGAGATCAGGATCTTGGATTGCTTGCCGTCTTTGTAATTGTCAATGTCGTACCACCATTCCCTTGCATATGTGAACGTCAGAAGTGGACGCACCCTGGTGGAGCGATTTGGTGTGCCGCCATGGCGCGTTCTGAAATCCCAGACCAGGCAGGAGCCCACCGGCACATCAGGCACATACGGACTGCCCTCATCTGTCGCTGAATCCAGCTGGCGATGGCTTTGCGGATAGAAAGCCGTTGATCCGTGCTCTTCGTCCATCGAGACCAGTGGAATGGCGACCGTAAGGGCGTGAGCAGGGAGGAAAGCGTCAAGTCCACTTTTGAAGAGCCGTGTGGAATCCCTGTGCAGATGCTGCTGTTTTGAGCCGGGAAACGAAAGCACAAGGCCGAATGAATCGATGACCATGCAATCCCCAAGAGCTTTTCTGGCGAGCGGATATATCCATTGATTGGCGTACACGCACGTGGCTGCAAAGGGCCCCGCCATTGGCAGGGTAACCATCCATCTGAGGTTGCCAACTTGGAACACATCTTCCCTGAGAAGGAATGCTTCGGGAGAACAATCCTGCGAGAAGCTCTCCAAAAACGAGCTTTCCAGGCGGTGGATCATCGAGACTGGTAACACTCCATCCAGAACCACAAATCCGTTGAGACCAAGCAGGCGGCAGCATTCCTCTGCAAAGGGCAGCTGCTGAACATCAGCTGGAGCGGATGAACCAGGGCTTGGGCATTTCAGACGGAATGACATGGTGTAGGAAGCAGCGTCAGTTCCGTTTGCACCGCTGCATTCTTGCCTTTCCCCTTCCCCAGCCCTGCCGCAAGCCATGACCGCTCTTCTCCGGCGGCTGGAACTCACCAACTCGCTGCTTCCGGGCCTGCCATTGCTGCTGCCCAGGCCACCGTCATCGAATCCGGTCGCGTCACTCTCCGTACAGGGCTCTGAGGCCCGCCTCACTCGCCGGTGCCACCCCCCGCTCGGTGATCAGGGCCGTGACCAGCCGGGCGGGGGTCACGTCAAAGGCGGGGTTGAAGCCGGCGCTGCCATCGGGGGTGAGTTGCACCGTGGTGGCGGCGGATTGGGCGGCGGCAGGGTCTGCGGAGCTCCCCGCCGGCTTGCCGCTGATGTGGGTCACCTCCTCGGCTGAGCGCGCCTCGATCGGGATCAGGGCGATCCCGTCGTCGATTGTCCAGTCGATCGTGGAGGACGGCAGGGCCACATAGAAGGGCACGCCGTTGTCATGGGCGGCGAGGGCCTTGAGATAGGTGCCGATCTTGTTGCACACATCGCCGCTGCGGGTGGTGCGATCGGTGCCCACGATCACCGCATCTACCTCGCCGTGCTGCATCAGGTGGCCGCCGGCGTTGTCGACGATCACGGTGTGGGGCACCCCTTCCCGCCCCAGCTCAAAGGCGGTGAGGCTGGCGCCCTGGTTGCGGGGGCGGGTTTCATCCACCCACACGTGGATCGGCATCCCGCTGCGGTGCGCCTTGTAGATCGGCGCCAGGGCCGTGCCCCAGTCGACGGTGGCCAGCCAGCCGGCATTGCAGTGGGTGAGCACATTGAGGGGCTCCTGCTGCCGCTCGCTCGGCCGTGCCGTGGCGATGGCGCGCAGCAGCGCCAGGCCGTGGTCACCGATCGCCTCGCACATCTGCACGTCTTGCTCGGCGATTGCGGCGGCTTCCACCCGGGCGGCTTCGGCCCGCAGCTCTACCGGCAGCGGCAGCACGCGCGCCCGCACCCGCTCCAGCGCCCAGCGCAGGTTGATCGCCGTGGGCCGGGTGGCGTTGAGCTGCTCGAAGGCAGCCGCCAACGCCGCATCGCTGGGATCGTGCTGCAGGGTAAGCATCAGCCCGTAGGCCCCGGTGACACCGATCAGCGGCGCCCCCCGCACCACCATGGTGGCGATCGCTGTCGCCGCCTGATCGAGTGTGGCGAGCGAGCGGGTTTCGAAGCGGTGCGGCAGCAGGGTCTGATCGATCACACCGACTGAGCGCCCCCCCTCCTCCAACCAGATCGTGCGCCAGGGTCTGCCGTCGATGTTCATGGGGAAAGCGGGGGGTGCGGGCATCGGCTTCATTCTTCCGCCCAGCCGCTCCTGCTGCCCGGTGGGCGCTGGGAGGTAGGCCAGAACACCGGCCGGCAAGACTGATCAGCGGCCGAAGATACAATCCGAACTGCCCCACTGCCGCCCCGGCCATGGCACCCAACCCGGTCACCTGGTTCGAGCTGAACGTGTCCGACATGGAGCGCGCCAAGGCGTTCTATGCAGCCGTGTTCGAGGTGGAGTTCGAGGACATGTCAAGTCCGGAGATGGCCTACTGGTGCTTCCCGATGGATGACAGCCGGGTGGGGGCCGGTGGCGCACTGATGCAGATGGCGGGCTGT
This sequence comes from Cyanobium sp. ULC082, assembly GCF_977927535.1. Taxonomy (NCBI): domain Bacteria; kingdom Bacillati; phylum Cyanobacteriota; class Cyanophyceae; order Synechococcales; family Prochlorococcaceae; genus Cyanobium; species Cyanobium sp. ULC082. The sequence continues at coordinate 214,516 of NZ_OZ376397.1, forward strand.
GAACCGGGCCAAGGCGGCACGATGGTGTATTTCAGCTGTGAGGATTGCGCCGTGGAGGAAGGCCGTGTCGTTCCCGCCGGCGGCCAGGTCTGCCGCCCCAAGATGGCGATCGGTCAGTTCGGCTTCATCTCGGTTGTGATCGACACCGAGGGCAACCCGATCGGCCTGCACTCCTTGGGCTGAAATCCCGTGAACAACAGGCCGATCACCTGGGGCTGGCCAGGATCGGCAACAGCATCGGCGATCACATTGCTCCGCCCATGGCGCCGCTCCTCCACCTCACTGGCGGAGCAGAGCAACAGCTCGATCGGCAGGCGGTGATGGGCCAGCTTCCAGCCCAGGGCATCCGTCTCTTCGAAGCGCGAATGGCACGCCAACCAGACGCACCTCGGCGCCGGGGATCTCCGCCTGGATCTCGGCCGCGATGGAGCCCAGCAGCAGTTCATCCACCGCGATGCCATCCGCCCGCCGGTAGCCATAGCCGCTGCCGCACACCACCGCCAGAAAGGCGGCCTCCACCTGGCCCGGGCCGAGCTTGATCTCGATGGCACCCCAGCGGCCATCGCGCAGCTGCACGATCGCGTCCACCTCGACCCCGTAGTCATCGCGGTAGTGGAACTTCGCCATCGAGCGCCACCGCCAACCCCGGATCGGTACAGCTCACCGGCGCCACTTTCAACGAGGCTCATCGGCCGCAGCCGCAGAAATGAAAAGCGCCCCGCTCCGTTGTGACGGTCGGCGTCATCGGCCGGAACCGCCGCACCTGGTTCCAGAGCGCCGGCTCCACCTGCCACTCATCCAGCAGGCGCGGCCGAGGCCCCGCCAGCACCAGAGCCGGATCCACCGCCAGCGCCTGGCGGGCGGCGGTGTCCACATCCAGCAGCACCGTGGAGGCAGCGAGCTGCTGGGCCAGGCGGGTTTTGCCGCAGGCTCACTGCTTCACAGCCTGCGGCTAGGGGCCCTCGATCCCCACCGCGCCAGCGGAGCCCAGTCAGGCGCGCAACTCGGCATCGGCGATGCGGGGACGGTAGCCGGAGGCCGTGGGGCGGCAGCCAATGCAGCAGGTACCGGTCTCCTAATGCAGGAAAGACGGAGCTTCTGATGCAGATAAACCGGACTTTCTGATGCAGGAAAAACCGAGCATCGCCTACGACCCCTTCAGGTTGCTCAGGGCCGATCCCCACGCCGGTAGAACACCACCCCCACCCGTTGGCTGTGATCGATCAGCTCGGGGGATTGGAGCGCGGCCAGCAGCGAGAGGTCGAAGCGCCAGGGCAGCAGCAGATCGTCGAGGGCGTTATCGAGGCGGGCAAGGGTGCGGTGATCGAGGCCGATGCCGGAGAGGGTGAGGTCGATGCCGGAGCAGGGACGGTGGCGCCCGAGGGCTCTTGAGCCATCGAGGGTGGCCTGCTCGATGGACGGAAAGGTGGCGAGGGTGGCCTGGATCCTGGCCACGGCGGCGATGGGCAATCCGTTTCCTTCAAACGCGCCAGTGCCTGGCGGGGAGCTTCGCCGCGCAACAGCCAGCCATTGGCTTTGATGCGCTTAATGCGGCTATGCTCATAGCAGTTGGTGAATGATCCTGTCCATGGCCGTCGCTGCTGCGCCCTTGTTCTCCCTGGCCGCCGCCGCCGGCGGCGCGCCGCTGCTGTTCCGCCAGCTCTTCGATGCCGACACCGGCACCTTCACCTACCTGCTGGCCGATGTGCCCAGCCGCCAGGGGGTGATCATCGATTCCGTGTTCGAGCAGCACGGCCGTGATCTCTCCCTGATCCGCGAGCTGGGCCTCGATCTGGTGGCCTCGATCGACACCCACGCCCATGCCGACCACGTGACCGGGAGCTGGCTGCTGCACGAGGCCACTGGCTGTGCCATCGGCCTGGCCGCCGCCGCCGGTGCCGACAACGTCAGCCGCCAGCTGAGCCATGGCGATCAGATCGCCTTCGGCGGGCGGTACCTGGAGGTGCGCGCCACCCCGGGCCACACCAATGGCTGCCTCAGCTTCGTGCTCGACGACCACGCCCTGGCCTTCACCGGTGATGCCCTGCTGGTTCGCGGATGCGGCCGCTGCGATTTCCAGCAGGGCAATGCCCACACCCTCTGGGCCTCGATCACCGGGCAGATCCTCAGCCTGCCCGACACCTGCCTGCTCTATCCCGGCCACGACTACACCGGCCGCAGCGTCACCTCGGTGGCAGAAGAGAAAGCCTTCAACGCCAGGCTGGGCGGCAACGCCACCGAGCGGGATTTCGTGGGGCACATGGAGGCCATGAAGCTCCCCCATCCCCACAGGATCGCCGAAGCCTTGCCCGGCAACATGCGCTCCGGCAAGCCCCGCCAGGCGGCAGCCGCGCCCGCCTGGGCGCCGGTGGCCCGCAGCTATGCCGGCCTGCCGGAACTCAACCCCGCCTGGGTGGTCGCCCATCAGAGCGATCTCACCGTGCTCGATGTGCGCTCCACCGAGGAATTCAACGGGCCGGACGGCCGGGTGGCCGGCAGCCTGCTGATCCCCCTGCCGGAGCTGGAAGGCCGCTTCGGCGAAATCCCAGTCGATCGCCCGCTGGTGGTGGTCTGCCACTCCGGCAGCCGCTCAGCGCTGGCCACCCAGCAACTGCTCAAGGCCGGCCGGCAGCAGGTGGCCAACCTCCACGGTGGCCTCAGCCGCTGGGCGGCCGAGGGTTTCCCGCTTTCCCACACCCCCTCTCAGCCATGACCACCACGGCAACTCCAACCCGCATCAGTGCCCACGACCTCGCCGACCAGCTGGCAGCACGAGGCGTCACCGTGATCGATGTGCGCGAACCGATCGAATATGCCTCCGGCCACATCAGCGGCAGCCTCAATGTGCCACTGGCGCGCATCACCCAGGCCGATCTGCCGCGGGGCCCGCTGGTGCTGGTCTGCCAGAGCGGCAACCGCAGCACCAAGGCGATCGGCCAGCTGCTGCGTGAGGGGCATTCCCAACCCGTGGCCGACCTGATCGGTGGCGTGCCCGCCTGGCAGCAGGCCGGTTTTCCAGTCCGCAAACTCAGGGGCGCCCCCCTGCCGCTGATGCGCCAGGTGCAGATCGCCGCCGGCAGCCTGGTGCTGCTGGGGGTGATCCTCAGCCAGACCGTGGCCCCAGGCTGGATCTGGCTGAGTGGGTTCGTGGGCGCCGGCCTCACCTTCGCGGGAATCAGCGGCTTCTGCGGCATGGCCCGGCTGCTGGCCGCGATGCCCTGGAACCGGATCGATGCCTCCTCCTCCCTGCAGGAACCTAGGAAGGTCTGACCTGTCTCCTTCGGCTGCCCCATGAGCGAACCCTTCGATCTGATCGTGCTCGGTGCCGGCTCCGGCGGCCTGGCAGCCGCCAAGCGGGCCGCCTCCCACGGCGCCCGCGTCGCCATCGTGGAGGGAGACCGGGTGGGAGGCACCTGCGTGATTCGCGGCTGCGTCCCCAAGAAGCTGCTGGTCTACGGCTCGGCCTATCGCCACCTGCTGGCCGATGCAGCCAGCTATGGCTGGCAGCTGGGCTCCAGCCGCCCCGATCCGGCCATCCTGCTCGCCCATGTCCGCGCCGAGGTGGATCGGCTCAACACCCTGCACATCGGCTTTCTGGAGACGGCGGGCGTTGAGCTGGTGAGCGGCTGGGGGCGCTTCTGCGGACCCAGTGCCATCGAGGTGACCCTCTCCGGTGGCGGGTCGCGCCAGCTCACCGCCGAGCGCATCCTGATCGCCGTCGGCGGTCGCCCCCATCGTCCCGCCATCCCCGGCAGCGAACTGGGCTGGGTGTCCGACGACATGTTCCTGCTGGAATCACTCCCAGCCACCGTGGTGGTGGTGGGTGCCGGCTTCATTGCCTGCGAGTTCGCCTGCATCCTCAACGGCCTGGGGGTGAGGGTGGTCCAGCTGGTGCGCGGTGATCACCTGCTGCGCGGGTTCGACCGGGAAGCCGGCAAGGCGGTCGAGGAGGCGATGGCGGCGGCTGGAATCGACCTTCGCTTCTGCCACAGTCCGGCAGCCATCACCGCCACCGCCTCCGGCGAGCGGGTCATCACCACCCAGAGCGGTGAGACCATCGCCTGCGGTGGTGTGCTGCTGGCCACGGGCCGCCGCCCCTTCCTGCAGGGACTGAACCTTGAAGCCGCCGGGATCGCCACGGCTGGCCATCGCATCCCGGTCGATGCCGATCAGACCACCAACCTCCCCCATGTCTTCGCGGTGGGAGACGTGACCGACAGGATCTGCCTCACCCCTGTGGCGGTGGATGAGGGACGGGCGTTCGCGGACACGGTGTACGGCGGCAGGCCGCGCCGGGTGGATCACGCTCTGGTGGCGAGCGCCGTGTTCTCCCAGCCGGAGCTTTCGGGCGTCGGCCTCAGTGAGGAGCAGGCGATCGAGCGCTGCGGAGCCGACGGCATCCGGGTGCACCGGGCCCGTTTCCGTCCGATGAGCCAGGCGTTGCCCGGCCGTGGCCCCCGGGTTCTGCTCAAGCTGATCGTCGAGCAGGCCACCGACCGGGTGCTCGGCGTCCACATGGTGGGCGAGCATGCCGCCGAGATCATCCAGATGGCCGCCATCGCGATCGGCATGGGCGCCACCAAGGCCGACTTCGATCGCACCATGGCCCTGCACCCTTCGGTGGCCGAGGAGTTCGTCACCATGGCCGGCTGATAACGGCCTGGCGTGCATCACCCCCGCGGCGTTCAGCTCTGGTCGCTGCGCCGCGGCACCGAGCCCATCGCGTGGAGTTCCATCACCTGCTCGGGACTGAGATCAAAGTTCAGGGTCGCCTTCGTGCCGGTGACCGTCAGGTGGAGTGGCAGGGCTTCACTGGGCCGTGGCATCAGGGCATCGAGATCGAACTGGGCTGATCCGCTCGGAACCGCCGAGCCATCCCTTGGCACGATCTCTTCGCTGCGGTTGGGCAGGCTCCACTCCTGGCCGATCGAATCGCTCAACAACAGGTCGGCGCTGTGATCCAGGCTTGTCTGGGTGTCGATGGCGTTGAGGCGGATGCGCAGGCCGGAGGCGTAGTCCGGGAAGGGCTGCTCGAAGATCTGGGCGCTGAGGCGATGGCCGGCCTGGTCCTTGAGCGACCAGCCATCCGCCGCCTGAGCTGGAGCTGCCCCCAGCAGAACGGCCATCAACAGCGGCAGAACGCCGAGCACTCCCCGCTTCAGCAGCGCCCCAAAGCGCTTGTTCAATGCCATGATTTTAACGACATAATGACTTATCAATAGTAGCGCGATTCCCAGGGTGGGGCGGTTCGTCTTCTGGGCTCGGATCGGCTCGGCGGCCTGCTTGCGTTTGCGCCCTTTATGTTGCTAGCGTCATAGTTGTCAGCGAGTGCTTGATGGCCTTCTCTGTTGCTCACCGGAATCCCCTGCGGCCAGGGAGCTCCGACCGCTCTCCAGGCCGGTTCAGGCTCCGCCTGCCCATCACCAGGGCGGATGTCTCCAGCTGGCGACAGCCTCCCCCGGGCCGGATGGTCTGGAGCAGGGTGTCGATTTGATCACCTCCGTTCTGGTTCTGCTCGGCGTCGGGGGGGCCGTGATCGGTTTCCTGCTCGCCGTGCTCGGTGCCGGCGGCTCGATCCTGCTGATGCCGTTGCTGATCAGTGGCGCGGCGCTGCCCACCCGGGAGGCCGTTCCCCTGTCGTTGCTGGTGGTCACGTTGATGGCCCTCGGCAATCTCGGGCCCTACCTCCGGCGCCGCCAGGTGGCCCCGAAACCGGCCCTGATCCTCGGGGTCCCGGCCCTGGTGGGCAGCTGGATCGGCGGCAGCTTCGTGAAGGCCGGCCAGGTGAGTGAACCGGTTCAGCTGGGGGTGTTCACTGCGGCGGCGCTGCTGGCCGCCTGGTTGCTCACCCGGCGCAGGGCCACCGGTCAGGTGGCGGCGAGGCGTGTGGTGGGTTCCCTCCTGCTTCTGGGCAGCCAAGGTGTGCTGATCGGCCTGCTCACCGGTATCGCCGGGGTGGGTGGTGGCTTTGCGATCGTGCCTGCCCTCGTGCTCCTGGCTGGTCTGCCGATGCCGCTGGCCAGCGGCACCAGCCTGCTGCTGATCGCCATCAACAGCCTGGTGGCCATGGCCGCCCTGGGCCACTGGCCCGCTGCCAGCCTGCCGCTGATGCTCCCGCTGCTGCTGGGTGGCTTCGTCGGCGCTGTGATCGGCCAGCGGCTGGCGCCCCACCTTCCCGACCGCCAGCTGCGCCGTGGCTTTGCCGCCCTGCTGATCGGCTCCGCTCTGCTCACCGGCGGGGAGGCCTGGCGGCGGCAGTCCAGGACCGGTCCTCAGGCGCTGCTGATCACCGATGGCGTCGCCGAGAGCAGGCAGCTTGCCGTCACGAGCCCCTACAGCTGAAGGGCATCAGAAATTCCGGCTACAGAAACGTGCCTGACGCAGATGTGGCGATTCAGCTGAGCTGGGTGGTTTTGGCTGTCGACATGCGCTTGCGCAGGCGGCGGCTCCAACTGAAGGCTGCTCCCACCTGGTGATCGTGGCCGGTGTGGCCCTCGGCACCGCCAGGTTGTCGTGATCGGCGAGCCGATCGATCAAAAGCACTCCCGCACCAGCATCGCTCAGGGATGCAGGCATCCGGGACTGGTGCGCTGACGGCCATCAGCCCCACAATCGACTGAACCAGATCGTCAGCCATGACGACTTAAGGCCATCAAGTGCTCCAATTCGTCAGTTGCGGCGGCCCAAGGAGCAGGCCAGGCCTGGTCAGGGCTGAAGGAGGGTTAAGCGGTGGCTGCTCTGAATCTCGCTCCAGGTGGCCTCAGGCACTCCCGCTTCCGCCGCAAAGCGGGGCCAAGCTCGCACCGCGGTGATGACCTGCTAGGCAATGGTTTCGGCGCGGCCACGCTTGAGCTGGGCCGTGCGGCCAACGACTTCAAGATCGGCGCGGTTGAATTGATCGCGCTTGCCATTGACAGACATCTGATGGGTGGCCGTCCAGTCGCCCTGGGGATTGAAGCTCCAGGTGACATCAAAAGCCGGTGAAAGCGACCACTGGCCTTGGCGATCCATCAGAAAGGCGATGTTCTTGACGTGATCATCTTGGTTGCGGGCGGCAAGATTGAACACCATGCGGCGGAACTGCTCTTCGGTGGCCTGCATGGGCAGGCGCAGCTGGCGCATCACGACAAAGGCCTGCTCGTAGCTGGAGCTGCCCGGTTCGTTGTAGTCAAGATGGGCCATGGCGCCAAGCGATTGCATGTGGAGCCTGGCTCCAGCGGCATCACGATCAAAGCGTCGCGTCATGAAATGGCGGCGGTTCTTTTCCTCCAGCAGGCGACATTCACTCATCGTGATCCCGGCAGCCTCAGCCATCTGGTTGTAGGCGAACTCGATCACCCCATAGCCCTGGGGATCCTCCAGCTCCTTGTCTTTGTTGCCGCTCACACCATCCAATTTCAGCAACCAATGGCCGAATCCTGGAGGTTGACCGTGATCGAAATCCTGGAAGCGATGGAGGCCTACCTGCTGCGGGCCCAGGGCCAGGACGACCTGAAACGCCGTGCCAAGCGCTCCGTCGTGGCGGTCCAGGAAGCGGGCCGGCTGGCCAGGATCCGGGGCTGGCTGACTCAGGCATAAAGGCCTATTGCCCCAGCCAGCCGGTGGGCCGATTGTGAGTTCATCGGCAACCGGGAGGCTCCAGACCATGGAAGACACCCCACCTGAGCAGCAGCCAGGAGCGCGCTGACGATCCGGTCCCTGCTCCAACACGCTCGACGGATCGCTGACTTCCCTGGTGTGTCGCGGCTGTCTGATCAGCCTCGGCATCGTCCATCGCACCGTTAACGGCTCTGCCTCAGGTGCCCCGGGCCCAACGGGAGGTCCCACTAGTCAACTAGCCCCAGGCGCCAGCGTCAGCAGCTCCGCCCCCACCAACCAAACCGCTTCAGAGCCCGGTGCCCTTGTCGCCGGGCTCTTTTCATGACTGTCCACTCTGCCCTCAGCGATGGCCAGGCCGTCTTCCAGCAGCGCCAGGTTGATGCTCACCCCTCAATGGTCTCCTGCTGATTGCCGGAGGAACGAGAACGGCTCTGTTGACTGGCGACCATCACAGCAGGGATGACTACGCCTGTGCGTTGAGGCCTGTGTGTTGAGGCCTGTGCGTTTAGTCCTGTGTTTTGAGTTTGTTGCCTGGCCACGCCATGGCCCTCTCCTTTCATTGCGTCGGTTTCACTGCGTCTGATCTGGTGATCCGGCTTGTCGCTGGGATGGCAGAGACATCGGCAACTGCGGGGAAGACGTCGGACCGGCAGGATCAGCCTTTGCGTCGAAAGACCTGATGGCCTGGTCGATCGCTGATCCGGGAGGTGTGGGATTGGGCTTGGCAGGGGCGCCACTCAGCCTTTCCAGCACACCCAGAATGTTGGGGGAACTGAGCGGCTGGCCGCCTCCGGCCCCGGGCTTGACGTAGTTGTCGTAGATCTCACCCTCCCTTGGGGTGGTCCCGAAGGTCTGGCCGTAGCCCTTCTGCTGGGCCCAGCCAGGATCGCAGGCCAAAACGGTGATCAGGCTCACGCCAAGCTGGGCGGAGATGGTCTGAACGGATGGTCGCGCCATGGCCAGAAGTCAGATGCCGGATGTCAGTAAGCAGCGAAATGTTAATCAGCTGTTCCACGCAGCAGCTGATCGAGTCAAGAGCCCCTGTCAACTCCCCCGCCAACCGCAGGCAACAGCAGCAGCCCAGCACCGTCAGCCTGATGCCGTCTGCCTGGCCTGGCCCCTGCCTTGAAGCCGGTGGTTTGGTTGCTCAGCAACAATGCAGGCCGACCCTTGTCGGGCGCCCATCTGCTGCACAGAAGCAAAGGGCTCGGACCGGTTGCAGGGTCTGGGCTCGCTCTCCGCCCTGGTTGTTTCCCCTGATTCATGGATCGTGCCGTTTGGCCGTGCTGTCAGTACGGCAAACCTCACTCCTGGGCCACACCCCATCACCACTGGTGCTCAGAGCGCCCCCAGCCCCGCCTTCAACCCCTCGGTGACAGCGGCGAGAAAGGGCAGATCGAGGGTGTCGATGGTGTCGCTCATCTGGTGGTAGTGCGGGTTGCGCAGGAAGGAGGTGTCGGTGACCATCACGGCGTCGTAGCCCGCATCCCAGAAGGGGCTGTGGTCGCTCAGGCGCACATCGGGCATCGAGCGGCCGGCATCGGGCACCGGCAGCACCTTGGTGACCACGTGCTTCCCCATGTGGCTCGCCAGGCCAGGCAACATCGTTGCGGCGCCTAGGTTGCCCACCACGGCGATGAAGTCGCCCCGATCGCCGTAGAGCGCCCGCATCGCCGGATGGGGATAGCTCTGGGTGGCGGCGGTGTAGGCAAGCATCTCCAGACTCACCATCAACTTCAACTTCTGGCCGCTGGCCTGGAGTTCGCGGGCCAGGGCGCTGCTGCCGACCATGCCCCATTCCTCCTGATCGAAGGCCACGATCCACATCGGCCTTCGGGACGGCTGGGCCTTCCAGTGCACCGCCAGCTCGATCAGGGCCGCCAGACCGGAGGCGTTGTCGTCGGCGCCGATCGAGTGCAAGGGGCCGTCGTAGTGGGCCGCCACCAGTAGGGGATCGAGCTCCGGGCGCTGACCAGGGAGCTTGAGGATCAGGTTGGTGCCCGCATCGATCCCCTCACGGAAGTGGCGCTCCTCCACCGGCCCCAGGGCGCCCAGCTGTTCGCCCAAGTAGGCGCGCACCGCCATCAGGCCCAGGGGATCCCAGCGGGCATGGCGGGGCCGGGCCAGGTGCTGCAAGTGCTCCAGCAAGCGGGTGTGGCCTTGTACGTGGTCGGGGGCGGGGTGGTTGATGGCGAGTTGGTCACTGGGGGATCAAGCTTAATCGCTTGACACCTGCAATGCAAGTGTGCATAATTGAGCGATGGTGAAGGTCTCCACTCCAGCTGACGCCCTCTACGGCCTCGAGGAACTCCTCCTCGTTGCCGGCAAGCTGCTGGGAGAGGTGATCTCATCTCGCACCGTGCGTCTCTACGCCACCCAGGGGTTGATCGATCGCCCCGGCAAGGAGGGCCGCAGTGCGGTCTATTCCCACCGCCACCTCCTGCAATTGGTGTTGGTGCGTGCCCTGGCCCGGCGCGGTCTCAGTCTTTCGGCCATTGCTCCCCTCTGCGTTCTGGCCGACGCCGATCTGGAGCAACAGCTGGAGCTGCTCGATGGGGTGGGGGCGGCGGCCACCGTTTCTTCCCCGCCGGCTTCCCGTGCCGCCCTCGACTACCTCCAGGATCTGCAGTCCTCAAAGGAATCCACCCCAACCAACGACGACTTCCCTGCCCACCTGTTGAGCAAAACCCATTCGCTCAGTCCCGTTCTCGGGATGCTCAGCGAACCCCTCTCCACCCAGGCCCGTTCGGAACGTTCTCCATCTGGCTCCCGCTTCGGGGGCAGCACTCGGGAGGCCTCCAGCCGCTGGCTGCGCTTCACCCTCGCCCCCGGGATCGAAGTTCACGTCCGCGAATCCGTTTCCCTTCCGCCTGCCGGTTCCCGCCGTCAGCAGTGGCTCAAGCGTCTGCTGGATCGGCTCAACGAACTGATCGACGACCCCTTCAGCTGAATCCCTTTTTCCTGGTACCACCGCCAACCCAGCCATGACCCAACCCACCCTGCGCTTCCGGCCCCTGCGGCCGGCGGTTGCTTCTGATCGCCCGTCAAGCCTTGATCTGCTGCTCACGATCACACCCCCAGCCCTGCTGGCTGAGCCCCAACGTCAGCAGCGCCCGCCGCTGAACCTGGCCCTGGTGATCGACCGCTCCGGCTCGATGGGCGGCACCAAGCTCAGCTATGCCCGCAAGGCAGCCCGCTTCCTGGCCGGTGAACTCACCAACCGTGATCGCCTCGCCATCGTCAGCTTCGACGACGAGGTGCAGGTTGTCGTTCCTTCCACGCTTGTCACCGATCCCCAGCCCTTCATCGCCGCGATCAACACGATCCACAGCGGTGGCTCCACGGCCCTCTTCGATGGCTGGCTGGCTGGAGCCACCCAGGTGGCCGAACACCTCGACGCCGCCCAACTGAACCGGGTGCTGCTGCTCTCCGATGGCCAGGCGAATCATGGCCTCACTGACACCACCGAGATCGGCGTCAAGGTGGCGGGTCTCACCCAGCGGGGCATCAGCACCAGTGCCTTTGGCCTGGGGGCGGACTTCGATGAAGACCTGATGGGGGCCATGGCCGCTGCAGGCGATGGCACCCTGGCCCACATCGAAAGCCCCAGCCAGCTGGCCGATCTCTACGCCTCCGAGCTTCAGGGCCTGGCCACCACCATCGGGCGGCGGGTGAGCCTGGGGGTGCGCGGCAAGCATGGCGCCGAGGTGGTCGATCTGCTCAACGACCTCAGGCCCACCGGTGCGGGCAACCACCAGCTCCCCAACCTGCGCGCCGGCCAGGAGCTCAATGTGGGTGTGCAGCTCAAGCTGCCCGCCTGGATCCCCAATCAGGAGATCCTCAGCGTGCGTCTGGCCTGGGAGGCTCCCGGTGGCAGCGAACGCCAGACCCTGATCGAGCATCTGACCTTGCCGGTGATGGACAGCGAGGAGATCAAGCAGTTGGACCCCGATGAGGCGGTGGCTGAACAACTGGCGCTGCTGCGGGCCAACCGGGAGCGCAGACATGTGATCGCCGAGCTTGATCGGGGGGATGTCAGCAGCGCCACCCTCAACCTGAGCCAGCTCTATGAGGAGTTGTCGGCGATGCCAGCCAGCCCCAGGCTCTCGCGGGAGCTCGACCTGCTGAACGAAAAGCTGGCCATGCTCAAGAGCGACCCGAACCGCAGCCGCAAGAACCTGAAGCGGGAGTCGCAGCGCTCCAGCCTGAACGTCTGGGAGGGCGACGATGAACAGACCTGAGCTGGTGGCGATCGGGGATGTGCACGGTTGCGCCTCCCTGCTGGAGCAGGAACTCAGGCCGCACCTGGACACGGGGGCGGAGCTGATCTTCCTGGGGGACCTGATCGATCGGGCCCCCGAAGCCGAGGGGGATCGCAAGGTGTTGGAGCGGGTCTGGCAGCTGCAGGAGAACCCTGGCGCCTTCGGCCTGGCGGCGGTGACGGTGCTGCGGGGCAACCACGAGCAGATGCTGCTGAATGCGCTGGCGCCAAGAGCGCAGGACCAGGACGTGAACTTGTGGCTGTGCAACGGCGGCAACCCCGACCTCCTGCCCCTGGCCCGCGAGCGCCGGGACTGGTTCGAGCAGCTGCCGTTCACAGCCATCCGCGGTAACTATCTGTTCGTCCATGCCGGCGTGCGCCCCGGCATCCGCCTGGAGCACCAGGCCACAGACGATCTGATCTGGATCCGGCGGCCGTTTCTCACCAAGCCCCACGGGTTGCCCTACACCGTGGTGCATGGGCATACCTTTCGACATGACTACAAGGTGACGCGGTTGCCGCATCGGATCGGGATTGATACGGGGGCGTTCTGCAGTGGGGTGTTGACCACCTTGCGGCTTGAACTTTTACCAGAGCCAATTGAGGCGGCCTTATGAGGTAACCGGAGATCTGCACTACTTGGATTACTTCCATGAGGCGCGTGATCTGGCCATCGACAGCCCCTTTCATTACCTGCTGTTAGATGAGGCGCTGTCTCCAGTCGTGCAGGCCCTCACCCTCGATGAGATTCTTAGCCTGCATCCCACCGACGCACCCTTCCAGCAGCTCGTCTGGATTGGCCAGGACGTGGCCAACCTTGTCAAGCGCAAGCACAACCTCTGGCAAACAATGGCTCCGCTGCACCAGCTCTATAGAGCCATGGGGACGATGATGCTTGTGGTCCCTCCGCTGGATGAGGAGCATCAGCGTGAGGCTGGAACTTGGGAAACCGTCTATAGAAGAGAACATGAATGATGCCTGAGTCCGTTGACAACCCTCCTGAGGGTCAAGTAGGCCCTGGAACCGGTTCCCGCTCCATCACCCCCAGCCAACTCGCCCTTTTCAGCCGCAGCCCCCGGACAGGTGCCTGGTGGGAGGAGCTCAAAGCCAGGGGGCTTTTCACGGGCGAGCAACCACCTCCCTCATCCCTTGATGAGCAACTGTTCGCCGATGGTCTGCGCCTTGAGCAGGTGTTGCTCAACAGGTTGGAAGCCGAGGGCTATCGCATCGCCCGCCTGGCCGGCAAGCAGAACGAGGCTGATTACGTCGCCACCCGCGAGGCGATGGCAGCAGGGTTTGACTTCATCCATCAGGCCTCACTGAACAACGGAGAGATCCGCGGCTCGGCCGACGTGCTGCGCAGGATTCCCCAGCCCTCAGATCTCGGCGACTGGAGCTACATCCCGATCGAATGCAAGCTGGCCAGTAAGCCACGCACCACTTTTCTGGTCCAGGCCTGTGCCTACGTCGAGCTGCTCACCCCATTGCTGGGGCAACGGCCCGATCGCTTCGAGTTGTTTCTCGGTGGTGGCCGCTTCCAGACCTATGACACCGATCGTTTCTGGGCCTGGTACCAGCAGCTCCGCAACCGCTACCGCGATTTCTGTGCTTCCTTCGATTCCGCCTCGCCGCCGGAGGATGAACCCGGTGATCTCGGCAGCTGGAGCGCCTTCATCGAGGAGCGCCTGATTGCCGAGCGGGATCTCGTGCTGGTGGCCAACATGCGCCAGACCCAGCGCCTCAAGCTCAAGACCGCCGGCATCCACACGATCGAGCAGCTGGCGGCACTGGCACCCGGCGCCAGCATCGCTGGCCTTGCGGCCGAGATCCTGTTCGAGCTGCGTCAGCAGGCCCAGCTGCAACTCACACCCCATGGGGCCGATGGCAAGCCCGCCTTCCTGGTGCGCCCCCTGCAGCCGGGCAAGGGCTTAGCCGCCCTCCCCGCCGCCGATGCCGGCGACATCTGGTTCGACATGGAGGGACTCCAGGATGCCGTTGCCGCCAAGAAGCTCGAATACCTCTTTGGGGCCTGCTACCGGGAGGCGCCGGCTGAGTCGGCAGCCTTCATCGCCTGGTGGGGTCATAGCCCCCTGGGAGAAAAGCGGGCCTTTGAGGGGTTTGTGGATTGGGTGGAGGAACGAAGGCGCCGTCATCCAGGCCTGCACGTCTACCACTACGCCAGCTATGAAAAGTCGGCGATGCGCCGCCTCTCCCAACAGCATTCCACCCGAGAGGCGGTGATCGACAACTGGTTGCGCAGTGATCTGCTCTGTGACCTGCTGCCGATCGTCACCCGCTCGATCGTGCTCGGTGAGGGCAGCTACTCGATCAAGAAGGTGGAGGGGCTCTACATGGGCCCCCGCGGCGCCGATGTCACCAATGCCGGTGATTCCGTCGTCGCTTACCTGCACTGGCAGTCCTCCGGTGAGCCTTCCCTGCCGGGCGCAGCCCCAGAAGCCAGCCCCAGGCTTCAGGCCATCGAGGACTACAACCGCGACGATTGCGTCTCCACCGTGCTGCTGCATGACTGGCTGCTGGAGCTGCGCCGCGCCCAGGGCCTGCCCGATCAACCGCTCGACCATCCCGACGAAGAACGCCCTGAGGCAGAACCCTGGCCCCTGGAAGCCCTCAGTGCCAGGTTGATCGCCGAGTTGCCCGAGCCGCTCCAGAGCGATCCAGCCGCAAATGCCCCAGAAGCCGAGCTGCTCGCCCAGGAGCAACCGGGCCCCCGGGGCCTGAGCTGGCGGGTGCAGCGCCTGCTGGCCCAGCTGCTGCCGTTCCATCACCGCGAGGCCAAGGTTGCCTGGTGGGCCTACTTCGATCGCAGGGGCAAGGCCCTGCAGAGTCCAGAGGAACTCGACGCCGATGGCGAGGCGATCAACGGCGCCGTCTGGCAAAGCGCCGAAAGCGTTCCCAGTGCCCGCACCGGGGCCGACCTGCACACCTTCTGCTTCGATCCGAGTCAGACCCTCAAACTCCATGTCGCCCTGGGAGATGGGCCCATCAAGTTGGAGATCCCCGAGACCGGCCAGAAGCTTTCGGCCGTGGTGATCGACGGCGAGCGGGGCAGCCTCACGCTCAAGTACCCCTGGAGCGCCAGAGAGAAGCGGCAGGCCAACGGGCTGGACGTGGAGATTCCCAAGGGCCCCCTGGCCCTGATCAAAGTGCCAGAAGACATCAGCAAATCTCTGCGGGAAAGCCTGCTGAGCCAGGCCGAGAGCTGGATGGATGGTGACAAGCCCATCCCGGCCGCCATCGTTCACCTGCTTGAGCGCCGTGCCGTGCAGCCGCTGGTACCGCTCAATGCCGCCCTCGCGGCCGATCCGAGTGCTTTGCCCGCCGAGTTGGCAGGGTTTCTGGCCTCCCACAGCGATCTGACCCTCGCTCTCCAGGGCCCGCCAGGCACGGGCAAGACCACCGTCACCGCCGAGATGATCGCCGAGTTGGTGCAGCGCGGTCTGCGGGTGGCGATCAGCTCGAACAGCCACGCAGCGATCAACAACCTGCTGCTCAAGGCCCACAGCAGCTGCGCCGCCCGTTGCCTCAGCCAGCAGGTGGTGAAATGCAGCACCGCTAAAGACGACAAAGGTCTGGTCGGCCAGCCCGTGGCGCTCTGCAAACCCGATGCACTCACTGGCTCGATGGCCGTGGTGGGCGGCACGGCCTGGATGTTCGCTCGCCCCGTGATGGAGGAGGCCTTCGACTGGCTGGTGATTGATGAGGCGGGTCAGATGTCCCTGGCCAACCTGCTGGTGATGGCCCACTGCGCCCGAGGGGTCCTGCTGGTGGGCGACCAGCAGCAACTGGCCCAGCCCTCCCAGGCCGACCATCCCGGCGAAAGCGGCCTCTCCTGCCTCGACTACCTGATGCAGGGCCGGGCGGTGGTGCCTGGTGATCGTGGCGTGTTTCTCTCCACCAGTTGGCGGATGGAGCCGAGCCTCACCGCCATGGTTTCGGAGCTCTTCTATGACGGCCGCCTGCAGGCTCATCCAGCCAATGCCAGTAACCACATCCGCTGGCGTGAACCCTTCCTCGGCCGCAGCGGCCTGCCCATGCCGGGCCAGGGGCTTGTCTTTGAAGCGGTGCCCCACAGCGGCTGCAGCGTTTGCTGTGAGCCGGAGATCGATCGGATCGAGCAGCTGGTGGAGGCGTTGCTGGGCAACGGCTACTGCTATGCCCGCCGCGGCGGGGAACATCGGGGGGTGCTGAGCCCAAACGACATTCTGGTGACCGCGCCCTACAACGTTCAGGTCAATCGGCTGCAGCAGCGGCTTGGCCAACGGGCCCGCGTCGGCACCGTCGACCGCTTCCAGGGCCAGGAGGCACCGGTGGCCATCCATTCCCTCACCGCCAGCGATGGCGACTGCGCCCCCCGTGGCCTGGGTTTTCTGCTGGAGCCCAACCGGCTGAATGTGGCAATCAGCCGCGCCCAGTGCCTCTCGATCGTGGTGGGCTCACCCAGCCTGGCCTCGGGCCTGGCCAACACCGTGGAGGAGGCTGCCCAGCTCAACCGCCTCTGCCGCCTGATTCAGGCTGGAGCCGGCGAGCCGATGCGGACGTCATCCAGCTGACGCCGAGCGCTGAAACGGGAAGGGCTCAGGCACCGCAATCGTGGAGGGATGGCATCGACCCTCCCCTCACGCTTGTGAGCAGGCGCTGCTGGATCAGGCCAGTTCTGGGCCGGTGCCGGCGATTCAGCCAGCCGATCGGAGCAGCTCCTGAACCATCACCAGGGCATCCACGTAGCCGAGCTGCCTGTGGTGAAACGCCCCGGGCAGAACGCCGACGGTGCGGAAGCCGTTGCGCTTCCAGCAGCGGATGCCGGCGGTGTTGGTGCTCACCACCAGGTTGAACTGCATCGCCCGGAACCCCAGCCGCCGGGCCGCCTGGAGCGAGTGCTGGCAGAGGCTGCTGCCGAGGCCTTGCCCCCGGCACGCTTCGGCCACCACATAACCGGCATTGGCCACGTGGGCACCGAGGCACAGGGAATTGGGCCTGAGGTAGTAACTCCCCACCACGGCCCCACCTGCATCGACGGCCACCATCACCGCCTGGCTCTGCTCCACCCAGAGGCCTCTCGCCGCGGCTTCAGTGATCGCCGGGTCGTGGGGGAAGGTTTCGCCGGCACGGAACACCGGCTCCAGCAGGCCCCACACCCCCGGCCAGTCGGCTGGCTCAAAGGAACGGATCAGTTGCGGAGAGGTCATGGCCGCTTCGACTGGGAGGCCGGGCGCGGAGGAGGCCATCCACCGCCGCCTGTCCCCACACACTCTGCCGCTGAAGCCAGCTGCCTTGATGGCCCGGAGGCAGAGGGGCCAGCAGGATGGAACCTTCTCAAGGAAGGCTCCGGAGGCACTGGATGAAGGTGATCGTCGATCTCTGCGTTGTGCCGATCGGGGTCGGCGTCAACCTGGCGCCCTACATCGCTGCCTGTGAACGGGTGCTGCTCGACGCCGGCCTCAAGATCCAGCTGCACCCCAACGGCACCGCGATCGAGGGCGAGTGGGCGCCGGTGTTCTCAGCAATCGAGGCCTGCCATGCGGCCGTGCACGCCATGGGCGCCCCCCGCATCTTCACCACCGTGAAGCTCAACACCCGCACCGATCGTGACCAGACGCTGGAAGACAAGGTGGCCAGCGTTGAGGCATTGCTCCTGCAACAGCATGAAAGGGGCCAATAAAAAGGCGCCCCGTGCCTGGCGCCCTACTGCTCCCGAGAAGCCAAAGGCTTGGGCCGGTTGCAAGGTCTGGGCTCGCGAGCTGCCCTGGTCGTGGCCTCTGATTCATCGATAGATCCGCCAGCTTTGATTGTCAGTACGGCAAGCCACTCCTTCCGAGCGCCGGTGGGGTCAGACTGGATGCAACGTCACTCAGCAAGGAGAGGCCATGACCACCACCCTGGAGAGACCCGCCACCCTGGTGTGCGCCTGCCCTGGCTGCCACTGCACGGTGCAAGCGGACAGCCCGTTCCGCAACGGCGCCCTGCTGTTCTGCAGCGATGTCTGCGCCAAGGGGCACCCCAACGGAGAGCCCTGCCACGCCGGCTGTGGCTGTGAATGCCATGGCTGAATCAGCTCCGCCGCTGCGGCAGCGATCGCCGGGTTTTTCAATGAACTCCTGGGCACATTTCACCCCGAGTTCTTGTCACATTCTGCTGTCTTTTCCGGTGATGAAGCCGCTGAGCAGGCAGCAGATTCCGATCGCCAGGAAAAGCCAGGCAGAGAAGCCCACCAGCACCTGACCGATCGCCACACCGGCCACGATCACCAGCCAGGGGCAGCAGCGTGGCCATGGGCTGAATGGCAACAACGCAGGCCGATCCGTTGCCGAGCTGCTCGTCATCGATCGAACGGTGGGGTCCGCCGTCTGCGGCCTGAGGGTCACTCCGATCGTTGGCTGATGGAAAGCCGTTGCTGTTCTCGGAAGCCAGCTGATCCGGCCACTGTGCCCAATCGAAACGCTGCCGGTTCAGGCTTTCTCGATCGAGATGTCAGCCGAAAGGGTGGTTGCCACGGACCGCTAAGCCGCAGCGGCCTCGATGATCGCCGTGGTGGAGGCCTCCACCGCTCGGGCCACTTCCCTCAGGGAGGGATCGGCCGAGAGGCTGGCGAGCACCGCCTCAGGGCGGATCATGCCGATGCGGGTCTGGCCGGCTTCGGTGTAGACGGAAATCCGGCAGGGCAGAGCCATGTTGAGCGCCATCGTGGTGCTGAGCACTGCGGCGGCCTGCTGAGGGTTGCATACCTCAAAGATGCGGCACTGCTCCGGAAACGGCAGGCCCTTGCTGCGCAGGGTGTTTCCCAGATCATGCACGGCCAGCACGCCGAAGCCCTGATCCACCGCAGCCTCCTGGAGGGCGGCGCTGGCCTCCAGGAAAGATTTCGGTGTATCGAGGATGAAGAACGGATCCATGGGAGGTGTTCAGGATGTGCCGTACCAGCTGCGGTACCACTGGGTCATCTGCTCGATCTCCCGGCTCTGGGCCTTCACCATGGCCTGCTGCATCGCCCGCAGCTGCGGATGCTGGCTGTTCGTCTGGGCCATCGTGGCCATCATCACGCCCATTTGGTGGTGCGGAATCATCTGCTCGATGAAAGCCCGGTCGAAGTCCGGGGCTGTGCTCAGGGCTGAGAGGTTCATACCCCCGCCCATGTGTCCCATCCCCATACCCATGCCACCACCCATCCCCATCGGGCCGCCCCTGCCCCCTGCCAACCCCAGCCCTTGCCCGGTCCCCAGCTGGGCACGGGCTGACTGAACCACTGCCGGTACCAGGCACGCATCTGGGCGTTCTCCTGTGTCTGGCTGGCCTTGATGCTCCTCGCCAACTCCTTGATCTCGGGCCGCTTCGCGCGGGTGAGGGCAAGATCGGCCATGGCGATGGCCCCGTCATGGTGAGGAATCATCATCACGATGAAGTGCTGATCCATCGTCTGGGTGCCCATCCGCCCCACGCCGATCCCGCTTCCTGCTGGGGCCGCCGCCTGGGGCGGCCCTGAAAGCGCTGGAGCCCCCACTGAAAGGACGACCGCTCCCAGCCCTGCAGCGGCAACGAGTCTGAACGCAGCCGAACGGGTCTGGCCGAACGTGCATCGGTGCTGGCCCATCAGCTCTGCTCCCTTGCTTTTGGCAGTTATCAGCATGGGGTCGCAGCAGAGCGCTGGCCGCGGCTCTGGGTCATTGCTTCATCGAATTGTTGCTGATTCGTTCCGTGCTGGCCGGCCGTCACGATCAGCTTTCAGATCTGAAGATTGGGGCAGATCACATTCCCATCCTTGGCGGGATCGCTCTGCCAGCCGGCCAGCAATCCCTGCAGTTCCTTTCTGAGCTGTCGCAGCTCCTTGATCTGGCCATCGATCCGCTCGATCTGTCTGCCCAGCTGGATCTCGATGTCGCCGCAGGGCAGAGCACCGGCGTCGTGCACGACCAGGCAGCCCTGGATCTCCTCCAGGCTGAGCCCGAGGGTCTTGAGCCGACGGATGAACTCCAGGCGTTGCAGGCTCTGCTCGGCGAACAAGCGGTAACCGCCTTCGCTGCGGCCGATCGCTGGCAGCAGGCCCAGGTCCTCGTAGTAGCGCAGGGTCTTGACCGGCAGGCCACTGCGGCCGGAAAGGGCCCCGATCTTCATGCCAACGACCGCCATCGTCTTGACTCTCCACCCATGAGGAGAGTTTAAGCTAATTGTCGATCACTTTTCATCCTCAGGCAGTCCGTGAATCCCATCGCTCTGGCTCTGCTCCTCTCGGCAGGCGTTGCCCTGGCACCCGGCGCCGCCCGCGCCCAGGCCAACGACATGTTCCCGAGCAAAGCCGCTGCGGAACAGCGAGCCAAGCAACTGAACTGCAGCGGTGCCTTTGCGATGGGCAAGGAATGGATGCCCTGCCAGAACTTCGATGTCTACCAGAAGGCCGTCTCCAAGGAAAAGTGACTCCACCGCTCCTTACTCCTGCTCCGAGCCGTTCCCCCGACCAACGGTTCTGGGGATGCTCACCCTGTTGATCGCCGGCTCTTGAATCGGTTTGTTGCTGGGCCGACGGAGCGGCAGGAAGCCAGCCACGCCGCCATCCTGATCAGGCCGCCCTGTACCGCCGCAGCAGTGATGAGTTGACGATCACCGAGAGCGAACTCAGGGCCATCGCTGCCCCGGCGATCATTGGATTGAGCCAGCCGAAGGCAGCAATCGGAATGCCGATTGCGTTGTAGATGAAGGCCCAGAACAGGTTCTGGCGGATCTTGCGCATCGTGGCCCGCGACAGGCCGATCGCACTCACCACCAGACGCACGTCGTTGCGGATCAGGATGATGTCGCCGGCTTCCTTGGCCACATCCGAACCGGAGCCGATGGCGATGCCGATGTTGGCCGTGGCCAGGGCCGGGGCGTCATTGACGCCATCGCCCACCATCGCCACCACCTGACCCGCCTGCTGCAGGGCCTTGATCGTTGCCGCCTTGTCGGCCGGGCGCACCTCGGCGATCACCTCCTCGATCCCCACCTGGTGGGCGATGGATTCAGCGGTGGTGCGGTTGTCGCCACTGAGCATGATCACCCGCACCCCTCGGCGCCGCAGCAGCTCCACGGCTTGGCGGGCCTCGGGTCTGACCGTATCGGCAACGGCGATCAACCCCAGGATCTGATCGGCTTGCCCCAGCAGCATGGCGGTTTTCCCCTGGGCCTCGAGCCCAGCAAGCTGGCTCTGCACAGGTTCGGGAAGGCGGGGCAGGAAGCGGCTCGCCAGGGAACGGTTGCCGAACCAGACGACACTGCCGGCCTGCCTGGCCGTGATGCCCTCCCCCACCTGGGCCTCGAACTGCTCCAGCGGCAGCAGGTCCAGATGGCGCGCAGCAACGGCAGCGGCGATCGCTGCTGCCAGGGGATGCTCCGAGCCATGTTCCAACGAACCCGCGAGCTGAAGCACCTCCTGCTCCGAAAGATTCCCAAGGGGCTCCAGATCGGTGAGCATCGGCTTGCCCAGGGTGAGGGTGCCGGTCTTGTCGAACACCATGGTGGTGAGCTTCTCGACCCGCTCCAGCACTTCGCCGCTGCGGATCAGGATGCCCAGCTCCGCGCCCTTGCCCACCCCCACCATCAGTGCGGCGGGCGTGGCGATGCCGAGGGCGCAGGGGCAGGAGATCACAAGCACGGCAATGAAGGCCAGCAGGCCACTGCTGAACTGGCCGGCCAGCGCCCAGATCGCAAAGGCGGCAAAGGCGATCAGCACCACGGCAGGAACGAACCAGCCCGTGACCTGATCGGCCAGCCGTTGCACGCTCGCGGTGCTGGCCTGGGCTTCCTCCACGATTCGCACGATCTGGGCCAGGGCCGTGTCGGCTCCCACCCGGCTGGCCTGAAATCGGAGCAGGCCAGCCCCATTCACCGTGCCACCGATCAGCTCGGCGCCGGCCTGTTTGGCCACCGGCAGGGATTCACCGGTGAGCAGCGATTCATCCACCGAGGAGCTGCCTTCGAGCACCACTCCATCGGCGGGGATCTTCTCGCCCGGGCGCACCAGCACCGTCTCGCCTGCGTCGATGGCATCGGCGGGCACGGTCATCTCCATGCCGTCGCGGATCACCGTGGCCGTGGCGGGCTGAAGATCGAGCAGCTTGCGCACGGCGGCTGAGGAGCGTTTCTTGATGATCTCCTCCATGAACTTGCCCATCAGCACGAAGGCGATCACCACCGCCGAGACTTCGAAGTAGACGTCGCGGTCATTGACGCCAACCGGCAGCCAGCTGGGCGCGAAGACCACCACCACGCTGTAGAAGTAGGCAACGGAGGTGCCCAGGGCGATCAGCACATCCATGTTGAGAGCGCGCCGCTTCAGGGCAGCCCAGGCACCGGTGTAGAACGACCAGCCACCGATGAACTGCACTGGGGTGGCCAGCACGAACAGCCACATCCCCCAGCTCATCCAGGGCAGGGCCGGCAGGGGCACCCAGGACATCAGGCTGACCCCGGCTGCCAGGGCAATGAAGGCCCCGGCCCGCAACAGCGCCAGCGCCAGCACCCCGCCGAGTACAAATCCCACGCGGCGGCGCATGACGCGCAGTTCGCGGTCGGGATTCAGGAAGGTCTGCAGGCAGGACTGGCTGCAGAAGTAGTAGGCCCTGCCGCCGCGCTGGGTGGTGAGAGCCGTGGCCACCGGCACGACCATTCCGCAGATCGGATCCTTGGCCATGCCCGCCTTGCCAGCGCCATCGGGCGGATGGCTGTGGTGATGGCAGGCCTGAGTGGTGCTCATGGCGGTGTTGCGGTTGGGCTCAGGTTGTGGTCGCTGTGGATCAAAGGCTGAACAGGGCGTCGTAGTTGTGGTACTCGGGTTTGCGTAATCCCTCCACCGCCAGCATCCGCCGCAGTTCGATGATCTCGGCCCGCTGGGCCACGATCACCCCTCTGGCGAAGCGCCGGATGGTGGGGTTGGTGCTCTTGGCCAGGGCGTCGTGGGCCATCAGCAGCGCCCCGCCGTGGTGATCGAGCATCCCCTCAAGGAACCACACCACCCGGTTGTCCTTGGTGGGGAGCTCACCCATCATCCGCATTCCATCGATCTGGGCCTGGCTCATCCGGGTGAGGCCGGAGAGGCTGTTGGGATCACCGCCGCTCGCCAGCGCCACCGGGTAAACGGGCGCCTGGGGGTACCAGGCCTTGCGCCAGAGGCCCATCGCCCGGATCTCGCCCGCCTGATCGCGCCAGATCGTCTTGCCGAGGGCTCCCACACCGGGGGATCCGATCCCGAAGACGAATTCGCTCATGCGCAGCGCCCCGGTGTGGTGCTGCACCATCCCATCGATGAAACGCAGGTCGTAGGTGGCGCCGGCCGGACCGACGTCATGGGCGTGGCCGGCATGGGCCGGGGCGGCCATCCCCGGCATGTCGTGGTGGCCTTCGTGATTCATGCCACCGGGTGGCTGGGCCAGGGCGGGGGCCACCAGGGCAAGGCTGCTGAACAGCCCGATCAGGGTGGTGGAGAAAAGGGGCGGGCGCATGGTGGCTGGATGGGATCTGCTCACCGTATGGTCTCCACTCGGCAGGAGAGTCAAGGCCTGTGGGCGCAGCAGCCCCGTGCCGGCAGGTGCTGGGTCTGGGGCGCACGCTCGGTCCCCTGCACCACCATGCCGGGTGAGGCCAACAGCAGGCAGCCGTTCTAGGCGGCGTGATGGTTAGGCACGTCTCACCTTGATCGGAGTGACCACGCTCGATGCCCGCCCACAGCTCGGGCGGACCAGGCCATGAGCAGAGCCTCCCTGACGGCTCTGCCTTGCCGGAAGCAACGCCAATCACTCATGGACGATCGCTGTGCCCATGCCGGTGATGCCCATCGCTGACATGCGGGTGCTCGTGCTCGATCGGGGCATGCTCATGCTCATGGGCATGCCAGTAGGCCTGCAGCAGATGGCTTGTGCCCTGGTCAGCCGCAGGATGCCCGTGGCTGTGGTGGAGGTCACCTCCGGATGGGTCGTGGCGGTGACGGTGGGCATGGCGGAGCGTCTGGTGCCGATGCCAGTGGGAATGATCTTCCTTGAGCAGCAGGGCCACGCCGAGCACCATGGCGGCGGCGGCCATCGCCATGGCGCCGGTGAACGGCTCGCGCAGCACCAGCAGGGAGAAGAGAAGACCCACGAAGGGGGCCGTGGAAAACACGAGGGCTTCGCGGGCCGCACCCAGGTGACGCAGCGCCAGCAGATCCAGCCAGATCGAGAGCCCGTACCCGAGCGCGCCGATGACCAACAACCCGACAAGAGCCGGCCAGGCCGGCAGGGACCCGCCGGCAACGAGGGCCAGGAGGAGCATGGGGCCGGAAGCCCCGATGGCCTTGAGCAAGGCGATCTGCAGGGGGTCGCGCAGGCTCAGGCGCTGGCTCAGGTTGTTGTCGATCCCCCAGGCCAGGCAGGCTCCGGCGATCAGCAGGGAGCCCTGCAGGGTGGCTCCGTGCAGGGAGCTCTCGGTGAGCAGCACGGCACCGGAGAGGATCAGCCCGGCCGCGATCAACCCCCTACGGCTGAGGTGTTCGCGGCCGACCAGCACCGCGATCAGCAGCGTGAACGCCGCTTCTAGGTTCAGCAGCAGCGAGGCGGAGCCCGCCGAAAGCAGGGTCAGCCCCTGCACCAGGCAGATCGGACCGACCATCCCGCCCAGCACGGTGAGCCCCAGCAGCGGTGGAAGATCTCGGCGCTGAACGGGGGACTCCTGCTGTTGCTGGCGAACCACCCCCCGCACCATCAGCAGCCCGAAGGCCGCACCGCCGTAGAGCAGCCCTGCGATCGTCAGCGGCGAGCCTTCACGGCTGAAGACGCTGATCAGCGGAGCGCTGAGGCCGAAGAACAGGGCGGCCAGCAGACCGGCGATCAATCCACGCCGTTGTGGGTTCTCCCTGGCCTTCATGGAGTGGTCGTGGACCATGGCCTCAAGCCTCTCGCACCACATTCGATCCACTTGCACCGTTCTCATCCACGTGTGCTTTCAGCTGCGAAGGCGCGGGAGCTGGATTGGGGCTACCTGCAGATCGGGCGCAGTTTGCGCGGGCTGGAGGCGGAACGGGAACGCCTCTGGTGGGCGACTCAGACGATTGTTGTGCTTGCCCTGCTGGTGGCGGGACTGGCCAGTTGGTGGTTTTCTGGTCTGGCGATGCGGCCCACGAACTGCGCGCACCTCTGGCCAATCTGCTGGCGGTGGTGGACGGTCACAGGACGCAGCCGCCGGATGACGCCGTCGACAGGGAGTTGATGCTGACAGCGGTCTACGGGCAGGGACAACGGCTGAGCCGCTTGATCAGTGACCTGCTGTTGTTGGCCCGGCTTGATGGTCCCGAGGTGGCAGCGGCAGTGCAGCCGTGCTCCTTGTCACTGATCGCGCGCGATCTGCTCGAGGAAACCAGCGAAGCGGCGGCGGCAGGGCTTTCGCTGAGGCTGGTGGATGGTGATGAAGATCTCCACGTTTTGGGGGTGGAATCAGATCTTTATCGGTTCGTGTCCAACCTGCTCCAGAACGCGATTCAATACACGCCCCCAGGCGGTGAAGTGGTGCTGAGCCTGAGGCGTGAGGGAAACCGTGGGTGGTTGCAGGTGCAGGACAGTGGGATCGGCATCACACCGAATGATCAGCACCGCATCTTCGATCGCTTCTTCCGCAGTGATCCAGGGCGCTCACGACGTCATGGCGGCACCGGCTTTGGGCTCTCGATCGTGACCGCGATCGTTCACCGCCATCGCGGTCACGATCTCCGTCGCTTCCAGGCCGGGATGCGGAAGTGTCTTCACCGTGGTTTTTCCGATCGCTGGTTAACGCAATCGCGCGGACCGCCGTGGTGCTGATAGCAACGAAAACAGTTCAGCTGGGTTTTCAGCTTCTACCACCACCAGATCGCCCTGGCCTGGGCGGGATCGGTGGGAAACGGGCGTGAGCAGGGCGGAAGTGGCTTGTGGCCTCGCATCAAATCCGGGGCAATTAACTCACGCGCAGAGATTGCCGGGTTTTTCAATGAACTCCTGGGTGCAGTTCACCCCGAGTTCTTATCACATTCTGCTGTCTTTTCCGGTGATGAAGCCGCTGAGCAGGCAGCAGATTCCGATCGCCAGAAAAAGCCAGGCAGAGAAGCCCACCAGCACCTGACCGATCGCCACACCGGCCACGATCACCAGCCAGGGGCAGCAGCGTGGCCATGGGCTGAATGGCAACAACGCAGGCCGATCCGTTGCCGAGCTGCTCGTCATCGATGGAACGGTGGGCTCCGCAGGAATCATTGGCCTGGCTGTGCGGGGCCTGGCTCGCATCCAGTCACAAGGCAGCATCAATCTTCTCTCCAACCTAATGGGCAGCAAGGTCAGACAACGCAGCCGTTGCATGGATCAACAACGAGTTGCTCCGGTTCCAAGGGGTCTGTCGCCCTTCCCCCCAGACTGAATCCACAGGCTTCCGGGGTGATGAACCAGGCTTCGATCAATCCGGCCCTGCGGCTGATCACCCTCTGGATCGCCTGGCTGCTGGCGATGCTGTTCCACGTGGACCTGGGCCTGATGCCCCTCTTCCACGGCCAGTCGCCGGAGATCCACAGCCATCTGCCGGTGGGGGCACTGCCCTGGCTGTTCGGGGCGATGCTCGGCTACTTCCTGCTGCCGCTGATCGCGATCGTGCTGATCGCCTACGCCGCCACCGCGGCCGCTCCGGCGCTGCGCTGGCGACCCTGGCGAAGGATCCACTTCTGGTTCAGCGTCGTCTACTCGATCACCAATGGTCCCCACCTCCTCGCCGACCTGCTGGTGCCCGACGCCCGCTTCGATCAGATCGTGTTGATGCTGGCCCTCACCGTTTTCGGGCTGCTGATCAACAGGGAGGCCTGGCGCTGGTGGCGCCAGGCCTGCTGACCATCTCTCAGCCGGGCTGGCGCCAGAGGCCGAGCCATTCGTCGTGGCGCGAATCCACCGAATCGGTGGCCGGCTGCCAGATCTCCGCCACCAGGCCCCCTTGGCGCAACTGGGCCTCGACCAGCTCGGGATCGCTGCCCCAGGGCGGGCCGCCGGGACGGCTGTGGCACCAGAACAGAGCCAGCAGCCAGCCACCCGGTGCCAGCAGCCGGCACACCGTGGCGATGTAGTCGTGCCGTTGGCCGGGATCGATGGCGCAGAAACAGGTGTGCTCCACGATCCCGTTGATACTCCCGGCCATGAGACCCGCTGCTTCGAGGGCCTTCCGGTCGAACAGGTCGGCCTGGAGCCACTGCAGGCTGGTTCTGGCCTCGCCATGGAGCCTGCGGGCCTCGCTCAGGGCCACCTCGCTGAGATCCAGGCCGATGGCTTGGAAGCCGAGTGTCTCCAGCAGGGCGGCCTCATGGCCGCGGCCGCAGCCAGGCACGAGCACCCGGCCAGGCGCCTGGGGCGCCTGGGGGTGGCTGCGCAGGAATCGGCTCAGCGGCGGGGCGGGCTGGCCCAGCTCCCAACCGTCGCCGCCTTCCCGGTAGCGCCGGTTCCAGAAGCTCTCAGCAGCGGCAGGCACGGAGGGGCAGAGCGGCTCAGGATGCATCAGGGTGACATGTTCGTTGGCAGTGCATGGAGCGCCTGCACCAGCTCGGGTTGCAGTGCCACCAGGGCTGCGGCCGCCTGGTTGGCGATCGGCAGCTCCAGTTGCAGTGGCAGCACGTCGCTGGGCCTGGGGTCGAGGGCGCCGATGTCGAACTGGGCCGAGGAGAGGGGGATCACTGCCTCCCCCTGCTGCACCAGTTCCTCACTGCGGTTCGGCAGCAGCCAGCTACTGCCGAGGCCATCGCTCAGTTGGAGTGGCTTCTGGTGATCCACCTCCTGCCCGGGTGAGCGGGCCGTCAGGCGCAGGCGCCAGCCGGCTGGATAAGCGGGATCAGGCTGCTCGAACAGGTTCAGGCCCCAGAGATGGCCGGAAGAATCCGTGAGCGTCCAACGCTGGGGATCGGCTCCTGCCTGGGCCTGGAGCGGCAGCAGCAGCAGGGCCAGAACCAGCAGAACAGCTGCGAACAGTGGTTTCAGGAGAGGTCGATGCAATCGCCAAGCCTCGGCAAATGAGCGCGCATGAGCCCCTGGAGATGAAGCAATCATAACGTTTTCTGCCGCATAAACGCTTACGCCGCTAATGATGAACCAGGAAAAGTCGATATCCGCCAGCCTGCTCTCCTCTGATCGGTTGCCGATGCAGCCCTTCCCAGCACCGGTATCCCTTCCCCCACCTCAGTCACCATGCCCTTCGCCCTGAACTTCGTCCACCCGCTGCTGATGTGGGTGCTGCTTGGCCTGATGCTCTATTCCGGTTACCTCGGCTTCAAGGCCAGCTTGATCCGCAAGGTGAGCGCCGAGGAACGCAAAGCCATGCTTCCCCGGCAGTTCGGCCAGCGCCACGCCCAGCTCGGTGCGGTGATCCTCGGCCTCACCCTGCTGGGCGCCGCTGGAGGGATGGCTGTCACCTTCCTCAAGAACGGCAAGTTGTTCATCGGCCCCCATCTGTTCGTCGGTCTGGCCGTTGCCGTGCTGGTGATCGCCACAGCCTCGCTGGGGCCTTCCCTGCAGAAGGGCAAGGACTGGGCCAGGAGCCTGCACGTGGCCATCAACGGAGGCGTGCTGCTGCTGTTCGGCTGGCAGGCCATCAGCGGCATCGCCATCGTTCAGAAGTTGTTGAGTTCAGCGGCATCACCCACACCCCTTGGCACCTGATCCGATGAACTCCACCATTCCTCTCCAACGGCTGGTACAGCTGGCTTGCTCCACCCTGCTGCTGGTGCTGGTCGGCGTTGGACTGTTGACGGCCCGCGTTGGTTCTGCCACGGCAGCAGAGGCCTCGCCGCCGATGGTTTCCCTGCCAGGGGGTTCGGCAGCCCTCTCCAAGGCCGTTGTGGCGATGGAGCAGCTCGATCAGCTGCGCATCTCCCTGGCCTCCACCCTCGAAGGCCGCAGCGAGGAGCCCACCATCGAAACGATGAAGGAGGTCTGCAAACCCGTGGGCCTGCGGGCCATCGCGATCGGCAAGGAGAACGGCTGGCAGGTGCGCCAGGTGGCCACCAAGTTCCGCAACCCCGACCACGCCCCCACCAACCTGCAGGAGCGCCAGGTGATCGATCTGTTCAGCCGACACCCTGAGATCAACGGGCTCTGGGAGCCGGCCGTGGCTGAAGAGGGCGTTGGGCTGAACTATTACCGCCGCATCAATGTGGAGGCGAGCTGCCTGGCCTGCCATGGCACCAAGGCGAATCGTCCAGCCTTTGTGAAAGCCAACTACCCCGACGACAAGGCCTTTGACTTCAAGTTGGGTGACCTGCGTGGCATGTATGCCGTTTACATGCCGGAGTTGAGCGCTGCGCTGGCTGTCAATCCCTGAGTGCAGACAGATAGGCATGGCTCAATCTGATTGAAGTTGGCGAATTCCAGCTGTGGTGGCGTGTCGTCTTCGTCGGTCATCATGTCGACGAAACGCTGGTCGAAGCGAATCTGGGCGAGCGGCAGCAGGCGGCGCATCCACTGGCCCTCGGCGGAGCGCTCATCGATGGCCAGATAGGCCCGCAACTGGGACTCGATGATGGCGTTGCGGCGCTCATTGGCCAACCGAAACATCAACGTGGGCAAGCCGTTGTAGGTGTGGACCGTGGCCTCCTGAGAGAACAGGATCCGTGCTGTGGATCTGGAAAAACGGCTGAAGACCAGACCGGTGACCAATGCGATCACGAACAACCCCAGCAAGGACTCGACGGTGACGAGCAGATTGCTGTAGAGGCTTGCCGGAAACAGCGCCCCGTAGCCGATCGAGCCCAGGGTATGGACGCTGAAGAAGAAGGCTTCCGCAAAGCTGGTGGTGGGTCCTGCTACCCCGGCGATTCCCTGGGGATCCAGAAAATAGAGGCCGGCGAACAGCAGGTTGAGGAGCAGGTGGCCGGAGGCGACCAGGCCGAAGAACACGGGCCAGGGAACGGCCAGCAACAAGCGGTTGGGGTAGCGCCAGTGCCGGATCCAGTTGGCCGGATTCACGGCGGAAACAATGCCGCGGTGCTTCTCAAGCCGCTCCCGCGGTCGCTGGCCCATGGCAGGCATCCCTGGCGACGCCGTCAACAATCTTAACCCCTTTATGCATGTATCCGCATTAAGCTTGTGGTGAACCCAGTTCCCCGCCCATGGCTCCGCTCAAAGGCGGCGGCCACCGCCACCACCAGGTTCTGATCGTGGGCGGTGGCTCCGGTGGGATCACCGTCGCCAGCCAATTGCTGCGGGCCCGGCCCGGCCTGGGTGTGGCGATCCTGGAGCCATCCAGCGTTCACGAGTACCAGTCGGGCTGGATCCTGGCCGGCGCCGGCCTGCTCCCCTACGAACAGACCCAGCGCTCGGAGGCCGCCGTCATTCCGACAGGCGTCATCTGGATCCACGACAGCGCGACCACGTTTGAGCCCCAGAGCAACCGGGTGATCACCGCAGACGGTGAAGTGCTCAGCTACGACGTGCTTGTGGTGGCCATGGGGCTCCAGCTCAACTGGAGCCATATCAAGGGCTTACCAGAGGCTCTCGGCCATCACGGCATCATCAGCACCTATTCCCGCGCCCACCTCGCCGCCACCTGGGAGACGATCCGCGGCTTCCAGGGGGGAACCGCCCTGTTCACCCATCCCGCCACGCCGATCAAGTGCGGCGGCGCCCCCCAGAAGGTGATGTACCTGGCCGACGACATCTTTCAGGCCACCAGCGGCGTGGGGGTGAACACCCACGTGATCTTCTGCACTGCCCTGGCGCAGCTCTATCCGGTCCCCCCTCTGCCAGGAAAGTTGACGCCTCTCCATCTCGACCATTTCCACCACCAGGGGGCCTGATGGAACCGATCAATGCGCCCTTACAGCGAGGCTGTCAAAGCTGATGTCCGCCGGCGGATGGGGCCTCCCCATCGCCAGAGCGTGACGGAGATCGCCCAGGAGCTGGGCATCCACGTGATCACCCTCTACAAATGGCGCAAGGCCTGGCGTCTGCAGGGGGAGGTGGTGCCGGCTACCCAGAAGGACCCCGAGGGTTGGGGCCCAACTGACAAGTTCACGGTGGTCCTGGAGACTGCTGGGTTCAACGCCACCGAACTCGGCGCTTACTGCCGCGAGCGGGGTCTGTTCCCCGAGCAGGTGGATCGCTGGCGCCAGGCCGCCCAGGATGCCAACGCACAGCCGCTGGTGACGATGGCCGAGCAGAAGGACCTGGAGAAGCGCCACCAGGCCGATCAGCGGGAGATCAAGCGGCTGCAGCAGGAGCTGCGCCGCAAGGACAAGGCCCTGGCGGAGGCGGCGGCGCTGCTGATGGCCTCAAAAAAGATCCAGGCCTTCTGGGGAGAGGACGGGGGCGACTGACCTCACCGTCTGATCGCCGCAAGGCCCTGGGGATCCTCGAGGCCGGCATGGCCGCGGGCGCACGGGCCCGTGAGGTGGCCGCTTTGCTTGGTGTGGGGCTCACCACCCTGCAGCGCTGGCGGCGTCAGTTCGCTGGTGATGGGGACGGCAGCGATCGCCGCAGAGGAAGCCCCCGCCATGTGGCCCATCGCCTGAGTGAGGAGGAGCGCCAGCGAATTCTGCTCACCTGCAACCAGACGGAATTCGCGGCGCTGCCGCCGGGGCAGATCGTGCCGGTCCTGGCGGATCGGGGCCTCTATATCGGCTCGGAGCGGAGCTTCTACCGGGTGCTCCATGCCCACGGCCAGGCCCACCGCCGCGGGCGGGCCCGTCCGCCCCAAGAGCCCCGTCCGGTGCCACGGCTGCAGGCCAGGGGGCCGAATCAGCTGTGGAGCTGGGACATCACCTACCTGCCCACCAGCGTTCGGGGGGTGTGGCTGTACCTCTATCTGGTGATCGACGTCTGGAGTCGCAAGGTGGTGGCCTGGGATGTGGCCGAGCGGGAAGACGCCCAGATCGCCGCTGATCTGGTCGGCCGTGGCTGTCTGCGGGAGCGGATCAGTAAGGGCCGCCGCCAGCCGCTGGTCCTCCATGCCGACAACGGCAACGCCATGCGCGCTGCCACCCTGGAAGCCCGGCTGGAGGAGCTGGGGGTGCTCAGATCCTTCTCCAGGCCCAGGGTCAGCAACGACAATCCCTACTCGGAGTCGCTGTTCCGAACGGTCAAGTACCGACCGGACTACCCCAGGCGGCCATTCCAAAGCAAGGACGACGCCTGCGCCTGGGTGGCCACGTTCGTGAGCTGGTACAACCACCAGCACCGCCACAGCGCCATCCGATTCGTGACGCCCCACCAGCGCCACAGCGGTCAGGCCGAGGAAATCTGCCGCCACCGTTCCCGCGTCTATGAGCAGGCCCGGCAGTGTCACCCCCGCCGCTGGAGCCGCTCCACCCGCAGCTGGCATCAACCGGAGGTGGTCTGGATCAATCCACCGCCTCCAGAAAACGCCAACGGTCCGGCTACTTTGTTGATCGCCGTCTGATTGGCGGCAGGGGCGTCATCTTTTCTGGCAGTCACCGGTCAAGGCTTACAGCGCCACCGTTGAGCGCGTCGTGGCGCGGCGGGGAATTGAAACCCGCCTGCTGCGCAACCTGATCGAGGTGCGCGCTGAGGAGCAGGTGGCCGTGTTCGACGTGCGGGAGGAAGGCCGTGAACCCATCCGGGAAGAGATCGGCTTCAACCTGCTGCATGTGGTGCCACCGATGGCGGCGCCGGATGTGGTGGCCCACAGCCCCCTGGCGATCGAAGGACCGGGCGGCTGGGTGGAGGTGAACAAGGACACCTGTCAGCACAAACGCCACGCCGATGTGTTTGCCCTCGGCGATGTCAGTTCCCTGCCCACGGCGAAGAGCCTGGCCGCCGTCCGCGGTCAGGCGCCGGTGTTGGTGGCCAACCTGCTGGCGCAGCTCGATGGACGCCCGCTGCTGGCCCACTACGACGGCTACATCGCTTGCCCGCTGATCACCAGCTTTCACGATGTGGTGATGGCGGAGTTCGACTACACGCTCCAGCCGGTCAGCTCCTTCCTGGTGGATCCCACCAAGGAGCGCTGGAGCATGTTCCTGGTGGAAACCCGTGTATTCCCGTGGGTGTATTGGCACCGGGTGCTCAAGGGCCGCCCGCACGAAAGCCGCTTCCTTAAGCCGTTCGCACCGCTGGTGCGCGCTCTGGGCCTGGCGCATAGGCAAAGCTGACCAAGCCCGCAAGCGAGCGGTTCAGACCGCCTGCAGTTGCCGCAACTGCTGCTCCAGACGCTGCTTGAGGCGACGCTGCACGAGGTTGCAGAGGTCATCCACCAACGGGTCGGCAACCGCATAGATCAACCGCACGCCGTCGCGCTCGCAGCTGACCAGGCCCGCCCGCTGCAACTGGCCCAGCTGGCGGCTGATGTGGGACTGACTGAACCCGGTTGCCTCGATCAGGGAGGCCACATCCATGGCGCCTCCGTGCTTGAGCTGGCAGAGCAACTGCAGACGGGCCGGCTCGCTCAGTAGCCGGAAGAAGGCGCTGAGTTCATCGAGAAGCTGGGGGCTGGGCAGGGTCTGGGGCTGGGTGCGGCGCATGGGAAGGGCTTATGCCGATGCGCGCATTATGCAGGACAAAGCCAGGGGCTGCAGGCTGGACCGTTGCTGCCGGATCAGACCATCGCCAGGCCCGCCGCGTCGAAGACGCCCTCGAACAGCACCGAGCTGAGATAGCGCTCACCGGAATCCGGCAGAACCACCACGATCGTCTTGCCGGCGTAGGCCTCTTCCGCGGCCAGTCGCAGGGCCGCCACCGTGGCGGCCCCACAGGAGATGCCAGCCAGGATGCCCTCCTCCCGCATCAACCGCCGGGCCATCTGCACCGCTTCCTCGTTGGAAACAGCCTCCACCCGATCGACCATGGCCAGATCGAGATTCTCCGGCACGAAGCCGGCGCCGATGCCCTGGATCTTGTGGGGGCCGGGCTGAACGGGCAGACCCTGCATCGTCTGGCTGATCACCGGGCTGGTCTTGGGCTCCACCGCAACAGACACCAGCGGTTTGCCCAGGGTTGTCTTGATGTAGCGGCTGACGCCGGTGATCGTGCCGCCGGTTCCCACGCCTGCCACCAGCACGTCCACCTTGCCGTCGGTGTCGTTCCAGATCTCCGGTCCGGTGGTGTCGTGGTGGATCTGGGGGTTGGCCGGGTTGGCGAACTGCTGCAACAGCACGTAGCGCTCCGGGTCGGAGGCGGCGATCTCCTTGGCCCTGCCCACGGCGCCGGTCATGCCGAGGCGACCGTCGGTGAGCTCCAGATGGGCGCCATAGGCCGTGAGCAGCTTGCGCCGCTCCAGGCTCATCGTTTCCGGCATCGTCAGCGTGAGACGAATCCCCCGCGAGGCCGCCACGAAGGCCAGGGCAATGCCCGTGTTGCCGCTGGTGGGCTCGATCAATTCCTTGCCCGCCCCGAGCAACCCGTCTTTCTCGGCCTGCCAGATCATCGCTGCGCCGATCCGGCACTTCACCGAATAGGCGGGGTTGCGCCCCTCGATCTTGGCCAGCACGGTGGCCTTGCTGTCACCGACCACCCTGTTCAGCTTGACCAGAGGAGTGCGGCCGATGCTGAGGCTGCTGTCGGCAAAGATCGTGGTCATCGTGACAAGGGATCGGTTGGAAGCTGCGTCCCTCTGGTGACGCCCCCACACCTTCGCATCTGAGGGGCAATCTCCAGCACAATGGGCCTGCGTGGGTTGACCAGTGGCCTGAACACTGGCCCGGACACTGGCCCGGACAGTGGCTTGACAAGCCTGTCAAGCAAGCTCAATACCCTCCGCCCTGACCCTGGCCCCTTAGTTTCTGCTCCATCGGCGATTGAGGACTGAACGGCGCAATGGGTTTCTCTGCGCTCCGTTCCGGTGGACCGGTCATGGTTCCCCTGCTGCTTCTCTCGATCGTGGTTCTCTCGATCGGCGTTGAGCGGTTCCGCTTCTGGAGGCGCTGGGGGCTCGGGACCCACCGCCAGGAACGACAACTGCTCGATGTTCTGCAGAGCACTGAGGTTGGGGTGCCGCGCCGCAGCCGCGAAGCCCTTGAGCTCGGCCAGCTCGATGCCGCCATGGGCCAGGGGGAAGTCGTGCTGGAAGCGGCCACCTTGATCGGTCCGCTGCTGGGCCTGATCGGCACGGTGAGCGGCCTGATGCGGATCCTTGCCGAACTCGGCCCCCAGCTCACCCTGCCGAGCGGCGGCAGCGTCGTCGGATACGGCCAGGTGCTGGTGAGCACCCTGATGGGCCTGGTGGTCGCCCTGATCGCCGCCACGCTGCTCCGGATCAACCAGGGGCTGCGCCAGTCCCAGCGCCGCCGCCTCGAACTGGCCTGCCTGCGGGGGGAACCGGACGCCCCATGACCTTTCGCATCCTGGCGATCACCAGCCTCTCCCTGGTGGTTCTCACCGCCGTGGCTGTTCTGCCCGCGGCGCTCAGCCTGCCGGAGCCCCGGCTGCGTTCCTCAGCCCCTGGAGGCCTCAAACCCGCCTGGTATGTGGTGCGATCGGGAACGGACCGCTGGTTTCTCAACGGTGCTCCGATCAGCGCCGGCAGCCTGGCGGTTCAGCTCAACGCCGATTCCAGCCCTGGCGGCGTGCGGTTCCTGCCCTCCAACGCCCTCAGCAGCGCCCAGGTCAGCGCTTCGCTGGCCTGGCTGCGCGGCCGCAGCCGTGCGCCGGTGCAGCTGGAGCTCGTTTCGGGCATCCGTCGATGACACCGCCGCTTGCTTCGCAACGGACCGGGACCGATCCGCTTTCCGCCCCCGAGCAGGGCCTCTGGCTGGCCCTGCTCGGCGCCGCTCTCGGTCTGTTCAGCCTGGCCCTTCTGCTCCTGCCCCAGCAGCTCGCCCAGGCTCCAGCCCATCGGGGCCTGGTGGTGCTGCACCTGGCGGCGGATGGCAGCCTGCGCCTCTGGAACCGTCCGCTCAGCCCCCAGCAATTGCCGGGCCTGCTGCAGCAGGCCGGTCGCCTCAACAGCCAGGTCCGGGTGCGGCTGATCCCCTCCCCCGCCACCCCCTGGGCAATGGTGCAGCGATTCATCCCCCTGCTTGAAGTCAGTGCGCTTCCTTTCGAGATTCAACTTCCCGTCCCGGATCCGGCCTCCTGAGCTCTGGCCGGCGGCCGTGCCCTGGATCCAGGCGGCCCGCCTCTCGCCCTGGCTGCTGCCGGTGGCGATCGCCGTCGCTGCCCATGGCCTCTGGCTGGCTGGAAGCAGCGTGGTGGAGCGTCCACGCCGTCCCACGCCAGTCCCGCGCGCCGCTGACAACAGCCCCGAGCTGGTGCGCTACAGCAGCCAGGCCAGCCAGGCTGGCTCCCTGGCGACAGGCCTCGGCACGCTCACCCTGCCGTTCGAGAGCAGCCTGCCGCCTCCACCGCCCGAACTGCTCGGCAGCGCACCACCCCCGCCGCCAGCAGCTGCTGGGGGGCAGGGCCGCGCTCAGCAGCAGCCGACGCTGCGCTCCCGGCCGGTCGCCCTGGCGACGCGCCAGGCAGGCACGGGGCTCGCCTGGGGGGTGGATCAGAGCCTGCCGCGCGGACTGCCGGGGGATGCCGCCACGGCCCTGGGCCTGGCGGGCCAGCTCGATGCTGGCGCTGAGCCCTCCGGAGAGAGCGGCCCCGGAGAAAAGGACGATGCTTCCAGGCTGGCCCGCAAAGCCCTGGCGGCCAGGCACCTCAGGCTCACTACCGCCAGCGATCGTCCCTACCGGATCCTCTGGGACAGCGGTTCGGCTGCGGCCAGCCGTCCGGAGGATCTGGCCAACCTGTCGGAGGGGGTGGAGGTTCGCAGGCTGCCGCTGGCGGCGGCCCGGGCCATGGGGCTGAGCCAGCCCCATGGGATCTCGGTGGCGTCGCCGGCGGGCCTGCTGCTGCTCTGGGTGAAGGGTGATGAGCTCTGGTTGATCCGCCGCTCCCCGCCGGCAGCGGCGGATCCGGCCTGAGGGAGGCCCCGCGATCAGCGGAGCCTTCAGCCCTCGGTGCGCCGGGAACCCCGCCAGTGGCTCAGGGATTGCCAGAGGAGCAGTGCCACCAGGGCGGGAATCAGGGCCATCAGCGTGAAGCGCTCGATCGGGCCATCCAGGCTGGGAAAGGTGTAGGGCAGGATCTGCTCGATCAGATACAGCCCATAGAGGCCGATCAGGATTCCTCCCTCCTGCCGCGAGATCACCCCACCGGTCCAGAAGATCGGCAGGCAGGCCAGGGTGGTGGCCACCATGATCGGCAGGTCGCGGCTGATCATCACCGGATCCACGCTGAGGCCACGGTCGCCGGAGATGAAGGCGCATCCCCCCAGGATCACCAGCTGGTTTAGGAGGTTGCTGCCTACCACGTTGCCGATCGCCAGATCCGCCTTGCCCCGCAGGGCGGCCACGATCGATGTGACCAGCTCAGGCATCGAGGTGCCCGCCGCCACGATCGTGAGCCCGATCAGGGTCTGGCTCACCCCCAGGCTCAGGGCGATCGCCGTGGCTCCCTTCACCAGGATCTGGGACCCCCAGACCAGCAGGCCCAGGCCGGCGGCCAGTTTCACCGCTGCCGGCAGGTAGCCCCCATCCGCTTCGGAGGCATCGATGTCGCCATCACCATCGGCGCCACCTGTTTCCCGGGCGGTGCGCATCTCCCAGATCGTGTTGATCACCAGGGCGGTGAGCAGGGCCAGGCCCGCCTGCCAGGTGACCCTGCCGGAGGAGGCCATGCCCCACACCGCCATCGACACCGCCAGCAGGATCGGCACATCACGGCGGATCAGCCGGCTGTTCACACTCAAGGGCAGGATCACGGCGCTGATGCCCAGCACCACCAGCACATTGAAGATGTTGCTGCCCACGATGTTGCCCACGGCGATGTCGTCGGCGCCCTGGATCGTGGAGAGCAGGCTCACGAACAGCTCCGGAGCGCTGGTGCCCATCGCCACCACCGTGAGGCCGATCACCAGCTGAGGGATGCCCAGCAGCAGGGCCAGGGCCACCGACCCCTGCACGAACAGCTCACCGCCGCCGAACAGCAACAGGATCCCAACGATGATTTCGACGACGCTCAGCACGGTGGGCAGGTCATGAGGCGTTGATTCTGACCTGTGGCCAGCAGATCTCTGCAGAAGGGGTGGCACGCAGATGTCGGGCCCTGCGTGAACATCACCAACCGGATCGGCCTGCACCATGTCCGCGGTGATGTCTTCCATAGGTTCTGCAGGCCGCGCTCGGCGAGAGCAGGGCCGCCGCCGATTGATAACCGGGGCTTGGGGCTGCCATTGGCAACACCTCTTCATCAACCCCCCAGGGAGCAGGGGCCCTTCCCTAATGTTCGATCTCCTCCCGGAACCACCAGCGCTCTGATGTCCGTCCCCCCGCCTGAGACGGCTTCCTTTGCTATGGCCGTCGTCGAGACAGCCTTCCTGATCCCGCTGTATCCCCTGCTGGGTGCGTTCTTCTCCCTGCTCTGGGTGCCGGGGCTGATTTCCCGCACCGGTCCGCGGCCATCGGGCTACATCAACCTCCTGTTCAACCTGGTGGCGTTCCTGCACAGCCTCGGGGCCTGGATCGCCTTCAACGGCACCCCGCTCAGCCGCAGCTTGCCCTGGCTTGATACCGCCGGCCTCTCGATCCGCTTCGACGCCACGATCAACACGCCGGTGCTGATCGCGATGACGATGATCTGCGGCATCCACGTGCTGGCCCAGGTGTATGCGATCGGCTATCTGGAGATGGACTGGGGCTGGCCCCGATTCTTCGGCTGCCTGAGTGTGTTCGAGGCAGGATTGTGCGCCCTGGTGCTCACCGATTCGCTCTTCTTCGCCTATGTGGTGCTGGAGCTGCTCACCCTCGGCACCTATCTGGTGGTGGGCACCTGGTTCAACCAGTCGCTGGTGGTGAAGGGGGCCCGCGATGCCTTCCTCACCAAGCGCGTCGGCGACCTGATTTTGCTGGCCGGGCTGGTGGCCCTGCTGCCGGTGGCCGGCAGCTGGAACATCAACGAGCTCAACGCCTGGGCTGAGCACGCCACCCCCAGCCCGGCGCTCACCTTGATCCTGCTGGCCCTGATCGCCGGCCCGATGGGCAAGTGCGCCCAGATTCCGCTGCACCTCTGGCTCGATGAGGCGATGGAAGGCCCCTTCCCCTCCACAGTGCTGCGCAACTCGGTGGTGGTGGTGGGCGGCGCCTGGGTGCTGCTGCGGCTGGAGCCGCTGCTGTCGGTGAGCCCCACCGTGCAGGCCGTGCTGGTGATCGTGGGCGGCACCACCGCGCTGGTGGGTGCCCTGATTGCCCTGGCCCAGGTGGACATCAAGCGGTCCATTTCTTTTCTGGTCAGCAGCTGGCTCGGCCTGCTGTTCCTGGCTGTCGGAGCCGGAGCCGGTGACACGGCCTGGCAGATGGTGCTGGTTTATCCGCTGCCGATGGCCCTGGTGCTGCTGGCCCTGGGCACGGTGGTCTCGAGCAACGTCAGCCAGGACCTCACCCAGCTGGGTGGCCTGTGGTCGCGTCGCCCCTTGATGGGCATTGCCTTCCTGGTGGGTGGCGCCGGCCTGGTGGGGCTGCCGCCGCTGGCCGGTTTCGGCGCCCTGCGCGCCATGACCGCCAGCCTCTCGGACAGCAAGGCCCCGCTGCTGCTCACCGCCGTGGTGCTGCTCACCAATGGCTTGATCAGCGCGGCGCTGGTCCGGATCTTCGGGCTGATCTGGGGCGGCAAGCCCTCGGTGTTCACCAAGCGCTCAGCCGAAGTGCTGTGGCTGATGGTGCTGCCGCCGATGGTGGCCACCGGCCTGGTGCTGCACCTGCCGATCCTGATCCACCGCGCCGGCTACGGCGAGGAATGGGGCCCGATGGCGCTGCCGCTGCTTGCTTCCACCCTGCTGGGGATCACAGCCGGTTCACTGCTTTACCTGTTCTCCACCGAGCATCTTCCCAAGCTTTCCGGCCCCCTGGCCGGGTTGCAGGAGTGGCTGGCCGCCGACCTGCACACCGAAGGCCTTTACCGCCGCACCGTGGTGGGCCTGGTGGCCGCGCTGGCTGCCATGAGCAGCTGGATCGACGGTGCCCTCGTGGATGGTTTCAGCAACCGCAGCGGCGATCTGGCCCTGGAGGGGGCGCGCCGGCTCAGCCTCAGCACCACCGGCCGGGTGCAGGCCTACGCCTTCACCGTGTTGGTGGGGGTGGTGTTGATGGGGCTGTGGATCCTCACCCGCCACACGCCCGCCTTCCTCTCCCTCTGAAGCAGACCACCGAGATCTTCCATGCTGCTCACCCTTCTGCTGCTGCCTCTGGCGGCTGTGCTGCTGCTCTGCCTCGCCCCCCTGCCGGGGCCGTGGCCCCGCCGTCTGGCGGTGTTTGCTCCGGCGGTGCAGTTGCTGCTGCTGCTTTGGCTGGCGGGCCATCCGGTGCCGGAATTCCGCCAGGCCTGGCTGCCCCAGCTCGGCCTGGAGCTGCACCTGGGCCTTGATGGCCTCTCGCTGCCGCTGGCCGGCCTCACCTCCCTGCTCTCGTTCATGGCGGTGTTCGCCACGCCGATCAGCCAGCCGCGGCGCCGCTTCTTCTACGCCATGGTGCTCGCCACCAATGTGGGCCTCATGGGTGCGTTCCTGGCCTGCAACGGCCTGCTGTTCGTGCTGGCCTACGAGGTCACGCTGATCCCCACCACCTTGCTGGTGGCGGTATGGGGCGGCGAGCGGCGCGCCACCGCCGCGATCCGTTATCTGATGTATGGGGCGGTGTCGGGGATGGCGCTGCTGGCCGGCGTGCTGGCCCTGGCCCTGCTCAACCGCAACGGCTTCAGCTTCGCCTACACCGACATGGCCCAGGCGGTGCTGCCCGAGGGCGCCAGCCGCTGGATCCTGGCCCTGCTGCTGCTCGCCTTCGGCCTCAAGATGCCGATCTTCCCGCTGCACGGCTGGCAGCCGCTCACCTACAGCCAGGCCTCCACGCCCGTGGCCATGCAGCTGGCGGGAGTGGTCTCGAAGCTGGGGGCCTACGGCCTGCTGCGTTTCGGCATCGGCATGCTGGGCGACACCTGGGCCGAATGGTCGCCGGTGATCGCCCTGGTGGGCATGGTGAGCGCCTTGTATGGCGCCCTCAATGCCATCGCCCAGACGGACATGCGCCGCCTGGTGGCCTTCAGTGCGCTTGGCCACATGGGCCTGCTGGTGCTGGCCCTGGCGGCTGCCACGCCGTTGAGCCTGCAGGGGGCCGTGGCCCAGATCCTGGCTCAGGGCATGATCGTGGCGCTGTTGTTCTGTCTGGTCGGCAAGATCGAGGCGAAAACGGGCACCACCGAAATCGCTGCCCTCTCCGGCTTGATGAACCCCACCCGGGGCCTGCCCTTCACCCTGGGCTTGCTGCTGCTGGCGCTGATGGCCGCGGCCGGGGTGCCCGGTCAGGCCGGCTTCCTGGCGGAGATGGTGGTGTTCCAGGGCAGCTGGCCGGTGTTCCCGCTGCCCACGCTCGGCTGCATCCTGGCTTCGGGCCTCACCGCCGTGTATGCCGTGCGCCTGTTCAACCGGGTGGGCTTCGGCCGCCTCGACAACAAGACCGCCGACTACGTGAGCACCACCTGGGTGGAGCGGTTGCCGGCCCTGGCGCTCTCCTTTCTGGTGATTCTGGCGGGGCTGTGGCCCCAGATCCTGCTGGGCTGGAGCGAGGACACCACCAGCAGCCTCGCCCTCTCCCGCCCGCCGATCAACACCCTGGCGGTGCTGTCACCAGCCGCGTCCCTGCCTTCCCTGCACCTGCCCACGCTTCTCCTGCCCTCCTCCCTGGCGCTCCGGCCATGACCGTCACCACCCCCACCACGGCCCTTCCCCCTTCCACCCACCCCTTCGCTGAAGTGGTGGAGCGGCTCGAATCCGGCGGCTCGATGCTGCCGGACACGCCGGAAAACCTGATGCAGATCATCGGCATCTACAAGGCCTATGCCGTGCCGATGGACTTCTACTGGCGCGATCTGCTCTACATCGCCGAGCGGGTGTTTCTTGATCCCCTGCCGGCCTTCAAGTATTTCCCGAGCCAGGAGTATCTGGATCTGCCCAATTCCTATGCGGGCGATGATTCCAAGCTGCGCATCTGGCGCGGGCCGGCCACGGCCCATCCGGAGTTGCTGGAGTTCATGGAGAAGGGCGAAGCCGGCAAGCTGCCGAAGCTGCTCCATCACCTCTGGCACGACCGCATCAACATGGAGTTCGCCGAGGCCTGCATGGATGCCATGTTCTGGCACCAGGGCATGGGCGGCCGCTTCTACGACTACCTGGAGAGCGACGTTTACAAGGCCAACGCCGAGCGGGCGATTCTTGCCTACTTCAAGGGCAATCCGCTGATGCTGGGCCTGCACAAGCTGTTCCCGGAGATGTTCCTGGAGCAGGTGCGCAAGCTGAGCTACTACGCCAATCTCGGCCTGTTTTGGGAGGTGATGGCGCCGGTGTTCTTCGAGATGAGCGACATCTACGACGAAGGCGGCTTCTCCGGTGTGCCGGCCGCGATGGATTTTCTGGTGAACGGCATCTTCGCGGTGGCCGGCCGGCCGATCTACCACCACGTGTACATCGGTGGCGAATGCATCGAGATCATCCCCAAATCGGAGGGTTTCACCTGGTTGTATGAGGCGGCCCTGCCCTATGTGGAAGCGGTGTTTTATCGCACGGCACCGTTCCGTGGCACCAAGAGCTATAACGCCCAGGCCGGCCAGGTGCCCTCGGAGCAGGCCGATTTCCACTACGGCATCCTCTACGCCGATGTGTTCCCGGTGGGGTCGGCCGGCATTCCGCCCACCCTGCTGATGCAGGACATGCTCCACTTCCTGCCGCCCTATCTGGTGGAGCTCTACCGCACCCACAAACGCGGCGAAGACGACATCCTCGTGCAGCTGGGCATCACCTTCCAGCGCTCCATGTACAACGTGACCTCCGCCGTGATCCAGGCGCTGCGCTGCGCCCTGCTGTTTCCCCTTGATGATCCCGATCCGGAACACCTCAAGGCCAACCGGGCCTTCTTCGAAGCCCAGATGGATCGCTTCCTCCGCCCCGAGGCCCGCCTCCGGGATGTGCAAACCCAGGACTACCGCTAGAGATTCCCAGCCATGGCCAACATCATCGAAACCGCCAAGGGCGCCGGCCTGTTCTCCACCCTGCTCACGGCGGTGGAGGTGGCCGGCCTCACCGCAGCCCTGGAGAGTCCCGGCCCGTTCACGGTGTTCGCGCCGGTGGATGAGGCCTTCGCCGCCCTGCCGCCCGGCACCGTGCAGACCCTGGTGGACAACCCGCCCCAGCTGGCCCGCATTCTCAAGTTCCACGTGCTCTCCGGTGCCTACAGCCGCAGCGACCTGGTGGATCAGCCCAGCTGGGAGAGCCTGGAGGGGGCTCCGATCCCGATCCGCTGCGCCGAGCCCTTCGAAGTGAAGAACGCCTCCGTCGTGGCCGCCGACATCGTCTGCGACAACGGCATCGTGCACGTGATCAACCGGGTGATGCTGCCGGGCTGAGCCAGGGGCTGCTGGCCAGCACAGGGGCCATCACAGCGGCTATCACAGCGGCTATCACAGAGGAGAGGCTCCGTGCAGAAGCCAGAGGCCGTGCAGTCCTTCCCAGGCCAGGTAGGCGCTGATCAGCAGGGCGAGCACGCCCACCACCCATTCGGCCCGGTGCACCAGCCAGCCTTCCACCTGCAGCAGCGGCTCGCGGATGCCGCCGCCGGTGGCGATCCAGGCCAGCGGCGGCAGCAGCAGCAGGGAGCTGGCCACAAGCACGAACACGCCGGTGAGCTCCAGGTCGCGGCTCACACCCGGCTGATTCACCAGCAGCAGGCCCGCTTCCTTGAGATAGAACACCAGATTTTCCGGGGTGAGCAGGGCGCTGGTGGCGCCGATCAGCACCAGCATCGGGGTGCGGAAATCGGGCAGCTGATTGAGCAGCTTCAACGCCATCCCCTCCTGGCCCAGTTCGGCGGCGGGGGTGAGCTGGAAGAGGCCGATTCCGAGAAGGGCCACGGCACCCACCAGATCGATCACCACCTGACCCTGCTCGCCGTGGTTGAGGGCCAGGGAAAAGCGATCGCCCACCAGCATCAGAGTGAGGATGGCCAGGCAGTTGGCCATCGCCCAGCCGCTCACATAGGCGAAGGCCCGGCGCAGTGGTGAGGGGCCCAGCAGCAGCAGCGCCACCACGGCGATGTGCAGCGGGCTGAAGGCGATCCCGAAGCCGAACAGCGACGACTGGCTGAACAGGGCCCCTGGGCTCAGGTGGGCAACGGGGGCGATCAGATCAGGAGAGAGCAAGGCGACGAGCGGGATGGGGATCAAGAGAGGGAACTGATCGTTGTCGACGTTAAGAAATTCTCACGGGGCTCAGAGGTAGAAGCCCACGGTGGTGACCACGCGGGTGCCACCTCTGCGCAGGGCCTGGCGCAGCATCACGGTGGACTGGTTGTGCAACAGGTTCTCCCAGCGGTGGCGTGTCACGAACACCGGCAGCACCACCGTGCAGAAGCGGTTGCGATCCTTGCGGTGCTCCGTTTCGAACTGG
The DNA here is from genome assembly GCF_977927535.1 of Cyanobium sp. ULC082. NCBI lineage: Bacteria > Bacillati > Cyanobacteriota > Cyanophyceae > Synechococcales > Prochlorococcaceae > Cyanobium > Cyanobium sp. ULC082. The sequence goes on from NZ_OZ376397.1 coordinate 258,809, forward strand.
CGCACATAGGCGGTGACCGGATCCACCAGGGAGCGGTAGGGGGACGGCAGGATCACCAGAGGTACCTGGGGGAGCTGGCGAGACCATTGCTGGCGGAAGGGCTCGGCGCCGTTGTCGCCCAGATCCACGTGCACCGCCACCAGCTCATCGGCGATGGTGCGGGCATAGCGCAGGGCTTCAAAGCTGCCGCGGTGCAGCTGACCCACCAGAACCACCACAGGAGCGCCGCCATGCTCGGGGGCCGGCGGCAGAGTGAGGGCCGCCTCTGTGCCGAGACGTAAACGGCTGGCCACCTGACGGTAATGGGCCTTGATCACCAGGAACAGGCCCACCACCAGGGGCACCGCCACCACCACCAGCCAGGCTCCGTGGCTGAATTTGCTGTAGAGGAGCACACCGCAGACCACCGCCGTGACAAGGCAGCCCAGCCCGTTGATCAGGGCCTTGCCCCGCCAGCCCCTCCCGGCGCTCCGCCCCTTCCACCAGTGCATCACCATCCCCGCCTGGGAAAGGGTGAAGCTGGCGAACACCCCCACGGCGTAGAGCGGAATCAGGCGGCTGACACTTCCCTCGAAGATCAGCAGCAACATCGCCGCGAAGCTGCTCAACAGCACGATGCCGTTGGTGAACACCAGCCGGTCGCCGAGGGAGGCGAGCTGGCGGGGCATGAAGCCATCCTGGGCGAGGAAGGCGGCCAGCCGCGGAAAATCGGCATAGGCGGTGTTGGCGGCCAGCAGCAGGATCAGCAGGGTGGCGAGCTGCAGCACCAGGAGCAGCGGCCCATTGCCGAAGATGCGTTCGCCGAGTTGATAGAGCAGGGTCGGGCCGTTGTCCTGCACCACCAGGCCCAGCTGGCTGGCCAGGGCGCTGATGCCGCTGAACATCAGCGCCAGCACGATCACCATCACGGTGAGCACGCGCCGGGCATTGCGCCACTCCAACGGCTTGAACGCCATCACGCTGTCGCTGATCGCCTCGATGCCGGTGAGGGCCGCGCAGCCCGAGCTGAAGGCCCGCATCAGCAGCACCGGCCCGATCACCGTCAGCGCGGCGCCGTGCTGGTCGCCCAGCAGCCGGGTCTGCTCCGCCACGGGCAGGGGAAGCAGCGCTCCCTGGGACCACTGGATCAGGCCGGCTCCCACCAGGGTGAACACCGCCCCCATGAACAGAAAGGTGGGCAGGCTGAGCAGCCGGGCAGTGGAACGCACCCCGCGCAGATTGGCGAGCATCAGCAGGCCGACGGCCGCCAGGCAAAGCGGTTCGCGCAGTGCGTCGAGCTGGGGGAAATAGGAAGTGAGGGCGGCGATGCCCGCCGCCACACTCACCGCCACGGTGAGCACATAGTCGATCGAGAGGGAGGCGCCGGCGCAGAGCCCGGGGATCACTCCGAGGTTGTCGTGGGACACCCGGTAGGAACCGCCCCCATGGGGATATGCCCTGATCGTCTGCCGGTAGCTGATCGCCACCACCAGCATCAGGGCCACGATCAGCCCCGTGATCGGCAGGGTGTAGTGCAAGGCGGCGGCCCCCGCCATGCCCAGCACCAGCACGATCTCCTGGGTGGCATAGGCCACCGAGGAGAGGGCGTCGGAGCTGAGGATGGCGAGGGCTTCGGCATTGGTGAGCCGCTCCTCGGCGTGGGCGCTGGTGGGAAGCGGCGCTCCGATCAGCAGACGTCTGAGGGACTGGGGAAAGGATCCGCCTGGATCGTTGCTCAAGGCCTGCTCAGACGCCTGTGGCCAGCAAGCGTAGGCGGGATGCCCGGCAGGACGCTCAGATCGCCGAAGATCCGGATTCGGCGGTGCGGATCCGCACGACATCCTCCACCGGGATCACGAAGATCTTGCCATCGCCGATTTCGCCGGTGCGGGAGGGTCCGGTGATGGCTTCGATCACCGACGCCACTTTGTCGTCTTCGACAACCACCTCCACCTTCACTTTGGAGAGGAATTCCACTGTGAACTCGGTGCCGCGGTAAGTTTCAACCTGACCTTTCTGCCGACCAAAGCCACGCACGTCCGTGATGGTCATGCCGATGATGCCGGCATTCACCAGGGACGTCTTGACGTCGTCGATCTTGGATGGCCGGATGATCGCTTCGATTTTTTTCATTGAGAAAGTGAAGAGGAATTGGGTCGGGGAGCCAGGTGATCAGTGAGCGGCGATGGACCACGGACTGAGACAGGGCTGGTTGGGGCCATAGCCAGACGAAAGGTTGAACCCCATCTGGCCAATGGCAAGAAGCTAACAGAGCAAGGCTAGTTTGTCATCGGTTCATAAGCTTCTTCGCCGTGGAGCATGATGTCCATGCCAGTTTCTTCGTCGTCGGCATCGATTCTCAGCCCACAGGTTGCTTTGACAACCAGGAGAATCACCGCTGTGCCGATACCGACAAAGCCGTAGGTGAGAATGGTGGCCTTGAACTGGGCAAAGAACAAACCAACGTTTCCACTTTCTGCCAGGATCTTTGCAGACAATGGGAAATAGTCTGCGGGAACAAGAACTTTGGCGGCAAGAATGCCAGTGAGCAGGGCGCCGATTGTTCCGCCAACGCCATGCACCATGAAGGTGTCGAGGGAATCATCAAACTGGATCTTCGCCTTGATCTGGATGGCAATGAAACAGGCAACGGCCGTCAGGGCGCCGATCAGCAGGGAGTTTCCGATCGTCACAAAACCGGCCGCAGGGGTGATTCCCACCAGGCCAGCCACGGCGCCGGTGGCCGCTCCAACAGCCGTTGGCTTGCCGCCTTTGAACCATTCGATCAGGCACCAGGTGAGCATGGCAGCCGATGCCGATGCGGAGGTGGTGATGAAGCACAACCCAGCTCCCGCCGCGGCGAAGTAGCTGGCGCCATTGAATCCGAACCAGCCGAACCACAGCAAGCCCGCACCGAGAAGAATGAACGGAACGTTGTGGGGCGGACGCGTGGCATTGGGATAGGCGTTTCGTGGCCCCACGATGGCGGCGGCAACCAGGGCGGCCACTCCGGAGGCGATGTGCACCACCGTTCCGCCGGCGAAGTCGATGGCTCCGATCGTGCCGAGTGGGCCGATGAAGCCACCCCCCCAGACCATGTGAGCCATTGGGGAATAGATCAGAAGACTCCAGAGAAGGGTGAACCAGAACCAGGCCTTGAAGCTGATCCGCTCCACCAGGGCTCCACTGATCAGCGCCGGGGTGATGATCGCGAACATGCCCTGGAAGAGCGCAAAGCTCGTGGCGCTGATGGCAAAGCCATCGGCGAGCGGCGCATCACCCAAGGGGCCTCCGAGCCCATTCATCATAAAGAACTCGAGTCCGCCTATGAATGGACTCTTGAAGCCCACGCCGAACGAGAGGCTGTAGCCGATCACCACCCAGAGGACACCGATCAGCCCCATCATGAAAAAGCTCATCATCATCGTGTTGAGCACATTCTTGGCGCGGGTGAATCCCCCGTAGAAGAATGCCAGTCCCGGTGTCATCAGCAACACCAGGGCGGAGCCCATCAACATCAGCAGGGTGTCGGCGCCGTTGGTTGGAACCTTGGTCAGAGCCGCATGGGCCGACCCCGCCATCAGGGGCAGCATTCCGGCTCCTGCTGCCAGTAGAAACACCCCCAGACGCCGCAACTCAGGTTGCTGAACCCGCGCGAACAGCCTGATTCGGTGGCGATCGAAAGTGGCCAGGGCAGATTCGCCTCGGCCGGAAACCGAAATCTGAGTATTCATGGGGTTGAACCCAGAATGAACTCAAAGCTTCTGCCGCTCCAGGCTTCCTTCCCGTAGCAAGGGCCACCGAAGGGCAGAGAGTGCCATCGATTCGTGACAGGAGGATCCCAGCCCTCTTAGCGCTGGGACCGATCCCGTTCGAGCAGCCTCTCCAGAGTGAGCTTGAGCAGCAAGGACAGGATCGCCACCGCCCCAAGGATCAGGGCAGCGCCGTAGGCCAGTTCTGTGTGGTACTGCTTGTAGGCATCTTCCACGAAGAGAGGCAGGGTCTGGGTTTCGCCGGCGATGTTGCCGCTCACCACGGCCACCGCCCCGAATTCACCGAGTGCACGGGCCGTGGTGAGAATCAGCCCATAGAGGGCAGCCCAGCGCACCGTGGGAAGGGTCACCTTCCAGAAGATCTGCCAGTCGGTGGCACCGAGGGTCTTGGCCGCTTCCTCCTGCTCCCAGCCCTCCTCCTCCAGCAGCGGGATCACCTCCCGCGCCATGAAGGGCATCGACACGATGATCGTGGCCAGCACCATGGATGGCCAGGAGAACAGGATCTTCCAGCCGGTGCTGTTCACCAGCCCCTCCAGCAAGCCGTGGCTGGGGCTGAACAGCAGCACCAGCATCAGGCCCACCACCACCGGTGAGATCGAGAACGGCAGGTCGATGACACTCAGCAGCAGGGCCTTGCCGCGAAACTGGTGGCGGGCGATCGCCGTGGCGGCCGCCAGGCCGAAGACCGCGTTGGCGGGAACCGCCACCAGGGTGATCAACAGGGTGAGGCGAATCGCACTGCGCAGGTCTTCGTTCTGAAGATTCGCCAGAAAGGGGGCCAGCCCCTTGGCGAAGGCCTGCAGCACTACGTTGAGCGCCGGCAGGAAGATCACGATCCCGACGTAGACGCAGGCCAGCAGGGGAACAAGGGCGGGCAGCAGCCGGTTGGAGTGCGGAGGCCGGTGGGGGGGCTCCGGTGGCGCGATCGGATCGGAGGCCCTGATCCGTGGCACGGCAGTGGGGGTCATGGCAGGGGAAGACACGGGCGAAGGGAAGGGAGGGGGCAGGCGGTCGGTCAGATCCTGGGAACGTCTTCGGCATAGCGGAGACCCCACACCTGCAGGAGATTGATCACCAGCAGGCTCATGAGAGAGAACAGCAGCATCACCGTGCCGATCACCGTGGCGGCCTCGATGTCGTATTCCTCCAGCTTCTGGATGATCAGGGTGGGAGTGATCAGATCCCGGAACGGAACGTTGCTGGAGATCATCACCACTGAGCCGTATTCACCCACGGCCCGGCTGTAGCCCTGGGCCACGCCGGCCAGGATGGCGGGCATCAACTGGGGTAGCACCACCTTGAAGAAGGTTTGCCGGGCCCCTGCACCGAGGCACCAGGCGGCTTCCTCCTGCTCCCTTTCAAGGGCCCGCAGCACGGGCTCCACGGTGCGCACAACGAAGGGCAGCGAAATGAACACCATCGCCACCATCACCCCTGGCCATTGGAAGGCAACCTTCAGGCCGAACCAGGCGTAGAGGGGGGCGCCGATCCAGCCGTTGGTGCTGTACACGGCCGCAAGGGAAAGGCCTGCCACCGCGGTCGGTAACGCGAAGGGAAGATCGATCAGGGCATCCAACAGCCGCTGACCGGGGAAGCGGCTGCGAACGAGGGCCCAGGCGATCACCAGGCCGAACACCCCGTTCAGCGAAGCGGCCACCAGGGCCAGGCCGAAGCTCACCTGGTAGGTGGCCAGTGCTTCGGGGGTGGTGGCGAGTTCCCAGAATCGGCTCGGTCCAACGCCCGCAGCCCGCAGCAGCAAGCCGCCGAGGGGCAGGAACAGGACCAGGCCCAGGTAGAGCCAGGTCATCCGCCACGGCCAGGAGGGCAGCCCCAGGCGTGGCAGGGACCAGCGCCGGATCACCGATGAGGACATGCGCCGAAGGTTAGCTGCCCGCAGAAGGTAACAGCACTGACTCCTGTAATCAACGGTTCTCCGCTTGGAAATTGGTAAATACGGTTAACATCACCGAAAAGCCATCAGACCATGGGAATCCGCGTCAGCGAGGTGAGCAAGCGATTCGGCTCGTACAAGGCGATCGACGCCGTGAGCGTGGATGTGGAGAGTGGTTCCCTGGTGGCGCTGCTGGGTCCCTCGGGCTCCGGAAAAAGCACTCTGCTGCGCATGATCGCCGGCCTGGATCAGGCCGATTGCGGCCGCATCTGGATCAACGGCGAGGAGGCCACGGCCCGCTCTCCCCAGGACCGGGAGGTGGGCTTCGTCTTCCAGCACTTCGCCCTCTTCAAGCACCGCACCGTGCGCCAGAACATCGCCTTCGGCCTTGAGCTGCGCCGCTGGACACAGGAGTCGATTCGCCAGCGCGTCGATGAGCTCCTGCAACTGGTGCAACTGCAGGGCTTCGGCGATCGCTACCCCTCCCAGCTCTCCGGAGGTCAGCGGCAACGCGTGTCCCTGGCCAGGGCCCTGGCCGTGCAGCCCAAGGTGCTGCTGCTCGATGAGCCGTTCAGCGCCCTCGATGCCAAGGTGCGCAAGGAACTGCGGGCCTGGCTGCGCAACCTGCACGATGAGATGCACGTCACCACCGTGATCGTCACCCACGATCAGGAGGAGGCGATGGAGGTGGCTGACACCATCGTGGTGATGAATGAGGGCCGGATCGAGCAGATCGGCAGCCCCGCCGAGATCTACGACCATCCGGCCACGCCTTTTGTGATGCGCTTCGTGGGAGAGGTGAATGTGCTTCCTCACCATGCCTTGCCCAGGAACTCAGGCGAGCGCGTGGATCCGAAGGCTGCTCTGTTCGTTCGCCCCCACGACGTGGAGGTCCACACCGAGCCCCGGCCGGGCAGCCTGCCTGTGGAGTTGCGTCGGCTCACCCACCTGGGCCGGGATCTGCAGGCCGAGCTTGTGCTCGACAGCGGCGCAGTGGTGCTGGCCCAGCTGCCCCGCGACCAGCTCGAGCACCGCAACCTGCAGACAGGAGATCAACTCCACATCATCACCCGCCAGGGAAAAGTGTTCGAGGCGGATTACGTCATCTGAACGCAGCCGGGATCAGGTAGTCCTCCGGACTCACCTGTTGCAGCACACCTTCGGATTTGAAGCGGTTGAGCCTCTTGGTCACCGTGACCCGGGTGAGGCCGCAGAGTTCACCAAGTGCCTTGTGGGTGAGGTTCATTTCCTTGAAGGAGAAACGGTGGCCTCGGCTGCTGACCTGGCCGAAGCGGCGGCCGAGCCAGGTGAGCAGAGCCAGGAGCCGATCTTCGGAAGCACGGATCCGATTGATCTGGAAGATTTCCTCCAGTTGACGGATGTGCTGCCGCAGGACGTGCTCGCGTTCGGCGGTGCTGGGCTGATGGTGTTCCACCACCACGTTGGTGAGGCACTGGAATTCGAACGGGCGCAGCTCGGAAAGGCTGGAGGCCACAACATCACCGGGTCCCCAGAGGCCGAGGGTGAAGGTGTCCCCTTCGGGATTCCAGCTCACGGTGCGCACATAACCCTCCTGGAGCCGCCAGTGTCTGTTCTCCGGCAGCAGCTCGTGGGCTGTGAGCGCCAGTCGAGGCGGGGGCGAGCTCAATGCTGTGGGTAACGGCAGGGTGGGGTGCGGCATCGACCCGGCAGGACAGCTCTAAGGACATTAAGCCTATTGGAAAACCGGTGTTAATGACTGCAGGATTTTGATCGGGCCGCCGGGGCTCTGATTTCAGATGAAATACATCGATTCGGCCTTGAGCCTCAGCTCGCGCTCATCGAGCAGATCCTGGAGGCTGGTGCCGGCGAGCAGCTCGTGGGTGCGCCTTTCCAGTTGGGCGGCCAGGTTTTCCAGCACGCCGAACTCCGGGCTTTGGCGTCCGGCGGTTTCCCGTTGGGAGGGTTCGCCTTCCAGGCAGCCAACCACCTCGGAAACGGTGATTTCAGCAGGCGGGCGCAGCAGCTGGTAGCCACCACGTGGACCGCGGATGCTGCGCAGGATCGACGCTCGCCGCAGGCTGGTGAGCATCTGCTCCAGATAGCGGTCGGGAATGTTCTGCCTGGCGGCGATCTCGGCCACCTGCAGAACCCCGCCACTGGTGTGGACCGCCGCCAGTTCAATCAGCGCCACGAGGCCGTATTCGATTTTTGCGCTGAACGCCAAGGATCCGCCGCCGCCATCCGACCCCGCCGATTGTGGCAGCGGCCCCATGGAGGTGGTCGCCGCCACATCGGCCGGTCGGCTGTGCCCTTACATTGCACGCTGAACTGATCGGATTACCGTGGTTAACCAGTTGCTTCCTGTTCGTCGCCCTTCTGTGGCTGGTCTGGCGCTGGCCGCCGGGATCGGTCTTCCCCTCATCGTCGCCTTCATCCCGGGCCTGCCAGGGCGGGAGGCAGGGGCCCAGACCACTCCGAAACGCCAGGAAATTCTGGTGGTTTCCTACGCCGTCACCAAAGCCGCCTTCGACAGGGTGATTCCCCAGTTCAGGGCCGACTGGAAACGGCGTACCGGCCAGGAGGTGGTGATCAAAACCAGCTACGGCGGCTCCGGTTCCCAGACCCGGGCCGTGATTGATGGCCTGCAGGCCGATGTGGTGGCCCTCGCCCTGGCTGCCGACACCCTCAAGTTGCAGGAGGCGGGCCTGATCCGGCCAGGCTGGGAGAAGGAGAATCCCAACAATGCGGTGTTCACCAACTCCACGGTGGCCTTTTTCGTCCGCAAGGGCAATCCAAAGAAGATCAGGGGTTGGAATGATCTCGACAACAAGTCCGTGGAGGTCGTCACCGCCAATCCCAGGACCTCCGGCGGCGCCCGCTGGAACTTTCTCGGCCTCTGGGGTTCGGTGACCCAGACCGGCGGTAACCCGGCCAGGGCCCGCGCCTTCATCACCAACGTGTTCCGAAACGTGGAAACCCTTCCCAAGGACGCCCGGGAAGCCACCGATGTGTTCGTGAAGCGCAACCGGGGTGATGTGCTGCTGAACTACGAAAACGAGGCGATCCTGGCCCGGAAAACAGGGGCCTGGACGATCCCCACCATCGTGCCCAGCACCAACATCCTGATCGAGGGACCGGTGGCTGTCGTCGACAGGAATGTGGACCGGAAGGGGACCCGAAAAGTGGCCGAGGCCTTCGCCAGGTATCTCTACAGCGATGCGGCCCAGCGGGCCTTCGCCAACGAAGGCTTTCGGCCGGTGACCGCCAGGATCAAGGCCGAGACCCGCAGCCGTTTTGCGCCCTTGAACAAGGTGTTCACCGCCGGCAGCTTCGGCGGTTGGAACACGATCAACAGGACGTTCTTCGGAAATGGCGGGCTCTGGGACCAGATCTTCCGCACGAGCCGCTGAGTGGCGCCCGGGGGTATGGCCATGCAGACAACCGATACGATCCAGGCCGGGCTCCGAGCTGGGGTCCCTGCCCGGGTCGAGCGATTGAACAGATGTGCGAACTGCTCGCCCTGAGCGCCAACACCCCCACCGACATGACCTTCTCCTTCCGGGGGCTGGTGCGACGCGGAGGGGTCACTGGGGCGCATGGCGACGGCTGGGGACTGGCCAGCTTCGATCCGGCCGGGGAGCGGGCGTGACGATCTACCGGGAGCAGGCCCCCGCCGCCTTCTGCCCGCTGGCCGCGAAGGTGGCCAACCTGGATCTCAAGGCCCACTGCTCGATCGCCCACATCCGCAAGGCCACCCAGGGCAGCGTGGCGATCGAGAACTGTCATCCCTTTCATCGCCACTGGCAGGGCCTTGACTGGGTGTTCGCCCACAACGGCGACCTGCACCACGGTGGGATTCCCTCCTCCGAGCAGTTCGCTCCCCGCGGCAGCACCGACAGCGAGCTGGCGTTCTGCTGGATTCTCGATCGGCTCGCCACCGGCGACGTTGATCGCGATGATCTGTCGGCGCTGTTTGCGGCTCTGGTTGGCTGTGCCGACAACCTGGCGCAGCAGGGAATCTTCAACGGCCTGCTCAGCAATGGCCAGTGGCTCTTTGCCTACGGCGGCACCAGGCTTCACGTTCTGACCCGACGGGCCCCCTTCACCACAGCCTCCCTGGCCGACGACGATCTGAGTGTTGATTTCTCGGCGGTCACCACGCCGACTGATCTGGTGACGATCATCTGCACCGAACCCCTCACCACGGATGAACCCTGGCGCCCGCTGGCGCCCGGTGAGGCCTTGCTGCTGCGTCACGGTGAGATCGTGCTGCACCATCAGCCGGTGCTGCGCTCAGCGTCGACCTGATCCACATCACCACACCGGGGTTTGTGGGGTGTTCCACTGGCACCCAACCCTTCACGATCCAGGGCTCAAACGGCGCGAGGGCCATAGCTTCAGCACCGCCTGGGTGCGGTTGGCCACGCCGAGTTTCTGCATGATCTGGTGGCCGTGGACCCGCACCGTTCCCAGGCCGATCCCCAGTTCCAGGGCGATGTCCCGGTTGCTGAGTCCCCGGGCCATCGCTTCGAGCACCTCCCGTTCCCGGGGCGTCAGCAGCGCCAGCGGCTCCGCATCGGCCCGGTCGCTTCCGTTCGTTTCCCCCTGCTCCTTCTCCCCCGCTCCCCGCAGAGCCATGGTTGCTTCCGCGTCCCACCAGGAGGCACCCCGCAGCAGCGACTGGACCGCCAGTTGCAGGTCGCCCGCCGCCACCCCCTTGCGCACATAACCCTGGGCGCCGGCCCGCATCAGACGCAGACACCAGCTGGGATCGTCCTGGCTGGTGACCACCAGCACGGGGATGCGGGGATGGTCGGCGTGGATGCGGCGGCAGGTTTCCAGCCCCCCCAGCCCCGGCAGGCCCAGATCCAGCAGGATCACATCGAAGCTTCGGTGGCGCAGCAGCTCGAGTGCCTGCTCTCCATCAGCAACAGCGGTCACCGCCTCGATCAGCGCGAAGCCCAGCAGGGTGACCTCCAGACCCAGCCGAAACAGCTCGTCGTCTTCCACCACCAGAGCGTTCATCCGATCAGCCTGGCTCGGTGGCGGGATCTTGGTGACCCGCCGGCAGCAGCACTTCGATTTCTGCGCCACCAGCCGGCCGGTTGCGCAGAACGATCGTGCCGCCATGGGCGTTGACGATCTGGCGACAGAGGTAGAGCCCCAGACCGTTGCCCGGCCGTTCCTCCGACAGCCTGGTGAACCGCTGAAACAGGTTCGGAATCTCCTGCTCCGGCACCCCTGGGCCGCTGTCGGCGATCCGGAGGCAGTGTCCAGCGCCGCGGCTCTCCAGCACGAGCTGGATCTGGCCGCCCCGCAAGCTGTGGTGAATGGCATTGAGCAGGAGGTTTTCCACCAGCCGCCTCAGCTGGGCTGCGTCGCCATGCAGCCGGTGCGGTCGCCATTGGGCGTCCTGGCCGAAGCTGAGCCGCAGGGTGAGCTGCCGCTCCTCCGCCAGTGCCGAAAGCTCCCGGATCACCTCCTCCACCAGGCCGGTGAATTCAAGCCCCACCGGTTGGATGACAAGACCCTCCGCATCGTTGCGGTAGACCTCCAGCAGGGTCTGGATCTGGGCCAGGGCGCGGCTCTGGCCCCGTTCGATCGTTGCCAGAGCCCTGGCCACCAGGGGCCCATCGCTGCGCTGATGGGCCGTGGCGAGGCTGCGGGTGGTGGCGATCGTTCCGAGGATCGGTGTTTTCAGGTCATGGGCGAGGGTGGCCACGAAATCCCGGCGCAGGTCTTCCACCGCCAGCTGTCCCTCCAGCTCGAGCCGTTGCCGTTGCAGGGCCTGGATGCGCAGGCACTGATGGGCGGTGAGCACCAGGGCGCCGCAGACCAGCAGCCGGTTGGTGAGCACAGCCCCATCGAACAGCAGCGGTCCGGGGATCAGCAGATTGGCCAGGGTGAGGCTGCAGGCCACCGCCGTGGCAGCCCAGAGCTTGCGGGGTTGAGCGGTGGTGCCCAGCCGCAGCAGCGGGATCACATAGAGGTAGGCGAGCACCACCTCGGTGGGGGTGAGCACCTCCACCACCGCCACGGCGATGGTCATGATCAGCACGGTGCTGCCCGGCTCGGCCAGGGGGCCTATAGCTCGCGGTAGAGGGCCCCTCGCCCGATTCATACCCACCGGCAGATGCGGACGTCCTGGCGCCCGGCGGAAAGTGACTGAGTTCACCACAGCGGACCCTACCGCCCATGACCGACTGGTTTCAGGTCGTCGTCTTTGTGGCCCTCGTTCTCGCCACGGCACCCGTGCTGGGCAATCACCTCTTTCAGGTGTTCGATGGCCAGCCCCAGCCCCTGTTCGATCGCTGGCTGACGCCCTTGGAAAACGGTGTGCTGCGCCTGGTCGGGGAGCGCGGCCGCCCGGCCGAGCAGGCCTGGGACTACCTGAGGCCCCTGTTGCTCAGCAACCTGCTCTTCGGGCTTCTCGCGCTTGGCTTTCTTCTGCTCCAGCCCCCCTGGCTCAATCCCCAGGGGCTGCCGCCGATGCGCTGGGACACGGCCCTGCACACGGCGATCTCCTTTCTCACCAACACCGACCAGCAGCACTACACGCCGGAGCAGAGCCTCAGTGACCTGAGCCAGCTCGGGGCGTTGCAGTTCCTGTTCTTCACCTCGGCGGCCACGGGCCTGGCGGTGGGCTTCGCCTTCATCCGCGGCCTCTGCGGCCGCCCCCTGGGTAACTTCAACTCCGATCTGCTCCGCGCCATCACCCGGGTGCTGATCCCGCTCAGCTTCCTGTTCGCCCTGGTGCTGCTGGTCAACGGTGCGCCGATGACGCTCGCGGGTCCGGTGACGCTCAAGACCCTGGAGGGTGCCGATCAGATCCTGGTGCGCGGCCCGGTGGCCGGCTACGAGGCGATCAAGCAGATCGGCGAGAACGGTGGTGGCTTCTTCGGTGCCAACTCCGCCCACCCCTTCGAGAACCCCAACCCGTTCACCAACCTGCTGGCGATGGTGGCGATGTTCGCCGTCCCTGCCGCCACGATCGACGCCTTCGGGCGCTTCCTGGGCAATCGCCGTCAGGCCACGTTGCTGCTGGTGCTCGTGACGGTGCTCTTTCTGGCGCTGGCGGCGGTGGCGATCAAAGCCGAGCAGGGGGGCAATCCCCTGCTGGCCGCCTGGCTCAGCGGGCCCAACCTCGAGGGCAAGGAGGTGCGATTCGGCGCCGGCATCACCGCCCTGTTCGCCACGATCACCACCGGCTCGATGACCGGCGCGGTCAACGGCGCCATGGATTCACTGCTGCCTCTGGGGGGGCTGGTGCCGCTGTTCAACCTGTTTCTGCAGGTGATCTTCGGCGGCCAGGGCACCGGTGTGGCCTACCTGCTGGTGTTCCTGATCCTCACGGTGTTTCTCACCGGCCTGATGGTGGGGCGCACCCCCGAGCTGTTCGGCCGCAAGGTGGAGAAGGGGGAGATCGTCTGGAGCAGCCTGATCCTGCTGATCCATCCGCTGTTCGTGCTGGTGCCGGCGGCGATCACCCTCGCCTACGCCCCCAGCCTCTCCGGGATCAGCAACCCTGGGTCCCACGGCATCAGCCAGGTGGTCTACGAGTACGCCTCGGCGTCGGCCAACAACGGCAGCGGCTTCGAGGGTCTGGGTGATGGAACGCTCTGGTGGAACCTCAGCACGATCGTCAGCCTGCTGGGGGGTCGCTACCTGCCGATCGCGGCCCTGCTGCTGCTGGCGGCTGGTTTCGCCCGCAAGACCAAGGTGCCACCCGGCCCCGGCACCCTCGCCACCGACACGGCTCTGTTCACCATGGTGACCGGGGTGGTGATCCTGATCCTGGGCGCGCTCACGTTTTTCCCGGTGCTGGCCCTCGGGCCGATCGCCGAAGCCTTTTCGTTGATTGGAGCCCCATGACAACTCTGCAACCGCCGATCTTTCCCCGCATGCCGCGGGGTCGCCGCGACCAGCGGCGCTACACCGAGCGTCCCAGCAGCGACGGCCTGCTGGGACGGGCCGTGGTGCAGTCGTTCGTGAAGCTCGACCCGCGCCTCACCGCGCGCAATCCGGTGATGTTCGTGGTCTGGTGCGGCACGCTCGTGACCCTGGCCGCCACGCTGGAGCCGCGCCTGTTCGAGCTCAGCCCCGAGGCGCCGGGCCGGGGCTTCAATGCCCTGCTCAGCCTGATCCTGCTGGCCACCCTGCTGTTCGCCAACTTCGCCGAAGCGTTGGCGGAAGGCCGCGGCAAGGCCCAGGCCGATGCCCTGCGCCGCACCCAGGCCAGCACCCAGGCCAGGCGGCTGCTGCCCGATGGCAGCGAAGCGCTGGTGGATTCCAGTGCCCTGCGCCGGGGCGATCAGGTGTGCGTCAGCCAGGGGGAAATGATCCCCGCTGACGGGGAGGTGGTCGATGGGGTGGCGGCGGTGGATGAATCGGCGATCACCGGCGAATCGGCCCCTGTGCTCAAGGAAGCGGGCTCCGATGTGGCCAGTTCCGTCACGGGCGGCACGCGGGTGGTGTCCGACATGCTTCTGATCCGCATCACCGCCGACCCGGGCAAGGGCTTCATCGATCGGATGATCGCCTTGGTGGAGGGGGCCGAGCGCAGCAAGACCCCCAACGAGATCGCCCTGACGGTGCTGCTGGCGGTGCTCACCCAGGTGTTCCTGATCGCCGTGGCCACCGTCCCGCCGGTGGCCGCCTACATCGACAGCCCCACGCCGGTGGTGGTGCTGGTGGCCCTGCTGGTGGCGCTGATTCCCACCACGATCGGCGGCCTGCTCAGTGCCATCGGCATCGCCGGCATGGACCGGGTGGCCCAGTTCAACGTGATCGCCACCTCCGGGCGCGCCGTGGAGGCCTGCGGCGACATCACCACCCTGGTGCTCGACAAGACCGGCACGATCACGCTCGGCAACCGCCTGGCCGAGGAGTTCCTGCCGGTGGGTGGCCACAGTGAGCGGGAGCTGGCCACCACCGCCCATGCCGCCAGCTGGTTCGACAACACGCCTGAGGGCAAGTCGATCGTGCGCCTGGCCGAGAAGCTCGATGCCCTCACAGCCCTGCCGATGGACACGGCCACGGGGCTGGAGTTCTCAGCGCGCACGCGCATGAGCGGCACCGATCTGGCCGATGGCAACGAACTCCGCAAGGGGGCCGTCGAGGCGATCAAGGGGTTCGTGCGCTCCCGGGGCGGCACGGTGCCCGCCGACCTCGATGCGGCTTACGAGCGGGTGTCACGGCTGGGGGGCACGCCCCTGGCGGTGTGCTTGAACGCCGAGATCCATGGGGTGATCTACCTCAAGGACATCATCAAGCCCGGCATGCGCGAACGCTTCGACCAGCTACGACGCATGGGCATCCGCAGCGTGATGCTCACCGGTGACAACGCCATCACCGCCGGGGTGATCGCCCGTGAGGCCGGCGTCGACGACTTCATCGCCGAGGCCACCCCGGAAGACAAGATCGCCGTGATCCAGGCGGAGCAACGGCTCGGGCGGCTGGTGGCGATGACCGGCGATGGCACCAACGACGCCCCCGCCCTGGCCCAGGCGAACGTGGGGGTGGCGATGAACTCCGGCACCCAGGCCGCCAAGGAGGCGGCCAACATGGTGGATCTCGATTCCGATCCCACCAAGCTGATCGACATCGTGACGATCGGCAAGCAGCTGCTGATCACCCGCGGGGCGCTCACCACCTTCTCGATCGCCAACGACGTGGCCAAGTACTTCGCGATCCTGCCGGCCCTGTTCGGCAAGGCGGGCCTGGCGCCGCTGAACCTGATGGACCTGGCCAGCCCCCAGTCGGCGATCCTCTCGGCGATGGTGTTCAACGCCCTGATCATTCCCGCCCTGGTGCCCCTGGCCCTCAAGGGGGTGGCCTTCCGGCCGTCCACGGCCGATCAGCTGCTGCGGCGCAACCTGCTCGTCTACGGGCTGGGGGGTCTGGTGGTGCCGTTCATCGGCATCAAGCTGATTGATCTGGCCGTCTCCGCCCTGCGACTGGTCTGAGCTGCCGCGCGCATTCAGGCCGCTCCGCTCAGGCCGATCCGTGCCTTTGTTCTGACTCCCCGCCCGCCCATCACCCGCCCATCACCCGCCCTTCCCCGACCCATGGCTTCTTCGTCTGGTCTCCTGAGTAAACCGCTGTTCTGGCTGCCCCTGATGCTGGTCCTGGGCACCGTCCTGGCCGCACCCCTGTTCGGCTCCAGTCCCAGCCCTCTGCAGTCCACCGCCCTGGCCCTGCTGCTCAGCGGCACCGTGGTGCTCTCGGGCTACCTGTTCGTTGTGATCTTTCAACCGGAGCGCTTCTGATGTCCGTTCTGCGAGAGGCCTTCAAGGCCCTGCGGCTCACCGCCGTGCTCTGGCTGCTCACCGTGGTGATCTACACCCTGCCGCTGCTGGCGGTGGGCCAGGGCCTGTTCCCCGCCCAGGCCAACGGCAGCCTGCTGCGCAATGCGGGCGGCCAGGTGATCGGATCCAGCCTGATCGGCCAGCCGTTCGCTTCCGATCGCTACGTCTGGAGCCGTCCGAGCGCCGTCGACTACAGCACCGGCAAGACGGCTCCTACCTCCGCCCCCAGCAACCTTGGCCCCACCAACCCCGATCTGGTCAAACGGATCAGGGAAACGGCCGCCACCTACGCCCAAGCGGGCCTCGCCAGGCCCGCCGCTGATCTGCTCTATGCCTCCGGTTCGGGGCTCGACCCCCACATCACCCCGGAAGCCGCACGTCAGCAGATTCCGCGGCTGGCCGCAGCCCGGTCCCTGCCCAGCGCCCAGCTGGAGCAACTGATCCTGCGACACACCCAGGGGCGTGTGCTGGGCTTGATCGGTGAACCGCGGGTGAACGTGCTCACCCTCAACCATGCCCTCGATCAGCAGCGGCCGTGATCCGGCTGCCCAGGGGCCAGGGGCGGCACAAGCTGTTCATCGGCATGGCCCCCGGCGTGGGCAAAACCTTTCGCATGCTGCAGGAGGCCCAGGAGCTCAGGCGGGAGGGGGTTGATGTGGTGGTCGGGGTGCTCGAAACCCACGGCCGCCGCGATACGGCCCGCCAGGCCGAGGGGCTGGAGCTGGTGCCGCGGCGACGGCTCGTTCACCAGGGGGTGTGCCTGGAGGAGATGGACGTGGCGGAGATCCTGGCCCGCCGCCCCCAGCTGGTGCTGGTGGATGAACTGGCCCACACCAACGTGCCGGGCAGCGAGCGTCCCAAGCGCTGGCAGGACGTGGCGGTGCTGCTGGCCGCCGGCCTCGACGTGTACTCCACGGTCAACATCCAGCACCTGGAGAGCCTCAACGACCAGGTGGCCCAGCTCACCGGTGTGGTGGTGCGCGAGCGACTGCCCGATCGGGTGCTGCAGCAGGCCGAGGAGGTGGTGCTGGTGGATGTCACCCCCGAGACCCTGCAGGAGCGCCTGCGGGATGGCAAGGTCTACGCCGCCGCAAAGGTGGACCAGGCCCTGGCCCACTTCTTCCGGCGCTCCCACCTGGTGGCGCTGCGGGAGCTGGCCCTGCGGGAAGTGGCTGACCGGGTGGAGGAGGACGGCCCGCCGGTCAGGGGGCTGCGCGAGCGGGTGATGGTGTGCCTCTCCACCTATCCCGGATCGAACCGGCTGCTGCGCCGCGCCGCCCGCCTGGCTGGCTTCATGGATGCGCCGCTGCTGGTGCTCACCGTGCTGGATCCCGCCCGCTTTCTGAGCAAGGAGCAGGCGGTGCGGCTGGAGGAATCAATCAAGCTCTGTGAGGATTTCGGCGCCGAGTTCCTGCGCATCGACAGTGATGACGCGCTCGGCACGATCGCGCACATCGCCGGCGAACGCGGCATCACCCAGATCGTGCTGGGCCAGACCCTGCGCTCCCGCCCCCAGGCCTTTCTGCGGCGCACACTCTCCGAGAAGCTCCAGCACCGGCTCAAGGGCCAGGCGGTGGATCTGCACCTGATCTCGATCGATGCGGGCCAGGCCTCGCCGGGCCTGCCGGAGGCGCCGGGGCAGGACGTCGATCATCAGAATTAGCCTGTTGCGGCCTGCCATTCCGCGGCACAACAAGCACCCCGGTTGGTGTGATCCGCCTGACCATGACCCTTGCCAGATCGGCGCTCGGGCCGTCATCCCAGCCGCCGCCAGGCCCCACCACCGTTTCCTTCCGTGCGGCCGCCCGCTACTGGCTGGAGCTGGGGCTGATCAGTTTCGGCGGGCCCGCCGGCCAGGTGGCGCTGATGCACAGCGAGGTGGTGGAACGGCGCCGCTGGCTCTCGGAGCGGCGGTTCCTGCATGCGCTCAACTACGCCATGGTGCTGCCGGGGCCGGAAGCGCAGCAGCTGGCCACCTACATCGGCTGGCTGATGCACGGCATCCCCGGCGGCCTGGTGGCGGGCAGCCTGTTCATCCTGCCCTCGTTGCTGCTGCTGATCCTGCTCTCGGCGATCTATGCCAGCTGGGGCCAGCTGCCGCTGCTGGTGTCGGTGTTCTGGGCGCTCAAGCCTGCCGTGACGGCGATCGTGATCCAGGCGGCCTGGCGGCTGGGCCGTCGCACTCTCCATAACAAGGCGCTGCTGCTGCTGGCGCTGCTGGCCTTTGCCGGCCTCACCCTGTTGCGGCTGCCCTTTCCGCTGATCATCGCTGCGGCGGCCCTGGCCGGTTGGCTCGGCGGCCGCTGGCGCCCCCGGTTGTTCTCTCCCCCCGGCGGCGGCGGCCATGGCAGCGGGCCCCTCGATGCCGGCGCCCAGCCGGAGGTGCCGGAGTTGCCCCCCCTCCATGGCGACACCACCCCAACACCAGAGCACGCCCGCTTCGACCGCCGCCGGCTGGCGCTGATCCTGCTGGCCGGACTGCTGGCGCTGGCGCTGCCGCTGGCGGCGCTCAGCAGCTTCGGCGGCTGGGATGGGCTGCTCGCCACCATGGCCCGCTTCTTCAGCCGGGTGGCCCTGCTCAGTTTCGGTGGTGCCTATGCCGTGCTGCCGTACGTGGCCCAGGGGGCGGTGGAGCAGCACCATTGGCTGGGCGCCACGCAGATGATCGACGGGCTGGCCCTGGGTGAAACCACGCCGGGGCCGCTGATCATGGTGGTGACCTTCGTGGGCTTCATGGGCGGCTGGAACACCGCCAGCGCCAACCCCCTGCCGCTGGCGCTGCTGGCGGCACTCACGGTCACCTGGTTCACCTTCCTGCCATCGTTCCTGTTCATCCTGGCCGGGGGGCCGCTGGTGGAGGCCAGCCGTGGGGACATCCGCCTCAGCGGGCCACTCACGGCGATCACCGCAGCGGTGGTGGGGGTGATCGCCAACCTGGCGGTGTTCTTCGCCGGCCATGTGCTCTGGCCCCAGGGAATGGGCGGGCGCTTCGATCCGCTGGCGCTGGCCCTGATCGTGCTGGCCGCCTGGCTGCTGATCGCCAGGCGCTGGCCGGTGCTGCGCCTGATCGCTGCCGCCGCCCTGGTAGGGCTGCTCACCAGCCCCCTGCAAAGCTGAAAGGCGCCAGCCTGCCCTGGTCGATGGCCTTACCCAGCCGGGAGCTGATCGCTGAAATCCTGCAACGCAGCGGTGAGCACGGGCTGCTGGTGGCGATCGCCATGGCGCTGGCCCTGGCCATCAGCCTGCCGGCTGGCCTCTGGATCCATGGCCATCGGCGCTGGTCGGCGCCGGTGCTGGCCCTGGCGAACACCATTCAGACCATCCCCAGCCTGGCGGTGTTCGGCCTGCTGATCACCGTGCCGCTGCTGGGTGGAATCGGACCGGTGCCCGCCGTGGTGGCCCTGGTGCTCTATGCGCTGCTGCCGCTGCTGCGGGCCACCGTGACCGGCCTGGACGGGGTGCCCCCCGGCCTGCGGGAGGCGGGCCGTGCCCTCGGCCTGACCGACGCCCAGGTGCTGCGCCATGTGGAGCTGCCCCTGGCCCTGCCGGTGATCGTGGCTGGAATCCGGGTGGCCACGGTGATCAGCGTGGGGGTGGCCACGATCGCGGCGGCCATCGGCGGCGGCGGGCTGGGGGTGTTCATCTTCCGCGGCATCGCCACGGTGAACAACGGCCTGATCCTGGCGGGGGCGATTCCGGCCGCCCTGATGGCGCTGCTGGCCGATGCGGCGATCGGTCGCCTGCAGGGGTGGTCACCGCGGCGGCGCCCGCTGCTGCTGGTTGCCGCGCTCGGGGGCCTGCTGATCACGCTTGCCAGCACGGCGGCCCTGCAACTGGGGCCGTTCACCGCCGGAGCGCCTCGCCAGCAGACGATCACGATCGGCTCGAAGAGTTTCACCGAGCAGATCCTGCTGGGGGAACTGCTGGCCCAGCAGATCGAGCGCCACAGCGCCCTGCGGGTGAAGCGGCAGTTCAGCCTGGGCGGCACCGCCATCTGCCAGGAGGCCGTGCGCAGCGGCCGCATCGACGGCTACGTGGAGTACACCGGCACCGCCTGGACGACGATCCTGCGGCAACCCCCCCTGCGCAACGCCCAGGCGGTGTGGGAGCGGGCCCGGCGCCTCTATCGGCAGCGCTTCGATCTCACCATGTTCCCGTCCCTGGGCTTCGAGAACACCTTTGCGATCCTGGTGCGTCAGGACACGGCGAAGCAGTGGCAGCTGCGCACGATTTCCGATGCCGCACCCCACAGCCCCCGGTGGCGGGCGGGCTTCGGCTATGAGTTCCTCAACCGCCCCGACGGCTACGCCGGCCTGGTCCGCGCCTACGGGCTGCGCTTTGCCGCCAGACCCGCCTCGATGGACCTGGGCCTCACCTACCGCGCCCTGGCTGAGGGCCAGGTCGATCTGATCGCCGGCGATTCCACCAACGGCCTGATCAACAGCCTGGGGCTGCAGCCGCTGCGCGACGACCGCCATTACTTCCCCCCCTACCAGGCGGTGCCGGTGTTCAACGGGGAGAGCCTGCGGCGCCATCCCGCGCTGGCCCCGGCGATCGAGCAGCTCAGTGGCCGCCTCGATGCGGCGACCATGCGGCAGCTCAACGCCGCGGTGGATCTGGAGGGGAAACCGGTGGAGCAGGTGGTGCGGGGCTATCTGGAGCAGCTGGAGCGGAGCACCCCTCCAGGGATCTCGACAGGGAGCTTGACCCCGAGCGCCGGAGCCGTCGGCTGAGACCGGCTCAGAGAATCTGGGCGAGGAACTGGCGGCTGCGTTCGTGCTGGGGGTTGGTGAAGAAGATCTCCGGCGGCGCCTCCTCCACGATCCTTCCCTCCGACATCAGCACCACCCGGTGGGCCACCTCCCGCGCGAAGCCCATCTCGTGGGTCACCACCACCATGGTCATGCCATCGGCGGCGAGGGCCTTCATCACCTCCAGCACTTCTCCCACCATCTCGGGGTCGAGGGCGCTGGTGGGCTCATCGAACAGCAGGATGCGGGGCTCCATGCAGAGGGAACGGGCGATCGCCACCCGCTGCTGCTGGCCACCGGAGAGCTGGCCGGGATACTTGGCGGCCTGCTCGGCGATGCCGACCCGCTCCAGCAGCGCCATCGCCTGGCGCTCCACCTCGGCGCGGCGCCGCTTGCGGACCAGCACCGGCGCCAGGCAGAGGTTCTGCAGCACGGTGAGGTGTGGGAAGAGGTTGAACTGCTGAAACACCATGCCGGTTTCGCAGCGGATCGCATCGATGTTGCGCAGGTCGTTGGAGAGGGCGATCCCGTCCACGCTGATCGAGCCGGCCTGGAACTCCTCCAGGGCGTTGAAGGTGCGGATGAAGGTGCTTTTACCGGAACCCGATGGCCCCATGATCACCACCACCTCGCCCTTGCTCACGCTCAGGTCCACCCCCCGCAGGGCATGGAAGCCGTTGGGGTACCACTTCTCGACGCCACGGGCTTCGATCATCAGCTGGCTGGCGGTCATGGCTCAGGCGGGGGTGTTGGAGGGATCGAGGCGGCGTTCGAGGGCCCTGCTGCCGAGCCTCAGGGCGGCACAGCAGCACCAGAACAGCACAGCCAGGGTGAGATACACCTCGGCGTTCTTGCCGAGGAACTCGGGATTGGCCATCACGGTGCGGGCCGTGCCGAGCAGTTCGAGCAGGCCGATCAACGACAGCAGGGTGGTGTCCTGCAGCAGGGAGATGAATTGCCCCACGGTGGCGGGCAGGGCGATGCGCAGGGCCTGGGGCAGCACCACATGCTGCAGGGCCTGTGGCACGCTCAGCCCGAGCGAGCGGGCCGCTTCCTGCTGACCGCCCGGCACGGAGGCCAGCCCGGCCCGCACCGCCTCGGCCACGTAGGCGCCACAGAAGAAGGTGAGCACCCAGGCCGCCCGCCAGACCCGATCAGGGGCCAGGCCGCCGGGCAGCAGGAAGCCGAGGATGTTCTGGCCGAGGAACAGCAGGGTGATCAGCGGGGCGCCGCGGATGAATTCGATGTACAGAACCGAGCCCCAGCGCAGCAGGGGCAGTTCGCTGCGCCGTCCCAGGGCCATCAGCACGCCGATCGGAAAGCTGGCCAGGATCGCGAAGCTGGCCATCAGCACCGTGAGCAGCAGCCCGCCCCATTCGGAAGGCGGCACCTGGATCAGCCCCAGTCCGCCACTGATCAGCACCATGCCCAGCAGGTAGAGCAGGGGCCAGATCAGCGGCACCCAGCGCAGCAGCCCGGCCGGCAGCCGGCGGCCCCAGCGCCCCGAGGCCCAGCGCAGGATCAGCAGCAGGGCGGTGATCGCCCACCAGCGCAGCTGCAGTGGGAGGGCGAGCCCCAGGGCGGCGGGCCCCCAGGCGGCAAGGAAGGCCAGCACCGCCACGGCGATCCGGTCGTTGCCGGGCCAGAGCACGCCGCTGCGGTCGGCCCGGGGGTTGGCCCGCAGCAGCCCCCAGCTCAGCCCGGTGGCCATCGCCAGCAGGGCCACCAGCAGCCAGATCCGCCATTGCTGCTCCAGGGGATAGCGGCCCAGGGCAAACAGGGTGGTGTTGGCCTGGATCACCACCCACTGGGCCTGGCCGAAGGCCCAGCGCAGCAGGCCGGCCACCGCCGCGCCGATCAGCACCAGCAGGCCGACACTGATCACCCCGTCGGAGCGGCTGGCGAACAGTTCGCGGCGCAGGGAGGCCAGCAGGGAGTCGGCTGCCTTCATCGTTCGCGGATCTGCACGAGCTGGTTGAGACCATTCATCAGCAGGGAGATGACCAGGTCGATCACCAGGTAGGCGCCGAGCAGCAGCAGGAACACTTCAAGGGCGCGGCCCGTCTGGTTGAGGGTGGTCTCAGCCACGGAATAGAGATCGGCGTAGCCCACCGCCACCGCCAGGGCGGAGTTCTTGGCCAGGGAGATGTACTGGCTGTTCAGGCCCGGAATGATCACCGGCAGGGCCTGGGGCAGCACCACCCTCCGCATGCTGGCTCCCCAGTGCAGCCCCAGTGATGTGGCCGCTTCCCACTGGCCCTTGGGCACCGCCGCGATGCCGCCGCGCACCACCTCGGCCACGAAGGCGCCGGTGTAGGTGATCAGGCCGGTGAGCAGGGCGGCGAACTCCACCGAGAAGCGCCAGGGCGCCTGCCACACCCCATTGACCAGCTCGGGCCCCTGCCAGCGCCAGCCTTCGGCGAACCAGGCCAGGTAGAGCCCTGATTTGGCCAGCACCACGCCCGGCAGCTGCAGCGCTTCGGTGCCGTTGCGGAAGGAGAGGAACACCACGAAATACCAGAACAGCAGCTGCAGCAGCAAAGGGATGTTGCGGATCAGCTCCACGTAGACCCTCCCCAGCCGCCGCACCAGGCCGTTGCCGCTGTAGGCGGCCATGCCGACGGCCGTTCCCAGCAGGGTGGCGCCGACCAGGCCGACCAGGATCGCCCGCAGGCTGTTGACCAGGCCCACCAGCAGGGCCCGCCAGTAGGGCATCGCGGCATCGAAGGGGATCAGGCTTTCGGCCACATCGAAGCTGGCCGGCTGCCCCAGCCAGCGCCAGCTGAGCAGCAGGCCCGCCGCGGTGAGATTGCGCACCAGGTTGCCCAGCAGCAGGGCGATCACCACCAGCACCACCAGACCGACGCCGCCTTGGACAAGCCAGGGAACGACGCGCCTGTCGCGCCACCAGGGAATCGCTCGGGGTTCAGGGGTCAAGGCAGGGGCCCGTTCAGCGGAAGGGGGGTGAATAGATCAGGCCGCCCTTGTTCCACTGGCGGTTCTCGGCCCGCTCCAGCCTGAGGGGAGAACCCGTGCCCACATTGCGCTCGAAGACCTCGCCGTAGTTGCCCACGGCGCCGACCACCTTGACGACGAAATCGGCGGGCAGACCGAGTTGCTTGCCGAAGTCGCCCTCCACGCCGAGGAAGCGGCGCAGATCGGCCTGATTGGGGTTGGCCTTGGCTTCGGCCAGCTTGGCGGCCACGTTCGCCTTGGTGATGCCGAGTTCCTCGGCCTGGAAGAGGGCGAAGACAGTCCAGCGGATCGCATCGGACCAGGCCGGATCACCGTTGACGCTGGCCGGGGTGAGCGGCTCCTTGCTCATCACTTCCGGCAGCAGCACATGGGCAGCGGGATCCGGGAAGCTGCTGCGCTTGGCGGCGAGCTGGGAGCGGTCGCTGGTCACGGCCACGCAACGGCCGCCGAGGTAGGCGGCATAGGTCTGGTCACCGGTCTGGAACTTGAGCGGCGTGTAGGCGATGCCCTGCTCGCGCATGCGATCGGCCAGGTTGAGCTCGGTGGTGGTGCCGCTCTCCACGCAGATCGGCTTGCCGGCCAGATCCTTGAGGGTCCTGATGCCGCTGGCCACCGGCGCCATCAGGCCCTGGCCGTCAAAGAAGGTGGTGGGACCGAAGGAAATGCCGTTGCCGCCGGCCGAATCGCGGCTGAGGGTCATGGTGGTGTTGCGGGCCAGCATGTCCACCTCGCCACTGGCCAGGGCGGCGAAGCGCTCGGAGGAGTTCAGATCGCGGTACTCCACCTTGGCGGGATCGCCGAACAGGGCTGCCGCCACGGCCCGGCAGGTGTCGGCGTCGAGGCCGCTGTAGCTGCCATCGGGGCCGAGGAAGCTGAAGCCCGGCAGCTTGCCGTCCACCCCGCAGACCAGCTTGCCGCGGCTGCGGATCGTGTTCATCTTCTCGCTCTGCACACCGCCACCGCCGCTCTCATCGGCGCAGCCACCGATGGCCAGGGCCAGCAGCAGGGGGGAGGAAGCGAGCAGGCGACGCAGACGAACCATGAACGGTGGCCTCAGGTGGGCGCAGTTTGCCAGTTGGAACCGCCCGGCGCCCGTCACAACGCCCACCGTCGCGATCGTCTTGCTTCGTGACGGGCCCTGCCGAGCGATCAGCGGGATTCTTAGCCTGGATGATGGAATCGGAGCCTCCGTTGAAGAAGCACCACAAGACCACCCTGCGCGCCCTGTTCGCCCATCCCCTCAGCCATGGGGTGAGGGTGTCGCAGGTGGAGGCCCTGCTGCGCAGCCTGGGGGCCGAGGTTCAGGAGCTGGATGGCCGGCGCCTGCGGCTCCGATTCCCCCAGGGAGGCGAAACCTGGATTCACAGTGGCAGCGGCCTCAAGCAGCCCGACCTTGATGGCGACGCGGTTCTCAGGGTCCGTCACTTTCTTGAGGAAGCCGGGGTGTCGCCTGGGCATGAGGAGGCCGAGCCCGATTCCCCCCGAGGTGACCAGAGCCATCGCTTGGTGCTTCATCTCGACCACAACCGCACGGATGTGTTTCGGCTCGAGGGCGATGAGGTGGAGCATGCGGCCCTGAAACCCCATGGGCTCTGGGGCTCGGGCGAGAATCTCTCCCACCGCCATGATCGCGACATCGCCGGCCAGCGGGCACCCCTTGACAGTGACTACCTGGCCCGGATCAGCGAGGCGATGACCGGGGCCGATACCGTGCTGCTGCTGGGCCATGGCACCGGCAGCAGTGATCTGCGCCAGGTTCTTCTCCACTACCTCCACAGCCACCGGCCTGATCTGCTCGATCGGATCGTCGGGGTGGTCACCGTTGATGACGGCGGACTCAGCGACGAGGGGCTGCTGGCGATCGCCCGGGAGCACTTCGGCAACCAGCCGCACCGCAGGCCCCTGCGGGTGCCGGGCCAGGAAACGCGCCAGGGCTGATCCCGATGCCGGCCCGCCCTGACGGTCTGATCCTGCGCTGCCCCGACGACTGGCATGTGCACCTGCGCGACGGTGACCTGCTGCGCAGTGTGGTGGGCGCGACCGCGAGGCTGTTCGCGCGGGCGATCGTGATGCCCAACCTGGATCCACCGATCACCACGGTGGCGGCGGCCGCGGCCTATCGGCAGCGGATCCTCGCGGCCCTGGGCGATCGGGCCGCGGCCAGCTTCACCCCGCTGATGACGGCCTATCTCACCGACCGGATCGAACCGGCTGAACTGGAGCGGGGCTTCGCCGCCGGTGTGTTCACGGCCGCCAAGCTCTACCCGGCCCACGCCACCACCAATTCAGCCGCCGGGGTGAGCGATCTGGAGCGGATCGCGCCGGTGCTTGCCATCATGGAGCGGATCGGCATGCCGTTGCTGATTCACGGCGAGGTGAGTGATCCGGAGGTCGACATCTTCGATCGCGAAGCGGTGTTCCTGGAGCGCCATCTCGTCGGCCTGCTGGCGCGGTTCCCTGGCCTGAAGATGGTGCTGGAGCACATCACCACGGCCGATGCCGTGGCCTTCGTGCAGGGTGCCGGCGCCAATCTGGCCGCCACGATCACCCCCCACCATCTGCAGATCAACCGCAACGCGATGTTCCAGGGGGGGCTGCGGCCTCACGCCTATTGCCTGCCGGTGGCGAAGCGGGAACTGCACCGGCTGGCTCTGCGCTGGGCCGCCACCTCCGGCAACCCGAAGTTCTTCCTCGGCACCGATTCAGCCCCCCACCCGCGCGGCGCCAAGGAGTCGGCCTGCGGCTGCGCCGGGATCTACAACGCCCCCCATGCGCTGGAGAGCTACGCCCAGGTGTTCGACCAGGAGGGGGCCCTGGAGCGTCTGGAGGGCTTTGCCTCGGAGTTCGGCCCCCGCTTCTACGGCCTGCCGCTCAACACCGGCACGGTGGAGCTGGTGCGGCAGCCGCAGCTGGTGCCGCAGACGATCGGCGTCGGCGCTGAGCAGCTTGTGCCCTTCCAGGCGGGTGAAACCCTGGCCTGGCGCCTAGCGGGCCCGGCCTGACGACTGGCCTGACGACTGGCCAGCGCCGAGCAGGGAGGCCTGGCTGTCGCTGAGGCGTCCGGCTGCATGGAGCACGGCGATGATCCGGCTGATGCTGAGCACCGGATGGCAGCGGTAGCCCGAGCGGGCCAGGCGCTCGATCGCATCACCGCCGTGGTCGATCAGCACCACCACATCGCGCACCTTCAGGCCCGAGGATTCGAGCTTGGCGATGCCATCGAGCACGCTGCCCCCGGTGATCAGGATGTCGTCCACCACCACAGCTGTTTCCCCTTCGTTGAAATCCCCCTCGATCAGGCGGCGGGCGCCGTGGGCCTTCACCTCCTTGCGGGGGTAGATCAGCGGGGTGTGCAGCTGCAGGGACAGACCGGTGGCGGTGGGCAGGGATCCATAGGGGATGCCGGCGATGCGCTGGAAGATCAACCCCTCCATCTGGCCGGCGTAGGCATGCAGCACCTGGTGGAAGACGTTGGGATTGGAGATGATCTGGCGCAGATCGATGTAGTAGTTGAAGATGGCACCGGAGGCCTGGACGTAATCACCGAACAGCAGGCAACCCAGATCGAACAGGGCCAGGATCAGCTCGGCGAGGGGATCGGCCGAAGGCAGCGGTTCGGGCGCTGGTAACCAGAGGGCGCACTGATTTTCACTGCGGTCTTCAAGGCGGTGCCGCATCGCCTCGATCTGCAGGCGCAGCTCGAGGGTGCCCTGTTCCATGCCCTCCTCCACCAGCAGGTGCTGGGGCAGGGGGAGAAGCAGACCATCGGCCGAGGCGGTGAGGCCGGCCTGGAGCAGGGTCTCCAGCCGCTCCTCCTCCTCCCAGAGGCTGCGCAGGATCACAAATCGCTGCGGTGCCGCCTGGCGCACCCTGGCCAGCACGACCGGATCGCTGGTGCCCACTTCGAGCAGCAGTTGCTCGGCCGTTCCCCAGAGCTGGCATTCGCGCACGATCTTCAGGTAGAGCGGATCGCTGGCGTCCGGGTGGTGCTGAAACAGGCGCGAGGCGGCGTTGGAGCTGTGGCAGGACACCACCACGGCCCGGTCGGGGTAGAGCAGGAAGGGGGCGACGATGTCCTGGCCGGGCAGGGGTGAGAGGGTGATCGCATCGACACCCAGCTCGGCGAACACGTAGTGGGCCAGGGCCGAGGAGGTGTTCAGATCGCTGTGCTTCGCATCGAGGATCAGCGGGACATCCAGCGGCACCAGCTCCCGCACCTCATGCAGCAGCTCGATGCCGATCGGGCCGAGCGCCTGGTAGAAGCCGAGGCTGGGCTTGTAGGCGCAGACGTTCTCGACAGTTGCCTCGATCACCGTCTTGATCCAGCGGCGGGCCTGGGCGAGGAAGGAGCCGCTGCCCGGGTGGTGGCGGCTCCAGGTCTGCAGCATCTCCGGGTTGGGATCCAGCCCCGTGATCAGCAGCGACTGGCGGCTGGCCATCACCTCGGCGAGTTTGACGAAGAAGCTCATGGGGTCCGCTCGCAGGCCAGCGCCAGGGACTGGCGGCTGGGGACCATCATGGAGAGGAGACACGGCCCCCTGCCGACCCTTGAACCGATCCAACCCCATGGGCCGCTGGCTCGGGATGCTCCTGGTTCTGCTGGTTCCCGCCCTGGGCTGCGCTGCCAGCGACGACGTTGCGCCGGTGACCCTGAAGGCCGTTGTGGGGGGATTGGAGCACCCCTGGGGAATGGCCTGGCTGCCGGACGGGGCCCTGCTGATCACCGAGCGGCCGGGCCGGCTGCGGATCGTGCGCGGCGGAGTGCTCGACCCCACCCCGATCGCCGGCCTGCCGCCCGTGCTGGCCATCGGACAGGGCGGGCTGCTGGATGTGGCTCTCGATCCTGATTTCGAGCGCAATCGCTTTCTTTATCTGAGCTATGCCGCCGGCACGATCGAAGCCAACGGCACCCGGGTGGCGCGGGCCCGGTTCGACGGCCGGGCGCTGAGGGATCTTCAGGTGATCGCGGCCGTGCCCCAGAGCAAGGCAGGCGGCCAGCATTTCGGCTCCCGCCTGCTCTGGCTTCCCGATCGGAGTCTGCTGGTGTCGATCGGGGATGGGGGTAACCCACCGGTGCAACTGGAGGGACAACTGATTCGTCTGCAGGCCCAGAACCGCTCCAGCGCCCTGGGCAAGCTGCTGCGGATCCGCTCCGACGGGGCCCCGGCCCCCGGCAATCCCTTCCCCTCCGGCCCTGGCGTCGCTCCGAAGGTGTGGAGCTATGGCCACCGCAATGTGCAGGGGCTCGCCCACGACCCCGGCACCGGCCGGGTCTGGGTGAGCGAGCACGGCTCCCTGGGCGGTGACGAACTGAACCTGGTGGAAGCGGGCGGGAACTACGGCTGGCCCCGGGTCACCCACAGCCGGGAGTACGGCGGGGGGCCGATCGCGCCGGCCCAGTCGGCAGCAGGGCTGATCGATCCCCGCCGGGTCTGGACCCCAGCCATCGCGCCCTCCGGGCTGGCGGTCTACAGCGGCGACCGCTACCCGGGCTGGCGGGGGAATCTGTTTGCCGGCGGACTGGTATCGCGGGACCTGCGCCGGATCAGCCTCGATGCCTCAGGAACGGTGCTGGCGGAACAGGTGATCCCGATCGGCGAAAGGGTGCGCGATGTGCGGCAGGGCCCCGATGGCCTGCTCTACCTGCTCACGGATTCAGCGGACAACGGGGAACTGATCCGACTCGATCCGGTTGCGGCGCCCTGAGCTGGAAGGCCTGCTTAAGGTTTTTTTGATTCCAGTCAGGAGCCAACCCCGGGGCGATCGTGTAAGCCAATGAGGACGTGGAGCTTGTAACGATCCTGTTGGCTTGAAACGGAACCAGATGAACTAAATCAGATCCACAAGATTGGAGGAGCTGAAGGTAAAGCCCCTCAGGAACACGATGGCGTCCGTGTCCGCCTGGAAGCCAGCCCGGCTGTCGTTCAGGGCAATGAACGTGCCTGCTTGTCCGGTTGCGGTGAAAGCGGCGGCAGTGTTGGCAGCAAAGGCTGATGTGGTCAGCAGGCCAGCAATGGCAGCTCCAGTCAAGGAGAGTACATTGCCAGCACTTGAGCCAAGAGTTGCCGTTTCAACAGTCAGAGGAACGGTAATTCTATCGCGGGCCGTGTAGTCGGTG
This sequence comes from Cyanobium sp. ULC082, assembly GCF_977927535.1. Classification (NCBI taxonomy): domain Bacteria; kingdom Bacillati; phylum Cyanobacteriota; class Cyanophyceae; order Synechococcales; family Prochlorococcaceae; genus Cyanobium; species Cyanobium sp. ULC082. The sequence goes on from NZ_OZ376397.1 coordinate 288,589, forward strand.
ATTGTGTCAAAACCACTGAGCAAAGACTCATTCAATGAGTTATAAATGAAGGTGTCGTTGTCGGTGATGCCGCCACCGGTGAGTGTGTCTCTGCCAAGGCCACCAACGATGCGGTTATTACTGCTATTTCCGATAATGATGTTGTTCAGCGCGTTGCCAGCGCCACTGATGCGGCTGGTGCCTGTCAGAGTCAGTGACGACTGATCACCGATCAGTGTTGTTGAAACAGTAGATTGCACATCGTCGTTGGTGATAGTGCCGGTGACAGCCGTGGCAGTGCCGATGGTGTAACCAGTGCCAGCAGCAAGGGTGAGGGCAACGGTTTCGTTGGCCTCGATTGTGGTGTCAGCAGTTGGATCAAGGGTGAGTGTGGCCGTGGCAGAACCTGCCGCGAAGGAAACGGTTTTGGTGGTGCCTGCTGCGGCGATGCCGGTGTAATCGGTGCCGAGCGTGGCCGTGCCACTGGCGGTGTAGTTGACGGTCAGGGCGCTGGTGGTGGCACCGGTGCGAGAGAAGGTGTAAACAAGGTTGGCGGCGCCATCTTCTGCGACAGAAGCAGGGCTGACAGCCAGGGTGACTCTCGGCAGAGTGGGAGCCAGATCGTCATTGTTGATGGTGCCAGTGACAGCCGTGGTGGTGCCGATGGTGTAACCGGTGCCAGCGGCAAGGGTGAGGGCAACGGTTTCGTGGGCCTCGAAGATGGTATCAGCGGTGGGGTTGACAGTGACGATGGCCGTGGCAGAGCCAGCCGCGAACCTCACCGTCTTGGTGGTGCCTGCTGCCGCGATGCCGGTGTAATCGGTGCCGAGCGTGGCCGTGCCACTGGCGGTGTAGTTGACGGTCAGGGCGCTGGTGGTGGCACCGGTGCGAGAGAAGGTGTAAACAAGGTTGGCGGCGCCATCTTCTGCGACAGAAGCAGGGCTGACAGCCAGGGTGACTCTCGGCAGAGTGGGAGCCAGATCGTCATTGTTGATGGTGCCAGTGACAGCCGTGGTGGTGCCGATGGTGTAACCGGTGCCAGCGGCAAGGGTGAGTGCAACCGTTTCGTTCGCCTCGAAGGTGGTATCAGCGGTGGGGTTGACAGTGACGATGGCCGTGGCAGAGCCAGCCGCGAACCTCACCGTCTTGGTGGTGCCTGCTGCCGCGATACCGGTGTAATCAGTGCCGAGCGTGGCGGTGCCACTGGCGGTGTAGTTGACGGTCAGGGCGCTGGTGGTGGCACCCGTTCTGCGGAAGGTGTAGAGAAGGTTAGGGTTGCCATCTTCTGTGACAAAAGCAGGGCTGATGTACAGGGTGATGCTTGGCAGTGCCCAATTCAGAGCCCAAAGCTCTCTGCCTCTGTAGTAATCGCCAGTAAAACTGTTGCCTTCAGTGGCTGCAAAGAAGAGGGTGTCGCCTACCGCCGTGAGATAACTCGGGCTTGAGCTGCTTTCACCAAATCTGGCTTCACCCGGGTATAGGTCAGCGACAAGTCTGGTTGTGGTGCCGTCTGTTTTCCAGAGCTCTCTGCCAGTGGTGTCATCACCTATGGCGCTGAAGAAGAGAGTATTGCCGACCGCTGTGAGAAAAGACGGATTGGAGCCAGCAATATTACCCAAATCTGTGACGAGAGTGGTGGTGGTGCCGTCTGTTTTCCAAAGATTGCGGCCATTCGTGCTATCATTGGCGGTGAAGAAGAGGGTGTTACCTATCGCAGTGAGGGAATACGGGTTGGAGCCTTCAGCGCCAACGTTGATGTCAGCGACGCGGGTGGTGGTGGTTCCGTCTGTTTTCCAGAGCTCATAGCCACTGCTGCCGTCTGTAGCTGAAAAGAAAAGTGTGTTGCCTATTGCCGTGAGGTTAGAGGGGTAGGAGCGTCCTGCAGCAGGGCGGATCGCAGTGACGCGGGTGGTGGTGGTGCCGTCTGTTTTCCAAAGCCCCGGCCCACTGAAATCATTGGCACGGAAGAAGAGGGTGTTGCCTACCGCCGTGAGGTTAATGGGGAATGAGCCACTACCACCAGGGTTGATGTCAGCGACGCGGGTGGTGGTGGTGCCGTCTGTTTTCCAGAGCTCATCGCCACTGATGCCGTCATTGGCCCTGAAGAAGAGGGTGTTGCCTATTGCCTTGAGGTTAGAGGGGTTGGAGCTTCCGGCACCAGTGCGGATGTCAGCAACACGGGTGGTGGTGGTGCCGTCTGTTTTCCAGAGCTCAGAACCACTGATGCCGTCATTGGCGCTGAAGAAGAGGGTGTTGCCTACCGCCGTGAGGTTAGTGGGGTTGGAGCTTCCAGCACCAGTGCGGATGTCAGCGACGCGGGTGGTGGTGGTGCCGTCTGTTTTCCAGAGCTCAGAGCCACTGATGCCGTCATTGGCCCTGAAGAAGAGGGTGTTGCCTACCGCCGTGAGGTTAATGGGGAATGAGCCACTACCACCAGGGTTGATGTCAGCGACGCGGGTAGAGGTGGTACCGTCTGTTTTCCAAAGCTCATAGCCATCGATGCCGTCAGTGGCGGTAAAGAAGAGTGTGTTGCCTACCGCCGTGAGGAAACGGGGTTGTGAACTGGGCCAACCGAGAAAAATATCAGTAACAAGTCTAAGCGTGTTCATTGGGGTCGTTTATACGAGGGTTGGAGCCATTCAGCGGGTTGATGCCGGCACCATCCAGACGGTCTGGGTGGCGTCGGTGCGGTTGTCGGGGCCGATCACAACTGGATTGCGCCAGCCAGGCAGCACGACAACAGAAAAAACCTCTTCCAACCCGGTTTGGAACCACAGTAAGCCGACCACAGCACCACTGCTCAGATCCACAACCGCCAATCCGCAACGCAACTCCTGCTGCTCCTGCTGGAGCGGCAGGCCACCGAACACTGCCGTTTCACGGATCTGTGAGAGCCCCACAAAGGCATGGCCCCGATAGCAGTCGAGCCCGCGTGTGAAGCCAGGCAGCACAGCCACGGTGCTGCGCTCCCCACTGACTGGATCCAGGCGGATCAGCGTGCCGTGGCCGGAGTCGAGCAGGTAGAGCTGGCCCTGGTACAGCCGTGGTGAGTGGGGCATCGCCAGGCCCCGCAGCACCGTTTCACCCGAGGGCACATGGATGAGGCAGCCGCCTGTGGCCTTGGTCTCCCGCCAGCCGTTTTCCGTATCTGTTTCACCCAGCACGGTCACATAGGCCGGTGCACTGCTGTCTTCTGCGATGGCCAGCCCGTTGAGGTGACAGCGATCCCCCGCTTCCCAGCCGCTGATGAAGGGTGGTTGCCACTGCGGCACAAAGCTCCACTCACCCTCGATCGTGACCAGCCCATTGAAGAGGGTGTTCACCAGCCAGAATCGGCCTCCGCACCAGGCCAGGTCATGGCCCATCAGCGGCCCGCTGTGGTGACAGGAGCGGGCCAGGAAGGCGATGTCATGCTCGCCCTCAGGTTTGATCTGAGGTGCGATCTCGCGGCTGGCGGGCAGGCTCCAGATGGCGTCGCGGCTGCCGACGGCGATGCCGGTGGGCGTGCGGCAGAGCCCCATGGCCTGATCAAAACGGGAGAAGCCCACCTGCAACTGGCCTTGATGGCTGCCGAGGCTCACCACCCGGCCCGCCTGGTAGGTGGAGAGCAGCACCGAGAGATCCAGGCGTTCCAGCAAGGCCGGCAGGTTGGCGCTGTGCTCGTACGACACAGCGACGCTGTGGCGCTCCGCGGCTGAAGCTGCGGCAGCGGCAGCGGTGGTGGCGGTCTCAGCGGGGAGGGGAGAGTTCGACACCATGGACGCTCAACGGAAGTGCTGCGAGCAGCGTGAAGCATCGGCGCTTGCTTCCAGGCTCAGGAATTCGCTGGAAAACCTTCGGTTGAACTCCTCAAACGATTCAGCCCCGCCAATGGAATCGTCTGCCAGCTTTCCCGGTGTTGGCAGGCAGGAAATCCAGTGCCACGCAGCCATCCAGGAGCGAAGGCGATTCGCAACACTGGATCACCACCTGGCCCCAGCAGGGTTCAGAACTCTGAGCCGGGCAAAACGGAGGGGGCGGGATTCGAACCCGCGGAGGCTTTCACCTCGCTGGTTTTCAAGACCAGAGCCATCAACCACTCGACCACCCCTCCAGGGGAGCATCACGGCCGCGCTGCCGGGATGTCAGCCGATTTTCCCATGCCACTGGCCATCGGGTTCAGGCCTCAGGCCACCACCGGCACCTGATACTGGGCGATGCGGGCGAAGCCGGCTGGATCGAGCGAGGCGCCGCCCACCAGCACCCCGTCGATGTCGCTCTGGGCCATCAGCTGGTCGATGTTCTCGGGCTTGACGGAGCCGCCGTACTGCACCACCACCTCGGGGTGGCCCACCCAGCGGCGGATCAGGCCGCAGATCCGGTTGGCCTCCTCGGCGCCGCAGGTCTTGCCGGTGCCGATCGCCCAGATCGGCTCGTAGGCCACCACCAGGTGGTGGGGATCGAGATCCTCGAGGCTCTGCTCCACCTGGCGGCGGATCACCCGCTCGGTTTCGCCAGCTTCGTGCTGGGCGTCGGTTTCACCCACACACACGATCGGGATCAGGCCGGCCGCCTGGGCGCTGCGGGCCCGCAGGTTGATCTGCTCATCGCTCTCGCAGTGGAACTTGCGCGGTTCGCTGTGGCCCACGATCGCGTATGTAACGCCGTGCTCCAGCAGCATCGAGGCGGAGATCTCGCCGGTGTAGGCACCGCCGCCGTCCCAGTGCACGTTCTGACTGGAGAGCTTCACCGGGCTGCCGGCCACCGCCAGGCCGAGGGCCTCGATCGAGGTGAACGGCGGGGCCAGCACCACCACCCGGTCATCCGGCAGGTCGGTGATCAGCGGCAGAAACGCGGCGGCATAGGCCCGTGCTTCGGCGCAGGTCATGTGCATCTTCCAGTTGCCGGCGATCACCGCTTTGTGCACAGGAATCCCTACCGATGGAGCGAGAGCCAACTTAGGTCTCGGCAGGAACCGTGAGGGAGTGGCCGCCCAGCTCCACCCGGTCGCCTGCTGAGAGCTGCAGCCCGCGCCGACGCTCCACCGCCCCGTTCACCCGCACCTCCCCCTGCTGCACCCGGAACTTCGCCTCACCACCGGTGGCCACCACGCCCTGCCACTTGAGGAATTGATCGAGGCGCATGGATCGAATCGCCGCCGGAAGCGCCCCAGCAGCGCTGATAAGGTCTGCCGATGCTCGCACCCTCCTCGGCCGGTTTCCGTGGTCTGCTGCCGCTGCTTCAGCCCCACCGCCGCAGACTGTGGGCTGGTGGGGCCTGCATGCTGGTGTTCGTGGCCTGCTGGCCGCTGCTGGCTGCTCTGGCGGGGCAGTTGATTCCGGCGATCGGTGCCGGTGATTTCAGCAAGGTGCTGCGCGCGATCGGCCTGGCCCTGGCCGTGTTCCTGGTGCAGAAGCTCGCCCAGTTCGGCCAGGACACCCTGCTCGCCTCCCCGGCCCTGCAGGTGAGCCAGGCCCTGCGCAGCCAGCTGTTCGCCCGCCTGCAGCGACTGGAGTTCGGCGCCCTCGAGAAGCTTTCCGCCGGCGATCTCACCTATCGCCTCACCGAAGATGCCGACCGCGTCGGCGAGGTGATCTACAAGATGATCCAGGACACCACTCCCAGCCTGCTGCAGCTGGTGGCGGTGTTCGGCTACATGGTGTTCCTCGACTGGAAGCTGTCGATGGCGACCCTGCTGCTGGCGCCGCTTGTGGCGGTGCTGGTGAGCGCCTTCGGCGCCCGGGTGATGGGGGCGGCGGAGCGCAGCCAGAAGCAGGTGAGCGAACTGGCCGGCCTGCTGGGGGAGGCGATCAGTGGCCTGCCGCTGGTGCGCGCCTATGCCGCCGAACCCTGGTTGCAGGAGCGTTTCGAGCAGGAGATCGACCTGCACCGCCGTGCCCGCTACCGCACCCTCCGGCTGCTGGCGCTGCAGCATCCGGTGGTGGGCTTCATCGAAGCGGCGGGCATTCTCTCGGTGCTGCTGATCGGTGCGGCCCGCATCCAGGCCGGCGAGCTCGACAGCCGCGGCTTCAGCAGCTATGTGGCCGCCCTGCTGATGCTGATCGATCCGATCTCCCATCTCACCACCAACTACAACGAGTTCCAGCAGGGCCAGGCCTCCCTGCGTCGCCTCAGGGAGATCGAGGCGGAGGCGATGGAGATCCCCGACCATCCCGATGCCAGCCCGCTCGGGCCGGTGCGTGGTGAGTTGCGCCTCGATGGCGTCTGGTTCGGCTACGACCCCGGCCAGCCGGTGCTCCGCAACCTCGAGCTCACCGCGAAACCGGGTCAGCTGCTGGCGCTGGTGGGTCCCTCGGGCGCCGGCAAGAGCACCCTGTTCTCCCTGCTGCTGCGGTTCAACACCGCCCAGCGCGGCCAGGTGCTGCTCGATGGCAAGGATCTGGCCGGCCTGCGGGCCCGCGATCTGCGCCGGGCAGTGGCCCTGGTGCCCCAGCAGAGCAGTGTGTTCTCCGGCACGGTGGAAGAGGCGATCCGCTTCGGCCGCCCGGCCAGCCTGGAGCAGGTGCGTGAAGCGGCCCAGCTGGCCAATGCGGCCAGCTTCATCGAAGCGTTGCCCGGTGGCTATGGGGCGCGGATCGAGGAACGGGGCAGCAATTTCTCCGGCGGCCAGCTTCAACGGCTGGCCATCGCCCGCGCCGTGCTGGGCAACCCGGCGGTGCTGTTGCTCGATGAGGCCACCAGTGCCCTCGACGCCGAATCCGAGGAGGCGGTGCAACGGGGGCTGAGCCAGGCGATGGCCGGCCGCACGGTGCTGGTGATCGCCCATCGCCTGGCCACGGTGCAGGGGGCGGATCAGATCCTCGTGCTGGAGGCCGGGCGCATCATCGAGAGGGGCAACCACGACCAGCTGATGGCCCGACCCGGTCGCTACCGAGATCTCTGTGACCGCCAGTTGATCCGGGTCGCGGCCTGAGCGGAGGGGAGCTGCCGGCTCGCCCGTAACGTTGGTTGTCCCAGTGGTTCCCTGCCTTGACCGACGCCGCTTCCCTGCCCCCCGTGCTCACCTTCGAGGGCAGGCGCTACGACCTCAATGCCCTCCCCGATGACCTGAAGGAGCTGGTGCGGGGCATGCAGGTGGCCGATGCCCAGCTGCGCTTCCACGAAGACACCCTCAAGGTGCTCGCCGTCGGTCGCCAGTCGATGGCTTTCCAGCTCAATGAGCGGCTCAAGCAGATCGAAGCCCTTCCTGAAGGCGGCTGAATGCCGCTTTGTCGCCTCAGAGCGCGCCGAGCTGCTCGAAGCGGAAGGTCTGGCGGCTCGCTTCCAGGGTTTCGGTGCCGTTGCTGCCGGCTTCCGTTTCGACCACCCGCTCGCTGAGCACCCAGGGGCCCGCCTCGCCGAGGGGAACGAAGGTGTCGGTGAAGGTGCTCAGGCCCCCTCTGGCCGCCCCGGTGGCCGGATCGCTGTAGGCGCTGGTGTAGCTGCGGCTGAGATAGCCGGCGCCGGTGTCGGTGGTGGCTTTGGTGAAGATCGACACCACCGTGCCGTGGATGTGGCGGTGCACCATCGTCACCACGTCGTTCTTGATCCGATACCGATCACCGCTGTTCTTGCCGCCCACGATCACCTCCACCCCCACGGCGTCGGTGTCGCCGGCGGTGAAGGTGTTCTCGCCGTGGGTCTGCTCGAAGCTGCGCCGCACCCGGTGGATGCACACCTCCCAGAGCTGGGAGGCGATCGCCTTGGTGATCTCGGCGTCGTCGATGCCCTCCACCTTGGCCTTGAGGTCGGCCCCCACCGTGAAGCTGCCCTCCACCCGGCGGTCCCCCTGCTCCCAGACGCAGCGGCCCTGGTAGCCGCCGAAGCCTGGCTCCCAGGTGTAACGGTTTTCGTAGGCGGCGCGGAACAGGTCGCGCAGGTCGCTGCCGGCGGCGACCGGGGCGGTGCTGAGTGGTGCGGTGCTGGTCGGGGCAGTGCTGGTCAAAACGCTTCTGCGGCAATCTGCGCAGCCTACCCAGCCAGCCCCGGGTGGATGTCCTGCAGGGCCGCCACGGTGAGCTCCTGGTTCTGCAGGGTGGCGATCGCCTCCACCGCCGCGCGGGCCCCGGCCAGGGTGGTCACCGTCGGCACGGCGTAGTCGAGGGCGGCGCGACGCAGGTACTTGTCGTCGAAGGCGGCCTGCCGGCCGATCGGTGTGTTGATGATCAGCTGGATCAGGCCTGTGCGGATCGCATCCTCGATGTTGGGGCGGCCTTCGTGCACCTTGAGGATCGGCTCCACCTCCAGTCCGCCCGCCTGGAGTGCTTCGGCGGTGCCGGTGGTGGCGATCAGGGCAAAGCCCAGCTGATGCAGGCGCCTGGCCACCGGCAGCAGGGAGGGCTTGTCGCGGTCGTGGGTGGAGAGGAACACCGTGCCAACGGTGGGCAGCCCCTCGCCGGCGGCGATCTCCGCCTTGGCATAGGCCATCCCGAAGCTGGCGGCACTGCCCATGACCTCGCCGGTGGAGCGCATCTCCGGACCGAGCAGGGTGTCAGCGCCGGGAAAGCGCTTGAACGGCAGCACCGCTTCCTTGACGTTCTGCAGCGGCGGTTGGGGCTCGGCGGTGAGCCCCAGCTCCGCGAGGCTGCGGCCGGCCATCAGCAGGCTGGCGATCTTGGCGAGCGGTACACCGGTGGCCTTGGCCACGAATGGCACCGTGCGGGAGGCGCGGGGATTGGCCTCGATGATGAACACCCGCTCTCCTTGCTCGGGGTCGCTCTGCACGGCGAACTGCAGGTTGATCAGTCCCGTCACCTCCAGGGCCAGAGCCAGCTCCCGGGTCCACTGCCGGATCGTGGCCAGGGCTTCGGCGCCCAGCGACACCGCCGGCAGGCAGCAGGCCGAATCGCCGGAATGGATGCCGGCCGGCTCGATGTGCTCCATCAAGCCGCCGATCACCACCCGCCCCTCCCGATCGCAGAGGGCGTCGACATCCACCTCGATGGCGTTTTCGAGGTACTGGTCGATCAGCACCGGGTGGTCGGGCTCCACCTGCACCGCCTCCACCATGTAGCGGTTGAGCTCCTCTTCATCGAACACCACCTCCATCGCCCGGCCGCCGAGCACGTAGCTGGGGCGCACCACCACGGGATAGCCCACCGCAGCCGCCACCGCCCTGGCTTCGGCCTCGGTCCTCGCCAGGCCGTTGCGCGGCTGGCGGATGTCGAGGCGGCGCAGGATCGCCTCGAACTGCTCGCGGTCTTCGGCCGCATCGATCGATTCGGGGGAGGTGCCCCAGAGACGGGTGCCGGTGGCCAGGCCCTCCGGCGTGGCCAGCCAGCGCCGCAGCGGCAGGGCCAGCTTCAACGGCGTCTGGCCGCCGAACTGCACGATCACCCCTTCGGGCCGCTCGGCCTCGATCACATTGAGCACGTCTTCCAGCGTCAGCGGCTCGAAGTAGAGGCGGTCACTGGTGTCGTAGTCGGTGGAAACGGTTTCCGGATTGCTGTTCACCATCACCGTGGCGAACCCTTCCCCCTGCAGGGCGAAGGAGGCGTGGCAGCAGCAGTAGTCGAACTCGATCCCCTGGCCGATCCGGTTCGGCCCGCCGCCGAGGATCATCACCTTGCGCCGGTTTTCCGGCTGCACCTCGTCCTGCGGTGGCAGCGGCGCCAGGCTGCCGTCGGCGCTGATCCGCTCCAGCGGCCGCTCGTAGGTGGAGTAGTGGTAAGGCGTGGTGGAAGCGAATTCAGCCGCGCAGGTGTCGACGGTCTTGAAGATGGCGTTGACGCCGAGGCCCTGCCGGTGGCGCCGCACCGTGAGCTCGTCTGAGCCGCTGGCCCAGGCGATCTGGCGGTCGGAGAAGCCCAGCTGCTTCAGCTCCAGCAGATCCGCCGCCGTGAGCGCATCGAGCGACCGTCCGCGCAGCAGGCGGTCTTCGGCCTCGATCAGGCGCCGCAGCTTGGCGATGAACCAGGGATCGATGGCGCTGAGCTGATGGATCTCGGCGTCGCTGCGGCCCGCCACCATCGCGGCGCGCACCGCGAAGATGCGATCCGGCGAAGGGGTGCGCAGCATCCGCTCCAGGTCGCTGGATTCCAGCGGCTGATCGGGGCGATCGCAGCCCCAGCCGGAATGGCCGGTTTCGAGTGAACGCAGGGCCTTCTGGAACGACTCCTCGAAGCAGCGGCCGATCGCCATCGCCTCCCCCACCGATTTCATCGAGGTGGTGAGCACGGCCGGGCTGCCGCGAAACTTCTCGAAGGCGAAGCGCGGGATCTTGGTGACCACATAATCGATCGTGGGCTCGAAGCAGGCTGGTGTGGCGCCGGTGATGTCGTTGAGGATCTCATCGAGGGTGTAGCCCACCGCCAGGCGGGCGGCGATCTTGGCGATCGGGAAGCCGGTGGCCTTGCTGGCCAGCGCCGAGGAGCGGCTCACCCGCGGGTTCATCTCGATCACCACCACATCACCGTTGGCGGGGTTGATCGCGAACTGGATGTTGCTGCCGCCGGTTTCCACGCCGATTTCACGGATGATCGCGATCGACTGGTCGCGCAGTCGCTGGTATTCGCGGTCGGTGAGGGTCTGGGCCGGCGCCACGGTGATCGAATCGCCGGTGTGCACCCCCATCGGGTCGAGGTTCTCGATCGAGCACACGATCACCACGTTGTCGGCCAGATCGCGCATCACCTCCAGCTCGAACTCCTTCCAGCCGATCAGCGAGCGCTCGATCAGGATCTGGGAGACGGGGCTGGCCTCCAGGCCGCTCTTGCAGAAGGCGCGGAATTCCTCGGGGTTGTAGGCGATGCCGCCGCCGGAGCCGCCGAGGGTGAAGGCGGGCCGGATGATGCGGGGGTAGCCGCCCACCTCCTCCCCCACCCGCTCGGCCTCCTCCAGGCTCTTGGCGATCCCGGACGGACACACCGCCACGCCGATCCGCGCCATCGCTTCTTTGAACAGCAGGCGGTCTTCCGCCATCTGGATCGCGGCCAGGTTGGCGCCGATCAGTTCAACGCCGTAGCGCTCCAGGGTGCCGTTTTCGGCCAGCGCCACCGCCAGGTTGAGCGCGGTCTGGCCGCCCATGGTGGGGAGCAGCGCATCGGGGCGCTCGATCGCGATCACCCGCGCCACCAGCTCGGGGGTGAGCGGCTCGATGTAGGTGCGATCCGCCATCTCCGGATCGGTCATGATCGAGGCGGGATTCGAGTTGATCAGAATCACCTCGAATCCCTCGGCCCGCAGGGCTTTGCAGGCCTGGGTGCCGGAATAGTCGAATTCGCAGGCCTGGCCGATCACGATCGGTCCGGAGCCCAGCAGCAGGATGCGGCGCAGATCCGTGCGACGGGGCATGGGTTGGATCGATGGCCAAACGGGCTTAGCCTCTCACGTCTGCCGCAGGCGATCGGCCGATCCGGCTGGCCGACCTCGCTAACATGGAAGATCGACAAGACGTTTGATCGGTTTCATGAGCGAACTCCAGCGCCTGAAGGGTCTCCTCCCTCCGGAGATGCAGAGCTGGGTGTTCGTGGAAGCCGCCGCCTCCGCCGACCCTGCCCTGATCACGATCGAGGAGATCGGCCGCGATGAGGTGGAGATCCAGGTGGATCTGGAAACCTGGGATGGCCTGGCCATCGATCACCGCAACCTGCTCTTCTGGCATGAAGTGGGCCGGGTGCAGAACGATGCCGTTCCCCGCGACGGCTGGGAGATGGCCGCCCTGGCGATCGGTCTGGGCGGTGCGATCGGTGAGCTCTGGGTGCAGGACGGCCTGCTGCTGCTGATGGCCATGGGGCTCTCCGGCTTCGCCGGCTACCGGCTCTACCTCAAGAACAATTCCGAGAAGCGTCTGCAGGACGCGATCGCGGCCGATGAACGGGCCATCTCCCTGGCCACCCGCTTCGGCTACACCCTCCCCAACGCTTACAAGAGCCTGGGCGGGGCCCTCAAGGAGCTGGTGGAGCAGACCCGCAAGAAAAAAAAGCGCGCCTTCTACGAAGACCGGCTTGAGGCCCTGCGCAAGAGTGCCGAGAAAGCCAGGGCCGAAATGGCCCAGCAGCAGGGCAGCCGTCAGTCCGTCACCAGTGAAAACGTCTATGGATAGCGATCAGCTCGCCCGCCTTGCCGCCGAGGCCTGCGACGACCGCAAGGCGGTGGACATTCAGATGATCCGGGTGGATGCGGTCTCCTCGCTGGCCGACTGGTTCGTGATCTGCTCCGGTCTCTCCGATGTGCAGGTGCGGGCGATCGCCCGCTCGGTCGAAGACCGGCTCGAACTCGAGGCCGCCAGGCTGCCGCGGGGCAAGGAGGGCCAGCGGGAAGGCCACTGGGTGCTGCTCGACTACGGCGAGCTGATCGTCCATGTGCTCACCGCCCGGGACCGCCAGTACTACGACCTCGAAGCGTTCTGGGGGCACGGGGAGAGGGTTCCCTTCGTAGGCTCGGTGCCTGCTCAGACCGCCGAGACCCTTGCCGCGCGCGCCCATGGATCAGGTCTGCCCGTCATCACCCTGTCCGGTGCCGACGAACCAGCGGCCCCTTGAGGAATACCGCCAGCTCCGTGCCTCCTGGTTCTTCACCTGGCCGTCGGTGGCGCCTGCGGGCCTGATCCGCCCTTTGGCCATCTGCTGGCTGATCAGTTTCCCCCTCTGCCTGCTGATCGCCAGCGGCAGCTGGCCGCTCCGCCACAACATCCCCCGCCTGCTGGTCGCCGCTGCGGTTTCTGCCGTGCTGCCGGCGGTGTTTCTGCTGCTGCGCCAGTGGCTGGGCTGGAACTATGTCCACCGGCGTCTGCGCTCGGAGCGGGTGGAGTACGAGGAATCGGGCTGGTATGACGGCCAGGTGTGGGAGAAGCCGCTGGCCTGGCGCCAGCAGGACCTGCTGGTGGCCCTCCATGAGGTGCGCCCTGTGCTGGCCAGGCTTGAGCTGGTCCTGGCGGTTGCCACCGGTCTGATCCTGCTCGGGACTGGGCTCTGCCAGGCTCTTTGAAAACGGCCCGCCGATGACCCTGTCTTCGAGTTTCAGCCCTCCCCAGCGCCCGGGGGTGCCCCCCCTGCAGGTGCAGTTGCTGCGCAATGGCATCACCGAGTCGGTCCACCGGGTGCATGCGGTGGTCTGTGACCAGCGGGGGCGGGTGCTGATGCGGGCCGGCGACCCGCAGATGCTCAGCTTCGTGCGCTCGGCGCTCAAGCCGTTCCAGGCCCAGATGTTCGTGAGCAGTGGCGCCGCCGACCAGACCGGCAGTGGCGACCGTGGTCTGGCGATTGCCTGCTCCTCCCACGCCGGCACCCCTGGCCAGGCCCGCGAAGCCTTCAAGATCCTCTGGAGTGCCGATCTCGAAGCCGATCTGCTGCAGTGCCCGCCCCCCCGGCCGGGGGCCAGCCCGCTGGAGCACAACTGTTCCGGCAAGCACGCCGCCTTCCTCGCCACCTGCCGGCGGATGAACTGGGCACTGGATTCCTACCTGCAGACCGATCATCCCCTGCAGCAGCAGCTGCTCAAGGGTGTCGGCGCCCTGCTGGGTCTGCCCGGCGCCGAGCTGGTCACCGCCCGCGACGACTGTGGCGCCCCGACCCTGCAGATGCAGCTCGCCCAGATGGCCCTGCTCTTCGCCCACCTGGGCGCCTCGGAGCAGCCGGAGCTGGAGCGGCTGAGTCGGGCGATGCTGGCCCATCCCGACCTGGTGGCCGGCGAGGGCCGCTTCGATACCGAGCTGATGCGCCACAGCCACGGGTTGGTGGTCAGCAAGGGGGGTGCTGAAGGCATCCAGTGCCTGGCGCGGATGGGCGAAGGGCTTGGTCTGGCGATCAAGGTGGAGGACGGCGCCAGCCGGGCCAAGCAGGCCGTCGCCCTGCACCTGCTCAAGCAGCTCGACTGGCTCACTCCGCTCACCCTCGATGAACTGGGCCAGCAGTTCCTGGTGCCTGGCCCTGGCCTGGCCCTGGCTGTGAAGGGGGAACTGCGCTTCGACTGATTTCGGCTCGACTGATTTCGGCTCGACAGATCTCAGCTCGACAGATCTTGCCGGCGGCTGTGGCGGAGCGAATCCCACAGCGAGACGGCCAGCAGCACCACCCCGATCAGGCCGCTGAGCCATTCGGGCACATGCTGCCCCCAGCGGGTGAGCACCACGCCGAGCAGCATCAGCAGCCCCAGGGCGCCGATGGCGTAATGGGCTCCATGCTCCAGGTAGATCAGCTGGTCGAGGGCCCGCTCGCGGCTGAGCATCACCGTGAGACCGCGCACGAACAGGGCGCCGAGGCCCAGGCCGGCCAGGATCAGGGGCAGCTGATTGGTGATCGCGAAGGCCCCGATCGTGCCATCGAGGCTGAAGGAGGCATCGAGCAGTTCCAGGTACACCAGGCTGGCCAGCCCGCCCGAGGCGACGACCCGCCCCATCGCCTCCTCCTCGCCGCCGAAGGCCTGGGCCAGGGAGGTGCTGATGATCTGCAGCACCAGGCCGATCAGACCACTGATCAGCACATCGGCGCGCTGGGGCACCGGCAGCACCAGCGCCACCGCCAGCAGCACCAGCACCGCCAGGGCCGCCTCCAGGGATTCGATCCGTCCCGCCGCGCTGAGCCTCGACTCGATCCGCTGCCACCAGTGCAGGGTCTTGGCCTCATTGAAGAAGTAGCGCAGAAAGACCATCAGCAGGAACATGCCGCCGAACGCCAGGATGCGTGGCTCAGCAAGCTCCAGCAGCTCCTTGTAGTGCTCCGGATGGTGCAGGGCAGCATCCCAGGCCTCGGCCAGGCCCACCCCCCCGGCCAGGGCCACCAGCGCCAGGGGGCCGAGGAAGCGCACACCGAACACCGGGATCACCAGACCCCAGGTCAGGAAGAAGCGCTGCTGGCCGGGTGTGAGCCGCTCCAGCACCCGGGAGTTCACCACGGCGTTGTCGAAGGAGAGGCTGATCTCCAGCACCACCAGCACCAGGGTGATCCAGGCCGCCTGCCAGCCCCGGCTGAACAGGATGGCGCTCAGACCGGCCAGGCAGCAGAGCAGCGGCCACTGGATGTAGGAGAGGTAACGGCGCATGGACGGAGGGAGGCCATTGCCGGAAGGTACCCCTGGCTTATAGGATCACGGAGGTGAAGCCAAGCGGTGTCACCCCAGTCCCCAGGTCCTCAGGCCTGGTAATCCGCGACGCGGGGTAGAGCAGTCTGGTAGCTCGTCGGGCTCATAACCCGAAGGTCAGGAGTTCAAATCTCCTCCCCGCCACCAAATGACAGAAAGCCCGGAGACCAAACGGTTTCCGGGCTTTTTGCCTGGATGGGGTGCCCGGTCCTTGGATGGCTGGTCGTTGGATGGCTGGTCATGGGATGGCTGGTCCTTGGATGACTGGTTCAGGGTGCCCGCACTGGTTGCTTGGATGGGTGGATCGAATCGGTGGACCTGGATCGCCCGGAGATGACGGCCAGCCAGCAGGATGATCTCTCCGGCTTCGACGCGATCGTGGTCGGCTCCGGTGCCACCGGTGGGGTGGCCGCCATGGTGCTGGCCGATGCGGGGCTGAGCGTGCTGGTGCTGGAGGCCGGCCCTGATCTGGCAGCGGCGCGGGCGATCGGCAGCGAACCGCTCAACATGCTGCGCCGGCTCAGCCGGCTCAGCAGCGGAGCGCAACGGCTCCAGGCCCAGCACCCCGGCTACTGGAAGGCGAATCCCGATCTGTTCGTCGATGAAGGCCAGAATCCCTACACCACCCCGCCCGGTAGACCCTTCCTCTGGAGCCGGGGTCGCCAGGTGGGCGGCAAGAGCCTCACCTGGGGTGGCATCACCCTGCGCCTCTCCGATTTCGAGTTCCAGGCGGGCGAGCGCGACGGCCTCGGACCCAGCTGGCCGATCGGCACTGCCGATCTCGCCCCCTATTACGGACGGCTGGAGCGGTTGCTCGGCGTGCATGGCCAGCGGGATGGTCTGGCCCAGCTGCCGGACGGGGACTATCTGGATCCCTATCCCTTCACCCCGGCGGAGCGGCATCTGCGCCGCTCGATCGCGGCGGAGCTCGACCTGCCGCTGATCCATTCGCGGGGCTTCGCCCTCGGCCGCCGCAGCGCCGATCAGCCCTGGCCGCGCTCCAGCTCCCAGGCCGGCGCCCTGGGCCGCGCCCTGGCCACCGGTCGGGTGACCGTGCGCGCCAACGCCGTGGTCAGCCATGTGGAGCTGGCCGGCGGCGCCGGAAGCGGCCAGGACCGGGCCCGGGCCGTGATCTTCGTGGAGCGGCTCAGCGGCCAGCGGCGGCGGGCGGCGGCGGGTCTGGTGGTGCTCTGCGCCTCCAGTCTGGAATCGGTGCGGATCCTGCTGCACTCCAGCGCCGAGCATCAGACCGGCGGGCTCGAGGATCCCTCCGGCTGCCTGGGCCGCTACCTGATGGATCACATTTCCAGCTGTCGCTTCTTCGCGATCCCGGACCAGCCCGCCCCCCAGCCCGCCCGCCGAACTCTCCGCCGCCGGCAGCGCCTTCATCCCCAACACGCTCAACCTGGGGATGGGGATGGCCTGCCTTTTCAGCGGGGTTACGGGATCTGGGCGGGGGTGCAGCGCTTCGACCCCCCCAACCTGCTCACGCGCCGTCGCCAGGAGGCGGTCGGCTTTCTGATCGGCCACGGTGAGGTGCTCCCCGAGGCCCACAACCGGCTCACGCTCAACAGCGGGGCCGTGGATGCCTGGGGTCTGCCCACCCCCCACATCGACTGCCGCTGGGGAGAGAACGAGACCCGCCTGGTGGAGCACATGCAGGCGCGGATGGCGGCGGTGGTGGCGGCGGCCGGTGGGCGGATCGCGCCCCTCGAAGACCTGTTTCTGGTTCCGCTGGCTGAACCCCTGCTGCGCCGGGCCGTGGCCCTCTCCGATGGGGCGCCTCCCCCCGGCTATTACATCCACGAGCTGGGTGGTGCCCGCATGGCGGCGGCGCCGGAGCAAGGGGTGCTCGACCGCTGGAACCGCTGCTGGCAGGCCCCCAACCTGCTGGTCACCGATGGGGCCTGCTGGCCCAGCTCCGGCTGGCAGAGCCCGACCCTCACCGAGATGGCGATCACCTGGAGGGCGTGTGAGCGGGCGGCGGCGGACCTTGTGAGCGGCTCCTGACGGGGGAGAACTTCTGGTGTCAATGACCACAACCGGCCAGGCAGGCCCGCCGCACAATCTGCTGGCGACCTTTCACAGGGTCGGGCAAGGGAGAAACCAAAGCGGAGGCGTTGCGTCTCCGCTTTTTTTTGGGCCGGCGTCTGCTCAGCCCTGGTCACGGCGCAGGAACAGGCCGTTCAGATAGTGCTGAGTCACATTGCGGTCGGTGCAGCCGTTCTGGAACAGGAAGCTCGCCAGGGCCGAGCTCACCAGCCGGTATTGGTCCCAGTGGGGATGGCACTGGATGAAATCGCGCATGCCGTTGAAGAGCACCTCGGGAATTTCCGCCTCCAGGCTCACCAGCTCCGCCAGCTCGACCCCCTCCCGTCCGGGACCTTGATCCAAACCGTTGCTCAAGAGCCAGCTCTGCGTTGTGGAGCCCCAAGGAAGCCACACACCAGGGGTCGCCGTCAAAGCGGGGCATCTCAGCCAAACCCACCCGGCCCCGCCTTGAGACAGCCAGGCTCCGGAACCGTTCTGGCCGGAGCCGGTGGATCGGAGCCGGCTGCCAAAGGCCTGGCTTCTGCTTGTCAAGTTCCGGCTGGAGAATCCAGCACAATCCCCAGGAAACGCGCTTTGACGCGGGATCAAGCGGTCTGAGCTGTGGAAAAACCCCCCTTTCGCTGTGGAAAAACCCGGTTGCCTGGGGAAATCAAGCGGCGATCAGCAGGGCTTATCTGTCGCTTGTCTCTTGGGACTCGGCGGCAGGCGAGACGGCTGCGCCGCCGGTTGTGAGGGTGCGGGGACCCAGCGGATGGTCGGCCTGGGGATAGGGAGCGTGGGAGTGGGAGTGGGAGTGGCCGGGGCCATGGCTGTGAGCCGGGCCGTGGTCATGGCTCTGGCTGTGGTCGTGGCTGTGGTCGTGGGCCTGGTGTCCCAGGGGGATCGGGATGCCATCGGGCTGGCAGGCACCGGTGCACTCCCGCTCGCAGAGGGTGCAGCCCTCGATCAACCCCTCGACATGGTGGTGGTGGCTCTGCTGGGGCGCTCCCACTTCGGTCTCGAAGCCGAGCACCTGGGCCCGGTACTTGCAGAGTGAGCAGTTCATCTGGGTGTCGCCCCGCACCACCTCCGCCACCCGCTCCCGGAAGGTGTCGATCACCAGGGGGTGATCGCCCAGGTAGGAGGCTTCGATGAACTCCAGGGCGGGGTGATCGGCCGCCACCCGCTCGGTGTGCTGCCGGATGCGGCTCACCAGCACGCCGGAGAACAGGAAATAGGGGAACACCACCACCCGCCGGAAGCCGAGTCTGACGACATGGCGCAGGCCCGGCTCCACCAGGGGGAAGGTGACGCCGGAATAGAGCGTTTCCCCCCAGCCGAAGCCCATCCCCTCCACCAGCATCCGCGTCACCTTCGAGACATTGGAGTTGGCATCGGGATCGGAGGAACCCCGGCCCACCACCACCAGCACGGCGTCATGCAGGTTGGCCTCCTTCGCCGCGGTGCGCGCCAGGGCTTCGCGGATCCGGGCGGCGGCGGCCTGGATCATCTTGAGGTCGATGCCCAGTTCGCGGCCGTAGTCGATCCGCAGGCCGGTTTCGGCGGCGTAGGTGTTGAGCACCGAGGGGATGTCGTTCTTGGCGTGGCCGGCGGCGAACAGCATTCCCGGCACGGCCAGCACCTGGTTCACCCCTTGCTGCCGCAAGCGTTCAAGGCCGTCGCGGAGGATGGGGCGGGCGAACTCCAGGTAGCCGTACTCCACCGGCAGCTCCGGCAGGCGCAGGCGCAGTCCCTCAGCGAGCTGGGCGAATTCGCTCACCGCCTGGCGGTTGCGACTGCCGTGGCCGCAGATCATCACACCAAGGCGTGGATCGGTGTCTGACCCAGCTGAAGCGAGAGGTGGGGAAAACACCATGGGCAAACCTGTCTGGGGGGACCCTATCGCTCTGTGTCGGGGCTGAGCCTGTTCCGCTCAGGCGCTGTAGGCCTTGCGGGCTGGAATCGGATAGGGGATTCGCCGGTGCCGCATCCGTTTCCAGACCCGCACGAAGGCCCGGATCACCAGCTCGAGTTCGCCGCGGCTGAGCCCGCTGTCGATCAACTGGCCATCCAGGCGCCGGGCGTCGATCAGGCGCCGCACCATCGCACTGGCCTCGGCCTCGGTGGTGCCTGGAGGCAGCGAGCGCAGGGCGGCCTCGCAGCCATCGGCCAGCATCAGGATGGCGGTTTCCCGTCGTTGCGGCCTCGGCCCCCGATAGCGGAAGCGCTCTTCCGGCGTGGCGGGATCGCGCTCCCGGGCCTGGTGGAAGAAGTACCCCATCCGCAGGGTGCCCTGATGTTCGGGGATGAAATCGGCCAGAGGGCGGGGCAGGCGGTGCTGCCGGGCCAGCTTGATCCCCTCATCCACGTGGGCCTGCAGGACGGCGGCGCTGCCGAAGGGATCATCGAGCAGATCGTGGGGATTGGCTCCTTCCGACTGGTTCTCGATGAACCACTCCGGTGCGTGCAGCTTGCCGACATCGTGATAGAGGGAGCCGGTGCGGATCAGGTCCACATCGGCGTGGATCGCCCGGGCCCCCTCCTCGGCCAGACCGCAGATCATCAGGGTGTGCTCGAACGTGCCGGGGGCTTCCAGCGAAAGCCGCCGCAACAGGGGGCGTTGCAGATCGGCCAGTTCGAGCAGGCGAGCCTGGGTGATCAGACCGAAGAAGCTCTCCACCAGCGGGCTGAGCAGCAGGCCGGCCATCAGCAGACCGCCCATCAGCACCGCTTCCGCCACCAGCTCCCCGCCGCTCGGCGGCAGGCGGGTGCGGCCATGCATCAGGGCCACCGCCTGGACGGTGAGCCACTGCAGCACCAGGGCACCACTGGGCAGCAGGATCGCGAGCTGCACAAGCTGGGCCCGGCTGCGTTGCCGTCCGGCCAGCACCGCCGCCACCACCGCCACCACCGCTGCCACGATCAGCCGCACCTCGCTGTAGTCGTCGAGGGGCTCCGGCCAGAGCAGGCTGGCCGCCGCCAGCCAGGCCAGGCCGGCGTTGGTGCCCAACCCCTGGGCCAGCAACAGGGTGGCGGGAACCAGCAGGGCGAGCGGGCTGGCGGTGTTGCCCAGCCAGAGCTTGAACCCCTGCACCACCAGCAGCATGCCCAACACCATCAGGGCCTGGCGCGGTTCGAGGTTGGTGCGGCGACGGCGGGTGATCAGCACCACCAGGAGGGCGGCGGCCAGGGCTTCGAGGAAATGGGCCAGCCAGGCCCTCAGCAGGGGTCGCCTGTCGACCATGCCGAAGTAATCGAGAACGTCGTAGGCCTGGGGACTGATCGGTTCCCCCTGCCGGGTGATCAGGTCGCCTTGGTTCACCCGGATGCGGGGAATGCCCTGCTGGTTGAGCAGCTCTTCGATCAACCGCTGGCTGAGGCCGGCATCGTTGCGCAGATTGGTGCGGCCCTGCAGATTCACCGCCAGCAGGCGGCTGCCGAGACGAAGCCCCGGTTCCGGTAGTCCGGCCAGCTGCAGCCTGGCGGCTTTCTCAAGCTGGTGTCTCGCCACACTCCCCACCACCCCCTGGCTGAGCATCCGCTGCTGGGCCTGCCGGAGTTTCTGGTTCCAGGCGGCGCGCTGGTCGTTGGTCTGGCCGATCAGCCAGGCCTGCTCGGCCGCCGAAAGATTGAGCGGTGCGACCCGGTCCTGGGCGGTGGCCGCCACCAGCTCCAGTTCCTGGAGCTGGCGCTCCAGCCGCTGCCTCAGCTCCAGATTGGCCTGGGGGTCCACCACCTGAACGGTGGTGCGGGTGCCCAGCTGGGAGCGACGTTGCTCAAGGGCCTCGCTGTCGAGGACGGTGGCGGAGCTGGGGGCCTGGGCGCTGAACGGGGCGGGAATGCCGGGCCGCAGGATCGGCTCCACCAGCCAGGGCCAGCTGGAGAGCAGGGCCACCAGACAGCAGGCCAGCAGCACGGCCAGCCAGTCACGCCGTCGCCAGCAGTAGAGGGCCTGGCGCGGCGATTCGCGGCGCAGCCATTGCCTCCAGAGTTGTTTGGCGCGGGCGAAGCGCAGCACCGTTTTCGCATCTGAGCCTCAAAACGCTAGCGAGGCCGCCGGCGCCGACTGGTTCCATGCTGGGGGGCAGCTCTGTGGACGCCGAAACGATGGCCCTGTCCCTTGATGGTCGCCGCCTGGCGGCGGAAGTGGAAGAGCGGCTCGCGGCGGTGATCAGCGGCAGGCTGGTCCGGGCGGGCCGCCCCCCGGGGCTGGCGGTGTTGCGGGTGGGCGATGACCCGGCCAGCGGGGTGTACGTGGCCAACAAGGAAAAGGCCTGCCGGCGGGTGGGGATCACCAACCAGGGTGATCACCTGCCGGCGGACACCACGCCGGAGCAGCTGCTCGCTGCGATCGAGCGGCTCAACGCCGACCCCGATGTGGATGGAATCCTGCTGCAGCTCCCCTTGCCGGCCGGCCTTGACGAGGGGCCGTTGCTGGCGGCGATCGACCCGGACAAGGACGCCGACGGCCTCCACAGCCTCAACCTCGGCCGACTGCTCAAGGGGGAGCCCGGCCCGCGCAGCTGCACCCCGGCCGGGGTGATGGCCCTGCTGCGTCGGGCCGGGATTCCCCTGGAGGGCCGCCGGGCCGTGGTGGTGGGGCGCAGCATCCTGGTGGGCAAGCCGATGGCGCTGATGCTCCAGGCGGCCAACGCCACCGTGACAGTGGCCCACTCCCGCAGCCGTGACCTGGCCGCCCTCACCCGCACGGCGGAGCTGCTGGTGGTGGCGGCGGGTCGTCCGCGCCTGATCGGTGCCGAGCACGTGGCCCCTGGCGCCGTGGTGGTGGATGTGGGCATCCACCGCCGCCCCGAGGGGGGTCTCTGCGGAGATGTGCGCTACGAGGACGTGGAGCCGATCGCGGCGGCGATCACGCCGGTACCCGGTGGTGTCGGGCCGATGACGGTGACCATGCTGCTGGTGAACACCGTGGTGGCCTGGTGCGCCCACACCACCCCGGCGGGCGCTCCACTTGACAATCCGTTGGCGGATCTGCTGCCCTGAGCCCACCGGAGCCCATCGGCCTGAGAGAATCCCGCCCAGCGCGCTGGTTCCCATGGCCGTGACGGTGAGCACGACCTTTGATTTCGCCGCCTACCTCGAGGCGGCCCGCCGGCGGGTGGAAGTGGCCCTTGATGGCTCGCTGGCTGCCGAGCGGCCGGAATCGCTGCGGGAGGCGATGCGCTACTCCCTGCTGGCCGGCGGCAAGCGGCTGCGGCCGATCCTCTGCCTGGCGGCCTGCGAGCTGGCCGGGGGCGATTCCTCCCTGGCGATGCCGACGGCAGTGGCCCTGGAGATGGTCCACACCATGTCGCTGATCCATGACGACCTGCCGGCCATGGACAACGACGATCTGCGCCGCGGTCGCCCCACCAACCACAAGGTGTTCGGCGAAGCCAATGCCATCCTTGCCGGCGACGCCCTGCTGACGCGTGCCTTCGAGATGGTGGCGTTGCGCAGCCCGGGTGTGGCGGCAGAGCGGCTGATCCAGGTGGTGGGGGAGCTTTCCCTGGCCGCCGGCGCTCCCGGGCTGGTGGGTGGCCAGGTGGTGGACCTGGAATGCGAGGCCAAGCAGGTCGACCTCGATACCCTCGAATACATCCACCTCCACAAGACCGGCGCCTTGCTGCGGGCCTGTGTGCTCAGCGGTGCCCTGATCGCCGGCGCCCCCGACGATCTGCTGGGTGCCTTGCGCACCTACGCTCGCGGCATCGGCCTGGCCTTCCAGATCATCGACGACATCCTTGATCTCACCGCCAGCAGTGAAGTGCTCGGCAAGACCGCCGGCAAGGATCTGGCCGCCGACAAGACCACCTATCCCAAGCTGCTGGGCCTGGCGGAATCCCGCCGCCGCGCCGATGCCCTGGTGAGCGAGGCCAAGGCGGTGCTGCAGCCCTGGCAGGCCCAGGCCCAGCCCCTGCTTGCCCTGGCCGACTACATCACCAGCCGCGACCGATGAACGCCTTGCATCAGTTGCTCGCCAATGGCGTGCTGGCCTGGGCTCTGGCCGCCTGCGGCGTGGCCCAGTTCGGCAAGTTGCTGGTGGAGCTGGTCCGGCACCGCCGCTGGCGGCCGGCGGTGCTGGTGGAAACCGGCGGGATGCCATCGAGCCATTCCGCCCTGGTGACGGGCGCGGCGGCCGGGATCGGCTGGGTCATGGGCTTCGATGATCCGCTGTTCGCCTTCGCCGGCACGATCGCCTTCGTGGTCATGTACGACGCCAGCGGCGTCCGCCAGGCCGCCGGCCTGCAGGCACGCCGGCTGAACAGCCTGCCGCCCCAGCTCTGGCGGGAAGCGAGTGGAGCGGCAGCCGCCACCCAGCCCCAGCCGGAGCCCCAGCCGGAGCCCCAGCCGCAGCCCCTCAAGGAGAGCCTGGGCCACACCCGCCTGGAAGTGCTGGTGGGCAGCCTGATCGGTCCGGCGGTCGCCCTCAGCGGCCTCGCCCTGGCGGGCTCCCCCCTGCAGATCGCCCAGGGCCTGGGCTGGCTGCCGGCAGGGTGAGCGGGCCGGGCTTTGGAGCCGCGGTCTGCTTCACCGCCGGCCAGCAGCAAGCGGTGGAGGCCTTCGCCGCCTGGCTGGGTGACCCGGCCCAGCGGGGTGTCCCCTTCGTGCTGAGCGGCTATGCCGGCACGGGAAAAACCTTCCTCTCGATGGCCTTTCTGGCCAGGGTGGAGGCCGATGGCCTCTGCTGGACGGTGGTTGCTCCCACCCACAAGGCCGTCGGGGTGCTGCGCCACTCCCTCAACCTGGCCGGCCTGCGGCCCACCTGGCATCCATCCACCCTGCACCGGCTGCTGCGTCTCAAGCTGCGCCGCGAAGGGGGGCGGGAGGTGTGTGAAGAAACCGGCCAGACGGCGCTGGCCCTGGAGCATCTCGGCCTGGTGCTGATCGATGAGGCCTCGATGGTGGATGCCGCTCTGCTGCAGATCGCCCTGCAGGGCGCCCATCCCTATGGCACCCGCCTGGTGTTCGTGGGAGATCCGGCCCAGCTGCCTCCGGTCGGGGCCCCCTCCAGCCCCGTGTTCGACCTGCAGCGGGCCTGCTGCTGTTGTCTCACCGAGGTGGTGCGCCACCAGGGCCCGGTGCTGCGCCTGGCCACCGGTCTGCGGGAGCAGCGCCTGCCCTGTCGCCTGCCGCCCCTGCTGGCGCCGGTCCGCGAACCGGAGGGGGAGGTGGTGCTCACGGGCCGCGCCGACTGGTTGAAGGCTGCCCAGGCGGCCCTGCGCCGGGCCGCCGAGTGCGACAACCCCGACCAGGCCCGCATCCTCTGCTACACCAACCGTTCCCTGGAGCAGCTGGTGCCGCTGGCCCGCCGCGCCATCCATGGCGAGCTGGCCGATCAGCTGCCGGTGCTGCCGGGTGAGGTGCTGCTCACCCGGATGGCGGTGATGGCGCCGGCCTGCCCGAGGGGGGAGGAGTGCGGCGAGGAACCCGACCTGGTGCTGGCCTCCAACCGGGAGCTGGTGGTGCGGGATGTGACACCGGAGCGCTGTGACCTGGCCGACTTCGGCGTCAGCGATGGCGCCGTGATCGACACCCAGCTGGTGGAGGTGGAGAGCGGTGATGCCCAGCTGGCCCTGAGGCTGCTGCCACCAGCGGGATCGGCGGGACGCCGTCAGCTGGAGGAGGTGCTGGCCCGGCTGCGCGGCCAGGCCCTCGCGGCCGGCAAGCAGAACGGTCGCTCCCTCTGGCGCCGCTACTTCCTGGTGCGTGATGCCTTCGCCTCGCTCGGCCCGGCTGCGGTGCTCACCGTGCACCGCAGCCAGGGCAGCACGTTCGGTGAGGTGTTCATCGATGCCGATGTGTTCTGGCCCGCCGATCTGCTGCTGCGCCGCCAGCTGGTTTACGTGGCGGTCAGCCGCGCCCGCACGGCGGTGTGGATGGTGGCGGGAGGGGGCAGCGAAGCCGAGCGGCGCCTCTGGCAGGGGGAACTGGCAGGGGAAGCTGACGCTGGAACAGCTGCCGGACCGGACGCTGGAACCGATGGCGGGATCAGCCCAGCAGTCCCTTGACGTGGCTGATGATCCCGTCGGGATCGAGCCCCTGGTGGGGAAACTGCTCCCAGAGGCCGCCGCAGCCCTCCTTGTGGGTGCCCAGGTGGCCGTAGCGGGGGGTGAAGCCCCGCTCCAGCAGCCAGGTGCCGTAGCGGCTGCCGAGGCCGGTGCGGCGGTTGAAGGATTCCACCACCAGCACGAAGGGGGAGGAGCCCGCCCTGGCGATCATGGCTTCATCCACCACATTGAGGGTGGGCTTGTTGATCAGACCCACGTCGAGCCCTTCAGCCCGCAGCCGCTCCACCGCATCGAGGGCGCGGTAGAGGCACTCACCGAAGCTCACCACATAGCCGGCGCTGCCCTCCCGCACCAGCTCATCTTTGCCGCTCTCAAAGCTGTAGCCCTCGCCGTGCAGTTCGTTGCCGGCGGCATCAAGCAGATTGGGCACCTTCGAGCGGGTCGAGAAGATGAAGCGCAGGCCGGGATCAGCGAACACGGCCTTCACGCAGGCCTTCATCTGGGCCGCATCAGCCGGGAAATAGAGGCGGGTGCTGTCGTTCTCCTCCAGTCCGTTGTCTGCAAAGCAGTTGTTGAGACCGAAATGGCAGGTGTTGTCGGCCATGTCGTCGATGCCGGCATGGGAGAAGTGACTGAGCACATTGGCCCCATTCAGCCGCGCCATGGTGACCTCGGAGATGATCATCTCCAGGAAGGCGCTGAAGGTGGCGAAGATCCCCTGGCGGCCGGCCTCCATGCCGAATCCGGCGGCTGCCGAGAAATTGGCCCGCTCCATGATGCCGCCGCTCACGAAGATCTCCGGATGGGCCTTGCGGATCTGGGTCAGACCGCAGGAGCCCTCCAGGTCGCTGTCCACCACCAGCACGCTGTCTTTACGGCTTTCAGGCGTCATGGCGCCCAGGATCTCCACCACCGCATCGCCGAACACGTTGCGGTTGGCCTCCAGCCGCTGGCCTGAACCGAGGAAGGTGGCGGGATTGGCGGGTTTGACGATGCCCTTGAGATAGGTGGCGGCACCGTCCTGGCCGCGCTGCTCCAGGTAAGCGATCGCCAGGTCCACCGGGATCACGTCGTGGCCGTGGGTTGTGCCCTCCAGTCCCTCGATCCCCACCGCCATCGGCCGCTTGTTGATCACCGCAACGGGGCCGTTCGTGCCCACGGCGCGGCAGAGGCGGCCATACAGATCGTCGAGGTCCTCACCGTCGCCGGTGAGAGTGGCGAGGCCATGGCCAGCGAGGGTGCGCTCCAGGTCGTAGCCGGGCTGGTACTGGGAGGGATGCCCGGCGATCGTCACGTCGTTGTCATCGATCACCAGCTTCACGTTCAGCCCGTGGGCCACCGCGAAGCGGGCCGCCTCGGCGTCGTCGCCCTCCTGCTGGGCGCCGTCGGAGCCGAGGCAGAACAGGGTTTTGCCGGGGTGGGCCAGGGCGACGCCGTTCACGAACGGCCAGAGGTGGCCGAGCCGGCCCGAGCTGAACTGCACGCCAGGGGTGAAACCCAGCTCCGGATGGCCCGGCAGCCTGGAGTGGGCGGCGCGGTACTGCAGCAGCGCCTCGGCCGGCAGCTCGCCCCGCAGCACGCTGATCAGATACTGGGTGGCCACCCGGTGGCCGGCCTCATCGAAGAACACCGGCAGGAACCGGTCCGGCTTGCCGCGGAAGAAGGCATCGAGGATCATCACCTCCGGCACCGTGTCGAACGGCCCGCCGCTGTGCCCGCCCACGCCCCGGGCCGCACCAGTGGCCGTGAAGAAGATGATCGCGTCGCGGCAGAGCTGGATGTTGGCCTTCAGCGCCTCGCGCTGGCTGGCGCTCAGGCTGGGCTGATCCGGATCGAGGGCAAGCGGCTGGTAGGCGGCCAGATCGATCGGGAACGCGGTGGAAAGGGTGGCGGTCATGGGTGGAGTTCTGGCCTCAAGGGGCCCTTGGGTGCACTTTGATCCCAACCTCAGCCGCTGCCGGTGTTGGAGGTCACCTGCCGGGGGGAGGATGCTGCGGCAAGTCTCGCCGGTCGGCTGAAGCCATGGGCGTGCCCTCGACCAGCAACCTCGCGACCAGCAACCCGGTCGGCAACGCGGTCGGCAACGGCAGCAGCGGCCGGCTCGGGGCCTCGGTGACGGCCACTGGGGTGAATTTCTGCCTTTATTCGAAACACGCCACCCGGGTCGAGCTGCTGCTCTTCGATCGCGTCGATGCCGCCGATCCCTGCCGGGTCGTGGAGCTTGACCCCGTGCGGCAGCGCACTTACCACTACTGGCATTGCCTGCTGGATGGTCTGGGTCACGGCCAGATCTACGGCTATCGGGTGCATGGCCCCTGGCAGCCCGAGCAGGGTCTGCGCTTCGATGGCCGCAACCTGCTGCTCGACCCCTACGGCCACGCGGTGGTCACCCCACCGGGCTATGAACGCCAGGCGGGCCGTTCCAGCGGCTCCGGTCTGGCCACGGCGATGAAGAGCGTGGTCGCCGATCCCTCCCTCTACGACTGGGAAGGCGATGCCCCCCTGCGCCGCCCGCGCCGCGAGACGGTGGTGTACGAACTGCATGTGCGGGGCTTCACCAGGCACCCCAGCTCCGGGGTGGCAGCGGAGCGAGCCGGCACCTACGCCGGCCTGATCGAGAAGATCCCCTATCTGCAGGAGCTGGGCATCACGGCGGTGGAGCTGCTGCCGGTGTTCCAGTTCGATCGGCTCGATGCCCCTGAGGGCCACACGAACTACTGGGGGTATTCACCGATCTCGCTGTTCGCTCCCCACCACGGCTACAGCTCCCGCAGCGATCCGCTCGGGCCGCTCGATGAGTTCCGCGACATGGTGAAGGCCCTGCATCGAGCCGGCATCGAGGTGATCCTCGACGTGGTCTACAACCACACCGCTGAAGGGGATGGCAGCGGCCCCAGTTTCTGCTTCCGAGGCCTGGCCAATGAGGCCTATTACCTCCTCGATCCCGACGATCGAAGCCGCTATGCCGACTACAGCGGCACCGGCAACAGCTTCAACGCCAACAACCCGGTGGTGCGGCGGCTGATCCGCCACAGCCTGCGCTACTGGGTGCGGCACATGCATGTGGATGGGTTCCGCTTCGATCTCGCCTCGGTGCTGACCCGCGACGAGGAGGGTCGGCCGATGCCGCTTCCCCCCGTGCTCTGGGACATCGAGACCGATCCGCACCTGGCGGGCACGAAGCTGATCGCCGAGGCCTGGGATGCGGCCGGCCTGTATCAGGTGGGCAGCTTCATCGGCGACAGCTGGCAGGAATGGAACGGTCGTTTCCGCGATGACATGCGCCGTTTCCTCAAGGGCGATGCGGGCCAGGTGCGCAAAGCGGCGCTGCGGCTGCTGGGCAGCCCGGACCTCTACGGCAAGGAGGATCGGGAAGCGGAGCAGAGCGTCAATTTCATCACCTGCCACGACGGCTTCACCCTGGCTGATCTGGTGGCCTACAACGGCAAGCACAACGAAGCCAATGGCGAGGACAACCGCGATGGAGCCGACGACAACGCCAGCTGGAACTGCGGCAGCGAGGGGCCGAGCGCTGACCCCGAGGTGCTGGCCCTGCGCCAGCGGCAGATCCGCAACGCCCTGACCCTGCTGCTGCTGGCGGTCGGCACCCCCATGCTCACGATGGGGGATGAGGTGTGCCGAACCCAGCAGGGAAACAACAACCCCTACGGCCAGGACAACGCGATCAGCTGGTTCGACTGGACCCTGCTCGATCGTCACCCGGACATCCTCCGCTTCGTGAAGGAACTGATCGCCCAGCGGATGCGGCGCGACATCGTTGTTAACCAGCGGCAGGTGAGCCTCAATGATCTGCTGCTGGGCCGGCGGATCGAATGGCATGGGGTGATGGTGGGCCAGCCCGACTGGGGCGAATGCTCACGGTCGATCGCGGTGAGGATCACCAGTTATGACAACCGCTATCGGCTCCATGTGATCGCCAATGCCTACTGGGAGGCACTCGATTTCGCCCTGCCGGCCGCCGATGGCGGCAGCAGCTGCTGGCGGCGCTGGATCGACACCAGCCTGCCGAGCCCGCAGGACATCGACGACTGGAGCCTGGCGTCGCCGGTGCCCACCAGCCATTACCGGGTGGCGGCCCGCTCGGTGGTGGTGCTGTTCGTGATTCTCGACGAGGATCCGCTCGCTGAGTTCGATGGCCGCTCCGGCCCCAATGGGCTCTTTTGCTTGCTGAATCCATGAAGTTCAAGGATTACTACGCCTGCCTGGAGGTGGAGCGTGATGCCAGCGGGGAGGAGATCAAGAAGGCCTACCGCCGCCTGGCCCGCCGCACCCACCCGGATGTGGCCAGGGAACCCGGCGCCGAGGAGCGCTTCAAGGAGATCAGCGAGGCCTACCAGACCCTCTCCGATCCGGAGAAGCGCCAGGCCTACGACGAGCTGGGACGCCACCCCAGCGGCGAGGAGTTCAGGCCACCCCAGGAGTGGGAGAGCCGCTTCCGGCGCGGTGGCAGCCAGCAGGCTGGCCAGCAGGAGGTGGATCTGGCCGATCTGTTCGAGCAGATGGGATTCACAGCCCCCGGCGGCTTCGGCCGTCAGGCGGATGGCTTCCCGATCCGCGGCCAGGACATCGAGGTGGCCACGGAGCTGACGCTGGAGCAGGCCGCCCGGGGAAGCGAGGTGGCGTTCACGCTCAGCGTTCCCAGCCGGCTTGCCGATGGCGGCGTGGCGAGGCAGCCCCGGTCCGGCACGATCCGGGTGCCGCCCGGGGTGGTCGATGGCGAACGCCTGCGGGTACCGGGCCGAGGCGGCGGGGGCCATGGGGGTGGCCCAGCCGGCGATCTTTTTCTGGAGATCCGGCTCAAGCCCCATCCCCGTTTCCGGCCCGTCGGCCACGATCTCTACCTGGAGCTGCCGATCGCCCCCTGGGAGGCGGCCCTCGGCACCGAGATCGATCTGCCCACCCTCGATGGCACGGCGCGGCTGACGGTGCGGCCGGGCCTGCGCAACGGCCAGAAGCTGCGGCTGGCGGGCAAGGGCCTGCCGAGGCGCAAGCAGGGGGCCGGCGATCTCTACGGTGTGATTCAGATCGTGATGCCCGATCAGATCGGCGAGCGCGAGCGGGAGCTCTACCGCGAGCTCGCCGAGGTGTCCGCGTTCAACCCCCGTCAATCCCTTGAAACGGCAGCAACCGATGGCAGATGATCCGCTGATTCCCGCCGATGACGAGAACCCGGTGGCGCTTGAGGAGTTGCTGGCGGCATCTGGTCTGGTCCATGAGGAGGTGAGCGAACTGATCCAGTTCGGTGTCTTCCAGCTCAGTGGCGGTGCGGGGGGCTGGTGCTTTCACGCCCGCACCGTCAGGCTGGCTTGCCGTGCCGCCCGCCTCCGCGACGACTTCGGCCTCAACGTGCCCGGCATGGCCCTGGCCCTCACCTATCTGGAGCGGATCGAGGCCCTGGAAGGGCGGCTGCGGGAGCTGGAGTGCCAGCTGCCGCTCCACAGGTCGTAATCCACAGGTCGTAATCCACAGGTCGTAATCCATGGGACGAAGCCAAACCGGAAGGATGCCCACCCGCCTGCTGCTGGGCGGGCTGCTGGTCCTGCTGCCCCTGGGCCCCGCCGCCCTGGCCCAGCTGGGGAGCACCATTGCCCTGCCGGAGCCCCAGGGCCAGACCCTGCTGCTGCAGAGCGTTGATCGAGCCGACTACGGACCGCTGGCCGAGCAGTTCCTCACCCAGGCCAACCTCGCCTACTGCGGTGTGGCCAGCATGGTGATGGTGCTCAACAGCCTGGCGGTGCCGGCCCCGGCGGTGGCGGGCTATGGCAGCTACCGCTTCTGGACCCAGGAGAACGTGTTCGAGCTCGCCGCCACCCGGGCGGTGATCAGCCCCGAGCTCGTGGCCCGCCAGGGGATGACCCTGCAGGAGCTGCGGGCGCTGCTGGCCAGCCATGGGGTGCAGGCCCGGGCCATCCACGGCGATCGGCTCAGCCTGGCCCAGTTCCGGCTGCTCGTGCGCAGCAACCTCGCCGAGCCCGGTGATCGCCTGCTGGTGAACTATTTACGCCCGTCGCTTGGCCAGGCGGGCGGCGGCCACATCTCGCCGCTGGCCGCGTATCACGCTGCCACGGATCGGGTGCTGATCCTGGATGTGGCCCGCTACCGCTACCCGTCGGTGTGGGTGCCCCTGGCCGATCTCTGGCAGGCGATCCGCACTCCCGACAGCACGTCCGGGCGCAGTCGCGGCGTGGTGGTGGTGCGGCGGAACTGATTTTCCGGTGGTCATCGCTACCATCAGCGCCCTGTCGGTCCGCCTCCCCGGGCCGTGTTTTCCTTCATGGACCCCTTCCGGCTGCTCGAACTGCTGATCCTCGGGGCTGTGCTGGCGGGTTTTGCGGGCCTGCTGCTGCACCGCAACCTCTTCTTCAAGGTGATGTGCATGGACGTGACGGGCTCCGCCGTGGTGGCCCTGTTCGTGCTGGTAGGGGCGCGCTCCGGCCTGCGCAGCCCGATCCTGTCTGCGGCGGCTGGCGATCCGGCCTCGGCGGGCCAGGGCGCCTGGGCCGACCCCATCCCCCAGGCTGTGATCCTCACGGCGATCGTGATCGGCCTCTCGATCCAGGCGCTGCTGCTGGTGGTGATCACCCGCCTCTCACGCATTGATCCCAGCCTGGATCTGGCCAGCTTCGACACCGGTGGGAAGCGGTGACGCACACCCTGATGCCGGGCCTGATGCTCAGCTTGATGCCGGCGCTGTCCGCCAAGGCCATCGTGATCGGCTGGTTGTTGCTGCCGTTCCTGGCCGCTTTTCTGGCCGCCGTGCTGCCACCGCTGGCCCGTTGGCTGTCGCTGCTCTGCTGCCTGGCCACCGCCGCGATCGCCGTGGCGATTCAGCTCGGCGGCCTGCCCGCCACCGTGGAATTGCTCGGCGCCTACGGGGTGGCGCTGAACACCGATGCCTTCGCGGTGCCGTTCCTGCTGCTCAACGCCCTGGTCTGCAGCGCGGTGGTGCTCGACAGCTGGCGCCGTCCGCTGCCGGGGCCGTTTTTGCTGCTGCTGATGGTGCTGCACGGCGGCCTCTCCACCGCCTTCGTGGTGATCGATCTGATCAGCCTTTACGTAACGCTGGAGGTGGTGGGAATCAGCGCCTTCCTGCTGATCCTGATCAGCCGCTCCGACCGCTCGCTGTGGGTGGCCCTGCGTTATCTGCTGATCGGCAACACGGTGATGACGCTGTTTCTGATCGGCGCGGCCCTGGTGTATCTCGAGCGCGGCAGCTTCCGCTTTGAGGCGGTGGCGAGCACCACCAGCGTGGCCGCTCTGGCGCTGATCCTGGTGGGGTTGCTGATGAAATCGGGCCTGTTCCTCTCGGGCCTGTGGCTGCCCGTCACCCATGCGGAGGCGCCGGCGGAGGTATCGGCGCTGCTCTCGGGCGTGGTGGTCAGCGCCGGCATCGCTCCGCTGCTGCGCCTGAGCGGCGGGGTGCCGGCCCTGGGCCCGGTGATCACCGGCCTCGGCCTGGCCAGCGCCCTGCTCGGTGTGGTGTTCGCCCTGGCTGATGCCGATGCCAAGCGCCTGCTGGCCTGGAGCACGTTGTCGCAGATGGGGCTGGTGGCGCTCTCGCCGCTGGCCGGCGGCTTCTACGCGCTCAGCCACGGCACCGCCAAGGCGGCTCTCTTCCTGGTGGCGCGCCGCTTCCCCAGTCGCGCCCTGCAGGGCTGGCGCGAGCGGCCCCTGCCCGCCGGCGTCTGGTGGCCGCTGGGCATCGGTGCGCTCTCGATCGTGGGCCTGCCCCCCCTGGCGGGCTTTGCGGCCAAGGCGGGCCTTTCCGGAGGGCTTTCCCAGCCCCTGGAGGTGGCGGTGACGCTGCTGAGCATGGGCACGGCGGCGGCCTATGCGCGCTTCTGGGGGGCGCCGCTGCTGCGAAGGCCGGCGTCGGTGGATTGTCCCAGTGCCGGCGCCAGGGGGGAGGCCAGCCCAGAACCTGCTTGGTCGCCTGGCGTGCTGCTGCTGCTGCTGGCACTGCTGCTGATCGGCGCCGCGGCCCTGCCGTGGATCGCTTCGCCGGCCAGCGCCGCTGCCAAGAGTGCCCTGGTGTTGCTCGGTGGCTGGGGGCTTCACCACCTGCTGGAAGGCGAGCGGTGGCGCGAACGGCTGTGGCTGCCCGAACTGGAGGGCTTCTCCGACCTGCTCGGCGGCATCGGTGTGGTGGGGGCGGGCCTGCTCGTGATCCTGAACCGATGAGACGTCTGCTGCCCCTGCTGCTGAGCACCGCCTTCCGGCTGGCGCTGTGGTGCCTGCTCACCAGCGATCTGAGCCGGCTCAACCTGCTGATCGGCCTGGTGGTGGCCTTGCTGCTGCCGCGCGCCCGCTCGCGGCCCCTGCCGGTGCGCCTGCTGCTGAAGGCCGCCGGGCGCGCTCTGCTGGCGATCCCGCAGGCCTACCTCGAAGCCCTGCGGCTGATCGTCGCCCCCGGGGTGGTGGAGCTTGAAACCAGCGAGCCGGCCACCGATCGGGCCCTGCCGCTGCTGGTGTTCCTCGATGTGTTCCGCATCACGCTGACCCCGTTCACGATCGTGCTCGGCCTGGAGGACGGTGGACGCCGCTACCGCATCCACTCCCTGCTCCCCGCGGCAGCACCGGAGGCTTCCGAACCATGACCGTGGTGCTGTGGGGCATGGTGCTGGCGCTGGTGATCCCGATCGCCGTGGCCTGCCGACCGTCGGACGTGTGGGACCGGCTGGCGGCCTTCTCCAGCGTGTCGTCGAAGGTGGCACTGATCATCCTGGTGGTGTCGGTGCTGCGCGACGACCGGATGCTGGGGCTGGTGGGGGCGATCGTGCTCAGCGCCGGCAATGCCGGCCTGCTGCTGCTCGCCAACCTGCTGCGGGAGGTGGAGCGGTGATGGGTGGCTCCTTCTCCGATCACGCCAGCCTGCTGCTGCTGGGTGCGGGCCTGATTCTCTGGTTCTGGGGCACCTGGCCGCTGCTGGGCAAGCACAGCTACCTGCGCAAGCTGCATGCCCTCTCGGTGGCCGACACGCTGGGCTCCTCGCTGATGCTGCTCGGCCTGCTGCTGCGCATTCCCGGGCAGTGGCCGCTGCTCACCCTGGCGCTGGTGGGCCTGATCGTGTGGAACACGATTTTCGGCTATGTGCTGGCGGCCTGCTCGCTGCCAGCCCACCCCAGCCGCCGCACCGGGCAGGAGCACACCCCATGAACGCCCCGTTCGACCTGGCCGGTCAGCTGGATCTGCTTCTGCCGATCACCGCCCTGCTGCCGCTCACCGCCGTGCTGCTGGTGAGCCAGAGCAACCCTTACCAGACCCTGGTGCTGCGCGGCATTCTCGGCTCGGTGGCCACCTTGCTCTACGCCCTGCTGGGGGCGCCGGATGTGGCGATCACCGAAGCCCTGGTGGGCACCCTGCTCTCCACCACGCTCTACGCCGTGGCGTTGCGGTCGTCGATGGCGCTGCGGCTGTCGTTTCCAGAAGGTGCGCCGCCGTCGGCGCAGAGCCAGCAGCTGCTGCGCACCTGGCTGGAGCCGGCGGGCCTGCGGCTGCGGCTGGTGCCGCCCGCAGAGGCGGCCCTCGGTGCCGCCAACGGTTGCCATGGCCGCCTGGACACGGATCAGCAGCTGCTGGTGGTGAATCCACGGCTGCTGAAGCGCCTGCAGGCCCTGGAGGGCTACCGCTCCTGGCGCGAGAACGGCGGCGCGCTCGACCTCGAGAATGCCGCCCCATGACCTGGCTCTACCTGGTGGCCGCCACGGCCCTCTGCCTCTCCCCCCTGGCCTCGGCCCTGCCGCCTACGGCGGATCTGCTGCCGCTGATCAACACCCTCGTCGAGCAGACGAACGTGCCGAATCTGGTGTCGGGGGTGATCCTCTACACCCGCCTCTACGACACGGTCACCGAGGTGGTGGTGTTCACCCTGGCCTCGATCGGGGTGCGGTTCCTGCTGGCCGGTGAACCCACCAAGCCCAACGTGCGTGCCCTCGACGATGCCCCCTCGGTGGTGCTCTGCCAGCTGAGCGGCACGATCGCTGCCCTGATCGGCGTGGAGCTGGCCCTGCGCGGCCATCTTTCCCCCGGTGGCGGCTTCGCGGCAGGGGTGGCCGGCGGCACCGCGATCGGCCTGGCCCTGATCAGCGGCTCGGCGGAGCTCTCCGATCGCGTCTACCGCCGCTACCGCGCCGACCTCTGGGAGAAGGGGGCGGTGATCGCCTTCGTGCTCCTGGCTGCGCTCACCCTGGGCGGCCTGCCGCCACCGCCCGGGGAGTTCGGCAGCCTGGCGGGCGGCAGCTGGATCCCGCTGCTGAATGTGCTGGTGGCAATCAAGGTGACGCTCGGCTCCTGGGCGATGGTGCAGCTGTTCGTGCGCCACCGGGGGTTGCTGTAGGGCTGGCTCTCAGACCCCGCCACCCACCCTCAGCGTGGAGCCGCGATCGCCGGCGATCACTTCGATGCCGCCGCGGATGCGTTCGCGCAGGGCACCCACGTGGCTGATCAGGCCGATCATGCGGCCGCCTTCGCGCAGGCGGTCGAGTTCGTCCATGGCCAGCTGCAGGTTGTCGGGGTCGAGGCTGCCGAAGCCTTCATCGATGAACAGCGCCTCCAGGGGCACGCCGCCGGCATGGGCCTGCACGGTGTCGGCCACACCCAGGGCCAGGGCCAGCGACGCCTGGAAGGTTTCGCCGCCCGAGAGGCTGCTCACCTCGCGCTCCTCGCCGGTGTAGGCATCGAGCACCCGCAGGCCGAGGCCGGCCTGGCGGCCGCCGTGGCCGCCCTCGTCGGTGAGGCGCAGCTGGTAGCGGCCGGAGGTCATCAGGGTGAGCCGCTGGTTGGCGTAGCGGCAGATGTCGGCGAGGTAGGCGGAGAGCACCCAGCGCTGCAGGGAGATGTAGGGCGCCGCCTTGCCCTGGCAGCGGTAGGCCACGGCACTGAGCAGCTCGGCGTGGGTGCGCTGCTGCGCCAGGCCGGCGGCGCGCTCCCGGTGCAATTGGGTGAGCCGCTGGATTTCGGCCTGGGCGCCGCGCGCTTCGCTGTGGCGTTCCACCGCTGTGGTGCGCTGCTGATCAGCGAGGGTTTCCGCTTCCAGGGCGGCGGCGGTGTCGGGCCGCTGCTCGGGTAGATCGGCCAGCTCGGGAGCCGCCAGGGCGCCCTGCAGCTCGATCACCTGCTTCTCATAGGCCTCGATCCGCTGGGCCCAGTGCGCGCGTCTGGTGGCATCCACCAGGGCGGCGGTGGCCTCGGTGGCGGTGGGGAAGGGGGAAGCGGCCCGTTCAGCCGTGAGCCGCTGCGCCGCCTGCTGCTGGCGGGCAACGGCCCGGGCGTGGTCGGCGGCGGCGCCGATCAGGCGGCGCAGGGCGGCTTCCAACGGCGTGAAGGCCGCCAGCACCGTGGCGGGATCCAGCCCGGTGCCGAGCTCCTGCGCCACGACAGCCACCAGTTTGGCGGCCCGGCCGCTGGCCTCCTGCTGCGCCCTGCTCTCCAGCGCCATCGCCGTGCGGGCAGCTTCGATGGCCTGCTGCAGGTCCTGGCCTTGCTGCTCACGCGCCTTGGTGCCCTGCTCCAGGGCGGTGAGGCGCGCAGCCTGGGCGCTGGCGGCGGCGAGGGCCTCACTGGCGGTGCGGGCGGCGAGCGCGGCGGCGACTGCCTCGCAGCCGGCCCCGGCTTTTTCCAGCACGCCCTGCAGGGCCGCCTCGGCCTGGGCAACGGCCACACCAGCAGCGCGCACGTCCGTGTGGGCGGCGGCGAGCTGCTGCTCCACCGCCTGGATCTGGCCATCGTCCACCGCATCGGCGGTGGGCAGGGCCGGCTGCGGGTGGGCCGTGGCGCCGCACACCGGGCAGGGGGAATCAGCCTCCAGGCCAGCGGCGAGCCGCGCCGCCATGCCCTCGATCTGGCGGCGGCGCAGGTGGTTGAGCGCGGCGTTGAGGGTGTTCAGGCGCTGATCGGCGGCGTTGCGGGCCGCCATCGCCTCCAGCTGCCGCGCCTGGGCCGGAGCGATGGCGGCGGCGGCGGCGGCCTGCGCTGTGGCCTCGCGGGCGGCCCGCTGCAGACCATCGAGCTGGTCGTGGGCGGTGCGGGCCTGGGCGAGCGTGGCGAGCTCCTGCTGCTGCTGCGCCTGCAACTGCTCCAGCCGGGCGCCGGCTTCGGCGGCCTGCGCCTCGGCGGCGGCGGCGCGCTGGCCGGCAGCGGCAGCGGCCTGGCTGGCAGCGCTGGCCTCCTGGGCTTTGTTGGCCAGCTCCCGCACCTCGGCGGCCCGGGCGGCCAGATCGGCGCCGGCACTGCCGAGCGCCTCCGGCGATGGCAACACGTCGAGATCCAGCGCCTGCACCGCAAGCGGCAGGGCCGGGGCCTGCGCCTGGGCCCGCCGGGCGTTGAGCAGGGAGCTGCGGATCTCCTGCTCCAGCTGCGCCAGCGCCTGAGCCGCCTCCTGCTCGGCCACCAGGCTGGGGCGCAGCGCTTCGGCCTGCTCCGCCCGCGCCAGACGCTGGCGGAAATCCAGCACCAGCGGCTGCTTCGCCTCCAGCTCGGCGAGCTGGGCGGCGGCGGCGGCGCGCCGGTCGAAGCGCTCCGCCAGCGCCTCGCGCCCGGATCGGGTGGCGCGGGCCGCCGTGAAGGCCGCATCGGCCTGAGCTCGGGCGGCGGCACTGGCCTCCACCACCGCAGCGATCCGCTCCACCAAAGCTTCCAGGCCAGCCTGATCGGTGGGAACAACAGGTGCTACGGGTGCGGCGAGCGCTGCAGGCTCGCCGAGGGCCCGAGGCGCTGGCACCCCATCAGCCCCATCAGCCTCAGCCACCCCCGCAAACTCAGCCACCCCCGCATACGGCAGCCAGGCGTGGCCGGCCTGGTCGCGTAGCACGGCCTGGGCGTCGTGTTGCTTCTGGACGGCCTGACGCGCGGCTTTGGCCTGGTCGTCGAGCCACCAGCCGGCCCGCTCGTAGAGAACGGTGTCGAAGAGGGTCTTGAGCAGGGCTTCGCGGTCGTCGGCCTTGGCGCGCAGCACTTCGGCGAAGCGGCCCTGGGGTAGCAGGATCACCTGGCGGAACTGGGCGGCGTTGAGGCCCACCAGCTGCTCCACCTCACGGGTCACCTCGGTGATTCGGGCCGCCACCGGCTGCTCCTCGCCGTTGGCGCCCAGCCGCAGCAGCAACGCCTGCGGCGGCTTGTCGGTGACGCCCTGGCCGCGGGCCTTCGGGGCGCTGTGCGCAGGGCTGCGCTCCACCCGGTAGCGGGCCTCGCCGCAGGAGAACGCCAGGCTCACGCGCGGCACGGCGCCAGGAGCGGCGTGATCGGAGCGCAGCCCCTTGACGCTGCGATCGCCCGATACCTCTCCATAGAGGGCGAAGCAGAGGGCATCGAGCAGGAAGGTCTTGCCGGCGCCGGTGGTGCCGTGGATCAGGAACAACCCTTCGGCGGCGAGCGCGTCGAAGTCGATCGCCACCGGATCGGCGTAGGGCCCGAAGGCCTCGATCACCAGCTGATGCGGCTTCAACGCTCCCCTCCCCGCAACGCCTGGGCCAGGGCCGCCTCCAGCAGTTCGGCTTCGGCGTCGCTGGGCGGCCGGCCCTGCTGGTCGGCGAAGAAGGCGGTGGCCAGGGCCAGGGGCGAGCTGGCCTGGCGCACCTGACGGTGGCGTTCGTCGCCACTGGCGCGAACCAGCTCCGGCGGCTCGTGGCGCAGCTCGGCGATGTGGGGGAAGCGGGCCCGCAGGCGGGCCATCGCCTGCAGCGGCAGGGTGTCGTCGGTGAGGATCGCCCGCACGCGGGCGGCTTCGGCAGGGGCGTGGGCGGGATCGTGGCAGAGCGCCTCGATCGGGCCGCGCAGGGTGCGCAGCGGCCGGCCCACCTGCAGCGGAATCACCTGCACCGCCGCCGGTTCGGGCGCGCCGGGGGCGGCGGCCAGCTCCACGATCCGCACCGATTTGATGTGGTCCTGCTCGGAGAACGAATAGGGCAGCGGCGTGCCGGAGTAGGCGATGCGCGGGCCGGCCAGCTGCTGGGAGCGGTGCAGATGGCCGAGCGCCACGTAGTCGAAGCCGGCGAAGGCCTCCACGCTGACGCGATCCACGTTGCCCACCGTGAGCTCCCGCTCCGACTCACAGCTTTCACCGCCGGCCACGAAGGTGTGGGCCACCAGCACGGCGCGGTGGCCGGGCCGCCCGCTCAGATCGGCGCGCAGGCGGGCGAGGGCCAACCGGGTGACCTGCTCATGGCGCAGGCGGCCGGGGTCGCCGGAGAGGGCGGGGCCATCGACCGCCGGCTCCAGGTAGGGCAGCGGGTAGATCGCCACCGGCGCACCGCCGCCCCTGGGGGTGAGCAGCACCGGCTGATCGGCGCGGCGCACGTCGCCGCGGATGGTGATGTT
The DNA here is from genome assembly GCF_977927535.1 of Cyanobium sp. ULC082. Classification (NCBI taxonomy): domain Bacteria; kingdom Bacillati; phylum Cyanobacteriota; class Cyanophyceae; order Synechococcales; family Prochlorococcaceae; genus Cyanobium; species Cyanobium sp. ULC082. The sequence continues at coordinate 327,942 of NZ_OZ376397.1, forward strand.
GAAGGCGGAGAGCAGCGGGTCGTACACCGACACCCGCACGTGCGAGTCGTGGTTGCCGGCGATCGCCACCACGGCGGTGCCGCCGGCGCTGAGCCGGGCCAGGGCGTCGTTGAACAGGGTCACCGCTTCGGCGGGGGGGATGGCGCGGTCGTAGAGGTCGCCGGCGATCAGCACCGCTTCAACCTCATGCTCCCGCGCCAGGGCCACGATCCGTGTGATCGCCGCCGCCTGCTCATCGAGCAGCGAGACGCCGTGGAAGCTGCGGCCCAGATGCCAGTCGGAGGTGTGCAGCAAGCGCATCGGGCCAAGGTAGGCAGGAGGAACGCCGCTGGCTGCCGCTGCGCCTGCCCCGCTCAGGGCGCCAGCCGCTCGATCAGCCAGGCGCTGGCCTCTGCCCCAGCGCCGCTGGTGGCCGCCGGTTCGCTGGGCCGGTAGCGGAAGCGATCGTGCAGGCGGTTCTGACGCCCCTGCCAGAACTCGAACTCCACCGGCACCACCCGCAGGCCGCCCCAGGCCGGCGGCAGCGGCACCTCACCACCGGCGAAGCGGCGCGCCATCGCTTCCCACTGGGCTTCCAGCAGCGAGCGGGAGCTGATCACGGCGCTCTGCTGCGACACCCAGGCCCCCAGCCGGCTGCCCACCGGACGCGAGAGGAAATAGGCGAGCGATTCGGCCGTGCTGATCCGCTCGGCCCGGCCGAGCACGATCACCTGCCGCTCCAGCCCGTACCAGGGAAACAGCAGGCTCACCTGGGGATGGGCGGCGATCTCGGTGGCCTTGCGGCTTTCGTAGTGGGTGAAGAACACGAAGCCGCGGACATCGAAGGCCTTGAGCAGCACGGTGCGGGCACTGGGGCGCGCGCCATCGCTGGTGCCCAGCACCATGGCGTTGGCTTCGCTCAGCTCGGCCGCCACCGCCTGATCGAACCAACGGCGGAACTGCGCCACCGGATCGGCGGCCAGATCAGCGCGCCGCAGGGCCTCGCGGCGGTAGTCGCGGCGCAGCTGGGCGGGATCGGTGGGGTGGCCGGGAGGATCGGTGGGATCGGGGGGGTTGCTCATGGCAGCGGATCGCAGCGGCGGTTCACGCCTTCGGGCTCCAGCTTCGGGCCCCGGCGGGGCGAGCTGGGCAGCCGCCGCTAGCGTTGCTGGCATCGGGGCATGGCGAGTCTCACGATCCGCAACCTCGACAACGCCACCAAGGCCCGACTGCGGCTTCAGGCGGCGCGCACGATCCTCAGGCAGGCGGTGGCGGCGTCGCCTGATGTGCCAGCCGGTCCAGGCCTGGGCAGCCGCATTCAGGCCCATTTCGCCTCATGCGGCGGGGTGGAACTCGATCTGCCGGCTCGCGTGTCGATGGCGCAAGCCGCTCGCTTCGCAGAAGAACAGGCTTGATCGTTCTGGGCGCCAACGTGATTGCGGAGCTGATGCGGCCCCGCCCCGAGCCCCTGGTGCTGGCCTGGGCCGATCGCCTGGAGCCCGCGATGGTGGGCCTTCGATCGGGAGGCCGCCCGTTGGTATGGGGAGTTGCTGTGGCAGAGGGAACGCCTGGGCCAGCCGATGAGCACGGCCGATGCGGTGATCGCCGGAATCACCCTGTCCCAGGGCGCCCAACTGGCCACCCGCAACGTGGCGGATTTCGCCGGCATCAGAATCGAGTTGATCAACCCCTGGCCCGCACCTTGAGAGGAGCTGGAGTCATGGTGCTGTTAAGCAACACAAGTCTCCTTTAGGATGCCTCCAGGCAACACTACTGCCATTGACCGCTGCTCATGGCCAAGGCCAGCCCCATCGTTCGACATCCCCCGGCGGCCCTGGAGCAGAGCCTGGAGCGCCTGGGCCGAAACATCCGCACGGCCCGGCTGCGGCGCCGCTGGCGCCTGGAGGATGTGGCCGAGCGCCTGGGTGTCACGCGTTACACGGTGGCCGATGTGGAGCGAGGCAAGCCAGGAACGTCCGTGGCGGCCTATCTGGGTGCGCTCTGGGTGCTGGGGCTGCTTGAGCAGATGGACGGGGTGGCCGATCCGGATCGGGATGAGGAGGGCAAAGCCCTGGAAGGCGCCCGCAGCCCGCAGCAGGCACCCCGCCGCCACCGCCGTCTCGATGACGACTTCTGACCATGGCGGCTGAAGCGGAGTGTTTTGTCTATGTCGTGCTGCCTGGCGACACCCAGTTCGTCACGGCCGGGCGGTTTGCGCTCCAGCAGGATCGCCAGGGCCGCGCGGTCGGAGCCTTCGTCTATGGCCGTCGCTATCGGGAGCGGCCTGAGGCCGTCGAACTCGACCCGGTGGAGCTGAGGCTGGGGGCACGCCCGTTTCAGACTGGCCGTATGGGGGGGTTCTTCGGGGCGCTGCGCGATGCGCTGCCGGATTTCTGGGGCCGGCAGGTTATTGCCCGCCACGGCGGATTGTGCGAACCCAGCGATTTCGAGCTGCTGCTGTTGGGTCCAGATGATCGCGCTGGCGCCCTCGGCTTCGGCCGCAACGTCGAACCGCCGGCACCGCAGCGGCGCTTCAACCGCACGCTCGATCTGGAGCGGATCCAGCAGGAGGCGGACGCGATCCTCACCGATCAACCTCACCGGGCGGGCTCGGCCCACGATCAGGTGGTCGAGCTGCTGCAGGGGGCCGGCACCTCCATGGGCGGAGCCCGACCAAAAACCACCGTGGAGCATGACGGTGCTCTCTGGCTCGCCAAGTTCCCGGCACCAAGAGATCGATGGAATCAGCCGAAGGTGGAGCATGCGCTGCTGCTTCTGGCACGGCAGTGCGGGCTGCAGGTGGCGGAAAGCCGGCTCACCCGGGTGGGGGAGGCCGATGTGCTGTTGGTGAAGCGCTTCGATCGCGACTGGAGCGGTGATGGATACCAGCGTCACCGGATGGTGAGTGCCCTCACCCTGTTGCAGGCGGAGGACAGCACCACGGACCGACAGACGTGGTCGTATCTGCTGTTGGCCGATGAACTTCGGCGCGTCAGCGCCAGCCCGGCTGAGGATCTGAGGGAACTGTTCACCCGCATCTGCTTCAACGCGGCGGTGTCAAACCTCGACGACCACCCCCGCAACCACGCCCTGCTGGCCCGCTCCCGACAGTGGCGCCTCAGCCCCGCCTACGACCTCACGCCCGGCACCATGCGCACGGAGACCCGCCGTGATCTGGCGATGGTCTGTGGCCTGGAGGGCCGCAGGCCCAGCCGCTGGGCCAATCGGGGCACGATCGTGGCGGGAGCAGGCCGCTTCCTGCTGGAGAAGGAGGAAGCGGAAGCGATTGCGGCCCGGGTGTTCACCACCGTGGCGGCGGAGTGGGAACGCCTGCTGCGCAGCGTTGGCGTCAGTCAGGCCGACTGCGAGATCATTCGGAGCGCTTTCCTCTATGGAGGATTGGAGTTGCCCGCCTGATCCCCCAAAACCGCCTCACTCCAGCCAGACTCCATCCAGCGAAGCCCCACCTGATCCCTCGATGCCCGATCAGGACCAGCTGAACGACTTCATCGAAGCCCTGGAAACGCTCGGCAACCCCGCCCTGCTGATCTTCACCAGGCACCTCTGCGATGGGTTCAACGACGAGTTGAAGCCCGAGCCCGGCATGGAGATCGGCAGCACGTTCAAGAATCCCCGAACCCGCAGCCAATCGGGCCACAGGCGAAGCCTCGATCGCGCAGCCAAGAGCTTCGCGCCATCCTTGCTTTGAACAACGCCATGGCATTGGAGAAGGCCGCTGTTGATCAACCCCAGAATCTGCCGTTTCCTGGCATCAGCGAGGAAGTGATTGAACGCGGCTTGATTGACAAGCTGCTAAGCCTGAAATACGACTATCGCCCTGAGATCAAAACCCGCTCCAACCTCGAAGCGAACTTCCGCACAAGATTCGAGGCCCTCAATCGCGTTCAGCTCACCGATGGCGAGTTTGTACGGCTGTTGGATGAGATCATCACGCCTGATGTTTTCATCGCCTCCAGGATCCTGCGAAGCATCAATGCCTTCACGCGTGACGACGGCACGCCGCTGAACTACACATTGGTGAACATCAAGGACTGGTGCAAAAATCACTTCGAGGTGATCAACCAGCTCCGCATCAATACAAACAACAGCCACCACCGCTACGACGTCATCCTTCTCGTCAACGGCGTGCCGGTGGTTCAGATTGAGTTGAAGACCCTCGGCGTGAATCCGCGACGGGCCATGGAGCAGATCGTTGAGTACAAGAACGATTCCGGCAACGGTTACACCAAAACGCTGCTGTGCTTCATGCAGCTCTTCATCGTGAGTAACCGCGATCGCACCTATTACTTCTCCAACAACAATGCTCGGCACTTCGCCTTCAATGCCGACGAGCGCTTCCTGCCCGTCTATGAATTCGCCGGCGAAGACAACAAGAAGATCACCCACCTCGATGATTTCTCCGGGCATTTTCTGAAGAAGTGCGACCTCGGCCGCACCATCAGCCGCTACATGGTGCTCCTCGCCGGTGAGCAGAAGCTGATGATCATGCGGCCCTATCAGGTGTATGCCGTGCAGCACCTGGTGAGCTGCATCGACGACGACAACGGCAACGGCTTCATCTGGCACACCACCGGCAGCGGCAAGACACTCACCTCCTTCAAGGCCTCCACCCTGCTCAAGGAAAACGAGCACATCCACAAATGTGTCTTCGTGGTGGATCGAAAAGACCTCGACCGCCAGACCCGCGAGGAGTTCAACCGCTTCCAGGACGGTTGCGTGGAAGAAAACACCAACACCGGCGCCCTGGTGCGCCGTCTGCGTTCTGAAGACTTTGCCGACAAGGTGATCGTCACCACGATCCAGAAGCTCGGCCTGGCGCTGGATGACAACAGCAAGCGCAACAAGCAGCGCAGCAGCAACGGCCAGAGCACCTACAAAGAGCAGCTCGCCGGCCTGAAGGACAAACGCATCGTCTTCATCTTCGACGAATGCCACCGCTCTCAGTTCGGCGACAACCACCGCGCGATCAAAGCGTTCTTCCCCAGGGCCCAGCTGTTCGGTTTCACCGGCACGCCGATCTTTGAGGCCAATGCCTCCTTGCAGAAGATCGAGAACACGCAGGCCTCGATGCGCACCACGGCAGACCTCTTCGAGAAGCAACTCCACGCCTACACCATCACCCATGCCATCGAGGATGGCAACGTTCTGCGCTTTCACATTGATTACTTCAAGCCCAAGCTCGGGGCCGAAGGCACCTCGCCCAGGCCCGGTGAGGCGCTATCGAAACGGGCCGTCATTGAGGCCATCCTGGCCAAGCACGATGCCGCCACCGCCGGCCGCCGCTTCAATGCGATTCTCGCCACCGCCTCGATCAATGACGCCATCGAGTACCACGGCCTACTCCAGGCCATGCAAGCGGAGAAGGCGTGCAGCGATCCCGGCTTCAAGCCGCTGACCATCGCCTGCGTGTTCTCCCCGCCTGCCGAGGGCGATGCTGATGTGAAGCAGATCCAGGAAGACCTGCCCCAGGAAGAGGCCGACAACGCGGTGGACCCCGAAGGCAAGAAAGCTGCGCTCAAGGCCATCCTCACTGACTACAACCGGCGCTATGGCACCAATCACCGCCTCAGCGAGTTTGATCTCTACTACCAGGATGTGCAGAAGCGCATCAAGGATCAGCAGTGGCCGAATGCCGACTATCCCCCAGCGCAGAAGATCGATATCACGATCGTGGTGGACATGCTGCTCACCGGCTTTGATTCCAAGTTTCTGAACACGCTCTACGTCGACAAGAACCTCAAGCACCACGGCTTGATCCAGGCCTTCTCGCGCACCAACCGCGTGCTCAATGGCACCAAGCCCTACGGCCACATCCTTGACTTCCGCCAGCAGCAAGACGCTGTGGATGCCGCCATCGCTCTTTTCTCCGGCGAAAGATCAAGCGAGCAGGCCCGCGAAATCTGGCTTGTGGAGAAGGCGCCCGTGGTGATTCAGAAGCTGGAGGCCGCCGTGCAGAAGCTCCATGGCTTCATGACCTCCCAGGGCCTGGCCTGCACCCCTTCGGCCGTGGCCAATTTGAAGGGCGATGCCGCCAAGGCGGCCTTCATCACGCACTTCAAGGAGGTGCAGCGGCTGAAAACCCAGCTCGACCAATACACCGACCTCACCGACGCCAATCAAGCCACCATTGAGCAGGTGCTGCCCAAGGACAACCTGCTGGGCTTCAAGGGCCAGTACCTGGAAACCGCCAAACAGCTCAAGGAGGTTCAGGGCAAGGGCGAAGACGAAAGCACCAGCACCAACCCCGTCGACCAACTCGACTTCGAGTTCGTGCTCTTTGCCTCCGCCGTGATTGATTACGACTACATCATGGGCCTGATCGCCGGCTTCTCGGCCAAGGAGCCGGGCAAGTCGAAGATGAGCCGCGAGGAACTCATCGGCCTGATCTGCGCCGATGCCAAGTTCATGAACGAGCGTGAGGCCATCGCCGAGTACATCGGCACACTCAAGGCCGGTGAGGGTTTAAGCGAACAAGCCATCCGCGACGGCTACAGCCGCTTCAAGCTGGAGAAATCGGCCGCCGAGCTCGCCACCATTGCCAGCCAGCACGGCCTCGACACGGCTGCCCTAAAAGCCTTCGTGGACGCCATCCTCGAGCGCATGATCTTCGATGGCGAACAGCTCAGCGACCTCCTGGCCCCGCTCAAGCTCGGCTGGAAAGCCCGCAGCCAGGCCGAACTCGCACTGATGGCCGACCTGCACCCCCTCCTCAACCAACGAGCCGGTGGCCGTGACATCTCAGGGCTTAGTGCGTATGCATGAGCCCCCGCTCACTGAAGCCGTGCTGCTGGAGCGCATCGCCCTGGGCGAACACACCCGCCAGCAGTTCAAGCGCAACGTCAACAACCCGGACGCCCTGGCCACCGAGTTGGCCGCCTTTGCCAACAGCGGGGGCGGCACGCTGCTCATTGGCGTGGACGACGATGGCACCATCGCCGGGCTGAGCACCGACGACATCCGCCACCTCAATCAAATGCTCAGCAACGCCAGCAGCCAGCATGTGCGTCCGCCCATTCACCCCCTCACCGAAAACGTCAAGACCCACGCAGGGCTGGTGATGGTGGTGATCGTGCCCCATGGCTTGGCCAAGCCCTACCTGGACCACCAAGGGCGCATCTGGGTCAAACAAGGCGCTGACAAACGCCATGTGACCGCCCGCGAAGAAATGCAGCGCATGTTTCAGAGTGGCGGCCTGGTCTACGCGGATGTCGTGCCCGTCGCGGGCACCTCCAGTGCAGACCTGGATGAGACCGCTTTTGGCCGTTACCTGGCCCAGCACTACAGCGCAGATCCCGCCCAAGCCGCGCTGTCGTTGGATGCCGTGTTGCAAAACCTGGGTCTGGGCGATGGCCGCGAACTGACCTTGGCTGGCCTCATGCTGTTTGGCCGCAACCCGCTGCGCTGGCGGCCGGCGTTCACGATCAAGGCCGTGGCCTTCTTCGGCAACAGCATTGCCGACAGCCACTACCAAGACAGCCAGGACTTCAGCGGCACCCTGGCTGCCCAGTACGCCGAGGCGCTGGCCTTCATCAAACGGAACCTGCGCCGCGTGCAGGGCGACCAGGGCTTCAACTCACCGGGCATCCTGGAGGTGCCAGAGGTGGCTCTCCAAGAGCTGCTGGTGAATGCCCTCGTGCACCGCGACTACTTCACCAGCGCGTCCATCCGCATTCTGGTGTTTCGCGACCGGATTGAGATCATCAGCCCAGGCCCCTTGCCCGACAGCCTGAGCATTGACGACATACGCCACGGCAAGAGCAATCGCCGCAACCCCACGCTGAGTGAACACGCCTTCCGCTTGCTGCCTTACCGCGGAATGGGCAGCGGCATCCCCCGGGCGCTGGGCGAGTGGCCCCAAATTGAACTGATCAGCGAGGACACCGGCAACCAATTCACCGCCAAGGTGCAGCGCCCCAATGCGACATGGGATGCCGCTGGCGAACAAGCCGAGGCCCCAGCTGCCGACCCAGTCACCGACCCAGTCACCGACCCAGTCCTCCGGCTTCTGCAAACCTTGGCGGATGGGCCATTGGCTCCGTCGGAGATTCAGCAACGGCTTGAGCTGAAACACCGCCCCACCTTCCGGACCAACTACCTGCGCCCGGCATTGGATCGGCATTGGATCGAACCCACCATCCCCGACAAAACCAACAGCCGCCTGCAGCAATACCGACTGACTGCACAAGGAAAGGCCTTGTTGAAATGACCACCCCGCATCAGCACACCGCAAGGCCGCGCGCAGCCACCAACCAAGACTTGCTCGCTGACCTGGAGACGACCATGGCCGAGCTGCAAACACTGCGCGAACTGGCCATCGAAGCACTAACGCCCACTGTGCAAGGCATGGTGCGCGGCGGCAGCCGCGATGTTCAGCGCATCGAGCACACACTCGACCAACTCTTGGACCACGCCTGCTTCCCGGAGGGCTTGGCACTCTTCAAAACTCTCTGCGGCCATTACTGGTCACTAGACCCCCAGGCCACCGCGAGCTATGTCCATGCCTACCGCGAGATGTGGGATGCCGATGACCAGAACCTCATCCACGAGGTGGCGCCATGAACCCCCAAACGCCAAGCCCCGTTCTGACGGCGGAGGCAATGCCCACGCTGGTGCCGAAACTGCGGTTTCCGGAGTTTAGTAATGCGGATAAGTGGCAGGCAGACAAACTCGGAAGTGTGGCAGATTTCGTTAACGAGAAAATCCCGCTCGAACGAATCGAACTCTCAAGCTATGTCAGCACCGAAAACATCCTCGCAGACTATGGCGGCGTGACCCGCGCTTCCAAGCTTCCCTCAACGGGCTCAGTTACTCGATATAGGCCGAATGACACATTGGTTTCCAATATCCGCCCCTATTTAAAAAAGGTCTGGGTCGCGAACAGAGAGGGTGGCGCATCGAATGATGTCATAGTCATTAGAGCTAAGCAGCGATTACTCCCTGAGTACTTCTCCTGCCTGCTTAGGAATGATGCCTTTATCGACTATGTGATGACTGGCGCAAAGGGCGTGAAGATGCCCAGAGGCGATATTGCCTCGATGAAGGAGTACCCTACCTTTTTCCCGCCAAAACCCGAACAACAAAAAATCGCCGAGTGCCTGAGTTCGGTAGACGAGTGGATGGCCGCCCAAGCCCGGAAAGTGGATGCGCTCAAGATCCATAAAAAAGGGCTGATGCAGCAGCTTTTCCCCCGCGAAGGCGAAACCCAACCATGTCGTCGCTTCCCTGAGTTCCGAAATTTTGGGGAGTGGGAGGTGAAGAAGCTCGGAGCCAAAGCGAATAAGGTCGGCAGCGGAATAACACCAACCGGCGGTGACAAGAACTACAAACAGTCTGGGCGGCCATTTGTCCGCAGTCAGAACGTCGGCTGGGGTGTTTTGTTGTTGGACGACGCTGCTTACATTGATGAAGAGACCCACGCCTCTTTCGATTCGAGCGAAATCAAAGTCCGTGACGTTTTGCTAAACATCACGGGAGCCTCAATAGGACGGAGTGCGGTAGCTGATGACAGAATTGCCGGAGGGAACGTAAACCAGCACGTCTGTATCATCCGCACCAAAACCTTCGAACTGAATCCCTTGTTTCTGAATCAGTTTCTCATCTCCCAACGCGGCCAGAAGCAGATCGACAGTTTCCAAGCAGGAGGAAACCGGCAGGGACTCAACTTTGCTCAGATAAGGTCATTCGGGATTCCTCTTCCTCCGGCACTTGCAGAACAACAACGCATCGCCGCCTGCCTGAGCAGCCTCGATGAGCTGATCACTGCCGAAACCCAAAAGCTCGAAGCCCTCAAGACCCACAAGCAAGGGCTGATGCAGCAGCTTTTCCCATCCCCGGTGGAGGTGGAAGCATGAGCGGGCAGTGTTCGTGGGCCATGGTCAGGGATCCCTTGAAAATTCAAGCGCGATCGGGCCATGAGGCAACCGTCAAGCCATCCTTGACAGTTGATGTTGAACCAGGCTGCGGGCCAACGACCGAGAAATCCTCGGTCGTTCAGAAGGAGCAAACATGAGCGAACTGACCCGCTTCCACACAGACATCAAGGCCGGCCCTGAGGCAGCATGATGACGAAAAAGATCATCATCATCGCTGGGCCAAACGGGGCGGTTAAAACGACCTTTGCCCGTTCGTTTCTGCCACAGGAGGCGCAATGTCCTCGCTTCATCAACGCGGACTTGATTGCGGCGGGGCTCTCGCCCTTCGCGCCAGAAGCAGCAGCGCTCAAAGCCGGGCGCCTGATGCTGGCAGAGATCGACGCGTGCGTTCGCAAAGGGGAGAGCTTCGCTTTTGAGACGACACTGGCCGGGCTTGCCTACGTGGGCCGTCTTCATCAATGGCGAGAGGCCGGCTACCACGTCAGCCTCTTCTTTTTGCACCTGCCCGATGCAGAGATGGCCATTGCGCGTGTGGCAGAGCGTGTGCGACAAGGCGGGCACCACATTGAAGAGGGGGTGATTCGCCGCCGGTTTGCGGCCGGCCGGCGCAACCTTGAGCGAGCCTACAAGCCCGTTGTGGACACTTGGGCAGAGTATGACAACGTTGGCGAGGAGCCGACCCTTTTGCAATGGGGAGAAAACCAATGAACGACAACGACATATCCAATGCCAAAGACCCTGACCTGCGAGCCTCCTTAGGTGCCTTGCGGCGGGCGGCCCAACAGGCACGCAAGACAGCCATCCAGACTCAGACGAACCTCGTGATCGTCAAGGATGGTCGTATGCAGCGCATCTCGGCAGATGAACTTCGCCAACAGGCAAAAGCCGAACAGAAGCCGCAGGTATGACCACCACCAACCAAAAGCAACTCGGCACCACTCTTTGGGCAATAGCCGATAAGTTGCGCGGAGCGATGAATGCGGACGACTTCCGCGATTACATGCTGTCGTTCCTGTTTCTGCGCTACCTGTCCGACAACTACGAGCTGGCAGCCCAAAAGGAGCTGGGAAACGATTACCCCCCGCTCGAGCCCGACAGCTATCTGGTGCCACTGAGCATCTGGTATCAATTCAACCCTGAGGATGTGGAAGCTTTCGAAAAGCAGATGCGCCGTAAGATCCATTATGTGATCCAGCCATCACACCTCTGGAAGAGCATTGCCCAGCTGGCACGCACCCAGGATGGTGAACTCCTGAACACTCTTCAGGCAGGCTTCAAATACATTGAAACCGAATCCTTTGAGAGTACCTTTCAAGGCCTCTTCTCAGAGATCAACCTTGCCTCTGACAAGCTGGGGCGCACCTATGCTGACCGCAACGCCAAGCTCTGCAGCGTTATCCAGAAAATTGCCGATGGGCTGGCGGAATTCTCCACCAACATCGATTCGCTCGGTGATGCGTACGAATACCTGATCGGGCAGTTTGCCGCTGGTTCGGGCAAGAAGGCGGGAGAGTTCTACACCCCTCAACAGATTTCAGACATCCTCTCCGGCATCGTCTCCCTCGACAGCCAGGAACCCAGAACTGGAACGAAGCAGCGGTTGGAGAGCGTGATGGATTTCGCCTGTGGCTCCGGCTCCTTGCTCCTCAACATCCGCACGCGGGTGAAAAAGGCGGGTGGCACCATCGGCAAGATCTTTGGCCAGGAAAACAACATCACCACTTACAACCTCGCCCGCATGAACATGCTGCTGCATGGGGTGAAAGACACGGAGTTTGAGATCTTTCATGGCGACACCTTGCTGAACGAATGGGACATGCTGCGCGAGCAGAACCCGGCCAGAAAACCCAGCTTTGATGCCATCGTCGCCAACCCGCCCTTCAGCTACCGCTGGGAGCCGACCGACGCCCTGGCCGATGACGTGCGCTTCAAAAGCCACGGCATGGCCCCGAAATCCGCCGCTGACTTTGCCTTTCTGCTGCACGGCTTTCACTACCTGAAGGATGAAGGCGTGATGGCCATCATCCTGCCCCACGGGGTGCTATTTCGTGGTGGTGCTGAAGAGCGCATCCGCACCAAGCTGCTCAAAGACGGCCACATCGACACCGTGATCGGCCTTCCTGCCAACCTCTTTTATTCAACCGGCATCCCGGTCTGCATTCTTGTGCTCAAGAAGTGCAAGAAGCCCGATGACGTGCTCTTCATCAATGCCGCTGTGCACTTCGTCAAGGGGAAGCGCCAGAACCAATTAACTCAGGAGCACATCAGCAAGATCCTCCACACCTATCAGCAGCGGGAGCCGGAACCTCGCTACTCCCGCCGGGTGGAGATGGCGGAGATTGAAAAGAACGACTTCAACCTGAACATCTCTCGCTACATCAGCACGGCCGTCGCCGAGGAGGAGATCGACCTGCTCAAAGTCAATGCCGAGCTGGCGTCCCTGGAGCAATCGATTCGAGATGCTCGAGACAAACACAATGGGTTCCTTGAGGAATTAGGCCTACCCCCCTTGCTGTGACGGCAAAGCTGAGCCATCCAGATGCCATGACCCCCGCCCGCCCCTTCGCCCTGCGCCTGTTCGTGCCCTCCGGCCAACCCGAGGGCATGCGCATCGTGGAGATAACAAATTGGAGAGGCATCGGCTTCCTGGAGGAGTTGCTGCTCTGTTGCCCGGTGCTGGGATTTCGCGCCTTCGAGCAGGCATCGGGTAAGCCGTCAGCCTCCATCCGCAGGCTGTTTCACCTCAAGGGTCCAGAGGCTTCCGGTCAGGGCTTTGAATCACCCGGTGGTTTCACGGTGCTCGCTGGCGCCAAGGCCCGCCGCGACTTCGCCGATTCCACCATGCCCGCCATGGAACCATCCACCTGGTGCCGATGATCGAAACCGAGGTGCAGATTCAGCGGCAGGGTGAGATCCGTTCCTTCCGTGGCCAGCTGCAGTGAGACGGCGACCTGGAAGCCCAGCGGCTCGATCAGCCCGATGCTCCGGGGTGATCGTCGTTGATTCATCGGTCTGGATCGACTTCTTCAACGGGGTCAGCACTCCTGAAGTGGAGCATCTGGGTCTGGAGTCTGCGACCTAAGCCGTGGGAGCTCCCATCCAGCCCATTGGCGTGAAGCCGCCCGGGCGCGACTCAGCGCGCCAGCAGGCCGATCGGCCCGAGCACCAGGAAGCCGCCGAACAGGGCCAGCAGCAGGGCCAGCTTGGTGGTCCAGTGGGCCGGCAGGCGCCTGAGCACCAGGTAGGTGCCTCCGCTCACCAGCAGGGAGCCGGCGAAGGCCCCCAGCCACCAGCTCGCCGCTGCCATGCCGGCGGGGGCTTCCTGGCCGTGGAGCATGGCGTGCACGGCGACGGCACCGGCGATCAGGGTGCCGCAGAAGCCAAGGGCCGGGGCAGCTCCGGAGCGGTGGCTGCGCAGCACCAGCACCGCCACGGCTGAAATCGCCAGGGCGGCGATCACCTCAGCGGCAGGCAGGCCGCCGCCCATCGCCCCGAAGATGCCGCCGCCGATGGCGCCGGCCAGGGCCCAGAGCAACAGCTGGCCGGAGATGTAGGAGGCGGCGGCGCCCACCCCGATCAGCAGGAGCAGGTGATCGGTGCCCAGCAGGGGATGCAGGAAGCCGGAGCTGAGGCCGCCATGGGCGATGCCGTGGGCCTGGGCCGGCTGGCCTGCCAGGACGATCGCCAGGGCCGAGAGGCAGAGGATCGGAGCCAGGCTGCGGCTGGCGGAAGTGGGGCTGGAAATCATCGAATGACCCGGTCCACGCCGGGATTGAAGGGAACAGGAAACGGCGAGCGTTCTGACTGAGGAGCGCGGACCCGGAGGGGCGCTCAATCACAGCTGCGGGACAGCGCCGGACTCGGTTCCTGGCTGAACCAGGTTCCCCACCGGACTTTCCTCGTTGCCTTTCGGGAGTGACCACCGAAAACCGATCCCAGCCATTCTGCGCTGAAACCGGCACGCTGCCCGGTTGTGTCGTAATGGTCAGACCACAGCGGCGCTCAGGCCAGTCGCAGTCCCTCGATCCCCTGCCAGGCGAGATAGGCGGCGAGCGCCAGGCTCAGGCCGCCCACCACCAGTTCGCCGCGGGCATAGAGGGCCTGCTTGCCCCGTTGCAGCAACGGCAGCATGCTCTGCCGCGCCAGGGCCACGGCCAGGAATGGCAACAGCAGCAGCAGACTGGCCGCCAGCGTGAAGGCGCCGGCCAGCAACAGTTCCTGAGCCCGATCCAGGTCGGCGGCGAGCAGGGCCGAGGCCCCCTTGGCCAGCAGGAACAGGTCGTCGGGGCTGATCACTTCGATCGCGGCGCTGACCCCGATCAGCAGCGGCAGGGGCAGGGCGCAGAAGCGATCCAGCTGGCGGATCCAGCCGGCCGGTTCACTGCCGGCCGCCTTGGTGGGCAGCAGATCGCGGATGCCCAGGGCCAGCAGGGCGCCGGCGCCCATCAGATCCAGGCCGGTGCGGTGGCTGCTGCCCTGCTCCATGCTCAGCAGCAGGCCATGGCCCACGGTGAGCAGCAGCGTCACCATCACGGCGATCGTCACCATCCAGCTGAGCACGAACAGGCCGCCGCGGCGCAGGGGATTCGGCCCCAGCAGCAGCAGCAGCAGCAGGCCGATGTGGATCGGGCTGAGGCTGATGCCACTGCCATAGGCCAGCAGTTCAGCCCAGAGGCGGGGATCGCTCATGCCGCCGGCCCGCTGGTCGGGGCATTCCAGCGCAGCACCACCCGTCGGTCCCGCTCGTGGCCCAGCACGCTGACCGTGCCGGTGTTCAGGGCCAGCAGTCCGCCGCCCCTGGCGCCGAGACCCAGCCAGCTGCCCCCCAGGGCTCTGAGGATGTGCCCATGGGCGAACAGGGCCACCCGGCCGTTCTCCGCCAGGGCCAGGGCCTGCTCGATCACCTGCTGGCAGCGGCGCTCCACCTGCTCGATGCTCTCTCCGCCCTCGCAGCCGTGGGTCCAGACGGTCCAGCCGGGGACCTCCTGGCGGATCTCCGGGGTGGTCAGGCCCTCGTAGGCGCCGTAATCCCATTCCCGCAGCTCCTCGCAGAGGCTGGCGCTCTGGGCCAGCCCGGCCAGCTCGCAGGTCTGGCGGGCCCGTTGCAGCGGACTGCAGAGCACCGCCGCGAAGCGAAGCTCCGCCAGCAGGGGTGCCAGGGCCCTCGCCTCCGCTTCCCCTTCCGGCAGCAGGGCCAGGTCGGTGTTGCCGGTGTGGCGGCCATCGCGGGCCCAGGCGGTGGCGCCGTGCCGCAGCAACCAGAGTTCCGGGGCTGGATTCGAGGACGTCACGGTGGGTGGGCTGGTTTACCGGTTGGATTGAACCATCACACGGCGGCGGCTGGGGTCAGCGGCCGCACCCGGGCGGCGGCGTCGCGCAGGCGACGGCAGATCTGCGGGCAGCCACTCCAGTGCAGGTGCAGCCAGCTGGCGTGCAGGCCGGGCCGGCTCCAGCCTTCCGGCCGGCTCGGCCAGCCCCAGCCTTCGAGCTGCCAGAGCGGCCCGCCGGGCGGGGCCGTGGCTGCCGCCGGATGCGGTTCCAGCTCCCAGCGATGAAATTCATGGCCGCAGACGGTTTCGCCCCGCCGCACCACCAGCCCGTCCGCCAGGGCCGTGGCCTGCCGATAGCCCAGCTGCAGGGCGCCGCGCCGCGCTGAGAACGGCAGCAGACCCGCCATCCGATGGGACACCCCGCTGCCATCCTCCAGCTCCTGGCCCAGCAGCAGCAGCCCGCCGCACTCGGCGTAGATCGGCAGGCCCGCCCCGGCGGCGCGGCGCAGGTCCGCCAGGCTGCGTTTGCTGGCGGCCAGGGCGGCGGCATGGAGCTCCGGAAATCCTCCCGGCAGGATCACCCCCTGACTGCCGGCGGGAAGCGGCTCGTCGGCCAGCGGTTGCCACGGCTGCACGCTCACGCCCAGGCCTTCGAGCAGGGCGCTGGCTTCCGGGTAGCGGAAGTGGAAGGCGGCGTCACTGGCGATCGCCAGGGTGACCGGAGCCGCCGGCCCGGGCCCGGGGCGATCGCCAGCCAGGCACCAGCGGATCGGATCGGGGCTGCTCGCCCCTGGCGGCGGCGGCGGCGCCAGCAGGGGCATCAGCGCCTCCAGATCGAGGTGACGTTCGGCCAGGGCCGCCCACTCCTCCAGGCAGCGGCCCAGGTCTTCGAGTTCATGGGCTGGCAGCAGGCCCAGGTGACGGGAGGGCAGGCTGAGGCTCGGGTGACGCGGCAGCACACCCAGCAGCGGCATGGCGATGGCGGCCAGGGCCTCACTGAGCAGGGCCTGGTGCCGCTCGGTGCTCACCCCGTTCAGCACAACACCGGCCAGCTCCAGGCCGGGTTGATGATCCCGGAAACCCCGCACCAGCGCCGCCACCGAACCGGCCTGGCGGCTGGCCTCCACCACCAGCACCACCGGCAGCCCCAGCAGCTGGGCCAGTTCCGCCGAGCTGCCGGCCAGGCCCGGCCCCCGGCCGTCGAACAGCCCCATCACCCCCTCCACCAGGCAGTGGTCGGCCTGGCTCCCCCACCAGGGGAAGCTGCGCCGCACCCAGCCCTCGCCGCAGAGCAGGGCATCGAGGTTGCGGCAGGGCCTGCCGCTGGTCCGGCTCAGCAGCTGGGGATCGAGATAATCCGGTCCCACCTTGAAGGTCTGGATCGTTTCGCCACGCCGGCGCACCAGGGCGGCAAGGCAGAGGCTGAGCAGGGTCTTGCCGCTGCCGCTGCAGGGTGCCGCAATCAAACAGGCCATGCCGACGCGCCCCTTCCCTGCCCGGTCAGTGCGGCAGCAGCCTGGCCGCCATCGGCGCGGCCGCCGCCAGCAGGGGGCTGGTGGTGTCGTGGCCGCCGGCCAGCAGGCGGGCCATCTCCATCTCCTCGCTTTCGTTGGAGATGCTCACCACCTCCTCGGCCAGCTCCATCGTGGCCACCCCGCCGGCCTCCAGCCGCATGCAGCCGCCCGATTCGGAGCAGAGGATCACGCAGAGCGGCTTGCGGCCTTCCGGGCAACAGATCAGGCGCAGGCCCACCAGGGCGCCGGGATGGCTCTTGGGAACCCCCACCGGCACCGACATCAGCCGGAACTGGACGATCTGGCCATCGCTGCGCTGGAACTCGGCGCCGATTCCCGCCTCGGTGCCATTGGCCGGGATGCGGTAGCTGTTCTGCAGGTGCCAGCCGAGCCGGTCGGCGATCCAGGCCGCCAGCAGCAGGCCCTGCACCGGGTGATCACCCTCCACGTCGATGTCGAGCTGCACCACGTGGGTGAGGGCATCGCGGCGGCCGGGCGGATCGAACACCATCGCCAGCGATTCGGTCCAGCTGCGCTGCCGCAACCAGTTGAGGTCGTTCACCGCCTGGTCGCTGGCGATGCGCTCCACCAGCACATCAAGGCAGCGGCGCGGGTCGCCGATCGAGCTGTCCAGCACCAGCCGCCGCGAGGGCAGGGCCAGGGCGGCGAGCAGGTCGGGGGATTCATCCAGGGAGCCGTTCCACCACACCCAGCAGGGCAGGTCGTCCGCCACCAGCGGATTGAGCATGGCGAGCCCCTGCTCGATCGCGCCCTTGCCGCCCCGCAGCACCACCACGTCGCCGCAGGCCGGCGCGCTGCCGCTGCGTTCCTCCGGCAGCGGGCAGTAGGCGGCCACCAGCGTTTCCAGGGGGTGGTCCTCGCGCAGGGTGGGGGCCAGGGTGATCAGCCGCCGGGGTCGATGGGCGCTGATCGCCTGATCAACGAACTGTCCGCGCAGGTCTTCGGCGGTGTGGCTGCCCGGTTGCTGGCCCAGGGCCCAGGCCAGCTCCGGTGCCATCGGAGCCGTGCAGAGCGGCAGGCCGCATTCCGCCGTGGCGGTACGGGCGGCATCGAAGAGATCCTCGTTGAGCAGGCCGCTGATCGGGCCGTCGATGTGACCGGTGCGGATCAGCTGCTGCTGCAGCCAGGAGGGTTCCCACACCACCAGCGTGAAGGTGGAGGCTCCGGTCGAAGCCTCCAGATCCTTTTCCCAGAGGCGATCCAGATAACCGGACACCTCGTTGGGAGAGAGGGCGAGGGGAGCCTGAAGCGTGAGCTGGGGGGACATCGGGACGGGCGTCGTGAAGGGCGAAGACGAAAAGGCGGGACGGTGGGCTGGGCCGGGAGCGGGGCTGGAGGTGCGGCAGAGGGCAGTGGATCAGGGGCGGCGCCACATCAGCCCGTCATTGGCCAGGAGGCTGTCGGCGGCTCCGGGGCCCCAGGTTCTGGCCTC
The DNA here is from genome assembly GCF_977927535.1 of Cyanobium sp. ULC082. Classification (NCBI taxonomy): domain Bacteria; kingdom Bacillati; phylum Cyanobacteriota; class Cyanophyceae; order Synechococcales; family Prochlorococcaceae; genus Cyanobium; species Cyanobium sp. ULC082. Next base: position 346,051 of record NZ_OZ376397.1, read on the forward strand.
GTAGGGCTGCACCGGCAGTTGCCAGGGGCTGTCCTCGATCAGCTCCAGCAGCGGCGTGTAGAGCCGCCAGGCCGCCTCCACCTCGTCGGCCCGGGTGTAGAGGGTGGGATCCCCCAGCATGGCGTCGGCCAGCAGGCGAACGTAACCCTCGTCGGAGGGTTCACCGAACGATTCGTCGTAGGAGAAGTGCATGTCCACCGGCCGGCTGCGCATGCCGGAGCCCGGAGCCTTCACATCGAAGACGAAGCCGGCACCTTCATCGGGCTGGATCCGCAGGATCAGCTGGTTGGCGGTGGGGCTGCCACCGGCCGCGTCGAACAGATGCACCGGCGCCTCCCGGAAGGTGAGCACCACCTCGGAGAGCCGCTTCGGCAGCCGCTTGCCGGTGCGCAGGTAGAAGGGCACCCCCTGCCAGCGCCAGTTGTCGATGAACAGCTTCATCGCCAGATAGGTTTCCGTGGTGCTGTTCGGGTTGACCCCAGGCTCCTCCCGGTAGCCCCGCAGCGGGTCGCTGATGCTCCCCCCGGCCGCGTACTGTCCGCGCACACAGCATTTCCACGGCTCCTCCTCATTGGCCAGCCGGGCCGCCTGCAGCACCTTCGCCTTCTCGTTGCGGATCGCTTCGGGATCGAAGCGGCCCGGCGCCTCCATGGTTGTGAGCGCCAGCATCTGGGTGAGGTGGTTCTGCACCATGTCCCGCAGGGCGCCGGAGCTTTCGTAGTAGCCGGCCCGCTCCTCCACCCCCACGGTTTCAGCGGCGGTGATCTGCACGCTGGAGATGAAGTTGCGGTTCCAGATCGGCTCGAAGATCGTGTTGGCGAAGCGCAGCACCAGGATGTTCTGGACCGTTTCCTTGCCCAGGTAGTGGTCGATCCGGAACACCTGGTTCTCCTGGGCGCAGGCCTGAACGATCCGGTTGAGCTGCTCGGCGCTGCCGTAGTCGCGGCCGAACGGCTTCTCGATCACCACCCGACTGCGCTTCGGGTCACTGAGCAGGCCGGCATCCGCCAGGGCCCGGCAGCCGCTGCCGTAGAAGTCGGGCGACACCGAGAGATAGAAGGTGCGGTTGGTGCGGGTGGCCCGCAGCCGGTCGATGACCTCCAGCCGCTGGGCCAGGCGCACCAGGTGCTCGCTCTGCTGCAGATCGACAGGCTCGTAGAACAGCCCGCTGGCGAACTGCTCCCAGGCGGTGGGGTGATCACGGATCGTCGGCGCCAGGGCCGCCGCCATCTTGTTGCGGAACTCCTCGTCGCTCCAGGGACGGCGGGCGCAACCGAGGATGGCGAACTCGCTGGGCAGGCGCCGCTGCCGGAACAGCTCGAACAGGGCGGGAATCAGCTTGCGGTGGGTGAGGTCGCCGCTGGCCCCGAAGATCACCAGACACTGGGGCGAAATCACCCTCTCCTGGCGCAGCCCGACCCGCAACGGATTGGTGAGAGTGGCGTTCATGCGCGAGGGGCCGATGGAGCTGGCCCCACCACGAAAGCGGGGAACCCCCCGCCTGCGGTGTGCGGCCCTCGATTTTGTGGTGGTTTCGGCAAAAAGAACGGCCGCTCAGCGGTGTTCAGTAGGTCTCCACATGCCAGCGCTCGGCCTTCTTGAGCTGCGGGCGCAACTCCGCCCAGTTCAGGCCCTTGGCCGCCGCCGCCGTGGTCATCGCCTCGTCGATGCCGGGCTCCATCCCCCTCAGTCCACACATGTAGACGTGGGTTCTGGGGTCTTCGATCCAGGCGAAGATCTCCTCGCCGTGCTCCGCCACGCGGTCCTGGATGTACATCCGCCCACCGCTGGGATTCTTTTCTTCCCGGCTGATCGCCTTGGTGTAGCGGAAGTTGTCCGGGAACTCGGCGAGGTAGCTCTGCAGGTCGTCTTCGTAGAGCAGGTTGGCCGTGGTGGGCACGCCCATGATCAGCCAGGCCTTGCCCCGGAACTGATAGCCGGGGTTCTTGGCCCGCTCGCCGGGATCGAACATCCGGCGCAGATAGGCGCGCATCGGCGCAATGCCGGTGCCGGTGGCCAGCATGATCACATTGGCCTCCTCATCGGGGGGCAGCAGCATCTCCTTGCCCACCGGGCCGGTGATCTTCACCTTGGCGCCGGGTTCGATGTCGCAGAGGAAGGTGGAGCAGACCCCGTAGATCGTTTCGCCCTCCTTCTCGTACTGGAGCTGGCGGACACACAGGGAGACGGTCTTGTCCTCGAGGTTGTCGCCATGGCGGGTGCTGGCGATCGAATACAGCCGCAGCTTGTTGGGTTTGCCGTTGGCATCGACGCCATCGGGAATGATGCCGATGCTCTGGCCTTCCACGTAGTGGAGATTGCCCTCGGAGAGATCGAAGCTGATGTGGTTCACCCGGCCGATCGCCCCTTCGGCCAGCAGGGAGTAGTTCCCCAGCACCGTGCCCATGTAGGGATCCTTCGGCTTGTAGAGATTGACCGGAGGAGCCTCGTGGCTGGGTGGGGTGCTGGTCACGGTGGGGGTGGTGGCGTCGGTGCTGGAAACGTCAGGGGCGCCGGCGGCTTCAGCGGGGGTTTCGGCAGCTGGCTCGCTGGCCGAGGGCGAAGCGCCGATCGGGGTGACCGAAACAATCCGGCCTCCCTGCTCGTTGATCATCCGCAGGGTGGCCTGCATCTGGGCGAGACTGAGATTGAAGCGTCTCACCGCGGTGCGCTCGGAAGGTCCGCTCAGTCCCTCCACAACGAGGCTGAACATGCGGGCATCGCCCTGGCGAAGCGCTGCGGTTGAGGTGCGCATCGGCCGCTGTATCCCAAAAATGCGTTGCGATCATAGGGAAGGCCGATCTCCGGAGCTCGGCGCCCGTCCCCACCCCAGCAACGAAACACAGGGTTTAGGTTGGGTTGCTGACATTGGGGTGTCGTGGCCCTCACCATGCCTTCCCCGAATTTGGTGATTCACCATTTGGCGCACCCTTCAGGCCTTGACATCGCTCCGGGCCCGGGTCCGGGTCTGGGGCTTCAGGTCTGCGCCCTCGACACCATCCAGCAGGACATGGAGCGGCTGCCCCAGGGGGTGCGGCGGCTGGCGGTCCAGTTGCGCCTGGGCCTCAGCCAGGACCTGATCTGGACGGTGATCACCGACTACGAGAACCTCAGCGGTTTCATCCCCAACCTCGCCTCCTCAAAGCTGCTCTGGCGTCAGGGGAACCAGGTGGGCCTGGAGCAGGTGGGTTGCCAGCAGTTCTGTGGGCTGCGCTTCAGCGCCCGGGTCGAGTTGGTGCTGGTGGAGCAGCGGGACGATGGGGTGCTGCGCTTCCGGATGACCCAGGGTGATTTCCGCCGCTTCGAAGGGGCCTGGACGGTCAGTCGCGATCCCCAGGGTGCCCGGCTGCTCTACGAACTCACCGTGCAGGGACGGCCGGGCATGCCGATCGGCCTGATCGAGCAACGCCTGCGTGAGGATCTCGCCGCCAATCTCCGCGCCGTGCAGCAGGAGGCGATGCAACGCTTTCAGGCCAGCTGATCGCGTTGAATTTGATTGCGTTGATTCTGATCGGGTTGATTCAAATTGGCTTGATTCTGATCGGCTTGATTCAGAGGAATGGCAGGATTCTGAATCAATGAAAAATCTGATCAATCAAAAATCTGATCAAAGAAAAATCTGATCAATGAAAACCCCGAAGCCGTGGGGTTGATCAGACCAGGACAAAGCGTTTCTGAGGGGTCAGAAGATGATTCCTGCCCGACAATCTGCTGTTCGGTTGCATACCCCCAAGGGGATTCGAACCCCTGTCGCCTCCGTGAAAGGGAGGTGTCCTAGGCCTCTAGACGATGGGGGCGAGGCCACGGGGCAAAGCGTTGATAGCCAGGCTTACCGATGGATGGACGCTACGGTTCGGAGTAGCCCTTCGTCAAGGAGGGTTCAGGCCCGGGGCGTGCTGGCCACTCCACATCGGAACGGTGAAATGGAAGCTGGCTCCTTCCCCCGGTTGGGAGACCACCCAGATCCGTCCGCCATGGGCCTCCGCGATCCGGCGGCACACCGAAAGGCCGATCCCGAACCCCGAGGTGGTGGCCGATGTCTGGGGAAGCCGCACGGAATCCAGGAAGATCCGTTCCTGTTCTCCCCTGGGAATGCCCGGGCCGGTGTCGCTGACGCTCACCTGCACCCACTGGCCGGTGCGGTGGAGCATCGAAAGTTCCACCCGCCCCCCGTCCGGGGTGAACTTCAGGGCATTTTCCAGCAGGTTGAGTAACACCTGCCGCATGCGCCGGTGGTCGGCGAACACGTTGGGCAGGTCGGCGGGAATGTCGGCGAGCAGTTGCAGGTCGCGGCTGACCCAGAGTTTTTCCAGCTCCAGCAGGGCCTCGGCGGCCACCGAGCCGAGGTCGAGCCGCTGGGGATTGAACAGGGTTTCCCACTGGGTCGTTCCCACCTCCAGCAGGTCCAGGGAGAGGTGCTCGATGTCATCAAGGCGGCGGTCGAGCACATCCCGGCAGCGGTTGGCGCCGATGTGGCCGAGCTGCAGGCTCTGGAGGGCCAGCTTTGCCGCCGTCAGGGGGGTGCGCAGCTCATGGGCCACCATCCGCAGCAGTCGCTCCTGGATCCCCAGCCGCTCGATCAGGGTGTCGTTTTCCTGGCGAAGCACCAGCAGCTGGTCTTCGAGCTGAAGTTCCCGCTGGCTGCGGCTGCCATCGATTTCCGCCGGCCGCAGGCTCATGCCCAGCCCGCTGACCACCTCCAGCTGCTGCCAGCGGGGCAGCCAGCCCTTCAACTGTTCGAGGATGGTGGTGCCCGCAAACACCTGGCGGGGGGCCGGCAGCAGTTTCACCACTGCTGGTGTGGCCACCAGGCGGTAGAGCTCGAGCAGCTCCGGCCGCAGGGCGGGATCGGCGATCTGGAGCTTCACCTCGAAGCCGTAGTCGCTGCTTTCGAGGAACCGGAGAACCCCCCGCAGATCCGTGGAGGCGAGATGGTGAGGGGCGGCCAGCACCAGCAGCGAGAGGACCCGGCGGGGGGAGGGGAGGGCAACCTCCTGGGCCGTTGTCGCAGAGAGTGATTCCCCCTTGGCGGGCACCGTGTCACGAAATCGAAACCTGATCCCCACCCTATGGGCTGGTCCCGGCCTGCGGAAGGCTCCGCTGGTCCAGCCTCGCCCCTGGCCGATTGATCCCCAGCGAGCGATGGGTCAGCATGGGGTTTGATGAATTCCTGTCCCTTGCGTCTCCTGCCCCGCTGGAGCACCCGCCTGCTGGCGGCCTCGCTGCTGCTTGTTCCGTTCACCCTTCTGCCCCAGGCAGCGCAGGCCGCACCGGCAACGGAAGCCGAGATGTCGCTCTACACCCGCATTGCCGCCGTCAACGTCTGCATCTCCCGCGGAGCGGCCGTGGAGTTCGACAAGGCGGTCGGGATTGCCGGTGAAACGATCGCCCAGGTGATTCAGGGTGTCCACGGCGGCCTGATCAAGCAGGTGGGGACCAAAGCGCTCACGATCGAGGAGCTGCGCCGTGGTTCCGTCAACTCCGCAGTGATCGGTGCTGTTGAGATCTGCCCGAATCAGGTGCCCGCCGATGTGGTGAAGAAGGTGCAGGACGCCATCAAGAAACAGGGCAGCGGCGCCAAACCTCCGGCGAAGTGAAGCCAGCAGCCACTTCTGATCTGTGACCCGGGTCGCATCCGGATGCAGACCGGGGTCGGCCCAGTTGCTGTTCATGCAGGTCCGGCGGTTTTGCTGAGGGCATCCCGAAGGGGATTCCCATCGCTGCAATCGTCATGTCGTTGGCTCGCTCGCTTCGCTTCCAGTCCCCGGTCAGCCTCGCTGCCGGTCTGATCGGCATGGCCCTGGCCATCCCCACGGCCGCCACCGCCCAGCCCTTCTACGGTTCAGGCCCGATCCCGGTCCAGGTGCAGACCATGGAGCGCCGGGTGGTCGGCTACCGCCAGGTGCCGGTCTACGGCCAGGTGCCCGTCGTGCGCACCCAATACGTTCAGTCGCCCGTCTATCAGGCCCCGATCGACCAGGACCGCTACTACCAGGCCAGGAACTTCCCGGCTCCCTACCAGGATTATCCGAATCGCCTGGCCAACCCCGGCTTCCAGCAGGCCCCCACCAGCTGGGAGGAAGCCCAGGCCCTGCAACGCCGCTGCTCGATCGGTCGTCTGGTCGGTGGCGTGCTCGGCGGAGGAATCGGTTATGCCGCCTCCCGCCAGGACGGTCGCACCTGGGCCGTGCCGCTCGGCGCCCTGCTCGGCTCCCAGGTGGGCTGCAACGCCGGCCAGGGTCGGGATCCCCTGCCCTGGTGAGCGTGAGCTGGGGGCCAGGATCGGAGCATCGTTCGTTCCTGGCCCCCATGAGCCTGGCCTCCGGCAACACCGTGCGGCTGGCCGACTACCGGCCCTTCCCCTACCGGCTTGATCGCACCGATCTGACCGTGCGGCTGTTTGATGACCACGCCCTGGTGGACGCCTCCCTCGCCTTTGCACCGGCCCCGGCCCCGGGCGATCCCCTCAGCGCTCCGGCCGGAGCGGAGCCCCTCCTCCTGCGGGGCGCCGCTCTGGAGCTGCTCGATCTGGCGATCGATGGCCTGCCCCTGGCCAGCCAGTCCTTCCGGCAGGACGACGACGGCCTCTGGATTCTGGAGCCGCCGCCTGGGCCGTTCGTGCTGAGCAGCCGGGTGCGGATTCACCCCCAGACCAACACCAGCCTGGAGGGGCTGTATGCCAGCGGCGGGATGTTCACCACCCAGTGCGAGGCGGAAGGGTTCCGGCGGATCAGCTTTCACCCCGACCGCCCCGACCTGCTCAGCCGTTTTCAGGTGCGGATCGAGGCTGACCAGGCCAGCTGCCCGGTGCTGCTCTCCAACGGCAACTGCCTGGAGCAGGGTGCGCTGCCGGGTGGCAGGCACTACGCCATCTGGGATGACCCCTTCCCCAAGCCGAGTTACCTCTTTGCGCTGGTGGCCGGCCGACTGGAGGAGGTGAGCGGCAGCTTCACCACCGCGTCCGGTCGCCCGGTGCGGCTCCGCCTGCACGTGGAGCCCGGTGATCGCCCCTACACCGCCCATGCCATGGAATCCCTGCAGCGCTCGATGGCGTGGGACGAGCGGGTTTATGGACTGGAGTACGACCTCGATGAGTTCAACATCGTGGCGGTGCGCCATTTCAACATGGGCGCGATGGAGAACAAAAGCCTCAACATCTTCAACTCCAAGTTGGTGCTGGCCGATGCGGTCACCGCCACCGACGGTGAGCTTGAGCGGATCGAGAGTGTGATTGCCCATGAGTATTTCCACAACTGGACGGGCAACCGCATCACCTGTCGCGACTGGTTTCAGCTCTCCTTGAAGGAGGGTCTCACCGTTTTTCGCGATCAGATGTTCACGGCTGATCTTCACTCCGCCGCCATCAAGAGGATCGAGGATGTTTCGATGCTCCGCAACACCCAGTTCCGCGAAGATGCAGGCCCCACAGCCCATCCCGTCCAGCCGGATCACTATCAGGCGATCGACAACTTCTACACCACCACCATCTACGAAAAGGGAGCTGAGCTGATCCGCATGCTCCACACGCTGCTGGGTGAGCGCACCTTCATGGCGGGCATGGCGCTCTATGTGCGGCGCCATGACGGCACCGCCGCCACCTGTGAGAACTTCGTGCAGGCGATGGAGGATGCCGCCTCCGAGGCCTCTCGGGCCGGTGCTGCCGGGGCCATGCGCTTCGACTTCGGCCGCTTCCGCCGCTGGTACCACCAGGCAGGAACCCCCGTGCTGCGGATCGAGCGCCACTGGGATGGCGAGGCCGGCGTGCTGGACCTGGTGGTGAGCCAGCAGACGCCCCCCACCCCCGGCCAGCCGCACAAGCAACCGTTGGTGATCCCCCTGGCCCTCGGGCTGCTTGATGCCGCCGGAGCGGAACTGCCGCTCGGCGACCGGGCGCTGCTGGTGATCGACCAGCCCGAGCAGCGGATCCGCTTCGATGGGCTGCCGCCGGCGGCCGAGCCTCCGGCCCTCTCGCTGCTGCGGGGGTTCTCGGCACCGGTGCGGCTGGAGATCAGTCGTCCGCGCCAGGAGCTGCTGCACCTGTTCGCCACCGACCCCGACCCCTTCGCCCGCTGGGACGCCGGCCAGACCCTGCTGCGGCAGGCGGTGCTGGCCAGGGCTGCCGGGCTGGCCGATGCCGCCCTGGAAGCCGGCCTGACGGCAGCGATGGCGGGCATCCTCGAAGACCCCGCTCTGCCCGAGGCGAACCGTGCCTGCCTGCTGGCCCTGCCGGGCATCGCCGAGCTGGAGCAGGCGATGGCGGAACCGGATCCCCCTGCGCTCCACGCCGCCCTGATCGGCCTGGAGCAGGCTTTCGGCACTGTTTTGGCCGCCCCCCTGGCTCTGGCCCTGGAGCGCTGCCGGTCCGAGTGGGAGCGGCCCTGGCCGGCGGGAAGCGGCGAGCGGCTGCTGACCGCCACGGCCTGGAGCTGGCGGGCGGCCGCCGGCGACCGCGCCGTGCTGGCGGCGGCGGTGGCTGCGGTCAGCGGGCCATCGATGACCCTGGCCCGCGCCGGGCTGCGGGCGCTGCAGCCCCTGGATGGCCCCGAGCGTTCAGAGGCGATGGCCGCCTTCTTCCACCGCTGGCAGGAGAAGCCGGTCATCCTCGATGCCTGGTTTGCCCTGGAGGCCAGTGCTCCGTTCGGAGACGGCCTGGAGCGGGTGCAACGTCTGCTGAACCATCCCCGCTTCGACCCGGCCGCGCCCAATTCGATCCGGGCGGTGCTGGGTGGCCTGGCGGGCAACCCGCCGGTGTTCCACGCCATCGATGGGTCGGGCTACCGGTTCATGGCGGATCGGATCGCCTGGCTCGATGGCCGCAATCCGATCACGGCCTCCCGTCTGGCCAAACTGTTCAGCCGGTGGCAGAGCTACGGAGCGGTGCGGGGGGAGCAGATGCGCCTGGCCGCCCTGCAACTCTCCGCCGGTGAGCTGTCAGCCAACACCCGGGAGGTGGTGAATCAGTGCCTCGGACTGGAGCGGCCGGGGTAGGGATCAAGGAAGGTGGCCTCATGCAGGCTGCGGAAGCCTGCCTGGCGGGCGGCCGCTCCCTCCGGCCCGGAATAGGTGCCCCAAAGCCCTTCCCAGTAGAAATAGATCACGCCCAGTCCCTTCTCGGCCGCCAGCTTCACCTTCTGGCTCAGCACCGGCATCGGCGTGGTGCGGCGGCCGAAGCCAGCCAGCAGGCCGATCTGCACCGGCATCCCCCAACGGCGCGCCTTGACCAGGGCCGGTTGGTTGAGATCCCTGGCAAAGCCGGCCACCGAATAGGCGTAGTTCTGCACCACCAGCTCATCAACAAGTTTGCCGAGCGCCCAGATCTCCCAGTCCTGCAGCCAGTGGTTGTAGGCGAAGCGGAACGGCCCCGGGGAAAGGCTCACAACGGCACCGCTCTGGGAACGCTTCATCTCACTGCGCAGCTCCCTGAGCAGGCTGGTGAGCTGCTGACGCCGCCAGGTCATCCATTCCCGGTTGTTGTAATCCTGGGGTGGCTCCCGTCCCTTCTCCTGGCGGAACAGGGCGCGGGTGTAGGGGTCGTAGCCCAGTTCCACCGGCCAGGCGAAGTGATCATCCAGCTGGATCCCATCCACGCCGCAGCGCCGCACGATCTCGCCGATCAGACCGATGAAGCGGGCCCGCACGCCTGGGTGGGCCGGGTTCAGCCAGACGCGCAGGTCCTTCAGTGGCGAGGTCTTGAGGTTGGCGCCATGCATGGCATAGAGCGTTGAACCATCGCTGCGCTGCAGCAGCCACTCCGGGTTGCGGCGCACCACCTCCGCGTCGGCGGGCTCCTTCAGGCCGTACTCAAACCAGGGGATCACCTTCATGCCCCGGCGATGGGCGGAGCGGGTGAGATGGCAGATCGGATCGAAGGAGGGATTGGCCTTCTGCAGGGCCGGCTCGATCGGGGCGAAGCGGCTGCGGTGGAAGGTGGCGCCCCTGCTCCAGACATTGGGGTAGAGCGTGTTGAAGCCGGCGGCGGCCAGCTCGTCCACGGCCTTGTCCAGCCGGCGGGGGTCGTAATACAGGGGGCTGGGGCTGTTGGTCAGCCACACCCCCACCCGATCGCTTGCGGCCAGGGCCGGCCGGGCGCCGATCCCCTGGAGACCGGCGGTCAGCAGGGTGGTGAGCAGGGCGGGCAGGGCCCGCTTCAGCCGCACCCTGAGCGGGAAGGATTCGAGGGGCCGCGGCTTGGCGGCGGGATCCGAAGCGGTGATCGGGTTGATGATCGAGGTGGCGCTCTCGGCCGGAGCGTATCCGGTTCGGGGCGCTGGCGCTAACGGAACATCGAACTCACCGAGCTTTCCTCATGAATGCGCCAGATCGCTTCGCCGAGCATGTTGGCGACCGAGAGAACCTGCAACTGGGGGAAGGCGCTGGACGCTGCGATCGGGATGCTGTTGGTGACCAGCACCTCCTCGAACAGGCCCGGTTCGGCGAGCCGCTCGAACGCCGGGGGTGAGAACACGGCGTGGGTGGCACAGGCCAGCACCCGGCTGGCGCCACGGTCGCGCAGCAGCCTGGCCCCCTGGCAGATCGTGCCGCCGGTGTCGATCATGTCGTCGATCAGGATGGCGGTCTTGCCGGCCACATCGCCGATCACCGTGAGGCTTTCGGCCACGTTGTGCCCGGAGCGGCGCTTGTCGATGATCGCCAGCGGGGCATCGTGCATCCGCTTGGCGAAGGCCCTGGCCCGGGCCACACCGCCCACATCCGGCGAGACCACCACCACTTCGCCGAGCTCGCGGGTGGAGAGGTAGTCCACCAGCACCGGCGAGCCGTAGATGTGGTCGCAGGGAATGTCGAAGTAGCCCTGGATCTGGGAGGAGTGCAGGTCCATCGCCAACACCCGGTCGACGCCTGATTTCACCAGCAGGTTGGCCACCAGCTTGGCGGTGATCGATTCGCGGCCGGCCGTTTTGCGGTCGGCGCGGGCATAGCCGTAGTAAGGGATCACGGCGGTGATCTGCCGGGCCGAAGCACGGCGGCAGGCATCCACCATGATCAGCAGCTCCATCAGGTGATCGTTCACCGGCGCGCAGGTGGGCTGGATCAGGAAGACATCGCAGCCGCGGATCGATTCCTGAATCTGGATGTACAGCTCGCCATCGGCGAAACGCTTGATCACCCGAGGGCCATTGGGGACGCCCAGGTAGGCGCCGATCTCCTGGGCCAGGGCCGGATTGGAGGTGCCGCTGAACAGCCGCAGACGCCGTGTTTCATGGAGAGCATGGCCCTGCTCCACCTGTTCAGCGGTCAAGAAACTGCTCACGGCGAGGGCGATGGAGCACGGCTGTGCATGGATGGTAGAAGCCTGACGCCGCTTGAACAGCAAACAACCATGGGAACTGCTGGTCCGTTGGAGTGCGAGAAGGTCATCGCCCCCGCCCAGCAGCTGGTGCTGGCCGGCGCCGGCTCGGACCCCGCCGCCATCGATGCCGCCGCTCAGCGGCTGGCCAGCCTGCTGGCTCTGCCGCTTGATGGCTGGCCAGGCAGCGGCAGCGCCACGGCTCGGCTGGCCTCACTTCTGGAACGACCCGCCCCCCGCCTGGTTCCCCTGCTGGACGATCCCGGGGCGTGGATCGAACCCGACGGCCGCTGGGCCGATGCCCTGGGGGCCTGGCGGCAGCCCACCCTGCTGCTGCTTGATGCCGCCGCCGTTACCGGAGGCCGCGCCGCCGCCTACAGCGCCCTGCTGGAGGGGGCCGCGGTGCCGCTGGTGGGACTGGTGCAGTGGGGTGGGTCTTTCGATCTCCAGGCCCGCCGCCGCGAGGGTCTCGCCTGGCTCGGTGCCCTGAGCGGGCCCAGCCAGCCGGCAGCTGGCTCCACCGAAGAGGAGCAGGAGCTCGCCCTCGTGCGGACCCTGCGATTGCGTTGGAGGCAGTTGCTCAGCTGAGAGCAGCAGCCGGCCTCATGGCTTCGGCCAGAGCGGCAGCGGGGCCGCAGCCGGGAGCTGGCGCAGGGCCTGGCCTGGCTTGGTGGGCGGGGTGAGCGGCAGCTGATCGAAGCGGATCGCCTCCGGCTTCCGGATCGCCGCGGTCAGCAGGCTCAGGCTTTCCCCTCTGGAAAGGTTGGTCTCCAGCTGGGGCATCAACCGCACCAGCAACTCCGGCAGCCGGGAGCCTTGCTCGGCCCGCGAGATCTGCTGCAGCATCGCCTGCAGAACGGTCTGCTGGCGGATCCGGCGCCCCTGTTCCCCCAGGGAAGGCTCCTTGAAGCGCACCATCTGCTCCACCTGCCTGCCGCTGAATTCCTGCAGGCCGGCCTGCAGGTCCACCGTGAAGTTCTGGGTCTTGTCGGTGGATCGAAGGGGCGTTTCCGGATTCAATTCCACGCCGCCCAGGCCATCGACCAGCTCCCGCAGGGCGCCGCGCGGCACGACCAGATAGCGCTCCGGCTGACCGGATTCGAGCCCCAGAAGTGCCGCGATGGCTGTGCCCGCCAGGGCGGCCCCCCCTTGCCGGTAAAGCGAGCCGAGTGATTGCAGCCCCTTGGCACCCGGCAGCTGCACAGCCAGGTCGGTGGGCAGGTTGAGCAGGCGCAGGGTGCCATCGGGATTGATCCGCGCCAGCAACAGCACATCGCTGTTGGCGGGACCGGAGGGGGCGGCTCCGTTGTTGGCCGCTCCGAGCCGGTCCGCGTCGCTGCCGATCAGCAGCACGGTGATCGGCCGACTGGGGGGTTCGGCCAGTTGGTTGGTGGTCTCGATGGTGGCCTGATCGGGATCCGCCGGCAGCCACAGCAGCTTGACCAGGGCGATCCCACCGGCGAGGCCGAGCGTCGCCACGGCCGCCAGCAGCAGCCTGCGCCCCCGGCCCCTGCCTGCCTTGATCCGGTTCTCCCCGCCGGCCATGGGCGTCGCTGCCGCTGAAGGTGCCCTCCACTCTCGCCCAGCCGCCGCCGTTGTCTGCCCGGCACGGGGATCAGGGCGGCCGATAGGTTGAGCCCGCCGATGCGCCTCCGCGGCAGGATCCGCCCGTGACCCCAGTCCCCCCCCTTCCCCACGAACGGGCCAGGCCGCTCGCCAAGGGAAGCGTCAAGCCGGCCCGGGATCTCTGCAGTGACTGCGGCCTCTGCGACAGCCGCTGGGTGGCCTACGTGCGAAACGCCTGTGCGTTCCTCAACCAGCAGTTCGAGCACCTGGAAACGAAGGCCCATGGCCGCAGCCGCGACCTCGACAACGAGGACGAGCTGTACTTCGGAGTTCATCAGCGCATGACCACGGGACGCCTGGTCGCCCCGATCGATGGCGCCCAGTGGACCGGCATCGTCAGCCGGATCGGCGTACGCGCCCTGGAGAGCGGCCTGGTGGATGCGGTGCTGTGCGTGCAGCAAAGTCCCGACGATCGCTTCACGCCGGTGCCGGTGCTGGCCCGCACCCCAGAGCAGGTGCTGGCGGCGCGGGTGAACAAGCCCACCCTCTCGCCCAATCTGGAGGTGCTGGAGCAACTGCCGGGCAGCGGCATCCGCCGCCTGCTGGCGATCGGGGTGGGCTGCCAGATCCAGGCTCTGCGGGCCGTGCAGGACACCCTGCCGCTCGACGAGCTCTACGTGCTGGGCATGCCCTGCGTCGACAACGTCAGCCGCAGCGGGCTGCAGACCTTTCTGGAGAGCGCCAGCCGCTCACCGGACACGGTGGTGCACTACGAGTTCATGCAGGACTTCCGCATCCATTTCCGCCACAGCGACGGCAGCGAGGAAACCGTGCCGTTCTTCGGGCTCGACACCCCCAATCTCAAGAGCGTCTTTGCCCCCAGCTGCCTGAGCTGCTTCGACTACACCAACGCCGGCGCCGACCTGGTGGTGGGTTACATGGGAGCCACCTTCGGCCGCCAGTGGCTGGTGGTGCGCAATCCGAAGGGTCAGCGGCTGCTCGATCTGGTCGAGGCCGAGCTCGACACCGCCCCGGTCACCAGCCAGGGGGACCGCCGCGCCGCGGTGCAGCAGGGGATCGAGGCCTATGACAAGGCCGTCAGGCTTCCCCTCTGGCTGGCGGAGCTGGTGGGCTTCTTCGTGCAGCGCTTCGGTCCGAAGGGATTGGAATACGGCCGCTTCTCGATCGATTCACACTTCACCCGCAACGCCCTCTGGGTGCGCCGCCATCACCCGGAGCTGGCCGAACGCCACATCCCCGCCTTCGCCAGCAAGATCATCAGCCGTTACCGGCTGCCCACTTCCTGACTTCCACCTCGTGATCCCCACCTCGTGATCTCCTCTGAGCGGCCTCGCCGCTGCGCCGTGCTGCTGCATCCTTCCGCCCTGCCGGGCAGCCCCGGTTGCGGCAGTTTCGGGGCGGCCGCCCACCAGTGGCTGGATCTGTTGGCCGACCAGGGCATCGCTGCCTGGCAGTTGCTGCCGCTGGCGCCCACCGATTCAACCGGTTCGCCCTACAGCTCCCCGAGCGGCTTCGCCCTCAATCCCTGGTTTCTCGATGCCGAGCAGCTGGTGGAGGAGGGCTTTCTGGATCCGGCGGACCTGAGCGGCCTCCCGGCCGGTCGCCGCGACCGCCTCGACCTGGAGGCCTGCCCAGTGCGGGCCGCTGCCCTGGGCAGCCTGCTGCTGCGGCGCTGGGACCATCAGCCGCCGGAGCAGCGGCAGGTCTTCGACGACTGGCGCCGCCAGCAGTCCGGCTGGCTCCGTGACCACAGCCAGTTCATGGTGCTGCGGGCGCTGCACGGGGAGCGCCCCTGGTGGGAGTGGCCCGCCCCCCTGGCCCGCCGCCAGCGCCGCGCCCTGGCTCGTCTGGAGCAAGACCATGCCGCCGCCCTGCTGCGGGAAGCCCTGCTCCAGTGGCACCTGCATCGCCAGTGGCAGGGGCTGCGCGACCACGCCCACCGTTGCGGCGTGCAGCTGATCGGCGATCTTCCCTTCTATGTGGCCCACGACAGCGCCGATGTCTGGGCCCATCGCCGGCTGTTTTCGGTGCGTGGCGATGGTTCGCTCACGGCCCAGAGTGGCGTGCCGCCCGATTACTTCGCGGCCACCGGCCAGCTCTGGGGCACACCGGTGTACCGCTGGTCCTGGCACCGGCTCACCGGCTTCCGCTGGTGGCTGCGGCGGTTGCAGGGGCAGCTGGAGCGGCTGGATCTGCTGCGGCTCGATCACTTCAGGGCCCTGGAGTCTTATTGGCGGGTGCCGGCCGACGCCGAGACGGCGGAGCATGGGGTCTGGCGACGTTCGCCCGGGGTGGCTCTGCTGCGGGCGCTGCGCCGCCGCTGTGGTGGCTCCTTGCCCCTGATCGCCGAAGATCTCGGCGTGATCACCCCGGCCGTGGAAGCCCTGCGGGATCGCTTCGCCTTGCCGGGCATGAAGATCCTCCAGTTCGCCTTCGATGGCAACACCGACAACGCCTACCTGCCTGAGAACTACAAGGGGGATCGCTGGGTGGTGTACACCGGCACCCACGACAACGCCACCTGCCTGGGTTGGTGGCAGAACCTCTCAGAAGATCAGCGCCGCCAGGTGGGGGAGCGGATCGGTCAGATCATCGACGCCCCGGGCTGGCAGCTGCTGGAGCTGGCGCTGGGCAGCAGGGCGGAGCTGGCTGTGGTGCCCCTCCAGGACCTCCTGCATCTCGACGACCGGGCCCGCTTCAACACCCCCGGCACGATCAGCGACAACTGGAGCTGGCGTCTGAGCGAGCCGATCGAAAGCTTGGGCGGAGCGATCGAGGGGCTGGGGGGACTGGCCCGGCGCTATGGCCGTGGGGCAGCCGGTGCCGGTGGGGAGCTGGCGGCGGGAGCAGCTGGGATCCGGAACCTGCCCCTCTGACCCGCCTGGGGGGAAACCGGCTGTCCGTCCCAGAAAACGGCAGGTCCGCTGGGCGCCGGTTCGAGCTGCAACCGGATCGGCGGCTGCATCTGCAGGACCAGCTCGCCGCTGACCCCCTCCAGTTCGCTGCGTTCGCCGGTCTCGCTGCTCAGGCTCACCCGGCTGGGGCTGAGCAGTTGCAGACGCAGGACCCCTGCCGGCAGCGTGTTGCGGGCCTCCCGTTCCCGCAGCCGCTGCATGGCCACCCCTTGCTCGGCCTGTTGCAGGGGCCTCAGATCCGGATAGGCCTTGAGCAGTTCTCCACTCGCGTCGGAGCGGGAGTCCGGCGCGCTGATCGGCAGGGGTGAAACGGGACGCAGGGTCAGCTGGTTGGCGGCAGCCAGCCTCTGCTGCTGAAGATTGATGCCGTAGATCAGGCCGGCGGTCACCACCGCGTAGAGCACCGTGCCCTGCCAGGTGGTGAACACCTCAATCGAGCCCGGGGTGAACCTGGCCAGCAGGGAGGGGCGTCTCGATCCCCAGTCGCTCTCGGGATCCGTTGGCTTCCGGGGCAGGGCCGGCTCCAGGGACCCCGGCGGCAATGCCAGGTGATGTTCGAGCAGCGGCAGCATTGTGCGCAGATAGGCCGCCTCGGGCAACCGGTCGCGCCAGCCCCGCTCAAGGGCCTCCAGAACCGGCGTGCTGATCCGCGTCTCGCTGGCGAGCTGGCGCAGGCTGAGGGCCCGCTCCTCCCGTTGTCGCCGCAACAGCTGCCCGACCCCGAGGAGGGGATCGACCTCCGGCGCGGCCGGGGTGGATGGGTGGCCCCGTTTTCGATCCAGCCAGCTCCTGAGCGGGGCAGAGAGTGTGGAGACGATCCTGGAGCGGGGCATGGTTCTGGGATCGGCTCGGTGCCGTCAGGCCTGATCGGGCCATTCTTGGCCAGCAAGGTGACGCCACTGCCCCTCCGGCAGGGTTCCCAGCTGGATCGGGCCGATCGCCACCCGCTGCAGGTCGAGAACGGGATGCCCCAGGGCTCTGGCCGTGCGCCGGATCTGGCGGTTTCGCCCCTCCCGCATCGTCAGTTCCAGCCAGCAGCCCTCGGCGCTGCGGTCAAGCGGCTGAATTCCCACCGGCAGGGCGGGCTGGCCATCGAGGGGATGCCCCCTCCGCCAGCGCTCCAGGCAGGCCGGGCTCGGCCGGCCGGCCAGCTGGACCCGATAGGTCTTGGTGTGGGCAAAGCGTGGATGGCTGAGCCGCAGGGTGAGGGCGCCGTCATTGGTGAGCAGCAGGGCGCCGCGGCTGTCGGCGTCGAGTCGGCCGACCGGGTGGAGCCCGGTCTGATCGGCGAGTTCCCTGGGCAGGAGGTCGAGCACCGTGGGGCGGCCCTGCGGGTCGTGGCAGGTGCAGAGCACCCCGGCCGGTTTGTTGAGCAGAAGCAGGATCGGAGCTGGCCGGCTGGGGAGCGCCTGGCCATCCAGTTCCACCCTGTCGTGATCGGGATCGGCCCGGTCACCGAGCTGGGCGAGCCTGCCATTGACCCGGACCCGCCCGGCGCTGATCAGCTCCTCGGCGCGGCGCCGGGAGCAGAGACCGGCCGCCGCCAGAAGTTTCTGAACACGCTCTGCCGGCATCCCCCTGGTCCGCGATCTCCCCGCCCTCTGCCGTCTGGACCGGACTGGTCAGAGGATGGTAATTTACGAAACACAAAAGTTTCCTAACTTGCGTACCGGCCCCATGCCTTCTCTCCCGATGGCCGCTTCCGATTCCTCCCATGGAATCCTTCCCAGCGGCGACCTGGTGCGTTCCTACCTGCGGGACATCGGCCGTGTGCCCCTGCTGAGCCATGAGCAGGAGATCACCCTGGGCCGCCAGGTGCAGGAGCTGATGCGTCTGGAGGAAACGGAGCTGGAACTTGAGATGCGCTCCGGTGGGGTGAAGCCCACCCTGGAGGTGCTGGCGGCGGCGCTGGAGCTGCCGGTGCCGGTGCTGAAGCGCAAGCTGATCAACGGCCGCCGGGCCAAGGAGCGGATGGTGGCGGCGAACCTGCGGCTGGTGGTGAGCGTGGCGAAGAAATACACCAAGCGGAACATGGAACTGCTGGACCTGATCCAGGAGGGCACGATCGGCCTGGTGCGGGGTGTGGAGAAGTTCGATCCCACCCGCGGCTACAAGTTCTCCACCTATGCGTATTGGTGGATCCGCCAGGGGATCACCCGGGCGATCGCCGAGAAGAGCCGCACGATCCGGCTGCCGATCCACATCACCGAAACGCTGAACAAGCTGAAGAAAGGCCAGCGGGAACTGAGCCAGGAGCTGGGCCGCACACCCACCCTGAGCGAGCTTGCTGTGGCTGTGGAGCTGCCGGAGGAGGAGGTGAAGGATCTGCTTTGTCGGGCGCGGCAACCGGTGAGCCTGGAAACGAAGGTGGGCGACGGCGAAGACACCGAACTGCTGGATCTGCTGCAGGGGGATGGCACGTTGCCGGAGGAGAACGTGGACAGCGAGTGCCTGCGGGGTGACATGCGGGCGCTGCTGGAGCAACTGCCGGAGCTGCAGCGTGATGTGCTGAAGATGCGCTACGGCATCGACGTGGAAGAGCCGATGAGCCTCACGTCGATTGCCAGAACCCTGGGCATGAGCCGCGACAAGACCCGCAACCTGGAGCGCCGCGCCCTGGACGGCATCCGCTCCCAGTCCCGCCGGCTGGAGGGTTATCTGGTCGCTTAGAAAAACTGATCGAAGTTATCGAAGTCCACGGCCCTGAAGCTGCCGTCCTGCACCTGGCCCATCAGCCGCTCCAGCTGGATCCAGAGGCCACCGGCTGTGAGCAACGACAGTAGAAATGCCACCAGAAGGGCGGTGCCACCCCCGAAGCCGAACACCTGCAGGCTGCCACCGATGAACAGGGTGACCCCCATGATGATGCCGGTGTAAGAGGCCACCGTTTCGGCCGTTCCCAGGGGAAGCAAGGCCAGGCGATCCTGCTTCCAGCCATCCAGCCGGTTCTGCACCAATCTGGAGAAGGTGAGGCCGCAGAGCAGGCTGATCAACAGTCCAACGCCGGCCAGAAAGAACGGCGGCTGGCCCACCGGCACGTATTGCAGCAGGATCTCCTGGGCGTCGAGATCGCCGAAGCCACCGCCCGCCAGCAGGCTGGCGGCCTCGCTCAGATCGATCGGCTCGGAGATCACGGCGAAGGCTGGCAAGGGTTGAAGCAGTGACCCTAGCGATCCTCTGCCTGGACCCCTGCCCCGGCTCAGGCGGCCGGCGCGAGGGGGTTGAGGCGCTGCAGCATGCCGCCTGCCAGCTTGAGGGGCGAGAAGGTGCGCCGCAGCAGCCCGAGCAGCGCCTGAAGATCCTCGGTGTGCAGATGGTTGTCACGCACCAGCATCAGCAGCAGGCGTTGACGCAGCCTCTCGCCGCGGCGCCCGAGCAGCAGCCGCAGCCCCGCACTGGCCACGGGAAGCAGATCGGCATTGGCTTCATCCTGCTCCACCACACTGAGCAGATTTTCCAGCCGCTCCAGCTGGAGCCTGCCCTGGCTGTCGAACAGCACCTCCAGCAGCTTCTCGCGCAGCTCGGCGGTGTCCCCAGCCAGCAGCCGCCTGGCCACGTAGGGGTAGGCGACCCGGATGATCCTGAAGCTCGGATCCAGCCGCAGCGCCAGGCCCTCCTGGCTCACCACCGCCCGGATGATCAGGGCGAAGCGGGCCGGCACCCGGAAGGGGTAGTCGAACATCAGCTCCGAGAAGCGGTCGGTGATCGCCTTGAAGTTGAAGGAGCCCACGTTCTCACCCAGCTGGCCACCGAGCACGGTTTCCAGCGCCGGCACGATCGGCGTGAGGTCGGCGGTTCTGCTCAGAAAGCCCAGCACCTGAAAATCCCTGGCCAGGGCTTCGAAATCACGGTTGATCAGATGCACCACCGCCGCTGTCAGGGTGAGACGGTCGGCGTTGCTGATCGAATCCATCATGCCGAAGTCGACATAGGCGACATGGCCCATCGGACCGGTTTTGCCGGGCAGGGCGAAGAGGTTGCCGGGATGGGGATCGGCATGGAAGTAGCCGAACTCCAGCAGTTGCTGCAGGCCCGCCATCACGCCGGTGCGGATCAGGGCTTCCGGGTCGAGATGGTGGGACTCCAGCTCCTGCCGGTCCTGCAGCTTGATGCCGTTGATCCAGCTGGTGGTGAGCACCCTGCGGCTGGAGAGGAGCCGCTCCACCGTCGGAACCGTGACGGCCGGATTGGTGGCGAACAGGGCGGCGAAGCGATCGGCGTTGTCGGCTTCGCGGCAGTAGTCGATTTCCTCGAACAGGCTGCGGCCGAATTCATCGATGATGTCGCCGAGGCCAAAACCGAGGTTGAGCGGCAGGAAGGGGGCGCCGAGCACGCCGATCAGGCGGATCAGCACCAGATCCCGTCGCAGCAGAAAGGCCAGGTTGGGCCGCTGCACCTTGACGGCCACCCAGTGGCCGCCGGCGATCTCAGCCTTGTAGACCTGGCCGAGGCTGGCTGCTGCCACCGGATAGGAGGGGAAGTGCTCGAAGAGTTGCTCGGCCGGTGCGCCCAGTTCGGCCTCGATCACCGCCAGGGCAACGGCGTGAGGGAAGGGGGGCAGGTTGTCCTGCAGCTGGCTGAGCTGGTCCAGCCAGTCGCGACGCACCAGGTCGGGACGGGTGGAGAGGGCCTGCCCCACCTTGATGAAGCAGGGGCCCAGACCCGAAAGGGTGGTGAGAATGCGTTTCCCCACCCGTTGCTGCACGGCCGGATCCCGGCTGTCCCCCTGCACGGCCAGGAGCACCGCCAGGCCGAGCAGTTGCCACAGCACCTCCACCAACCGGGCGATCAGGATCCAGGGCCGCAGCAGCAGCCAGCGGCGATCGGCCCGGGGGTCGTAGATGGGGCTCGGCTCCGGGGCCAGGGAGGCGAAGCGGGCCGGGGGTGACGAAACGCTTGTGGTGATGGTGGAAACTCCCGGGCAGCCACGGATCTGACCCCAGACTCTAGGAACATTCCCGCCCTGGCCATGCGCCTGCTGCACGCACTGCGCGCCCCGGGGCCTGGCCTGGCCCTGCATCTGCCGGCCCATGGCCGGGGCCGGGGTCTGGCGCCGGGACTGCGTCAGCTGCTGGCCGGCCCCCCGGGCCGCTGGGATCTGCCCGAGCTCCCCTGGATCGGCGGCCCCCTCGAAGCCGATGGCGCCGTGGCTGTGGCCCAGGGCGCTGCGGCGGCCCTCTGCGGCAGTGATCGCTGCTGGTTCGGCGTGAATGGTGCCAGCGGCCTGCTGCAGGCTGGCCTGCTGGCCCTGGCCCCGCCGGGCTCCAGGGTGCTGCTGCCCCGCAATCTGCACCGCAGCCTGTTGCACGGTTGCGTGCTGGCCCAGCTGCGGCCGGTGCTGTTCGATCTCCCCTTCGATGCCGCCACCGGCCTCTGGTTGCCGCCCACAGCGGCCCGGCTGGAGCGGGTCCTCGCCGCCGCCGGTTCTGTGGCTGCCCTGGTGCTGGTTCATCCCACCTACCAGGGCCTGGCCGCTGAACTGGCGGGGCTGATCGAGCTGGCCCACCAGCACGGCCTGCCGGTGCTGGTCGATGAGGCCCACGGCGCCCATTTCGGTGCCGCCGCCCTGCCCCCCGATCTCCTGCCGACTTCCGCGCTGGGCGCCGGCGCCGATCTGGTGGTCCAGTCGTTGCACAAGGCGGCCGGTGGGCTGGGCCAGAGCGCCGCGCTGCTGCTGCAGGGTGGCCGGGTCGCCGTTGCGGAGGTGGAGCGGGCGCTGCTCTGGCTGCAGACCACCAGCCCCAGCGCCCTGCTGCTGGCCTCCGCTGAAGCGGCCATCACCCAGCTCCACAGCCGTGAGGGTGGAGCGCAGCTGGCCCGTGCCCTGCGGATCGGCAGCCAGCTGCGGCGCAGCCTGGCGGCGGCGGGGCTGCCGCTGGTGGCCAACCAGGACCCGCTGCGGCTGGTGTTGCACACCGCGGCGTTGGGCATCAGTGGCCTGCAGGCCGATCAATGGCTGCTCGAGCGGGGCGTGATCGCCGAGCTGCCGGAACCCGGCTGCCTCACCTTCTGCCTGGGGCTGCATCCACCCCTCGGGCTGGGCTGGCGCCTGGGTCGTCGGCTGCAGCAGCTCAACGCCGCCCTCGGTGGCCAACCCCTGCCGGCGTTTCAGCCGCCTCCCCTGCCCCTGGTCGGCGAACCGGAGCTGCCGGTCGGGCAGGCCTGGCGGGCACCCTGCCAGGTCGTTCCCCTGGCCGCTGCAGCCGGCCGGGTGGCGGCGGAGCCGGTCTGCCCCTACCCGCCTGGCATTCCGCTGCTGATCCCCGGAGAGCGGATCGACCCGCCCCGGGCCGACTGGCTCCTGGAGCAGCGGCGTCTCTGGCCTGACCAGATCGCTGATAGCTTGAAGGTTGTGGCCTGAATGGCGCTGCGAATGGGCGCTTCCGGCGAGGACGGCAGTTCCGGGGCAACAGCCGGTGAAGGAACGGGTTCAGATTTCGCCTGGGACTTCGTCACCCCGGGCCTGCCGGATGGCGCCTTCGAGGACGCGCCGGGCTTCAGCCCGACGCCGATGGAGCTGCGGGTGATGCTGCTGGCGCACCTGCGGCCCCGGGCTGATTCGCTCGTCTGGGATGTGGGCGGCGGAACCGGGGCCCTCGCCCTGGAGATTGCCCGGCTGATGCCCGCCGGCGTGGTGCACACCCTCGAGCGGGATCCAGAGGCGATTGAACTGCTGGAGAAAAACCGGCGCCGCTTCGGGATCGCCAACCTGCACATCCACGCCGGGCAGGCTCCCGACGACCTTCACATCCTGCCGGGCCGGCCCGATCGGGTGCTGCTGGAGGTGGGCCGCCCGCTGCCCTCCGTGCTCAACGCCGTCTGGAGTGCGCTTCAACCCGGCGGCCGCCTTGTGATCAGCACGGCGAATCTGGAGGGGCTGGTGGATGCCACCGATACCCTCGGCCAGCTGGAAGCCCTGGATGTGCAGGTTGTGCAGGCGACGGTGCATCGCATGCAGCGGCGTGGCAGCCAGGCCCGCCTGGCGGCGGCCGAACCCCTCTTCCTGATCGCGGCAGAGCGGCACGGGTGAGCGAATCCACCAGAGCGCCAACCTCTCAACCGCGGGTGGTCAGTGGGCTGGCGGCAGGGGCGTTCGGTCTGCTGGTGGTTGGTCTGGGGGGTTGGTGGTTCACCCTGGCGGTCGGGGTGATCGTGCACCTGGCCCTGCTGGAGTTCTTTCGGCTGGCCCAGTTCAAGGGCATCAGGCCTGCCACCAAAACCACCCTGGTGGTCTGCCAGCTGCTGTTGATCGCCACCCAGTGGGCCAGCGGCGGCGGCATGGCGGCGGATCTGGCAGCGGCGGTGCTGCCGGTGTCAGGAGCGGCGATCTGCGCCTGGCTGCTTCTGCAGCCGGTCACCGGCACGATCGCCGACATCGCCGCCTCGATCTTCGGGCTGTTCTATCTCGGTTTTCTGCCCAGCCACTGGCTGCGCTTGCGCGATCTGAGCGCCGGCTCCCTGGCCCCCCACCTGGAGACGGCCGGCTGGGCCGTCAGCCCAGGGATGCTGCTCACCCTGCTGGCCTGCCTGCTGGTGGTCGCCACCGACATCGGCTCCTATGTGATCGGCCGCCGGCTGGGTCGGCATCCGCTCTCGCCGATTTCACCTGGCAAGACCGTGGAAGGGGCCCTGGGGGGGCTGGCCTGCTCCCTGCTGGTCGGTGGGCTCGGTGGGGTTGTGCTGGGCTGGCCCTGGGGCTGGGCGGTGGGCGGGCTGCTCGGTGGGCTGGTGTCGGTGTTCGCCCTGGTGGGTGATCTCACCGAATCGATGATGAAACGGGATGCGGGGGTGAAGGACTCCGGTGATGCCATCCCCGGCCATGGCGGCATCCTCGACCGGATCGACAGCTATCTGTTCACCCCGGCGGTGGTGTTCTATTACGTGACCCTGGTGTTGCCCTTGCTCGGCTGAGCGGCCGGCGGCAGTCAGGGGGTCACCTGTGCTTCGCCGTGCAGCTGGAGCATGCCCCCTTCGAGATTGGCGGTTTCGAGCCGGATGTTCGGATCCATCGGCAGGCGCAGCCTCAGGTCGCCGTCGAGGGAGAGGATGCCGAGGCTGCCGGCGATGGCCTCCGGCCTGGTTTCCAGTTCCATCAGACGGCTTTCCCCTGCCGCCTGGGCTGTGAAGACCAGGGTGTCTCGCACGATCCGCAGGCCCTTCAAAGGGCTCAGACCGAGCAGTTGCTCGCCGAGGAAATCGGCCAGGGCCTGCCAGCGCGGCCGGACCAGGGAGCCGCTGAGGCCGGCGGCGGTGAAGGCCACCTGGCCCCGCACCAGAAACGGGTGATCCAGTCGGATCGGCTCGCCCTTGAGAACCTGACCAAGCCGCAGCTGCAGCGGATCGCTGCGCAGCTGGACCAGCTCGATCTGGAGTTCCTGGTAGACCACGCGCCTGGCCATCAGGGTGATCCCCTCCAGCCGGCCGCGCAGCAGCTGGATGGCCGTGCCGTGCAACTGCAGCTCAAGGCTCTCCACCGCCTCGCACTGGCTGCGGATCCAGACCTGCAGCCCCGCTGCGATCAGTTGCAGCAGCGGGCCGCTTCCCTGGTGGATGGATGTGTCCGCAGGTTCGGAGCCGGCCATGCCAACAGCAGATGCTTGCCGTTCTCCTAACAGAGCCCGCCCAGCCCCCCACGGACAGACAGCTTGCTGAGTGGCCTTTTGCTGGCAGTGCAAGAAAGGGCGTGCTTAGAAAGAATTATCCAGGAAAACGTTTTCAATGAACAACTCCAGCCGCGCGGCCCTGCTATGGGGCGTTCTGCTCACGGCAGCCAGCACCTGTTTCGCCGTCCCGGCCCGTGCCATCGAGCCGGCCGCTGAGGCCGCTCCCGGCCGTGCCGCCCTGTTGAGCCCGGATGGCGCACCGATCGCGGCACTGCCCGCCACCGAACCGGGCATGAATCGGAATGGCACGGTTGCCCAGGCCTTCGGAACGCCTGAGTCGGTGGTCTACGAACAATCCACCGGCTGGTATGTCGGGATCGGTCTCGGCGCCGCCTGGCCCAGCGAGCTGGGCGTCCGCACCAGAAATCTGGACAATCAGGGTTTCGACAACGTCAACGGGGATGTGAGCTTTGGCGGCGGCTTCTCCGGTGATCTGGCCGTCGGCTACGACTTCGGTGCCATCCGGACGGAGCTCAGCTACGGCTACACCCGCGGCAGCGTCAACGATGTGAGCGTCTCGGACAACGGCAACGACTTCAACATCGGCTCCTCAGGCATCATCAACAAGAACGACATCTTCGCCAGCGCCTACTGGGACATCAACACCGGCAGCCGCTGGACTCCCTACCTCGGTGGAGGCATCGGCTATACCAACCTGAGCACCCCGAGGATCAGGCTTTCGGGCAACGGCAACAGCGTCTCCACCGGCAGCGACAACCAGGGCCTGTTCGGCTGGCAGGCCAAGTTGGGCGTGAGCTATGGGGTCAGCAACAACGCTGACGTGTATGTGGAAGGCACCTATTCCGGTGCCTCCGGCTTCGATGGCGACAACCTCCGCTACGACTCCTACAACGATTTCGGCGCCAAGCTCGGATTCCGCTACCGCTTCGGGCAGCCCGCCGCTGTGGTTGTTGTGGAGCCAGCCCCCGCTCCGGAGCCGATCATGCAGCCTGCTCCCGCCCCCGAACCCATCTTCCAGCCGGCTCCTGCACCTGAGCCCATCCGCGGTCTCTGGTGAACCCAGGGCCGCCTTCGGTTCACCAGGAGGCGGCCACTTTGCTGGGCTGATCCAGATGGGGAAGATGTCCGCAATCCCTGAGCTCCTGCACCCGATCGCCGAGCAGGGCCAGGGCCGCTCGCTTCAGCGGTGGCCGCAGGATCCTGTCGTCGGCGCCCCAGAGCACCTGCAGCGGTTGCGGCGGCAAGGGATCACCGCAGCCAGCGAAGCCCCCGCTGCGGGCAAAGCGCCCCAGCGCTTTGCCCCAGCCCGGCGTGCGCAGATGCAGAGAGGCGATCTCTTCTTCGGCCGGTCCCACGCTGGCTGACGGGTTCGCAAAAGCCTGGCGGCAGAGGCCCCGCCGCACCGCAGGCCGGCTCAGAAACCACACACCCAGGGCATCGAGCAGGGGTGGGATCGGCTGCGGACGGCCGGTCAGCCCCGCTGGGGCGAGCAGCAGCAGACGGCCGATCCGCTCCGGACTGCGGCGGGCCAGTTCCAGTGCCACGGCACCACCCATCGAGGCACCGATCAGACCCACGGGCCTTGCATCCAGGCTGGCGATGGCCGTCAGCACGGCATCGAGATGCCCCAGCACCCCGGCCGGGCCATCGGCGCCATCGGGTTGGCGGGGGCTGAATCCGAATCCGAACAGGTCGGGGATGAACAGCTGCGCCCGTTCGGCCAGCAGGGGCGCCAGCCGCCGGAACTCAAGCAGGGAGCTGTCGAAGCCGTGCAGCAGCAGGATCGGTTCCCCCTTGCCCAGCACGGCCACCGGCCAGCGATCCGGCCATCCCGGCAGCTCCCACCACTGCACGGCTGCGGCCAGCGACCGCCCCTGGGGGTCAGCCAGGGAGTGGGCGGCCCAGGCGAGCAGCTCCCGGCCGGAGGCGCCTGCCGCTGCTGGCTCGGGGCTCAAGAAACCGGCTCACGGCTGGCGGAGCGTTCCTCCGGGAGAAGCGCTCCGGCGGTGGTGCTCACCAGGGCGGCCAGCAGATCGGCTTCCGTCACCGGGAAGGGCAGACGGTGCAGGTCGGAGCCGGGCCGGCAGGCAAAGGCGCAGACCGCCTGCAGTTCGCCGAGCGTGGCGCCGGCCAGGCCCAGCTCGTCGAGACGGACCGGCAAGGCAAGGGAGCGGAACAGGCCGATCAGCTGACGCCGCGCCTGGGCGGCGAGCTGGCTGGAGCAGAGCAGTTCCTCCAGCCGCAGCTGCACCAGCACGCCGAAGCCCACCTTCTCGCCATGCAGGGCGCCATGGCTGGCCACCAGCTGGGTGAGGCCGTTATGGACGGCATGGGCGGCGACGGTGCGGCAGCCGGCACCACCGACCCCGCCGATCAGGCCGGCGGTGAGCGCGGCCGCTTCGGCCACCCTGACCCAGGCCTCACTGCCGGGGGAGGCGATCGCTTCCAGCCCATCGAGCAGCAGCTGGTCGCGCAGCACCCTGGCCTGCTGGACCGCCTGCTGGATCAGCCCATCGCTGCTGCCGCCACTGCTCACCGAGGCCTCGTACCACTTGGCCATCGCATCGGCGATGCCGCTGGCGAGGGTGCGGGCCGGAGCCTGGCGCACCAGTTCGTGGTCGAAGATCAGCAGATCTGGGCAGCGCTCCAGGGCCACATCCCCCTGAAAGGCACCGTTTGGTGTGTAGAGGTTGGCCAGAGCCGTCCAGCCGGCACAGGTTGCGGCGCTGCTGGGCACGGTGATGCAGGCCAGGCCGAGGCGGTGGGCGAGCAGTTTGCCGGCGTCCATCACCTTGCCGCCACCGACGGCGATCACGGCATCGACGGCGGCGCCCCGCTCGGCGGCCGCCAGGACCACCGCTGCCAGGCGGGCCAGATCCTCCTCACAACAGTCGTGTTGCAGTTCCGCCTGGAGCGGATCTAGTCCGGCGCCGCGCAGGTCGGCCAGCAGCCTGGCCCGCAGGGCGGCGGTGGCTGCGGAGCGGCCCAGCAGCAGCGGGCGGGCGCAGAGGGCGGCGATCCTGGGCAGGGATTCGGGCCAGGCCCCGGTGCCGCGCCGCACCTGGGCGGGGGCGATGGCGTGCTGGCTGACCGAGCTGCTCATGGCTTGAGGTGAGTGTCTGAATCTTAAAAGTTGCGACGGTCGGCGCGCAGATACCCCAGCGCCGAGCTGAGCGCCAGCAGCAGGGAGGGCCAGAACAGCCACCATCCCAGGCTGTGCAGGGCCTTGGCCACCTCAAGGCCCGCCGGGTTCCACTCGGCGGGCCAGAGCAGCAGCAGCAGGGAGCTGAACTGGAGGATGGTCTTGGCTTTCCCGGCGCGGGAGGCGGGGCCGCCGTCCCCCTGGCCGGACCGCCAGCCTGAGATCAGCAGCTCCCTGGCCAGCAGCAGCCACACCGCCCACAACGGCAGGCTGCCGCTGGAGCCGAGCCAGAGCAGCGGGGCGCTGATCAGGATCTTGTCGGTGAGGGGATCGAGGCGGGCCCCCCAGGCGGAGCCACCGCCGGCCCGACGGGCCAGGACGCCATCGGCCCAGTCGCTGAGGCCGCCGCTCAGCAGCAGGCCCCAGGCCAGCCCGCCCTGTCCGGCCAGCAGGGCCAGCAGCAGGGGCAGGCCGATCAGAGCGCGCGCCACGGTGAGCCCATCGGCGAGGGCCCTCGACCGGCTGGAAGCGACGGGTGGCCCTGCCTGCTGCATCGATCGGAGCGACACGGTCGATCACCGGCTGAGACCGCCAGTCTGATCGGGCAGCGGCGCCGTTCCCCCTGGATCGGCGGCGGAGCTTCTCGAACCGCGCCCCGCTGGCCTAGAACCCTTGCAGCCGCGCCGCGCCGATGACAACCGACTCCCCGTCCGCCGTTCGTGTGACGGATGCGATGACGACCCCCGTGTTCAGTGTCACCCCGGCGACCCCGCTCCAGGAGGCGGTGCAGCTCATGACCGACCACCACATCAGTGGCCTGCCGGTGGTGGATGGCAGCGGCGCCCTGGTCGGGGAACTCACCGAACAGAACCTGATGGTGAAGGAAAGCGGCTTCGATGCCGGCCCCTATGTGATGTTGCTCGATGCGGTGATCTATCTGCGCAACCCGCTCGACTGGGACAGGCAGGTGCACCAGGTGCTCGGCAGCACGGTGGGGGAGCTGATGCAGGAGCATCCCCACAGCTGCGAGGCGGATCTATCGCTGCCTGAGGCGGCCCGGCTGCTGCACGACCGCAGCACCCAGCGCCTGTTCGTGCTTGATGGCGGCAAGCTCGTCGGGGTGCTCACCCGGGGCGATGTGGTGCGTTCCCTGGCCGGCAGCCTCTAGTTCCCGCCCCTGGCCAGGCCACGATCGAACCATCGGCCACCAGCCAGCAGGGCTGGTGCGGATCGCAGGGGTGGCCGCCGGTCAGCTGACCGAAGGCCGGCAGCACCAGCCGTGGGACGGCTGGGTCCAGGCTGAAGCAGGGAAGCCGGAGCCGGTCAGCGCCGGAGCCCACCACCGCCACCGGGTGGAGATGGCCACAGAGATTGAGCCGCTCCACCCCGCCGGCCGGCGCCCGCTCCGGAGCATGGCTGAGCCAGAGCGGCCCCCTGGCGCCGCTGGGCCCGGCAGCCAATCCTTCCAGCCAGCTGCCCCGTTCGTGGTTGCCACCGATCAGGCTGAGCCGGCAGCCGAGCAGCTCCGGCAGGGCCGCCAGTTTCTGGCGCAGCTCAGCGGTGAGCCCCAGTCGGCTGTGGATCAGGTCGCCGAGCAGCACCACCTCGCGGGGACGCCAGTGATGGGCGAGCGCCAGCAGCGCATTGAGGGTGGCCAGATCGCCGTCGCTGGGCAGGGGAATGCCGTGGATCTGGAAGGTCTCCGCCTTGCCCAGATGCAGATCGGCCAGCAGCAGCAGGCCCTGGGCCGGATCCCAGATCGCCTTGGCTGCCAGCAGCTCAAGGCGATGACCGCGCCAGACGAAGGGATGGTGGCTGGGCATCCGATCGCTCAGCCCGTGGCCATCGCCGCCTGGTAGGCGGGGCGAGCCTGGGTGGCGGCGATGCAGCTCTGCACGTTCGGGTAGGGGCTGAGGTCGAGCTGGGGGAAGAAGACCGGCAGGTAGGCGAGATGGGCCTGGACGGCGCAATCCGCCACCCCCCAGGCCGTGCCCAGCAGGGGGGCGCCGCCTGCCAGCCGGTTGTTCAGGGCCGCCATCAAGCGGGGAAACTCCTTCTGGCGCGCCGATTCGACGAACAGGGCCGTGGCCAGCGTGGCGTTGGCGAACAGCACCCACTGCTCCGCCTCGGCCCGCTGGGCCGGGCTGCTGAACTCGTGACCGAAGCGATCGGCGAGGTAAAGGAGGATGGCACCGCTCTCGAACAGGCTGAGGCTGCCGCCATCGGCCGCCACCGCCTCGTCGTCGATCAGGAGAGGCACCTTGCCGAACGGGTTGAGCGCCAGGAACGGCTCCTGACGGTGCTCGCCGGCGGCCATGTCCAGCAGCGTCCACTGGAACGGGATTCCCTTTTCGGCCAGGTACCAGCGGGGCATCGAGGCCCGGCTGCGGGCGCCACCGTAAAGAGTCAGGGTCATCTGTCGATCATCCTGCAGACCGGCTTCAGACTGGCAGAGCCCACCTGCTCACCGGATCGCTCCCAGGTCACTGTGACGGCCATCGAACAGGAGAGACGGTGACAGATTCCGAGCCGCTCCACGTCCCCGAGCGCTTCCAGCGCCTGGCCCCCCACCTGGTCGGCCGGGCCCGGCGGGGCATCGTCGGCAGCAGCCGCTATGCCGCAGGGCTGAGGGAGCGGGTGCGGCAGGCCGCCGCCGACCCGGAGCGCCGGCCGGTGCTGATCGCCGGTGAGCCCGGGCTGGAGAAAGATGATGTGGCCGCCCTGATCCACTTCGGCTCCACCACCCGCCGCCACCTGATGGTGCAGCTGGATGGGGCCCTGCTGCGGGGCGATGGGGCGGAGCTGTTCGGCAGTGCCGGCAGTGATGGCGCCGGCTCGCTGCTCGATGACATCGGCGCCGGCAGCCTGCTGATCAACAAGCTCGACCGCGTCGATGCGGCCCTGCTGCCGGCCCTGCTCAGCCTGGCCCGCAGTGGCGACTGGAGGCCCCCCGGAGCCGGCTCCACGTCCCGCCGCTTCGCCGGCCGGTTGTTCTTCACCACCGAAACGACCCTGCCCGACTTTGATCGCTGCTGCTCGGTGATCCGGGTGCCACCGCTGCGGGTGCGGCGCCAGGACCTGGGCGAGTGGCTGCGCTACCTGCTGCGGCTGCGCAGCCGGGCGCTGGGCTGGTCGGTGTCGCCGGTCGTGGGTGAGGAAGTGATCCGCCGGCTGCAGATCCACGATTTCCCCGGCAATGTGCGGGAACTCGAAGGCCTGGTGGAGCGGGCGCTGCGGCAGGTGCCGGTCCCCAGCCTGCCTGAAGCCGAGCGGAACCCTCCGCTGCAGCTTCCCGAGGAGGTGTTCTGGCTGACGCCACGGCCCCAGCGGCTGCGCTTCGACCTCTGGCGCTGGAAGCCGCCGCTGCGTCAGTGGATGCGTTCGCCGCGGCTCTGGAACAGCCTGCTGTTCGGTCTGGTCAGCTGGGTGTTCGTGCTGGTCAACCTCTGGCTTTGGCTGGGGCCCCAGGACCGGGGCCACAACGGCGGGCTCAACATGTTCTGGGCCTGGTGGTGGCCGCTGATCCTGCTCAGTTATCCCCTGGTGGGGCGGCTCTGGTGCTCGTTCTGCCCGTTCATGGTCTGGGGTGAGATCGTCCAGCGGCTGGCACGGGCGCTCGGCTGGCAACCGGCCAGCTGGCCCCGGGGCAACACCGACGCCTGGGCGGCGCCGGCCCTGGCAGCTGGTTTTGCCGCGATTCTGCTCTGGGAGGAGCTGGCCGATCTGGAGAACAGCGCCCGGCTGAGCAGCGCCCTGCTGCTGCTGATCACGGCGGGCGCGGTGATCGGCTCGCTGCGCTTCGAGAAGCGCTTCTGGTGCCGCTATCTCTGCCCGGTGGGGGGAATGAATGGCCTGTTCGCCAAGCTTTCGATTCTGGAGTTGCGCGCCCAGCAGGGCACCTGCAGCGGTAGCTGCAGCACCTATGCCTGCTTCAAGGGCGGCCCTGCCGAGGGGGAGGGCCTGGCCACGGCCGGCTGCCCGCTCGGCACCCACCCCGCCCATCTGGCCGACAACCGCAATTGCGTGCTCTGCCTCACCTGCGTCCAGGCCTGCCCGCACCGCTCCGTGCAGCTGAGCCTGCGCCCACCCGCCGCCGATCTGCAGCGGGAGATGGCGCCACCCGATGGGGAGGCTGGTCTGATCCTGGTGCTCGCCGGCGGCGTCTGCCTGAAGTTCTGGGATCGGCTGCTGGGGGGTCTGCCCCTGGCCCCCGACAGCCTGCAGGCGGGCCCCTTGCTGCCGCGCCTGGCCTTCGCCGCCCTGGCCCTGGCGCTGCCTTCGGCCCTGGCCCTGCTTGCGCTTCGGATCGGGAGCTGGTTGGCACCGCCGGAGCGGGCTGCCCGGCGTCTGCGCCTCGGGCTCTATGGCGTGCTGCCCCTGCTCTGGGGGCTGTTGCTGGCGCGGCACCTGCCGGTGGGGATGGCGGAAGCGGGCCGGTTGCTGCCGGTCAGCTTCCAGCTGCCGCTGCCCAGCTGGAGCGCTGATCCCCACGTGATCGCCTTCTGCCAGAGCCTTGTGCTGCTGGTCGGTGGAGCGGGTTCCTGGCTGGTGCTGCGCCGCTTGCTCCTGCCAAGCCGCCGGCTGGTCTGGCTGGCCTGCCTGGGAGCCTTGGCGATCGGGGTCGGGGGACGCTGGTTGGTGGGTGTGACGCTCTGAGCGACTGGGATCCGGGCGGCAGCGCAGCTGGAAATGTGTTCGGTTGGCTACCGACAATCGCGGTCCATCAGGCAGGATCAGCACACCCACCGGGAGTTTCCCCGTGAGCCAACGTCGGTTTCAGCGCCAACTGCCCAGCGAAACCCGTCAGTGGATGGAGCGACGCCTGCACGGCCTTGAGCAGGTGGAACGCTTTGAAGATGCCTACGCCCTGCGCATGGAAATGGCGGAGTGGCTGCTCCAGATGGATACCGATCCGCCCTGCGCCAACCTCACGGTTTCCCGCCTGCTGCGCGAGCGTTGTCTGGATCCCCAGCCCCCTGTGGCGGAACAGGGTTGATCACAGCGGCGATAATCCGTCTGAACCGCCCCGTTTCTCGATGACTGTCGCCCTGCTGATTGCCTTGGTCGGCTCACTGGTGTTGATGAGCGTGATCATCAAGCGGCTGGAGAAGGCCTGAACCCCGGCTGTGTGCCGTCGGAGAGATCCGGCGATCAGGATGGGTCCGGCCCCCTCAGGGACCTTGGACCCCTGCTTCGATCCGCTTCCTGCCGGCCTCGGAAAGGGCATAGCCGAGAAAGGCTTTCGCCGCTGGATCGGCTGGCTGGCGATAGGCGTAGTACAGCGGACGCTGGAAGGCGTAGGTGGCTGCTTCCGGCGTGTTCCCGTCGATCGCCAGCACTCTCACGGTCTGCTGGTCAGCCACCTGGCCGTAGGTGGCATAGCCGATTCCGTCGCTTCCCAGCATGCGCAGCATCGGCGTCGTGGCGTCCCGGGCGAGGCTGGTGATGTTGGCGGTTGTGCCGAACGGCCTGCCTTCCAGAACGATCGCCTGGAAGGCGGTGTGGGTGCCGCTGACGCTCGGCCGGTTCAGCACCCGGATCGGCCGATCGACGCCCCCCAGGGTGGTCCAGCTGGTGATTTCGCCCTGGAAGATCTGCTGCACCTGGCGGCGCGAGAGCCCCCGGCGGAACGGGTTGTCCACTCCCACCACCAGGGCGATGCGATCACGGGTCACAGGGATGGCGGCCAGGCCGCGGCCCTGCTCCTCGGCGGTGAGCGGTCTGGAGATCGCCGCCAGGGTGATGCTGCCTCCCAGCAGTGCCTGGATGCCGTTGTCGGATCCGACCGCTGCCGTGCTGACCTCGGTGCCGGGGAAGGCGCTGACGAACCCCAGTTTGAGTGCTTCGTTGATCAGCACCATGCTGGTGGAGCCATCGATGCTGACGGTGGTGCCGGCCGGAACGCTTGCCGGCAGCGGAAAGAGCGCCGCCGGATCGCCCTGGCCGCCGCCGCCTGGTGAAGCCTGGGGAAGTCCGGGCAGGCTGGGGAACGGGGCTCCGGCCTTGAGCAGATTGGCCAGACGCGGCCGGTAGGTCCAGAGCGCCGCCAGTCCGACCAGAAGCAACAGGATGTAAATGATCGGGGGTGGCCCGCTGCGGGTGCTGCCGCCATCGTTGCTGCTCATGGTGGTGGGAGTTCCGGCAGGCGCCGCATCGGGGCAGGGTTCAGGGCACTGAGGCGTTGGGACACTTCCTCATCCAGGCTGAGCTGCTCGAGATCGGCAGCCATTTTCTCCTGGGGATTCTCGGAGAGTTCAGCGAGGGCGGTGCTGGTGAGGTGGCGGCCCTCCACGGCATTTCTGGCGGCCTCGAAGGAGGAGCGGGCAGAGCCGATGTCGAAATCGTTGTTGACCTTGGCAATCGATTCGAGCGCCGCGTTGACTTCAGCCAGATCCTTCATGTTCTGCATGTCGGATTTGTACTGTTCGAGCTTGAGGCGCTCGCGGTTCAATTTGTCCTTGGAGGCCTTCACGAACGCTTCGGCCTGCTGCACCTGCTCGCCGAGGGCGGGCAGCAGCTTCTCGATCTGGATGGCCCGGCCCATCGCCAACCGGGCAGCATCGATCTGATCGGAGTCCCTGGCCAGGCGGGCCTGGTGCTCATAGGTGCTGAGCTCGCGGGTTTTCTCCTGGTACTTGTTCCTGGCCCGCTCGTAGGAACCCACCTGCTGGGCCACGGCCCTGGCCAGCTTCTGCACGGATTCCTGCATCGATTGCAGCGACTCCTCGGCCACGGCCACAGCCACCTTGCCGCCGGATTCAACCGGCAGACCCCAGAGCCAGCGCCAGCTGCCGACGACCACCCGGCCGGCCCGATCGCCCATCAGCCAGTAGATGACCCTACGCACAAGTTGCTGATCAATCCAGATCAGATTAGGCGGGGATGTGGTTTTCAGCCCGCCTGGCCTCCGCCATCAGCCGCTCCAGCCGGCTCAGCACCGATTCGTTGCTCATGCGGTTGTTGAGCCGCTCCGCCAGCAGCGGGAAGGCGAACGGCCCCGGGCGCGGCGTGAGCTCCAGGCGCAGCTCGCTGGAGCGCAGGCGCGTGAGAGCCGCCTGCAGGCGGCCCAGCTCCAGCTGCTCGTCGAGCACCTCGCGGCGGGCCTGGGCCAGCAGCCGATGGCCGGGTTCGTGGCGCTGGAACACGTCGAACAGCAGTGAGGCGCTGATCTGCAGCTGGCCGCCGGTTTTGTTCTGGCCGGGAAAGCCGTTCAGCACCAGGCCGCTCACCTGGGCGATCGCGCGGAAGCGGCGGCGGCAGAGCTCGGAGAGGTTGATCGAAGCCTCGAGATCCTCCTGAAGGCGTTCGATGGCCAGCAGGGTGGGGGCCTCGCTCTCGAACAGCTCGGCGAAGGGATAGCCGCGCGGGGCCAGCAGCTCGAAGCCGTAGTCGTTCACCGACACCGTGATCGTGCCGGGCTGGATCCGGGCCAGGCGACCGGCCCAGAGAAAGCCGAGCCCCTCATGCACAAAGCGACCCTCGAAGGGATAGGCGTAGAGGTGGCTGCCCTCGCGGCTGCGGGTGATCTCCACCAGAAACTCATGGGCGCGCGGCAAGGCCGACAGCTCGTGCTGGCGGCGCAGCAGCGGCTCCAGGGCCCGCAGCTCGGGGGTGTCGAGCCTGGAAGTGCCCTCCTGTTCGTGGCTCCCGCTGCGGTCGCTGGCCGCCAGGGCCCGGGCGCAGCGATCGACCTCCTGACGCAGGTGTGCGCTGAGCAGATCGGAGAGGGCCATCTGGCCGCCCGCCCAGGCCGGTACCAGGCTGCTCTTGCGGCTGCTGGCCTTCACCAGGGCGGTCATCTCGCGCAGGCGTACGAATTCCAGCTGGCGGCCGGCGAAGAAGAACACATCGCCGGGCTTGAGCCGGCTCACGAATCCCTCCTCCACGTGGCCGAGCGTGGCGCCCCGCACCACCTTCACCGTGATCGAGCGGCTGGCGGTGATCGTGCCGATGTTGAGGCGGTGCAGGCGGGCGATGGCGGTCTCACGCACCCGGTAGCGGAACGGAGCGTCTGGAGGGTCCTGTTCTGGCGGAGTGCTTTCAGGCGCCGCCAACGCCTCGCGTTCGAGCTTGCGGTAGCGGGGATAGGCGCCGAGGCAGTCGCCGCCGTGCTCCAGGAAGCGGAGGCACCACTGCCAGTCGTCGTCGCTGAGCTGGCGGTAGCTCCAGGCGCTGCGCACGTTGGCCAGCTCCTGCTCAGGTTCGAAGCCCGGCCCGCAGGCCAGCGTGGTGAGGTGCTGCAACAGCACATCGAGCGGGGCCAGCGGTGGCCGCCGCACCTCCACCAGCCCCGCCGCCAGTCCGCGCCGCATCGCGCTCACCTCCAGCAGCTCCAGCGCGTTGGTGGGCATGAACAGCACCTGGGAGGTGCCGCCGGGGCAATGGGCGGAGCGGCCGGCCCGTTGCAGCAGACGCGCCAGGTTCTTGGCGGAGCCGATCTGCACCACCCGCTCCACCGGCTGGAAATCGACGCCCAGATCGAGCGAACTGGTGCACACCACCCAGCGGATCCCGCCCGCCTTCACCCCCGCTTCGATCGCCTCCCGCTCGGCCCGGTCGATCGAGCCGTGGTGCAGGGCCAGCGCTCCTTCCATCTCCGGGCAGGCATACCGCAGGCATTGATGCCACCGCTCCGACTGGTTGCGGGTGTTGGTGAACAGCAGTGTGGAGATGGCGGGATCGAGCGCCGCCACCAGCTCTTCGTACATGCGCAGGCCCAGGTGGCCGGCCCAGGGGAAGCCATCGATCTGCTCGGGCAGCAGGCTGCGGATCTCGGTGTGGCGGCGCAGCCTGGCGCTGACGATCAACGGCGCTGCGGCCTGCGCCCCCACCGCGGCGCGCGCCGCCTCCTCGAGATTGCCGATCGTGGCGCTGATCGCCCAGGTGCGCAGGGCGGGCCGGTGGCTGCGCAACCAGCTGAGGCAGAGCTCGCACTGGCTGCCGCGCTTGCTGCCCATCAGCTCGTGCCATTCGTCCAGCACCACCGTTTCGAGGCCGCCGAACAGCTCGGCGGCCTTCGGGCTCGCCAGCAGCACCGACAGCGATTCGGGCGTGGTGATCAGGATCTGGGGCGGCTGGCGCAGCTGGCGGCTGCGCTCAGCGCTGGCGGTGTCGCCGTTGCGGATGCCCACCCGCAGCGGCCAGCCCATCGCCTCGATCGGCGCGCGGATCGCCAGGGCCAGATCGCGGCTGAGTGCCCGCAGCGGCGTGAGATAAAGCAGGCGCACGCCCGGCCCGGGGCTTGCCAGCAGGCGGGCGATCGGCCCCATCACGGCGGCATAGGTTTTGCCGGCGCCGGTGGGCACCTGGATCAGGCCGTCGCGGCCCTCCAGGTAGGCCTTCCAGCACTGGCGCTGAAACGGCATCGGCCGCCAGCCCTGCTGGCGGAACCAGTCTTCGATCGGGCGGAGCGGGGCGCCGCTGCGGCTGGCCACGGGTCGCCGCCCGTCAGCTGGAGAGCACCGCCACCACCACGGCGGCGATCGCCAGGATCACGGCGCCGAGCACCACACCGGCGGCGGTGTTGCCCTTGCGGATCTCGTTGCGGTAGTCGATCGGCGAGAGGCGATCGAACAGCAGCAGGCCGCCGTAGATGAGGATGACGCCCAGAAACGTCCAGCCAACCGTCAGCAGCAACTGGAGCAGCGGTTTGACCATGACCCCGTCACACCTTCGCCGTCAGGGTAGGGACTCCCCGGCACCAGGCCGATCGGGCGGTGCGGCCGGTGACACCAGCGTGCGCTGGCCGCTGCTGGGCCTGCTGCTGCCGCTGCTGCCGCTCGCGGTGCTGGCGCTCTCGGCGCTCGAACCACCCCAGCGGCTCCTGCTGGTGACGACGGAGGAGCAACCGGCCCGCAGCGAGACATTCACGTTGCGCGATGGCTGGCTGGGCAGCCCACGGATTGCGCTGGAGGCGGAGCTCCCAGACAACAGCACGGTGGCGCTGGGGGTGCGCCTGCTGGATGCCACAGGCCGCCCGGTGCTGGAGCTGTTCAAGGACGGCTGGCGCGAAAGCGGCGTCTGGGTGGAAGGCGGCGAAAGCGGCAGCTGGCAGGAGCGGGACACAGCGCTGCAGCTGCAGCTGCGCCCCCAGGCCAGCGGACGCTTCCAGCTGGAGGTGACACTCGATGAGCTGCTCGGCGTGAGCGGCTTGCCGCTGCAGGCCCCAGTGACGCTGCGCGGCACGGTGCGCAACCACAGCGTGGACGCCGGCCTGTTGCTGTTCACGGCGGTGGTCAGCCAGGCGATCGTGCTCTGCCTGCTGGCGGCCGTGTACGGCGCGGCGCGCTCGCGACGCCTGCTGCGGGTGGAGGAGGGGGTGGCGGCCGTGCGGCTGCCGCTGGGCGGGCCGGGCCTGCTGAAGCTGGTGGTGCGTGCCCGCTGGGAGCTCCCCGATGGCGCCACACCCGAGCTGCCACCGCCCGCCCTGGCACCCTTCAGCCTCAGCCTCAGCGATGCCACCGGTGAGCGCCGCCTTGATCACCAGGCCACGCTGGCGGTGGTGAAGCACGCCAACGATGGCGACCACTGGCTCACCCTCACCCAGACCCACCACCTGCGCCTGCCGGAACCCGGCAGCTTCCGGCTGCGGGTGACGGTGCCGGAAGCCTTCGGCCCCCAGGACGACCCCTGGGAGATCGAGTGGCTGCAGCTGAGCGTGGAGGATGGGGTGAAGACGGCATTCCGGGTGCCGTTGCTGCCGCTGCGGCCGCGGGGCGCTCCAGCCTGAGATGCTCACAGGGTTGGGAGCCCGCCCGCCATGCCCCGCGAACACGCGGTGATCCTGCTGTTGGCCGTCAGCGCCGTGGGTGTGGGCACCACCGCGGCGATCCTGCAGCCCGCGCTGTTCCGGCTCGGCCAGGAGGGCACGCCGGCCAGCTTCAGCGGTGTGCGCTACGGCGGCAGTTACCGGGCGGGCCGCTGGGTGGCGGCGCCGGATCGCTCACGCAATTGGTCGGGCTTTCAGGGGCGCGGACCGGGCACCGCCAAGTGATCCCCCTCGCTCCCGCCGCCCCGCCGCTGCGCCCCCTGCAGGTGTGGGTGCTGCTGGCGGCGGCGGCGGTGTCCTCCAGCGTGAGCCTGGTGCTGGAGCTGATGCTCGCCACCCAGGCCAGCTACCTGCTGGGTGATCACACTCTCGCC
This sequence comes from Cyanobium sp. ULC082, assembly GCF_977927535.1. NCBI lineage: Bacteria > Bacillati > Cyanobacteriota > Cyanophyceae > Synechococcales > Prochlorococcaceae > Cyanobium > Cyanobium sp. ULC082. The sequence goes on from NZ_OZ376397.1 coordinate 384,766, forward strand.
ACCGGCATCGTGGTGGGCACCTTCCTGGCGGCGATGGGCCTGGGGGCCTGGCTGAGCCAGTTCCTCGCCTGCGGCCCCAACCCGTTCGCCCGGCTGCTGCGGCTGTTCCTGCTGGTGGAGCTGCTGCTGAGCCCGCTCTGCCTGCTGGCGCCACTGGGGTTGTTCGCCCTGTTCGGCGCCGGTGGGCCGGTGTGGCTGGGGCTGGTGGTGCTCACCGTGCTGGTGGGGGTGTTGGGCGGCATGGAGGTGCCGCTGCTCACCCGCCTGCTGGAAACCCAGCAGCACCTGCGCACAGCGCTGGCGCGGGTGCTGGCGCTCGACTACCTGGGCGCCCTGGTGGGGGCGCTGCTGTTTCCGCTGGTGCTGCTGCCCTGGCTGGGTCTGCTGCCCACCGCCGGCCTGCTGGCGCTGGTGCCGCTGCTCAGCTGCCTGGTGATCTGCCGGGTGTTCCCGCTGGGTCGCCGCTGGCGCTGGCTGGTGGCCGGCGCGCTGCCGCTGGTGGCCCTGGTGGCCTGGGCCGTGCTGCCCCTGGGCGACAGGATCGAAGACAGCCTTTACGACGATCCGGTGGTGGGCCGGCTGCAGAGCCGCCACCAGCGCATCGTGCTGACCCGCCGCCGCGATGACCTGCGCCTGTTCCTCGACGGCAACCTGCAGTTCTCCAGCCTCGACGAATACCGCTACCACGAGGCGCTGGTGCATCCGGTGATGGCCTTTCACCCGCAGCCCCGCCGCGTGCTGCTGCTCGGGGCCGGCGATGGCCTGGCGTTGCGGGAGGTGCTGCGCTGGCCGGGCGTGCAGCGGGTGGATCTGGTGGAGCTGGATCCCGCCATGCTGCAGCTGGCCCGCCGCCACCCCTTCCTGCGGCGCCTCAACCAGGGCAGCCTCGACGACCCACGGGTGCACCTGCACAGCGGCGACGCCTTCGAGCGGGTGCGGCACCTGCCCGGCGCCTACGACGTGGTGATCGCCGATTTCCCTGATCCCGCCACCGCAGCGCTGGCGCGGCTTTATAGCGTCAGCTTCTACGGCCGGCTGCTGGAACTGCTGGCCCCGCACGGGCGGCTGGTGACCCAGGCCTCCACGCCCTTCTTCACGCCGAAGGTGCTGGCCTCGATCCAGGCCACCTTCGAGCAACTTCCGCTCACCACCCGCGCCTACAGCGTGGATGTGCCCAGCTTCGGCCCCTGGGGCTTCGTGATCGCCTACCGCGCGGGCCAGACCTTGATGGCCGCCCCGCTGCCGTTCACGGCCCGCTGGGCCGACGACGCCCAGATCGCTCGCCTGTTCCCCCTGCCACGGGATCTGCGCCTGCCGCCTGGCGAGCGGGTGCAACCGAACCGCCTGCTGCGCCCCGTGCTGGCTGAGTACCAACGCCAGAGCCGCTGGTCGGGGCCGTGAGAGCCGATCGGCGCTGCGTGGGAGCCAGGAGCTGACACTCCTAGGAGTGTCAGGCCTTCCAGTGACCGCCTGAGCAACCACAACACGTTGCCTTCCCCGTTCCGGTACCCGCTGCCCCACGGCCCCACGGCGACGACCCTGCCGGCCGCTCAATCCACACGCCAACGTCCTCTCCTTTGCCCGCAGCAATCGGCCAACGGCAAGATCACCCTCCACCTGCAGCACCATGGCTTCTGTGCAAGCGGCCAGAAGTTGCTGCGTCAAGGCCTGCCGCCGAATGGTCGTCGGAGCTGCTGGGGATCCCAGCAGAACGCTGGCGGCAGATCCAGGACGTCTGCACAATCGCGGTGATTGTGCTCCGCACCGATCGATGAAGGTTCGTCTTATTGCCTGCGGGGATTCAGAGTAGCGGGGAGGGAAGTGTTCTTCTGACTTTGGCAGAAACTAGGAGACACAGGCCGTTGGATCTGGATCGTGATGTTGAACTTCAGGGATAACAGCCGTCTCTTGATCGTTTCTGTAGATGCTGATGTAGACAAGGATGCCAAGCACTACGAACATAAGCTGCGCCGCAACTGATGCCCGGCCAAGCCAGGGGTAGGCATAGCCACCGGCTAGAAACGTCGTGACATCCCACAAACCATGCGCAACCATGGCCGGCCAGATCAGGCCACTGTAACGGCGGAACACATAGAGAATGATGCCGCTTAATGCCGCGAGGATGACTTGGAGTACGCCGATCAGCCCCATACCCATGAAAATGTTAGGTACATGGAAGAGACCGAAACAGATGCCGGTCCAGATCGCGGCTGCCGCTTCTGAGCGTCCTCCCTCACGCAAGCAACGCAGGAAGATGCCGCGGAACAACAGCTCCTCGGCGAAACCGACGCCGACCCCCGTCGCGATGATCGCCAGAAGGAGGGCCGGTGGTACCGAACTCCACGTGATGCCGACCATGCGGAAGGCGATCATCGCCACCCAGGCCAGCATCGAAATCTTCATGATGCCAGTGGCCCTCAGCCGGATGGGATCACGCCACACATGATCCCAGCGACACCAAAACGTCAACGCCAGCAAGACCAAGCCAGCAAGGGCCAGCGGGATGACTGCCGTCTGTACTGCATTGTCAGCGGTCTTGAACCACTGCGGATAGGGAATTCCAGTCTGAAACTGCAGAACACCAGCAAGGCCGCTGTACATGACCCACCCCGAAATCCCGATGGTGAGAGAAGGGCGGATACGCGCTCTGCAGCTGGTCGAGGCACTCTCTAAACCATCGGCCTTTAGGATCATGTCAATGGGGCCACGGAACGGAAGATCAATATAGGTGGATCGGAATGTATCCAGACCGTCTCAAGACGGAAGGATTGACACCGCCTTTGGGAGGCTGTGCCCCCGCGAGCTGAAACTGGGCCTCATTCAATGCATCCAAAGGATCTGAAGTCACTTGCCAGGACAGTCCATGCCCACTGATTAGGCGCAATGTCAGATCCCCCAGAGCCGGCCCGTAACCAAGACGGGGGGGGGGGGATCATGTAAAATCCCATCAAATCATGCATGCGCAATGACACGGCTCAAGATTCTCGCAGCCTCTCTTCTGAGTGTTGCAGCTGTAGCAGTCGCTTCCCCAGCACTGGCCGACACTGTCGATGCTCGCTGCGATGTTTTCCCCGCAGGAGACGACAAAGCCACCTCCTCGGGGCTGTGTACCTTTTCCCAGCGTCAGGGCTTCGTGAGCATTCAGCTCAAGGGCGGCCAGATGATCGAGCTCAAGCCCAACGAGAGCACGCCCAACGCCTTCTTTGATGAGCGTGGTGAGCCTGCCAAGCGCGAGATGCTGGAGGCCAATCGCGGACAGGTTTACCGGCTGGAAAAGCAGTCGATCTTCGTGTTCTGGGATACGGCCCCCTACGCCAAGGGCGCGAGCAGCGGCAGCGGGGCATCCACGGAAAATCCACCAGAGATTGTCCCCCTCCTGTTGGGCATCCATCAGGTGAAGTTTGAAGGAGCCTGTCGGGTCAATTTCAACAAGGCAGGGAACTACTTGAGCAAAACCTCTGCCTGTGACGCGGCCAAGGTCGGTATCGCAGAGGACGCCATTCAGCGCTACTTCCGCGAGCAGGGGGCAAAGACCCATTGATGGCGGCCCCAGCCGCGCGGGCCAGCTTCAGGGCGCCAGTATCGCGCTGGGCTCCACATCAGAACCAGCCCATGCTGCTGCATTGAGGCTGGCAGATGGATGTTTTGCTCACAAAAGCTTCTTGATGCCAGAGACAGATTCAAGCCATCGGCTGGGAGATTTGTATTCCGTTCTGCAGTGTCAAGTGAGCGGAGAGAGCTTTTCCGCTCAATCCTATTGGCCTGAACAGTGGGTGGATCCTTGAGGCATCTATCGTCATCAGCGCCCCAAACCCTTCATGCAAGGGCTGGGTGGGTGGCCATCGGGGTCGGGATCTGGTGGGCTGGGGTGGTGTTGGTTACCTATGGGTGCCGCAATGTGCTTGGCGCACTGGCACTCTTCGCCATTCCGATGGATCTGTCATCTGGGTCGGTGACTGCCAGAAAAGATGACGCCCCTGCCGCCAATCAGACGGCGATCGACAAAGTAGCCGGACCGTTGGCGTTTTCTGGAGGCGGTGGATTGATCCAGACCACCTCCGGTTGATGCCAGCTGCGGGTGCAGCGGCTCCAGCGGCGGGGGTGACACTGCCGGGCCTGCTCATAGACGCGGGAACGGTGGCGGCAGATTTCCTCGGCCTGACCGCTGTGGCGCTGGTGGGGCGTCACGAATCGGATGGCGCTGTGGCGGTGCTGGTGGTTGTACCAGCTCACGAACGTGGCCACCCAGGCGCAGGCGTCGTCCTTGCTTTGGAATGGCCGCCTGGGGTAGTCCGGTCGGTACTTGACCGTTCGGAACAGCGACTCCGAGTAGGGATTGTCGTTGCTGACCCTGGGCCTGGAGAAGGATCTGAGCACCCCCAGCTCCTCCAGCCGGGCTTCCAGGGTGGCAGCGCGCATGGCGTTGCCGTTGTCGGCATGGAGGACCAGCGGCTGGCGGCGGCCCTTACTGATCCGCTCCCGCAGACAGCCACGGCCGACCAGATCAGCGGCGATCTGGGCGTCTTCCCGCTCGGCCACATCCCAGGCCACCACCTTGCGACTCCAGACGTCGATCACCAGATAGAGGTACAGCCACACCCCCCGAACGCTGGTGGGCAGGTAGGTGATGTCCCAGCTCCACAGCTGATTCGGCCCCCTGGCCTGCAGCCGTGGCACCGGACGGGGCTCTTGGGGCGGACGGGCCCGCCCGCGGCGGTGGGCCTGGCCGTGGGCATGGAGCACCCGGTAGAAGCTCCGCTCCGAGCCGATATAGAGGCCCCGATCCGCCAGGACCGGCACGATCTGCCCCGGCGGCAGCGCCGCGAATTCCGTCTGGTTGCAGGTGAGCAGAATTCGCTGGCGCTCCTCCTCACTCAGGCGATGGGCCACATGGCGGGGGCTTCCTCTGCGGCGATCGCTGCCGTCCCCATCACCAGCGAACTGACGCCGCCAGCGCTGCAGGGTGGTGAGCCCCACACCAAGCAAAGCGGCCACCTCACGGGCCCGTGCGCCCGCGGCCATGCCGGCCTCGAGGATCCCCAGGGCCTTGCGGCGATCAGACGGTGAGGTCAGTCGCCCCCGTCCTCTCCCCAGAAGGCCTGGATCTTTTTTGAGGCCATCAGCAGCGCCGCCGCCTCCGCCAGGGCCTTGTCCTTGCGGCGCAGCTCCTGCTGCAGCCGCTTGATCTCCCGCTGATCGGCCTGGTGGCGCTTCTCCAGGTCCTTCTGCTCGGCCATCGTCACCAGCGGCTGTGCGTTGGCATCCTGGGCGGCCTGGCGCCAGCGATCCACCTGCTCGGGGAACAGACCCCGCTCGCGGCAGTAAGCGCCGAGTTCGGTGGCGTTGAACCCAGCAGTCTCCAGGACCACCGTGAACTTGTCAGTTGGGCCCCAACCCTCGGGGTCCTTCTGGGTAGCCGGCACCACCTCCCCCTGCAGACGCCAGGCCTTGCGCCATTTGTAGAGGGTGATCACGTGGATGCCCAGCTCCTGGGCGATCTCCGTCACGCTCTGGCGATGGGGAGGCCCCATCCGCCGGCGGACATCAGCTTTGACAGCCTCGCTGTAAGGGCGCATTGATCGGTTCCATCAGGCCCCCTGGTGGTGGAAATGGTCGAGATGGAGAGGCGTCAACTTTCCTGGCAGAGGGGGGGTCAGTGTGGTTATGGGGAGCCTGGTCGGTGACGGTTGTTGTCTTGGCTGGAGCGGGCAAGCTGGGAGCTCGCATCCTGCAGCGTCAGTGTCCTCAGATTCCTGCTCGGCAGTCAGCAGCACTGTTTCTGATCTCGGTCATTCTCGTGATCTTGCTACGCCCCGAACTGATGCCTGTTTCAGTGGAACCCCAAGACAGCACTCATGGACGGTCGATTGGATGGATTGTTTCTGCATCTGCAGTTGTATCTGGAGCCTGGCTCTCCGTGGGTGCAGTGAAACGTGGCCATCGTCCATGAACCAATGTGATCTGGATGGTGGAGTCTTCTCGATGGGAGAATTTGACTGTATGGTCTGATGATTACTCATCAAGCTGGCTGTAAAATACACAATTGCTGCTGTCCGAATGACAAACCATATCGAGGCAGCCATTCTTTCTTGCCCTTGCTGCAACTGAATCTATGGTATCCGCAATTTCCGATTCATCTCAAACCCTGTCAGCCGCCATCATAGCTCTGCAATCAATTTATCGAGCTCCTAGTCAAGCCGGTTTTGGCAGCGAAGTTTTTACTGATGCGATCAAGCCTGGGGCAGACCTGGAAACTATTGCTCGACACTATTATCAGCACTTTGTCGGGCCGATGTGGGAAGAGTATGGTGAGTCTGCGTGGATGAGTCAATGGAAACAGGTGTATTCCCGTCCTGATGAAGTTCAGCCAGATGTTGTGGCAGAGCTAAAAGCAATCGTGGATCCCCTTGCGTCTCATTTCATGCCGATTTTGCTCATGGCTGAAACGGATGACAAGGACAGAGCACAGCAGTCGCTTGCATCCGTCTTTAATGATCCCCTGATCACTGAGTTGAAAGTCTTCTCAATCGGCGACGGTGCAGCCATGTTCGGCTTGCTCCTGGCTGGCAGCAGCGCTACAGGCGTAACGACCATCCTTGTTTCACTCTTGGATTAGACATTCAGGGCTATCTCTCGTGAATCCATTGCTGGTTAGACTTTGTCAATTCACCATCTTGTCTGTTGCTCTTCTCAGTGGAAGCAGTAATCCAGCCAATGGGGCAACAGTTAATCGTGCCAGCTTTGGCCCAGCATGGAAAGCTGTTGATTGCAAAACTTTTGACGTACCCTCTTCCGTTGCTGAACTTTCGGATTGTGGATACGTTTCTGTCCCTGAACAGCACGGACAGCCGCAAGGGCCCTCCATTCAACTCGGCGTTGTACATACCCGGAGTACGGCCAATGTGCCTGCGCCGGATCCACTGTTCGTCGAACAGGGTGGTCCCGGCGGAACAACCATTGGTGTGTTTGTCAATCTTGCCCTGCCGAGCTATCCCAGCCTGAAAGCTATACTTCAGAGCCGCAACTTAATCTTCATGGAAGAGCGGGGAACGAAGTATGTCATTCCATACCTATCCTGTCCAGAGTTGAATGCTCACAATATTACTGTGGCCAAAAAGCAGAAAGAATATACTGATCCTGACTGGATCAAAGTGTGTCACGAGCGCATGAAGACCCATGGGGTAAATCCCAATGCTTTTAATACCCGCGAGAATGCCGCCGATATCTACTTTGTGGCCGATGCGCTGGGTTATGAGCAATTCAATTTCTATGGGGTTTCTTATGGCACTTTGTTGGGTTAATATGTGATCGCTCAGGCAGACAAGCACAAGTCGCAACTGCGGAGCGTGATCCTTGATGGAGTAGTCAGGCCAGATCTAGATTTTAATCTGGCATCAGGCCATGCAATCAGCTATGCCTTACGGAACGTATTCCATGCTTGTACCCAAGATCAGAAATGCAGTCGGGCTTATCCCAATCTAGAGCGTAACTTTCTTCCCCTTGTGGATCGCCTCAACCAGAAGCCGATCGACCTTGCCCTGACTATTCCTTCCAGTCAGATGAAGATCGCCTCCATGCTCGATGGCAATACCTTCGTCGACGGCATCATGCCCTATCTCTTAACAACGCCCCATGGCGGAGATTTGCCTAAGCAAATTCAGGCGGCAAGCCAAGGAGATTTTACTTGGATTGCCAAGAAACTGTCAGAGGCTTTGGAAAATGACAATGCGAAAGAGATGTACCACTCTGTCCTCTGTGCGCGTACCAAATCGCTGCAAGTCACGCCAGACCAGGTACTTCCAGCTCCCTATCCACAACTGCTGCCAATTGGCATCCGTGAAAGCCAAGCTGTGATTAAAGCCTGTCATCTTCTCCAGATCGAGCTGAAACCACCGTTTGTCCAACAAAATTCTGAGATTCCCACACTTATCTTCAATGGCGCATTTGATCCGGTTACGCCCCAGCCCTATGGGGAAGCCGTTGCCAAGAATCTGAAAACTGCTTATGTGTACACCTTCCCAGGCGTTGGCCATGGAGCGCTCATTGTGCCGGCCAATCTGCCTGCCGCAGCCTGTTCGACTCAAATCGCCGTCAACTTTCTTACCAACCCAAATAAGGAGCCCGATAGCAGCTGTCTCTCCCAGCTTCGTCCGGTTTTCTTGGTCGAATGATTATTTGTCACAGGATTCTACCTTGATCCAACATAGAGTTTGAAGCGAGGGGGGCTTCAACATGTGCAGGAAGTCGCTACGTCTGCAATAGACTCCTGTTTGATCACCTTCCACGAAAGTTACCGCAGCGACACGGTATTGATGTTTTCGCTAAGAATTGGGCCGTCGCCATTAAGCTGCTACGAATCAGAAGCTTTCGCTTGATCCAAGCAGTCTTTCAGGCGGTGGCCCAAAGATCAACTGGCTACTGGTGATGACGTGGCATAACCAGTAGCCCAGTCCCTGCTAATCCTCTGAATTGACCCTGAGATTATTTGCGACGGATCGGGCCAGTGGTCTGTGAATCAGAATCGAACCAGCTATTCTCATTCGTGAGGCGCGGGTCGCCTTGAATCGTGTATGTGATGAAGCCGGTCTTGAACACCAAGGCACCGTCACTGAGTTTGCTGGCAACAGACTTGCCGTCTACCATTACTTTGTTTTTGTTGTCGATGCGAATTGCGGAAACGGTTCGCCCGTCGATGTTCTTTGCAATCCACTGGCCGGCGTAGGGCGATGTGGCAGTGGCAGCGGTACCGAATCCGGCTTTGGCGTTTTCGGCTTTGGTCTTGTTGATATCGCAGCCTTTTAATTCGGTGACTTGGGTACAGCCAGACCGATCAAGCTTCTTGGCATAGGCAGGATCAATGGCATGGGAGGCGAGCGGCAAATACAGCCCGAATGCGGCTAGAGCGGTAGCGGCGGTAACGATGTGCTTGCCTGCTTTCATTTTGGATGCTTCTTTCGATTGGTTTAATGCTATGTAACTAGCATTAAAATAGATATAGCATGGCCAATGCAGCCCCGGTCATAGGTGGTCTTCAATCCCTCACTTCATCGATGACGCGGCAAGATAAAGTGCTTGCCTTGGGCTATCTTCTCACGATTGTATAATTGTTGACCATGACACTGTTGATCCTTGCTTCTTGTTTGGTGCCAAAGTGATGTTCCCGCCACGCTCGCTGGCAATGTCGCCGCCGCATGAATCCTTCTGGACCATGAGCAGGTGGCCGTTGCCAGTTCTTCCGCTGTTTTTGGCAGGGGTCTTAAGCACTCTCGGCGCCCAGGCGATCCCTCCACCGCCGGAGTCCTTCGATGGGGAGACGATCCGCTGTCAGCGCGCCGGCAGTGCTGCCACAGTATTGATCTGTCGGGATGCCGAGCTGACGGCCATCGACGTACAGCTGCGCCAGGCTTTTCGCCGCCTGCGGGACGATGCCTCGCTCAAGCAGCCAGAGCGCGTGGCCCTTATGGAGGATCAGCGCCGCTGGGTGGAAACCATGGACGAATGCTGGCGGGCTCAGGAGAGCCTGCGGACCTGCGTGAAGTCAAGTCAGCAGCAACGTCTGCGGCAGCTGGATTCGTTGGCGATGCCACTGCGGTTGATGCCCAGGAAGCAATGATGGGGAGAAGGGGTGTCATGGTTGACCAGGCCACCAGAATGGTCTGCGCGTTTGCCGCCATCACGAGCCTGATCATCGTTTGTGCTCGCACGTCTGGCTTTCAAGGCAACGATCTTCCATTTCTGGCCTTGGTTGTTGCCCCCTATCTGCTGCTTGGCTTGATGGCTGGATGGGTGAATGAGCGCAGCACTGACGCCAGAGTCCTTTTCATCGTCACACTGGTTCTTTCGCTGGGGGGTACACTCCTTCTGGGTCTTCATGCACCGCCTCCCAGCAAGGTGCCTGAGCCTGGGTTGGCGCAAAGCGTGGTAATGATCGGCGTACCGTTGCTGCAGTCCATGGCCGTAGTCCTGCTCGGCCTGATGCTCCTGCTAAGGCGACTCATGACTTCGTAGAGATGATCTGCAGGTGGCCTGATGTTGTCCACCGCTTTTGAGATTAGCGTTCTCAGCTGCGACATGATCCTCTCGCTGACGCCCAGGTCGTGTCTGGGAATGTCAACGAAGCGAGGGTCAATTACCTGATGGCTAACTACTAGCTTCTGGGCAATTGCTGCGTTCTGTTGTCCTGTGCTTTGGGACACGCATCCAACTTGTTTCCGAATTGTTTGGCGAATCACCTTCGATCACCACATCTTTTTCTCTGAACACGATCTGAGCCCGAATGGACCACGTAATGCCTCGCTATTGCAGCAACTCTGCAGCCCAGCCCTTGCCGCTTTTCATGTCTGCGGGACTGCAAATCACTGGTTGCTAGGAACCATTCAGTCGGCAGGGCTGCACACACCCCAGCAGCCTCGGTTGAGCTCACGGCCCGCTACCCCCTGGTGGTGCTCCTATCCCGGTGACTCAGGATCTTCTTGACCGTTCGGTTGTCACGGCCGCTCTGGTCTGGTCGGCTGGGAAGTGGGTGGCGCCGTTGGATGCAGTCAGGTGCCAGCCATGGGGCACCCCCCGGTGCCAATAGTCCCCACCAGCACCACACCCTTGGCCTCCCGGTGACTTGCTTGATGCTCTCCTTTCTGCATTGGCAGGCGCTGCCGCACTGCCTGCAGGCCATGATCGGTGATGTGGACGGGCGTGGCACTGATCTGGGTGTGTTCCTGCTCATCGCCGATCTGTTGGGGTTGCGCGATGGCGGCTGGACCTTCCGCGCCAACGTTCTGGGCCGAACGGCGGCCCTGCTGCTTCTGGGCTGCTTCGCACTGGCACTGGTGGCGCCGACCTTTGCAGATCGGTTCAGCCAACCCCTGATCCGTCTGGGGAGCCGTCTCTCGCTTCGGTCTGAGCAGTCAGGCAGAGCGGCTTCCGTCGCTGCCTCGGCTCTGCTGGGCTTGGCGATAGTCCTGCTCTTGGCGCACTGCGCCGTGCCGATCCACCACCTGGCTGCGGCATGCTCTCGGATAAACGGGCCTGGCTGAACGTTCCTGACAAAGGCCATCACACCCCGATCTTGACGGTGGGTCTCCCGCGCCTTGATTGCCACACTGGTTACCTCTGGATCAGCCAGCGTGGAGCCCCCCACAATCAGCCGCGCCACAGCTACTGCTAATGGAAGGACGACTTCAAGAAGTGGTGTCTCCGGTCCGGCACCACAGGCTTGGAGCATTCGCCCCCTCCGTCTTGTGGCCACTGCCCTGGCAGCGCTGTTGCTGGTGATTGTTCAGCCAGGACTTTCAGCGGAATCTCCCGGCCCACCAGCGCCTGAGGACAGCCAGCCCATGGCGGGCAGTTTTCGCCTCTCACAGGTGCGCATCCTTGGCGTGCCGGTGATCAACGTGGCGTCGTTGCGCGTGGCGGGCCCTGAGGCCGGACCCGACGCGGCCGAGCGGGCCCGGGTGATCGAGGGGAACCTTGATCTCCTCTACCGGCCAACGCAGCCATGCACGCCAGGAGAGCGAATCTGCGAGCTCCTGCTCGAGCGCTCTGGTGTGGGCGCGGTAGAGGCGGTGTGCGACCCCGATCATCTGGGGCTGCAGGGCGCACCAGAGGCCTTGCAGGTTGTTGTGACGCAGCGGCAGGCCGGTGGGCTGAACCAGCTGGCCGCTGTGGTTCCCGGACGTGCCACGCCCTTCCCACTGCTCACCGTGACTGCGGCCGATGCTCAGCTGAACGGCACGAGCGAGGCGGCGTTGGCGCAGCGCTGGCGCGGCCGGCTGCAACGACGGCTCCGCCGTGCTCGAGAGATCTATGGAGCACAGCAGATCTCAGAGCGACTGTGGGATGCAGCGCGGGTTGTCGTTGTGCTCGCTGCGCTCCTGGTGCTGGCTGTCTGGCTTTGGCGCCGGCTGCAACGCCAGCTGCCGCGGCAGCACCGCCAATGCGTCGAGGGAGCCGATCACTTCGCCGCTGCTCGCTTCCACCTGGCGCAGAGTCTCAGCCGGCTGCTGCTTGCCTCGGTGCTGGTGCTGGGCGTGGCCATCGGTGCCGTGGTGCTGCTGGCCACTCCCGGCCAGGTGGCACCGGCGATCGATGTGCTGTTCCAGCCGTTGGTGGTGCTGTTCAAAGCCCTGGCGATGGTGGTGGTGGCCGCACTGCTGCGGGCGCTGGTGGGGTTGCTGCTGAGTCAGTGGGCCAGCAACGTATTCGTGCCGGTGGCCTTCCAGGCGCGCCGCGACCAGCGCTACCGCAGCCTGCTGAGGGTGCTCAGACGCCTGGTCGACCTGGCCTGCCTGCTGTTGTTCGGCGTGTGGACAGTGGTGGGCATTCCCGTGCTGCGCGATCTTTCCAGCAATGCCCTTCTCGCCAGTGGTGCTGTGCTCGGTGCCCTGGCTCTGGTGTTCCAGGGATTGCTGCGGGATTTCGTGGCCGGGTTGGTGCTGCTGTTCGACGACCGGTACGCCATCGGCGACACCGTGGAGATCGGCGGGCGCCTCGGCGAGGTGATCGATGTGGGGGTGCTGAGTACCGAGCTGCGCTGCCAAGACCAACGGGTGGTGGTGGTGCCGAACAGCGGCTGTGAGCAGAGCGTTAACCACACCAAGCTGCGCTCGGGCGCGGAAGTGTCGTTGCTGTTGTCAAGGGATACGAATCTGGCAAGGGCGCTGGCCGTCATCACCGCCGAGCTGGCTGCCTTCGCAGCCGACCCCACCTGGCAGTCACTTTTGCTGAAGCCGCCCACGCTTCTGGGCGTGGACGCCATGACGGCCGATGGATTGCGAGTGACCGCTCTGCTGATCACCGAAGCAGGCCGGCAGGAGCAGGTACGCCGCGCCCTCTTGGAACGTCTGGCGCAGCGGCTTGAAGCCGTCGCAGCAGGAGAACCAGGCTGAACGCAATCGCGGCGACCGACTGAAACAACCGCACGCCGATCAGGATCACGCGCTTCGCAAGGCCAGGCTCTGGACGCTCCAGATGCCATCTACCCCACTTTGATCTCGCACTGATCCTGGCCGCGACGCTTCTCGAGCTCCTTCTGCTCGGCCATCGACAGCACCGGCTTGGCATTGGCATCCTGGGCTGCCTGCCGCCAGCGGCTCACCTGGTCGGAGAGGAGCCCGCGCTCCCGGCAGTAGGCGCTGAGCTCAGTGGCGTTGAACCCAGCCGTCTCAAGCACCAGAGTGAACTTGTCGGCAGCACTCCAGCCGTCATGGGCCTTCTCGGATGCCGGCACCACCTCTGCCTGCAACCGCCAGATCTTCCTCCATGTGTAGAGGGTGATCACCTGAATGCCCAGCTCTTCTGAAATCCGGGCCACGCTTTGCCGGTGTGGAGGGCTCATCCGCCTTCTCACATCAGCCCACTGCTTCGCAGAAGTCTTCGGCTAGACGGCCTCGCTGTATCCGCGCATTGGTCATCTCCTCAAGCCCCCGGGTGTACGTATGAGAGGGGTGACATCTTTCCTGAAACCGGGGGGGGGTGCCGCTCCAGCACGTTGGCAACAGAGGGCCGTGAGCTGAGCAATGGTGGCCCTGCTCCTGGCCGTCAGGGTGGTGCCGATAGGCTCCCCGCTACCCGCAGCAGTGGTCTGCCTTGCGATCGAGCCGATGACGGTGTGGATCTTCCTGCTGGGGCTGCTGGTGGCAGCCGTTGTGGTGCTGCAGCTGTGGCGCTGGCGCCGTCGCCCGGCTGCCTTGCCCCAGGACCGCACCCTGTTCAGCCTCTGCACCGGCGACATCGTGCAGTTCGAAGGGCGCGACTGGGTGGTGGAAGACCGGCTGCTGTACAGCGATGCAGGCTTCGAGTGGCTGGAGTATCTGCTGCGCGACGGCAACGACGGCCGCTGGTTGAGTGTGTGTGAAGACGACTGGCTGGAGGTGAGCTGGCTGGAGAGTGTCAGCAGCTCGGAGCTGGCACCGGCGTCGTTTGCCGGTTCCGGCGCGGGCCGCTTCCCAGCACGCCTGCAGCTCGATGGTGTCACCTATGCGCTCAAGGAGCAGGGCCAGGCTTCGATCAGCTCCAGCGCGCGGGTGATGAACCGGCGCCAGAGCGGCTGCCGCTACGCCGACTACACCGGCACCGGCGGCCTGGTGCTGTCACTGGAGCAGTGGGACCAGGCCGCCGCCGCTGCCAGTGGCGAGCCCCCCGACCCGCCCGAACTCACCGTGGGCCGCCTGATCGATCCCGCCCTGCTCACCCTGCTGCCCGGCGATGGGCGCTCGGTGTACCGCTGAGGCGAGAGGCAGGGCCGCCAGCAGGTAGCCGTCAGCTGTCATCGAGCAAGGCTTCGGCGGCCGCCAGGGTGTCGGCCTCGGCGGCCGGTTTGTCCTGGCGCCAGCGCAGGATGCGCGGAAAGCGCACGGCCACGCCGCTGCGGTGCCGGCCGGAGCGCTGGAGGCCTTCGAAGCCGAGCGTGAACACCTGCAGTGGCTCCACCGCCCGCACCGGCCCGAAGCGTTCCGTGGTGTGGCGGCGGATCCAGCGATCGAGCGCCGTGATCTCGGCATCATCCAGACCGGAATAGGCCTTGGCGAAGGTCACCAGCTGGCGCGGGCTGGCCTCTGCACCTGCCGCTTCCGGCGTTGCTGTGGTCCACAGCCCGAAGGTGTAATCGGTGAACAGGTTGGCGCGGCGGCCACTGCCCGCCTGGGCGTAGAGCAGCACCGCATCGAGCTCCATCGGCGCGAGCTTGTGCTTCCACCAGTGGCCCCGCTTGCGGCCCGCCAGATAGGGCGAATCCAGCCGTTTGAGCATCAAGCCCTCGGCGCCGGCCTGACGCGCCTGGCTGCGCAGCGACTCCAGCGCCTCCCAGCTCTGGAACGGCAGCTCGTACGAGAGGCGCAGGCGCCCCTTCAGTTCCTCCCCGACGGTTGTCCCCACCGCCGCGCTGAGCTGGCCCAGGGCCTGCAGCCGCGCCGCCAGGGGCTGTTGGCGCAGGTCGCAGCCGCCCTCCTCCAGCAGGTCGTAGGCCACGAAGGCGGCGGGGCAGTCTTGCCGCAGACGGCGGCTGACGCTGCGCCGCCCCAGGCGCCGTTGCAGGGCCGCAAAGCCGAGCGGGCGGTCCGCCTCCGCTTGCCACACGATCACCTCGCCATCAAGCACGGTGCCATCGGGCAAGGCATCGCCCAGGGCCACCAGCTCCGGGAAGCTTTCGTTCACCAGGTCTTCGCCGCGGCTCCAGAGAAAGGTGCTGCCGGCGCGGCGGATCAACTGGCCGCGGATGCCGTCCCATTTCCATTCGGCGCGCCACTGGGCGGGATCGTCCGCCTGCAGACGCTCCGGCTCCAGCGGAGCAGCCAGAAAAAAGGGATAGGGCCGGCTGATCGGCGCGGCCCCATTGCCGGCGGTGGGGCACAGCAGGGCGGTGAAGGCAGCGGCACTGGGCTCGAAGCCACCCATCAGCCGATGGGCCACCTCCGCCTCCTCCAGCTGGCTCATCACGGCCAGGGCGCGCGTGACCAGGCCGGTGGACACGCCCACCCGGAAGCCGCCACTCAGCAGCTTGTTGAAGACGAACACCTGCTGTGGCGGCAGCGCCGCCCAGATCTGCAGCACCGCCTGCGCCTGCTCCTCGTTCGCCAGCGCCGCCAGCGCCGGCAGCCGCTCCGCCATCCACACCGACAGCGGCAGCTCCAGTGGTTCAGCGGCCTGCAGCTCCAGCTGGGGCAACAGCAAGGTGATTGTTTCCGCCGAATCCCCTACCTGGGCGTGGCAGGCCTCGAACAGCCAGTCCGGCAGGGCCGCTGCTCCCTGACAGATCTCCCGCAAGCGCCGCCCGGTGAGCAGCCGCCGGCGCCGCTTGCCGAGCAGCAGCTGCAGGGCCCAGGCCGCATCGGCCGCCGGTGCCTCGCGGAAGTAGGCCGCCAGCGCCGCCACGCGCGCCTTGGTGCCCGTGCTCTGGTCCAGGCACTCATAAAGGTGGCAGAAGGCGTGCATCGGATCGGGTCAATCCGGACGGGGCGGAAGACGGAACAGAACACAGGTTCGGGTTGTCCATAACCTGGCGACTGAAGAGCCCGGTTCATCTTCAGGGTTTCGCTCCGTTCTGCGGGACTCGCTGGCCTGAGCTGAGAGGCAGGCCGATCTGCTTGAACAGTGTGATAGTTGATTTCTTCGGGTCGAAGCGTTGCAAAATTTGATCGTCTGTCTCGTCGAAGGCCTTGCAGTCGAAGGGTGATCTGGGCTGGTCAGCGCTCGCCGAGCAGAGCTGGAGCATCGGCATCCCATCGTCGGGCTCTTGCAGGCCCCAGGTAATCCGCTGACCGCGGAACAGTCCTTCGGGTCGCCGCGTCAGCAGCGGCATGATTACCCTAAGTTCTGCCGCCGCATAGCCCCTGGGGATGCGCACAAGGATTGTGCGACTCACGGAACCCCCAGGATCGATGAATTCGTCGTCAAACAACCGCCCGACGGCCAGCAACCGTCCTGGAAGGCTGATTACGCCGCGTTCGGCGTGCTGCAGCCCGACACGCTGAAGCGCAAGGACAGATTCCTGTTGGAAGCCAGTACTGCCGGGCACCGTCGCTGCAGGGCGAGATTCCCTTGTGATGCTGCTAAGGGACCACACATTGCTCAGGAGATAAACGCGTCGGCTGCTGGAATTGCTTCCCTTCAGATCGAGGGTCATCTCCAGACCTTCGGCTGTGGCGGGGCGATCGGAAACTGGCGTGAGGGAGGCCTCCAGGTTGAGGTGGGCGGGTTGCCAAGAGGGCACCAGGATGTCTTTCCAGACGAAGGTGTAGACCCCCCATGCGGCGGCAATCAGGATGCCACCGGAGCGGATCCATTCGTGCAGTACTTCGGAGCGCATCCATTGAGGCAATCGCAGAGAGGCCCCTGTCGGAGCCGCTCCCCGGCATTCCCTTTTTTGGGACCCCTTTACCCCTCGAGGTGAGCAGATCTGGGTAATCCGGCTTCACTCAGCGAGTTGTGCGGGAGGTGCTGATCGTGCGCGGGCAGGGCTTGCTCGGCCTCGGCTGACACTGGCTATTGATCGCGGCCATGAGGCTGCTGTGAGCCCGATCCGGGGGCGGAAGCTGCTCGATCTGTTGGAGCAGAGCGGGATCGGGGACAGAGCTCTGAGCCAGAGCCGCCATCTCGATGCTGGAGCAGGAGGTGGTGCCCGTGGCCCCAAGCCCGGACAGGAAGGCGTACCCTCTCTGGCTGGCGGTACCCACGGTACTGCTGTAGCGATCGCCGTAGGCCGCGCGAGCTGTGTTCAGCAAAGGTGTGGCATCCCCTGTGGACTGAATATCAGGACTTGCGCCGAGCAAGATCCCTCCCAGGCAGTTCGCCTGGAGAGTTCTAAGGGGCGTGGGCTGAGAGGTGCCTTCATCTGCCGGAAGTAGCCGTTCGGCCAGGGCCATAGCGATCCAGTAAGACACCTCGGAGCTTGCACCAAGCCGGAATGGAATGCGGGTGACGTCGGCGAGGAGATCCCTGTCGAGAAGCACCTCGTCATTCTTTGCACAATATGCAGCTGTTGGAGCCGGCCGGCGAGGTGGTGCCTTGGGGTTGCAAACCCCATCCACTGAGGCGCCTAGAGAAAGCAGACTGACCGCCGGGAATGGCATTGTAGCTGTCATGGGATCGGCCAACCAGGCTTGATGCAACCGCCCGCTTGCTGCGATGATGGCAGACTCCATGTCCATTTCGGCCGCAGAACTGGCGGTAGAAGAGAGGATGAGGGCCACCGTTGCCCAAAGGAGCTGCCGTATGACATTAGGGCTTTGAACCCACGGGCCGACCATGGCATAAAGAAAGCTTCAAGGCTAAGTATGCAGCTCTTCAGACTCCCGCGCGCTTATGACGCAAATATGGATCACCACCCCGTCATGGGCCTCCAATCGCCGATGAGTTGGAATGCTCCCCACACTCGGATGTCGTTGTAGGTGGAGTTTTTGTGGTCGCGAAACTCCGCCTGGGTGTTGCGGAGAGCATCAGCCCGACCCTCTCCAGCCTTTAGGCGGCTGTAAAACCTCTCCATGAAACGTACGATAAGTCCGTCGTCCACTTTCCAAAGGCTGAGGAGGGTGGAGCGGGCGCCCGCCACCGCCAGTGAACGCTGCAATCCATAAACACCTTCTCCGCTGCGCACGTCCCCTTGGCCCGTCTCGCAGGCCGAGAGGGTCACCAGTTCGGTGCCATCCAGATCCATGCCGGTGGCTTCCGCCGCCGTGAGGTAGCCGTCATCGGCCGGATCAGCTTCGGGTTGGTTGGCACCGGCGAACACAAGGCCACTGCGTTGCAGTGGGTCGCCTGCTGTTAGGGCTGTGATTGGCGATCCTGAGTTGCCTACGTCTGCTGCCAGGGCTTGATCGGCCAGGAAAAAGCCATGGGTGGCGATGTGGAGGATGCGCGGTGCCTTCAGCTGCAGCACCAGGGTGGAGGTGGCCTCGGGTCCGCTGATCACGGAATTGAGACGCAGTAGCGGGGCAAGTGCGCGAGCCTCATGCTCTGTGCCCGCCAGGGGCTGCCAAGGGTTGACATGTCGCACGCCTGGCGAGCGTTGTTGGGCGACTTGCTGGCGACCCCTAACAGGGCTCGTGTTGGGAGTGTTGGGCCCTTCGGACGACTTGGTGGTGGCGTTGAAATCTGGGTTGGCGAATAGCATTGCCGGCCCGCCCGTCTTGGCAGGTTGCTGGAGCCGTAGCAGATCTCGTCCAGTAGTAAGCAACCGCAACAACTTCATGTCTCCCAGGATGGGCCCATCGGCTGTCGTCCAGGGCAGCGCCGCGAATGGCAGCCGGTTCAGTTCCCCATCCAGAGACACAAACAGCTCCCGAACCTCCTGCAGTTCTTCCTGCAAAGGCGCCAGCACAAGCCGGCTCACCACCGCTAGTTTCTCCGGGGCCTCCGCTTGGCGCCTGGGATCGGCGCTAGCTGTTAGGGCTGCCGTCACGGCCGCGTCAATCGGCGCCGCTTCCCCTAACGGAATGGCCCGGGTTGAACCGTCGGGTTTGAGCAGAAGGGCGAGGTAGCGGGAAGATCCCCATTGCTCCCTACCAGGGCTGCTGCCGGAATAGGACTCGTACCGCTGAAACTCCACCAGCAGACCTCGAGTTGCCATTGTCTTGAGAGCAGACGCGATCTGAGTGGGCTCCACTAGGGCGGATTGAATTTGAGGCAATTGGTTATAGAGCTGCTGTTCCAGCTCTTCTTTGCGGGCCAGAAGCTGTTGCCGCTCCTCCTCCCTCGCGGCGACGCTGGCCAATTGGACGTTGAGTGCCTTGATCTGTTCAACTAGAGGCTGCAAGGAGCCACTTCTCGACAGCAGGGACTGGCTGCGCTGGAGGTCCTGTAGCAGTCCATGCCGGTTCAACCTGGTAAAAATGGCCTGTTGGGCTCCGGCCTCACCGGCACCTGCCGTGGAGAAGGGGATCTGCCAGCGATTGCCAAAGACCTCCAGCAGCTGCTTGCGCCGGCCTTCTGGCAGTAGCGGCAGCTCCCTCTGCAGGTAGCTCACCTCGGTGCTCACGCTCTCGTGAAGAAGCTGAAGAGCGGCCGGCATTTTGCCGAGTGCTATTGAGAGGGTGGCAAGGTTGTTCAGGGATCTGGCCAGATCGCTTTGGAAGGCGGGGTTGGTCTTCGCTAGTACGCGGTGCATTCCCACCGCTTCCTGCGTGGGCGCCAGCGCCTCTTGTCGGCGGCCCAGGTCGCTGTACTGGATGCCGAGGTTGCTTAGGGAGGTGGCCAGATCACCCAGGAAGGCGGGGTTGGTCTTTGCCAGCTCACGGCCCCCTCTGCCAGGAAAGTTGACGCCTCTCCATCTCGACCATTTCCACCACCAGGGGGCCTGATGGAACCGATCAATGCGCCCTTACAGCGAGGCTGTCAAAGCTGATGTCCGCCGGCGGATGGGGCCTCCCCATCGCCAGAGCGTGACGGAGATCGCCCAGGAGCTGGGCATCCACGTGATCACCCTCTACAAATGGCGCAAGGCCTGGCGTCTGCAGGGGGAGGTGGTGCCGGCTACCCAGAAGGACCCCGAGGGTTGGGGCCCAACTGACAAGTTCACGGTGGTCCTGGAGACTGCTGGGTTCAACGCCACCGAACTCGGCGCTTACTGCCGCGAGCGGGGTCTGTTCCCCGAGCAGGTGGATCGCTGGCGCCAGGCCGCCCAGGATGCCAACGCACAGCCGCTGGTGACGATGGCCGAGCAGAAGGACCTGGAGAAGCGCCACCAGGCCGATCAGCGGGAGATCAAGCGGCTGCAGCAGGAGCTGCGCCGCAAGGACAAGGCCCTGGCGGAGGCGGCGGCGCTGCTGATGGCCTCAAAAAAGATCCAGGCCTTCTGGGGAGAGGACGGGGGCGACTGACCTCACCGTCTGATCGCCGCAAGGCCCTGGGGATCCTCGAGGCCGGCATGGCCGCGGGCGCACGGGCCCGTGAGGTGGCCGCTTTGCTTGGTGTGGGGCTCACCACCCTGCAGCGCTGGCGGCGTCAGTTCGCTGGTGATGGGGACGGCAGCGATCGCCGCAGAGGAAGCCCCCGCCATGTGGCCCATCGCCTGAGTGAGGAGGAGCGCCAGCGAATTCTGCTCACCTGCAACCAGACGGAATTCGCGGCGCTGCCGCCGGGGCAGATCGTGCCGGTCCTGGCGGATCGGGGCCTCTATATCGGCTCGGAGCGGAGCTTCTACCGGGTGCTCCATGCCCACGGCCAGGCCCACCGCCGCGGGCGGGCCCGTCCGCCCCAAGAGCCCCGTCCGGTGCCACGGCTGCAGGCCAGGGGGCCGAATCAGCTGTGGAGCTGGGACATCACCTACCTGCCCACCAGCGTTCGGGGGGTGTGGCTGTACCTCTATCTGGTGATCGACGTCTGGAGTCGCAAGGTGGTGGCCTGGGATGTGGCCGAGCGGGAAGACGCCCAGATCGCCGCTGATCTGGTCGGCCGTGGCTGTCTGCGGGAGCGGATCAGTAAGGGCCGCCGCCAGCCGCTGGTCCTCCATGCCGACAACGGCAACGCCATGCGCGCTGCCACCCTGGAAGCCCGGCTGGAGGAGCTGGGGGTGCTCAGATCCTTCTCCAGGCCCAGGGTCAGCAACGACAATCCCTACTCGGAGTCGCTGTTCCGAACGGTCAAGTACCGACCGGACTACCCCAGGCGGCCATTCCAAAGCAAGGACGACGCCTGCGCCTGGGTGGCCACGTTCGTGAGCTGGTACAACCACCAGCACCGCCACAGCGCCATCCGATTCGTGACGCCCCACCAGCGCCACAGCGGTCAGGCCGAGGAAATCTGCCGCCACCGTTCCCGCGTCTATGAGCAGGCCCGGCAGTGTCACCCCCGCCGCTGGAGCCGCTCCACCCGCAGCTGGCATCAACCGGAGGTGGTCTGGATCAATCCACCGCCTCCAGAAAACGCCAACGGTCCGGCTACTTTGTCGATCGCCGTCTGATTGGCGGCAGGGGCGTCATCTTTTCTGGCAGTCACCGCGGCGGATTCCCACTGCTTGCAGCGTTGGTGAAAACGCTTCCTCGCGGCGGCCCATCTCGCTGAACCGGCCGCCAAGGTTGCTCAGGGAGGTGGCTAGATCGCCCAGAAAAGCGGGATTGGTCTTCGCTAGCTTGTTGTGAATCCCTACTGCTTCCTGCGTGGGGGCTAGCGCCTCCTGCCGGCGACCCAGTTCGCCGTACAGGATGCCGAGGTTGCTCAGGGAGGTGGCCAGATCGCCAAGGAAAGCGAGGTTGGTCTTCGCTATTTCGCGGTGTTTTTCCACCGCTTCCTGCGTGGGCGCTAGAGCCTCCTGTCGGCGGCCCAGCTCGCTGTACAGGATGCCTAGGTTGCTTAGGGAGGTGGCCAGATCACGCAGGTACGAGGGGTTGGTCATTGCCAGCTCGCGCCGGATGCCAACAGCTTCCTGTGTGAGCGCCAACGCCTCCTGTCGGCGGCCAAGCTCGCTGTATTGGATGCCGAGGTTGCTGAGGGAGGTGGCCACATCACCCAGAAAAACCGGGTTGGTCTTTGCCAGCTCTCGGCGGATCCCTATTGCTTCCTGCGTGGCCACCAGCGCCTCCTGGCGGCGGGCCAGATTGCCGTACTGGATGCCGAGGTTGCTGAGGGATCTGGCCAGGTCACCCAGGAAGGCGGGGTTGGTCTTCGCCAGCTCGCGACGGATCTCCACCGCTTCCAGCGTGGGTGCGAGCGCCTCCTGCCGGTGGCCCAGCTCGCTATACCGGCCCCCCAGGTTGTTCAGAGATCCGGCCAGATCGCGCAGGAATTCAGGATTGTTTTTCCCCAGTTCCCGGTAAATCTCCACCGCTTCATGCGTCGGCACAAGGGCTTACTGCTGGCGGCCCAAGTTGCTGAACTGGATTCCTAGATTGTTCAAAGCGTCGGCAAGATAGTTCAGGATTGCGGGGCTGCTGATTGGAAGCTTGCGCAAAATACTCACCGCTTCTTCTGTCTGTGCCAAAGCCTCCTGCCTTTGACCAGCTATCCCGAGAATTACCCCATAATTGATAAGGCTCTGGGCATGAAACAGGTCCACCTTGGGCAGGTTCCCTTGCACCCAACGCAGCACCTGCTGCATCAACCTCACCGCTTCCGTCGCATTGCCCTTTCTAGCGGCTTCCTGTGATGTATCGAACCAGCGCTGTAACTCCGCGGGAATCGCTTTTGCTTTCGTCAGAGGAGTCCCTTGAGCCAGCAAGCTGGCCACTGTCTTTATGCTGGAGGACGTCTCCGCTCGGGCTATGCTGATCTTATTCAGCCAGCCGAACCCCAGCAGTAACACTGTCCATAGTAATGATTGGCGGCGCAATGCAGCACGTCGAGCTTGGTTGGATGGCACGCAGGGCGATTGCATCGGTGATCCTTGCAGTCCCACCCATTGTTACTGACCCAGCGCAGAACCGATGTGCTTTCTTTGGGTCATGATTCTCGGCTTAGAAGGCTGTTGAAGCCCGAGCTCCTCATCGAGACAAATAACTTCCTGTCAGGCATCCAACCCCCGCTCCGCTGCGAAGTCGCCCAGCGGCTCGGCGCTGATGCCTTCCACCTCGCGCAGGTAGCGGGCCAGCACGTCGTCCTGGCCGTGGGTCACATACACCTGGCGGGCCTGGCTCTGGCGCACGGTGCTGAGCAGGCCGTTCCAGTCGGCATGGTCGCTGAGCACGAAGCCGCGCTCGTAGCCGCGCCGCCGCCGGGCACCGCGCACTGCCATCCAGCCGCTCACGAAGCCCGTCTGGGGTGCCTTGAACCGCTTCATCCACACCGAGCGGTGCGCCGACGGTGGCGCCAGCACCAACCGGCCCGCCAACGGCTCGCTGCGGGGCAGCTCACTCACGGGCCGGGTGGGCGGCATGGCGATGCCCTGCTCGCGGTAGGGGGCCATCAGGGTCTGCACGGCGCCGTGCAGCAGCACCTCTTCGCTCAGGCCCAGCTGGTGCAGCTCCGCCAGCAGGCGCTGCGCCTTGCCGAAGGCATAACAGAACAGAATCGAGGGGCGCTCCGGGGCACCCTTCCACCAGGTGGCGATCTCGGCGGCCACCTCCTGGCCCGGCCGCCAGCGGTACACCGGCAGGCCGAAGGTGGCCTCGGTGATCAGCACATCGGCGTGCACCGGCTCGAACGGCACGCAGCTGGGATCGGCATCGCGCTTGTAATCGCCGCTGATCAGCCAGGTTTCACCACCGGCGCTGATCCGCACCTGGGCCGAACCCAGCACGTGGCCGGCGCTGTGAAACGACACGGTGGCCTCACCGAGGCGCAGCTCCTGGCCATAGGCCACGCCGTGCAGCGTGATCGCCTGTCCCAGCCGCTGGCGCAGCACCCCCTCGCTGCTGGCCACCGCCCAGTATTCGCCACTGCCGGGCCGGGCGTGATCGGCGTGGGCGTGGGTGAGCAGGGCGCGCGGCACCGGCCGCCAGGGGTCGATCCAGGCGCCCGCGGCTGGGCAGTAGAGCCCCTGGGGGGTGTGCTGGATCAGGGCGCCCGGCGGCAGCAAGGGTCCTGGCTCAGCGGCTCATCTCCAGCATGCGCTGGATCGGCAGCAGTGCCCGGAGGCGCAGCGCTTCATCGAGCTCGATCGCCGGCTCCAGGTTGGCGAGGCACTGCCACAGCTTTTCGAGCGTGTTCAGCCGCATGTAGGGGCAGGCATTGCAGCTGCAGCCGTCCTGCCCGGGCACCTCATAAAAGGTTTTGTGGGGCAGCTTCAGGCGCATCTGGTGCAGGATGCCCGGCTCGGTGAGCACGATGAAAGCCGTGGCGTCGCTGGTTTCGGCGCGCTGCAGCAGCTTGCTGGTGGAACCGATGAAATCGGCCAGATCCAGCATGTTGGGCAGGCATTCCGGGTGGGCGATCACTTCGGCGCCGGGATGATCGAGCCGCAGCTTCAGCAGCGCCTGCTCACTGAAGGTTTCGTGCACGATGCAGCTGCCCGGCCAGAGGGTGAGTTCACGGCCGCTCTGGCGCGCCACCCAGCGGCCCAGGTTCTGATCCGGCGCGAACAGGATCGGCCGATCGGCCGGCAGCTGCTGCACCAGGCTCACGGCGTTGCTGCTGGTGCAGATCAGGTCGCTCTGCGCCTTCACCGCCGCCGAACAGTTGATGTAGCTCACCACGTAGTGGTGGGGGTGCTGGGCGCGGAAGGCGGCGAAAGCCTCGGCAGGGCAGGCATCGGCCAGGGAACAGCCCGCATCGAGATCGGGCAGCAGCACCGTTTTGCCCGGGTTGAGGATCTTGGCGGTTTCCGCCATGAAGCGAACCCCGCAGAACACGATCACCTCGGCGTCGGTGCTGGCGGCGCGGCGGGAGAGTTCGAGTGAATCGCCGATGAAATCAGCGATGTCCTGGATGTCAGCGTTCTGGTAGTAGTGCGCCAGGATCACGGCGTTACGCTCGCGCCGCAGGGTCTCGATCGCCGCTGCCAGCTGATGGCGTGGTGGTGGGGCCGTTGAACGGGCCGTTGGAATCGAGAGGGTTGGTGGAGCCGCGAAAACCAATCGGGGCCTCAATTGCGGCAGGATGCATCCAGCCTAGGGATTTGTGACGGCCCCGATTCGCCTTGCCATTGCCGGGGATCTGCACGGGCAGTGGGATCGGGAGGACGTGGCCCTGCTGCGCGTCCTGGCTCCTGATGCGGTTCTGGTGGTCGGTGATCTGAGCGATGGCCAGGAGCGGATCGCCGCCAGCCTGGCCAACGTGGAGCAGCCCCTGGCCTGCATTCTCGGCAACCATGACACCGGCAAGGACGACAGCGGCCGCAAGCTGCAGCGCCAGATCGACCTGCTCGGCAACCGCCATTGCGGTTGGCGGCGCTGTGACCTTCGTCCACCCGGTCTGGCCGTGGTGGGGGGGCGCCCGGCCAGTGCCGGTGGCGGTTATCGCCTTTCGATGGGGGTGAAGGCGCTGTGGGGGCCGGTCAGCTCGGAGGAGTCGGCGGGGCGGATCGCCGCCGCGGCGCTCGGGGCGGATCCGCTGATGCCGCTGGTGCTGCTGGCCCATTCCGGTCCGAGCGGACTGGGCAGCGAAGCCCATGACCCCTGCGGCCGCGACTGGAAGTCGCCGGCCCGCGACTGGGGAGACATGGATCTGGCCCTGGCGATCGATCGCATCCAGCGGCAGCGGCCGTTGCCGCTGGTGGCGTTCGGCCACATGCACCACCAGTTGCGGCGCGGCCGGGGTGAGCGGCGCAGCTTCGTGGTGGATCGGCGCGGCACCGCCTATCTCAATGCCGCCTGTGTGCCCCGCCACGGCATGGATGCCCAGGGACGGCAACTGCGCCACTTCTCCTGGGTGGAGCTGGATGGTCACCGGCTCGTGCATGCCAGTCACCGTTGGTACAGCCCCCAGGGGCGCCTGCTCTACGAGCAGACGCTGGTGGAGCAGGCCCAGGCCGTGCCGTGCTGATCTACGCCTGTGTCAGTGGCCACGGCTATGGCCATGGCTCGCGGGTGGCTTCGGTGCTGCTGGCCCTGGCGGCGCGGCAGCCCCACTGGCGGCTGGTGATCTCCTCTTCCCTGTCGGCCGAGTTCCTCTCCGGCGCCTTCGGGGCCGTGCCCTTCGAGCATCGCCGCTGCGGCTGGGATGTGGGCGCCGTCCAGGCCAATGCCCTCGGCATCGACGCCCCCGCCACCCTGCTGGCCCTGGCGGAGCTGGAGCGGCGGCTGCCGGATCAGATCGCCGCCGAGGCCAGCTGGTTGGCGGAGCAGGGCGGCCGGGCCCTGCTGCTGGGGGATGTGCCGCCGGCCGCCGCCAGCCTGGCGGCGGCGGCCGGGCTGCCCCTGGTCTGGATGGGCAACTTCGGCTGGGACGACATCTACGCCCCGATGGGCGGCGCTTTTCTGGCCTGGGCGGACCATTGCCGCTCCCTCTACCGGCGGGGCGACCACCTGATTCGCTGCCCTTTCTCGCTGGCGATGGACTGGGACCTGCCGCAGACCCGGGTCGGGCTGACAGCGGCGGCTCCCCGGCTGGATCCCGACTTGCTGCGCGAGCAGCTCGCCCTGCCGGAGCAACGGCAGCGCTGCGTTCTGGTGAGTTTCGGCGGCATGGGCTTCCCGCTCAGTCCAGGACTGTTCGATCGCTGGCCTCACTGGTGCTTCCTCAGCTCCGACCCCGGTAGCGCCACTGCCCCCAACGTGCGCCTGCTGCCCCCCGGGGTGCGCCCCCTGGAGCTGATGCCCCTGTGCGGGCGGATGATCAGCAAGGCCGGCTACAGCAGTTTCTGCGAGGCGCTCAGCCATGGGCTGGGCATCCATCTGGTGGAGCGCCAGGGTTTTGCCGAGGCGGCCGTGATGGAGTGGGAGCTGCAGCGCTGCGGCCCGCACCGGTTGCTGAGCCAGGCCCAGTTGCTTGCCGGCGACTGGCAGCTCGACCTTCCTCTGCTCCCGGCCAGCGGGGCGGCCCTGGAGCTGGGCGGGGCCGAACGGGCGGCTGAGGCGATTGAGAAGGTCGCGGCCCTGGCGTGCTGAATGGCGCTGCCACCCGGCGGCGCAGCCCTTCTGGTGTGATAGGCAACAGATCTAATCACACCAATCAGTAGTTCTGATCATCGGCAATGATGCCAGGCTGAGCATCAGAAATCCTTGTGACTGGCAGTGATGTGATCCTGGTGTGCCAGTTCTGATAATGAGTGGACGGTTGTGCGACTGTCACTTATCACAAGTTGAACGGGGGGATCTTTTGAGAAATTACCGCTGATTCAAGCCCGCCGCGATGTATCCATCCATCTCTCCGACGAGCCCACCAGTTTTCATTCCTCCTCTCTCTGTCTGTTGAGCTTGCGCGTTGAGCTTGCTCCTTGAGCGGATTGTTTGTTGCCCTGTTCGCTGATCAGTCTGAATTCCTGCTCAACAGGACCTCTGTTCAGCCCGATTTCTCTCGGCTCGGATCATCGGCCCTCGTTGGGTCGGTCTCGATCTTCTTTGCAGCATCCTGCAGCCTACCCGCGCTGAGTTTCTGTTTGGCTCGGGCATCCAGATCAGG
Source organism: Cyanobium sp. ULC082 (assembly GCF_977927535.1). Classification (NCBI taxonomy): domain Bacteria; kingdom Bacillati; phylum Cyanobacteriota; class Cyanophyceae; order Synechococcales; family Prochlorococcaceae; genus Cyanobium; species Cyanobium sp. ULC082. Next base: position 412,189 of record NZ_OZ376397.1, read on the forward strand.
CTTCATTCATCCGATTCCTCATTCATCCAGCCCTGATTCTTTTGTCGCCACGGCGACATCAACAGGCTTTTTTGTACGGCATGGTCCACGGGGTTGATCCTCGGGGATTCGGCCCACCGATCCGGCCCAGTGGCCCCTTCGACCCGTCCCTTCCCCCACCAGCAACGGTTTGCGCACCTTTTTCTCCCATTCCCTCAAGCTGCTCCTCCCTGCAGTGCTGTTCGGCCTGATGGGGCCTGCCCAGGCTTCCGTCTGGGACACCATCCGCCGCAACACCACTCCCAACGATTCCCTCGAACCCAACTCCGTCGCCGTGGTGGCGCCCGAGGAAGCGGTGGATCAACCCCGTTCCTTCGCGATCACTCCGGAGCGACGCGCCCTGCTCAACACGATCCGTTTCGCTGAGGGCACCTGGGCCAACGGCCACGATCAGGGTTACTGGATTCTGTTCGGCGGCTCCCTGATGGCCTCCCTGGATCGCCATCCCAACCGGGTGATGCGCACCACGGGCTATGCCAGTGCCGCCGCCGGGGCCTACCAGTTCATGCCTCCCACCTGGGCGATCGCCAGCAACAGGCTGGGTCTTCAGGGGTTCGGCCCGGATGTGCAGGACCAGGCGGCGATCTTCCTGATTCGCCATCGGGGCGCCCTTCACCTGGCCGATCGTGGCGAGATGACACCGGAACTGGCCGCCCGGCTGGCGCCCGAGTGGGCCTCCTTCCCCACCCTGGCCGGCCGCAGCTTCTATGGCCAGCCGGTGAAGCGTTTCGCCGAGCTCAAGCGTTTTTATGAGGCCAACCTGGCCAGCCTGCGGGCTGGCCTGAACAGCCGCCGCGCTGAAATCGCCAGCGCTCCCAAACCCCGCTCCGAGAGCTGCGAGCCCGGTTCCCTGGCCTGTGCCCTTCAGGAGGCCAGCCTCGCCACCCCCTGACCGGCGCCCTCGCCCCAGGCCAGCTCAGCCCTGACCGTCGCCGGCCAGGGGCGGCTTGCCCACCGTTCGCTGGGCCACCAGGTAGGCCAGCACCGCACAGGCCCCGAACCCCAGGCTGTTGCGCAGCACCGGCAGCAGGTCCGAGGTTCGGGTGACCACCGGCCCGAGCCCGAACACCAGGAACAGCATTCCCCAGAGGGGTGAGAGCAGCAGCACCCAGCTCCAGGCCACCCGGTCTCCCTCCTTGCGCGGGTAGGCGGCAAAACCCACGATCAGGCCGCCCAGCACCGAAGTGCAGAAGGTGAGCAGCCACTGTTCCTGGGGCAGGCCAGGCACCACCTGGCAGCCGCCCCGCTCCAGACAGCTTTCCACGGCCGTGAGGGCATCGACGATCGCCCCGTCCTCGCCGTGGTCGCGCACGTAGTACTGGTTGCCGTAGCGGGTCTGCAGCTCCACCCAGAAGGTGCGCGGCATCAGGGCGAACAGGGCATCGCCCACGTTGAAGTTGAGCAGGTTGCCGCCGCGGGGATCAGCCACCAGCACGAGGCTGCGCTCATCGAGCCCCCAGAACTGCTTCACCGCCAGTCCCGGCGTGCGCTCGTACTGGGTGAGAACCCGCAACTTCCAGCCGCTGCTGGCTTCGAAGGCATCCAGCTGGGTTTCCAGGCTGCTTCGCTGGCCGTCGGTGAGGGCCCGGGCCAGGTCGATCACGGGCGTGAGGTGATCGGGCAGCAGCGAGGGGTTGTCGGCAGCCCAGGCCGGGGAGCCCAGCGGCGTGACCAGCAGCAGCAGGCCGGCCACCAGGCCGAGCAGGCTGCCGATGGCGCCGCGGTGGCGGTGCGGTGATCCGGCGGCTTGACCCATGCGGCTGCTTCAGTGACCCTGCATTCTCCCCGACCCAGGGCGCCCACCGTGTCCGTTCCAGGCTGGTTGCAACAGCGCCTCACGGCGGCAGGCGGCCGCGTGCCCTTCGCCCTGTTCATGGAGTGGGCGCTGCATGACCCTGAGCACGGCGCCTATGGGGCGGGGCGGCTGCGGATCGGCACCCAGGCTGATTTCGTCACGGCGCCGTCGCTGGGCAGCGACTTCGCCGCCCTGCTTGCCCCCCAGATCGCCGAGTGGCTGCAGGAGCTGGCCTCGGCTGATCCGGCGGCAACCCTCTCCCTGGTGGAGGCTGGCCCCGGTGAGGGCGATCTGGCCCTCCAGCTGGCCACAGCCCTGGCCACCGGCTGGCCGGCGCTGGCGGCCCGCACCGAGCTGGTGCTGGTGGAACCCAACGCCGGCATGGTGAGGCGCCAGCGCCAGCGACTGCAGGCTTGTCCCCTGCCGATCCGCTGGAGCGGCTTCGATCAGCTGGCGGCCCGGCCCCTGCTGGGCGTGGTGCTGGCCCATGAGGTGCTCGATGCCCTGGCGGTGGAGCGGATCATCCGGGTCGGTGACGCCTGGCACCGCCAGTGCGTGGCTCTGCATCGGGGGATGTTGCGGCTGGAGCCGGGCGAGCCCCTGGAGCCGGCGGCGGTTGCGGCGCTGGAGCCGCTCGGACTGGAACCGGCCGGGGAGCAGCGGCCGGCCGGCTGGTGCACGGAGCTGCATCCGGGCCTGGCCCCCTGGCTGGCGGCCTGCGGCCAGGCGCTCGGGCGGGGGCGCCTGCTGGTGATCGACTACGCCCTGGAGGCCTGGCGCTACTACGCGCCCCAGCGTGCCAATGGCACCCTGATGGCCTACCGGGGCCAGCGGGCCAGCGCCGATCCCCTTGCCGAACCGGGAAGCTGGGACCTCACGGCCCACCTCTGCATCGACAGCCTGCTGGCCGCCGCCGCCGCCGGTGGCTGGAGCTTCCTCGGCCAGCGTCGCCAGGGGGAAGCCCTGCTGGCCCTCGGCTTGGCGGAGCGCCTGCATGGGCTGCAGCACCAGGGCGCGGCCGATCTGGCTGATCTGCTCAGCCGCCGTGAGGCGCTGCTGCGGCTGGTGGATCCGCTGGCCCTCGGTGATTTCCGCTGGCTGGCCTTTGGCCGCGGGACGGCCCACCAGCCCCTGTTTCTGGCCGATCCTGCGCCGGTGAGTGCTGCAACGGGCACAACCACTCCGCCCGCTGCGGCTTAGGACGACCCGACGACGGGTTGGTGGGGAGGTGGGCGATGGCGCCTGAACGGTTTTTTCTCGAACTCGAGCCCCCCGCCGCCGCCGAGCCCCACTGGCCCCATGTGGTGGTGGTGGGTGGCGGCTTCGCCGGGGTGCGGGTCTGCCAGGCCCTGGCCAACCGGCCGGTGCGGGTCACCCTGATCGACAAACGCAACTTCAATCTGTTCCAGCCTCTGCTGTATCAGGTGGCATCGGGGCTGGTCTCGGCGGCCGATGTGGCCTCGCCACTGCGGCAGATGGTCGGCCAGGCGCCGAATGTGCAGGTTCTGCTGGGGGAGGTCGTCGATCTCGATCTGGAGCGACGCGAGCTGCTGTTCAACGGTCACCACTACAGCTACGACCAGCTGGTGCTCGCCTGCGGCTCCGGCAGCGCCTACTTCGGCCACGAGGAATGGCGGCCGCTGGCGCCGCCGATGAAGATCCTCGAGCACGCCCAGGAGATCCGCCGCCGGCTGCTGATGTCCCTGGAGGAGGCCGAGCAGAGCACCGATCCGCAGCGTCGCCGCTTCCTGCAGACCGTGGTGGTGGTGGGGGCCGGACCGGCCGGCTGCGAGCTGGCCGGCTCCCTGATCGAGTTGATGCACAGCGCCATCCGCCGGGATTTCAAGCAACTGCGGGTGGAGGGTTGCCGGGTGGTGCTGGTCGATGCGGTGGAGCGGGTGCTGCCGACCATGCATGCCGAACTGGGGGAGGCGGCGGCGGGGTACCTGGAGCGAAACGGGGTGGAGCTGCGGCTGGGCACCTTGGTGGAGGCAATCGAGCCGGGCAAGGTGCTGCTGAAGGGAGATCAGGAGCCCCGCTTTCTGGAGGCCGCCACGATCTGCTGGACAGCCGGGGTGCGGGCTTCACGGCTGGGCAAGCTGCTGGCGGAGCGCAGCGGCTGCGATGTTGATCGATCCGGCCGGGTGCTGGTGGAAGCCGATTTCTCGGTGCCCGGCCACCCGGAAGTGCGGGTGGTGGGCGATCTCTGCTGCTACAGCCACACCGCCGATGGGGCACCGCTGCCGGGGATGGCCGGGCCGGCGGTGCAGATGGGGGCGTGGGTGGCGAGGGACATCCTGCTCGGCCTCGAAGGCGAGGCCAGCCCACCTTTCCGCTGGCTCGATCTCGGCAGCATGGCGGTGATCGGACCTCTGTATGCGGTGGCCGACCTGCGGGGCGTGCGGGTCACCGGTCTGCTCGGCTGGCTGCTCTGGGGGCTGGCCCACCTGGCCTTCATCCCCGCCACCGAGAACCGCATCACCCTGCTCACCCGCTGGCTGTGGCAGATCGCCACCCGCCAGCGCAGTGCCCTGCTGATCACCGGCCGCCCGAACCAGCACATCGGCGTCGATGTGGGCCTGGCCCGCGCCCCGGTGCGATCAGCCGGGCCGGCGCTGCAGGACCCGGCCCTGGCGGTTGATGAGCCGCTCCGGTAGGCGGCTCCTCTCCACCGGCCGCATCGTGCGCAGGTTGATCGTGGTGTCGACCGTGCGGCCGCTGCTCCAGGTGAGGTCGAGCACGGTGAGGGTCTGAAACGGGGCGGCTCCCCCCTGCAACAGCGCCCGCGGCCCGCTGCCGGCGGCGCCGAGCTGGAAGAGATCAAGCCGCCCCAGCCTGGCTGGGAAGTAGGCGTGCTGGTGGCCGCTGATGTAGGCCGAAACGTCGTGGCGTTCCATCAGCTGGCGCAGGGCATCGGCGCCGTTGAGCACGTTGCCGCCATCGTCGCGGCCCCGGGCCACGGCCTGGAGCGGCAGGTGGCCGAGCACCAGGCGCCTTCGGGCCGAGCGGGCGGCTGGCGAGGCGAGGCTGCGCTCGGCCCAGCGCACCTGCTCGGCCGGCACCAGCGCCGAGGAGGCGTCCCAGACCAGCAGGAACAGGCCGTCCTGCAGGACCGAATAGAAGAATGGAAAGCCGCTGGCATCGAGAAAATCGAGCCCCAGGCTGCTCTGGCGCCGTCGCCAGAAGCGCGCTGCCTCCTGCCGCTCGCGCTCGAATGTGTAGAGGCCGCCGGAGCGGCTGGCCGAGGCGTCGTGGTTGCCCATCGCCGGCGCGAAGGGAAGGCCGGCCCGGCGCAGTGGCGCAAGGATGAGCCGTCCGAACGACTCCCACATGGCGGTGAGCTGGGCGTTGCTGAGGCTGGTTTTCTGGCCGGCCACCATGTCACCGGCGCAGAGCACCAGATCGGCCTGCAGCGAGGGGATCAGGGCCACGGCCCGGCCCACCTCTGGGCTGTAGCTGGTGGATCCGTAGCTGGCGTTGAGGTCGGAGATCAGCACCAGCCGCAGGTCGGCGCGGGGTGGCAGGGTGAAGCCGGATCCGGATCCGAAGGCCGCCCTCCCCAGCCCACCTGTCCCCAGCACACCTGTTCCGATCGCGCCTGTCCCGATCGCCCCGGCTGTGAGGCCCAGGAAGCGGCGTCGGGAGAGCGGCGGCTGCATGGCCAGACCTTACCAACGGTCAGATCAAGGGCAAGGCAAAGGGAGTGCAGCCCTGGTTTCCTAGGCTGAGCGATCGGGGAGGCCGGGGTGTCGCCCACGGTGTTGATCCCGGTGTCGCCCACGGCTGCACCGTTCCCCTTCCTGCTCCCTGCACGACAACCCGATGACCGTCGATCACACCTCCCATGACAACCCGATGATCGACGACACCAGTGCTGAGGGCAAGTTCCAGTACGAACCGGTTGAGCGGTTCGGCGCCAGCATGACGGGTGATCTGCCCTGGAATGGCGCGGCCCTGGCCGGTGTGGAGCTGCTGAACGGGCGGGTGGCCATGCTGGGATTCCTGGCGGCGATCGTCGGGGAGCTGCTCACCGGTGAGGGGATCGTCGGTCAGTTGCGCCTGGCTCTGCTCTGGGTTCTGGGCTGAGCCGTTGCCCGGCCTGAGCCGTCGCCTGGCCTGCTTCACGCTTCGTTACATCGCTTGCCAGACTCGATGGGTTGCTTCTCAGTCCCTCCCTTGTCAACGCTTCTGCTCCTGGAACTGTTCACCGGCTTCATGGCCGCTGGCATGGCTCTCTGGTTCGTCGTTCTCAATCGCCCCTCGCCCCAGCCAGGCCAAGCCGGCTCCAGAGCTGTTCTCAGGGCGGAGCCGGCTGTCGGCAGTGCTGCGGTTCGCCGCCTGATCTCCCGCTACGTGCTCAAACAGGGCTGGGCCGTGAACACCGGTCTGCTGGTGCTGCGCCTGGCGATCGGCGTGCTGATGATTCATCACGGCCAGGAAAAGCTGGCGGATCCCCAGCAGTTCGCCAACACCTACGTGGCCTCCCTGCACCTGCCCTTCCCCCTCTTCTTCGCCTATGCAGCCGGGTTCTCCGAGCTGATCGGCAGCTGGCTGCTGATCCTGGGTCTGTTCACACCGGTCGGCGCCCTGGCGATCACCGGCACCATGACCGTCGCGGCCTACCAGCACATCCTCACCGCCGGTCTGAACATCTATATTCTGGAGCTCGTGGCCCTCTACCTGGGCGGCAGCCTCGCCCTGCTGTTGATCGGCCCCGGTCGTTTCTCCTTTGATGGCGGCATCGTGGCCGGTCTGACCAGCGAGCCGGTGGAGCAGGAGCCGGATGCCGGTGCTGCCCGGCAGGCGGCCCCGATCCTGGTGCGGGTGGCGGCCGAGGGCTCGCTCAACAGCTGAGCTTCTCCACCGCGTTTCACGGCTGAGGATGCTTCAACTGGTGCTTCCCGGCGGTGGGCCCGATGAAAGATTCAGTTTGTTGCGCCAGTCGCTGAGCGGCTTCTGCCAGCCTTCCTCCCAGCGCTGGGCGAACAGGGGCTGAGCCTGACGGCCCATCTCCAGACCGGTGCGAATCGCTTCGACCAGATCAGCCAGCTGCTCAGCTTCGAACAGGGTGGTTGAGAGCAGTGCCTGGGCTGTGAGCAGGCTGGCCAGGGGATAGGGGAACTGGCTGAGGTGGAAGGCCTGCAGACCGATCTCACCGTGCGTCGAGCTGTCGAAGCCGGTGATCAGGTGCCACAGGTCGTGGGTCTGACTCAGCCGCAGCTCGACATACTCGGCGTCGCTGTTCGGCACCATGCCGGCGTGCAGGTTGGGGTCATAGCCGAGGCGGGCAAGCTCAGCGGCATAGGCGTGGCCGAGCGTGTTGCTCGGCAGGGCAGCCAGGGCCTCCAGGTTCTGGGGCCCGGGGATGTAGCGCTCGCGGATCAGGGCCGCGCAGGCGGGATCGTGACCCAGGTGCTCGGCGGCCAGTGCATAGGACGGGGTGGCCAGCAGGGCGTCGGTGAGGGCCCCGACCAGCTCGAGGTCATCGTCGCCACCGGTCATGGCCAGGAAGGTGCCCAGCACACGGAAGGGGGAGGGCTCGGGAGCGGCAGGCCGGGCGGAGCCGACCCCGGCGTTGGGGAGAAAGGCCATCGAAGCAGGTGACGAGAAATGGGGCGGCCGGCGTCGGCCAGAGAACGCGAGGATTGCTCACCTTTATAAAGTATGAGCATCCCTCAGCTTTGTCAAGGGGGATGCGAGGATTGCTCGGATTACCTGGTTGTCCTGGGTCTTCCGCCCTGTCCGCCGGTGTCCACCGGTCTCCCGCCCCCTTCTCCCGTGAGCCTTGCCGGCGGATCTGCCCCGCTCCTGGATCCCGGCTCCGGCCTGCGGCGCCAGCCCCGCCAGGCCCGCAGCCAGGAGCGGCTGCGGCGAATCCTGGCTGCGGCCGAAACGCTGTTCGTGGCCGAGGGGGTCGGCGCCACCACCACCAACGCCATCGCGGCGCAGGCTGGGGTGCCGATCGGTTCGCTGTATCAGTTCTTCCCCGATAAGGGGGCGATCCTGCGCAGCCTTGCCCAGGGCTACGGGGAGCAGCTGCACGACGACCTCAGCCGTTTCGAGCGGGAGGAGGGCGCCTGCCTGGAGCTGGACGCCTACATCGAGGCGCTGGTGGCCCGCACGGCGCGGTTCTTCGACGAGCATCCCGGCTACGCCGCGATCTTCCTCGACGTGCAGAGCGCCACCCCGGATCTGGTGGCGATCGAGGAGGAGGCCGATGCCCGCCTGGTGGCTGAATGGGCGAGGGCACTCCTGGTGCGCAGCACGGCGGAAGGTGGAGAGTTCACGGCCGATGAGGCCGGCCTGATCGCCTATGTGCTGGTGAAGACGATCGGCAACCTGCTCTGGCTTTCGCTCGGCCATGGGCCGGTCCTGCGGGAGCGGCTGGTGCGGGAGGCAACGTTGTTGGCGATCGCTTATCTGCGTCGCCGGATGGCGGCAGGCTGATGGCCAGCTCCGGTCACGATCGCCAGTGGCAGCTCAATCGCCTCAATTTCGAGGGCCATTGGTGTGGCACCAGCCGCTGGTACGAGCGCAACACGGACGGGCGGCTGGATCTGGAGCGTGCTGCCGTTGAGATTCCCGGCACCTGTTATGCGATCAGCTTCTCCGATCCCGACACCGGCCTGTGGGATGGCAGCGGTCTGCGCTTCGCGCCGCAGGGACGCCGCCGCCTGCCGCTCAGCCGCGCCAGCTACAACCAGGCGGGGCAGTGCTGGCAGTTCCGCGGCGTGGCCGGCCAATCGAGCCTGGCGGTGGATGCCGGCCAGCCGCGCTTCGGCCACGAGCTGAACTTCTTCGCTGGGCGGGCCCGCTCGATGCTGGTGCTGCTCTACGAACCCTGCGGCTCGCTCTGGCGTCTCCAGACGCTGGGGGTGGTGCCGTTCCGCTGCAGCCTGGCGGCAGTGGTCGATCCCGAGCGGCCGCCGCGCGGTGATGCTCGGCAGCAACTGGCGGAGCTGGAGGGCTGGCCGGGCCAGATCGAGCGCCTCCTGCCGGGGCAGTGGCCCGCCGAGGATCCAGAGCCGCAGGCGTGCGAACCCTTCCGTGCCGCCACGTTCCGCAACGGCAACCCCGTCGCCGGTTTCGACGACGGACTTCTCTGCTCCCTGCCGGAACTGTTGCCGGCCGGTGCCTTCCAGCTGCAGGTGGGCTGCCGGCTCAGTGAGGGATGCTTTGATCAGCTGAGCCTTGGCTACGACAGCGAGCAACGGCTCACGGCCTGGGAGCGCCGCCGCTTCCAGCGGCCCTGAGCGGCCTGAGGCGGGGCTCGACCGCCTGGATCGGCTGGGAGCCGTGCTGGAGTGGTCGGGAAGCGGATCGACTTGGTCATGACGGAAGCCGGAGAGGCCACAGTGAACCGCGACCTGCTGCGGATTCTCTGCTGTGTCGCCTGGTCGGACGGGGAGCTCTCGGAGCAGGAACAGGAACTCCTCTTGCAGCTGGGAGCCGATCAGGCCCTCGCCGAGCAGGCCCCCGGGCTCGACGTGCTCGACAGACTGATCACCCGGCTCGGCTCCGGGGACGAGCGGCAGCTGGCGGCGAAGCTGGCCTACCAGGTGATCCGGATCAGCCGCCGGGCCGGCGACGGTTCGAGCATCAACCCGCAGGAGAAGGTGGCCTACCGCCGGTTGCTGGATGGCCTGGCCCTCGACGAGACGCAGATCCAGGAGGCCGAATGGGCCGTGGAGCAGGATCTTGGCGGTCAGATGAGCCTGCTCGGCTTCCTGGCCAGCCGCTTCAGGGGGCTGGGTGCCTGGCCCGATGACGCGCTGCTCGACGCACCCGGCGCGCCGAGGCTCTGAGCCTGCTCAGTGCCGGAAGTTCTCCGTGTGGCCAGGATCGTGGGGCAGCTTCGCCGCCAGACTTTCCAGAAAGGTGGTGGCACCGATCAGGTCCTGCAGGAACAGCTCGGCCAGATCCCGACCGAAGCCGTTGCGCACCACCACACGCAACCCTGAGACATCCGTGAGATGGTCGGGCAGGGAGTAAGCGGGCACCTGCCAGCCCCGCTCCCGCAGCTTGGCCGACAGATCGAACACGGTGTAGCGGACCACCTCCGGTTTGAGCCGGAAGAAGAACACCGGCAGCTCCGATCCATCGGAGAGCAACTGAAACGGGCCGATCCGGGCGATCTGCTCAGCCAGGAACATCGCCGTGTCCCGGCAGGCCTGCTGGATCGCTCGGTAGCCCTCGAACCCCAGCCGGATGAAGTTGTAGTACTGGGCGATCACCTGGGCACCGGGCCGGGAGAAGTTGAGCGCGAAGGTCGGCATGTCTCCGCCGAGGTAGTTGACGTGGAAGACCAGGTCGTCCGGCAGGTCGGCCGGGGTGCGCCAGATCACCCAGCCCACCCCGGGATACACCAGGCCGTACTTGTGGCCGGAGGCATTGATCGATCGCACCCTCGGCACCCGGAAGTCCCACTCCAGCTGGGGGTCGAGGAACGGGGCGATGAAGCCGCCCGAGGCCGCGTCCACATGGATCGGCACATCCGGCCCTCCTGAGGCCTGCAGTTGATCGAGGGCCTCGGAGATCTCCTTCACCGGTTCGTAGGAGCCATCGAAGGTGGAGCCGAGGATGGCCACCACGCCGATGCTGTTCTGATCCACCAGCTTGAGTGCCTCTTCGGCGTTGAGCTGCAACCGGCCGGCCTCGATGGGGGCGTAGCGGGGCTCCACATCCCAGTAGCGGCAGAACTTCTCCCAGACCACCTGAACATTGCTGCCCATCACCAGGTTCGGCCGGTCGGTGGGCAGAGCGGCCGCCGCGCGGCGTTGCCGCCACTTCCACTTCAAGGCCAGACCGCCGAGCATCACCGCCTCGCTGGAGCCGGTGGTGGAAGTGCCGGTGGCGTTCTCGTGATCGGGAGAATTCCACAGCGAGGAGAGAATCCTCACGCAGCGGCCCTCGATCGCCGCCGTCTGCGGATACTCATCCTTGTCGATCATGTTCTTGTCCGCCGACTGGGCGAAGAGTGCCGTCGCCTCGGGTTCCATGAACGTGGTCACGAAGGTGGCCAGGTTCTGGCGGGCGTTGCCATCGAGCAGCAGTTCATCGCTGATCAGGCTGGAGGCCACTTTCGGGTCCATGCCGTCGGCAGGCAGGGCGTCCTTCGGGATGCCCCTGGTGGCGCCGGGCCGGGCATACACAGGGGCGTTGATCAGGCGTTCGAAGTCGTTGAACAGGGAGGAATGAAGGGCCATCGGCAGGGTGAGCAGGCAGACCGGCGGGCGGCCTGGCGGGAGCACGTTCCATGCTGGCCTGATGGCATCCGCCTGGTTGAAGACAAGGGCTGCCGGAGAGGCCCCCGGACCAGGTACTGGTGGGTTCCCGGCAGGCGGGACCTCCCCTGGCCGTCGCTCACGCCTCGGCCGCCGGGCGCATCAGCAGGGCGTGGGCGGCCGGCACGTAGAAGAGCGCCAGGGCGGTGGCCCCCACCAGCCCGCCGGACACCGCGATCGCCAGGGGCGGCCAGAAGCCGGTGGGGTCGAGCATCAGCGGCAGGAAGCCGACCACGGTGGTGATCGTGGTGGCGAGCACGTGGCGGGTGGCGTGCAGCACCACGGCGGTGCTGGCGGCCGTATCGCCACGGGCGGCCGCCGGATCGGTGCGCAGGGCGTTGAGCACCACGATCGAATCGTTCACCGCCAGCCCGATCAGGCCGAGCGTGCCCAGGATCGCGGTGAAGCCGAACAGCGAGCCGCTGAGCTGCAGGGCCAGGGCCGCCAGGCCAACAGAGAGCACCGCCACCGAAGCGATCAGGGCCGCCAGCCGGAACGAGCGGAAGGAGAGCACCAGCGTGGCGGTCATCAGCACCATCAGCACGCCTGCCGTGGACAGCAGGCTGCCAACGGCATCGCCGCGGGCGTCGGCTTCGCCGCCGTAGCTGAGCTGCACCGCCGCCGGCAGTTGCCAGCCGTCGTGCTCCAGCTGGCGGCGGAACTCTGCCAGCACGGAACTGGGCAGGGTGCCGGCGGCGAGATAGGCGCGCACGGCGTTGATGCGCTGGCCGTCACGGCGGGTGATCGAGGCCAACTCCGGCTCCAGCTGCAGCGCGGCCAGGGCGTCGAGCGGGATCGTGCCGCCACCGCCGGGCGCCACCAGATCGAGGGCCGCCAGCTGGCCCGGACCGTCGCGCTGCGCGGCGGCCACCTGCACCCGCACCGGCAAGGTGGTGGTGCCTTCCTGGATCGAGCCGCCCACGGCGCCATCAAGGCCGGCCTGCAGCTGGCGGGCGATCGCCCGGTTGTCGAGGCCGGTGCGGCGGGCCTGCTCCTCATCCACCGCCAGGGCCAGCCGCGGCAGGGCCTCGCTCAAGCTGGCGCTGGTGTGGGTCACCGCCTCGATCTGGGCCAGCCGGCGGCGCAGGTCGTCGCCGATCCGGCGCAGTTGCTGCAGATCGGGGCCCTGCAGGCGCAGCTCGATCGGCGCCGCGAACGGTGGCCCCTGCTCCAGCTGCTTCACCAGGACCTGCGCGTCCGGGAAGCGGCGATCGAGGCTCTGCTGCAGGGAGCGGATCGTGTCGCGCAGGCCCTCGGCACTGCGCAGCTGCACCAGGCCCTGGGCGTAGTGGGGGGCGTTCTCCTGGTCGGCGATCACGTTGTAAAAAAACTGCGGCGCGCTTTCGCCCAGAAACCAGTGCACGTCTTCGACGCTGGGGTGGCGGCGGATCAGGCGTCGCGCCTCCAGGGCCAGCGCTTCGGTGCGGGCGATGGCGCTCTGCTGCGGCAGGCGCAGCTCGATCTGGAACTGGTCGCGGTTGGTGGGGGGGAAGAACTGCCGCTCCAGGCTGGCGAAACAGGCGAAGCCCAGCACCGGCAGCACCAGACACAGCGCCACGCCCTGCCAGGGATGGCGCAGCACGCGCTGCAGGCCGGCGCGGTAGGGGCCGGTGAGCGCGGGAATGGCCAGGCCCTGCTCCCACCAGCGAACGTTGGCCCCCAGCGGCTGCCAGCGGTGCAGCCGGGCAGCCACGGCCAGGATCACCGTGAGCGAGAGCAGCAGCGAGCAGGCCAGGGCCAGGATCACCGTGAGGCCGATCGTGCCGATGAATTCGCCTGTGGCCCCAGCGGAGGTGGCGATCGGCACGAAGGAAAGCACGGTGGTGAGCGTGGCGGCAAGCATCGGCACCAGCAGGTAGCGGCTGGTCTGCCGCACCGCCTCCCCGGGTGGTGTGCCGGCCCGCAGGCGTTGCTGCAGCTCTTCCACCACCACGATGGCGTTGTCGATCAGCAGGCCCAGGGCGATCACCAGGCCGGTTGCCGACATCTGATGAAGCGGCACCTCCAGCACCCGCAGGCAGCCGAGCACCATCAGCGCGGTGAGCGGCAGGGCTGCCCCCACCACCAGGGCGGCGCGGCCGCCGAGCATCAGCACCGACACGGCCACCACCAGCAGCGAGCCGGTGACCAGGTTGCTGATCACGCCATCGAGGCGTTCCTGCACGTAGCGGCTCTGGTCGAGCACGATGTGCAAGCCCAGCCCCTCGGGCAGGCTGGCGCGCACCTCCGCCAACCGCTGCCGCGCCTGCTGCGCCCAGTGGTCGATGCGCACGCTCGGGGCCACCGTGGCCGCCACCACCACGGCGGGCTGGCCGTGCACCAGCGCCAGCTGGGCGGCGGGCAGGCGCACCCCGCGGCTCACCTCGGCCACCTGGGCCAGGCGGGCACTGGCGCCATCGGCCCCCACTGTCAACGGGATGGAGCGGATCCGCTCGAGCGAATCGAGGGCGCCATCGAGCTGCAGCAGGAAGTCGCCGCGCTCGCTGCGCACCTGTCCAGCGGCTTCCTTGGCATCGCTGGCGGCGATGCGTTCGGAGAGGTCGCGGGCGGTGAGCCCCAGCCGGGCCAGCTCACGGGCACCGATCTCGACGCGGATCTCCTCCTCGGGTTCACCGCTGATCTCCACCTTGTTGGTGCCGGGGATGGCGCGCAGGCGGGTCTGGAGGTCGTCGGCCAGGCGGGAGAGCAGGCCCAGATCAGCCGGACCGGGCAGCTCCCAGGTGAGACCGACAATCAGGGCGCTGGCACCCACATTGCCGTCACGGAATTCCGGATCCGTGGCCTCTGGCGGCAGCAGGGGGGTGGCGTCGTCGATCTTGCTGCGCACCTTGCTCCAGGCCGGCGCCACCTGGCGCACGCCGTCCTTGAGCACCACCGCAATCACTGAACTGCCGGTGGAAGAGGTGGAGGAGAGTGCGTCCACCTCTTCCAGTTCCAGCAGGGCGTCTTCCAGGGGTTTGGTGATCAGCGCCTCCACCCGCTCCGGCGTGGCCCCCGGCAGGGTGGTGATCACCAGGGCGTTGCGCTGGGTGATCAACGGATCCTCCAGCCGCGGCAGGGTGAGCAGGGAACTGAGCCCCCACACCACCACCAGCAGCACGGTGAGCAGCAGCAGCTGCCGGTTGCGGTTGAACAGGTCGCCCATCAGTTCGCCTCCTGCACCCACACGCCCGGCACCAGGCGCTGGGTGCCGGCGGCGATCACGCGCTCGCCGGGGCGCAGGGTGCCGCGCACCAAGGAGCGCTCGCCGTCGCTGTGCACGATCTCCACCAGGCGGCGGGCCACCTGCTGCCCCTGCGCTGGCGCCTTGCTGTTGTCGGTGGAGCCGGAGCTGCCGCTGATCGCTCTGAGCCCATCAGTGCCGGCCGCAGCCTTCACCACGTACACCGACCACAGCCCCCCTTCGGCCGCCACCAGCGCCGTGGTGGGCAGCCAGAAGCCTTCGCCCCGCTCACTGCGCTGCAGGCTGAGCCGGGCGGTGGCCCCCACCGGCAGGTCGCTCACCGGCAGGCGCAGCACCACGGTGACGGTGCGGCTGGCGGCATCGAGCTCCGGCAGCAGGGCGCTGACGCTGGCGATCAGGCGGCGTTCCCCCACCTGAACCGGATGGTTCTCACCCAGCCGCAGGCCCTGCGCGGCTGAGGGAGGCACCCCCACCCGCAGCTCCTGGGGCGCGGCCTCCACCAGCGTGACCACCGCCTGGCTACCGCTCACCACCACGCCCTCATCGAGCAGCCGTCGGCTCACCGTGCCGGCGAAGGGGGCCACCAGCACGCTGCGGCCCAGATCCACATCGATCTGGCGCAGGCGGGCGCTGACGTCGTCCACCTGGCTCTCGGCCTGAAGCAGGCGGCTGCGCAGGGCGGCGCTGCCATGGATCTGCTGATCGAGATCCTCCCGGGCGATGGCGCCCTGGGCATGCAGCTGGCGGCGCCGTTCGCGCTGCAGCTCGGCCAGGATCAGTTGTTGGCGCACCTCCTCCACGCCGGCCAGCGCCACCCGCCGCTGGGCCGCCGCCTGCTGACGCTGGGCCTGCAGGCGGCGGCGATCGAGGCGGGCCAGCGGCTGCCCCTGGGCCACGCGGTCGCCTTCCTCCACCAGCACCTGCTCGATCGTGCCGGGCAGCTCGAAGCCGAGGCTGCTGCTGCGGCCGGCCACCACCTCACCGGTGTAGGCGCGGCTGGTGAGGAAGCTGCTCACCGGCACGGCCGTCACCACCGCCACCGGCAGGGGGCGGATCGCGGCGGGGCGAGGCCGCAAGCCGGGTGACAGGGCCAGGGCAATGGCGGCGGTGGCGGCCAGTGGCAGGCCCCAACGGACCCAGCGGGGCTCAAGGGACCCGCGCAACGCCTGCCGCAGCGCTGGGACTGGGGCGGCAGGCGGCTGTGCGGGGGCGGAATCCATGGGTGGAATCGGGTGAGCAGCGCTGGCAGGGCAGTTGCTGGCCGGGCAGTGACGGCTGGGCAGGGGTGGCCGGGCGCGTTGCTCCTCCAACTTGCTACACAACAGATTGAGTATGTGCATCAGTGTATGCACAACAAATTGAGTAGGTCAAGCGCCGGCGGTGGCGGCTGGGCCAGGATCAGCTGCCAAGCCGTTGCGACCTTTCCCCTGCCATGGCCCTGGCGCACACGATCCTCACGGTGCTCTGCGAGAAGGAGGCCAGCGGCTACGACATCAGCAAGCAGTTCGAGGAGTCGATGGCCTGCTACTGGACGGCCAGCCAGCAGCAGATCTACCGGGAGCTGGGGAGGATCGAGCAGAACGGCTGGGCCTGCTGCCAGGTGGTGCCGCAGCACGGCAAGCCCGATCGCAAGGTGTATGCGATCACCGAGGCGGGCCGCCAGGAGTTGCGCCAGTGGGCGGCCGAGCCCTCCCTGCCCACCCCGATCCGCGAAGACCTGCTGGTGAAGGTGCTCGGCGGCCCCTACGCCGAGCCCGAGCAGCTGCTGGCGGAAGTGCAACGCCGCCGCGCCGTGCATGCCGCCCAGCTCGCCTCCTATCAGGAGACAGAGGCGTTGGTGCTCAGCCAGGCCGGGCTGCCGCTGCAGGAGCAGTACCGCTATCTCACCTTGCGCCGCGGCATCCTGTTCGAGCAGGAATGGATCCGCTGGTGCGATGAGGTGATCGCCTTTCTGCACCAGCAGCACCCCCCTGCGTCGCCGCCATGAGCGCACCCGCGCCACAGCCGGGCCCTTCCTGCGAACCCAACGGCCTGCCCGCCGTTTCGCCGCCGTGGCTGATCACGGCTCACCGATGATCCCCTTGCAGATGACGCGCTGACAGCGATGGTGATCCGAATGGTGCCGCTGCCTGTGCGAGCGCGTGGCAATCCTCGCTGGCTCGACCAATCTGCGCGGCGCGTTCTTGGCGTTGTGCTCGCTGGTGGCCTGAGCGGAGCGGCGCCCGCCTTGGCCATGAACGCCAACGAGGGGCGCGCGGCGCCTTCCCCCCAGGCAGCCGCCATCCTGCGGATCGTGCGCCAGCGCATGGCTGCCGATCACCTGAGGGCGGTGATCGTGCGCGTCACGATCGACGGCAAGGAGGTGGTCACCGAGGCGATGGGCGAGTCGATCACGGGCGTGCCCGCCACCAGGGACATGCACTTCCGCAACGGGGCTGTGGCCATCTCCTACGTGGCGACGCTGCTGCTGCAACTGGTCGACGAGAACAAGGTGAGCCTCGACGACAAGCTCTCGCGCTGGCTGCCGGACATCCCGAACGCGGATCGCGTCACGCTCGGCCAGCTGGCCTGGATGACCTCCGGCTACCGCGATTACGTGATCGGCAATGAGGCCTTCGACAAGGTTCTGCTCGAGAACCCGTTCCGCCAGTTCGAGGTGCAGGATCTGCTCGCCTACGCGGATCTGCAGACGCTGCTGTACGAACCCGGCACGAGCTGGAACTACGCGCACACGAACTACATCCTGCTCGGCCTGGCGCTCGAAAAAATCACAGGCAAGACGATCCCTGTGCTGATGCAGGAGCGGATCTTCACACCCCTGAAGCTCCGCAACACCCTGGATCCCGGCGGTACGCCCGCAATCGCGCCGCCCGTTCTGCACGCCTTCTCCTCGGAGCGGCGGCAGTCGCTCGGCCTCAAAGCAGGAACGCGTTTCTATGAGGAGTCGACCTACTGGAACCCGTCGTGGACGCTCACACGCGGTGCGGTTCAGACCACCACCATCGACGACATGGCCACATCTGCTGAGGCGATCGGCACAGGACGGCTCCTGTCGCCGGAGAGCCACAGGCTGCAGATCGCTCCGAAGTTGCGGGGCTTCGGCAGGCCGATCGAGGGCTGCGCCACCTGCGCCACGCTCAGCGACTTCTACACCTACGGGATCGGGATCGTGCTCTCGGGCCCCTGGCTGCTGCAGAACCCGCTGTTCTCCGGGCAGGCCGGGGTGATGGCCTACCTGCCGTCGAAGAAGATCGCGATCGCCGTTGCGGTGACCTTCAACGAAGAGGCCTTCGATCCGAGCGGTGCGTACGGGAATTCAGCTGATGACATCTTCCGCGAGATCGGCGCTTACCTGGCGCCGGGTGAAGCTCCGCCCGTGAAGCCTCAAGCCAACACCCACTGAGCCGGGCAGAGGCGGGAACAGTGCGGCACCACAGACCCCTTGGGCCCTGTGCTGGATTTAATCTGCGCCATGCCGGGGACCTGTGACCCACTGCTCGCCACCTGCCTGTGCCTGTCTCCCTGCCCAGCCAGACCTGCGTGCTCGTGGTGGGGGCGGGCCCCACGGGCCTGCTGCTGGCGGGGGAGCTGCAGCGCCGTGGCGTGCCCACCCTGCTGATCGACGCCCGGGCTGAAGCCCTGCACTGGGACCGGGCCACGGTGATCCACCCGCTCTCGCTGGAGATCTTCGAGGCGCTGGGGCTGGTGGATCGGTTGCTCGAAGCCGGCTGCCGGCAGCGGCGGATCCTGATCCATGCCGACGGCCAGCGGCTGGGGGAACTGGATCTGGCCAGCTGCGGCAGCCGCTACGGCTTCAACCTCGGGCTCTCCGAAGAGGTGACCGAAGCGATCCTCACGGAGCATCTCGAGCGCGCGGGGGGCACCGTGCAGCGCGCCTGCCGGCTGGTGGGCCTCCAGCCCAGCGACGACGGGGTGACCGCCACGGTGAGCGGCGGCGAGCGTGAGCAATCCGTGCAGGCCCGCTGGGTGGTGGGCTGCGACGGCCTGCGCAGCACAACCCGCGAGCTGAGCGGCCTCCGCTTCGAGGGCCAGGCCATCACCCGCCCCTGGGCCGTGTTCGATGCGGCGGTGGAGGGCTGGGCCGACAGCCATGAGCTGAACGCGGCCTACCTCGACGCCTCGCCGCTGATCCTCACGGCCCTGCCCGAGCAGCGCTGGCGGGTGTATCTGCGGCCCGCTGATGAGCAGGGCGATCTGGTGGCGGAGGCCACCGCCGTGCTGCAGCGCTATCTGCCGGCGGCCCACTTCAGCGGTGTGGAGAACCCCAGCCGCTTCCACTGCCACAGCCGGGTGGCCAGCGCCTTCCGGGCCGGGCCGGTGTTCGTGGCCGGCGATGCCGCCCACGTGTGCTCGCCCGCCGAGGGTCACGGGATGAACTGCGGGCTGCAGGATGCCGCCAACCTGGCCTGGAAGCTGGCGCTGGTGCACCACGGCGCCGCCGCCCCTGCCCTGCTGGACAGCTACGAGCAGGAGCGGCGTCCGGTGGCGCAGCAGATCTGCCGCTCCGGCGAGGCCACCGAGCAGGCCCACGCCCTGCAGGAAGGCGAGGCGCGCGCCGCCCGCGACCGCTCGATCGCCACCATGCTGGCCAATCCGGTGGCCCGCCAGCAGGAGGTGGTGGCCGAAACCGAGCTGAACGTGAGCTACGCCGACTCGGCGATCAGCGGCGGCAGCGGCCAAGGCGGCCAACCATTCGCTGCCGGTCAGCGGCTGCCCACCACGATCGCGCTGCCGCCCGGGGCGGGAGCTGTCCTGCTGCACCAGCTCACCCACCGGCGCGGCCACACGCTGCTGCTGCTGTCTGGCCCGCAGGCACCGCCGGAGGCACTCGCCAGCCTGCAGGCAGAGCTGGAGGCCGAGCGGGCCAGCGGCATGGTTCCGCCGGCGCTGGTGGAGGCGGTGGTGTCGCTGCGGCTGGAGGAGGCGCCCAGCCTGGGCCTGGGACCCCTCACCCTGCTGGCCGTGCGGCCAGACGGCTTCATCGGCCTGCGGGCTGATGCGGATCACCGCAGCGCGGTGCGGCGGTATGCCGCGTTGGTGCTGGGCTGCTGAGTAGGCCAGCTCACCTGGGGGTGGGGCGCTGCCAGGGCGCGTCAGTCTTCAACTCAATGGTGATTCGACAGTTGCAGCTGGCTGCACGAGCGAGTGAACATCCGAGTGAACATCCAGGCTGGCTCGCCCAACCTGCGAGGCGCGTTCTTGGCAACGGAGCTGTTGCGATCTCCTACGTGGCGACCCTGCTGCTGCAGCTGGTCGACGAGAACAAGGTGAGCCTCAACGACAAGCTCTCGCGCTGGCTGCCGGACATCCCGAACGCGGATCGGGTCACGCTCGGCCAGCTCGCCCGGCTGACCTCCGGCTACCGCGGTGCAATCCAGACCACCAACATCCACGACATGGCGACGTCAGCTGAGGCGATCGGGATGGGGCCTTGGTTGGCGCGGTCATGGCGTGAGATGCCGAGAGAACGCCGCAAAGGACGCCGAAAGAAAAAACAGGAAGTCTGTTGTGGTGAAGGCCGGATGGCCACACTGCCTGGATCAGTCCGCCAGGGAAGATGACGGCGCCGGAGAATCGCCGTGGAGATATGAGCTCCCGGGCTTGAGCAAGCGGCCCGAAAGACGCACCACCAGCTGATCCGCCGTCGTGGCCGATGCGACGATCCTGTGGCCGCCTCCGGCAGGCGTGGCTTCAGGGATTCAGCGACTGGATCCGCTCCTTGCCCTGCATCGAAAAGCGGCTGATGGTGCTGGCGTTGAGATCCAGCTTCATCAGGTCCACCGAGCGGATCTGACTGTTCTCAAAGGTGCGGAAGAGAAAGCGCTTGCGGGCCAGGTCGTTGGCGCTGGTCCACAGGGTGTAGTCGGCGAGCACATTGCCGTGCTCATCCTTGTGGCCTTCACGGGCTGCCCCCTTGGGGATGTCGAAGTTGTTGAGCACATGGAACGCCTCGAGCACGGCGTCGTCGCCCGTCTTGCCCGGCTCGACGGAGGTGGAGAAGGCCACCGCCCGCACGAAGCGAGAGGGGGGCGTGAAATCCCCCGGCAGGCCCAGCATGCCGGCGCCCATGCCAAGGGGCTGCAGCTTCACGCCGCCGACCGTGACGGGAGCGGGGTTGGTGAGCGAAAAGTTCACGTAGTTGCGCAGGTTCGTCATGTGCCAGTCGAAGGACGGCGAATTCGCCATAACTCCCAGGGGATTGTCATGAACCTGAAGCTTGCCGCCGATGTATTCAATGACGATGCTTTTGCCGCTGGCATCATTGACGATGTAGTGAACGGGAGGGGTGAACCCCCAGGCCGGGAAGATCACATCCGCCACCACCACGTTGCCGATGTTGCGCCGCACCTCCTCCACGCTGGCGAAGCTCTCCAGAAGCCAGGAGCCGAGCTCCCAGGGGGCGAGGGTTCTGCCGGCACTGGCGGCGCTGAACTTCTGGAAGCCGGCGCTGCCGGGGAAGTAGAAAGTGCCCACCGCCAGGCCCTTCTCGTTGAGACCATCGAAGATGAAGGGCAGTTTCTCCCCGTTGGCACCGAGGGAGGCATAGCGGGATGTCCAGCGCATTCCCGCTTTGCCGCCGGGTGCGGTGCCGGTGCGCGCGAAGCCACGGGGCACCATGATCACTTCGGATTTGATGTCTGTCGCAAACTCCAGGGTGCGCGCGAAGACCACATCGCCGTTGCGGGCGATCAGCCGGATCCCCGTGCAGGCCTCGGCTGCCTGGGCAGTGAGCAGGGCGGCGACGGCCAGGGCATTCGCGAACAGGGTGCTCAGGCTGTGCTTCATCGGGGGCGTCGGTGCGGGGCAGGTGATGCCTTCAGGCATTGTGGACGCAAGGCTGCCTCCTTGCTGGCGCTGTAACACTGCTCATCGAGCTGATTGCAACCAGCCGTTGGAACCAGGCTGGCCTGGAAAGGCTGGATGCTGCAGAAGATCGGTTTGGAGTACAGCTGCCGCAGCAGATAGAAATCCGCCAGGGAGTAGTTGGCGAAGAAGTGATCGTCCAGCTGAATCCCATCGCCGTGGCGAGCCTCATGCACCAGGTCTTCGATGCGCAGTGAGCGGTACTGCGGAGACTGCACCAACACCACAGGCAGGAGCCCCTGCCGGCGTGCATCGCGTCGGACACCTTGTGGACGTCCAGGAACACCATCCGGTCGTTGCTGGCGCGGATCTGGGTCATGGTCGTGTCCAGCGACCGCTGGGAGGCGTAGTACCAGATCTGGGGCTGTGACAGCCAGGTGCCGTTGGGGGCCACAGTGAACCATCCGCTCTCGCTGGAGATCTTCGAGGCACTGGGGCTGCCGGGTGAACAGAACCGACCAACTCACCAGCCCGGTTGGCTGCTCAGTTCCGATGAGGGTGTGGCCATCCCATCCAGGATCGATTCGCTCATTCCAGGAATCGAGACCAGGTGCAGGGTTTCCTGGATGGTTCGCAAATCGTCTTCCGAGAGGAGCACGGCGTTGCCGCGCTTGCCGGTGATCTGGATCGGCTCATGGGATTGCCCCACCTCGTCGATGAGGGCGTACAGCCGCTTGCGGGCCTCGGTGGCGGAAAGGCTGCTCACTGACCCTCCAGAAGGCGTACGCCAAACCGTACTGCTCTCGGTTCTCGTCCGGGCTGGTTTCGTTGTGGCATCAGCAGGGGGAGAAGATGGCCTCAACGTCAGGGCCAGGCCCAAGGCAGCCCAACACCCGAGAGACCCGTGACGACAACAGTGACGACAACAGTGCCCGCAGGAGTGCCCGCAGCAGTTCTGACAACAACGTTCGCTGAGTTTGCCCAGCGGGCCGACTATTCGCTGCTGGATTCCCTGCAGGCGGACCCTCAGGCCAGCGGCGATGGCCACGATCACCGGCCCCGCCAGGTGTTCTCGGGTCATTACGTGCCGGTGACGCCCACGCCGCTGCCAGCGCCGGAGCTTGTGGCGCACAGCAGCACCCTGTTCCACGAGCTGGGCCTGAGCGAGGCGCTGGCTGGCGACGACCAATTCATCCAGCTGTTTTCCGGCGACATCAGCGTGGCCACAGCGCCGCTGCGACCGTTCGGCTGGGCCACCGGCTATGCCCTCTCGATCTACGGCAGCGAATACACCCAGCAGTGCCCGTTCGGCACCGGCAACGGCTACGGCGATGGCCGGGCCATTTCCGTGTTCGAAGGCGTCTTCAACGGCAAGCGCTGGGAGATGCAACTCAAAGGCGGTGGCCCCACGCCCTACTGCCGCGGCGCCGATGGCCGCGCCGTGCTGCGCTCCAGCGTGCGTGAGTTTCTGGCGCAGGAGTTCATGCACGCCCTGGGGGTGCCCACCTCCCGCTCGCTGACGCTGGTGATGTCCAGGTCTGAAACCGTGCGCCGGCCCTGGTACTCGCCGAACTCCCGCTCGTATGATCCCGACATCCTGGTGGACAACCCAGCGGCGATCACCACCCGGGTGGCGCCATCGTTTCTGCGGGTGGGCCAGCTGGAGCTGTTCGCCCGTCGCGCCCGCAGCGAGGCCCATCCGGGGGCACTGAACGAGCTGCGGATGATCGTTCAGCACCTGATCGAGCGGAACTACCGGCCGGAGATTGATCCGAGTCTGGATTTCAGCGATCAGGTGGTGGAGCTGGCGGAATTGTTTCGCGGGCGGCTCACCGCACTGGTGGCGAACTGGATGCGCGTGGGCTACTGCCAGGGCAATTTCAACAGCGACAACTGCGCCGCCGGTGGCTACACCCTCGACTACGGACCCTTCGGCTTCTGCGAACTGTTCGACCCCAGATTTCAGCCCTGGACCGGCGGCGGCGAGCATTTCTGCTTCTTCAACCAACCGGTGGCCGCTGAAGCCA
Source organism: Cyanobium sp. ULC082 (assembly GCF_977927535.1). Classification (NCBI taxonomy): domain Bacteria; kingdom Bacillati; phylum Cyanobacteriota; class Cyanophyceae; order Synechococcales; family Prochlorococcaceae; genus Cyanobium; species Cyanobium sp. ULC082. Next base: position 435,343 of record NZ_OZ376397.1, read on the forward strand.
ATTACCAGATGTTCTGGTCCGCCATCAGGCCGCTGCTCGCCGGCAACACGCAGGCCCTGGCAAGGCTGGATCAGATCCAGGGCGGCTTCAGCGAAGCGATGCAGCAGGAGATCGAGGCGATGTGGGCCAGCAAGCTCGGCCTGATCAGCTACAACGCCACGCTGGTGAACGAGCTGCTGGAGCTGATGGTGCTCTCCAAGGTGGATTACACGATCTTCTTCCGCCGGCTCTCTGAGATTCCCGAGCAACTCTCCGCCTTGAAAGAGAGCTTCTACCTGCCGTGTTCGGAAGAGCTTGATGCGCAATGGACGCAGTGGCTGCAACGCTGGCGGGATCGCGTCACGGCAGGTGGCGACACCAAGGCGACATCCGAGGCGATGCAACGGGTGAATCCTGCGATCACCTGGCGCGAATGGCTGATCGCCCCGGCCTATGAACAGGCGGCGCAGGGGGATTTCAGCCTGGTCAGGGAGCTGCAGGAGGTGTTCCGCCATCCCTACGACGCGCTCGGTCCGGAGCTGGCGGCGACCTACGACCGCCTCAAGCCCAGGGACTTCTTCAACGCCGGTGGCGTGTCGCATTACAGCTGCTCATCGTGAGCGATTTCGGCCGATACTGAGCAGATCTCTCTGGCCCCATGAGCCTCGCCCTCGCCCAGCCGCAGCCACCTGGATCTGTTGGTGGAGTTCCAGCCGATCGAACCCGGAGACCTGGTGCGCGCTTGCTTCGGCCTGGAGCAACAACTTGCCTCGATCACAGGCAAGTCGGTGGATCTGGTGATGGCCGATGCCGTGCGCAATCCCTATGTGCGCCGCACGATCGAGGCGTCGAAGCAGCTGATTGATGAAGCGTGATCCTCGGGCCTTTCTCAGCGATCGCATCAGCCTCGACGACTACAGCAAGAGCCGCCTGATTCGCTCCGCTGTTGAGCGGGAGTTCACCATCAATGATCAGCTCGTCTGGGGCGTGATCCAGGGCAATCTGACAGCTCTTTTGGAGCAGTGCACCCAACTGCTCAGTGATCTCAATGGAGCCCGAAGGCCCGCTTCTAGATTGCATTGAAGGAGCTCACCTGGGCTTTGACCGAGCATCTGGAGGTACTCAATCGTGCTCCTGGCGGGAGCTGGAGGCGTTACGGAGGGGGCACTGGTGAGCGCAGCTACCCACGCCTTCCTTGGCCACCCGCGCCGTCTACACCTTCTCCGGCTTTCCCGGCGAACAGGATCACCACCTCTACCTCCACCACGACGGCTACCCGACCGGTGCCGCCTGGCGATTGAGCCAAGCCCTGCAACTCGGGGATGAGCCCTCGGCCTTCCTCCGCTCCTTTCGCAGCACCCAGGCCGCTGCAGAACCGTTGGCCCACCCAGAGCACTGCGGCGATGCCGAGTACCGCTACCACGTGCAGCTGATCAACAGCGCCGATCCCTCGATTCAGGTGCAGTGCTGGCGGCGGCTGCCGGAGGGAAAGAACTGGCACATGCGCTGCAACCCCATGCCGTTGGCCGCGTTCATCCAGCGGTTCCTACCCAGCGAGAGCCCGGCCTGAACGTCGATCAGCTGCAACAGGGATCAGCCGCAACAGGTGGAGCCCGAGGGCTTCATTGAGCCCGGCCAGGTCAACTCCCTCAGGCCGTAGCCGCTGCTTCGGTTGAGCCGATGCGTCTGCCGAGGCGTTCACACCACCCATCAAATCTGACCCACCATCAGCCTTTCGCCCTTGTCGCCCATGTCGCTGGCGGCCTCAGCCCTGATTCAGGATCGCGTCGATCTCGCGACGGATCTCCGGAAAGCGCTGGTAGGCCATCCATACCTCCTCAAAATCCACCACGTCGTAGGCGTGGATCAGCACATCGCGCATCCCTGCCATCGTCCGCCAGGGCACATCAGTGTGAAGCAATCTCAACTCAGGACTGAGACGCTTGGTGGCTTCGCCAAGAATCTCAAGACATCGAATGACGGCATCCTGGAGATAATCCTTCTCCCTGAAGGTCTCGGCATTTTCAATCGGGTAGCCCAGAGCCCGATCGAGAACAGACAGGTTATCGATCAGAGCCTGGCGATCCCGCGCGTCCATCACAGGGGAATGGCTTCGCCTTCCACAGTGGCTTTCAGATCAGGCTTGAGGTTGCGGCGGCGGATCAGATCCACCCGGGTGAGCAGCAGATCCTCCAGAGCGGATTTGAGTTCGGCCCGGTCGAACAGGCTGGCGCCGGCGGGAAGGTCCACGAGCAGATCCACATCACTGCTGGGCACGGCCTGATCCCGCGCCACGGAGCCGAACACCGCCGGATTGCTGGCGCCATGGCGGGCGAGCAGTTCATGGAGCTGTGGGGCCAGTTGTTGCAGCTCCGCGAGACGCATGGTCGCTCCAAGCCTGTTGTGCGCTGTGTGCATACCTGGTGACGCTAAATCGCCACCGCCAGCTCCGGATAGAAGGCCCCCGTGATCGCCCGCTGCAGCCGCCAGCGAATCGCCATCGGCCGCTCGCCTTCGTGGTTCACATAATCGGCAAAGCCCAGGCTCAGGAATGGCAGCGTGACGCCGCCCACGCCGGTTCTCATCTGCTGCGCAGAAGCCTTTGGCTACGCGGCCGGGGAAGGGGTGGGCTTCGTTCAGCAAGCCAAACGCCGCAAACACCTCAGCGAGCGCGGGAGCAGCGGCCGTGGAGCTTCAGGGGCACATGGCTGCGGCCACTACCCCAGAGCTGGGCCAGCAGCATCCGCCACTGACGCTCCGCATACAGATCCAACCCCGCCGGATCAGCTCCAACCGAGCCCTTCCAGGATCGCCGCCAGTCTCCGTTCGCCGGTGCAGTGGGCCAAGAGCCCAATGGCCTGCCCATGGAAGCTTCGCGATGATGGAGCCCATGACCACCACCCCGACACCTCTGGTGACCCGCGAGGCGCTGCTTGCTTTCACGCAGCGGCTGGTGGAGTGCTACGCCCCCGAGAAGGTGATCCTGTTCGGTTCTTTGGCTCGTGGAGTGGCGCGCTGGGATTCGGATGCCGACGTCCTGGTGGTGATGCCGTTTGAGGGACGCCACCTGGCCAAGATCCGTGAAATACGCCGACTCTGCCAGGTGCGATTCCCCCTCGATCTCCTGGTGCGGCGGCCAGAGGAGATTGAGGTTCGCTACCGGGGGGGCGATCCGGTTGTGCGCGAGGCGCTTGACCATGGCGAGCTGCTGCATGGCTGAACCCTGGTCGGCCGTTCCGGAGTGGATTGCCAAGGCCGAGGGCGATTGGGAAGTACTGGAGATCCTCCTGACCAGGAACACACCCGGCTTGCGCGATGCGGTGGTCTTTCACGCCCAGCAATGTGTGGAGAAACTGCTGAAGGCTCGGTTGATCCAGCTCGGGCATACGGTCGACAAGATCCATGACCCGGCCATCCTGTCTCGCCAACTGGAAGCTGTGGATGGACAATGGAGCTGGGATGGTGAGGAACTGGCTGATCTGTCCTCAGGAGCGGTGCTCGCTCGCTATCCGGGTTTTAAACCTCAGCCGAGGAACAGGCAGAACAGGTGGAATTGGCCAGCAATCTGAGGCAGGCCCTGCGGATTCTGCTTGGCTCAGAACAGCGGGAAGAGTGAACAAACTGACTGACGTGGTGGGTGCTCACAGCACCAACGTCATGGCCGGCAGCCACGCCCCCGGAATCGGCCGCTGCAGCCGCCAGCGAATCGCCGCTCTTCAACCAAAACGATCCGCTCGTCTTCGTGGCTCATGGATCCGGCAATGAGCAGGCACAGGAACGGCACGTGGAGCAGCCGCATCTCGAGTGATGGGGAGGACCAGGCCCATTCAGGCGTTGGATGCTTTCAAGTCGCTGGCTAAGGCATTGGGGCGTCATTGCTGAGTACATCCTGCAGAGAGGTTTTAAGGCCAGGGAGGTCATTCTGGATCGCATCCCAGAGAATCAGCTGATCCACGGTTTCGTAGACATGAATGATTCTGTTGCGGGTACCCACGATGCGGCGGAGATCGGGGATGACGTCAAGAACGCTGGGATCGGCATCCAGGGCCCGCTTGAGTGCCTCTCCGATGATTTCGAACTTACGTTCTACTGCTGATTGGATCAAATCATCGTCAAGGTAGTGATCAAGGGTGCAGTTCTCAATGAAGCGCTCAATCGCCTTGATGGCCTCAAAGGCGTCTAGCAGGCGTTTCAGCGCCTCCATTCGCATGTTCAGAGTTCCAGGAGAAGCCGCCGTGACGCGTCCACGTCTTTGCGGAAAAAGGGATTGTGGATCATGGATTCCGTCAGGAGATCCACTGGACGGCCGAAAAGTGCTTCCAATTCATCGGCGAAGGAACAGAAGCGCCGGGCATAGCCCGGTTCTCGTTGGCCCGTCATCTGCACGATGAAGTCCAGGTCACTGCTGGCCGGGTCAAACAGGCCCTTCGCCGCGGAGCCGAACACTTCAAGCCGATCCACGCCGTAGCGATCGCACAGGTGCCTGAGCGGCTCAAGCCGGTCGACCAGCAAGGGCAACAATGGGACAGCCGTGTCCATGGGGTCAGGTTAGTGGAGTCGTGGGTTCCCTCACACCGCCACCGCCAGCTCCGGATAGAAGCCCCCCGGAATCGGCCGCTGCAGCCGCCAGCGAATCGCCATCGGCCGCTCGCCTTCATGGCTCACGTCGTCGGCAAAGCCCAGGCACAGAAACGGCAGTGTGACGCTGCCGCGCTTGTTTTCCTCCCGCACGAACAAGCATCAGGCGACTGCCGCGGGCGCGGTGGTGGATGGTGCGCTGGCCGGTGGCTGAGGCTCTGGCTCTCCCAGTGGAACTCCAGCGGGGAGATGGCGACGTCGTTGGTGCGGGTGGTGGGGGAGAACAACCGCTCGGATTTTTTCAGGGTGATGAAGAACACGTCGCAACGCGTCGCCTCATCAAAGAACACCCCAACTGCTGCGCAGAAGCCTTCGGCTACGCGGCCGGGGAAGGGACGGGCTTCGGTCAATAAGCCAAACGCCGCAAATACCTCGGCGCGGAGGTTGGAGGTAGCCCAGAGCCACAACAGGCCTTCGGCCAGCAGCACGCGGCACTGGCGCTCCGCCTATCCTTATGGCATCTGAGCTTCAGGGCTGAGGAGAAGAAAGCCGGCCTCTGGGTGGGTCGCGAACGCTTCGATCGCCTCGAGATTGTTCAGAAGCAGAGCGGCTGTGGCTGCATTGCCGGCATTGCCGATCGCCAGGCAGATCACTTTTGGGGGAAAACCACGGGACACGCTGAGCCGGAGAAAATCCTCGTCCTTGGTCACCAACAGGACGTCCTCAGAGCGAGCCCGTTCCCAGATCGTCAGATCATCAGCTCCACCGAGGCCAAGCAGCCGAACATGTTGGGGATCTTCGAACCTTCCAGAAAGCAGAGGCAATAGACGCTCGGAGAGGTTTTCGTCGAGCAGCAGCCGCGGGGTCACGCCGCTGTGGAACGGATGACCAGGCGCCGTTCACGGTCGGCGGCATAGGCCAGGCAGGCCAGTACATCCTCGTGGTTGAGCTGCGGAAAATCCCCCAGAAGCTCGGCTTCCGTCATGCCGCTCGCCAACGCGCCAAGCACATCTCCCACCGTGAGACGGGTACCGCGAACGCAGGGCTTGCCGAAACGAACCGCCGAATTGATGGTGATCCGCTCTTGGTGATCCATGAACCAACGCTAAACCGCCACCGCCAGCTCCGGATAGAAGGCCCCCGGAATCGGCCGCTGCAGCCGCCAACGAATCGCCATCGGCCATTCGCCGCCGCAGAAGCTCAGCGTGGCTCGCGAATTTCGACCCAGGGTTCCCCTTCGCCAAGGCTGGCCACAGCCAGCTCAAGGGTGCGCAGCAGCACGGACTGAAGAGCCTGGTTGGAACTGTTCCCCACACGAAGCCAGATGACCTGGGGTGGTGGGCCCTGCTCGAAGAGGAGATGCAGGAAGTCACGATCCTTTGTCATCACCACTGCGCCTGCCGATCTGGCCTGGGCGAAGATCTCACGGTCATCCGCATTCCTGAGGCCGAGCTCTCTGACTGGCACCGCCTGGATCGGAGTGAATTGTGCTGTGATCCAACTCGCGAGGGCTGGTGACAACTGAGCATCAAGCCAGAGAATCACGCCACCAGAACAGGGTGGTTCAACTCGCGGGCGGCGTAGCTGAGGGCCGCATGGAGATCTTCCGGCTCAAGATCAGGAAGCTCGGAGAGGATCTGATCGGGGGAGAGCCCAGCGGCATAAAGATCGAGCACATCACTCACGCGGATCCGCATTCCTCTGATGCAGGGCTTCCCACCGCACTGGGCTGGGTTGTGGGTAATGCGCGAATGAGCCATTGCAACAGGCTAGCGGCTTCAGCCCCCCTCAAACCGCCAGCTCCGGATAGAAGCCCCCCGGAATCGCCCGCTGCAGCCGCCAGCGAATCGTCCTCCTGGCTCAGAGCAGCTCCCGGAACTCCTGAGGTGTGAGGCCGGCGTCACGGGCAATGGCACCCATGGTGATGGCATTCCGATCGCCAAGTTTCTGGAACACCTTCACTGCCTCCTTCTGGCTGATTCCCGGAAGCCTGGGCATTAAACGGCCAACTCCAGCGTTTCCACGCTCTTCACGCCGGCCTCCTCGGCCTCGACCTCAAGCCAAAGGGTGATGGCCTCGCGGATGTTGCTGAGAGCGTCCTCGCGGGTGTTGCCCTGGGAGTGACAGCCAGGCAGGTCGAGGCAACTCACAGCCCAGCCTTCTTCGGTTTCGAGCAGGCGGATGCGGTAGGTCATGGGCCAGCTCCTGGGTATGACCACTCTGGCCGGTCTCACACCGCCACCGCCAGCTCCGGATAGAAGCCACCCGGAATCGGCCGCTGCAGCTGCCAGCGAATCGCCATCGGGAGATCGTTCTCGTTGATGGTGACCCTTTGGTTCGCCTATCTTTGGTAGAAGCGGCTGGATGGATCTACGGCGAGAGCAGCAACTCCTCTGATTACCTGCACGCCGGGAATCCGAAGCGGCAAACCCTGTATTGCAGGCACCCGTATCAGTGTTTCGGATGTGTTGGAGTACCTGGCCAGCGGCATGAGTCAGGATGAAATCCTGGCCGATTTTCCTGACCTGCGGGTGGAGCATATTCAGGCTGTCTTGAGCTATGCGGCAGATCGTGAGAAGCGCCTGAGTGACCTCACGACAGCGTGATTGCTCCGATGGCTGGGCCCCTTCTGTTTGATGAAAATCTCAGCCCTCGTCTGGCATCTGCAATGGCTGGTTTCTTTCCAGGCAGCATCCACATTCGCGATGTGGGCCTAAAGGGTGCACCACCCAAGGTGCTGTGGCTGGTTGTAGGCAACACCAGCACTCAAAACATTTCCAGAATTCTGCTGACCAGGCGGGATGTGATCGTGGCGTTCATCAAGGAACTCAACACTTCACTGCTGACGTTGCGCTGAGGCTGAGTAGCAGAGCAGCTTCGCCGCCCCCTCTCACACCGCCACCGCCAGCCCAGGAGGAGATGCCACTGAGGCGGCCATCAATCGTGCGGGATCAAAGAACTCTGAGGAACTCACTGACGTCGACCGGAGCCTGGCGAAGAAGGCCTGCGAGGGTGCCCACCTTGACCGGTCGATGCAACGCAACCACGCAACCTCGGCTACCGCAGCGCATCACCACGTGGCTTCCGTTCTGCCGGACAGCGCTGAACCCAGGCGTCCAATGCCCGAATAACCTCCCGACCAGAAAGGTGCGGAAGTTCAGGAATGGGCAGGAATGCTGAACATCGTGACCAGTGGCTGGCCCGTCACAGCGAGTGGGAACTCCTCGAGATACAAGGATGTCGCCTCGCGCAGGTTTGCAAGTGCTTCATCAATGGAATCGCCCTGGCTTGCGGTGCCAGTTTCGGGGTTGTAGGCCACATAGCCGCCTTCTTCGGCTGGGCTGAGCACGGCTGTCAGTTCCATGAACCTACGGCTTTCACTCCATCCTGACAGGGCTGGCAGCGGTCGCCAGCTCCTGATAATCGGCCCCCTGAATCCGGTGCTGAAGCCGCCATCCATGAATGCTCACCCGCCATCATCAATTTGCCCACGTGGCTCTCGTAGCTAGCGTCGCCAAGACTCCGCAACGGCTTGGTGACACTGCCTTGCTTGCAGTACTCGCATGCATAGCCCTGGACGGAGTGAAGGAGCGGGATTCAACTTGCGCCGAGGCTGGCGAGAATCTTGCGTGCCAGCGGTTCCTTGATTTCATTGTGCCTGGGAACGGCTTCCTTCACACCAGTGGCTGGATTGATCCAGCCATGCGTAGCCGCAGTTCAAGATCGCGGCGTTTCATCCGATCTGCAAGGGCATGCGCACGGCATCAGCTGGAAGGCCACGGCTGACATCAGCCTCACGATCTTCGAGGAGAAGCTCAATGGCGGCCTGCAGATCATTCCTTGCTTCCTCCAAGGATTCTCCCTGGCCATTGGCGCCGGGAATCTCCAGGCAGATCGCCCAGAAGCCACCCTCCGGAGCAGGCTCGATCACAGCAGTGAGTTCCCCTTTCATCAGACCCGCCCCAACTACACGTTCGAATGATTTTAGGCGCAAAGAAGTTTGTCAACCGCCAGGGTTTGACCACGTGTCTTTTCTCTTGATGCGGTCGTGTCCATTCGACTGTCAGCTCAAACCGCCACCGCCAGCTCCGGGTAGAAGCCTCCCGGAATCGCCCTGTGCAGCCGCCAGCGAATCGCCATCGGCCGCTCGCCTTCGTGGCTCACATAATCCGCAAAGCCGAGGCACAGGAACGGCAGCGTGACGCCGCCGCGCCGGTTCTCCTCTCGCACAAACAACAGCACCCGGCTGCCGCGGGCGCGGTGGTGGATGTATCTCTGCCCGGTGGCGGAGGCTTGGCGGGTGAGGCTCTGGCTCTCCCAGTGGAACTCAGTTCGGGAAATGGCGTAATCGTCGTAGCGGGTGGTGGGGGAGAACAACTGCTCACTTTTCTTCAGGGTGATGAAGAACACGTCGCAACGCGACGCCTCATCAAAGAACACCCCCTCGCGGCCGGGGAAGGGGCGGGCTTCGTTCAATAACCCAAACGCCGCGAACACCTCGGCGCGGGAATAGCGGCCGTGGAGCTTCAGGGGCACCGGCGGGGCTGGCTCGCCTTCGGGCAGAAACGGCCAATCGAGCGGCGCCACCAGATGGGTTGTGCGCTCCAGCAGGAGCCCGAACAGCTCCACCAGCTCGGCGCGGATGGCAGAGGCGGCCCAGAGCCGCACCAGGGCTTCGGCCAGGGGCAGGTGCTGGCGGCCACTGCCCCAGAGCTGGGCCAGCAGCATCCGCCACTGGCGCTCCGCACACAGATCCAACCCCGCCGGATCGGGCGCCAGCGGCCGCTGCAGCTGATCCACCAGCCAGCGCAGGCGCTCGGGGTCGTCGAGATGCAGCAGGCCGCCGGCGATCCCCGCCCCAACCGCTCTTCATCCGCCGTGGGCTCCCGGAGGCCGCCGCCGCCGCCCCCACCCCAGCTCCCGCTGCAGCAACGCCCAACACCCCGCCACCCGATAGAACTCCCCAGCTCCATGCCGAGCCCATCGAGCAGCGCCGCCAGCGAGCAGGCCCCGAGGCGGCGGCATTCGGCGAGCAGCTGGGGCCGGCGGCTGGGCAGCGACTCGCGCAGATTGGAAAGCACCCGCTCCGTGGAGACGCGATCGAGCTGGAGGCTGCAGCCGGCGGGGAGGAAGGGGAAGCCGGCTTCGATCTGCTGGCGCAGCTGGTCGCGGGTGCCGCCGAGCAGGGCGCGGTAGCGAAGGTCGTGGCGGAAGCGGCGGTGGGCCTGGCCGATGAAGTCGAGAACGGTGAGGCAGCTCTTGCCCGGGCAGAGGCGCAGACCGCGGCCGAGCTGCTGCAGGAACACGATCGCGCTCTCGGTGGGCCGCAGGAACAGCACGGTGTCGATCTCGGGGATGTCGAGCCCTTCGTTGAACAGATCCACCGCGAAGAGGATCTGCAGCTCACCGGACCTGAGGCGGCGGATCTGCTCGGCGCGCTCGTCGCGGGAGCTGGAGGCATCGAGGGAAGCGGCGCGCAGGCCGGCGCCTGCGAACTTGCGGGCCATCCAGCCGGCGTGCTCCACGCTCACGCAGAAGCCCAGGGCCCGCATCGTGTGCAGGTTGGTGACCTTGCCTTCGAGTTCGCGCAGGATCAGGCGCAGGCGGGCGTCGTCGGCGGTGTAGAGGTTGGAGAGGGCGCCGCTGTCGTAGCCGTTGCGGCGCCATTCGATGCGCGAGAGGTCGGTGCCGTCGTGGAGGCCGAAGTAGTGGAAGGGCGCCAGCAGGCCCTGATCGAGGGCGCTCCAGAGGCGCAGCTCGGCGGCGGTGTGGCCGCCGAACCAGTGGAGGATGTCGAGCCCGTCGGTGCGTTCGGGGGTGGCGGTGAGGCCGAGCAACACACACGGCGCCAGGTGGGCCAGCCAGCGCTCGTAGCTGGAGGCGGCGGCGTGGTGGAACTCATCGACGATCACCACGGCGAACGTGCCCGGCGCCAGGCCCGCCGGATCGATCCCCGCGAGCGACTGCACCGAGGCGAACACATGGCGCCACTGGCCGGGACGCTGGCCATCCACCAGCAGCTCACCGAAGGAGCCATCGCGCAGCACCTGGCGGAAGGTGGCGAGGCTCTGCTGGAGGATCTCGCGCCGGTGGGCCACGAACAGCAGGCTGGGGTAGCCCGGACCGCCCAGGGCGGTGCACTGGCTGCCGAAATCAGAGGCCAGGCGGGCGTAATCGAGGGCGGCGATCACGGTTTTGCCGGTGCCGGTGGCGGCCACCACCAGGTTGCGCCAGCGGTTGTGGAGGCTGCGCTCGGCGGCGAGCTTTTCGAGGATTTCCTGCTGGTAGGCGTAGGGGCGGATGTCGAAGAAGCTGAGCGGCGATGCGTCGCTGGTGGTTTCGTTCGCTGCGGCGCGATCAAAGCGGCGCTGTTCGATCTCGCTGGCCCGGTAGGGCTCGAATTCGCCCTCCTCCCAGTAGCTCTCAAAGGTGGCCTGGAACTTGGAGAGGATGCCCTCGTTGTCTTGGGCGGAGAGGCGCACGTTCCACTCCAGGCCGTCGTGCAACGCGGCGGTGGAGAGGTTGGAGGAGCCGATGTAGGCGGTGGAAGCGCCCGAGCCGCGGTGGAACAACCAGGCTTTGGCATGCAGGCGGGTGCGGCGGGTGTCGTAGCTGACGCGCACCTCAGCGCCGTGATCCACCAGCCAATCGAGAGCGCGGCGGTCGGTGGCGCCCATGTAGACGGTGGTGAGCACGCGCAGGGGCCGGCCGGAGCGGAGTAGCTCGGCCAATGGCTCCTGCAGCAGACGCAGGCCGGTCCACTTGATGAAGGCGCAGAGCAGGTCGACCTGCTTTGCGGAGGGGATCTCATGGATCAATGCCTGACCTACTGACGGTTCACCGGTGGCGTTCACCAGCAGGGTGCTGTCGGCCAGGGGGATGAGGGGGCGGGTGGTGGCGGCTTGGCCAGGGAGGAGTGCGGTGGCACGGACCTCCGAGAGCAATCGGGCGGAGGGGTGCAGCAGGTCGCCTGCGGAGATGGCGCGTGGTGCCTGGCTCTGGAGCAGGCTCACCATTTGATTCACCAGGGCCAGCTGGTGCTCTGGGGTGAAACCTCCGCTCAGGTGCTCCAGGGCAATTCGAGCCAGGCCCGCCAGGTGACGGGCTAGCTGCCGCGGTGCTTCGTGGCGATCGAGGCCGTCGGTGGCGACCAGGGTTTCCTGCACGTGGCGCAGCTGCTGTTCCAGGCCCTCGGTAAGGAGTTGCTGGTAGAGGCCGGGGGGTGGGGCCTGGTCGGGCATGGGGTGGCCAGGCAGGGATGCAGCCGTACAGAGACTGCGGCGGTACCGAGTTTGCAGATTTTATGCGGATCTGGATAACATGCGCTTGGGGCTATCGGAGGCCAGGGTTGGATTTGTGCTCTTTCAGGCTTCTGCCGATGCCAGCCATACCGCAATCACTATTTTATGTAGAAGGAGTAGAGATATTAGGGGTCTTTATGCAGAACCACTCAATCACGTTGTTCAACAGGTTACAGAGAACTGGCACGTACAGCCACAGTGGGGAACTTGTCCTGGCGCTGGCTACTCGGATGCCTAACCTAGCGAAACCAGCGGACCTATGTGAGAAGCTGCAGGCGCGGCCAGGTAGGCTTGATGTACTTGAGCGCCGCCGACCAGTGCCGCCCCAACAGGGCCCTCAACGACACCAGCAGTCCGAGCCCAACCAAATCCGTCCAATCCCGATAGACTAGGGTTAGGCTCCGCTATTCGAAACTTTCAGTCCATGATCTTGGGCAAGCTGCTCACCGCATCTCCTCACCTGGCCAAGAGGTGCTCCGGATGGAAGGCCGGTGCATTTCAGTTGAGGAGATCGCGGAACACCTCTGGTCAGAAAGCACACCTCCTACACATGGATCTACGTCAACCGCATGCCCTGCCACTGCGTCGGTCGCTTCTGGAGTATCAAAAGGGACGTCGTGGACGATTGTGTGAGGGCCGACGGTGCGGCGACAGAGACAACAGCTGACCAAAATGCCGCAAACCTGTGCGATTGCCCGAACGACCCGAGGAGCAGGAAGAACAAGTAGTGACAGTCTATGCGCCCTCTATCTCTCTGGTCCACCGGCAACCCGGATGGCGATGATGGCGAAGAGCCCAGTGACACGAGCTCAACAGGAACTGAACGCGTCGCGCGAATTACGCGGCCAATCCGAAGGCGCTGGCGGTCTTGAAATCAACGGTGTTTCCGTTCCCCAGCGCCGGCTACTAGGGGCCTACTACACGCCGGCCTACGTGGCGGGCCTGGTCTCAAAGTGGGCAATCATCAACCACACATCTCGTGTTCTCGATCCGAGCTTTGGAGGATGCGCGTTCATGCAGGCGGCCGCATCGCACCTCAAAAGGAAGGGCGGGCGCAACGCAGGTACCCTCGTCTTTGGGGTCGACATAGACGATTCGTGTGTACTACACGTGCGCAAGAGCCCCGACCTGGTCGAGGCCAATGTCATCTTTCGAGACTTTCTTGCCATTCAGCCCAATGAGATACCTGGCGCACCCTTCCACGCGATTGTTGGAAACCCGCCATACGTGCGGCATCATTGGCTAAAGGACGAGCGCCGAGCAGTGGCCCGCCGCATCGCGGAAGATAGCGGACAGCGGCTTCCAGAAACCGCGAGTCTCTGGGCGTACTTCGTACTGCACTCGCTCAAGTTTCTGGAGCAGAGTGGCAGGCTTGCCATGCTGGTGCCAGAAGCGATTCTACAGGCGGACTACGCGGGCTCCGTACGCGCTGCCCTTCAGCAGCACTTTGAGAAGGTGCGGTTGATCCATCTCCGGCAGCGGCTATTTGATGGTACAGACGAACCTGTTGTCGTTATCGCTGCGGAGGGCTTCGGAATCTCAGGTTCTCTTGAAGTGCTGTCAGTCGACACTCTGGATGAGCTAGAAGAAACATTAAGGGGTAATGCACTCGTCAAGCAGGGAACGATTTTGCCGAACGGACGTAGGATCTCGTCGGCCGCTCTCCAGATCCTTACGACGCTCAAGTCGTCGGAGCACACTAGGGCCTTTGGCGACTTGGCAACTCCACACATCGGCATCGTGACCGGCGCGAACAATCACTTCATCCGTTCAGCAGGTGAACTAGCAAGTATCGACATAAGTGCCCGTGCGCGCGTCCCAATTCTTTCTCGTACCAAGTGGCTCAGAGGTTTGGAATTCACTCCCTCAGATCATGAGGCCCTTGCCGATGGAGGAGGGCGAGCGTTTCTCGTTCGACCTACTCCTGCGCAGGAATCGAGCCCTGGTGTACGACGTTGGATCGAAGAAGGTGAGAGGTCTGGCGTCGACAGGCACTACAAGTGCGCCAGCCGCCAGAATTGGTATCGTGTGGAGATGATGGCAAAGCCCGATGCCTTTGTTACGTCGACTCGGCTCGGGCCACCCCTGCTTGTTCTGAACCGAGGCGCTTTCCGCTGCACCAACGCGCTCTACACCGCTACATGGATTTCCACGTGCGACATACCCCCTGAGGTCGTCGCAGTCGGATTCATGACCACCTTCGTAGCTCTCTGGTCAGAGCTGTACGGGCGGCGGTACGGCGGCGGCGTCCTGAAGCTCGACCTGAGGGCTCTGTGTAGGCTTCCTGTTCCGGTAGTGGCTCAAGCGGGCAGCGCCTTCGGACCCATCAATGAAGCGCTGCGAAGCGGGGATGAGGGGGCCGCCCGTGCCCTCGCTGACGATTCCGTTCTGCGTCGCGGGCTTGGACTGTCTCGTCAGGACATCATGTTGATGCGGGATGCACTAACGGAGCTAGTGCGGCAACGGATGCCCAAGGCCAAGGAGTCCTGAGATGGCCAGCTTCACGATTGATACCCATCTCTTTAGGGAACTCGGCGAGCTGCTGGTTGGGCGCGACTCCACGGCCCTCATTGAGTTGATCAAGAACTCCTACGATGCCGACGCTACCGACGTAGTTGTCGAAGGTCATCAACTGAATGACCCCGATCGCGGCCTCATCGTCATTACCGACAACGGCTCGGGGATGACGCCCACGCAGTTCCAGCAGGGGTTTCTGCGTGTCGCGTCCCGGATGAAGGACGACGGTGAGCGGCTTTCGGAGCGGCTCAGGCGACGCTATACAGGTGCGAAAGGGATCGGCCGCCTAGCAGCTCACAAGCTCTCTCGCCTGCTCGTGGTGAATAGCTTCAGCGACTCCGAGAACGCAGGAAACGTGGCTGCTGTCCACGCTCGGATTGACTGGGACGCAATCGAACGCTTGGAGACCCTCGACCAAATCGAGGGCAGTGGCGCAGTCGTTGTTGAGGCCGAGGAAGAGTCGTTTGAAGGGACGACTGGTACGGAACTTCGTTTATCTCGCCTCAGACGGAAGTGGACGCCAGTTGAGCGGGCTCGCTTCTTCTTGGAAGTTCAGTCGTTCGCAGCGCCGTCCTTTCTGACGAAGGCGCTGAGGAAGTCGATCGTTGGCGAGCGCCTGCTGTTCGACGAGCCCCTCGTTCGTCGCTCGGAAGCGAGCGGCCAACAGTTCAACGTCAAGCTAGAAGGAGAGTTCGCTGCTGGCGACGAGTACTGGCGCTTGATAGAGGAACACGCAGCTTGGGTGATCGAAATTCGCGCTCGACCCGGAGAGACGGTCAAATACGAGGTCGCGCCGACAAAACGGACGCTGAAGGAGTTGCCAGAGGCAAGCGCCTACCAAGCGGAGATAGAACATCCTGCGCCTGAGGTTGGCCCATTCTTTGACGCCCGGATCTTTCTACGCGTCGGCAAGCTGGCAGCAAGCGGTGATCAGCGGACCTGGGCGAATGGCTCGAGTGGCGTGCGCGTGTTCATGGAAGGCTTCCGCGTGCTCCCGTACGGCGAGGCTCAGAACGACTGGTTGCGTCTAGATGCTGATTACACACGCCGGTCACGCACCCTCGATACCCTTAAGAGCTGGGACCTGGACGATCTCGGGCCCGACGATGATCAAGACGCCGCCCTCACGGTCTTCCCTAACAACAACTACTTCGGGGGCGTTTTTTTGACCCACGAGTATGCAGCCAACCTCCGTATGCTGGTCAATCGTGAAGGCTTCATTCCGGAAGGTGGATACGACGACCTGGTATTTCTTGTGCGATCCGGTCTCGACCTGTGCACGCGTGTGTATGCTGCTGCATCCTATTCGAAACGAAAGGCGCGTAGCGAAACCCGTAAGCAGGTTGCCGGCCCTGCGGGTGCAGGTGATCTGAATCGCGCGCGGCTAGCTTCGAAGACCACTGCCGAAAGAGCGCCCAGAAGCCCAATTGCGCTCAAGTCAAGCCTCGCGGGCGCAACAGATGCTCTCACCGCCGCTCGCGCGCATCTCGTTGCAAGCGCCGCAGCATCGCCTCCCGGTGAAGCCGCGGAAATCACCGAGAAGATCGATCAATCCCTCGAGGAGATTCAGGCGCAGGCGGAGACGGCCGACGACATGATCTCGGAGCAATCGCTGCTCCGTGTGCTCGCGTCGGTTGGCACCCAGATGTCCGCGTTCGTGCACGAGATCCGGGCGTTGCTGGGCGCAAGCCAAGCAGTAGAACACGCACTCATTGAACTTGCGTCGGATCCGCACCTGACAGGAACCCAAAGGCAGAAGCTCAAGAGAGTCCTGCAGGCGATCGGGGACCTTCGGCGTGGGCTTGAACGCGAGGCGTCGTATCTGACCGACATCGTGACACCGGATGCCCGTCGACGCCGGTCGCGACAGAAGCTCGCGGAGCGCTTCGACGTCGCAGGCCGACTCATTGCTCACACGGCCGAACGACGCGGCATTCGGATCGAGAGCAAGATTCCCGCAGACCTGAAATCCCCGCCGATGTTTCCGGCCGAGCTGACCGCGGTGTTCACAAATCTGCTGAGCAACGCCCTGAAAGCCGCTGGACCAAAGGGCCGGATCGTCGCCTCGGCTGGGATTAACCAGAATGGTAGCGTCCATGTGCTGATCCAGAACACGGGCGTTCGCGTCGACCTTGACCACGCAGAGACGTGGTTCCGTGCGTTCGAATCCACGACTGTGGAGGTCGACCCAGTGCTCGGGCAGGGCATGGGACTTGGTCTCCCAATCACGCGGCTGATGCTCGACGACTACGCCGCTGAGATTGCATTCGTTTCCCCTGACACCGGCTTCGCGACCGCCATCAAGTTCACCTTTCCCGGAGACAAGTAGCGCCATGTCAGAGGACAACCTTCCCCGCATCCTCATCGTCGACGATGGTGAAACTAGCGCCATCGAACTCGGACTCGAAATGCTCGCAACGACGCGAGCGATGCACCCTAGAGATGTACAAGTCTCTAATCTCGAGTGGGCAGATCTTGTGTTGATGGACTTCATCCTCGACAAATGGGCAGAGCGAGACAAGCTAGAGGAGGTTTCGCTCAAACCTCTGAACGGCCTTGCATTGGCGGCGGTGCTGCGCGAGCACGCGGACGCCGCGAACAATGGTGGTTACAACTACACCGCATTTGCTATCCACAGTGGCCACATCGGCGAAATCTCGGCGCGTCTCCACACGACGAACCTCACGCCCTACGTCGTTGCGCGTTTGAACAACTTGGAGTGGGTATTCGACAAGGCGGACGAGTCGAGGTTTGCCCGCTCCGCTGATCTCGCTGACGCGGTCCGCAACGTGTCTGCGTTGTGGTTGGACGTCGAGGAGAGAGGCTTCTCAGCCGCAACTGCGGAGCTTTTGAAGCTCGCCGCGGATGCACCTTGGTCAGAACGTGCCTCGGACGATGTCGTTCTCTGTCAGATCCCGCTTTCGAACTTTTCCGCAGGCACCAACGGACTGCTTTTCTTGCGTTGGCTCCTCCACGGCATCTTGCCGTACCCAACGTTCCTCCTGGCCAGGCACTGGGTCGCAGCGCGCCTGCGTATCAACCCGGGCTCGCTGAGTCAAGTCCTTCAAGGTGGGTCCGAGCTTGCCAACGAGTTGGCGGCCTGTCAGTACCAGGGGGTTCTGGCGGCGTTCGACGGACCGCGTTGGTGGCGTGCCGCCTTAGATCAATACGTCTGGGACTTGCGAGCTCAGGGGATGCGAGAGCCAGCTGCGTTTCATGCGGAGCTTGAGCGGCGAGCCGGAGTTTCTCTTGAGCGCGTTGATGGTATCTCCCCGGCAGTTTGCGTGGATGGTGAACTCAAGCTGCGCGACGGGTTACGCGCGCTCGAATCCGTGGTACGCCTCGTTCCTGATCTCTGGCCAGCCTATGCGGATCCTGCGTACGCAGAGGTGGGTGAGGTTCGTGAGAATGCGGCCCTACGCTCGATCGTGCACCCCCTTGACCGAGAACGCGTGCTGGACTTGGACGAGGAGGAGTGACGTGTGGCGAATCTTCTCTTCCGACAAGCCGAATTAGTCGATGAACTCAAAGCACTGAGGGGTGTAGCTGCGAGGTTCTTGGATCCCACCTCACCCTACCAACTTGAGGAGCTGCTTAGTGACATTCAAGGCCTGCAGGTGCGGCATGGAAGGTATGCTCTCGAGATCCCTGAGTCTCGCCCGCTGAAGACACGCGTGAGCGTGGGCGAGTTTGAGCCACCCACTAAGAGCTCCACACGGCGGGTCTACGGATCGATAACAGGGATTTGGGAGGTAGAGCTGGCTATGCATCCCATTCAAGACTCTCAGCGACAACACAAGAAGGCCACAATTAGACCGCTGATCGGATTTACAGGCATAGCGTCCACGGTGTTCGAGGTGAAGGATGATGCATCCGGTGAGACGCTCGCATGCTGGAAGATGGAACTCGGCGATGCGAATTCCCCCGGCTCCTTCTTCCACACCTTCGCGTCGACCGGACATGGCTTTCCCGTACCCCGGCATCCGAACGTATTCGCGACTCCGATGTCCGCAATCGGCTTTGCGATGGGCGAACTATTTCACGCCGGGTGGGATATGAGCGTCTCGGGATCGGGTGACGCTTCCAACCGCTGGCGGTCGATCGAAGCGAGGCGCCTCAAGGCTCTTCTCGAATGGCAACTCGAGCAGGTAGCGAATACGACATCGAGCCCTTGGTGTGACTTGAAAGCGGCGAAGCCGCCTATGGATCTGTTTCTATGAATGCTTGGCATCGCGGTGTTGCGACTCTTATCCAGCGCGTGGTCACACGAGGCTCCCCTCTGTCGGGGCCTCGATTTTCCAGAGCCCAGCCCCACTTCAGCCGCTCACTTCTCCAGCTCAGTCCCAACCCCCCTTGCGGCTCGTCTAGTGCACAGTGTCGAAGGTCCTTTGAATCACTGGTGCCTGCTTTGTACCACCGGCTGAACAAGTGGCTGAAGCGGACCATCTGCGCTCGCCGCTGATTCATATGTTAGTACAGTAAGTGACTTCCCTCAAACCTCGCCTGCAACAACTCTAGCCGATTCATCAGCCTCTCCAGCTTCCGCTCCTTCCTCTTCTTGACGCTCGGCGCACCATCAAAATGGCTCATTTCGTTGCCCAGGAGATAGTCAACAAAGTCTTTGGGTTCGCAAGGTTTGGCGCCCATCCACTTGTGAAAGTTGCGATGGATGCTGCTGCTGATGGCAATCAAGTTTTCTTCATAGGAAGCAAGGTCAGGTCTTGAATTGGCGTCAAACAGGTGATGTGCCTCCAGCTCAACCGGATTCTGATCGGAAGCTAATGGCTTGTGGCCGGAGACTGCGCAGCCAGAGCCATCTTTGCGTAGGGCCTTCTGACGAACTTTGTCTTTTGCCGCCTTAACCCGGGCCTCATGGCTCTCCAGCTGCTTTCGCTGGGCCTCAAAGCAGTCTTCAGCCACTTCTGCCACGGCTTTCACCCAGGCCTTGCGTGCCTTGCTGATCTTGCCTTTGTCGTTCATCGTCTTCGCCAGCCGCACGATGCCGCGCTGGCTCCAATGGCGTTGATCTTTGCCATCAAAGCTATCGAAATGAACGCCGATCTCTAAACCCTCAGCACCTTCTAGTCCTGCGCTTTCCTCTTGGATCCTTGTGATCGTGCCAGCCATCCCTTTGCCATTGGTGCCCAGAACCCTGACAACTGAGCGTTGCTCCAAAAAGATCAGATCGCCTCGGATTTCGATGGTGCTCCGATCTTGGGTGACTTGGATGATGCGTCGTTTAACGAGGGTGCGTGTCACCCGCGCACGGTGATGGGTGAAGAACTCATGAATCTTGGCGATGATGCTTCCACCTTCCTTCTCCTCCAGATACTTGGCAATCGCCATGACGCCTTCTTCGTAAAAGCGGCGACTACGAGCTTGCCCTGGTTCGTATTCAAAGAACTCTCCTTCGATCAGCTCCCATTCATCGTCGTTGTGGGCATCAAAGAATTTGCAAATCCCATCGAGCTTCTTGGCGCTGATGCCAAGGATTTTGGCTGACTCCTGAAAGGAGAAGGCATCACGCGATCGTTTGGATGTCGTCGTCATCGTCTTGCTCAGAGAAAGGCTAGAAGGGAGTCACGCATTTTCTGGAGTCGCTCCATCACCCGCGGATCGCCGCCCACATCGGGATGGTGTTCTTTGGCCAGCCTGCGGAAGGCCTCTTTGATGTCATCCGCACTGGCTGTCGATGGTTCCAGAGAGAACACATGCCACGGCCTGAAATTCTCCAAGACATCGATACCGTTGATGGATGTCTTGCCTGTTTTGTCCCGCTCGCTGCGGGGAACCCCAACCCACTCGCGATAGAGCTTGAGCCAATCGTCCTTGGTCTTGAGATCAAAGCTGCGGCCAGCCATCGCCAGGTTGAACTCGCTCGACTTGCGTAGCTCTGTGGTGTTCTTGCTGCCAAACACCTTGCAGACAGCCGTTTTGAGCTCAGTCAACGTGAGAACAGGCTCAGGGAAAGGCTTTCCGTTGATGAGCTCTGCAAAAGCCAGCAGGCTTTCGGCATCCGGTGACCCTGCCGAAAGGATCTCCTCGATCCGTGCCAAGACCGCTGGCCTGTCCAGCTTCTTGCGCGTTGGCGTCTTGGTGGCCACGGCTCAGTACTGCTGCTTGCCCTTGATAACCCCCCGAACGCCTCCGCGGGGGGATTTGTCATCACCTGTGCGGCGGGGAATCAGATGCCAGTGCGCATGAAACACCGTCTGCCCCGCTGCCTCGCCTGAGTTCAGCCCCACATTCCAGCCGCTGATCCCGGCATCGTCAGCAGCGAGCTGCTCCCGACGGCGCTTCAGCAGCTCCACCACCGCATTCCACTCCGGCTGGTGCAACTCCAGCCCGTCGGCCACATGGCGCCGGGGGATCACCAGGCTGTGCCCCTCACTCACCGGATAGGCATCGGCGATGCACAGCGCCTGTTCGTTCTCCAGCAGCACCTGGCCGCTGCCCTCCAGCGAGCAGAACACACAACCCTCCTGCCTTTGCTGGTAGCTGGCGAGGAGTCCGCGAAAGTCGGTGCGATCCGTGTCCCGCTTGCCGGCATTGCAGCGGAAGCAGAGGGCCTGGAAGTTGGAGTGGTCGTCGGGTCCTCCCTGGTTTCTGGGGATGATGTGATCCACCTCCAGGGCGCACTGGTGCGGGTGAGCACGCGGTACTTGATGGAGCCACTGATCGGGCTGCGATGGCGGCTGCGGTGGGCGAACACCTCCTCGCCACGCTGGGCGCGGAAGGCATCGAGGCGCTGGCGGCAGAGGGCCAGGAGCTCATCGCGCTCGGCGTCGCTCAGCTCTTCGCCGCCCAATAGGCGGTAGTGGTCGTTGGCGTAGCTGGTCACGCCGTTGGCGGTGAGCACGCGCCCCACCATCCGCTTGACCCGCTGCACGTAGTAGTCGATCTGGGTCACGTCTTCGCCCAGGATCCGCCGGGCGATGTCCTCGGCTGGGGCTGGGCTGTGGCGCCCCAGCAGTTCCATGAGCATCAGCGGTTGGTAGATGTGGCTCATGCGCATCCGCCGCGTCACGTAGTCGCGCAGGCGTTCGTAGGTGGTGGAGGGGGCAGGGGGCATGGAGCGATGGTGGCGGTTGCCGGGCGCTCCGGCCAGGTTGGGTTTTGGGCGGCCCGTCAGGCTGGCGCTCCTGCTGGGATCCCTTCTGGAGTGGGCGCGTGGCGGCTGCAGCCAACCCGGCTCCGGGTGTGGCTGTGCCTCCCCAGTCCGTCTGCCCAGTCAGCAGCAGAATCCCTTCCTCCACTGCAAGACTGGTTCCACTGGAGGCCGGCCATGCAGGAAATTCTTTTCGTGGTCGAGGAAGCGGAGGATGGCTCCTTCCGGGCCAGTGCAGCCGGTGCAGCGATCCACACCGAGGCAGACACCCTCGAGGAGCTTCACCGGGAGATCCGCGATGCGGTCGTCTGCCACTTCGATCCTGGCGAGGCGCCACCCCTGATTCGTCTCCATCACGTGAGGCAGGAACTGCTGGCCCTGTGAGGATTCCGCGGGACGTCAACGGCCAGCTCCTGGCGGAGCGCCTGCAACGCCATGGCTACGCGGTGACCCGACAAACAGGCAGCCACATGCGGCTGAGCCGAAGTTCTGGGGGCCAGCAGCAGCACCTCACGATTCCGGCGCACAAGCCGCTGAGAGTCGGCACCCTGCGCCAGATCCTCAAGGACGTGGCCACGCAGCTTGGCTGCTCGATCGAGGAGCTGATCGCCAGCCTGGACCTATGAGGGCTGGCCTTTGGGGCCGCGCTTCTTTTCGTGGGGATCCTGTCCGCTGACGCTCGATAGCCACTGATCGGCGTGTCTCGCCCATTCGCTTCATGCGTTCAGTGGCATGGGCGCATCCTCGCTGGGGTGTGACGGGGGTGGCACTTGTGGGGGAGAAGCTCCGGCGATCTCCTGGCCCACGAATGCTCCCCCATGCAGACCAAGCGGTTGTCGACAAGGCCAAGATCTGCGACTACCTGCTCTCAAGCGTGCATCCAGTCGGAAGATTCAAGGCCAGGGTGTTCTTCTCCCTCGGCTACACCCTCGAAGCCTGGACAAGACTTCGTGACGACCTACTTCACCATGGGCGGACCGGAGTGGTTGAGCGGATCGAGAGCAGCGCCTACGGGATGAGAGTTGTGATAAGTGCTAGATTAGAAGGACCTAATGGAACTTCAAAGCAGTTCCGTACAATCTGGCTGATTGCCGATCACTCCAATCAGCCAAGGCTCATCACCGCATTTCCGGAGTAAGTCATGTTTGCCTTGCACCAGACAGTAGCTCTCACCCAGGACATTCCCGAGACGGGTCTTCAGTCGGGCGATCTCTGTGCTGTCGTTGCTATTCACGATCCCGAAACCTATGAGGTTGAGTTCGTCGCCGCATCCGGACGCACGCAATCCCTACTTACGCTTTCATCAGCCAGTCTTCGAGCGATTGGTGATCAGGATCTGATCGCTGTGCGTTCATTGGCTACGGTCAATCCCTGAGATTCGACCTCGCTCAGCTCCTCGCTGCCCAGGATCCGTCGGGCGATGTCCTCGGCTGGGGCTGGGCTGTGGCGTCCCAGCAGTTCCAACCGCTGCGCGGAAGCCTTCGGCTACAGGATCAGCGGCTGGTAGATGTGGCTCATGCGCATCCGCCGCGTCAGGTAGTCGCGCAGGCGTTCGTAGGTGAGGGCGGAGGCATGGGGGCCTCCTGGCCGCCTGGGACGGGGGGTGGCACTGGTAGGGGGAAGAACACAGGCAGGCCAGGCCGCCATGTCAGCTCGTGATCGCCTTCGGCCTGCCCCACCGCTTGGCGTGCCTACGTCTGGCGGTGGTAAGGTAGCGGTGTGATCAGGTCGTTTCGTTGCCGAGACACCCAGGCCCTGTTTTCGGGACAGCCGGTGTGGCGCTTTGGGAGCATCGCTCGCACTGCCTTCTGCAAGCTCGCCTTCTGCAAGCTCTCCTTCCGCAAGCTCGCCATTCTTGATGCCGCCGCATGCCTCAACGATCTGCAGATTCCACCAGGCAACCGCCTGGAGCCGCTCCGGGGAGACCGCCATGGCCAGCACAGGGCCTGTCTCTGCAAACAGTGCATCAACGACCAGTTCCGGCTCTGCTTTGTCTGGACGGAAGCCGGGCCAGAGGATGTCGAAATCGTTGACTATCACTGACGTGATGCTCGTTCACCCGGGCGAGGTGCTGCTGGAGGAGTTCCTGCGGCCATTGGGGATCAGCCAGTACCGGTTGGCGCAGGCGATCGATGTGCCCGAGAGCCGCATCAACGCGATTGTGAAGGGCAGGCGCGCTATCACGGCAGACACCGATCTGCGCCTTTGCCGGTTCTTTGGTCTGAGCGAGGGCTTCTGGCTGCGGATGCAAGGGAGCCATGATCTGAAGCTGGCCAAGCAGGCTCTGGAAAGCGTGCTGCCGGCGATCGAGCCCATTCAGCCAATGGCGTGAGCAGGGCTGGTGGCTCGGCGTCGCTCAGCTCCTCACCACCCAACAGGCGGTAGTGGCCGTCGGCGTAGCTGGTCACGCCGTTGACGGTGAGGTGGCGATCTGGGTCACGTCTTCCCCCAGGATCCGGCGGGCGATGTCCTGCGCCGGGGCGGGGCTGGCTGTTGCTTGGCAAATCAGCGGCCCAGCAGTTCCAACCGCTGCGCGGAAGCCTTCGGCTACAGCATCAGCGGCTGGTCGATGGGGCTCATGCGCATCCGCCGCGTCACGTCGTCGCGCAGGCGTTCGTAGGTGGGGGAGGGGTGCATGGGCGCATGGAGCGATGGTGACGGTTGCCGGGCGCTCCGGCCAGGTTGGGTTTTGGGCGGCCCGTCAGGCTGGCGCTCCTGCTGGGATCCCTTCTGGCGTGGGCGAGTGGCGGCTGCAGCCAACCCGGCTCCGACCCGTGCTCGCAGCAACCCAGGGCCAAGGGAAGACGGGCTCCATCCAGTGCTCACGGCAGCTTCAGCCTGCGGGGCAGCACGGGCATCCTCCCGGCAGAATGGCTTTGAGGTCGGAACCCCGATGCGCAGCACCAGCCCACGGACCGAACAGGTGCTCAGCACCCTGCGGCTCCATCGTGGCGACTGGCGAGAGCGCTTCCACGTGGTCGATATTGGCGTCTTCGGTTCCATTGCCCGTGGCGACGCCCGCCCTGACAGCGATGTCGACGTGTGGGTGCGGCTGGATCCGCTGACCCCCTATGCCCTGGTGCACCTCAAGCAGGAGCTGGAAACGTTGCTGAGCACGTCTGTGGATGTGGTGCGGTTGCGCGAGCGCATGAACCCTTCCCTCAAGCAGCGCATCCTTGACGAAGGCCTGCGGCCATGACGGAAGGCGGACCCATCTCAAGTTGATACGGAGGTGGGCCAGGATCTGCTTGACGTGATCTGCATGCAGTTCCTCGCGATCGGTGAGGCTCTCAAGCGTTTTGAACGCCACTGGCCTGGTCGTCTGCAGGCCGAATTCCCATCGGTGGATTGGAAGGGAGCTATGGGGTTTCGCGATGTGATTGCCCATCAGTACTTCGATCTTGACAGTGAGCAGGTGTTGCTGATCTGTGAGCAATCCCTGCCTGAACTGATCGCGGCTGTTCGGGCGTTGCGGCAAAGATAATGATCCGGTGGGCTTCGGGCCCTGGGCGGCCCGTCAGGCAGTCGCTGCTACTGGGATCCCTTCTGGCGTGGGCGCGCCGCGGCTGCAGCCAACCCGGCTCCGGGAGTGGTTGTGCCGCCCCAGTAAGCCCTAAGATGTGTACACATTTGGCGGAAGGAAGGCGTGGCGACCCGTATTGGCATCCGTGAACTCAGGTCCAGGCTGGCCTCCCATCTGGAATCGTCCACGCCGATTCAGGTGACCCGCCATGGCCGCACCATTGGCCTCTACGTGCCCTTGCCCCTGCAAGGCAACCTGAGTGATCGGGACAAGGTGTTGGAGGCTGGCCGGCTGATGCAGGCTGAACTGGAGCGCCTCGGCCTCAGCGAAGACGAGCTCAGTGCCGACTTCAAGGCCTGGCGGAAAGGTCACCGTGACCAGCCAACGGCCTGAGGGTGGAGCGCAAGCGCCTGGTCCTCGACGCGAACATCCTGATTCGCTGAAGCCAACGTGGCCGAGGCGGCCGCCTACGTGAATGATCTCGCCAGAAAGAGAGGTCTCGATGCAGAGATCTGTGCCGATGCTTGGCTCAGCCTGCTGTTGATTGTCCAGGTTGTGGAGAACAGCGTGCTGGGCTCGGCCAAGGAGGAGGCCTTGGCGAGGATCCGCGACAAGGATGAAGGATGACTGGCCTGCCCTGGCGCTGGCGTTGCAATTGGAATGCGCCATCTGGACGGAGGATCAGGACTTCTTCGGCATCGGCATCGCAACCTGGACCACCAGCACGGTGGAGCGTTACCTGGCGAGCTGAGCCCATCGCATTGCACTCCTGCTGGTGCAACTCCAGCCCATCGGCCACATGGCTCCTGGGGATCACCAGGCTGTGGCGGTGAGCAGCACCCGGCCGCTGCCCTCCAGCGCGCAGAACACACAACCCTCCTGCCTGTGCTTGTAGCTGGCGAGGAGTCCGCGAAAGTCGGTGCGATCGGTGTCCCGCTTGCCGGCATTGCAGCGGAAGCAGAGGGCCTGGAAGTTGGAGAGGTCGTCGGGTCCTCCCTGGTTTCTGGGGATGATGTGATCCACCTCCAGGGCGCACTGGTGCGGGATTTGCTGAGCAACATCCCGCGCCGCAGCATTCGTAGCGGCCCCGGGCGCGGAAGGCATCAAGGCGCTGGCGGCAGAGCTGCAGCAGCTCATCGCGCTCGGCGTCGCTCAGCTTCTCGCCGCCCAACAGGCGGTAGTGGTCGTTGGCGTAGCTGGTCACGCCGTTGACGGTGAGGTGTCGATCTGGGTGACGTCTTCCCCCAGAATCCGCCGGGCGATGTCCTGCGCCAGGGCGGGGCTGGCTGTTGCTTGGCAAATCAGCGGCCCAGCAGTTCCATGAGCATCAGCGGCTGGTCGATGGGGCTCATGCGCATCTGCCGCGTCACGTCGTCGCGCAGGCGTTCGTAGGTGGGGGAGGGGACAGGGGGCATGAGGGCATGGGGGCATGGAGCGATGGTGGCGGTTGCCGGGCGCTCCGGCCAGGTTGGGTTTTGGGCGGCCCGTCAGGCTGGCGCTCCTGCTGGGATCCTCTCTGGCGAGGGCGCGTGGCGGCTGCAGCCAACCCGGCTCCGGGTGTGGTTATGCCGCCCCAGTCCCCTTCATCTGCAGAACCAATGGGCAGGCCACGGCAACACTTGGGCCTCATCCAGCGGGGGAACGGACAAGAGCATCCGCTCCAACCCTTGCCCACTCGCGCTGCCATCACGTCCACCACGACGGAGTCCCAGCGTGATGCCCCTGTCGGCCTGCACCATGATCATCTGGATAGACAACGTCTACCTGAAAGGGCTAGGGTTGCTTAACGCCTGCTGTTGATCCGTGGCTGCCACTCCTCGACTCAGCTGGAACTTGCGGGTCACACCCGACGATCAGGCGCTGATCGATCGCGCGGTCCGTACGTCTGGCCTCACCCGAACCGACTTCGTTCTGCAGGCGGCCCGCAATGCCGCCCGTGAGCTGCTGGTGCAGCAGGCCTGGCAGGCCATTTCGCCTGAACAGTTCGACTTGTTTCTTCGCCAGCTCGACGCTCCGCCCACCCCATCGGATCGTCTACAACTCACCATGACGGCACCGAAGCCCTGGCAGCGCTGATGGATCTGCAGGCGCCGCAGCCGCTGGCGCAGCATCACAGCACTGTCGGCTTTGACTGTGGCGATTCCAGCCTTGACCACTGGCTTCAGCAGCGTGCACTGACCAACCAGAAGGGCGGTGCGACGCGCAGCTTCGTGGTCTGCAATGGCGACGACAACGTCAAGGCCTATGTAGCCCTGGCCTCCGGCTCGGTGGCCGTGGCCTCAGCCCCTGGGCGTTTCAGGCGCAACATGCCCGATCCCATTCCAGTGGTGGTGTTGGCGCGGTTGGCGGTCTGTCGCAGTGTCCAGGGACGAGGCATCGCTCGCGCACTGCTCGCCGATGCGTTTGAGCGGGTGCTGCAGGCCAGCACACAGATCGGCGTGCGCGGCATCGTGATTCATGCAGCGTCCACGGAAGCCCGCAGCTTCTATCTCCACATGGGTTTTGATCCCTCACCCATCGACCCCGACACCCTGCTGATCCGTCTCTCGGATGTGGCGGCCTGCAGGTTGTGCTGAGGACGTCGGAGCCGCTCATCGTCCTGGGCACGATGTGGTCCACCTCCAGGGCCCGCTGGTGAGGGATTTGCTGAGCAACAGCCCGCGCCGCAGCATTCGCAGCGTCACGTCGTCGCGCAGGCGTTCGTAGGTGGGGGGGCAGGGGCATCCTCGCTGGGGTGTGACGGGGTGGCACTGGTGGAGCGGAAGCCACCTCGCGATGCTTTGCCCCCTCACCCTCTCGGACACCACTGGCCATCTGCCTACGATGAATCCACGCCAAGCGGTTGTGACTGTGCGCACCTTCTCCGCTGTGATCGAGCGCTGTCCTGACACAGGGCTTCTCGTGGGCCACGTTCCTGGCTTCCCCGGCGCCCACAGCCAGGGACAGACCCTCGATGAACTGCAGGCCAACCTCCAGGAGGTGATCGCCATGCTGCTGGAGGACGGCGAGCCTGTCCTGGAAAGCGATTTCGTCGGCCTGCAGCAGATCGTGGTGCCTGCCTGAGCGTGAGCTCAATCCCGGTTCTCACTCCATCGGAGGTGGCTGACATCCTCCGGACACTGGGCTTCAAGCTCGTCCGTCAGCGGGGCTCCCATCAGCAGTTCCGTGATGCGGGCGGACGCTGCACCACCGTTCCTTCCCACAAAGGTCGCGACATTGCGCCACCGCTGCTGCGTCAGATCGCCAAGGACATCGGCATGACCGTGGAGGAGTTCCTCAGCTATCGCTGAAGCCGGCATCCGCCTCGAGCCTCTGGCAAGCCCCCCACTTGTGTGTCGCGGCTGAGGGCGTTGCATCGGAAGCTGAGTGCCTGAAGGTTG
Organism: Cyanobium sp. ULC082; assembly: GCF_977927535.1. NCBI lineage: Bacteria > Bacillati > Cyanobacteriota > Cyanophyceae > Synechococcales > Prochlorococcaceae > Cyanobium > Cyanobium sp. ULC082. The sequence goes on from NZ_OZ376397.1 coordinate 463,729, forward strand.
CTGTCGTCGTCCAGGCCGCCTTGCTTCCACCGCTGGGCGGAAGGCCCACCAGGCGCCGCTGCCCAGGATTCGCCGCGCCACCTCCTGCGCTGGCGGGGGGTGCATGGGCGCATCCTCGCTGGGGCGTAACGGAGGTGGCACTTGTGGGGGAAGAACACAGGCAAGCCAGGCCGCCATCTCAGCTCGTGATCGCCTTCGGCCTGCCCCACCGCTTGGCGTGCCTACGTTTGGCGGTGGTAAGGTAGCGGTGTGATCAGGTCGTTTCGTTGCCGAGACACCCAGGCCCTGTTTTCGGGAAAGCCGGTGCGGCGCTTTGGGAGCATCGCTCGCACTGCCTTCTGCAAGCTCGCCTTCCGCAAGCTCGCCATTCTTGATGCCGCCGCATGCCTCAACGATCTGCAGATCCCACCAGGCAACCGCCTGGAGCCACTCAGGGGGAACCGCCATGGCCAGCACCACGATGCTGCCCTGCTCGGGAACCGGCAGGGAGATGACGCCGTACGGGAAGCGCCGGATCAGGGCTCGGCGGGTGCCGTGGTAGCCCGCGGAGCAGGCCTCAGGGTGCTGCGTATGCGCCGGAGGGCCAGGCGCACCTGATCCAGAAAGTGCTGGCCCAGGCCCTGCTCCTGAGCTTCGTACCAGCGAGCCGCAGCCTCGAGATCAAGCCGGGCTTCCGGGCGGAGCCGCAGCACCATGCTCAGAGGGACTGCTCCAGGGCGTTCAGCACCTCATCGGCATCAAGGCCGGGGTTGCCGTCCGCCAGGAAGCTCTCCAGCCGTTGATCGATCAGCTGCCGATCGGCCTCCGTGAGTTCAGGCCCGATCTGCTCAGCGGCGATCGAGTCCCACAGGCTTTGCACCAGCTCCAGCCGTTGCGCCAGGGGCAGGGTCAGCAGGTCATTCACCACATGCCGTGCCGGCAGGGCCGGGGACCAGATCTATTGACGGTAGCGGGGGCTTTCTGGTTGCTTAAGACGCCCGTGCCGCCCTGCTTCCTGGGGATGATGGGGCCAACTCCTCACCCAGTTGCTCACGGAACCCGTCCAGGCGCTGGCGGCAGAGCTACAGCAGCTTGTCGCGCTCGGCGTCGCTCAGTTCGTTGCCACCGATCAGGTCGTAGGCGCCGTTGCCATAGGCGGTGATGCCGTTGCCGGTGAGAACCTTGCCCACCATCGGCTGCCCAGGTTCCGCCGGGCCACGTTCTGCGCTGGGGCGGGGCTGGCTGTTGCTTGGCAGATCTGCGGCCCAGCAGTTCCAGCCGCTGTGCGGAAGCCTTCGGCTACAGCCTGAGCGTTTGGTCGATGGGGCTCATACGCATCCCCCGAGCCGTTTCACAGCCGAGAGCGCTGGTGCCGCCTAACGTGGAGAAGGTGAAAGATCAGCATGGGAGACCAGCTCAGCCGAATCACTCTCAATCCTGAGGTGTGCCACGGGAAACCAACGATCCGTGGGTTGCGTTACCCCGTGGAGATGGTGCTTGACCTGTTGGCTGCCGGCATGAGCACGGCTGAGATCCTGGCTGATTATCCCGATCTCGAAGCCCAAGACGTCACTGCGGCGCTTCAGTACGCGGCACATCTGGCCCGTGTTCAGCGGGTTGAGCTTCTGCCTGCATGAAGATCCTGCTGGATGCCCAGCTGCCTCGAGCCCTCAAGACCCAACTGGAGTCCATGGGCTGCGATGTTCTTCATACCCTTGATCTTCCCGAAGGCAATCGCAGCTCAGACAAAACAATCTCCTCGATCGCCGATCACGACGGACTTGTGGTGTGCAGCAAGGACGCTGATTTCATCCAGAGTCATCTCCTGCGTGGAAGTCCTGCCAGGGGCTTCTGATCGTGACCACTGGCAATATCAGCAACAAGGGTCTGTCTGCCCTGCTGCTTGGTGTATTGCCGGAGTTGATCAAGGGCACCTCGAAAAATCTACGTCGCTCCCTGACAGACTTTGAAATAAGCAATAGAATTGGTTCAGTTCAATACAGCTGAATGGGACAGCGTGGATTCTGGGATGAGGAGAAGCGCATCCACAGGCTTCAGCAGAAGAAGCCTACGTTAGCGACCCTATCCGAGACGATTCCTTGGGAAGCCTTCAGGCCCCTGCTGGAGCAGGGTTACAGCCATGAACGGAAGAGCAATGCTGGCAGGAAACGGATTGATCCGCTCATCCTCTTCAAGATGCTGGTGCTTCAGCAGCTGTTCAACCTCAGCGATGAAGAGCTGGAATTCCAGGTCAATGACAGACGCTCATTCGAGGAATTTGTCGGACTGGGAGTGATGAACACCATTCCTGATGCCACCACGATTGCCTTCTTCCGCGAGCGTCTCCGCAAGGCGGGCGTTATCGATGAGCTCTTTGACCGGTTCGAGGAGCACCTGCGGTCCGAGGGACTGGAGGCCCGTGGAGGGCAGATCATCGATGCGACACTGGTCCCTGTTCCCAAACAGCGAAACTCAAGGGAGGAGAACAAGACCATTAAGGATGGAGCCATCCCAGAGAAGTGGCTGAACAAGCCAAACCGACTGCGCCAAAAGGACACTGACGCCCGCTGGGTCAAGAAGAATGGCATCAGCCATTACGGATACAAGAACAGCATATGCATTGATGCCACTCACGGCTTCATTCGAAGATTTTCCATTACCCCAGCCAACATTCACGACAGCCAGATGCTTACACAGGTGCTAGACCCTGAGAACAGGGATGACTTCGTCTGGGCTGATTCTGGCTACGCCGGCGTGCGGTATGAGGATCTGCTGGATATGGCTGGTTTTGAGAGCAGAATTCATGAAAAGGGCTCACGCTGCCATCCATTGAGCGAAGAAGCCCAGGAGCGCAACAAGGCACGATCTAGTGTGCGGGCAAGGGTTGAGCACGTCTTTGGTGCAATCACAACTTGGATGCGCGGCAAGCTGACGAGGCGGATTGGATTGGCCAGAACGAGAGCTTGGTGGGGACTGCGTAATCTGACTTACAACTTTCTTCGATACCTGCATAGCAACTCAAAGGCAACGCCGGCCTCCTGATCATTCGACAGGGAGATAAACGACTCGACTTAAAGAAATTGATGCCAGTCGTCAGGAGCATCTGCACGTGCAGAGGATTTCCTTGCAGCGTCTCAATATTGCCTCAAAAGTGGCAATATTTCGAGGTTCCCTCAAGCTGTTTGAATCGCATGTTTTGATCGAGCTGTATCAGCGTGCTCTCATCGTCAGGCACTGAGTAGCAGCACATACCCCGGCGCTCATGTCGTCCCCGCCGATCAGGCTGGTGGCGCCGTTGCGGCAGGCGGTGAGCACCATGCGCTGGGGCGGGGCATGGTTGTTATCGGGTGGCCCATCCGGCGGGCACCCCTGCTGGAATCCCCTCTGGCCTGATCGCCTGACGGCGCCACTGCCAAAGAATGACGCGCTTCGATCGCCAGCTCCTGCCAGCCCCTTCGCCCTAGTCCTGTCGGCGGCTGCCAGAGTGACCGGGCTGCGGTGTCCCATGCCTACCCACGGCCCGCCCCTGGCCACCCCGATCGACCTGAACCGCCTCTTGAAGGCCGGCCTCGGGCGCGACCCGGCGGCAGCGGCGCTGCAGGATCTCACCCACTCCATCACCTGGGCCGAGCTCGATCGCCAGGTGGAGCAACTGGCCCGGGCCTACCGGCGGCTCGGCCTGCAACAGGGTGACCGGCTCGCCTCCCTGATCCCCAACCGGGTGGAGCTGGTCGTCCACTACCTGGCCGGGCTGCGCAGCGGTCTGGTGCTCACCCCGCTCAATTACCGCTACGTGCCGCCGGAGATCGACCATGCGCTGACGGTGAGCGGCGCCGCGGCTCTGGTGTTCCACGGCGAACGGCTGGCCGATGTGCAGGCCAGCGCCGTCGCGCCCCGGCTGCCCCTGGGCTGCCATCGGCTTGACGATCCCACCGGCTTAGACGCCCTGCTGGCCGCGGCGCCCGCCGGCGACGACGCCCCGCCGCCCTGGCCGGCGCTGGCCGCGGACGACCCCTGCTTTCTCTACTTCACCTCCGGCAGCACCGGCCGGCCCAAGGGTGTGACCCACAGCCGGGCCAGCTTCGCTGCCGTGCTCACTTCCCTGATCCAGGCCACCGAACTGCGGGCCGGAGAGGAAGTGCTGGCCGGCAGTTCGGTGGCCCACATCGCCTCCTCCGCCCTCGTGCTGGCGGCCCTGGCCGCCGGGGCCTCCGCCGCGATCGCCAGCCGCATCGATGCGGCCACCGTGGAAACCCTCCTGCGGCGCCACCGGCCGGCGCTGCTGTTGATGCTGCCCGCTGCCCTGTTCGAATTGATCCGCGATGAACGGCTCCAGCCGACCCCCTCTGCCAGGAAAGTTGACGCCTCTCCATCTCGACCATTTCCACCACCAGGGGGCCTGATGGAACCGATCAATGCGTCCTTACAGCGAGGCTGTCAAAGCTGATGTCCGCCGGCGGATGGGGCCTCCCCATCGCCAGAGCGTGACGGAGATCGCCCAGGAGCTGGGCATCCACGTGATCACCCTCTACAAATGGCGCAAGGCCTGGCGTCTGCAGGGGGAGGTGGTGCCGGCTACCCAGAAGGACCCCGAGGGTTGGGGCCCAACTGACAAGTTCACGGTGGTCCTGGAGACTGCTGGGTTCAACGCCACCGAACTCGGCGCTTACTGCCGCGAGCGGGGTCTGTTCCCCGAGCAGGTGGATCGCTGGCGCCAGGCCGCCCAGGATGCCAACGCACAGCCGCTGGTGACGATGGCCGAGCAGAAGGACCTGGAGAAGCGCCACCAGGCCGATCAGCGGGAGATCAAGCGGCTGCAGCAGGAGCTGCGCCGCAAGGACAAGGCCCTGGCGGAGGCGGCGGCGCTGCTGATGGCCTCAAAAAGATCCAGGCCTTCTGGGGAGAGGACGGGGCGACTGACCTCACCGTCTGATCGCCGCAAGGCCCTGGGGATCCTCGAGGCCGGCATGGCCGCGGGCGCACGGGCCCGTGAGGTGGCCGCTTTGCTTGGTGTGGGGCTCACCACCCTGCAGCGCTGGCGGCGTCAGTTCGCTGGTGATGGGGACGGCAGCGATCGCCGCAGAGGAAGCCCCCGCCATGTGGCCCATCGCCTGAGTGAGGAGGAGCGCCAGCGAATTCTGCTCACCTGCAACCAGACGGAATTCGCGGCGCTGCCGCCGGGGCAGATCGTGCCGGTCCTGGCGGATCGGGGCCTCTATATCGGCTCGGAGCGGAGCTTCTACCGGGTGCTCCATGCCCACGGCCAGGCCCACCGCCGCGGGCGGGCCCGTCCGCCCCAAGAGCCCCGTCCGGTGCCACGGCTGCAGGCCAGGGGGCCGAATCAGCTGTGGAGCTGGGACATCACCTACCTGCCCACCAGCGTTCGGGGGTGTGGCTGTACCTCTATCTGGTGATCGACGTCTGGAGTCGCAAGGTGGTGGCCTGGGATGTGGCCGAGCGGGAAGACGCCCAGATCGCCGCTGATCTGGTCGGCCGTGGCTGTCTGCGGGAGCGGATCAGTAAGGGCCGCCGCCAGCCGCTGGTCCTCCATGCCGACAACGGCAACGCCATGCGCGCTGCCACCCTGGAAGCCCGGCTGGAGGAGCTGGGGGTGCTCAGATCCTTCTCCAGGCCCAGGGTCAGCAACGACAATCCCTACTCGGAGTCGCTGTTCCGAACGGTCAAGTACCGACCGGACTACCCCAGGCGGCCATTCCAAAGCAAGGACGACGCCTGCGCCTGGGTGGCCACGTTCGTGAGCTGGTACAACCACCAGCACCGCCACAGCGCCATCCGATTCGTGACGCCCCACCAGCGCCACAGCGGTCAGGCCGAGGAAATCTGCCGCCACCGTTCCCGCGTCTATGAGCAGGCCCGGCAGTGTCACCCCCGCCGCTGGAGCCGCTGCACCCGCAGCTGGCATCAACCGGAGGTGGTCTGGATCAATCCACCGCCTCCAGAAAACGCCAACGGTCCGGCTACTTTGTCGATCGCCGTCTGATTGGCGGCAGGGGCGTCATCTTTTCTGGCAGTCACCGCGACGGATCTGGCATCCATCCGCCTCTGCATCAGCGGCGGCGACAAGGTGCCCCACCAGCTGCAGGATGAGTTCCGCCGGGCGGCCGGCTTCGGGATTGACGAATGCTTCGGCATGAGCGAGACCGGTTACGCCACCCTGGCGCCGCCGTCGGGGCCGAACCGGATCGGTTCGGTGGGCCGGCTCTGCCCGGGGTTCCGCGCCAGCCTGCGCGATGAGGACGGCACCGAGGTGGGAGTCGGCGAAGAGGGGCGGCTCTGGATTCAGTCGCCTTCGCTGATGGTGGGCTACTGGGACAACCCCCGGGCCACCGCCGACACGATCGTGGAGGGATGGCTGGACAGCGGCGATGAGATGCGCGTCGACGCCTACGGCTACTTCTGGTTCTGCGGCCGCCGCAAGCAGATCATCGTGCACGACAGCTCCAACATCTGCCCCCAGGAGGTGGAGGAGGCGCTGGCGGAGCATCCGGCGGTGGATCTGGTGGGGGTGATCGGCATCCACGACCCGTTGCATGGCGACAACGTGCGGGCCTACCTGACCCTGCGCCCGGATCAGCCCGTCCCCGGCGAGGCCGAACTGATCGCCTTCGCGCGGGCCCGCGTCGGCTATAAGGCGCCGGAGGAGATCCGCGTGCTGCCCGAGCTGCCCCTCACCCCGGTGGGCAAGACCGATCGCCTGGCCCTGCGCCGCCTGGCGGCGGACATCCTGCACGCCCCCTGAGCTTCTCCCGAGGGGCCTCTTCTTCGCCGACCCCCTCTTCGAACGTTTTGCGATGCGTGCCCTGTCGCACGCCCTCTATGGCGGTGCGGATTTCGGTGAGTGCTTCGTCACGGCGTCGCAGATCGCCCCCGGGGATGCCGACAGCTGGTGTCGCGCCTGGACCGCCACGGCGGATCGCGTCGCTGCCATCGCCGAGGCATGGCTGCGGGCCAGCAACTACTACCGCACCGCCTGGCTGCCGCTCGTCGGTGCGCCCGTGGATCCCCGGCTGGTGGAGGCCGTGGAGATCCCCTACGAGGGCACGAGCCTGCCCGGCTACTTCCACCGCGCCGATGATTCGGGCCGGCCGCGGCCGCTGCTGATCGCCACCAACGGCTACGACGCCACCGTGGACGAGGCGCACTTGGTCCATGCCGTGGCCGCCGTGCGCCGCGGCTACCACTGCCCCACCTTCGATGGCCCCGGCCAGGGCCGTCCCCTCATCCACCAGGGCCTGGTGTTCCGCCCCGACTGGGAGGCTGTGGTGCGTCCAGTGGTGGACTACGCCCTCTCCCGACCCGACGTGGACCCCCAGCGGATCGCGCTGATCGGCTGGAGTTTCGGCGGCTATCTGGCACCCCGCGCCGCCAGCGGCGAGCACCGCCTCGCGGCCTGCATCGCTGACCCTGGCCAGTGGGACCTGCTCGAGGCGCTGCGCCTGCTCCTGCCGCTGCCCCCGGCCGTACGCGAACGCCTGCCCGAGATCGCCCCCGCCGATCTCGAGGCCGTCGAGGCCCAGATGCGCTCCAGCCCCTCGCTGCAGTGGACCGTCCGGCGGGCCCTCTGGGTGCACGGCCTCGATTCCTTCGCCGATTACATCCGGATCGCCGGCAAGTACAGCCTCCGTGGGCGCGCCGAACGGATCCGCTGCCCCACGCTGGTGGCCTGGGCGGAAGGCGATCCGATCGCCCGCTTCGCGGAGCAGCTGCATGACGCCCTGCAGTGCCCCCGCACCCTGGTGCGCTTCACCACCGCCGAGGGCGCCGGCGGCCACTGCGAGGAGACAGCCCGCTCCCTGTTCCACCAGCGCGCCTACGACTGGCTGGAGACTGTGTTCGCCAGCCCCGGTGCTGCTCACCCGTGCCGCTGACGGCACCCTGCGGTTTGTGTACCTCCCGCCCTGGGTGAACGATTTCAGGGGGCCAGGCTGTCCAATCAAACCCATCCACCTCAGCGGTGGGGGTCAGTCGTGTCCGATGCGCTCCCAGACGAGTTCCGCCCGGCGCTCCACCCCCTGAAACATCATCGGCTTCGTGCTCAGCACCAGCACGTCACCGTCAAGCTTCGCGAAGCGCACCTGCGCATTGCCGATCCAGTTCGGATACGAACAAACCTCGATGTGATGCACAACGGCGTCCTGATCTTCGAGCACTTCGAAAGGGCCGGAGTAGGAAAGATAGGAGCTGATCGCATCAGAGCGCTCCGCGGGGGTGCCTCCAAAAACGTCGGGGTTGTGATAAGGCGAACGGTGGCTGGCCATGATCTCCACTGACATGTAGCCGTCGTGGTTGTAGAAGATGAACCCCACGGGATGCTCACCGAGTGGGTCAACGCCCACGCCGTCGTTGCCGACATTCCTCCATGAGCGGAGCCGCCAGGAACCAACCAAGTCGTCGGCTTTCACAACGCGTATCCCAGATTGCTGAGCTGGTGCTGGGGTTGGCCGGTCTCCACCAGAGCCAGCCCATCGAACAGATGGCGGCCGGGTGCGTCGGGGGATGGATCGAACCAGTACTGCTCCACCAGCGTCAGGAACGCCGCCAGTGGCAGGCGGTCCGGTGGCAGGCCCAGGCCACTCAGCATCGCGTTGAGGTTGGCGGCGATGCCATCGCTCGGATGGCCATAGGCGGCGGCGAAGGCCGCCAGGTCGTCGAGCCCGAGAACGCCATCCCCATCGAGGTCGAGCACAGTGAAGAAGCCGCCGGCGGAGCGGGCGATGAAGCCCCGTGCGGCCTCGGGGTCGGCGATGAAGGAGGCGAACACCCGGCCATGGGAGGCGACGAACTCCTCCCGATCCACCTGGCCGTCATGGTTGCCGTCGCGGCGTTCGTTCTCGTGTCGGTAGGTATCGAGCAGCAGCCGCAGCAGATCAGGAAAGGGGGTGGGCCGGCCCTGCCAGCGCGCAGCGAGGCGAGCTGCCACCGGCTCGAAGTCACCGCCCAGGGTGTGGCGGCCGTCACCGTCGCGGTCGTAAAAGGCGAACAGGCGCCGATAGCGCTGGATCAGCTGGGCCGGCAGGGAGGCTGTCGCGGGTTGGGCTGCCGCGTGCTCAGGTGGTTTGGAGCCGCTCGACATCCATGCCGCCAGGTCTCTGATCACCCTACCGGCCCTGACGAGCGGCATCGTGGTGCCTGGTGATGCCTGGTGGTGCCTGACCAGCCGGAAGACCTGATCCGTCTGCGTTTTGTGGGTTTGCCCCCCCTCAAACGGGCAGCCCTCCAGGGATGCTCGCGCCTGATCACGGTGGAGTGATCAATGGATCTTAGCGGCTGCCCTTCAGTGGGTCCCTGGCCACGCTCTCATTGCTCAGGAGAGCGGCATCGCTGGCTGCAAAGAATCTGTCAATAGGTTCAGCCAAATCCTGGCGAGTGAGCTTCTCGGCACGGGAGTTCGTGCTCAAGCACTCTGTCCAGGTGTTGTGAACACTGAATGTCATGAACACGATGGCGTCGATCCGCATTCCTTTCCAAGCGGGATCGTCATGACGCCTGAGGAGGTGCTGGAGGCCTCGCTGAAGGGGCTCACTCCCGGCGAAGTCACCTGCATACCAGTACTGGACAATCCGAATCTCCTGGCACAAGTTGATGGGAGCCAGCGCCAACTCCTTGAGCAGAGCTGGAGCGGCAGCCTGGCGGAGCTCCATCAGGTGGAGCCGCCGTAAAGGCTATCCAATGAACCTTGAGAGTCTGCGGATCAACCTTGTGTTGAGCTGGGTTGTCTCGTGGGGGAAAAGCGCCACGTGGCAGGGAAATCCATTGGCAGAATTGCTCCTTCTCGGTAGAGCGCAACCCCTGGCTGCTCCGGTCTCTGCCAATCTGCAGCCGTCTCAGGAAGCGCTCAGCACCGGGCGGGGCCGATCCTCTCGGCATCGGCTCTCTGAGCGGCTCCGCGCACCAAGGTGGTGAGACACAACAGTCAGTGAGTTGGTTGGCCATGCCGCTTGACGTTTCCCGGTTGCGCCCCTTCTGGTACCCGGTGCTGCCGCTCGATCAGCTGGGCGAGGCGCCGGTGGCGGTGGAGCTGCTGGGGGAAGCCCTGGTGATCTGGCGCGGGGCCGATGGGGCGCCCCACGCCGCTCCCGACCGCTGCCCGCACCGCTCGGCGCGGCTCTCGGGCGGCAGCCTCAGCTCGGAAGGCAACCTGCAGTGCCCGTACCACGGCTGGGAGTTCGCCGCTGACGGCGCCTGCCGGGCGATCCCCCAGCAGCCGGAGCGGCCGATCCCGGAGGCCTGCCGCCTGCACACCTACCAGGCCCAGGCCCGTTATGGCCGGGTGTGGGTGTGCCTGGCGGACCAGCCCCAGCTGCCGCTGCCCAGCTTCCCCGAGGAGCACGACCCGGCCCAGCGGCGCATCGATGGCTTCTGGGAGCGCTGGAACTGCTCCCCGTTCCGGGTGATCGAGAATGGCCTCGACAACTTCCACCACTTCTTCGTGCACCGCGGCCTGCTGGAGGCCACCACGGCCCGGCCCGATCCGATCGAGGGGCCGATCGAAGACACCGCCGATGGCTTCCGTTTCCGTATCCCCCTGCAGGTGCACAACAACACCGTGCTGCAGGACACCCTGGCCAGCGACGCCGGCACGCTGACGGTGGAGCGGCAAGTGAGCTGGATCGCGCCGCTCGGGCTCAGCCTGGAGCTGGAGTGGCCGAACGGCCTGCGCCAGCGCATCGTGCTCCACGCCGTGCCCACGGGCGGGGAGGCCACCCAGATCAGCCGCTTCTACTTCCGCAACGACAGCGAAGAGCAGGTGCCGGCCGCCGCCATGGTGCGCTTCGAGCGGGGCCTGATCGATCAGGACCGGGCGATCCTCACCGCCATGACTGCCGCCCTTGAGCCCTGGCCCAGCGGCGAGCATCTGATCGAGGCGGATCAGCCGATCGCCCTGATGCGCCAGCGGCTGCGGGAGCTGCTTCAGCCGCGCTGAACCAGCAGGTCGCGGGGGTGGGGCTTGGCCCCGAAGGCGATCGGCGTGCCGGTGATCGCCTCCAGGTAGCGGAAGAAGCGGTACACCGGCGCATCGTTGATGCTGGCATTGCCCACCGGAATGCGGCCGCCGCCCAGCAGGGCCGCTTGGCTTTCGATGAAGGGGCGGTCCTCCTCGTTGTTGTGGTTGGAGAGATCGCGCAACGCCTTGAGCGCAGGACCGTTCTCCAGCAGGGAGCGCCAGCGACCGGCGGCGTACAGGGTGCCGCGCAGGGTGGTGCTGCCCTGATCGTCGGGCACGAACAGCACCGCCAGATGCAGGCCCTCATCGAGCTTGTTGAGCCAGAGGTTGGGGGCGCCGCCCACCTTCCAGTAGGCCTGCAGGTTGTTGCGGTACTGCTCATAGGTGACCAGCACCGAGCGCTCGTCGTCGTCGCAGACCATGTGCATGCCGCTGAGGGTTTCCTGGCCCAGCCAGCGCCGCAGCTGATGCACGGTGCGGGCGATGGCGTGCACGTGGAAGCCGTGGGTGTGGTCGATGCCGCTGGTGAGCACCAGGCCCCAGGGGCCTACCGGGTAGCGGTAGTGGAACAGCGGCAGGGCATCGGTGGCCGGATCGAGCAGCTCGCGCTCGAACTCGGCCGGCAGCCGCGCCGCCTGCAGCGCCGCCTCCACCTCCGCCGCCTGCCAGGCGGCGGGATCAGCTGCGGCGAACAGGCGGCGTCCCGCCGGCAGCCAGAGGAAACCAGCCCATTCCCGCAGCGGCAGCGTGACGAGATGCTCGGCGCTACCGGTTTCGCCATGCAGGGTGTGCACGCAGCGGCCGTCCTGATCGAACTCCTGGTAGTGGTAGGGGCAACGCACCACTGAACCCTGCACCCGTGGCGGCGTGCCGGCGCAGGAGAAGGACACCAGCCGGTGGGGGCAGGCATCGATGTGGGCCGATGCGCGCCCATCTGCGCCCCGCACCAGCAGCAGGGGCAAGCCGAACACCCGCAGGCTCAGCGCCGATTCCGGCGCCAGTTCCCCGCTGGCCAGGATCGGCCAGGCCACCAGCCGCTCCGACAGCCAGGGCCGCTCGAGATCGAGAGCTGGGGCTGGTGGCGTGGGCACCGGATCGGGCAAGGGGGCCAACATTTGCTGAACAGAGTGTCGCAGCTTCTGCGGTTCCCCTGGTGGTCAGCGTGCGGGTCGGCCGGAGGTCGGGATCAGCAGGGCGAGCAGCACCAGGCTGGCGGCGAAGAGTGCATTGCCATGCCAGTGCCAGCTCGCCCAGTAGTGCGCCAGCAGCCCCGAGCAGAGCGCGGCGCCCAGGTAGGCGGTGAAGAACAGCCAGGTTCCCAGGCGCGTGCGGGCCTCCGCATCGAGGGAGAACACGGTGGTCTGATGGGCCACGAAGGCGCCCTGCACGCCAAGATCGAGGCAGGCCATGCCCAGCACCAGGGCGAGCAGGGAGCTGGATCCGATGGCCAGCAGCAACAGACCGACCAAGCCCAGCAGGCAGCCCGCCCGCACGATCCGGTCGGGGCCATGGCGGTCGACCAGGCGACCGATCGGCCTGGCGGCGGTGATGCTCACCAGGCCCACCAGGCCGAAGGCGCCGATCGCCGCCGGTGCGAACCGCCAGGGCGGCGCCGCCAGCTGCAGGGCCAGGGCGCTCCAGGTGGCCATGAAGGCCCCGAACAGCAGGGCCTGGCGCAGACACGCTTGCCGCAGGGCCGGGTAGCGGAACCAGAGCTGGAGCAGGGAACGCTGCAGGGCCAGGTAGCCCAGGGGGCGGGGCGGGCGCTGGTGGGGCAGACGGCTGCGGAACAGCATCGCCACCGCCAGCATCAGCACGGCCGACACCGCGTAGATGGTTCGCCAGCCGGCCAGCTCGGCCAGCACGCCGCTGAAGCTGCGCGCCAGCAGCAACCCGCTGAACTGGCCGCTCAACAGGGTGCCGAGCACCTGGCCGCGTCGCGATTCAGGCGTCAGCTCAGCCACGAACGGCGGCAGAAGGTAGGGCACCAGGGCGCAGAGGCCGAGCGCAAAGAAGGCGGGCAGCAGCAGGCTGAACCCCGGGGCCAGCACGATCGCCAGGCAGGCCAGCGCCATGCCGGCGGCCGCACCCACCAGCAGGCGGCGCCGATCCAGCCGGTCGCCCAGGGGCAGCAGTAGCAGCAGGCTCGCGGCCAGCCCCCACTGGGTGGCCGCCGGCACCAGCACGGCGGTGCCGGCGGCCAGGCCGAGCTCGGCGGCGATCGGCGGCAGCAGCGACTGGCTGTAAAAGGGGTTCGCGACGCTCACGCCCACGGCCAGGGCCAGCAGCGCCAGCGGCGGCAGGGGCCCGGGGCTGGATCCGCTTTGCTTCAACCGCTCACTCCACCTCGAGGATCAGCCGATCAAAGCCACGGAAGCGATCACCCACAAAGCGATGGCAGGCCTGCTCCTGACAATGGATGGCGCTGAAGCGTTCCCGCAAGGCCTCGAGCAAGGCCCGGCCCTGCAGACGGGCCAGCTGCCGCCCGAGGCATTGATGCAGCCCTGGCGCGAAGCTCAGATGGGGATTGGGATCGCGCTCGATCCGGAACAGGTGTGGATCGTCGAACACGCGCGGATCACGGTTGGCCGCTCCCACCAGGGCGGTGAGCGAATCACCGGTGGCGATGGTGTGGCCGGCCAGTTCGATCGGCTCGGTGGCGGCACTGGCGTTGAGGGCCTGGGCCGGTGGATCCCAGCGCAGCACCTCCTCCAGCGCCGGCCCCACCAGGGAGCCGTCGCCCCGCAGCCGCTCGAAAGCCTCAGGGTGGCGCGCCATCGCGACGGCCAGGGTGCCCACGAGCAGGCGCAGCGTAAACACACTGGCGCTGTAGAAGTTGCTGGAGATGAACAGCAGCAACTGCTCATCACTGATGTGGATGCCATCGCGGGGATCGACCATCAGGCGGCTGAGCAGATCGTCCTGGGGGTTGGCGCGGCGCTGATGGATCAAGGGCAGGAAGAACTGCCTGTAGAGGGCGATGGCATCGTCGCCGCTGGCGGTCGTCTGCTCGGTCTGCGTCAGACCGCGGGAGCGCACAAAGGAGGGAACATGGCGGAGCACCTCCTGTTGCAGATCGGCGGGAATCCCCAGCAGCTCGCTGGTGACGGCCACCGGCAGCGGATCCGCCAGCAGCGGCACCAGATCGAAGGGTTCGCCCACGGTGATCGACTCCAGCCGCTCGGCAATGAAGCTCCGCGTGAACGCTTCAAGGCTCGGGATGTTGATGGCGCGAAAGGCGTCGTTCACATGGTGACGAACCAGCGCATGGGGGTCGCCATCCATGTAGGGGATGTCGATCTTCTGGTCGTGGAAGATGTGGCCGCTGCCGAAGCGCTCGATCAGCTTGTCGAGATGGAGCTGGCGGCTGCAGCGCGCATCGTGCATGTGCGCCACCGCCTCGGGGTGGCCGAGGATGATCCACATCTGCGGCCCCTCGCACCAATGCACCGGGCTTTCGGCGCCCAGGGCGCCATAGATCGGGTAGGGGTCGGGATGGCCCGGCAGGCAGGGATCGAGCTGAAAGGCGGCGCGGTCGGCGGAGGCCAGGATCATCAGGACGGTGGCAGAGGGCACCATGGCCACCAATCTTGGCGGTGAGCGTTCGGCTGAGCGGTGAGCGTTCGGCCCGGACACCCTGCTCAGCTGTGTTCAGAAGGGTATCGAGTGCCAGGACGATGCCCCAGGCCCAGACTGACCCTGCACGACCTGCCCACCTGATGCCCAACTCCGCACTTCCGCCGATCGCGGGTGATGAAGCCGGGATCCTCGCCTTGATGCAGCAGGCCGGCCCCGTTTTTCTGCCGCGCACAACTCTCAACCTGGCGCAGATCCGCTCAGGCTTCGCCTGCGCCCTGCACATGCACCAGCCCACGATTCCCGCCGGGGCGAATGGCGAGCTGATTTCGCATCTGCAGTACATGGTCGAGCACCCCGGCGAGGGTGACAACCACAACGCCGAACCCTTCGCCCACTGCTACAAGCGTCTTGCTGAGATCATCCCCCAGCTGATTTCAGAGGGCTGCAACCCACGGATCATGCTGGATTATTCCGGCAACCTGCTCTGGGGATTCGAGCAGATGGGCCGTCACGACATACTCGATGCCCTGAAGTCGCTTGCCTGCGATCCCAGCCTGCAACCCCATGTGGAATGGCTCGGCAGCTTCTGGAGCCATGCCGTGGCACCCTCCACGCCGATTCCCGATCTCAGGCTGCAGATCCTGGCCTGGCAACACCATTTCGCGGCCCTCTTCGGGCCTGAGGCACTGCAACGGGTGAAGGGTTTCTCGCCGCCTGAAATGCACCTGCCCAACCACCCCGACACCCTCTATGCCCTGGTGAAGGCTCTGAGGGAGTGCGGCTACCAGTGGCTGCTGGTGCAGGAGCACAGCGTCGAGAACCTCGATGGCTCCAGCCTCAGCCAGGCGCAGAACTACGGCCCCAATCAACTCGTGGCGCGCAACTCCAGCGGTGAGTCGGTGAGGATCACGGCGTTGATCAAAACCCAGGGCTCCGATACCAAGCTGGTGGGCCAGATGCAGCCCTGCTACGAAGCCCTCGGGCTGGGACGCCAGGCGCTGGGAGAGACCACGATCCCCTCGCTCGTGTCGCAGATTGCCGACGGCGAAAATGGCGGGGTGATGATGAATGAATTCCCCTCCGCCTTCATCCAGGCCCATCAGAAAATCGCCGCCCAGGCGAGCGCTTCGGGTGACGACCCAACCACTGATTCAGGCGGCGATTCAGCCACCGTGGCGATCAATGGCACCGAGTATCTGGAGTTGCTGGAAGCCGCCGGGGTCCAAGCAGCCGATTACCCAGCCATTCAGGCGGTTCAGCAACACAAGCTCTGGGAGGCCGTTAGCCGCCAGACCAACGGCAACCCGCCCACCCCGGCGGCCACCGAAGCGGCCATCGCCGCACTCCAGGCCAGCGATCCCCACTTCTCGATGGCGGGTGCCTCCTGGACCAACGACCTCAGCTGGGTGGAGGGCTACGGCAACGTGCTGGAGCCGATGAACCGGCTCAGTGCCCGCTTCCACCAGGTGTTTGATCCCCTGGTGGCGCAGGATCCCGCCATCACCAGAACCCCCCACTACCAGGAAGCCCTGCTCAACCTGCTGCTGCTGGAAACCAGCTGCTTCCGCTACTGGGGCCAGGGCGCCTGGACCGGCTACGCCAGCGAGATTCACAGGCGTGGTGAGGCCGCGATCGGTTAGTCAGCCCAGACGGGATGTCCATACCTGGAGCCTGCTACCGGCTCGGCCAGCTCCAGATCAGACCCTGGACGACATAAAACCCCCCTGCTGCCAGCAGAACCAGGGCACTGACGCGGCTGAGCGTGGATCCATGGCGCAGCAGCAGTCTTGAGGTGCCAAGCAGGCCGGCCCAGAGGCTGGTGGCGGCGATCACGGCGGTGTAACCCAGGGCGTAACTCACCATCGTGACCACCGACAACAGGACTGAGCCGGTGCCGGCCGCAGCGGCGAGCACCGAGAACAGCACCGGACTGGCACAGGGGGAGCTGACCAGAGCGAATCCCATCCCCACCAGGAACGGGCCACCGGCCGGAGGCAGTTCGGGCAGGCGGGGCAGCCGCAGGGGGAGCCAGCCCGCCAGATTCAGGCCCATCACCAGGATGAGCAGTCCCACCCCCAGATGGACCGGGCCGCGGTGGTCAACCACCACGGCTGCGGCGAACGAGGCGACCAGGCCGAACAGGCTCAGCACCACAACGGTGCCGGCCACGAATCCAGCCACCCTGACGAAGGCCTGACGCCGGCTGAGCGGCCCGAGCGTGCCGATGTAACTGAGGTTCAACGGCAGCATCGCCAGCACGCAGGGCGACACGCTGGCCAGCTGCCCACCGGCGAAAGCCGCCAACGGAATCAGAAACGGGGGGGGTGCGCCCCAGGCCTCGAACCGTTCGGCGTAGGCCTGCGACGCCGACAGGATCACCTGATCCAGTTGAGCGCCGATCTGCGGCAGCCAGTGCAAAGCCAGCCCTGCCAGCAGGGTCACCACGGCCAGGAGCACCAGGATCGCCGGTCGTTTCCTGCGCAGGGCAGATCGGCTCATCGCTTGAGCATCGATTGAACCTTGCTGATCGCCTTGCTGTAGGCGCTCGCATCTGTGCTGGCCCGGAAGGTCTGCGCCGTGGTGCCGGTAGCAGGGTCGATCACGGCCACCAGCGAGGTCTGGCTGCGGTTGGCCTCCAGGAAGGCGCCGAGGCCGAGCGCCCGGGCCCGTTCGCGCGAGGCCTTCAAGGTGGCGGCATCAGACACATCGAAGGTCACGAAGGTGGCCTTGCCGGCCTTGCTTTGCTGCAGGGAACGCAGGGTCGGCTCAATCGTGCGGCAGGCCGGGCACCAGCTGGCGTAGATGTCGACCACGACGGGTTTGCCCTGCAGGGAAGGGGCCAGGGCACCTCCCTGCTTCTGGGCCACCCATGCGCCGGGGCCAGATACCCGGGGTGGGGAGGCGAGTGGAACGGAGCCAGGCAGGCCGTTGGGCAGGGAGCTCCCGAGGGTGAGCAGCAGTGCGGTGAGGGGCAAGGACATTGCGGGCGGTGGAGAGGACGAATGCCTGATCTACCGACGAACCCTTTCGCTGGATTGCCTGGGCTCATCCATTCACCGACCCCTGGGCGGCGGCGAGCTTGCGGCGGCCGAAGGCGACCATGGCGAATCCGGTGATGTTCATCCAGAGGCTGTAGATCGCAGCCGGCACAGCCATGTCGATGTTGTTCAGCAGGCCGGCCGTGATCGCGATCGCGAGCGTGCCGTTCTGGATGCCCACCTCGATGGCGATGCTGAGCCGCTGGGCGAGGGGCAGACCCAGCCGCCGGGCCGAGAGGAAGCCGGCCGCCGTTCCCAGCAGGTTCAGCACGACCACTGCCGCGCCCACCTGGGCGATGAAGCCGGGCAGCCTGCCGGCTTCCTTGATCACCAGCAGCAGGATGATCAACGCCAGCAGACCTGCGGCCAGCCGCCCCATCTGCTTCTCCAGCCGCAGCGCTGTGGCGGTGAACCGCTGCCGGATCCCCATGCCGATGACCGTCGGCACCAGGGTGATCAGCACGATTCGCAGCATCGTCGGCAGCACAGGCAGGCTGATCTCTGCGCCGGATCCCATCAGCAACTGCTGGGCCAGATTGGCGAGCACGGGGATCGTGAACACCGTCACCACGCTGCTGATCGCCGTGAGCGTCACCGAGAGGGCCACATCCCCCTTCGCCAGGTAGGTGATCAGGTTGGAGGAGGGGCCGCCGGGGCAGATCGCCACGATCACCAGACCGACCGCCAGCGCCGGCTCCATCGGCCAGAGCCAGGCCAGCAGGCCGCCGATCAGCGGCAGCACCACGATCTGACAGAAACTGCCCAGCGCCACGGCCCGCGGATAGCGGCTGATGCGCCGGAAATCCTCCGGCACCAGGCTCAGCCCCATCCCCAGCATCACGATGGCCAGGGCGACGGGCAGCAGCACCGTCGTCAGCAAGCTGTTCTGCATCGGTGCCCAGGAACGCTGCGGACAAGATCGTATGGATCCTCTCTGCCGGCTGGGCAGGTTCCGCTCCAGGCTTCAGACCCCTGCCGCTACGGCAGGGTGAACCCGCTGGTGTTGAGGTGTTTGAGATCGAGCAGCACCACCGTGAGCCAACCCAGCAGAGCCAGGCCTCCGATTGAAGCGAGCACCACGAGCAGGGCGGCCATCACCGACTTGATGGATCCGCTGGGGTTGGGCATCGGAACGCATCGATGGTGGATCCAGTCTCCTATGCCTCCTGATCCGTGGCCCTTGATCGATGGCCCCTGATCATTCCGCTCCGCCCAGCAGAGCCTGATCACCGCTGAAATCCGGGTTGCCGGTCGGTCGCAGCGCGTAGTCGTTGGCGTAACTGTCGGCCAGGGCGGCATCGAGATCGAAGACGGGCTTCCAGGCCAGCTCCCGCTCCAGCCGGTGCACATCGGTGAGGAAGTGGGCCAGCCGCAGCGGAAAGGCCTTGCGGGCCTTGGGATCCAGCCCGGCCGGATCAAAACTGCGGATCTCCACAGTGGCCGGATCCTTGCCGCAGGCGCGCGCCGCCGCCGCCACCAGGCCGCGAAAGCTGATTCCCTTTCGATCGGTGCAGTTGTAGATCCGGTTGGTGGCCGCTTCCACCTCCAGGCAACGGGCCATGGCGATCGCCAGGTCCCCCACGTGGCCGAGCTGGGTGATCGTGCTGCCATCGCCCGGCAAGGGCACTGGGCAGCCGTGCACGATCCGATCGAAGAACCAGCTCTCCACCGGGTTGTAGTTGCCTGGTCCGATGATGTAGGTGGGCCGGAAGCTGGTGAAGGGGATGCCCTGGCGCCGCAGCCAGCTCTCGGTTTCGAGCTTGCCGGCATGGCGACAGGCTGGATCGGTGGGGGCGTTCTCATCGAGGGGCCACTGCTCGCTGTCGGCGTAGACCCCGGCTGAGCTCACGTAGACGAAGCGATGCTTCGGTTCACCGGTGCGCTCCAGCACCGACTGGCTGTCGGCGAGGGTCCGGCCGCTGCTGTCGATGATCACGTCGAAACGGCGGCCCTGCAGCTGGGCGAGGGCTTCCTCGCTGCTCCGGTCCCCCACCAGGTGTTCCACCCCGGCCGGCAGGGGATTCCGGCCGCGGGTGAACAGGCTGAGCTCGTGGCCGAAGGCCTGCAGTTGCGCCACCAACGGCTTGCCGATGAAGCGGGTGCCACCCATGACCAGGATTTTCAAGACGGGCTCGATCGAACTGGACGCCATTCAAGCGACCGATGCCCGCCGGGCCTCTATCTCCCGACGCGGATGCCGCGGATTGAATCAATCAGCCCAAGCAGATTCAGGAGCCAGGCAATCACTGCGACCACAACAACCATGTTGAGGATCTGCCGGATCTTGCCGTCCATTGGCACGAAGTTATTGATCAGCCAGAGCAGAATGCCAACAACGATGAGTGTTGTGACCAGGGAAAGAAGACTCATGGGAATTCTTTGGTAGTGGGGTTGAATGGATGCAACAGAATGTCATTTTTTCTGGTTGCTTTATCGGACTTTTGTTACCAGCTTTCCGGTTGTCATGATTCGCCGCCGCTTCGGAGGCAACCCCCCGGAATGGGAGGTCACCGGCACCGGCAAGTTCGCAGGTGAGCCTCAGAAACTCCGGTTCCGAAGCTGTTCACTCACCTGCTGAACCAGCAGGTCAATCCGTGTTCTCGGCAGACTTCTTGATGGTCTCGTCCAGTTTTCTGGCAGCTGATCCGGCTTTTGCCTTCAGGTCTTCGGCGGCATTCATCGCCGCTCCCTGGGCCTGTTTGGCCTTGCCTTGGAGCTGATGCCCAGCATCTCCCGTGAGTTCACCGAAGGCGGATTCAAGGCGGCCTTCCGCTTCTTTCGCCTTGGCATCAAAACGATTGGACATGACATGACCGGCGAATGGGATGGAGCGATCTTGTCTTCCTGCCCAGGGGCAGAAAAATGATCTTCCAGGCACTCTCTAGCCAGATCATGGCGATGCGGCCATTGTTCGCTCCCACCGAAGCCAGGCAGAATCCCCACCCCTTCAGCCCAGCCAGCGAGGATGGAGCCCAACCACGGCTCCAGCGGCTTCGCCATGCAGATCATTCCCGCCATCGACCTGCTCGACGGCCACTGCGTGCGTCTCCACCAGGGCGACTACGACCAGGTGACCCGCTTCAACGACGACCCGGTGGCCCAGGCCCTCGACTGGCAGCGGCAGGGGGCCGAGCGGCTCCATCTCGTCGACCTTGATGGCGCCCGCAGCGGCAAGCCGATCAACGATGTGGCGGTGAAGGCGATCACCGCCGCTCTGTCGATTCCGGTGCAGCTGGGCGGTGGCGTGCGCACGGCCGAGCGGGCCGGGGAGCTGCTGGCCTGCGGCCTCGATCGGGTGATCCTCGGCACCGTGGCGATCGAGCAGCCGGAGCTGGTTCGAGAACTGGCTCGTCGCTTCCCCGGCCGCATCCTGGTGGGCATCGATGCCAGAAACGGCAAGGTGGCCACCCGCGGCTGGCTCACCGAGAGCACCGTGGAGGCCACGGACCTGGCAGCCAGCTTCGAGGCCAGTGGCGTGGCAGCGATCATCAGCACCGACATCGCCACCGACGGAACCCTGGCCGGTCCCAACCTGGAGGCGCTGCGGCAGCTGGCGGCAGCCAGCTCGATTCCGCTGATCGCCTCCGGTGGGGTGGGTTCGCTCACCGATCTGCTCGCCCTGCTCGCCCTTGAGCCGCTGGGCGTCGAAGCGGTGATCGTCGGCAGGGCGCTCTACGACGGCAGCGTCGACCTGCGGGAAGCCCTGCAGGCGGTGGGCCCCCAGCGGCTCCAGGATCCACTCCGGCTCAGTGTCGGCTGAGCCGGAACAGGGCCATTCCAGCGGCAGGTGGCCTGATCACTGACCCTGCCGATAGCATGACAATCATCCTTGACCCTGAACGTGGTCGTTTCGCCACCACCCGACACCCTCCAGGTGAATGTCACGGAAGCGTTCAGACGTTGCCGTGATCTCGGGATGCGGCTGAGCCGCCAGCGGAAAATGGTGCTGGAGTTGCTCTGGGCCGAGCGCAACCACCTCAGCGCCCGAGACATTTTTGAGCGGCTCAACAGCCAGGGCCGCAACATCGGTCACACTTCCGTCTACCAGAACCTCGAAGCGCTCCAGTCGGCTGGGGTGATCGAATGCCTGGAGAAGGCCAACGGACGCCTGTATGGGTACCGCAGTGATCCGCACAGCCACCTCACCTGCCTGGAGTCCGGCGACATCCACGATCTCGATGTGGTTCTTCCCAACCAACTCCTCGAGCAGATCGAAGCTCTCACCGGCTTCGCCATCGAGTCGTACACCCTGCAGCTCAGCGGTCGGCGGCGGCCATGAACCTTCCGCAGCACGGCCGGATCCAGGCCTGAGCTGGTCAATTGGTCCAGGCTCGTTACCTTGGCAACATCGGCCAGCCCAGGATCCCCAGCAAAGCCGCCGTGTCCCCCAGTTCCCGATCCAGCCAGGCTCCCCAGCTCCTGCTGTTTGCCGAGCCACTCCTGATGGAGGGTCTGATCCGGCTGCTGGACACCGAGCCACCCGGCTACCGCCTGGCCAGCTCTGTCGATGCCCTGAGCGGCGCCCCCCAGCTGGTGATCTGGGCGCTCTCCGCCCCCCTGGAGCCCGCCAACCTGTTGCGGGAACTTGAGCAGCTCGAGCAGCGCTGGCATCCTGCCCCCCTGCTGTTGTTGTTGCCGGCCACGCCGGGCTGTCGCCGCGACTGGCTGCTGCAGCTGCCGGTGGCAGGCCTGTTGCAGCAGCCCGATCCCGAGCCGCTCCGCGCTGCCGTGGCCACCCTGCTTGCCGGGGGACGGGTGGTGCAGTTGCGTGGCGAAGACGTGCCGGAGGAGAGCGGCGTATCAGCCCTGTCTCAGCCCGGGCTGGCCCAGGGGCTGCTCAGGAATGGCCTCCAGCAGATCGATGCCGAGCTGAGGCTCTGTGATCACTGGCTCGGCCGGCCTTCGCTCCATCCGATCGAGGCTCTCCTGCTGGAGGGCCGGATCCGGGAGCTGGAGGCCGCCCGCGCCCTGTTGCTCTGGCTCTGGGGTCCCCTCAGCCTGGCCTGGGGCGAGCCGGAAAGCGCGGCGCCCGGCGGCTCCACGTTCAGCAGTGGGGAACGGCTGCCTCGTCCACCGGTGAGCGGCAGCACGGCGATCACCCTGCGGCACCGCACCGCCGATGGGATCTGGCAGGTGATCCGCGAGCGGTTGGCCACAGCCAGCGGCAGCGCCATGGCCCCCCAGGCGGAGGGTGCCCTGTTCGCCCTCAAGGGGCTCAGCCCGGAGCGTCGTCGCGATCTTCTTCTGGCCCTGCTTGGCCAGCTCGACCAGTTGCTCACACGGCTGCGGGAGGAGCGCCTGCGTGGTGAAGACCTCCAGGGTCGCTGGGAGCAGCTGCAGCCCGACCTGCGGCGCCACGCCCTCCGCCAGATGGCCGGACCCTACGTTCAGCTGCCCCAGCAGGGGCTGATGCTGCCGGTGGCAGACACCCTCAGCGGCAGCAGCGATCTGGGCCTCGCTGATCCCGAGCTGCCCCCCTGCCTGCCGATGCTCACGGCCCTGCTCACGGCCCAGCCGCTGCTAGTCGATGGTCGGTTGCTGGCGCCGGATGAGCCCCAGGCCTTGCTGCACCTCGAGGCCCTGGTGAGCAACTGGTTGGTCCGCACCGCCGAACTGATCAGCGCCGAGGTGCTCGCCTGTTGTGGCGACTGGCCCGAACTGCGCCGCTATCTGCTGGTTCAGGAGTTGCTGGCCACCCGCAGCCTGGAGCGGCTGCGCAACCAGCTCAATGCCCAGCAGCGCTGGAGTGTCTGGTTCGAGCGGCCGATCCAGCTCTACGAGAGCCGCCGGCTGCTCTATCGCCTCGAAGCGGGGGGGATCCAGCCGCTGCTGCTCACCGAACCCCGGGATCAGGAGCTGCGCCAACTGGGCTGGCTGCAGCAGGTCGTCACCTTGTCACTGGAAACCCGCGATGCCCTCGCCCCCCAGCTTCAGGCCCTGCTGCGTCGGCTCGGCGACCTGTTGGTGGTGGTGCTCACCCAGGTGGTCGGCCGGGCGATCGGGTTGGTGGGCCGCGGCATTCTTCAGGGGATGGGCCGCGGGGTCAGCCGCAGCTGAAGGCCCTACCTGCAGCTGGAGCGTCACAATGGCGCCAGCTCCCCACCCACCGGTTGCGCGTGCCTCCCAGCCCTGCCCCCCACCTGCCCGCTCGCCTGCTCGCTCTGGTGCTGGTGCTGTTGACCGGCCTGCTTCCCGCCAATCCGGCCAGGGCCGCTCTCACCACCAACAGCTACGACGGCAACATCTACGCCCTCTACGCCGGCAACGGGTCCCTGGTGCCGCCCCGCAGCAGCCTGGAGCAGGCCATGGCCGATCACCGCGCCGCCGTGGTGGTGTACTACCTCGATGACAGCGCTGACAGCAAGCAGTTCTCGCCGGTGCTCAACGAACTGCAGCGGCTCTGGGGGCGATCCGTGGAGCTGATCCCTCTCACCACCGATGCCCTGCAGAACCGGCCGGACACCGGCCCCACCGATCCCGCCCATTACTGGACGGGGGAGATTCCCCAGGTGGTGGTGTTCGATCCCAGCGGCGCAGTGATCCTTGAAGGCAAGGGCCAGGTGGACATCGACGCGATCAACGCCGCTCTCACCAAGGCCACCGGCCTGGATCCCACCGCCGGGGCTGGCACCAGCATCACCCGCAGTTTCAATGAACTGAACAGCGAAGTGGTGCCCGCCGGCTGATGTCCATCCCCGCCCCTGGCCTGCGGATCGAAACCGACAGCCTCGGTGCCGTTGAGGTGCCCGCCCGGCACTACTGGGGCGCCCAGACCCAGCGCTCGATCCACTTCTTCCCGTTCGGCGAGCTGATGCCGCTAGAGCTGGTGCACGCCTTCGGCCAGCTCAAGGCGGCCTGCGCCGAGGTGAACCGCGACAGGGGGCGGCTGTCGCCCGAGCTGGCGGCGCTGATCGTGACCGCCGCCGAGGAGGTGGCCACTGGTGCCCTCGATGCGGAATTCCCGCTCAAGGTGTGGCAGACGGGATCGGGCACCCAGACGAACATGAACCTCAACGAGGTGATTGCCAACCGGGCGATCGAGGCCGCCGGTGGGGTGCTGGGCAGCAAGAGCCCGGTGCATCCCAACGACCATGTGAACCTGAGCCAGTCGAGCAACGACACCTTCCCCACCGCCCTGCATCTGGCGGTGGCGATCGAGCTGGAACGGGCGCTGATCCCCGCCATCGAAGCCCTGATCGCCTCGCTGGCCGCCAAGGCCAGCGCCTTTGCCGGCATCATCAAGATCGGCCGCACCCACCTGCAGGACGCGGTGCCGCTCAGCCTCGGCCAGGAGTTCGGGGGCTACGCGGCCCAGCTGGAGCTGGGTCTCGAAGGTCTGTGCCACAGCCTGCCCCAGGTGCGGCAGCTGGCGATCGGTGGCACGGCTGTCGGCACCGGCCTCAATGCCCCGCCGGGCTTCGGGGAGGCGGTGGCCGAACGCCTCAGCGCAAGGATCGGCCTGCCCTTCTGCAGTGCCCCCAACAAGTTCCAGGCCCTGGCTGGCCATGAGCCGCTGGCGGCCACCCACGGAGCGCTCACGGTGCTGGCCGGCAGCCTGTTCAAGATCGCCAACGACATCCGCTGGCTGGGCAGCGGTCCCCGCTGCGGCCTCGGCGAACTGGTGCTGCCCGAGAACGAACCGGGCTCCTCGATCATGCCGGGCAAGGTGAATCCCACCCAGTGCGAGAGCCTCACCCAGGTGGCGGTGCAGGTGATCGCCAACAACACCGCCGTGCAGATGGCGGCCAGCCAGGGCAACTTTGAACTGAACGTGTTCAAGCCCCTGATCGCCCGCAACCTGATCGAAAGCATCGGTCTGCTCACGGGAGCCTGCCGCAGCTTCCGCAGCTTCTGTCTCGATGGCCTGGTCCCCAACCGCGGCCGCATCGAAACCCTGCTCGACCAGAGCCTGATGCTGGTCACGGCGCTCACCCCGGCGATCGGCTACGACCGGGCCTGCGCGATCGCCAGGCACGCCCACGACAACCGGCTCAGCCTGCGGGAAGCGGCCCTCGTGCTCGGCGAGATCAGTGCTGACGACTTCGACCAGTTGGTTCAGCCCGCCACCATGATCTGAGCGGTGGCGCCGTCATTGCCTTTGCCGTGATCTCTCCTGCTCCGATCGCCCCTGCACCGTTCTCCCCATGGCTCTGATCGAACGCTCAACCTGGTACGAACGGCAACTGCGCCGCCGCTCCTCACCCTTCTACCGGCTGCTGGATCGCTCCTTCGGCTTTCGGGTGCTGGTGGCGGGTCTTACCTCGTTCACGCTGCTGGCCCTGGTGAATCGGTTCGAAAACTGCCATGGAGCCGAAGCCGATCAACACTGCCTCACCAGCAGCTTTGCCGAGATCGTCAGCGTCGGCAATGTTGAATCCTTCAGCATCGTGGCAGCCGGGCTGGTTTACATCCTGGAGGCCGGCCGGCGCAAGGAGCGGGAGCACCAGGAGGCGTTTGAACTGATCCTGCGCGCCCGTGAATCCGGTGCGAGGGTGAGCCTTGGCCGGATCCGTGCTGTTGAGGATCTTTCCGCCGCTGGTCTCTTTCAGGACGATTTCGATCTGAGCGGCATCAACCTGGTTGGATTGAAGCTGTCCCGGAGCCGCTGGAGAGGAGCTGATTTCACCGGTTCCGATCTCAAGGCAGCCGATTTCCGGGAAGCTGATCTGCAACGAGCGATTTTTCGGCAGGCGGATCTGAGCGGTGCCGATTGTCGTGATGCCGATCTGCGCGGCGCCCAGCTCGCTCACGCCATTCTCAGAAATGTCGACCTGCGCGGAGCCAACCTGGAGGGGGCCAGCTTCACTGGAGCAGACCTCACAGCTGCCAGGCTGGACCCGGGTCTGGCGATCTCCACCACGCCACAGCCACGGCTGTGAATCACACCAACCAGGCACCGGCCCCAGGCCTTGGAACCGATCGTGTTGGTGCCAGCCACCGGGCTGTTGAGTATAATTCTGTGAGATCCATCTCCATTCTGGCTCGCAGAATTGTTTCAATCAAGAATCCACCAAGCTCTTGGGTGAAGCCGCTCCTGCATGGTGGATTCAAGCTTTACACCCATGTCTGAACGCTCCATGCTCAACCGGAAGACGATGATTCGCAACGGCCTGTTGCTGGGCGGCCTCGCCCTCGGCCTGCTGTCAGCCCCTTCTCCCGGACGGGCAGAAGTGCTCTACAAGCTGGAAACCACCTGCTCGATCAAAGGGGGCGACCCCTTTCCCTGCACCGTGGAGGCCACCGATCAGGGCACGGAAACGATCTACAAGCACACCTGGGCCGGTGGCACCGAATCGTTCCGCGTCACGGACTCACCCATCCGGATGGATCGCTGGCTGGCAGCCACGAAGAAGTGGCAACCCCTGACCCAGGCGGGGGCCCGTTTCTCCACAAACACGGTCTGCTTCAACGGTCTCGACTTCTGCGTGGTCAACCCCAACTACCTCAACAGCGTCAGCCAGAGCAATGCCACGGCCACAGCCCAGCGTGACCTGGTGCGGGTTCATTTCGGAGCCGACGGCAGGGTGGACATCACCTGCTACGACGACGGTTGCGCCCTGATTCAGAAACTTGCCCCGGTGAAGAAATGAAAGTCCTGGCAGGATTCGGCGGCCTGCTGCTGAGCGCTGTGATCGCCCTGCCGGCAGGTGCCGGCCTCACGATTGATCGCAGCTCCTCTGCTTCGGTGGCTGGTGCAACGGAACAGATCGCCCGGGGTGGCGGTGGCGGCAGAGGCGGCGGTGGCGGTGGCAGCCGAGGCGGCGGGGGTGGCGGCAACCGGGGCGGTGGCGGCGGAAATCGGGTGGGCGGCGGAAATCGGGGTGGTGGTGGTGCCCGTGCGAGCACAGGCTTCAGTGGAGGCGTTGGTCTCAACCGCGGCGATTCCCGACCGAGCGGTGGCTGGAGCAACAAAGTGGGCAGCGGTGGGTCACGACCCTCCCTGGATCGCTCCAACGCCGGCAACCGTGCCAATGCCGGCAACCGCGATTTCAGCAGCCGCCCCAACGCCGGCAGCCGCGACTTCAGCAATCGCCCCAATGCCGGCAACCGGAATCTCAGCGGCGCCAATGTCGGCAACCGCGACTTCAACCGGGATGTCAACCGCAACATCAACCGTGACGTTACCCGCAACTTTGATCGGAATCTGAACGTCAATCGCAACTGGGATCGGCGCGTCAACATCAACAACGTCAATGTGCGCCCGGGCTGGGCCCGCGCCGGCTGGGGCGTGGCCCGTCCCTGGAACCACGGCTGGTACGGCGGCTGGTCCACCCCCACCTGGGGCTGGTGGGGAGCCCGTGCCGCGGCCTGGGGTGTGGGAACCCTGGCCACGGCGGCGATCATCAACGACGCCGTCAACAACGCCGTTGACGACAACAGCACCTACATCGTGGTTCCCAATTCGAACTACCAGTTGCTCTACGGCTCTGTGCAGCCCAGCGGCAGTTCCGCGATCAGCTTTGCAACCACCGATGGTGACAGCACCTATGAGCTGACCGCCGACTGTCAGGGTGGCCTGCTCAATGGTCAGGAGCCGCAGAGCGCCGCTGAGGCTGAATTGCTCAATGCCGCCTGCCAGGTGGCCTTCGGCAACGCCTGAGCTCGGCTGGCGACCCACGGAGGCCCTCAGCCTTTCGGCGGGTCGCCACTTTCACTCTGCTGGCCCCTGGGTGTCTGAAGGCACGATGCAGCGAAAGCCCATGTGGCAGGTGGAGGTATCGATGCCCTGGGCCATGCGAGCCGCGGGCCGATAGCGGCGGCAGTAGCTGGGGGCGCAGAGATAGGAGCCACCTTTCACCACCTTGCGTGGCACGGTGCCGTGCTGGCTGCCGGGATCGATGCTGGCCTCACGGGCAGCGGCGGCCTGCGCGCAGCAACCGCCGTTCCCCGCACCTTCTGCCGCCAGTGCGGCGCTGGCGGCATGGCTGCCGTACCAGCTGTCGGTCCATTCCCACACGTTGCCGATGGTGTCGAACAGGCCGTAGCCGTTCGCTGGAAAGACACCCACCGGCGAGGTGCCCGCATAGCCGTCCAGCAGGCTGTTGTGGTGGGGGAAATCGCCCTGGAAGGTGTTCGCCACCGGGCGACCTCCCGGGTGCAGTTCATCCCCCCAGGCATACTCGGCCCCTTCACGCCCGCCCCAGGCGGCCCGCTCCCACTCCACTTCGCTGGGCAACTGCTTGCCACTCCAGGCGGCATAGGCCACGGCATCGGCATGGGCCACATGCACCACGGGATGGTGATCGCGCTGCTTGATCGAGCTGCCCGGCCCCTCCGGATGGCGCCAGTTGGCTCCGGCCACGTACTGCCACCAGCGGTAGTGATCGCCGGTGCCGATCGGCCCGCCCGGCGGCAGGAACACAATCGAGGACGGCACCAGCAACTCCGGCACGGCGCCGGGGTAGGCCGCCGGATCCCCCTCTGCCAGGAAAGTTGACGCCTCTCCATCTCGACCATTTCCACCACCAGGGGGCCTGATGGAACCGATCAATGCGTCCTTACAGCGAGGCTGTCAAAGCTGATGTCCGCCGGCGGATGGGGCCTCCCCATCGCCAGAGCGTGACGGAGATCGCCCAGGAGCTGGGCATCCACGTGATCACCCTCTACAAATGGCGCAAGGCCTGGCGTCTGCAGGGGGAGGTGGTGCCGGCTACCCAGAAGGACCCCGAGGGTTGGGGCCCAACTGACAAGTTCACGGTGGTCCTGGAGACTGCTGGGTTCAACGCCACCGAACTCGGCGCTTACTGCCGCGAGCGGGGTCTGTTCCCCGAGCAGGTGGATCGCTGGCGCCAGGCCGCCCAGG
This sequence comes from Cyanobium sp. ULC082, assembly GCF_977927535.1. Lineage (NCBI taxonomy): Bacteria > Bacillati > Cyanobacteriota > Cyanophyceae > Synechococcales > Prochlorococcaceae > Cyanobium > Cyanobium sp. ULC082. The sequence continues at coordinate 493,094 of NZ_OZ376397.1, forward strand.
ATGCCAACGCACAGCCGCTGGTGACGATGGCCGAGCAGAAGGACCTGGAGAAGCGCCACCAGGCCGATCAGCGGGAGATCAAGCGGCTGCAGCAGGAGCTGCGCCGCAAGGACAAGGCCCTGGCGGAGGCGGCGGCGCTGCTGATGGCCTCAAAAAAGATCCAGGCCTTCTGGGGAGAGGACGGGGGCGACTGACCTCACCGTCTGATCGCCGCAAGGCCCTGGGGATCCTCGAGGCCGGCATGGCCGCGGGCGCACGGGCCCGTGAGGTGGCCGCTTTGCTTGGTGTGGGGCTCACCACCCTGCAGCGCTGGCGGCGTCAGTTCGCTGGTGATGGGGACGGCAGCGATCGCCGCAGAGGAAGCCCCCGCCATGTGGCCCATCGCCTGAGTGAGGAGGAGCGCCAGCGAATTCTGCTCACCTGCAACCAGACGGAATTCGCGGCGCTGCCGCCGGGGCAGATCGTGCCGGTCCTGGCGGATCGGGGCCTCTATATCGGCTCGGAGCGGAGCTTCTACCGGGTGCTCCATGCCCACGGCCAGGCCCACCGCCGCGGGCGGGCCCGTCCGCCCCAAGAGCCCCGTCCGGTGCCACGGCTGCAGGCCAGGGGGCCGAATCAGCTGTGGAGCTGGGACATCACCTACCTGCCCACCAGCGTTCGGGGGGTGTGGCTGTACCTCTATCTGGTGATCGACGTCTGGAGTCGCAAGGTGGTGGCCTGGGATGTGGCCGAGCGGGAAGACGCCCAGATCGCCGCTGATCTGGTCGGCCGTGGCTGTCTGCGGGAGCGGATCAGTAAGGGCCGCCGCCAGCCGCTGGTCCTCCATGCCGACAACGGCAACGCCATGCGCGCTGCCACCCTGGAAGCCCGGCTGGAGGAGCTGGGGGTGCTCAGATCCTTCTCCAGGCCCAGGGTCAGCAACGACAATCCCTACTCGGAGTCGCTGTTCCGAACGGTCAAGTACCGACCGGACTACCCCAGGCGGCCATTCCAAAGCAAGGACGACGCCTGCGCCTGGGTGGCCACGTTCGTGAGCTGGTACAACCACCAGCACCGCCACAGCGCCATCCGATTCGTGACGCCCCACCAGCGCCACAGCGGTCAGGCCGAGGAAATCTGCCGCCACCGTTCCCGCGTCTATGAGCAGGCCCGGCAGTGTCACCCCCGCCGCTGGAGCCGCTGCACCCGCAGCTGGCATCAACCGGAGGTGGTCTGGATCAATCCACCGCCTCCAGAAAACGCCAACGGTCCGGCTACTTTGTCGATCGCCGTCTGATTGGCGGCAGGGGCGTCATCTTTTCTGGCAGTCACCGGATCGGCCGGATGCTCGGCCACGGTGACGTGACCCGTGGCCTTCACGAACTTGCGGAACTGGGCGTTGGTCACCGGTGAACGGTCGATCCAGAACCCCTCCACCGCCACCCGGTGGGCCGGGGCCTCCTCGGGGTAATGAGCATCGGAGCCCATCACGAAGCTGCCCCCCGGTATCCAGACCATCTCCCGGGCCGGGGGACGACCCGGCCCACGCGGGGCGACCGACTTCAAAGCGGCCGGCTGCAGAGGGGATTGGTCGGCGGGAGATCTGGATGCGGACCGGGGCATGACATCGATGTTGGCTCAAGCCGCCAACAGAACAGCAGCAACCGATCCAGATCGAGAAATGGCTTGAAAGCTCTCTTTCTGATCAAGCTTTCTCTGGCAACCAGAATGAGACCTTGGGCCATCTCAGCCGGCTTTTCCTGCGCTCTGGAAGTGCCAATGCAATGGAATCCCTTGGCACTTCCATACAGAACGGTGCATTGAGAGTGATGGGTCTGCTTATGGAAGTTGTCTTCTGCGGTCACATCCAGTCTGCACGGCATCGGGTAACAGGATCAGGGCAAGTGCTTACTTGATCACCATATCCTTGGCCACATTCTTGAGATAGTGGATCGCACTCTCTTTTGTCTTGGGAACGTAGATTCGCAACAGCGCCGTGAAGGGTGAAGCTGTCTCAACGTTGTTCGGGCTGCCCGAAGAATTGAACCAAATCGTGCAAGAACCGTCTGGGTTAGGGATGGCCTCAGAATTCGAAATGGCGGCTTTGTCCCTGGCCAGCCAGCCCTCACTGTTGTACGTGGTGATCGACCAGAAACCACCTCGCTCAGCGTCGATTTCCGGCGGCATGAAGGTGAGGCTCGATGGCGAAGCCTTGCCCTCCTTGATCTCCGTCTGGTTCGCGATCGGAGCGTAGGCGGCATGATCCACCGAGAGACCACCCCATCCGTAGGCGGTGGCATAGAGATGAGCCTGCGGCTCGGTATCCAACACTCCACCTTGGGCCTTGCTGGTATCAGGCAGTTTTCCAGCCTGAACGTCCTTGATCAGCGCCATACGGATCGCCTCCATCTGCTGCTGATCGATCACAATGTTTGGAGTCGTATAGGGAATCGCTGAGGTCGCCTCGATGGCTGCCATCTCCTGAAGTGTGTGGGTGGCAGCCAATCCACCTTGCGCATCCGGAAGCTTTCGGATGCGCATGTTGATGTAAACGTAATTGCCGTAGGTCAGATGGGCGGGTGTAAGAGAGAAAGTTTCGCCGGGATAGACCACGCCAACGATGTAGTTCTGCTGATCGATGATCTCGATGATGTGATAGGTAGTGCTTTTGGGTACGGAGAAGGTCGCTCCACTCCGAACGTCAACGACGGCGCTGGAATAGATGACATCTTGATTTTCCCGAATAACCTGCTGTGTCTTGACGTTGCTGACATCACGTTGGTGCGCCCAGGTGTTGATGCCAGCCTTGGCAAGGCTTCGCTTGATGTTGAAATCTGTCTCCGAGACTTTGTAAGCGGTGTCCGTGACTCCAAAATCGGCCGGTGAAGCGAAGGTTGGGAGTTTTGCCTCTGCATTTTCAATGGCCATCAGATGACCTCGGGCAGCTTGTAGGTTCCGTCCAGAACAGACGGCCCCGGCCGGTACACGCGCATCAGGAAGTTCCAGCCTTCGGTGACGTCCAGCCGATTCGGAACGGCGCCACACAGTTTCTTCGATCCGAAAGACACGGTGAACGTGCCATCGGCATTCAGCTTCACATTCGAGGAATTGACCAGACTGTTCTCACTCTTGATGAAGCCGTCGTTGCCGTAAATCAAAATAGACCAGAAGGCTTTGTTCTCCGGCACGGCGTAGGTGGCTTTGTGGCATACCTTTGGATCATGTCCCCCGCTGTAGTTCAGGTAGGTGGCATCCCATTCGGGGAAGAGCCCCCATGCCGCCGCGGCAGCAATGTGACGGGTCTTTTCATCAGCCTTGCCGCGCGGCCCCTGCATTCCCTTCCAACTGCTGTATTGCGCGGAATCCTTTTCATACTGAGCGGTCAAGGTCTTCAGCGACGGACGGTCCCATTGAAATGTGGGCAGTGGATCGGCGCTGCCAGCCTTGATGATGAACTGATTCTGCAACGTATTGATCAAGGCGATTTCGCCTGGGTCTTTCGGATTGAGCACCTGGATGCGTACTCCAACGCCCAGGTATTTGGTGTCTTTCGGTAGTTCGTGAGTTCCCGCGGTGTAGATCACGAACGGTGTGTAGTGGTCGTTGTCCACGAGGTACACCGAGGCGTAGCGACCTTTTGGCAGTTCTGGGACCGTGATCGTTGCGCCCTTGGACGTATCAACAACGCCCATGGAATAAAGCGTATCGCGATTCATCCTCACGACGTTCTGCTTGTCGAGCGGCGTGGGAGTGCGGAAGTGATAGAAGCGATTGATGCCCCCCGCCATTTTTACGATCTCAGCGAACTGCCGATCTGTTTCCGCTCGGATGTAGGTCTTCGGCGTCACTTTGACGCCAGCGTCAGCGGGACGTTGTTGCGTCATTGTCTGGTTGGGAACAGAGCTTTGAGCCCAGACCGGCTGGGCGACGCTCGCCCCGTACAGCGCGATCAAAACGCCAGCAAGGGTCGTGCCATTCAAGGTGGTGAGATTCATCCTGTTCACTCCTTTCACCTTCATCACCCTAGATCAATGAGCCAGCTCACCCACCGTGGCTATTGACAAGACGACAATAACCGCGAGCGGTCTCAATCCCCCTTGGGCGTGAGCGCCTTCATGGCTTCGTCGATGTTGAAGTCGAGGCTCGCCATGCGCGGTGGATAGTCCTTGAGCGATTGCATCAGCACGCCGACCTGAGCGAAGGCGGGTGCATAGGTCCAGGCGTGGTTCTCCTGCCATTCGTCGAAACCGCGAGAATGCTGCATGCGCTCGAACGGATCAAGTTTCAGGTTGGTCACCAGCGGCGTCAGCATGTTCTGCTGGACGCCGTTGAACCACTTGTCCTGCTTGACGAACAGGAACTTCCAGTCGCCGTAGCGGATGCCGTGGAGCTTGGTTTCTGTGAAGTAGTAGAACTCCTTGCGCTTGGACGTGCCCATGCCGGTGATGAGCTCACTCTGGTCGTAGCCATCCAGGTGGATGTGGGTGTAGGTCTGCTCGCCGGCCTGGTAACTGGTGAGGAGCTTCTCCTTCAGGTTCGGCTCACCGACAGCGGCCATCAGGGTGGGAACCCAGTCCTGCATGGTCATGAACTCACCGGTTGTCGTGCCGGCGGGGATCGTGCCGGACCACTTCACCAGCATCGGCACGCGGAAGCCACCTTCCTTGCCGCCCACACCTTTTTCACCACCGAACGGGGTGTTGCCGCCATCGGGCCAGCTGTTCAGCGCCGGACCGTTGTCGGTGGAGAACATCACGATCGTGTTGTCCGCGACGCCCAGCTCGTCGAGCTGTTTGAGGAGTTCGCCGACTGTGTCGTCGAGTTCCATCATGCCGTCGGCATAGAGGCCATAGCCACTCTTGCCCTCGTACTCAGGCGAGAGGTTGGTGCGGTAGTGCATCCGCGTGGTGTTATGCCACACGAAGAATGGTGTGTCGGCCTCGACGGCGTCGTTGATGAAGCGCTTGGATTCGACAAGGATTTCAGCATCCAAGGTGCGCTGGCGCTGCTGCCCGAACGGGCCTTTGTCTTCAATCGTCTGCGTGCCATCGGCATTCGCCCAGGAGTGAATCACGCCGCGCTGCGCAAACTGCCTGGCCACTTCAGGGTCTTTCGGGAAGTCGTACTGCTCGGTGTATTCCCCGGCATTGAGGTGATACAGAATGCCGAAGAACTCGTCGAAGCCGTGGGCGGTGGGCAGGTGCTCATCGCGGTCGCCCAGGTGGTTCTTGCCGAACTGCCCTGTGGCGTAGCCGAGCGGCTTGAGCAGGCTGGCCAGGGTTGGATCCGCCTTGCTGAGGCCCTGTTCCGCCCCAGGCAGACCGACGGTCGCCAGACCCACCCGGATCGGATGCTGCCCGGTGATGAAGGCCGCGCGTCCCGCCGTGCAGGAGGCCTCGCCGTAGTGATCCATGAAGATCAGGCCTTCTCTGCCGATGCGGTCGATGTTCGGCGTGCTGCCGCCCATCATCCCGCGGTGATAGGCGCTGATGTTCCACATGCCGACGTCGTCGCCCCAGATGATCAGGATATTGGGCTTTCTCGCTTGACTCATCTTGAACTCTTTCGTAGATGGTTGATGGTTTAGGCCCAGCCAATACAAGGTTGCTCCCAGCATCAGCTGGGAGCAACGGTCATCGGAAGCTCAGCTGGCGCCCCCGGCGGAGATCATCTTCTCGAGCACATCGCCGACGGTGAAGCTGGCGGCCTTCTGGCGGGGTGGATACGCCTTGAAGGTAGACAGAAATTCAGCCACGAAGGCCTGCGCCGGGACCAGCATGAAGGCATGGTCGAGCATCCAGTCCCAGTAGGTGTTCGAGGTGACGTCGGCCCGCTCGTAGGGATCGGTGAGCAGGTTGAAGATCTTGGGCACCCGCAGCGCGGTGAAGGGCTCGGCCCACACCTGCAGCGTGCCGGCGGCGCGCTGCTCCATGAACACGAACTTCCAGTTGTCGAAGCGCAGGCCGGTGAGATCGCCGTCGTCGGAGAAGTAGAAGAACTCCACCCGCGGGCTCTTGTCGGTCTTGCCCGTCCAGTAGTCGAGCATGTTGTAGCCATCGAGGTGGATGTGGAAGTTCTTGCTTCCCACCTGATGGCCGTCGAGCAGCTTCTGCTTGATCTCAGGCTCGCCGGCGGCGGCCAGCAGCGTGGGCAGCCAGTCGAGATGGCTGACAACGCCGGTGAACAGGGTGCCCGGCTCGATCTGGCCGGGCCAGCGCACCAGGGCGGGCACCCGGTAGGCCCCCTCCCAGTTGGAGTTCTTCTCGTTGCGGAAGGGGGTCATGCCGGCATCGGGCCAGCTGTTCATGTGCGGGCCGTTGTCGGTGCTGTACATCACGATCGTGTCATCGGCGATGCCCAGCTCATCCACTAGATCCAGCATCTGGCCGATGCAGTTGTCGTGATAGATCATCACGTCGTGGTATTCCGACTGCCACCGCCCTGACTGGCCCACATCCTGGGGCCGCGCATGGGTGCGGAAGTGCATGTGGGTGGTGTTGAACCACACGAAGAAGGGCTCGCCGGAGGCCACCGCCTCGCGGATGAAGCGCTTAGCCTCCACGATGAACTCGTCGTCGGCAGTTTCCATCCGCTTCTTGGTGAGCGGGCCGGTGTTCTCGATCCGCTGGGTGCCGTCTCCGTTGGCCCAGCAGTGCAGCACGCCGCGCGGGGCGAAGCGCTTGCGGAAGTTGGGAAACTCCGGATCGTCTTCTTTGGGGTAGTCGCGAAGTTCGGGTTCTTCCTCGGCGTTGAGGTGATAGAGGTTGCCGAAGAACTCATCGAAGCCGTGCATCGTCGGCAGATGTTCGTCGCGGTCGCCGAAGTGGTTCTTGCCGAACTGGCCGGTGCGGTAGCCCAGCGGCTGGAGCAGCTCGGCGATGGTGGGATCCTCGGCTTGGAAGCCCGCCGCGGCGCCGGGCAGGCCCACCTTGCTGAGGCCTGTGCGGAACACGCTCTGGCCGCTGATGAAGGCGGCGCGGCCGGCGGTGCAGCTCTGCTCGGCGTAGTAGTGGATGAAGCGGCCGCCTTCCTTGGCCACCCGATCGATGTTGGGGGTCTGATACCCCATCAGGCCGTCGCTGTAGCAGCTCAGATTGCTCTGGCCGATGTCGTCGCCCCAGAGGATGAGGATGTTGGGTTGGCCGTTGGGCATGGCGAGGGGAGAGGAGCGAGTGCTTGCTGCCCAGTTTGCCCAGCAAGGCAGAATTGGGGCATTCAAAAAGTGCGGTTTTCAGGCCAGCGGCATGATCCGTTTCGGTTGTGTCGAGGAACTGGCCGCAGCCCTTGCCGGCTTTGGACTCCGCTTTGATCTCATTCAGCTGGAACCAGGCCCGCTCCACGGCGACCTGCTCGCCCTGAGCTTCGGCTCGCAGCAGCTGTTGCGGGTGGGCGCTGCACATCGCCGGTGCCAAGCCGGCGCAGCGACAGCTGTTCAGCTTCGAGCTGGGTCCCGCTCCCCTGAGCGGCCAGCTCCGCTCCCACGGCCAGTCGCTTCCCGCCGATGTGGTGTTCGGCATGGCGACAACCGGGGAGGTGCATCTCACCACAGGCGGCCAGCGGTCGCTGGCTGTGCTGGTGATCGATCCAGCCTCGTTCCAGCAGGTGGCGACGGCCCTGGGTCATGGCCGCTGTGCTGACCAGCTGTGCCGATCCAACTGGTTGCCGATCGAGCCGAGCCGCTATCAGCGGTTGCGCCGCCATCTGCTCCAGCTTTTTGCACTCTCGGAGCTCTCCCCTCCGCTGCGTGGCGATGGACTGGAGCACGTTCATCGGCAGATGGCACTCCAGGCGGATCTGCAGGCGGATCTGCTGCCATTGCTGGTGGAGACCCTGGCTGCTGCCTGCGATGCCGGGCCGCAGCTGCGGCGAGCTCCGGCGCGGATCGAGGTCGTCAAGCGGGCCCAGGACTGGATGGTTCGCCATCCGGATCGGAACACCAGCCTCGATGGGATCTGTCAGGAGCTCCGTGCCAGCCGGCGCACCCTGATTCAGGGTTTTCAGGACCACCTCGGCATGGGCCCGATGGCCTTCCGCAAACTCCAGCGGCTGCACATGGTGCGCCAGGCCCTGCTGGCCGCCGACCCGCAACGGACCACGATCACGGCGGTGGCGGCCCGGTTCGGCTTGCTCAGCGGCGGACATTTCGCCCGGGATTACCGGCTGCTTTTCGGTGAGCGGCCCGGCTTCACCCTGGCGGCCCCTGCGAAGACGCGGCCCCAGTCCCGTCGCATGCTCACCACCGTCCAGCCCCGCGAGCCGGCCTGATCAAGGGCCACGTCGAGCTTGCCGAAGGCGGACAGTCGGTCGTAGGCCACTTCCCGTTCGCCATCATCGTGGTGAACGATCAGGCCCAGCCGCTCGCCCGGACCGGCGGTGGTCCAGCGCAGCATGGCCAGGTCGCCGTCGGAGTTGCCGAAAGCGGCGATCGGACGGCGGCCGATCTGGCGGTGGATGGCAACAGGTTTGCCGTCCCCGTCGTCGATGAAGTCGATCTCCGGCAGGCGCAGCAGCTCCGGCTCTCCTCCGGACTCGCCGTAACGGAGCTGGATCGAGCTGCCGATCACCTGCTCCGGGGGAATGCCATAGGTCTCCTCGGCAAACACCCGCAGAAAATCGACCCCGCCGCCGGAGACGATCCAGGTGCGGAACCCCCTGGATCGCAGCAGCGCCAGCAGTTCAAGCATCGGCTGGTAGATCAGCTGGGTGTAGGGAACCCCCAGCACCGGGTGGCGGGCGGTGTGGATCCACCGGCGCACCAGCAGCGCGAAGTCCTCGGTGCTCATGCCTGCGTGGGTCTGGGCGACCAGCTCCAGCACGCCCCGGCTGCCGAGGGCCATCACGGCCTTCCCATCGCCGGACGCCGCTGCCGCGATCACCGGACTTGCGGCCAGCTCCTGCTGCTGCCGCAGCAGGGCGCGGGCACGATCGATCGCGAAGGCCAGCTGCACGTACATCGGCTGCTCCGACCACAGCGTGCCGTCGTTGTCGAAGACGGCGATGCGTTGCTCCGGCGGAACGTATCCCGATCTTCCCTCCGTGGTGACGGCTTCGAGAAAGGCAAGAATGCGCCGGCGGGCCTCTCCTGCTCGCCAGGAGGGCAATGGATCAGTGGATCCGCCAGGGGCGCCGGTGGTGGGGTTGCTGGACAGCTGGGCAGCGCCGGCGAGAGCCGGCCAAACGGGCAACAGAACGGCCATCTTCAGTGCCAACCGGCGTGACAGGCGGCCAGAGCCGTGGTGAGCCAGCCCGCTCATGCCTGCACCAGGCGGCTTTTCTGCCACTTCAGGAAGGGAATCGACACCAGCACCGTGACCAGCAGATAGGCCAGGACGGCCAGTTTCAGGCCGGGCATGCTGCTGCCGCCGTAGGTGGAGGCGAACAGCAGGGCCAGCCCCGGGTTCCGCATCGAGGTGACCAGCGCCACGGTGGTGCGCTCCTGGGGCGTCGGGCCAGCCAGCAGGAAGCCGATCGCCAGGGCCGCCGCCACCATCACCGCCATGAAGCCGAGCGCCAGGCCGTTGGTGGCCGCGAACGGCAGGAGCAGGGGGCCCACCTTGACCAGCACCACCACGATCAACAGCAGAAACAGCCCATTGGCGATCTTGTCGAGCGGACCCTCCAGCCGCGCCACCCAGCCTGGCCGCCAGCGCCGCAGCAGCAAGCCGGCCAGAAGTGGCAGCACCTGGGCTTTCCCAACCTGCAGGGCCACCTCGCGGGGGCCGATGTTCCAACCATCGATGCCGAACGAGGCCCGGTACAGATCAGCCAACAAAGGGATCGACACGATGGCGGCCACTGCCGCGCAGGCCTGCAGCAACGCTGCCAGCTGGCGATCGCCGCCGCTCTTGCCGGCCTTGCGCAGGGTGAGCGGCGCGCTCGGGGAGGCGGCCATCAGGGCGATGCCGAAACGGGCCGTGGGCGTCAGGGCGAAGCTCAGGGGCAGCTTCAGCAGCAGCAGCGCCACCAGGGGCACCAGCACACAGGAGCCGATCAGCACCCGGATCACCAGGGCCGGCCGGTGGCGGATCTGCGCGAGTGCCTCGCTGCGCAGGCCCAGCCCGAGGGCGAACATGATCGTGAACAGGGTGAGGCTGACGAGCAGGGCGCTGGCCTGGGCCATGGCGATCAGGGGGAGGGGGTTGAAGGGCTGTGCGGCTTAAAACGCCCCGTAGGCCAGCATCGCCAGGGCGACACCACCGATCAGGGTGAGGCTCACCGCCGTGGCGGTGGCGATCGAGCGCTGCTCGCGATACACGAAGGTATCGCCGTTCAGGCGGCGCAGGTCGCGGCGGTGCTGGAGCGTGGCGGCGGCCATCGCCACCATGCCGGTGACCACGAAGGCCATCGAGACCAGCCGCACCCCGATCCCCGCATGCCCGACCACGCCGCCCTGGCTCCGGATCGCGGCCACGATCTTGTCGAGGCCGAAGCCGAAGCTGATCAGCGACAGGCAGGTGCGGATCCAGGCCATCAGGGTGCGCTCCGCCGCGTCGCGGTTGCGCTGCTTGGCCAGCTCGTTGGTCATGTTCATGCGGCCGATTCTCCAGAACCTTGTCCAGAAGCGGATTGCCGCTCCAGCCGGGTCTCGGCCTCCAGCTCCCGTGCCAGAAACACGTTGAGGAAGGTGCGGATCACGGCCACCACCGCCAGCTGAACCAGGTTGGGGCCGGATGGGGTGGTGGTGGTGGCCACGATGTCGGCGCCAAGCTGGAACTCCAGCGCCATCGACAACCAGCTGCCGAAGCAGATCCTGGCGGCGGCCAGGGAGCGGCGCTGGCCCCGGCGCCCTGGCCGCTGGCTGAACTGCTGGGAGACGCAGGCCAGCAGGCCCAGCAGCACGGTGGCAACGGAGAGCGCCTCCAGAACGAAGCGCAGCCCACCGGCCACCTGCAGCAACAGATCTTCGGCGGATTCAATCATCGGCTTGCGGGTGCTGCGGGTGGGTGATCAGGTGGGTCAGCCAGCCCGGCACGCTCAGGGAGGCCACCAGGATGGTGAGCGACGTGCTCAGTCGGCTGGAGAAGGTGCGGGCGGTATCCAGTCCCCCATGCAGGAAGGCGAAGGTGACGAGCACGGCGAACAGCCCGGTGGTGAGGGCGCTGGCCGAGCGCAGCAGATCCTTGGGCTGGCGATCCACCAGGGAGTGCCTGGTGCTGAGGGCGAGGCCGGCCAGGCTGCCGGCTGCGGCGAGAAGCACAACGGAAACCACCCGCGTCGCAAGGTTGGCCTGCGGCTCACTCTCCTGCAGCGCCCTGGCCAGCACGGTGGCATTGCCGAGCAGACAGCCGGCCGCCGAGCCCAGCAGGGCCCACCAGCGCAGTGGGCTGGCCATCCGCCCGGCCAGGGTGGCCCCACCGGCCAGGGTGATCGAGCTCAGCAGGGTGGAGGGAACGGTGTCCAGATGGCTGCTGATCAGATAAGCCGCAGTGAATCCCAGTGCAGCACCGAACAATCGTTCGAGTTGCTCACGCCTGCCTGTGGGCGCGCTTCCTGGAAACCGTTCCGGCATGGCTGCAGCAGAGAGCGGTGGTTCAGGGATCATGCTCGCCGCCTTCCGGCGGATGGCAACCCAGCTGGTCAGAGCAGATTGGCTGCCAGCTCCGCCAGGGCTGAGCGCTCCCCTTTGCGCAGGGTCACGTGGCCGGCCAGCTCCTGGCCCTTGAAGCGTTCCACCAGCCAGGTGAGGCCATTGCTGTCGGCATCCACATAGGGATTGTCGATCTGATAGGGATCACCGGTGAAGACGATCTTGGTGCCTTCTCCCACCCGGGTCACGATCGTTTTCACCTCATGGGGGGTGAGGTTCTGGGCCTCGTCCACCACCATGAACTGGCGTGGAATCGAGCGGCCGCGGATGTAACTGATCGCCTCCACCTCCAGCAGGCCCATCCCCTTGAGATCGGCCCAGTTGTTGCGTGGCGGCCGGCCCTGACGGGGTGCGGCGTTGGCGGGTTCCTCGCTGCCCAGCAGAAAGTCGAGGTTGTCGATGATCGGTTGCATCCAGGGGCCCATTTTTTCCTGCAGGTCACCAGGCAGAAAGCCGATGTCCTTGCCGAGGGGGATCACCGGTCGGGTCACCAGGAGGCGGTCGTAGAGATGCTCGTCTGCCACCTGATTCAGGCCGGCAGCGAGGGCCAGCAGGGTCTTGCCGGTGCCGGCCTTGCCCACCAGGGTCACCAGCTGGATGCTGGGATCCAGCAGCAGATCGAGGGCGAAGGTCTGCTCCCGGTTGCGGGCCATGACCCGCCCCAGCTTGATCCGGCCTCCCTTCTGCAACGGCCTCAGGCTCCCGCCTGCCGCGCTGTAGCGCGCCAGCAGGGTATGGGCGGGGTTGGCTCCATCCACCAGGGTCACGCCTTCGTTCGCCTGCAGCGGTGGCTGGTCGGCGGGGCGCGGGGTGAGCCGTGTCAGGGGCAGACCACCCTCCCGGTGCAACTGTTCGATCTGGGCGGCGCTCACCCACCACTCGGTGAGGCCGGGATAGAGATCGGCGATCGCCACCTTGCCGGTGCTGTAGTCCTGGGCGATCAGCCCCACCGCATCCGCCTTGATCCGCAGGTTGGTGTCCTTGGTCACCAGGATCACCGGGGGATCGCTGCCCATCACTCCGTGGAGGCGTTGCTCAAGGGCCACCGCCAGGATGTTGTTGTCCCCATTGCCGCTCTGGAGTTCCGGCGGCAGCTGGCTGAGGGTCTGGCTGCGACAGAACACCACCTTCAGCCGCCCCCGGTGCGTGGCTTCGATCTCCACCCCCTCGGCCAGATTTCCCTTCTCCCGCAGTCCGTCCAGCAGACGGGAAACCAGGCGGGCGTTGCGTCCTTTCTCGGTGGCGTCCCGTTTGAACCGGTCGATCTCCTCGACCACCTCGATCGGGATCACGACGTTGTTGTCCTCGAATCGGTTCAGGGCGCCCGGGTCATGGAGCAGAACGTTCGTGTCGAGAACGAAGGTCTTCTTCATTCCATCCCAGGGGAGATCTCAGGCCAGAACCTAGGTCCGAGCGTCTGTCAACGCTTACGCTCCCGCTGTTTCCGGCTGCACGGCGTTCGTTTTGCCCTTCCTGTCTTCTCTGCTCTGCTGGCTGCTGATCGCCACCCTGCTGTTCGGCCTCACACTGCTGTGGCTGGAGCTCCGCCATCGGCTCCGGCCCGCCTCACCCCTGCGGCTCGAGGCGGGGGAGTGGACGGTGACCCCCGCGGCAGCGACCGTGGAGGTGGAGCTTGCCATCGCCATCCACAACCCCCATGCCCGCATGGAGGTGATGGTGCCGGAGATCAGTCTCCTGCCCACCCTGCTGGGTCGCGGCGATCTGGATGGTGTTCGGATCAGCAGCCGCGTCGTCGCGGAGCACCCCGATGAGCCGGCCCGCCCGGACGGCTACTGGGCGGCATACATCGTCAAGGGCCATAAAACCACCCGGGCCAAGCTCCACCTGCGCATCCAGGCGGATCCTTCCCTTTCCAGCAGCGGGGAAGCCATCAGCCCCCTCGCCGATCGACTCGACACCCTCTGGCTGGAGATTCTCTGGGTGAACTACGGACCCTTCGGCCGGCTGCAACGTCGCGATGGGGTGCTGATCCCGCTGCGTCGGCCCGAGCCGCTGGATCCGGCCACTGCCCAGTGGCGCAGTGGCGAGGGCTGTCGCGTCCTGCCGGTGCCCACCCATCTGCTCGGCGTGCTCGATGATCCTGCCGAAGTGCTGCGTCGTTATGCCGGCGCCATCCTCCAGGCCGGCGACATCCTCACGATCGGTGAAACGCCCCTGGCGGTGATCCAGGGCCGTTACAACCATCCCGCCATGGTCGAGCCATCCGGCCTGGCCCGGTTGCTCTGTCGCGTCTTTCACCCCACCAGCAGCCTGGCCACCGCCTGCGGTCTGCAGACATTGATCGACGATGTCGGTCCGGCCAGGGTGCTCTGCGCCTGGCTGGCCGGCAGCCTGATGAAGCTGGTCGGCAGCCGTGGGGGCTTCTACCGGCTGGCCGGCGAGCAGGCCCGCCTGATTGATGACATCACCGGCACCACTCCCCCCTACGACCAGACGATCGTGCTCGGCCCGGATCAGCCTGAACGCGCCTGCCGCGATCTGGCGGCCAGCCTCGGTGTTCCCGTCGCCGTGGTCGACGTCAACGATCTGGGCCGGGTCAAGGTGCTGGCTTCGAGCCCGGGCTGTGATCACGCCCTGCTGCAGCGTGCCCTGCGTCCCAACCCGGCCGGGAATGCCAATGAACGCACCCCCCTGGTGGTTGTCAGGCCCGCTTGAGCTGCCGATACAGTTCTGACAGTGGCCGTTCCCTGTGCATCATCCCGCTCCCATTGGTCCCACGGGAGTTGATGCGCTCCCTGAACCGGGCGATCTGAGGATCGAGCCGCTCCAGGGCTGGTGTCTGCCATTGCTCCAGTCGGAAGCCTTCGTCGACCTCCAGCCCCTGCTGCAGCGTTCCCTGCTGCTTCAGCAGCCGGAGCGGTTGCTGAACCGCTGGATCAGCAGGCCACCGCTGGCACCGGAGATTCTGGTGGCCTTCCGCAGACCGCAGCGAATCATCGGCCTGGCCATCGTGCGTCGCCTCAACCGAAGCGGTACATGCTGGGGGATCGATCAGCTGCGCACCTGTCGGCAAGCCCTGGTCCAGCCCGGCAGCCCGACTGTCCGGCAGGTCGAGACGGCCCTGGTCAAGGAGGCCCTCCACCGCCGCCTTGGCGCCACCAGCTGGATCGCCTCCGCGGCCACCGATCGCTGTGATCGGTTGGCCCTGTTGCGTGAACAGGGCTTTCAGCCGCTCCGCAACCAGACCGTCTGGCGCTGGGAGCCAGCTGGCCGCCCCCACCCCGGCAAGGAGGTGGCCGCCGAGCTGGAGCTCTGTCCGTTGAACCGACGCACCGCTGCGCTGCTCTGGCACCTCGAGCAGGCGGCCTGCCCGGCCCAGTTGCGCCAGTTGCTGGATCGCCGCAGTGAGGATCTGCTCGACCAGACCCAGGGCCCCGGCCTGCTCTGGGTCGATCCGACCCGCCAGCAGGCGGTGGCGGGGGTTCGCGGTCTGCGCGCCCACGGTCAGGGCCAGCGGGAACTGGAGCTCACCATCCACCCTGGCTGGTCCCACCTGCTCGGCCCTCCCCTCGAGAGGCTCCTGGTCGAGGCGGCCAGGCAGGCACCCCGCGTCTGGCTCCGCAGTGACACGGCTGATTGCGAACGCTCCCTCTGGTTGCAGGGAATCGGCGCAGTGGCAGAGGGGGAAGAGCTGCTGATGGGCCGCAGCGTCTGGCGGCGCCAGGAGTCCCTGGCCCCCGCCGAATCCTCCCGCTGGCGGCTCGACACGGTGCTGGAAACCTTCAAGCCCCGCCGCCGCCCAGTGCCGACACCCCTGCTGCCGAATCCTGGCCTGCGTCACGGCCCCACCGTGCTGGGCTCGTCGCGGTGAGCTTCGGTTGAGCCCGCGCCAGGCACCCCGGCCCCGATCCGTGCTCACCCTTGATGTGGGGCGGCGACGGATCGGCCTGGCCGGATGCGATCCACTCGGGTTGACGGTGATCCGCCTGCCGGCCCTGCTGCGCCGCAGCCTCGAGGAAGACCTCCAGCAGCTGCTGCCCCTGATCCAGCAGCGCCAGGTCACAGCCCTTGTGGTCGGGCTTCCCCTCGATTCCCGGCAGCGCCCCACCCCCCAGGCCCTCCATTGCCGCCGCTATGGCGAAAGCCTTGCCAGGGCGCTCGATCTGCCCCTGGCCTGGGTGAACGAGTACGGCAGCAGCTGGGAAGCCGGCGAACGGCACGGCCTGCACGGCGACCGCAGCGGCCGCCTCGATTCCGCAGCGGCTGCCCTGCTGCTGCAGCAGTGGTTGAGTGAAGGACCGGAGCCGGGTCCGGTCAGGCTTTCGACCCAGCCGGGCGGCCAGCCGGCCGACGCTGCGACATCCTGAGGGGGATTGCCATGTGCCCATGAGTGCTGAAGGACCTTTGAACGCCGGATCCGGTGACATTCCGACGGTGGTGGTCCGGGATGACATGGGACGCCAGCTTCTCTGCTACCTGGAGCAGCTCATCCCTCTCGATGGCCGGGATTACGCCCTGCTCACCCCCGTTGACACCCCGGTCTGTCTGTTCCGCATGCACGGGGACGACGAGGAGCCTGAGCTGATCGAAACGATCCACACCAGCGAACCGATTCTCTCGGTGGCCGACGTGGTCCTGCAGGAACATGATCTGCTGCTGGTGCGCTCCGCCGTCACCCTCACCGTGAGCGGTGAGCTGGAGGAGCCTGATCTCGATGAATTCGACGACGAGGAGGCGGATGACGAGACCGACACCTACGAACTCCTGGTCAGCTTCATGGTCGACAATGGCGAGTACGGGCTTTATATCCCCCTTGACCCATTCTTTGTGGTCGCCCGCATGCAGGACGGTGACGCCATCGTGGTGGAAGGAGAGGAATTCGAGCGGGTGCAGCCCTTGATCGAGGCTGAACTCGATGATCGGGAGCTGGCTGGGTGAAGCTTCAGCGACTGCTCCAACCCAGCTGGATGCTGGACACCAGCCTGGCCCAGCTGCCTCTGGAGCGTCTGTTCAATGGACAGATCAAGGCGTTGATCCTGGATGTGGATCGCACGCTGCTGCCCCGCCACCGCTCAGAACTGCCCCCGGCGATGGAGCAATGGTTGCGCGAGGCACAGCAGCACCTGCGTCTGCACCTGTTCAGCAACAACCCCTCCCGGCGCCGCATCGGTGCCGTCGCCAACCGGCTCGATCTGCCCTTCACCACCTCGGCGGGAAAGCCCCGCCGCCGTGCCCTCCGCAAGGTGCTGGCCGAGCTGGGTCTGCCCCCCCACCAGGTGGCGATGGTGGGGGACAGGCTGTTCACTGATGTTCTGGCCGGCAATCGGCTGGGGCTGTTCACAGTGCTGGTCAAGCCTGTGGATCCCCAGGGCCTCACCTGCGAGCGGGATCGGCTGCAGCGCGCCGAGCTGAGCCTGGCCCGCTGGATGGGGGCCAGCCTGGGTCGATGAGCTTCCGGCGGGTGATCAAGGTGGGTACCAGCCTGTTGCGTGGCACGGCGGGCCGTGACACCGCCCAGGTGATTGATGGGCTGGCTGAAAGCCTCAGCCGCCAGCGTCGCTGCGGTGAGGCGATCACCCTGGTCACCAGTGGTGCGGTGGGGCTCGGTTGCCATGCCCTGAAGCTGGCCCAGCGGCCCGGCGAAGTGGTGGCGCTGCAGGCCGCCGCCGCCATCGGCCAGGGGAGGCTGATGGGCTTCTATGAAGCCTCCTTCGCCCGCCACGGCGAAACGGTGGCCCAGGTGCTGCTCACCCGCGGCGATCTGGCGTCACGCCGTCGGTATCAGAACGCCTGCCGCACCCTGGAGCAGTTGCTCAGCTGGGGTGTGGTGCCGGTGGTCAACGAGAACGACACCCTGGCCACCGATGAATTGCGCTTCGGCGACAACGACACCCTTTCGGCTCTGGTGGCGGTGGCGATCGGCGCCGATGAGCTGGTGCTGCTCACCGATGTGGATCATCTCTACTCCGGTGATCCCCGCAGCGATGCCACCGCCGAGCCGATCGAGGAGGTGCGTGATCTGATCGAACTCGCCCGGCTCAGCGGCGTCGCCAGCGGCGGTGGCCGCTGGGGCACCGGCGGCATGACCACCAAGCTCACCGCCGCCCGGATCGCCACCTCCAGCGGCGTCCGCGTGCGCCTCGCCGATGGCCGGGACCCGGCGGTGCTCGATGCCCTGCTGGCCGGGGAGCGGCTGGGCACCGTCTTCCAGCCCAGTTCCACTCCCCTGCCGGATCGCAAGGGCTGGCTGGCCCATGCCCTGATTCCCCGCGGCAACCTGATCATCGATGCAGGGGCCGAGCGGGCCCTGCTGGAGCGGGGTGCTTCCCTCCTGGCCGTGGGCATTCAGCGGGTGGAGGGCAGCTTCGGGCGTCGTGATGCCGTGCGTCTGCTCTCGCTGCAGGGTGAGGAGATCGGCCGGGGCCTCACGGCTCTGAGCAGCGATGAACTGAGGAAGGTGCAGGGCCTCAGCAGTGAGGCGGCCCAGCGGGCCCTCGGCCAGCCGAGTGGAGATGCGGTGGTGCACCGCGACCATCTGGTGCTGACCGCAGCAGCGGCGATCCTCCCCTAGGACTGCGGGCCTACGATCCGGCCGCCCCCGGTCCCCGGAGATGCGCTTCAGCGAACTGCTCACCCACCTGAGTGAGGCCAGTGGCGGCAGTCCCGTCCATCTGGCCGACGATCCCGAGCTCGGTGCCTGTGCCGCCGTCGACCAGGCCGGTCCGGGTGCACTGGCCTTCCTCGAGCCGGGCCACAGCCTCGCCGCCCTGCTCCCAGCCTGCGCAGCCTCGGCCCTGCTCCTGCCAGAGGATCCGGCCCTGCAGCAGCTCGCCAGCCAGCGGGGCATGGCCTGGATCGGTCTGCGCAATCCACGCCTCGGCTTCGCGGAGGCCCTCGAAACCCTCCATCCCGCCAGAATCCTGCCGCCCGGTCGCCACCCGAGCGCCGTCGTCGCAGCCGATGCCCGGCTCGGCGCCGATGTTCATCTCGGTGCCCATGTCGTGGTGGGTGAGGGGAGTGTGGTCGGTGCTGGCTGCACCCTCCACCCCGGGGCAGTGCTCTACCCGGATGTTCAGATCGCTGAGGGTTGCGAGATCCACGCCCATGCGGTGCTCCATTCAGGCAGTCGCCTGGGCCGCCACTGCGTCGTCCACTCCAACGCCGTGATCGGCTCCGAAGGCTTCGGTTTCGTTCCCACCGCGGCGGGGTGGCGAAAAATGCCCCAGACCGGGCTGGTGGTGCTGGAAGACGGGGTGGAGGTGGGCTGCGGCAGCACGATCGATCGGCCGTCGGTGGGTGATACCCGCATCGGCGCCGGCACCAAGATCGACAACCTGGTCCATGTGGGCCATGGCGTGGTCACCGGCAAGGGCTGTGCCCTGGCGGCCCAGGTGGGCATCGCCGGTGGAGCCCGCCTCGGCAATGGCGTCATCCTGGCGGGACAGGTGGGGGTGGCCAACCGGGCCAGGATCGGTGACGGCGCGATCGCTTCATCCAAGTCGGGGATCCACGGCGAGGTGGCTGCCGGCGAGGTGGTCAGCGGCTACCCGGCCATCCCGAATCGCCTCTGGCTGCGCTGTTCAGCCGCCTTCAACAAGCTGCCCGAGCTGGCCCGTACGGTGCGCCAGCTCAGCCGGAATGCCGACGGGTCAGGGTGATGGGCAGCGGTAGCCTCCGGCTGCACCATCCGCCACACCCCCCCAGCCATGACCAGCTACCGGATCACCCTCCTGCCCGGTGATGGCATTGGACCGGAGATCACGGCCGTGGCTTGTCAACTGCTCGATGCTGTGAGCGGGCGCTATGGCTTCGAGCTGAACTACAACGCCCATCCGATCGGTGGCGCCGCCATCGATGCCCACGGGGAGCCGCTTCCCGCCAGCACCCTGGAGGCCTGCCGAGAGAGTGATGCGGTGCTGCTGGCCGCCATCGGTGGCCCCCGCTATGACGGGCTGCCGAGGGCCCAGCGGCCGGAGAGCGGCCTGCTGGGGCTGAGATCCGGCCTGGAGCTGTTCGCCAATCTGCGCCCGGTCAAGGTCATCCCGGCCCTGGTCGGCGCCAGCAGCCTCAAGCCCGAGGTGATCGAGGGTGTGGATCTGATGGTGGTGCGGGAACTCACCGGCGGCATCTACTTCGGCACACCGAAGGGGCGGGTGGAGGCCGACGGCCATGTGCGGGCCTTCAACACGATGGCCTACAGCGACTATGAAATCGATCGGATCGCCCGTGTGGCCTTCCAGCTGGCAAGCGAACGCGACAGCAGACTCTGCAGCGTCGACAAGGCGAACGTGCTGGATGTGAGCCAGCTCTGGCGTGACCGGGTCGAGGCGATCAGCACCGAGTACCCATCAGTGGCCCTCAGCCATCTGTACGTCGACAACGCCGCGATGCAACTGGTGCGGGCCCCCAAGCAGTTCGATGTGCTGCTCACCAGCAACCTGTTCGGCGACATCCTCAGCGACGAGGCCGCCATGCTGACCGGCAGCATCGGCCTGCTTCCTTCGGCCTCGCTGGGCTCCAGCGGACCGGGGGTGTTCGAGCCGGTGCATGGTTCGGCGCCGGACATCGCCGGTCAGGACAAGGCCAATCCGCTGGCGATGGTGCTCTCCGGCGCCATGCTGCTGCGGGTGGGCCTGAAGCAGCCGGCCGCCGCCGCCGACCTGGAGGAGGCCGTGGCCCGGGCGCTGGCGGCCGGGCATCGCACCGCCGACCTGGCCGGTCCCGGCGAGACGACTGTGGGCTGCCGGCGGATGGGGGAACTGGTGCTGGCCGCCCTCTGACCGGTGACCTGCGAAACTCGAACTCGCCTTTCCCCTGTCGCCGATGTCCAAGCGTCACCCGATTGTGGCTGTCACCGGGTCTTCCGGCGCCGGGACCAGCACCGTCAAACGCGCCTTCGAGCACATCTTCGAGCGTGAAGGCATCGTTCCGGTGGTGGTGGAGGGCGACAGCTTCCACCGTTTTGAACGGGGACCGATGAAGCAGGAGATGGCCAAGGCCCAGGCAGCGGGTGTCAACTTCTCCCACTTCGGACCGGAAGCGAACGTGTTCGAAAAGCTTCAGGAGGTTTTTCACTCCTATGCCGGAACCGGCCAGGGTGAAAAGCGCTACTACCTGCACAGTCCGGAGGAAGCCGCCCAGCACAACAGCCGCCTCGGCACCAGCCTCGAACCGGGTCAGTTCACCCCCTGGGAGGCGATGCCCCCCGATACCGACCTGCTCTTCTACGAGGGCCTCCACGGTGGCGTGGTCGGTGAGGGCTATGACGTGGCCTCCCTGGTGGATCTGCTGATCGGTGTGGTGCCGATCGCCAACCTGGAGTGGATCCAGAAGATCAGCCGGGATAACGCCGAGCGGGGCTATTCAGCCGATGCGATCGTGGACACGATCCTGCGGCGCATGCCCGACTACATCAACCACATCTGTCCCCAGTTCAGCCGCACGGATATCAACTTCCAGCGCGTGCCCACGGTGGACACCTCCAACCCGTTCATCTGCCGGAACATCCCCTCTCCGGATGAGAGCTTCGTGATCATCCATTTTCGCAAGGGGGCCAGGGAGAAGTGGGGGATCGATTTCTCCTATCTGCTCCGGATGATCCACGACTCCTTCATGTCCAGCCCCACCAGCATCGTCGTCAATGGCGGCAAGATGGGATTCGCCATGGAGATCATCCTCACCCCGATCATCCATCGAATGATCGAGGAGAAGGAAAAAGCGACCTGACCGATTAAGCTCTCACCATCGATCTGTCTTTGGTGAGGCCAATCTCCTTCACCACACCCCCTGAACCCAGCACCCCCTGCTCCGCTCCATCCTTCGTGATCCGCGGAGCCGGTGGCCAGGGCGTCAGCCCCCTGCGCTGGGATCAGATCAACAGTGGAGATGTGCTCAGGAGGGCTCGTCAGATCTATTTTCATTACGTTGAACAGTGCCCGGCCGGCGGGGCCCCGATCGGGATTGTTCTGCAGGGTCACAGCTCCCAGGGTCGGGTGGTCTTCGACACACCGGTGCTTCTGCCCGAGGAGCAATTCATCCCCCTGGATCTGATCCGCAGCCGGGGCGGACGGCCCCGCGGCTTCCGCTCGCCATGACCGATCCAGCCCTGGCCCTGTTGGTCGCCCTTCTGGGTGCCTGCGTCGGCAGCTTTCTCAATGTGGTGGCCTGGCGGCTGCCCCGCCAGGAATCCCTGTTCTTCCCCGCCAGCCGCTGCCCTCGCTGTGGCAGCAGCCTTGCCTGGCATGACAATCTGCCGGTGCTGGGCTGGCTCCGGCGTCGCGGCCGCTGCGGCCACTGCCAGGGGCCGATCGCCGTGCGCTATCCCCTGGTGGAACTGCTCACGGCCGGGCTCTGGGTGGCGGTGCTGCTGGCCAGGCCGGACGCCATGGGACCGGTTTCCCCCTGGCTGCTGCTGCCGGCCGGTTGGCTGCTGGTGAGCTGGTTGATTCCGCTGGTGCTGATCGACTGCGATCACCTCTGGCTGCCGGAACCCCTCTGCCGCTGGGGCCTGCTGCTGGGCCTGGCCATCACCACCACGCTGGGGCTGAGTCAGTCGGCGGGCTTTGCCCGCGCCCAGCTGTTCGATCACCTGCTCGCCGCGGCCATCGGGCTTCTGGCCTTCGAGGGCCTCAGTGCCCTGGCTGAGCGGTTGATCGGCCAACCCGCCCTTGGCCTCGGCGATGCCAAGCTCACCGCCCTGCTGGGGGCCTGGCTGGGCCTGCTCGGCATGGGGTTGGCGGTGAGCTTGGCGGTGCTGGCGGGAGCTCTGGTCGGCGGGGTGGCCAGGCTGTGCGGATGGCTCAAGCCCAGGCAACCCTTTCCATTCGGGCCGTTTCTGGCCTTCGGTGGCCTCGCTGTCTGGCTGGCCGGTGAAGCCTGGTGGCTGCGGCAGCAGGAAGCTTTCTTCAGCGGCTTCAGCCTTTAATGGAGGGATCGCTCCGATCCCGCTGATCATCGATGTCGCTGTTCGACTGGTTCGCCGATCGCCGCAAGACCACACCGGTGGTGCGTGCCGCCCAGGACGTCGAGGACGGCGATGGCCTCTGGAGCAAATGTCCGGAATGTTCCCTGGTGGTCTACCGCAAGGATCTGATCGCCAACGCCAGTGTCTGCAGCGGATGTGGCCATCACCACCGGATTGACAGCGCCGCCCGGCTGCGGCTGATGGCCGATGAGGGCAGTTTCGAGCCGATCGATCGTGAGCTTTCCCCCACGGATCCGCTGGCCTTCAAGGATCGCCGCAGCTACGCCGATCGCATCCTCGACACCCAGGGCAGCACCGGACTGCGGGATGCCGTCGTCACCGGTTTCGGCCGCCTGGATGGGATCCCTCTGGCCCTGGGGGTGATGGATTTCCGCTTCATGGGCGGTTCGATGGGGTCGGTGGTGGGGGAGAAGCTCACCCGACTGATCGAGGCGGCGACGGATCGGCGGGTCCCGGTGGTGATCGTCTGCGCCTCCGGCGGTGCCCGCATGCAGGAGGGGATGCTCAGCCTGATGCAGATGGCCAAGATCTCCGGTGCCCTGCAGCGCCATCGCCAGGCTGAACTCCTCTACATCCCCCTGCTCACCCATCCCACCACCGGCGGGGTGACGGCCAGCTTCGCGATGCTCGGTGATCTGATTCTGGCCGAGCCGAAGGCGCTGATCGGCTTTGCCGGCCGTCGTGTGATCGAGCAGACCCTGCGGGAGAAGCTTCCCGATGGCTTCCAGACCGCCGAGTACCTCCAGGACCACGGTTTCATCGATCTGATCGTGCCTCGCACCCGGCAGAAGACCATCCTGGCCAGCCTGCTCCGTCTGCACGGCTGCGGCTGTCCGGTGGCGGCCTGAGCCATGCACGGACGTCGACCGCTGAGCTGGAGATCCCAGGGCCCAGCAGGCTGGTGGTTCAGGCTGGCCCTGGCCTTTTCCCTGGCGGTCAGCCTTCTGGTGGGAGCGGCCCCGCTCCTGGCTTCCCCCGTCAGCTGGAAGGAGGTTGCCGCCAGTGCAGAGGGCCGGCAGTGGTGGGATGAGGGCAGCCTGCGGCGCAGCCGGGATGGCTACCTGTCGGTCCTGAGCCGCTACAAGCCAGCCGACACCAGCCAGGCGGGAGAGCTTTATGTGATGGAGGTGGATTGTCTCCAGCAGCGCTTCCGCGACACCTCCGTCAATGGTCTGCCCCGCTTCAGGGCGGCCTGGCAGCCCGCCGATGGCGACTCCCTGATCCGTGCCGTGCTGCAAGAGGCCTGTGCGGCCGGCCTTCCCCTGCTGGCCTCCGGATGAACGTGGCCTCAGCAACCTCCCCACCTCTGAAGGTCGCGGTCGCAGGTCTGGGTTTCGGCGCCGCTGTCCATCTGCCCGCCCTGCAGGCCTGCCCGAACACCGAAGCGGTGGCGCTCTGGCATCCCCGCCCGGCCCGGCTGGAGGCCGCCTGCCGATCGTCCGGCTTGCCGGGGTTCAGCGATTTCGAGGCGCTGCTCGCCGATCCGAGCATCGAGGCGGTGGTGATCGCGACCCCACCCGCACCCCGGTTTGCCCTCGCCCGCGCCGCCCTCGCAGCGGGCAAACACCTGATGCTCGAAAAACCCGTCTGCCTCCATGCCGAGCAGATCCTTGATCTGCAACGACTGGCCGTGACGGCCGGCTTGAGCGTGGCGGTTGATTTCGAGTACCGGGCCGTGCCGATGTTCCTGCAGCTCGAAGCGCTGCTCGCGGGCGGGGTGATCGGTGAGCCCTGGCTGGTGAAGCTGGACTGGCTGATGGGCAGCCGTGCCGATGCCGGCCGGCCCTGGAGCTGGTATTCCCAGCGTCAGGAAGGGGGCGGGGTGCTCGGAGCCCTGGGCACCCATGCCTTCGACATGCTGCATTGGCTGATCGGACCGTCCACATCCGTCTCGGCCTCCCTGTCCACCGCCATTGCGAGCAGGCCCCTGGCCGACGGCAGCGGTGGTCAGGGCGTGGTGGATGCCGACGACATCGCCCTGCTGTCGATCGATCTGCAGGCCGGTGCGGCCGGCAGGGTCCCCGCCCAGCTCAGCCTGGCCTCGGTGACGCGGCCAGGGCGGGGCTGCTGGCTCGAGCTGCATGGCAGCAAGGGCGCCCTGGTGCTCGGCAGCGACAACCAGGCCGACTATGTGCATGGCTTCCAGCTCTGGCGCTCGACTGGGACGGCCTCCCTGCAGCCGGTTCCCGTGGATCCCCGTTTTGCGTTCTCCCGCACCTGGGCTGATGGCCGGATTGCTCCGGTGGCCAGGATCCATGCGGCCTGGAGTGCCAGCGTGCGCGAGGGCAGGCCGATGGTGCCGGGTCTCGGAGAGGGCTATCACAGTCAGCGATGCTGCGATCTGGCCCTGGCCGCGGCGGAATCAGGTCAGCGCCAGAGCATCACCTAGAATCCCCCCAACCCGGTTGGGTCTTTGCTCCAACACCGTTGGGTCCCCGATCGTCTGCAGTCCGGCCCAGCCGGTTCCACCGACGCTCCATCCACCACTTCCTCCAGAGGTTTTCACCATGGCCCTCGTTCCGCTTCGGCTGCTGCTCGACCACGCCGCTGAGAACGGCTATGGCATCCCCGCCTTCAACGTCAACAACCTGGAGCAGGTGCAGTCAATCATGGAGGCTGCCTACGAAACCGACAGTCCCGTCATCCTGCAGGCCTCCCGTGGCGCCCGCCAGTACGCCGGAGAAAACTTCCTGCGCCACCTGATCCTGGCCGCTGTCGAAACCTATCCGGGCATTCCGGTGGTGATGCACCAGGACCACGGCAACAGCCCGGCCACCTGCTTCGGTGCCGCCGCCAACGGCTTCACTTCCGTGATGATGGATGGCTCCCTGGAAGCAGACGCCAAGACTCCCGCCAGCTACGACTACAACGTCGCTGTCACCAAGGAAGTGGTGGATGTGGCCCACGCCATCGGCGTGAGTGTGGAAGGGGAGCTCGGTTGCCTGGGATCCCTGGAAACCGGCAAGGGTGAGGCCGAGGACGGCCATGGCTTCGATGGCGCCCTCTCCCGTGACCAGCTGCTCACCGATCCTGCCGAGGCGGCCGATTTCGTGGCCAAGACGAAAGTGGATGCCCTCGCGATCGCGATCGGCACCAGCCACGGCGCCTACAAGTTCACCCGCAAGCCCACCGGCGAAGTGCTGGCCATCTCCAGGATTGCCGAGATCCACAAGGCCATCCCCAACACCCACCTGGTGATGCACGGTTCCAGCTCCGTCCCCCAGGAGTGGCTTGACATGATCAACAAGTACGGCGGCTCGATCCCCGAAACCTACGGGGTGCCGGTGGAAGAGATCCAGAACGGCATCAGGAACGGTGTGCGCAAGATCAACATCGACACCGACAACCGCCTGGCCTTCACCGCTGCCGTCCGGGAGGCCGCTTTCAAGGATCCTGCCAACTTCGACCCCCGCCACTTCAACAAGCCGGCCAGGGCCTACATGAAGCAGGTCTGCCTTGATCGCTATCAGCAATTCTGGTGTGCCGGCCAGGCCAGCAAGATCAAGCAGCAGAACATCAACTTCTACGCCGATCTCTACGCCAAGGGCCTGCTCGACCCCAAAACAGCCGTGGCGGTCTGAGCTCCGAGCCGGGGCCGCAGGCCAGGCCGATCAGTCCGGGGAGAGCGTCAGCTCTCCCCATTTTTTTGGGCCAGGCTCGCAGGACCAGCCTCAAGGGCCGCCGGCTCACGGAATCGCTGCGAAGCCCGGGATCTGGAAGGCCGGGGAACCAGCCACCGAAACGAGCTTCTTCAAGGCCGTGGCCAGGTCCCGTTCCATCACGAAGCGGCGACCATCGGTCACCACCACCCGCACCAGGGTCGGCAGATCATTGCTGCTGGAACGCAGATAGATCGGCTCCACATACAGCAATCCCTCCCCCACCGGCAGGACAAGCAGGTTGCCGCGCACCAGCTGGGAGCCGCCGGCCCGGCCCCAGAGGCCGAACTGAAGACTGATCTGCGGATCCTGGGCGATCAGGGAGGAAATCTGCTCGGGGCCCAGCAGGAGGCGCTGCTGGGGAAAACGCACGAGCAGCAGCTCTCCGTAGTTGGGTGGATCGTTCCGGGCCGCCAGCCAACCGACCAGATTGGAGCGTTTCACCGGCGAGAAGGGCAGCAGCAGGACGAACTCCGGCTTCTGTTCCCCCGGCAGCTGCAGGGTGGCGTGATACGGCTGAACCGGTACGGATTTGGAGTCGTAGATCTCCGAAGGCACCGCCCACTCGTCCTCACTGTTGTAGAAGGTCCGCACGTCGGTCACGTGATAACGCAGCAGCCGCTCCGATTGAATCGCGAACTGGCTGAGCGGCACGCGGATGTGCTGCAACAACGGCTTCGGCATTGCCGCGATCGGTCTGAACAGCTCGGGGAAGGCCCGTTGCCAGGTGCGGAGAATGGGATCGGAAGGGTCGCTCACGTAGAGCCAGAGGCGGCCGTCATGGGCATCCACCACGGCCTTGACCGGATTGCGCAGGTAGCGGATTCCACTGGCATTGGCCTCGCTGTAGGGGTAGCTGCGGCTTGTGGTGAACCCATCGAGCATCCAGTACTGGTGCTGGCCGGGCCGGTGCCCCGGGCTGGTCTTCAGGTCGACGGTGACGAGATATGGCTCGCTTTCGAAGGAGAGGAAGGGGGCCAGGGCCCGGAGCCGCTCCTTCACCTGGCGCCGGATCAGCAGGAGCGATCGGGGAGTGAAGGACCCGCTGAACAGCACCCTGGGCTCGCTGAGGTAGGTGGCCGCCTTGAACCGCTGCCAGGCATTGCCGAGTCGGATGCCCAGCGTCCCTTCGAAGTGGTTCCAGACGTTGAGCTCTCCCGACGGATAGTCGAACTCCTCCACCTGGGTCGGCGCAATGGCGTAGGACGCTGGTGCCGAGCCGTAGTAGAGGCGGGGACGGCCCACCGGGAAAGCCCTTCTGGCACTCGCATCGCTGATCCCCAGGGCGGCGATGCCCTGGACAACAGCGCTGGGCCCGAGATCCTTCACCAGGAAACTGGGCAGCCCATCGGGCCCGAAGACGTTCACAGGTGACACCGTGAAGCCGTAGCCATGGGTGAAGACCAGATGCCGGTTCAGCCAGGTGCGTGAGCCGCTCGGCAAGGCGCTGGTGTCGATTTCCCGCGCCGCGATCAGCACCTGTTGGGACACCGTGTTCTGGTTCGGATCCCCGAGCACATAGCGATCGACCGCCGCTGAGGGAAAGGTGTAATAGAGCCGGAGCTGCTGCAGCTGGCGGTTGGCGGCCAGCAGTGGCCGGCTGTCCCAGAGGCGGATGTTGGCCAGGGTTCCCGGCGCGGCATCGAGATCGGCCTGGGTGAGCTGTTGTTTGGGCTTGAGGGTGAGCTCTTTGACGTTGTTCAGACCGAAGGCCTTTCGGGTGGCGCTGATGCTCCGTTTCAGGTACTCCGTTTCCACCACCAGCTCCCTGGGTTCCACCCAGAGCCGCTGCACCTGTGGCGCCACCAGGAATTCAGCGATCGGCAGCAGCAGGGCGGTTCCCACCAGGGGCAGCAGGGTGAGTTGGCGCAACCAGTGGCGTCGCATCGGCACCACCAGGCCGAACGCCGTCAGCGCCAGCAACACTGAAAGCAGCAGCCGCAACGGCAAGCGCACATGCAGATCAACGAAACCGGCCCCGGAGGCCACCCCACTGCCGTGCACCATCAGATCAAAGGGGGACAGGGCCGCGCTCAGCGCAGCCACAGCCGCCAGAACGGCGATCTGGGGCTTGAGCACCGCTTTCTGGTCGAGGCTGAGCCCGACGAAGTGCAGATCACTCAACGTGCTGCCCTCGGTGAAGGTGAGCCAGAGGCAACCGGCCAGGCCAACGGTCGCCTGGGCGAACAGAACGCTGAGCAACAGCCTCAGGGCCGGCAATTGCAGCACCG
Source organism: Cyanobium sp. ULC082 (assembly GCF_977927535.1). NCBI lineage: Bacteria > Bacillati > Cyanobacteriota > Cyanophyceae > Synechococcales > Prochlorococcaceae > Cyanobium > Cyanobium sp. ULC082. The sequence continues at coordinate 521,495 of NZ_OZ376397.1, forward strand.
TGAAGCTGAGGTCGAACCCTGTGAGCGGGTCGCTGGCATCGAAGGGGACAGCCAGCAGAGCCGGAACCCAGAGGCTCCAGCCGCGGGCCAGGGCCGTGGCCGATCCGGCCAGGGCCGCGGACAGCAGCAACCGCAGGGTGGTGAGGGGCCAGACCATCAGCGGCAGCAGCAGGGCAGCCCCAAGGCCGGCCAGTAGCAGGGGCGGCAGGTCGGCAACAACGGGGAACCCGCTGATCACATCACCGCTGAACGGAGCTGCGATCAATCCCCTCGCCTGCACCCCCAGATAGGCCAGCCCACCCACGAGCATGACCAGCAGGACCGCCAGAATGGCCAGAAGCGAGCCGCTGTCCAGCTGGAGCAGCGCCATGGCAGGCAGGGGTTTCGACCCGGCCCGTTGCCTCAGGATCCAGCAGCGTTTGAGTTGCTGCAGCTGGAGCGGCACTCCCAGCCCCATCACCAGCAGAAAGGCGACCAGCTGGAGCAGCCAGCGGCGCAGCGCCACGGATTCGAAGCCGAACTGGGCGAACCACTCCCATTCGATTCCCAGGCGTGGAACAGCGACCCCCAGCAGGAAGGCCGCGAGGGAGAGGAGTGCCGCGGCCTTGGCCAGCAGCAAGCGGGGCGGAGAACGCAAGGCCACGGCCTGAGGCTAGACAGTGGTTCGGCGAATGGGCCGTCAGCCTGGAATCCAGCAACTACCTTTTATCCAGATCCGCAAGGTCGGGATTTGTCTGGCCGGTTGAACGGCGCTGCTAGCTTGCTGTTCTGCTGCTGTGGGACCGTGACGGCCACCCTCTCCCGCGCCACGTTCACAGGCCTTCGTTGCAAGGAGTGTGGCCACCCCTACCCCGCCAGCGCTCTGCATGTCTGCGAAGACGTCTGCTTCGGACCGCTTGAGGTTGTCTACGACTACGAGGCAATTCGAGCGCGGGTGAGCAGGGCCTCGATCGAGGCTGGCCCCAGCTCAATCTGGCGGTATCGCGAATTCCTGCCGATCGAGGGGGATCCGATCGATGTCGGCACCGGCTTCACCCCCCTGGTGCGGGCCAACCGGCTGGCACGCCGTCTGGGTCTCAAGCACCTCTACATCAAGAACGACGGCGTCAACATGCCGACCCTCTCCTTCAAGGACCGGGTGGTGTCGGTGGCACTCACCAGGGCACGGGAACTGGGATTCACCACGGTGAGTTGCGCCTCCACCGGGAATCTGGCCAATTCCACCGCCGCCATCGCCGCCCATGCCGGGCTCGAATGCTGTGTGTTCATCCCCAGCGATCTGGAGCTCGGCAAGGTGCTGGGCACCTTGATCTACAACCCCACCCTGATGGCGGTGAAGGGCAACTACGACCAGGTGAACCGGCTCTGCTCAGAGGTGGCCAACACCTATGGCTGGGGCTTCGTGAACATCAACCTCAGGCCCTACTACTCGGAGGGCTCCAAAACCCTGGGCTACGAGGTGATCGAGCAGCTCGGCTGGCAACTCCCCGACCACATCGTGGCTCCCCTGGCCTCAGGCTCCCTGTTCACCAAGATCCGCAAGGGATTCGATGATTTCATCAAGGTGGGGCTTGTCGAGGAGAAGTCAGTCCGCTTCAGCGGTGCCCAGGCCGAAGGCTGCTCGCCGATCGCCCAGGCTTTTGCCGCCGGTCGTGATTTCATCACCCCGGTGAAACCCAACACCATTGCCAAATCGATCGCGATCGGCAATCCCGCAGACGGTCCGTACGCCCTGGATCTGGCCCGCCGCAGCGGCGGCACGATCAGCTCGGTCACCGATGAGGAGATCGTGGCCGGCATCCAGCTGCTGGCCGAAACGGAGGGCGTGTTCACCGAAACCGCCGGTGGCACCACGATCGCCGTGCTGAAGAAGCTGGCCGAGCAGGGCACGATTGATCCAGAGGAAACCACCGTGGCCTACATCACCGGCAATGGCCTGAAAACCCTCGAGGCGATCAGCGGGGTGGTGGGTCAGCCCCACACAATCGAACCCCAGCTGGCCAGCTTCAACGCGGCCTGGGAGCGGGCCCAGTCCCTGCAACGGGCCAGCTGGGAGCCGATGGGGGTCTGATCCCTGCCCGGTTCTGCGCTCCGTTCTGCCTTAGCGATCAGGCCGCTGTTGTTTTCACCCCCACCCATCCGCCGATGTCGATTCAGGTTCTGATCCCAACTCCGCTCCAGAAGTTCACCGCCGATCAATCCAGCGTGGATCTGGAAGCCGGCACGGTCGAGGAGATGCTTCAGGCTCTCGACGTTCACTTCCCCGGCATCCTGGCCCGCCTCACCGATGACAACGGCAAGTTGCGGCGCTTCCTGAACGTCTACGTCAACAGCGAGGACATCCGCTTTCTCGATCATCAGGCCACCGTCCTCAGCGATGGCGATGAAGTGAGCATCGTTCCCGCCGTGGCTGGTGGCTGAACCCCACCGGGCCAGTCAGTCTGAGAACACAGCGATCCGGCAATCCTTCCCTCCAGCCCCATAGGCTTTTGTTCTGATCCGGCTGGAACGATGACCCAGGCAACCCGTCCCCCGGCAACCGGCTCCAGCCAGCCGGTCCATGGCAAGGCCCTGCTGTTCGACTATCGCCTGGCGGCCAATCCGGTCCGCCGGGGCCTCACCGAGCCGATTCCGGAAGGTCGCTGGGGGCCCGATCTCCATGCCGCGGGGCCGACGGCCATCATTCCTCTTGATCTCAGCGCCGGGCTGGGTTGCCAGGGGCCGGCCACCAGCCCTGCGCTCTCGGCCAACTTCGTGCGGATCCTCCCGGGGGAAGGCCTCCCGGTGGGTGTCAATGCCACCAGTTCCCTTTTCTTCGTGCTGCGAGGGGAAGGGCGTTGCCACCGCCCGAGCGCTGGCCAGAGCGGTGCATTCGAGCAGGCCTGGGCCACCGGCGACCTGTTCGTGCTGCCGGCCGGAGTTGCTCCCCGGCTTGAAGCCACAGCCGAAAGCGTTCTGTACTGGGTCCATGACGAACCCCTGCTCAGCTTCCTGGGGGTCAGGGCAGAGAGCCCCCGTTTTGTTCCCACCCACTATCCGGCGGCCTGGCTGCGCCAGGAGCTGGAGGCTCTGGCGGCCGATCCCACCAGCGCCCGCAGCAACCGGCTCAGCCTGCTCCTGGCCAACACCGATCTCCCCCTGAGCCGCACCGTCACCCACACCCTCTGGGCCATGTACGGACTGCTCCCGGCCGGCGCGGTTCAGCCGCCACACCGTCACCAGTCCGTGGCGCTCGATCTGGTGATCGACTGTCAGCCGGGCTGCACCACCCTCTCGGGGCCCGATCTCAATCCGGACGGCACGATCCGCAACCCCCTGCGGATGGAATGGGAAGCGGGCGCCGCCTTCGTGACCCCGCCGGGACACTGGCATTCCCACGTCAACGAGAGCGGCCACCCAGCCCTGCTGCTGCCGATCCAGGACGCCGGCCTACACACCTATCTGCGCAGCCTGGACATCCGCTTCAGCAGTGGTCTGGAAGGGGATTGAGCCTGGTGATGGGTCGCCGCCGGCCTTGTTGAGCAGCTGGGAGGCTTCGTAGGCCTCGACGATCTGGCGGAACGCATCGCCACCGAGGGTTTCCTGCTCGATCAGGCGCTCGACGAGGAGATCCAGCAGCTCGCGCCGAGGCCGCAACAGATCGAGGGCCTGATCGAGGGCCTGCTGGGCCAGATCATGCACCTGGGAATCAATCCTGCGGCCGGTGCTTTCGGCGTAGCTCGGGCGGGTGTGGATCAGGTCTCTGCCGAGGAAAACTTCGGCGGCATCGCCTTCGAGTGCCACGGGCCCCAGGCCGGAGAAGCCGTAGCGGGTCACCATCTCACGGCAGATCTGCGTGGCCATCTGCAGGTCTCCGGAGGCCCCCTGGGTGATCTCGCCGGGGCCGAACACCACCAGTTCAGCGGCTCTTCCCCCCATCACCACCACCAGCCTGTCGCGGAGGTAGGCCCGGCTGATCAAGCCGGAATCGAGGATGTCCTCGTCGGGGGTGGTCCGGGCAAATCCACCCACTCCGCCGGAGCGGGGCAGCAGGGTGACCTTGTCGAGCTGATCGCCATGGGGGAGGAGGGTGGTCAGCAGAGCGTGGCCCACTTCGTGGTAGCCGATCAACCGCTTCTTGGCGCTGTCCTGGAGCGGCGCGACGGAAAGCCCCATGGTGATGCGCTCCAGGGCGTCGTTGAGGGCGAGATCGTCGATGCAGCTCATCTGCCGCCGGGCGGTGAGGATGGCTCCCTCGTTGAGCAGGTTGGCCAGGTCGGCGCCTGAAAAACCTGGCGTCCGGGCAGCCCAGGCCGCCAGAGACACCTCCGGCGAAAGGGGACGCGTCCGGGCATGGACGGCCAGGATCGCCTCGCGGCCACGGCGGTCCGGCAGGTCGACGTTGATCTGCCGATCGAATCGACCCGGCCTGGTCAGGGCGACATCCAGCACATCGGAGCGGTTGGTGGCGGCCAGCAGAATCACGCCCGAGTTCTCCTCGAACCCATCCATCTCCGTGAGCAACTGGTTGAGGGTCTGCTCCCGCTCGTCGTTGCCGCCACCGATGCCGGCCCCACGCTGGCGCCCGACCGCGTCGACCTCATCGATGAAAATGATGCAGGGGGCTTTCTCCTTGGCGCGTTTGAAGAGATCACGCACCCGGCTTGCCCCCACGCCAACGAACATCTCGACGAATTCGGAGGCGGCCATTGAGAAAAAAGGCACGCCCGCTTCACCGGCAATCGCCTTGGCCAGCAGGGTTTTGCCCGTGCCGGGCGGACCGACCAGCAGCACCCCCTTGGGAATCTTGGCGCCGATCGAGGTGAACCTCTCCGGCTGCCTCAGGAAGGTGACCACCTCCTGGAGTTCCTCCTTGGCCTCATTGATGCCGGCCACATCCTCGAAGCGCACCGTCATCGCGCCTTCCTCCTGAAGGCGCGGCTGGCTGCGGCCGAAGCCAAGGGCCTTGTTGGCCACCTGGGATGAGCGCTTGATCAGCAGGGTGAGCCCGCCGACCAGCAGAACCACCAGCAGAACGTTCACCAACAGGCCGGCCGATGCATCCTGGGCGCGCTCGTCACGGACGCTGAGCGGCACGTTGGCCTGCTGGGCGGTGCTCAGCAGCAACGAATCATTGGCGAAGACGGCAACGTCCGCCCGGGTTCCATCGGTGAAGGCAACGGAAACCTCCCGCTGACGCGGTGAGAGATCGAGCTCCTTGACCTTGCCGGTGCGGATCAGCTGCAGAAGCTCGCTGTAGGAGGGTGGCGGTGAGCTTTTTTGGCCAAGACCCCCCAGCAGGCTGGGGCGGGAAGGCTCGGCTGCCGGCTGCACCGGGGGGGTCAGCGGGGGTGTGATGGTGGGTTCACCGGAGCTGGCTGAGCTGGAGAGATCGGTGGAAATCGCCGGAACAGGGCCTTGGCCGGATGGCCAGAGCGGATACATGGCAGATGTGCTGCTCACAGGACTGGCACTTCTGTTCAGTTTAACGATTTGACGAAAGGCCTCCCCGAAGCGGATGATCATTGTTTGGATCAGGAAAGGGAATGGCCGCTCCCAAGAAGAAAACCTCGAAGGGGAAGCGCAACCAGCGTCATGCCCACTGGAAAGCCCAGGCCACCGTTGCGGCCAGGAAGGCTCTCTCGCTCGGCAAGGCTGTGCTCAGTGGCCGGGCCCAGGGATTCGTCTATCCGATCGATGACGCCGCCGAAGACGAAGCCAGCTGAGCCCCTGGGCGGCTTGGACAGCTCTCTTCGGCGTTCACTGTTCCCAGTCCGCCCGGATTGCAGACAGACGTACTGATTGCAGGATTCTGGCTGCGTCCGAGGCTGAAGATCTGTCCACAGGGCGGAAATCGGCTTCCTGCCGGCAAGTGGCTGCCGATCATTCCGCCTCAAGCCTCAGGTCGGCGCCCGACGCTCAGGAGCCGAGTTTGAAGCCTTCCAGCACCACGGCGTAAACCAGGCCGATCCTGGCGTTGTCACAGAGCACCCAGCCCAGCGAAGGCTTCCCCTTCACCCAGTGGCTCCGCAGCCGAACCAGCAGCTCGACAAGTACCACCATGGCCAGGACCACCAGCGGCCGCAGGCCCAGTCGGAACAGGACATAGGTGGTGAGATTGTTGCCGGCAAAAAGCCCGACCAGCAGAGCCAGCCAGGCCAGGCTGCGTTCTCGCCAATTGCCGCGCAGCCAGTCGAGCACCAGGTGATTGAGCCGCTCCAGCAACAGCTGGAAGCGGGTGGCCTGGAAGGGCTGGCGGCTCATCGAGGGGACAGACGGGGTTGTGAAGGGAAAACTGGATGGATCGATCACGCTTGCGCGCAGCGTAAGAGGCCTTGATGGGGAGGAACAGCCCAGAATGCTCCGATTCCGGTGAGAACCTGGTGCTGAATCGCCTGCCCGACCAGTGCTGGCAGTTGCCCAGGCCGCTCGACGCCGTCGGAGCGGGCGCTGAAGCCCTTGCCCTCAGCCGGCTGGGCTTGCCGCCGGAGCTGCTGGCCGTGCTGCGGCGGCGCGGCTACGAAAGCGCCGAAGCGATCGATGCCTTGCTGGTTCCGGCAGCAGCGCCTGATCCCGGAACCCATTTCAACGATCTCGGCAAGGCCGTGGACCGCCTCCGCCGCGCCTGCCGTTCGGCCGAGGCGGTGGCCATCTGCGGGGACTACGACGCCGACGGCATGACCAGCACGGCTCTGTTGATGGGGGTGCTGCAACGGCTGGGGGCCAGGCCGGTCGCCGCGATTCCCAGCCGCCAGGACGATGGCTATGGCCTCAATCCCGCCATGGTCAAACGGCTGGCAGGCGATGGAATCTCCCTGTTGGTCACCGTCGACAACGGCATCGCCGCCACGGAGGCTCTCGCCTGTGCCCGCGAACTGCAGGTGGAGGTGATCCTCACCGACCACCACACCCTGCCACCGGAGGAGCCGCCCTATCTGGCCCTGCTGCACCCGGCCCGTACCCCGGCCGATTCGCCGTTTCGCGGTCTGGCCGGTGTCGGCCTGGCCTATGTGCTGGCCGTGGCCCTGGCCGGCAGTTTTGATCGTGCTGACGCCACGGCCATGGCCCTTGATCTGTTCTGCATCGGCACCATCGCTGACATGGCGCCGCTGCTGGGGGTGAACAGACGCTGGCTCCAGGATGGATTGCCACGCCTTCACGGCTCCAGCCTGCCCGGCCTGCAGGCCCTGCAACGGCTCGCCGGTGTCGGGGACACCCCCCTTGATGCCACCGCCGTGGCCTTTCAACTGGCCCCGCGCATCAACGCGGTCGGACGCCTCGGTGATCCCCAGCTGGTCGTCGAGCTGCTCACCACCGATGATCGGGATCGGGCGATGGAGCTGGCCCAGGAGTGTGAAGCGCTCAACCGTCAGCGCCGCGAACTCTGCGATGCGATCGAAGCGGAGGCGGTGGCCCTGGTGGAGGCGGATGGGCCGCAGCGCCCCCCCTTCCTGCTGCTGGCGCAGGGCCACTGGCACCATGGCGTGATCGGTGTGGTGGCCGCCCGGCTGGTGGAACGCTATGGCCTGCCGGTTGCCCTGCTGGCCAGCGAAGGCAACGGGCGCCTGCGCTCTTCGGTGCGTGCACCCCGCGGTTTCGCCGTCGATGCGGCCCTGCGCCATTGCCACCAACTACTGGAACGCCACGGCGGCCACCCCGCCGCCGGTGGATTCACGGTGCGGGCCGAGAAGGTGGCCTCGCTCCACGAAAGTCTCAATGCGCTGGCGGCGGCTTGGCTCTCTGGCCAGGGCAGCGGCATCGCGGTGGAGCCTGAGGCCAGGCTCAGCCTCGATCAGATCAACTGGGCGTTCTGGAAAAGCCTGCAGCGGCTGGAGCCGATGGGAGCCGGTTTCGCCGCGCCGGTGTTCTGGAGTGCCCGCTGCCAGGTGGTGGAGCAGCGGCTGTTGCGTGGCGGCCATCTCCAACTCAAGCTGAGCCAGAACGACACCGGCCACAGGGCCATCGCCTGGCGCTGGCAAGGGGAGGGAATGGTTCCTGAGCTGGTGGATGTGGCCTACCGCCTGCGCAGCAATCACTGGCAGGGGGAGGAGCGGCTCCAGCTTGAAGTGGTGGGCCTGCGACCGAGCGGCTCGGGCGAGGTGGTGCTGCGCCGAAAGCAGCGCACCTACTGGTGTCGCCGGGCGGGACAAGCCGTGAAGATCCGCAATGAAGCCGGCGAGGAAATCAGCTCAGGTGAGATCGGACTCGGCTCTGGGCTGAATTCAGGGATGGAGGGTGGAGCCGAGCGGCATCCCTATCTGAAGGGGCTGTTCGAGGAGGCGGCCCTTGCCCTGGGCCTGGCCGCCTGAGCCTCAGAGGTCAGAGGGCACCACGGCGATAGAAGAGGATGAACACCACAGCCGGACCAGCCAGGGTGATCAACGCCAGAGCCATGAAGTTGGCGATCAGATGGATGTCGATACCCATGGACGGCAAGCTCACGAACGGGACGGTCTGCGGATCAGGTTACGGGAAGCGGCCCCGCTCGCCCGGGTTCCACCCATGCCACTGTGACGGCTTGTCACAGCATCACCGGTGGAGCTGATGGGCTGCGGAAGTGAATGGAGGTGCATCGGCGGCTGCGGAGCCTGCTGTCGATTGGATCCGGAGCGCCGCAGCGAGGCCCTGGAAGCCCTCAGTGCCGATCAGCGCAGTCGCTATCTGGCAATGGTGGGCAGCGATGGCTGGTGCATCCATTTCGACACCGGTGGACGTCGCTGCCGCATTTACGACGATCGCCCCGAGTTCTGCCGGGTCAGCAGCCTGGCTGAGCTGTTTGACGTGCCGATCGAGCAGGCCGATGCTTTCGCGATCGCCTGCTGCAGCCAGCAGATCAGGCAGGAGTTCGGCGGACGCAGCAGGGTGTTGCGGCGGTTCGAGCAGGCCACCGGGCAGCCATGAGCGACGACAGCGCAGCCAAGGGCGAAACGTCCGAACCGATGGAGGCCCCCCCTGCCAAGGGTGAGGCCACCCTGCTTTCGATCATCCTGACCACCTTCACCACGGTGTTCCTGGCCGAACTCGGAGACAAAACCCAGCTCGCCGCCCTGCTGCTGGCTGCCGAGTCGGGCCGGCCCCTGCTGGTGTTCGCCGGGGCGGCCCTTGCCCTGATCTGCTCGAGCCTGGTGGGGGTGTTGCTGGGTCGTTGGCTGGCGGCGCTGCTGCCGCCCCAGCGACTGGAGCGGATCTCCGGTGCGCTGATGGTGGGCCTGGGCCTCTGGCTCGGCGCCCAGGCCAGCGTTGGCCTGCTCAATCCCTGAGTCTGATCCTGATCCTTCGAACCCCCTGGGCCGATGCATCTGCCACTGCTTGCCTCCACCTTCGTCACGGTCTTCCTGGCCGAACTCGGCGACAAGACCCAGCTCACGATCGTGACGATCAGCGGCACCTCCACCAGACCGGTGGCGGTGTTTCTGGGCAGCGCGGGAGCGCTGGTGCTGGCGAGTCTGCTGGGGGCATTCGCGGGTGGATCCCTCTCCAGCCTGATCCCTGCCGATGCTCTCCAGCTCGCCGCCTCGCTCGGTTTTCTGCTGATCGGCGGCAGGTTGATCCTTCGGGCCTCAAGGGAAGATTCGTAAAGTGGTTGGATGGCAACGATGGTCGTGGGTATCGCAACGCGCCCGGGATCCTCGTTTTGGAAAACTCCAGGGTTTTCCTGCCGCTGATCTGACCGCCTGATGGGCGTCCACAGCGCCCCAAACCTCCCTTGAATCCCGCTCCGATGAAGTTCACGGTCGCCGATCTGCTTGACCAGCTCCCCAACGCCGAGGCTCTGCCTCTGGCCAAGCTGGAAAAGGCCCTCGGCCTCACCCTGAAACCGGACAAGCAACTGCTTCACATCGCCCTGGACGGGCTCAGCCGGATCGGTCTGCTTCAGCAGGATGAAACGGGGGTTCAGCGGCGAGAGGATGACAGCCTGATCGAGGCCCGGCTGCGCTGCTCCAGCAAGGGCTTCTGCTTCGCCCTGCGTGAGGATGGGGGCGAAGACATCTACATCCGCGACCACCAGCTCAACCACGCCTGGAATGGCGATCGGGTTCTGGTTCGCATCACCCGCGAGGGGGGCAGGCGGCGTTCACCGGAAGGTGGTGTGCAGTGCATCCTGGAGCGGGCCACCCGCCAGCTGCTTGCCCAGGTGGAGCAGCAGGACGACAGGCTTGTGGCTGTTCCCCTGGACGACCGCCTGCTCACCACGGTGGACTTGCCACCGGAGGATGGATCGTTCCTCGATCCGGCCCGGGAATCGGTCGTTGAGGTGCGTTTGGATCGTTATCCCGTCGCCCAGTTCCCCGCCTGCGGCCATGTCACCCGTCGCCTGCCGATCAATGGCGGCGAAGAGGCCGATCTCGACCTTCTGCTCACCAAGCACGGTCTGCGCAATCCCGACCCGGCCCCCCGGACCACCCTGCGCGCCCCCACGACGAAGGGGCGCACCGATCTCACGGCTCTCCCCACCCTGTTGCTGGCTGGCTGGAGTGGGGTGGCCGCACCGATCCTTCCCGCCCTCTCCATCGAAGCGGGCGAGGTGGGCCCGAGGCTCTGGGTCCATACCCCGGCCGTGGCGGAACGGTTCAGCCCTGGCGGCAGCCTGGATCTCTGGCTGCGGGAAAAATCAGAAGCGCTCTGCTTCGGTCGCCGCTGGCTGCCGCTGCTCAGCGAACCCCTCAGCAAGGCCGCCGGCTTCGAGCAGGGAGTGGCGGCTGAGGCGGTCTCCGTCGCCCTTGATTTCAGTGCCGATGGTCAGCTGATCCACTACCGATTCGCCCTGACCACGATCCAGGCCGATGCCAGCGTCGATGCAACGGTGCTTCAGGCCCTTGCCGACCGCAAGCCGAAGGCCCGGACCGTACCGGCGGCCTTGAAGCCCCTCAAGGATCAGCTGCCGATGCTGGAGCAGCTTCTGGATCTGGCCGCTCAGCTGCGCAGCCACCGCCTGGCCAACGGCTCGATCGACCTGGATCTCCCCCTCCCTGCCCTCGACTGTCTGGGGGATCTGGCCACGCCCGAGCCGGATGAAAGCCGCCGTGGCTGGCTGGTTCAATGGTCGCTTCACCATCCTCTGGGTCTGCTGCGGGAGCTGGTGCTCCCGGCCGGTCGCGCCCTGGGTGAGCATCTGGCAGCCCTGCAGTTGCCAGGTCTGTTCGCCGTCAATCCCGCCGCTGATCCAGCTGAAGTGAATGAGGTCGCCAAGGCCGCCCTGGCCCTGGAGATTCCCCTTGAGCTCGCCGACGACGGCAATGCTCCGGCGGCAGCGGCCCTGGCCGTGGCCTTCGCCGCCACCGATCGCAGCCGCGTGCTGCAGCGTCAGCTCAGCGATGTGCTTCCGATGGTTCAGCTCAGTGAGCAACCCGGGGCCAACAGCCTGGCGGCGACCGAACTGGGTTTTGCTTCCTGGTGCTTTCCCTCGCTCCACTACGCCGATCTCTGGAATCAGCACCTGTTGGTGGTGTTGCTCACGGATGGCAAGGATCGGCCCAGCGTGCGGCACAAGGTCAGGGTGGATCTGGCCTCGGATCTCTGCCACGGCACGATCGACTGGCCCCTGCTCCCACCCAGCCAACTCACAGAGATCGAGGCCTCCCGCAGCAGCGCCCTCATTCAACGGCTCAACAACCGCTCCCGCTTCGTGCTGGAGCTCCAGTCCGACCTGGTCGCGATGGCCCAGGCCCGGACAGCGGAGCCGCTGGTGGGCCAGACCCTCACCGGCGTGATCAGTGGTGTGCAGAGCTACGGCTTCTTCGTGGAGATCCCCCCTTCCCGGGTGGAGGGGCTCGTTCACGTGAGTTCGCTGAAGGACGACTGGTACGAATATCGCTCCCGTCAGAACCGCTTGGTGGGTCGCAAGAATCGCCGCGTTTATCTGCTGGGCGATCAGGTGGAGGTGGAGATCCAGAAAGTGGATGTGTTGCGTCACCAGATCGATCTGGCCATCCTGCTTCCCTCCGATCAGGACGGGCCCGGTGAACCGAGCGAGCCTGATCAGGGGGATCCCGGCGACGGGGAGAGCTGAGCCATGCCACCGCTGGTCCTGGCCGTTTCGGGCGCCTCGGCCATGCCCCTGGCCGAGAGGGCGCTGCAGTTGCTGCTGCTGGAAGGTGAGTCGATTGAACTGATCGTCAGTCGCGGCGCCATCGCCGTATGGCTGGCGGAGCAGGGAGTGCGGATCCCTGTTGACCCGGACAGTCAGGCCCTGTTCTGGCGGGAGCGGACCGGGGCCAGCGGTGGTTCGCTGCGTTGCCACCGCTGGAATGACCAGGCCGCCGCCATCGCCAGTGGCAGCTTTCCCACCCGAGGCATGGTGATCCTGCCGGCCAGCATGGGCACCGTGGGCCGGATCGCCAGCGGCGTCGCCCTCGATCTGGTCGAGCGGGTGGCCGACGTTCATCTCAAGGAAGGCAGGCCCCTGGTGATCGCTCCGCGGGAGATGCCCTGGAACCTCGTGCATCTGCGCAACCTCACCACCCTGGCCGAGGCCGGGGCCAGGATTGCTCCGCCGATTCCTGCCTGGTATCACCGCCCCACCACCCTGCAGGAGATGGTGGATTTTCTGGTGATCCGGGTGTTCGATTGTCTGGGCTATCAACTCGGCCCCCTGGGGCGCTGGCAGGGGCCCGTCGGCCTCTCCACCGCTCCCTGAGGCGGCGGCTCATCCGCTTCGTTCCGTCCCACCCGATCCGTGCTGCAACGCCTCCTGCTCCTGCCCCTGCTGGCACCGCTGCTGCTGGTGCTGCTGATCGCGGCTCTCAATCCGAGCCCGTCGTACGGGATGCGGCTGTTGATCTGGCGCCTGCCCCCCCTGCCACTCGGGGCCTGGATCGCGATGGCAGCCGGGGGTGGTGCCGCCTTCAGCGCCGGTTTCGCTGCCCTGGCGCTCCAGCAGGCTGTCATCCCATTGCGACGAGCACGAGACGAGCAATCGTTTCAGCCGCCGCCACCCCCCACCCGCAGGCAGAGGCCGGCACCGCCTCCAGGCGTGCCGGTGCCGGAGCGGGCTCCCCAGGACCCCCTCCCGACCATCTCGATTCCATTCCGGGTGATCCGGCGGACCGAGGCCGCCGCCCCGAGCCCGACCGGCCCGATCGCTTCAGGCCTGGCCACCCCTGTCGGCGAAGGCTGGGAGGATCTGCTGCGCGAGGAGTGGTGAGGCAGCCGTAAAGTTCCGGCAAGGTACGAGGTTGAGATCTGCGCCCGTGATTGATTCCGCCGGTTCTGCCCCCCAGCCTTCACCAGAGGCCAAGCCCGTAGCCGAGGCCAAGCCCGTAGCCGAGGCCAAGCCCGTAGCAGAGGCCAAGCCCGCACCTGCGGTCAAGCCGGCTCCGGCCGTCAAGGTCAAGCCTCCCGCCCCGGAGGACAAGCCATTTGACGAATTCATTCCCCAGCTGTTTCTGCCGGCCCTGGCCAAGGAGATTCAGGCCTATGGCGGCCCGGTCACGGAGCTGAGCTTCGTTGAGGCGCCGATGCCCGTGGTCTCCACCCCTTGCTGGCAGGTGATCGGCTTGCTTCCCGGTGGCCGACGCTTCTGGCTCTGCTTCACGGCGGCTCAGATCAACGCAGCCAAGACCTTCAGCGTGGCGGAATCCGGATGCGATCCCAGCCTGCTGGAATCCTTCCTGATCGATGAGCGCAAGACCACCCTTGCTCTGCTGGTGTCTCGGGTTGTCTCCCGGCTCAACGGTCAGAAGTGGCTCGGCCCGAACTGAGCCCCGCCGAGCGGGCCGCCACAACCCCGCCGGGCTGCTTCACATCCAGGCGATCCAGCGCTTCATCCTCCTACGATGGAACCACTCCTATGCCGAGAAGTGCCCATGGTGCCTCCGATCGCCGCCCCCAGTGCCCCTGGCACGCTGCGTGAGTCAGGGGCAACCAGCACTGCTGATGGGTCACCGGCCTTCAAGGATCCTGTCAAGGACACGATCCTGACCCCTCGCTTCTACACGACCGACTTCGACGCCATGGCGGCGATGGACCTCCGTCCCAATGAGGTGGAACTGGAGGCGATCTGCGAGGAGTTCCGCAAGGATTACAACCGCCATCACTTTGTCCGCAATGAGGAGTTTGTCGGTGCCGCCGACAAGCTCGATCCGGACACCCGCAAGGTGTTCGTTGAGTTCCTGGAGCAGAGCTGCACCTCCGAGTTCTCCGGATTCCTGCTCTACAAGGAACTGAGCCGCCGCATCAAAACCAAGAATCCATTGCTGGCCGAATGCTTCGCCCATATGGCCAGGGATGAGGCCCGCCATGCCGGTTTCCTCAACAAGTCAATGGGTGATTTCGGTCTGCAGCTCGATCTTGGCTTCCTGACTGCCAACAAAGCGTACACATTCTTTCAGCCGAAATTCATTTTCTACGCCACCTATCTCTCTGAGAAGATCGGTTACTGGCGTTACATTGCCATTTATCGCCATCTTCAGCAACACCCGGAAAGCAAGATCTTCCCGATCTTTAATTTTTTCGAAAATTGGTGCCAAGATGAAAATCGCCATGGCGATTTCTTTGACGCTCTGATGAAGGCTCAGCCAAGCACGGTGCGGGGCTTTCAGGCACGGCTCTGGTGCCGCTTCTTCCTGCTTGCTGTCTTCGCCACAATGTACGTGCGTGATGTGGCTCGCAAGGAGTTCTACGAAGCCCTCGGCCTTGATGCCCGCGAGTACGACAAGCTGGTGATCGCCAAGACGAATGAAACCTCTGCCAGGGTGTTCCCTGTGGTGCTGAACGTGGAGCATCCCAAGTTCTATACCCGCCTGGAGCGAATCGTCACCAACAACAATGCGCTCAACGCAGCGGATCAATCCAGTTCGATTCAAGTGATCAAAGCGATCCGCAAACTTCCCTTCTGGTTGGGCAATGGCCTGGAGATGGCCAAGCTGTTCCTGATGGCACCGATCCGCAGTGAGAATTTTCAGCCGGCCGTGCGCTGAAGCTGAGTTCAGCGTCCATTTTTTCTCCCATTCCTTTCTCTCTGTCGCCAGCTTTGGTCGCTTCCCTGCCGCTTTCCCTTGTCCAGATCGAGCCGTTCGACCTCAGCTGGCGATCGCGGCTTGAAACGGTGCTGGCTGCGGGCCGTGCTGCCGGAGCCACTCTTGTCGAGGTGTTTCTGGAGAGCACCGACCACATCGGTCTGCTTGCTGAGCAGGACACCATCACCAATGTGAGCCCCGCTTTCGGGAAAGGGGCAGGCATCCGGGTGTTTCGCGGTGATCAGGATGGTTTCGTCTCCACCAACGATCTCAGTGATCGCGGCCTGAACTCCGCTCTGGAGCAAGCACTCGGCATGCTTGGCCTGGAGCTCGGCAGTGCTGGTCACGGTGGCTTCGAGGGCCTTGGTGATCTCCGGGACTTCGGCACTGCCAAGAACAGCTGGCTCTCCGGCTGTCCCAGCCTGGGGGACGCCACCGGCCGGTTGCTGGAGGGAACGGGCCTGCTGGAACGCCATGGCAGCCACCTCCAGTCCCGTCGGGGCAGCTATGCCCGCGACTGGCAGGAAGTGATGGTGGCCGCCAGTGACGGCACCTTCGCCCGGGACATCCGCCTGCATCAGTCGGTCGGGCTGAACGCCCTTGCTGCCGACGGTGAGCATCGGGCCAGCCAGGGCCGGCGTTATGGCAGCACGGACCGACCCGACGATCTTCTCCAATGGGATGCGGAAGCGTCGGCCCGTGATCTCTGTGCCAGTGCCGAGGCGATGCTGCGAGCCGACTACGTCGAGGCGGGCAGTTACCCGGTGGTGCTCGCCAACCGCTTCGGTGGTGTGATCTTCCATGAGGCCTGCGGCCATCTGCTTGAAACCACCCAGCTCGAGAGGGGCACCACTCCATTCGCCGACCAGGTGGGCTGCCCGATCGCCCATCCGGCGGTCACCGCCGTCGACGAGGGGCTCAGTACCGGTGCCTTCGGCAGCCTTTCGATGGACGACGAGGGCATGGAGCCTCAGCGCACGGTGTTGATCGAGAACGGCGTGCTCAAGCGCTTCCTCTCCGATCGGGCCGGAGAGTTGCGCACCGGCCATGCCCGCACCGGCAGTGGTCGCCGTCAGAGCCATGCCTTCGCAGCCGCCAGTCGCATGCGCAACACCTTCATCGCCGCTGGTCCCCACAGCCCTGCCGATCTGATCGGTTCGGTGGAGCGTGGGCTCTATTGCAAATCAATGGGTGGCGGCAGCGTCGGCCCCACCGGCCAGTTCAACTTCGCCGTGGAGGAGGGTTACCTGATCGAGAACGGCCAGCTCGGCAAGCCGGTGAAGGGCGCCACCCTGATCGGTGAGGCCAAGGACGTGCTTCCCCGCATCTCGATGTGTGCGAATGACCTGGAACTGGCGGCCGGTTTCTGCGGCTCGGTGAGCGGCAGCATCTTCGTGACGGTGGGCCAGCCCCACATCAAGGTGGATTCGATCACTGTGGGGGGGCGATGACCAGCTCCACCGCTTCCGTGGCGGTCCTGGACGCCAGCCGCCTGGGCCATCAGCTTGAGCAGCTTGCTGCAGGTCTGGGGATCGAGCGCTGGGACCTGGGGGCCGCCTGCAGCACCGACACCTCAGTGCAGGTGGATCGGGGCGAGGCCAAGCAGCTCAAAGGCGCTCAGCGCAGCTCGATCACGGTGCGGGTCTGGAACGGCGACGGCCTGGTCGGCATCACCAGCACCTCCGATCTTTCGCCGGCAGGGCTGGCCAGGGCCCTTGGCATCGCCCACGAAGCCAGTGCCTATGGCAACGCCGATGAAACCCCCTCGTTCTCGCCGCTGGCCACCGCAGCTCTGCAACCGCTCGATCAGCCACTGCTGGAGCCGGTCGGGATTCTCAGCCTGCTGGACACCCTCAAGGAGGCGGAGCGGGTCCTGCTCAGCCGCCACGAGGCGATCAGCACGGTTCCCTACAACGGCCTGGCCCAGCGTTCCAGCGACAGGATCTATCTGAACAGTGCCGGGGCCTGCCGGCAGCAGCGGCTCAGCACCGCCAGTGTCTACCTCTATGCCAGGGCCGAGCAGGCTGGCCGCAAACCGCGCAGCAGCGGCGCCGTGCGGCTTGCCTATGGCGCCAGTCAGCTCGATCTGGCCGGCTGCATCGAGGAGGCCGCCGAGCGGACCATCTCCCACCTCGATTACGCCCCGATCGATACCGGGTATTACACCTGCGTGTTCAGCCCCGAGGCGTTCCTCGATCTGATCGGAGCGTTCAGCAGCCTGTTCAATGCGCGAGCCGTGCTCGATGGGGTGAGCCTGAGCAATCGTGAGTCGCTGGGCGAACAGCTGGCGGTTCCGTTCCTCTCGATCCACGACAACGGCCTCCATCCCGGCAACATCGGTGCCTCCGCCTTCGATGGTGAAGGCACCCCGGTTCAGCGGCTCGCCCTGGTGGATGGCGGCGTCCTCCGCCAGTTCATCCATTCGGAGGCGACGGCCCGGGCCTTTGGCGTCGCTCCGACCGGCCATGCCGGCCTGGGCGCCAAGGTGTCGGTCGGGGCTAACTGGCTTGAGATCGGACCTGGCAGCAGCAGTGGCGGCAGCAGCGGCCTGGATCGGCACAAGGCTGATGGGGTGGTCTGGATCGATTCACTCTCCGCCCTGCATGCCGGTGTCAAGCCCAGCCAGGGCTCGTTCTCCCTGCCTTTCGATGGGTGGCTGATCCAGGGCGGCGAACCCCGCTCGATCGAAGCCGCCACCGTGGCTGGTGACATCCGTACGGTGCTGAACAGCCTGCTCGGTTTCGAGGGCCCCGGCAAGATCACCCCCGATGGGCTCTGCCCCCATGTGTGGGTGGAGGGCCTGTCGATCACCGGCGACGCCTGAGCCACCCGGACGGTTGTTGCCGATGAAGATCCTCTTCTGGGGGACACCCGCCTATGCCGTCCCCAGCCTTGAGGCTCTGGTGGCTGCAGGCCACCAGCTGGTGGGGGTGGTGACCCAGCCGGACCGGCGCCGGGGCCGGGGCAGCGCCCTGGTGCCATCTCCGGTGAAGGAACGGGCCATGGCGCTTGGGCTCTCGGTGGTCACCCCCCAGCGCATCCGCCGCGAACCGGATCTTCAGGACCTCCTTGCCACCTGGGGGGCGGATCTGTCGGTGGTGGTGGCCTTCGGCCAGATCCTGCCCCCGGCGGTGCTGGCCCAACCGCCCCTGGGCTGCTGGAACGGCCATGCTTCCCTTCTGCCCCGCTGGCGCGGAGCAGCCCCGATCCAATGGAGCCTGATCGATGGCGATTCACAGACTGGCGTGGGGATCATGGCGATGGAGGCGGGTCTCGATACGGGCCCTGTCCTGCTGGAACGGCGGCTGACGATCGGCCTGCTGGAGAACGCCCGGCAGTTGACGGGACGGCTCAGCCAGCTCACCGCCGAGCTGCTGGTGGAGGCCATGCCGTTGATCGAACGTGCTGGCCCAGGGCCTGAGCAGGAGCGGCTGCGTCGCCTGGGGGTGTGGCATCAGCCCGAGACGACTCCCCACTACGCCCGATTGCTGAACAAGCAGGACTTCGAGATCGACTGGAGTGCCCAGGCCCTGCCGCTCCACCGCCGGGTGATGGGGCTTTTCCCCGGGGCCTGGTGCCGCTGGCAGGGCCAGCGGCTGAAACTGCTCGCCACCGAACCACTGGTGGCCAGGCTGGGCGAGCAACTCAGCGCCCCGGCGGCGAAGCTTGCCCAGGCCTGGAGCGTGCGGGCTCCTGGAACACCCTGCTCCGCTCACTCCGGCCCGGCTGAACCGGGGACCATCCTGGAGATCGTGCCTGATCTGGGGCTTGTGGTGGCCACCGGTGGCTGCCCGCTCCTGATCTGTGAAGCTCAGCTGGAGGGGAAGGGTGCTTCGAAGCGGCAGGGGTTGATCCAGCAGCTGGGTGCCTCAGTGGGCGACCGTTTCGGCGATGGGCAGCCCGGGCCGGCGCGGCAGGAATCCCATACCGACTGAGCCTCAGCCTGGTGGGATCGGCTCAGCGGCCGGGAGGTTGCCTGGTGCACCTGCGCTGGCCAGCACATCCTGAAGCTCGCAGACCGGGAAACGGTTGATCGCCTTGAGCGCCTGGCGGGCTGTGGCCCTGAGCCGCTCACTGATCGCCTCGGCGTAGGGCACCTGGGCGAGCAGATCCACGGTGCGGCGCAGGATCCGCACCACATCCCCCTCATCCAGGGAGGTGTTGGCAATCAGGTCACTCCAGCTGGTTCCCCTGGCCCAGGCATGGACCAGCCCCATCAGCTCCGGCTCCCACCAGGCCGGCACCACCACGCCGGCGCTTTCCTGCTGCCGCAGCAGTTCCCGCCTCAGGCCGCCGAGATCATGCAGGGCCTCCTCGGCCTTGGCAGGTGCTGGAAAACCGCTCCAGAGATCCGGACGGTTCACCTCGGTGCTGATCGCCTCGAACACGGCCGCCAGTTCGGCTGGGTTGAGCTCATCGAGGTGGCCGCTCATCAACGCCAGGCCCAGCCAGAGCTCGTTGTCGCCGCGCAGGGCCGCCACGGTGCGCCCCACTTCGGTGGGCACAAGGCCGTCGGCTCCATCAAGGGACCCGAAGAAGCGGAGGATCTCGATCAGCGAGAGAAATGTGTCCCAGTGACGGTTGGAGCGGTGATGCAGCAGCCGTTGGCGCTCTTCGATCTCAAGATCGAGCTCCTCCATGCGTCGCCGTTGCTTCTTGAGCTGGCGGCGGTCACCCCAGCGATGGGCTGGATGCAGCTCCAGCTCCTCTTCCAGCGCCCGTACGTGTTCGGCCTGGCCTCTCACTTCGCCGGCCAGGTCGTACTGGGGCGTGACCATGTCATGGCGGCTGGCCATCGAGCCCACCGCCAGGGCCAGGCCGCCACTGAGCTGATCGCCGTGACGCAGTTCGCCGGCGTGGCGCAGCTCGGGCACCTGGAGCTGAGCCACCTGCAGACAGCTCAGCTCGGCGTGCAGGCTCACCACCCCGTGGCAGGGCACCAGGATCCAGACGTTGTCATCGGTGAGGCAGAGCAGCAGCGGAAACTGGCCGGAGCCGGGGAGTTTGGCCACGATCACCGCCGGGGTGACCCGCCCCTTCAGCTGGGGTGCCTTGAGGCTCACAAGCGTGCCTTCACTGGCGAACTGCAGGGCGAGGGTGAGTTCATGGGCCAGGGTTTCCTCGGCCTGTTGCTGGAGGATCCGCAGTAGCCGCCGCTCTTCCCGCAAGCGCTCGCGCTGGTTCTCGTAGACCTCGAAGTCGTCCCAGGGAACATCGGCCGCCGGTCCGCTCAGGGAGTCGAGCTGCTGACGCAGCTCGGTGATCCTGGCTTCGTCGTCGAGCAGATCAAGGGTGGCCAGGTACCGCCCGAAGCTCCGCTCCACCAGTTGCTTGGCCTTGGCCAGCTCATAGCGCTGCAGCAGATTCAGCACCATGCCGTAGCTGGGGGTGAACTGGCTCACCAGCGGATCGGCGGGGCTGGTGGCCAGTTGCCCCGCCTCGCGCACCCCCTCGAAACGGCTCTGCACCGTGACCACATAGCCCTGCACATCCAGCCCGCGCCGACCGGCCCGGCCCGCCATCTGCAGGAACTCGCTGCCCATCAGCGGCCGGTGGCCCCGCTCGGTCCGCTTGGAGAGGGCCGAGATCACCGTGGTGCGTGCCGGCATGTTGATGCCCGCCGCCAGGGTTTCGGTGGCGAAGACCACCTTCACCAGGCCCTGCTGGAACAGTTCCTCGATCAATTCCTTCCAGGCCGGCAGCACGCCGGCGTGGTGGGCGGCGATGCCGCGCAACAGGGCCTCCGC
Source organism: Cyanobium sp. ULC082 (assembly GCF_977927535.1). Taxonomy (NCBI): domain Bacteria; kingdom Bacillati; phylum Cyanobacteriota; class Cyanophyceae; order Synechococcales; family Prochlorococcaceae; genus Cyanobium; species Cyanobium sp. ULC082. The sequence continues at coordinate 542,178 of NZ_OZ376397.1, forward strand.
ATGGCCTCCGTCGCGCACGGCCTCCGGCGTGGTCGCCACGAAGGCATCCAGCCTGGAGCGGATCACGGCCTGCTCCTGTTCGTTCACCAGGCAGATGCGACCGAGGTCGCGCACCGCTTTGTCACAGGCCCGGCGGCTGAAGATGAAATAGATGGCCGGCAGCATGTCGCGCTCGGCCAGCTGCGCCACCACGAATGGCAGGGGTGCCGCTTCGGGCTGGGGCGGTTTGGGGCTCTTGCCTTTGCGACGGTCGCCCTTCGGGGCCCGCCACACCTTGCAGTTGGGATGCAGCTCGGTGCCCTCCTCGTTGAGCAGGGGGTGGAGACCCTTGGCACTGCAGAAGCTGAAGGCCAGCGGCACCGGACGGTGATCGCTCAGCACCAGGGTGGTGGGCCCGTGAACCCGCTCGATCCAGTCGGTGAGCTGGCCGGCGTTGGCCACCGTGGCCGAGAGAGCCACCAACTGGACAGGCGGTGGACAGTGGATGATCGATTCCTCCCAGACCGTGCCGCGCTGGGAGTCGTTCATGTAGTGGCACTCATCAAGCACCACCGCCTCCACATCAGCCAGGGGATCGTCGCCGCGATCCACCTCCGCGTAGAGCATGTTGCGGAAGATCTCGGTGGTCATCACCACGATCGGGGCGTCCCGGTTGACGCTCAGGTCACCGGTCATCAGGCCGACGTTCTCATTGCCGAACTGCTGGCGGAAATCCCGGAGCTTCTGGTTGGAGAGTGCTTTGAGCGGTGTTGTGTAGAACACCTTCTGGCCATGGGCCAGGGCGCGATGGATGGCGTACTCGCCCACCAGGGTCTTGCCGGAGCCGGTGGGGGCGCTCACCACCACCGAATGCCCCTGGTTGAGCGCGTCGATCGCCTCCAGCTGGAAGGGGTCGAGGGGAAAGGGAAACAGCTGATCCAGAGCCGGCACTGACGCGTCCACCAGCCGATCGGCAGGGGCCTCGTCGGTGGAGAGCGCTGCGGTCTGGCCCGCAGCCGCAGTGGAATCAGTCTCAGTGCCGGCAATCAGCATGCTGGAATCCTATGGGCTGCGTGCCGGTTGGGCAGAGTGAAGGGTGTGAAGGCCACCGAAACGGGTCCGTCCGCAGTGGGGCCGACCGTGGCGGCCTGCTCCACCGCGACCGACTGGGTGGATCTGGATCCCCTCGCCCCCCTCAGCCAGGCCCTTGCCCGGCTTCCAGCCGTGCGGCGGCGTGAGCTGCGCAGCTTCAGTCCTGGCGGCTCCGGCCTGCTCAGGCCTGTGGATCCGCCCGGTGCTGATCTGCTGCTGGATCTGGCCAGCAATGACTACCTCGGCCTCAGCCACCACTCCCAGCTGCGCGAAGCGGCCCAGGCGGCGATCGATGCCGTCGGGGTGGGGGCTGGCGCCTCGCCTCTGATCACCGGCAGCCGCCCGGTCCATGCCGCCCTGGAGGAGCGGTTGGCGGCCTGGCTGGGCCGGCAGCGGGTGCTGCTCTTCCCAAGCGGTTTTCAGGCCAATCTGGCGGCGGTGCTTGCCCTGGCCGATCGCCACAGCCTGGTGCTGGCTGATCGCCTGATTCATCACTCCCTGCTGGCTGGTGTGAGTGCCAGTGGAGCCACCCTGCAACGATTCCGCCACAACGATTGCGCCGACCTGCAGCGACGGCTGCAGATCCAGCGCCAGGCGCAACCGCGCCGCCGCCTGCTGGTGCTCACCGAAAGTCTGTTCAGCATGGAGGGCACAAGCCCCGATCTCCCCGCCATCTCCTCCCTGTGTCGGGCCTACGGGGCTCTGTTGCTGGTGGATGAAGCCCATGCCCTCGGGGTGCTGGGGGCCGGTGGGCGGGGCCTGGCCCATGGCCTGGAGGGGATCAGCCTGATCAGTGGCACCTTCGGCAAGGCCTTCGGCAGCGGCGGCGCCTTCCTGGCCGGCAGTGGGGTCGTTGGTGAGTGGTTGTTGCAGAGTTCCGGCGCCTTTCGCTACTCCACGGCCCTGGCCCCGCCCCTGGCCGCCGCCGCCCTGGCCGCCCTTGAGCTGCTGGAGGCGCAGCCCGGCATGGGGCTGGAGCTTCTCTCGAGGGCGTCGCGCTGGCGTGATGCGCTGGAGCTGGCCGGCTGGAGCCGGCCAGCCGGGCAGGGCCCGATCCTGCCGCTGGTGGTCGGTGACGATGCCCCCGCCCTCGCCCTCCAGGAGCGGCTGGAGGGCAGTGGTCTGCTCAGCGTGGCGATCCGCCCCCCCACCGTTCCCACCGGGCGTGCCTGCCTGCGGCTGGTGCTGCGTCGCAGCCTGCCGCCGGGAAGCCTGGAGCGCCTCCTGCTCGCCCTCGGCCCTCCCCCCAGCGGGACCACGCCATGACCACCCCCACTGCGTACGGCCAGCAGCTGATCGCCATGCATGGCTGGGGTGGGGACAGCCGGGCCTGGCTGCCCTGGCGGGATGCCGCCCAGCGGCGTGGCTGGAACTGGCAGAGCGGCGAGCGGGGCTACGGGCCCCTGCCACCGTTTGAGCCCAGCTGGCCAGAGGGCCGGGGTCCACGTTCGGTGCTGGTTCACTCGCTCGGCCTGCACCTGTTGCCGAGGGCCGTGCTGGAGCAGGCCGATGCGGTGGTGCTGCTGGCCAGCTTCGGCCGCTTCGTCCCGCCAGGTGAGGCCGGCCGAGCCTGGCGGGCTGCTCTGCGGGTGATGCAATCCAGGATCGCCTCCGGTGCTGGCGAACGTGTGCTTCAGGATTTTCTGGCCGCTGCCGCCGCCCCGGATCCAGTTGCCCTGCTGCCGGCAGGGCCCGGCCATGAGCCGTTGGCAGCCTGTTCGCTGGAGCGGTTACGCCACGATCTGCTGCTGCTGGGTCGGACGAGCGGGCTGCCGGCGGGCTTTCCAGCCAGGGCGAGGTTGTTGATCATCGAGGCTGGAGCGGATGGGATCGTGGCGCCGAACGCCCGCCAGCAGCTGTGTCTTGCTCTGCCGAAGGCCGAGCGCTGGTTGATCGAGGCGGCGGGCCACAGCCTGCTGGGCGCCAATCTGGTGGAGCCGGTGCTGAATTGGCTGGAGACCGAGTGATGGGAACGGCGGCCATCCCGGACCAGGTGCGGGCCAGTTTCACGCGCCAGGCCGCCAGCTACGAGCGGGAAGCATCCCTGCAGAGGGGGGTGGCCTGGCGCCTGGCTCGCCTCTGCCGCGCGTTGCCCCTGGTGGAAGGCCCGTGCGCCGATCTGGGGGCGGGAACGGGCCTGCTCAGCCGCGCCATCGCCAAGCAGCGTCCAGGCCTGGAGCTGCTGCGGCTGGATGTCTGTCCCGCCTTGCTCCAACGCGGGCTGGACGCCGATGCCGTCGATCCGGCCAGCCCACCCACCACCCTGAGCTGGGATCTGAACCAGGGTCTGCCACCCGAGCTGGGGCAGGCGGCCCTGCTGGCCTCGAGTTTTGCCCTGCATTGGCTCGAACATCCCGCCGAGCAGCTGGAGCACTGGTGCCGGATGCTTCGCCCGGCCGGCTGGCTGGTCCTGGCCCTGCCCACCGCCGGCAGCTTCCCCCAGTGGCACCAGGCCGCTGCCGGTGCCCAGGTGGCCTGCACCGCCCTGCCCCTGCCCGAGGCCGCTGACCTGATCGGCGTGGCTGAGGGCCATCTCCGTCTTCACCGCCTGCAGCGGCTGCGATTCAGCCGCCGCGCCGCCAGCGGCCTCAGCTTTCTGCGTCGGATCAGCGGGCTCGGGGCCGGTGCCAGCCCAATGCCCGGCCTGGCACCGGGAGAATGGCGGCGGCTGGAAGCCCATTGGGCCAGCCTCCCCGAACGGGAGGGTGGCGGCAAGCTGCTTTCCTGGGAGATGCTGCTTGTCGTTGGCCAGAAGCCAGCGAGATGATTCAGGGCCGATCTCGATGATGCAGCAGCTGGTGGTCTGTGGCACCGACACCGACGTGGGTAAGACGGTGGTGAGTGCCCTGCTGGTGCAGGGCCTGGGGGCGCGTTACTGGAAGCCTGTGCAGTGTGGTCTGGAGGATGGCGGTGACAGCGCCAGGGTGAGCCAACTGCTGGGTGTTGCGGCGGAGCCCACCGCCGCGCGGATCCTGCCCGAGGCCTACCGCTACTCCAACCCGGTGTCTCCCCACTGGGCCGCCGAACTGGAGACCAGCCCGCTGGATCCTGACCGACTGAGCCTCCCCGGCGGGGAAGGCCCCCTGGTGGTGGAAACGGCGGGGGGGCTGCTGGTGCCCCTGCGCCGCGACCTGCTCCAGATCGAGCAGATCCGCCGCTGGGGCCTGCCGGTGCTGTTGGTGGCCCGCAGCGGCCTGGGCACCTTGAATCACACCCTGCTGTCGGTGGAGGCGCTGCGCCAGCGGCGGATTCCCCTGCTCGGTCTTGTACTCAACGGGCCGCTTCACCCCGACAACCCCGCCACCCTGGAGGCCTTCACGGGCGTTCCGGTTCTCGCCTGCCTGCCGCCGCTCCCGGCACTGACAGCTGCGGCCCTCGCCACCTTCTGGCAGGAATCGAATCTGGCTGAACGTCTGGCCGACCGCCTGGCCGATCCACTGGCCCTTAGCCTGGCTCCATGACGCGCTCCAATCTGGTGGTCAGTGCCGTCGTGGCGCTGATCTGCGGCGGAATCCTGGTGGTGTTCACCGATCTTGAGCTGACGCTGGTGCGCTGGGTGAACTGCGGCCCGCTGGCCGCCGAGGCCGCCAGGCTCGAAAAGCGCTGCCGCTGAGCGCCCCCTCCAGATCACCCCTTCCCCTCCCTTGTCCTGGCACCCCAACCTCTGGCATCCCACCACCCAGGTGGCCTGCAGCGATCCCCCTCTGGCGGTGCTGCGCGGTGATGGCGCCCTGCTGGAACTGGCTGATGGGCGCCGGCTGATCGATGCGATCAGCAGCTGGTGGGTCACCCTGCATGGCCATGCTGAACCGAGCATCGCCGCGGCGATCGCTGCCCAGGCTCTGGAGCTGGAGCAGGTGATCTTCGCCAACTTCCGCCACCCCCAGGCCGAGCGGTTGGCGGAGAGCCTCAGCGCCGCCAGTGGCCTGGAGCGGCTGTTCTTTTCCGATGATGGCTCCACCGCCGTTGAGGTGGCCCTCAAGATTGCCTGGCAGTGGTGGCGGAACCAGGCGAGCCCCAGGCGTCAGCTGATCGCCTTCGAGGGCGCTTATCACGGCGACACCTTCGGGGCGATGGCCGTGGGAGAGCGTGGTCTGTTCTCCGCCCCGTTCGAGCCCTTGCTGTGTGCGGTGGCCCGGGCGCCCTGGCCCTCCACCTGGTGGGACGACGGGGCGGTGGATGCCAAGGAAGCGGCGGCCCTGGACCGGCTGGAGGAGCTGCTGACCGTGCCGACCGCCGCCGTGATCCTGGAGCCGGTGGTGCAGGGAGCCAGCGGCATGGCGATCGTGCGGCCCCAGTTTCTGCAGCAGGTGGAGCGGCGGGTTCGCCAGGCCGGGGCACTGCTGATCGCCGACGAGGTGATGACGGGCTTCGGCCGCACCGGCAGCCTCTTCGCCAGCCGGGGTGCAGGCCTTCAACCCGACCTGGTCGCGCTTTCCAAGGGGCTCACCGGCGGCTTCCTGCCGATGGGAGTGACCCTGGCCAGGGAGGCTCTCTATCAGGGCTTCATCAGCGACAACCCCGATCACACCCTCTATCACGGCCACAGCTTCACGGCGAATCCGCTCGGCTGCGCCGCCGCCAACGCCAGCCTGGCTCTGCTGTGTGCCAGTCCCGATCGCTACGAAGGATTCGAAGCGCGCCATCGCCCCCGGCTTGCCCAGCTGGCCCGCCATCCCCTGGTCTGCCGGCCGCGGCTGATCGGCACGATCGCCGCCTTCGACCTTGTCGTGGATTCACCGGGCTACCTGAACAGGGCGGGCCGCAGCCTGCAGCGCCATGCCCTGGCCCACGGTGTGTTCATCAGGCCCCTGGGCCAGGTGGTCTATCTGCTGCCTCCGCTGTGTCTCAGCGAGGCCCAGCTGGATCGGTGCTATCAGGTGATCGCGGCAGGGCTCGACCAGCTCTGAAGCGGCGGAGTCGATCGGCTCAGGGGCCGGCGAGGATGGCGGCTTCCACGTCGGCCCTCGAGAGCCCGTAGGAGAACAACCGCACCGTGGTGCGGCCTTCCTGGTGCCAGCTCACCTTGAGCTCCTCCACCTCGAGCTCGATCAGGGCACTCCAGGCGGTGTGGTGCAGGTCCCAGCGACAGGGATTCGCCTTGTCCCGGGTGGCTCCAAGCACCATGAGCCACTGCTCAAGGGCCGGCAGGGGATGGTTGTAGAGCGGGGTCTGCAAGGAGGGCAGGGCGGTCATCCCCAGGTTCGTGGTCCGAAGGAAGGGCAGTCTGCACCGCGGAGGCCTCCAGCCAGCTGATCGGCGGACTGACCAGCTCCATTCCTCGCCACCAGGCGAGGCTCACCCCGAGCACCAGGCTGAGCACCAGGGCCGTCGCCAGCAGCACCAGGGCGAACCACTCGCCCCCCGAGAGGGCCCTCCGCACCGACTGGGTGCGCTCCACCCGCCGCTTCAGCAGGGGCTTGGCTGGCACCGGCAGGAGCTGGCTGTCGTAGGCCCGGCGGCGCTCCGGATCGCTGAGAGTGAGGTAAGCCAGCTGCAGATGGCGGAACTGCTCCTCGGCCTCGGCCACCGGGAGCTTGGTGGTGTCCGGGTGGTAGAGCTTGCTCAGTGATCGGAAAGCCTGCCGCAGGTCCTGAGCTGTGGCGGAGGGGCCCAGGCGCAGCAATTGGTAGTGATTCGGAGGGGTCGATTCGGTGTCTCTCCCTGCCACCACGCCTGTACCAATACTGCGAGATCCTAGAGAACTCTTCCCTGAGTGCCTGCCTGGATGGCTGCTGAGCCGAACCTCTCGATCGAAGCAGATCTGTCCCACGGACAAGGGGATGGGCTCTGGCCCAGCCTGGGTTGGCAGCCTGCCGCGCAGCAGCTGGCCCAGTTCCTCGCCTTGCAGGAGCTGTTGCGCGATTGGAACCGCCGCCTGAACCTCACACGCCTGGTTGAGGGCGACGACTACTGGATCGCCCAGCTCTATGACAGCCTCTGGCCCTGGCGGGAGCAGCTCCGGGGGGAGCAGGGCCCGCTTTCCCTGATCGACGTCGGCACCGGCGGTGGCTTCCCCGGCCTGGCCCTGGCGATCGCTCTTCCCGCAGCGCGGGTCACCCTGGTGGATTCGGTGGGGCGCAAGGCCGAGGCCGTGCGCGCCATGGCGGCCGGCCTCGGCCTTGAACAGCGCGTCACCGTCCGCTGTGAGCGGGTCGAGACGACCGGTCAGGACCCCTCCTGCCGCGGCCGCTTCGACTGGGCCATGGCCCGGGCGGTGGCGGCGGCGCCGGTGGTGGCGGAGTATCTAGTGCCTCTGTTGCAACCATCCGGGCGGGCCCTGCTCTATCGCGGCCAGTGGGAGCTTGACGATCAGCAGACGCTGACGCGGGCCCTGCTGCCGCTCCAGGCCACCGTCGAGCGGGTGGAACGACGGGAGCTTCCGGCTGGTCGGGGAGTGCGCCATGCCGTTTTGCTCAAGCCAGTGGGGCCATGTCCACTGACCTACCCCAGGCCGGTGGGGGTGCCCGCCAAGCTTCCGCTGGGCAGTGAATGATTGAGTTCGCCTGGCCGCGGCGGGCTCACTCGGCGGCCATCAGCCGCCGGGTTGATGAACCCCCCAGCTGCTGGCGCAGTTCCCGCAGCAGGTCGGGGATCCGCCGCGCCCACGGACTGCCGCCCAGAGCGGCGAGGAGCTCTGCTTCGCTCACTGTCTGATCGAGCGCATCGGCATTGGCGCCGGGGAACCAGTGATCGCCCTGCCCCAGCAGGCTGTAGCGGGCCTGGGCGTAGCTCTGCAGGTCCCAGGCTTCCAGCAGGTTGTGGAGCCAGAGCAGCACGGGCAGATTGATGCCTCCAGGGGTCTGGGACCACTCCGGCAAACCCTCCTGCCAGCTGCTCAGCCAGGTTTCACCGAGCGCCTGGAGCCTGGCCTGCTCGAGTTTCGCCAGAATCGGTGGCAACAGTTCGCTGGCCTGGGGCAGCAGCTGCACCGCCTCCAGGTGCAGATCGAGGTCGGCCGGGTTCGCCGCCCCGACACTGATTGTGTGGATCCCCGGGGCCGTCAGGCAGAACAGATCGTTGAACACGATCGGGTGGAGCGGCGCACAGAGCTCCTGCAGGCGGGTGGAGGGGGTATGGAGATGCCCCCCCTTGTCGGTGGGGCTGATCACAAACACACCCATGTCATGGGCGGCGGCGGCCTCGATCGCCGCCAGGTTGTCCTGGCGGATGAAATACCAGTGGAGATTGATGTAATCGAAGGCATCGGATTCGATCGCCTCCAGGATCAAGGGGAGCGGGGCATGGGTGGAGAAGCCGACATGACCGATGCGGCCCTGCTCCTGCCAGCGGCGCACCACCGCCAGGCATCCACCCGGTCGGAGCGTCTGCTCCAGGTGCTCCGGCAGGTTCAGACCATGAATGGCCAGCAGATCCAGTCGCTCCACCGCCAGTCGCTCGAAGCTGCACTCCAGCTCCGCCTCGAAATCAGCCGGATCCTCCTGGGGAGGAACCTTGCTCTGCAGGATGCGTCGTCGGTCGTTCAGCTGGGGCAGCAGCCAACCGAGCTGCCGCTCGGAACTGCCGTAATGACGGGCGGTTTCGATGTGATTCAGGCCTGAGGCAGCCGCCCGCTCGAGGGTGGCCCGCAGGTTCGCCTGGCTGTCGGTGCTGATCTGATCCGGCGGAAGATCGCTCCAGCTCTGCTGGTAGCGCATGCCGCCCAGGGAGAGAAGAGGCATCGCCAGGCCCGTGCGTCCGAACCGCCGGGTCGGCAGCCTCAAGGGCGGGGCAGGGTTCGCTTCAGCCGTGAGGGACATGGCAGGCCGAGGGGCTGGAGTTCCTGGGTCTTGAGCCGTTCCTGCAGGGCGCCCACCTCTTCGTAGGCCACCCAGTGGATGCAATCGACCGGACAGGTGTCGATGGCCTCCTGGATCGTTTCGGTGCTGTCACCGTCCTGACGGATGGCGCGGGAGCGTCCCCAGAGCGGCTCGACCAGGAAGGTGTTCGCTGCCACGTGGGCGCAGTAGCGGCAGCCGATGCAGACCGCTTCATCCACCCACACCGCCTTTTCCCTCAGGCTGCCACCCAGCAGAGGTTCTGTGCCGCTTGGCCGTGGCCTGGGGTTGGCGGAGACGGAGAAGGCGAGGGAAGGATCCATGCCCCGCTCAGCTGTCCCAGCGGGTCACCACCAGTTCGATGCTGCCGTCATGGTGCTCCGTCTGGGAGCTGACCTGGAATCCTTCCTGGGTGGAGGCCGCCAGGATCGACTGGAGGGCATAGCGCTGGGTGAGCTGGGCCAGGAAGCGTTCGACGGGAACGGGCTGGTTCCAGAGATCCAGATCGGTGACCAGCTCGTAGCTGCCGCTGCTTTCGTTCCAGCGGAAGCCGATGTCGCCGCCGTTGGCCTGGGGCAGGGCCAGTTCGGCGAGGACCGTCTGGCCGCGGTAGCCGCGGACCTGGCGCTCACCCTGCTCGGGCTCATGGCCGAGGTCGCGAAGGGCATCAAGCAGGGCGCCACGGTTGCGCAGTTCCGTTTTGACGATGCTGAAATGGGACATCGGATCCAGGATGAAGGGGGACGGAATCAGGGGCTTTGCTGCTGGAGTGGCAACGCTGGAACCACGAGCCTGGATTCGGACTGGAAGGCTTCCGAGGTGCTGCGACGCTGCTGTACCGAACCGAGCGTGGCTTCGATCCGCTCGGTGAGCTGTTCGCAGCCTGCCCCGAGCACCCCTTCCACCAGTTCTTCGACGCGGCCATCGGGCCGGATGCGAAAACGGATGGTGTGCTGGGACATCAACCAGATCAAGCGTGGAAATGCACTTTAGCCAGCATTTCCTGGGTCCGAGGCCCGTGGCGACCAGCCTGGCTCAGCTGAGCAGTCCCTCCTCCACCAGGGTCTGGATTCTCTCCAGCACGGCGGGGCTTTCCAGTTGCTCCAGGGCCACCCGCGCCTCGTCGCGCACCGTTGTGTCCGTGTCGTGGAGCATCACCAGCACCAGTGCCTCGACCAGATCTTTCTGGCGAGGTTCCACCAGGTGGTCGTAGAGCCGCCCCAGCGACCAGGCACTGTTGCTGCGGACCACCGGCTCGCTGTCGATCCGCAGGCTGATCAGCAACTGGCCCGCCGCCTGGTCGGCCTTGGCCACGCCGGTGCCGCCTGCGTCGGCCAGGGAACCGGCCGCCCAGAGCCGCACCGCCGCCACATCCACCTGAAGGGCTCGGATCAGGGGATTGAGCACCGGGGCCTCGGGATAGTTGCCCAGACTCCAGGCCACCGCCTTGCGCACATAGCCATTGCTGTCGTTCTGCAACAGGCCCAGCAGCGGCTCCACGGCCCGTTGATCGGGGTTGCGTCCGAGCGCGAACACGGCACTCATCCGCACGATCGGGCAGCTGGCCTCCAGCAGGGGGAGCAGCAGTGGAATCGCCCGGGGATCGCGATGCTCACAGAAGATGCGCAGACCCTGCAGGCGATCGTCCTGACGACCAGCACGCAGCAATTCCAGCCCCAGGTCGCACTCGATCGCGATGTCGGCATCGGTGAGCTCGATCGAATCGAGGGCCTCAAGTGGATCGCCGGCCAGTTCTTCGGCCAGCTCGCCGGCCAGCAGCTCGGGATCAAAGCCCAGCTCGGCGGGGCTGGAGGAAAACGGTGGGTTGGCTTCCGCCATGGGTTTCTCCTTGCTCCAGCTCAGTGGTTTCAGCTCGGTGGTTCCAGCTCAGTTGAGCGGTGCTGGCGCCAGCATGTCGCCAGGCAGCCAGAGACGGGCACTCACCACGAACAGAGCAAGGCCGAACAACAGCACGATCGCGGCCGGCAGAAGAGTGGAGCGAAAGAAGGACACGGACCGCCGACGGGATTGAGGTCATTCTGAAGGCATAGGGTTCGCCCAGATGCGTCCCCTCCGTGCCGCCCGATCCCAACCGCGACGCTTCAGCCCCGGCGCGCTTTGATGCCCAGGCCAGGCGGCGGCTGGTGGCCGTCGCGGCCCAGGGGGTGGCCAGCGGCACTCCTTACATGGTGGGCAGCAAACTGCTGCAGGGCTGGTTGACCGCCAGCAACGTGCCGCTCGGCCTGATCGGCCTGCTCGGGCTGGCGGAGCTGCCCTACACCCTGAAGATGTTCTGGGCGCCGCTGCTCGACCGTTGGCCGCTGGCCTGGCCCGATCGACGCCGGGGCTGGCTGCTGGTGCTGCAGCTCACCCTGGTGGCGGTGATCGGGGCGATGGCCCTGCTGCGGCCCAGCACCGACCCGGCCAGCCTGACGCTGATCGGGGTCATGGCTGTGCTGCTGGCGGTGGTGAGTGCCAGCCAGGACATTGCCGTGGATGCCTACCGCACCGACCTGCTGCCGGCCGCTGAACGCGGCGGCGGTGCCGCCGCCGCCTCGCTGGGCTACCGGGGGGCGATGCTGGCGATCGGTGCCGGTGGCTTTGTGCTGGCCGGTCGCTTCGGCTGGCCGCTGGCGTTCCTTGCCGCCGCAGCCCTGATGCTGGCGGTGGTGCCCTTCACCCTGGCGGCGCCGCGGCTCGACCCGATCGTCCATCCGGTGTCGAGCCTGCGCCAGGCGGTGGTAGGGCCTGCCAGGGAGTTTCTCGGCCGCACGGGCGGCGGCCGGGCCCTGCTGATCCTGCTGTTGGTGTTGCTTTACCGCTGGCCTGATGGGCTGTTGGGGCTGATGGCAGTGCCGTTCCTGATCCAGCAGGGGTTTGCGCCGGAGCTGATCGGCACGGTGCAGGCCGGCTGGGGCATCGCCGCCACCATGGCCGGCACGGTGCTGGGGGGCGTGCTGTTCGCGCGGCTGGGTATGAACCGCTCGCTGTGGTTGTTCGCGGTGGCCGGGGCGATCGGCAACCTGAGTTACTGGGCGCTGGCACGCTTCGGCGGCGGGGTGGCGGGATTGTTGGTGGCGGTGAGCCTGGAGAACCTGGCCGGCGGGATGGTGGGAGCGGTGTTCGTGGCTCTGTTGATGAGCTTGTGCAATCCACGTTTCTCCGCCACCCAATACGCCCTGCTCTCCGGGGTCTATGCCCTGAGCCGATCGGTGCTGGCGGCCCCGGCGGGCGTGGTGGCTGAACAAGTGGGCTGGCCGAGCTTTTTCCTGTTCACAGCTGTGGCATCACTGCCGGCCTTCCTGTTGATGCTGCGGCTCACCCCCTGGAGCGGCAGTGGGGTGATCGGCGCGTTTGATCCGGCGCGGGATTCCAGCTGAGGGTTCCATTGGCTGGACGCGGTGTGGCTGACTTGAACCAACGGGCTGGCGTTCTGGTTCGCACTTTGGAAATCCTGATCGCGATAATCACGGCCCCCCGACGCATCTGCGGCGCACAGTTCAGTTCATCGACAATTTTTCGAGGTGACCTATGGATTTTTGCCGTCAGTGGAGGTTGGTCAGGGCCTACTACCAACCAATCACCACCTTTCCCTTGTTTTACATTGCCGATAGCTTCGATAAGAACCCTATTGGCTCAACATAGAGTGATATGCAGATTGAGCGAGAATAGACTTAAAGGTTTTAAGCCTCTCCCCGGCAGGAGGGTTGCCATTGCCAGGCTGCCAATTGATTACCAATCGCGCCCTCAGCTGGACGTGAGTACAGATAACCACGTTCCAGCCTTTGCTTGACGGGCCCGGAAACGGAGCTTGACCGTCTCCATAGTGTGATTCAACTTCAAAACCCAACATCTTGCATACGTCCCACCATGGACGGCCAAAGGCAAAAATGAAGTCTGTGCTGACTTCAGCGAGGGGATCAAAGACAAAGGTTTTAACTACATCACTATCTACTTCTAGCTTTCCACTGATTCTTGGCGAATGCCAAGGAAAAAGCTCTAGATTAAGGATGTTTTCCTTTCTGATTGTCTTCCCATAGAGTCTTTCTGCAAAGTTTCTTAAGCAAACCCAATATTTGCTTTCTTTTCCATGAAGTCGAATCCAGTCTGGATCTTTCCATGGAATTCTATCATAGCAACGACTAAATCCAGAAGTGCGAACACGATTAGTCCAAACACCTTCTCTAGATTGTAAGCCTGGGTACGCAATGCCTGGATTCAGCCCAAGGAAAACGAATTGTATGTGATGTATCTCTCCTCTAATGTCTCCATAAAATGGGTCAGGAAGAGCTGTCTGATCAACTGCCCCAACTCCTTTGCCCGAGTACGCCTTCTTCCATCTTCTGAGCTTGTCCTGCAGGTCAAGGGACTGCAAGCCAATCCAATTCTCAAGATGAGCATCTCCCTTGATCCACTGATGAATGTAATCATCCCAAAAGTCCGCAATCTCAAGACGCTTGGACATATCTTGACTGGCTGTGCCTATGCAAATCTACTTTAACACATGGAATCTTTGCCGCCTTGTATCTAGCGCAATCATGGAAGCTTGCTGTCATAGGGGAAGCTTGAAGAAACCTTCTAGCTACTTTGCTAAATTCATTCAGTGCAATTGAATTTCAACTGGTCACTGCAGTTGAATGGGTCAACGTGCGGGTGGGTCTTGGGGTGAGGAGAAGCGGAAATGCACATATAAGCAAATTATGCCGACATTGACAGCACTCACCGACATATTATGTTCGGTGCTAATAAGGCCACTCTTGAATATGGGCTATACCGATGAGCGCAAGAGCAACGCCGGCAGACAGCGGAGTCGTCTCCTCATCTTGTTCAAAATGCTGGTGTTGCAACAGCGGTTTAACCTTGGCAACGAGCAGTTCAAACTCCAGGTCAACGTTAGGCGCTCCTTTGAGGAGTGTATTCGACTGGGCGTAATGAGTCCCACCATTCCCGATGCCAGCACCTTTCCGTTCTTCGGCTAGTGTCTCCGCAAGGCTGATGTCATCGACGAGCTCGTCGACCGGTTTGAGGAGTGCCTTTGCATTCAGGGATTGGAGACCCACAGTGGGCAAATCATAGATGCCACACTGACTCCTGTCCCCAAACAGCTCAACTCACGATCAGAGAACGAATCTAGCAAGAGCGGTCATGGCATAGATGGATGGGCCAACAAGCCAGAACGATTGCGGTAGAAGATCCTTGGCGCCCGATGCGATGGTCCAAAAAAAATCTGCATTTGCCATTATGGATACTTGATTAGCATCTACATTGATGCCGAACATGATCTCATCTGCACCTAAATGATTGCCACAGTAAGCATTCGCGATCGCCAGATGCTTCCGCAGTTGCTGTATCCTGAGAACAGAGATGACTGCGTCTGAGCTGACTCGTTACGCCGGTGCAAAGTATGAAGATCTCCTGGATCTGGCTGGTTTCGAAAACCGAAATCATGAGAATGGAACCTGCAACAATTCGCGCAGGCACGAGGCTAAGATGTGCAATCCTGCTCGATCACAAGTGGGACCAAGGATTGAGTATGTCTTTGTGACTATCACAGCCTGCATACGTGGCCAACTGACAATTCGAATTGAGTTGGTCAGGACGCAATCAAGGTGGGGACTGCAAGGGCTGACCTGTAGCATTCTGCGCTACTTCTGCTGTGCGTTGAAATCAACTCTGGCAGCATGATCATTCCAAGCCGTAAAGGACAATCATTAGATGGCCGGGATGGTTGTGAAGAGTTGGGGCTTTGTGACCAGCAATTTCTTGTCACTGATAGTTCCCGCCTAGGAATCGGGAAATTTTTAAGGTGACCTTCAGTCTTTCGGCAAAGGCTTAGAGGTGGCTGCAAAGTCCGTTTGTCTCTGGTTGGCGGCAAGGTTGCTCAAGGGCGACTTCGGGGACTGAAATCACCCCGCAGCCACCCGCCTGCGCAGCTGACCGCAGGCGGCATTTTCATCCAGGCCACGGCTGGCGCGCACGCTCACTGCCACATGGCGCAGCTCAAGGGCCGCCTTGAAGGCTGCGACCCGCTCCGCACTTGGACGCTGAAAATCTTCCTCGTCGATCGGGTTGTAGGCGATCAGATTGACGTGGCTCTGGAAGCCGCGCAACAACTGCGCCAGTGCCGCCGCCTGGCGCGGGTGATCGTTGAGTCCGCCCAGCAGGATGTACTCGAAGCTGATCCGCCGGCCGGTGGTGGCCACGTAGTTGCGGCAATCATCGAGCAGCTCGGTGATCGGATAAGCGTGAGCGGTGGGGATCAACTCTTCGCGCAGTCTTTGGTCGGGTGCATGCAGGCTCACGGCCAGGGTGAACTGGGCGCGACCCAGTCGCTCCATGGCCAGGCTGGCCAGCTTCGGCATCTGGCTGGCCACCCCCACCGTGCTCACGGTGATCTGGCGCTGGGCCATGCCCAGATCGGTGCAGAGGCAGTCGATGGCATCAAGAACGGCTTCGGTGTTGAGCAGCGGCTCACCCATGCCCATGAACACCACGTGGCTGGGGCGTTGCTCCATCACCTCACGGATGGCCAGCACCTGGTCGATGATCTCGTGCACCTGGAGGGAACGCTCCAGGCCCCCCTTGCCCGTGGCGCAGAACCGGCAGCCCATCGGGCAGCCCACCTGGCTGGACACACAGACCGTCAGACGATCCCGGCTGGGAATCCCTACCGTTTCGAGGCTGAGACCATCAGCGGTGGAGAGCAGCAACTTGGTGGTGCCATCCCGGGCCACGCTGCGTTTCAACTCTGTGGAACGGCCGATCGGCTCCGCACCCGCGGTCGGCCAGTCCTGGCTCAGTTGTTCGCTCCACAGCTTCGGCAGGCCCTTGATCCGATCAATGCTGCGGGCGCCCTTGGCGTAGATCCCATCGTGCAGCTGGCGGCCCCGGTACCGGGGCTGGCCCTGGGCCACCGCCAGGTTCTCCAGTGCTTCCAGCCGTTGGCCCAGCAGGGGCCGACCACTCAGGGCCACACCAGCAGCCCGTGACCGAGAACTTTTTCGACCGCCAGCAGTGCCAGGAAACCGAGCATGGCGGAGCGGCCATTCAGCCGCTCCGTGTGGGTGTGGAAGCCGAAGCGCGGCAGCCGCCGTTGCGGCACCAGCTTCGGCACCAGTGGTGGCCGTGGTGCCCGTGGTTCAGTGGTCGCCATCAGTCTTCGCTGAGCAGGCCCTCTTCCTGCAACCCTTCAAGGGCAGCAGGATCAGGGATCAACTCCTCTTCCAGCCCCTCTTCGGTCACGGGGCGGGCGAAGGCCGCGAAGGAACTCTTCGAGGCCTCGATCCCCCGCAGACTGCGCACGGCATCGAGCTGGGCTTCCGATGGGTCGTCCAGCACCGCCGTGGCGTTGATGGTGGGAGCCGCAGGCATCTCCACGGTGTAATCAGGGCGCAGGTTGGCCATCCGGCGATAGCCGCCGACTTCCTCATCGAGGATGTCGGGGTGGGGACCGGCCTCGGAGCGGAGTTCCTCCTCGAAGCCACTGAAGCCGGTGCCGGCCGGGATCAGCCGGCCGATGATCACGTTCTCCTTCAGGCCCCGCAACCAGTCGCTCTTGCCTTCGATCGCGGCCTCAGTGAGCACCCGGGTGGTTTCCTGGAAGCTGGCGGCGGAGATGAAGCTGTCGGTGTTGAGTGAGGCCTTGGTGATGCCGAGCAGCACCGGCGTGAACTCAGCTGGGGCTCCTCCTGTGATCGCCATCGCCTGGTTCACCTGCTCCACCTGACGCAACTCGATCAGTTCGCCGGGCAACAGGGTGGTGTCACCGGCATCTTCGATCCGCACTTTGCTGGTCATCTGGCGGACAATCACCTCGATGTGCTTGTCATCGATGGTGACCCCCTGCGACTTGTAGACGTTCTGGACTTCCTGCACCATCCGGAACTGCAACTTGGAGATGGCCTCCTGGGCCGCTTCCATCGAGGGCTTGCGGCTCAGCAGATCCTCGAAATTGCACTCCAGCAACTCGTGGGGATTGATCGGCCCATCGGTGAGCATTTCACCGGCCGTGACCTGTTGACCATCGTTCACCATCACGTTGCGGCCGAGCAGAATCGGATAGTCGGTGGTCACGTCGTCGTGCTCGATCACCGTGACGTTGACGGAATCATCGTCTTCACCGAGCTTGATCGCGACGGTGCCCGGTTTCCGGCAGAGAACGGCGGACTCGCGTGGCCGCCGGGCCTCCAGCAGCTCTTCGATCCGCGGCAGGCCCTGAACGATGTCCCCGGTTTTCTGGCGCTCGAACACCAGCAGGGCGAGGGCATCTCCCCGCTGCACCAGTTCACCATCACGCACATGCAGCACCGAGTCGGGAGAAACCATGTAGGGCCTTCCGAGCCGGATGGTGACGATGCCGTTCTCAATCGCCTCCACCTGGCCGCAGCAGGGTGCCTCGACGCCCTCACTCAGCAGCTCCCCATCCACCAGCCGCTGACCGATCACAACACTGGGCTGACGGTCTCCGATTTCCAGCTGTCTGGTGTCGTTGGCCCGCTCCACGATCATCCGGCGCACCGGTTCGCCTTCCTGGGGATCCGGAAACTGCACCAGGCCGTTCTCCTTGCCGAGAATCTGGGTAGTGGCGACCACATCACCGCTCTTGACCGTGGCGCCATCCTCCACCTGAAGCTCGGTGTGGGTGGAGCCGTGGCTGGCATCAGAGAGGGTGTCACGCCGCACAAGCAGCGTTTCGAGAATCACCAGCTGCAACCGTTCGATCGTTTTGGCCCGCTTGTCGGGCACAGCTTCCACATCGACAGTCATCTGCGGGGTGGTGTCAAACGTGTCGAGAATCAGCTGGGTGCGCAGCAGCTCGATGCCCTCGACTGATTTGATCAACTCTCCGTCTTTGTAGGTGAGACGTTGAACTGCCTTGAGGCCCAGGGAAGGTCCGCCATTCTGTTTGACGCTGCCAAGATCGGGCAGATGCGCCTCATCGGGAATGGCATACTCCTCAACCGGACGAAGCAACAGGGCGCCTCCTTCCGGTGTCTCAACCGCTTCCGCGTAGACCATCTTGTCGATGGTGAGCCCGGGGGCGAGTTCCTCGCCAGGGTTGTGGATCTTGCCATCATCGCTGTAGCGGGCCAGCACCTTGCTGTCGGAAACGAGGTGAAGAGTGCCGGATCGAACGATGATCTCGCGCAGGATGTCGTTCTTCTGGGTGACGGTGACGATACCGGCCGTCTGGGAGAAAATATCCTTGACGACTTCAGTCCCGGCTTCAATCCATTGGCCGTCTTCGATCATCAACAGGGAGATGTCTTTGTTGATTTCGTGGGTTTCCTGGGGAATCCACAACAACGTTCCACCCTTTGACACTTCAAAACCGTTCTTGGCGGAACGGGCCTTCTTGATTGACAGGCCTGGTGCGTATTTGATCATGCCCCCGGTCTGGGTACGGAAGCGGTTGTCAGCCAGCTCAGCGATCACTTCGCCGTTGCCGATCTTGCTCCCAGGCATGGTCTTGAGCAGGTAGCGAATGTTGTCCTTCCCCTCCAGGTGCCAGATTTCACCGGAATGGGTCGATTCACCCACCAGCTTGCAGTCTTTGAGGGTGAGGCTCGCCGTGACAATCTGAACTTCGCGGGAGTCACCGGCTGATTCGCGCAGCCGCACGGCGCCGCCATGCTCGCTGACCAGCCTGCTTTCCGCCAGCACGTCGCCGTTGGTGACGG
Organism: Cyanobium sp. ULC082; assembly: GCF_977927535.1. Classification (NCBI taxonomy): domain Bacteria; kingdom Bacillati; phylum Cyanobacteriota; class Cyanophyceae; order Synechococcales; family Prochlorococcaceae; genus Cyanobium; species Cyanobium sp. ULC082. The sequence goes on from NZ_OZ376397.1 coordinate 560,707, forward strand.
CGGAATTGGCCTTCACCACCGGCATGGCGTTGGGTGGCAGGTTGTAGACGTCTCCGGCGAACACCCAGAGGCGACCAAGCCGCTGGGCCTTGAGCGTGATGTTGCCCTGGCGGTCGGTGACCTCGCGGGGCTGAATCACCTCCTCATAGCGCACCTGCCCGGCCAGATCGCAGATCACATCCTTGGTGGCCTTCTCCACACTCTTCTTGACGGAGGAGCCGGAGGAAATCTGGGCCAGCACGCTGTCGGCGGGCACCGGTTCTCCATCGGCCACGAACAGGATCGAGCCGGAGGTGATGTCGAGTTTCTGGGCCTTGAGTTTGCCGGCGAACTTCACCTGCAGGGTGAAATCGGTTTCGGCGATCTGGGCTTCGACGCCATGGGGTGTGCGGAAGGGCCGCAGCCGAGCCTTGGCATCGAACTCAACGACACCCTCGACTGTTTTGTGGGACCGCACCACGCCGCTCTCGGCGGTGGACACACCGCCGGTGTGGAAGGTGCGCATCGTGAGCTGGGTGCCGGGCTCGCCGATTGACTGGGCGGCGATGATGCCCACCGCTTCGCCGACATCGACCAGCTGGTTGTGGGCCAGCGCCCAGCCGTAGCACTTGCGGCAAACCGAGCGGGCTGCTTCGCAGGTGAGCGGAGAGCGCACCACCACGGTTTTCACACCGGCCGCTTCAATCTTTGCCGACAGCTCGATATCGATTTCACCATCGCGCTCAACCAGAACCTCCTGGTTCTTGCCACCACCCACAAGCACCGGCTCAGCGGCGAGGCGGCCGACCAGCTTGGCGTAAAAGCGACCTTTCTCATCGGCGTGGATCGGGATTCCCCGGGTTGTGCCGCAGTCGTCTTCGCGCACAATCACATCCTGGGCCACATCCACCAGCCGGCGGGTGAGATAGCCGGAGTCGGCGGTGCGCAGGGCGGTGTCGACCAGGCCTTTGCGGGCTCCGTAGGAGGAAATCACGTATTCGGTGACCGTGAGACCTTCGCGGAAATTGGTGCGGATCGGCAGGTCGATGATTTCGCCCTGGGGGTTGGCCATCAGCCCACGCATCCCCACCAGCTGCCGCACCTGGGACATGTTCCCCCGGGCGCCGGAGTTGGCCATCATCCACACCGAGTTGAGCGGATCGTTCTCGTTGAAGTTCCGGCGAACCGCCGCCACAAGCCGTTCGTTGGTTTCAGTCCAGGTGTCGATCACCTTGGTGTGACGTTCGACTTCGGTGATCTCGCCGAGGCGATAACGTTCTTCTGTGGCGGTGATCTGTTCTTCCGCCTGCTCCAGCAGGGCGGCCTTGTCGCCCGGAATGCGCAGATCGTCGACTGAAATCGAGACTGCTGCCTGGGTGGCGTAATGGAAACCCAGGTCCTTGAGGTCGTCCGCCATCGCTGCGGTGGCCGCCGTGCCGTGGTGCTTGTAGGCCCAGGCCACCAGATTGCGCAGGGATTTCTTGTCGATCTCCCGGTTGCGGAAGCGTGGCGCTTCCTTGCTCAGCGGAGCGATGCGGCCCAGATCAGCGGAGGATTTGGCGGGGGTGGTGGTCATGGCGTCGCGCAGATGAAGAGAGCTGAAAACAAGGAAGCGTGCTGTGCCTGGCGGGCAGAAAATCAGGCGGCGCCTACCGACGCGATGATCGTGGTGTTCATCACAACCCGACCCACCGTGGTGAGGATGTAACGGCTGATCAATCCACCCTCCTCGTCGCGGCGATCGCGGCGGTACTTCCACTGCTCAATGCGGGTGCCATCGCTGAGGGTTTCCTGCTTGATGGGGGCATCGCCTTCGTCGTCGTCGTCGGTTTCGCCACTGAAACGCACCCACACCCATTCGTGGATGGCCAGATGCCGTTCGTCGAAGGCATTGAGAACATCCGGCAGACCGGCGAACGTGCGGCTTCGGTCTCCGAACTCCGGTTTGGCTTCCTTGCGATCCACGGCGGTGAGGTAATAGATGCCCAGCACCATGTCCTGGGACGGTGTGATGATCGGCTCGCCGGTGGCGGGGGAGAGGATGTTGTTGCTGGCCAGCATCAGCATCCGCGCCTCGGTCTGGGCTTCGATCGCCAACGGCACGTGGACGGCCATCTGGTCCCCGTCGAAGTCAGCGTTGAAGGCTGGGCAGACCAGCGGGTGAAGCTGGATGGCGCGACCATCAACAAGCTTTGGTTCAAAGGCCTGGATGCCGAGGCGGTGCAGGGTTGGGGCCCGGTTCAGCAGGATCGGGTGACCTTCGATCACCTCCTGGAGCACCTGCATCACCTCATCATCGGCGCGCTGAATCAGCTTTTTGGCCGCCTTGATGTTGTTGACGATGTTCTGGCGGATCAGGCGGTGGATCACGAACGGCTGGAACAGCTCGATCGCCATCTCCTTGGGCAGACCGCACTGATGCATCTTCAGCTTGGGGCCCACCACGATCACCGACCGGCCGGAGTAGTCGACCCGCTTGCCGAGCAGGTTCTGGCGGAAGCGACCCTGCTTGCCCTCGATGATGTCGCTGAGTGATTTGAGTGGGCGGTTGTTGGCACCCACCACGGTGCGGCCCCGGCGACCGTTGTCGATCAGGGCATCAACGGCCTCCTGCAACATCCGCTTTTCGTTGCGGACGATGATTTCCGGGGCCAGGATCTCCTGCAGCCGCGCCAGGCGGTTGTTGCGGTTGATCACCCGGCGGTAGAGATCGTTGAGGTCGCTGGTGGCGAAGCGGCCACCGTCGAGCTGCACCATCGGCCGCAGATCAGGCGGAATCACCGGGATCGCATCAAGCACCATCCACTCCGGCCGAGCATCGGTGGCGATGAAGTTGTCGATCACCCGCAGGCGCTTGATCAGCTTGGCCCGCTTCTGACCCTTGCTGCCGGCGATGTCTTCGCGGAGTTGCTCGGCGATCTCGGTGAGGTTGAGATCCTCAAGCAATTGCTTGAGCGCCTCGGCACCGATGCCGACCACCGGCTCATTCTCGATTTCCGAATCTTCGGCGTAGATCTGATCCTCGATCTCCAGCCACTCGTCTTCGGTCAGAAGCTGCTTGTAGGTGAGGTCTTTGTGATCACCTTTGTCCAGCACCACATAACAGTTGAAGTAAACGATCTGCTCCACATCCCGCAGGGGCATGTCGAGCAGAATCGCCACATAGCTGGGGATACCCTTCAGATACCAGACGTGCGAAACAGGGGCAGCGAGCTTGATGAAGCCCATCCGGTGACGCCGCACCCGGCTTTCGGTGACCTCAACGCCACAGCGCTCACAGACGATGCCGCGGTGACGCACCCGCTTGTATTTGCCGCAGTGGCATTCCCAGTCTTTGGAGGGACCGAAGATCTTCTCGCAGAACAGCCCGTCCATTTCTGGCTTGAGCGTGCGGTAGTTGATCGTTTCCGGTTTGGTGACCTCGCCGACCACCTGCCCATTGGGAAGCGTGCGCTGACCCCACTGCCGGATCCGCTCGGGTGAAGCGAGCGTGATCTTGACGTAGTCGAAGTGGTTCTCGATGCGGGAGTTGCTGTTGGTCATGAACGGAAGGCGCGCGGACGTCGAGTGAAACGAAAGGAATCAGGCTGGGTGGTCAATCGTCGTCATAGTCCGCCACTCCCAACGACTCATAGGTGGGGCGATTGGGAGTGCTGCGGCGAGGGTTGACGTCCTGCATGAGATCGACTTCGACTCCTTCGTCGGTGTAAACGGCGATATCGAGGCCAAGCGACTGAAGCTCTCGCATCAGCACCTTGAAGGACTCAGGTGTGCCGGGGCGGGGGATCGGTTTGCCCTTGACGATCGCGTTTAACGCCTCGTTGCGGCCTTGCATGTCGTCGGACTTGACGGTGAGCAGCTCCTGCAGGGTGTAGGCGGCTCCATAGGCTTCCAGGGCCCAGACCTCCATTTCACCGAGCCGCTGGCCGCCTTGCTGGGCCTTGCCGCCGAGGGGCTGCTGGGTGACGAGCGAGTAGGGGCCGGTGGAGCGGGCGTGAATCTTGTCGTCGACCAGGTGCACCAGCTTGAGGATGTGGGCATAGCCAACAGTGACCGGCTGGTCGAACGCTTCGCCTGTGCGTCCATCGATCAGTTGAATCTTGCCGGGGTTGTCAGGGTTGTAGACCCAATCCTTGCCAGGCAGGGCAGCGGCTTCCTCCAGATACTTCTGAACCGTGTTCTTCGAGGTTTCATTGCCGTGCATCTCGTCAAACGGCACCACCTTGACGCGGCAGTCGAGGTGGGCGGAAGCCCAACCCATCAGGCACTCGAACACCTGTCCCACGTTCATCCGTGAGGGCACACCGAGCGGGTTCAGCACGATGTCGATCGGGCTGCCGTCGGGCAGGTAGGGCATGTCTTCGCGGGGAAGAATCCGGCTGATGATGCCCTTGTTGCCATGGCGGCCGGCCATCTTGTCGCCTACCTGAATCTTGCGGCGCTGGGCCACATAGACCCTCACCACCATGTTGGCGCCGGGCGGCAGTTCATCGCCCTGCTCCCGGGTGTAGATGCGCACGTCCACCACCCGGCCACGCTCGGTGTTGGGCACCCGCAAGGAGTTGTCACGAACATCGCGGGCCTTTTCGCCGAAGATGGCGCGCAGCAGCTTCTCTTCAGGTGGCTGGTCGGATTCCCCTTTGGGTGTCACCTTGCCAACCAGGATGTCTCCGGATTCAACATAGGCGCCGATCCTGATGATGCCCATCTCATCGAGATTGCCAAGGCTTTCCTCGGCGACATTGGGAATCTCCCGGGTGATCTCTTCAGGGCCAAGCTTGGTCTGACGCGCTTCAATCTCGTATTTCTCGATGTGCACCGAGGTGTAGAGGTCGTCCTGAACGAGCCGTTCGCTCACCAGGATCGCGTCTTCGTAGTTGTAGCCCTCCCAGGGCATGTAGGCGATCAGCACATTCTGACCGAGAGCGATCTCACCCCCCTCGCAGGCAGAACCATTGGCCAGCACCTGACCGGCGATCACCTCTTCACCCTGGCGCACGATCGGGCGCTGATTGAGGCAGGTGTCCTGGTTGGAGCGCTGATACTTCTGCAGATGGTGGATGTGGTCGGTGCCCTGATCGTCGCGGATCACGATTGCCGTGGCGTCCACAAAGGTGACAACACCATTCACCCGGGTAATCGGCACCATGCCGGAATCCCGAGCCACCTGAGTTTCCAGGCCGGTGCCGACCAGGGGACGCTCGGGTCGCAGCAGCGGCACGGCCTGCCGCTGCATGTTCGAGCCCATCAGGGCCCGGTTGGCGTCATCGTGCTCAAGAAAAGGGATCAGGGAGGTGGCCACCGAAATCACCTGCACCGGCGACAACTGGACGTAGTCGACCTGTTCCGGGGGTACTTTCTCAAAGTCCTGGCGATAGCGAACCGGCACCAGCTCCGCCTTGATCCGACCATCCGCATCCGTGGCCACGTCGCCGGGGGCGACGCGGCATTCATCCTCCAGATCGGCGGACAGGTAGATCGGGTCGTCCTTCTTGAAGACGATGCCGTTCTCCACGCGCCAGAACGGGGTTTCGATGAAGCCGTATTCGTTGACGCGGGCATGGGTGGCCAGCGACCCGATCAGGCCGGCATTCGGGCCCTCCGGCGTTTCGATCGGGCAGATCCGGCCGTAGTGGGATGGGTGAATGTCGCGAACAGCGAAGCCGGCCCTCTCCCGGGTGAGACCCCCCGGACCGAGGGCGCTGATCCGCCGCTTGTGGGTGAGTTCGGCCAGGGGATTGGTCTGGTCCATGAACTGGCTCAACTGGCTGGAGCCGAAGAACTCCTTGATGGCCGCCACCAGCGGCTTGGGGTTCACCAGCTGGGCCGGGGTGAGCGATTCGGTTTCACCAACGGTCATCCGTTCCTTGATGATCCGCTCCAGCCGGTTCAGGCCGACGCGAACCTGGTTCTGCAGCAGCTCTCCAACCGAGCGCACCCTTCGGTTGCCGAGGTGGTCAATGTCGTCGAGGGAGGCGCCGCCCACATCGAGCTCGAGATTGATCAGATAATCGATCGTGGAGAGAACATCCTCGGCGGTGAGGGTACGGGTGGCGTCGGGGATGGTGAGGCGCAGTTTCTTGTTGATCTTGTAGCGCCCGACCCTGCCGAGGTCGTAGCGCTTGGGATCGAAGAAACGGCTGTGCAACAACTGCTGGCCGCCGCTGACCGAGGGGGGTTCACCCGGGCGCAGCTTCTTGTAGAGCTCCAGAAGGGCCTGGTCTTCGGAGGCGATGCCCTCGTCGTTGGCTGCTTCGATCGACTTGCGGTAGTACTCAGGGTGACGCAGCTTGTCGAGCACGTCGTTGTCGGAGAGGCCGATTGCCCGCATCAGCACGTGGGCGTTGATCTTGCGGGTCTTGTCGACGCGCACATGCAACAGATCGTTCTTGTCGGTTTCGAACTTGAGCCAGGCACCCCTGTTCGGAATCAGGCTGGCGTTGAAGGTTTTCCTGCCGTTCTTGTCCTGTTCGTCTTTGAAATAGACGCCGGGACTGCGCACGATCTGATTGACAATCACCCGCTCAGCGCCGTTGATGATGAAGGTTCCGCGTTCCGTCATCAGGGGGAGTTCACCGATGAACACCTCCTGCTCCTTGATTTCCCCGGTTTCCTTGTTGACCAACCGGCAGGTGACATACATCTGCGAAGCAAATGTGGCATCACGCCGCTTCGCTTCTTCCACATCGTGACGAGGCCGCTTCAGCCGGTACTCGTTGCCGATGAAGTGGAGTTCGAGCTTGCCGGTGTAGTCGGTGATCGGAGAAAAGCTGTCGAGCTCCTCGATCAGACCCTTTTCCAGGAACCATTTGAAGCTGGCCCGTTGCACCTCCACGAGATCGGGCAGGTAGGTGACGGTCTTGGCAACCTGGATCGCGCTGCTCATGCGTGGACCTGCTGAACGGAAGGGGAAGGTGAGAGGGGGCCCGAAGGCGGAATCATCGGAAGGGGATGGTCCGTCGTGGGCATTGCCGGAGCCAGGATGGCGGTGTTCAGAATTGCCTTGAGCGCAAAGGCCTGGGGATTTTGGCTTGAGCGGCGGCGACGAACGCGATCGGAAAGTGGTGAGCCATCTCCGGCAGGGCAGCCGGAATCACGGGTCCTCGTGTCTGTGGGGAAGACACGAGACCGGGATGTGATCACGCACTCATGGAGCTCGTCTCAAGGCTGCCGACGTCGATGATGGAGCGCGCGCGCTGCCAAACCAATAAAACATCATACACATTGATCGCCAAGCTGGTTGGGAAGGCCAAATAGGCGTACCGCATTCGCGGTGCTGGCAGCGGCGACCTGGCTGAGGGTTTCGCCTCGCAACGCGGCCAGTCGCTCGGCCACCGCCAGCACGAAGGCCGGCTCATTGCGCTTCCCCCGCCGGGGAACCGGGGCAAGAAAGGGGCAGTCGGTTTCGATCAGATAGCGATCAGCGGGTACCAGACGGGCGCAGGCGTGGGTATCCGCAGCGCTGGCGAAGGTGACGGTGCCGCTGAAACTGATCAGGAAACCAAGATCCAGAAATGCCGTCATCTGCTCGGGAGTCCCTCCCCAGCAGTGCATCACCCCACGCGGGCAGTGGCCCTCAGCCTGGAGCTGGCGCAGGGTTTCGAGCATGGGCTGCGCCGCATCCCGGCAGTGGATGATCACCGGCAGGCCAAGCTCCACAGCCAGCGCCAGCTGGGGGAGGAGCATGGCTCTCTGCTCCTCCAGGTTCGCTGCCTTGAAGAGATCAAGGCCCAGCTCGCCGATGGCGACCACGCGGGAGTCCTGACGGGCGGCCTCGCGCAGCACGGCGGGGGTGTCGGCCTGCCAGTGCTGGGGATCGAGTGGGTGGACGCCGACTGAATAGCGCAGCTCGGGGAAACGATCGGCCAGGGCGCGAATCGCCGGGATCTCCCCAGGCTCCACACAGGAGTGGAGCAGGGAAACCACGCCAGCCTGCCGCCAGCGCAGGGCGACCTGATCAAGATCGGCTTCGAAATTTCGGAAGACGACGTGACAGTGGCTGTCGATCAGAGCCGGCAAAGGAGCGAGCTCCGCACCGGTGGGCTGGGCTGGGCTGCTGGGGGCTGCCATCTCCGTGTCCGTGGGGGCCTGAGGCGTTGGCGGCGGTTCAGGCCCGCGTGGAGGCTGGCTCGATCGCCTGCTTGACCACCGCACTGAGGCGGGACTTCTGGTTGGCGCCGGTGTTCCGGTGCAGAACGCCGCGCTTCACGGCCTTGTCGATCTTGCTGAACGCCGCATTCAAACTGGAATGGACGGCTGTCTTGGTGTCGTCACCAGGCTTCTGGGTGTAGTCGGAGACGGCGGTGAGGCAGCGCTTCATCAGCGTGCGCACGGCCGACTTGTAGGAGCGGTTGAGCAGCCAGTTGCGCTCGGCAACCTCGATGCGTTTCTTCGATGACTTGTTATTGGCCACAGGCTGTTTTGGCGCTGAATAGGCGACTCTGAAGCTTACCGCTTCACGTTCCTGCCGCTCAGTCAACGGCCTAGCTTGAGATCCTGGTTCTTTTCCTCAACGCCTTGGCCACGCCCCCCCTGCCGACCGTGCCGATTCTGCGCGATCTCGATGCGGCGGGGCTGCGGCTCGATGCGATTGCCGCGCGCACCAGCGACGGCCAGAGCCAGCTGGCCAGGGAGCAGGTCGATGGGATCCTCGATCGGGTCAGACGCCAGGGTGATCGGGCCCTGCTGGAGCTCACCGAACAGTTCGACGGGGTGCGTCCCGACCCGTTGCGCATTCCTGCCGATGCTCTCGCCACCGCCTGGCAACAGTGCCCGGACCCCCTCCGGGAAGCGCTGAAGCTGGCCCATCGGCGCATCCTCGATTTTCACCAGCGTCAGAAGCCCCAGGACATCAGTGTGGTCGGGGTGCATGGTGAACGGCTGGGTCGCCGCTGGCGGCCGGTTCAACGGGCCGGGCTCTACATCCCCGGCGGCAGAGCTGCTTATCCCAGCACCGTTCTGATGAATGCCGTACCGGCCAAGGTGGCCGGCGTTGGCCGGGTGGTGATCGTGACCCCTCCGGGGGCTGGAGGGATGCCCAATCCCACCGTGCTGGCGGCCGCCCATCTGGCCGGGGTGGACGAGGTCTATCGGGTGGGTGGGGCCCAGGCGATCGGCGCACTGGCCTATGGAACGGCATCGATCCCAGCCGTTGATGTGATCTCAGGTCCGGGCAATCTCTACGTGACCCTGGCCAAGAAGGCTGTCTACGGCAGGGTCGGGATTGATTCCTTAGCCGGTCCCAGCGAAGTTCTGGTGATTGCCGATCACACGGCCGACCCCGACCAGGTGGCCGCAGATCTGCTGGCCCAGGCCGAACACGACCCCCTGGCCGCCGCGATTCTGCTGAGCACCAGCTCGGCCCTTGCCGAGGCGGTGCCGCTCGCCCTTGAGGCCCAGCTGAAATCCCATCCCCGCGCTGCCGTCTGCCGGGCCGCCCTGCAGGACTGGGGCCTGATCGTGGTCTGCCCGAATCTCGAAGCGGCGGCAGGCCTGAGTGACCGCTTCGCCCCTGAGCATCTGGAGTTGCTGGTGGAGCGGCCGGAGCCGATGGCGGAGCGCATTCAGCATGCCGGTGCCATCTTCCTGGGCGGCTGGAGCCCGGAAGCGGTCGGTGACTACCTGGCCGGGCCCAACCACACCTTGCCCACCTCCGGCACCGCCCGCTTCGGCTCAGCTCTCGGCGTGGAAACCTTTCTGCGCAACACCAGCCTGATCCAGTTCAACCGCCGGGCCCTGGAAGCCACCGGCCCCGCCGTACTCACCCTGGCCGAGAGTGAAGGGCTGCACAGCCATGCCGAATCGGTGCGGCTTCGACTCAGCGCTTCTGCAGATCCCGCACCCGCGGTTCACCATCGACGATCTCCCCCACCAGCACCTGGTCGGTGAGGTTGACGAACAGGCCGTTCTCCAGCACACCCGGCAGATTGTTGATCCGGGGCTCCAGGCTGACTGGATCAGCGATTCCATCGGCGAAGCGCAGATCCAGCACCAGGTTTCCCTGGTCGGTGACCACCGGCCCGGCCTTACGAACAGCCATGCGCAGCTGCGCTTCGGCTCCCATCGCCTCCAGTTCCGCCTTCACCTGGCGCCAGGCACCCGGCAGCACTTCCACCGGCAGCAGGAAGTCGAGATTGAGCCGCTCCACCAGCTTCGAGCTGTCCACCACCACCACGAACCGCCTGGCACGGCGAGCCACCAGCTTTTCCTGCACATGGCAGGCACCGCCGCCTTTGATCAGCTGAAAGCCGGGGTCCACCTCGTCGGCGCCGTCAATGGCCAGATCGATCTGCTCGATCGCGTTGAGGCTCTGGAGCGGGATGCCCAGCTCGGCGGCCAGCACCTCCCCCTGGAACGAGGTGGTGACACCGGTGATATCGGAGAGCTCGCCGGAGCGCAGCTTGGCGCCGAGCGCCTGGATCATCAGAGCGGCAGTGGAGCCGGAACCCAGGCCCAGCACCATGCCGTCCTGGATCTGCTCGACGGCGGCGGCGGCCACCGCCTGCTTCATGCGGCCCAGAAGATCAGCCATGGCAAGGCCTGCAAAACGCCGTGACCGTAGCAACAGGCAGATCTCTGCCCCCCCTTCGGCGAGATGGATCAGGCCGGGTGGGGCAAGGCTGCGGGCTTGATGTTGAGCTGCAGTTCCCGCGCTCCCCGCACCACCTTGAGCGGCAGCAGCTCACCAACCTGAGATGCCTCCACCCGCTGCAGCAGGCTGGCTGGATCCTTGACGGGCTGATCGGCAGCGGACACCACCAGATCACCGCGTCGCAGCCCGGCCAGCTCGGCCGGGCTGTCGGGCAACACCCTCTGCACCAGGGCGCCATCCCGCTCCGGCAGCTGCAGCACCGCATCCGGATCGCGGTTGTTGTCACGGGCCCGGCGGGCCGTGAGCGGCACCAGCTGCAGGCCGAGGTACGGATGGACAACCTGCCCACCGAGGCGGAGCTGGTCGGCCACACCCCGGGCCAGGTTGATCGGGATCGCGAATCCGAGCCCGGCGCCGGGTCCGGAGCGCACCAGGGTGTTGATGCCTATCACATCGCCGGCGGCGTTGATCAGCGGGCCGCCGGAGTTGCCGGGGTTGATCGCCGCATCCGTCTGGATCAGATCGAGCCGCTTGTCGGAGAAGCCGAGGCTGTTGATGTTGCGGTGGAGGCTGCTGACAATGCCGAGGGTGACGGTGCGCTCAAGTCCATAGGGACTGCCCAGGGCAATCGCCCAGTCGCCCACTTCAAGGGCTTCGGAATCGCCGAGCGGGGCCGCCTCCAGGCTGCTGAGCTTGGGAATGCGCACCACCGCCAGGTCGGTGACGGGATCGGCGCCCACCACACTGCCGTCCACCTGGCGGCCATCGGCAAGGGTCACCTCGACGAGATCGGCCCGATCAACGACGTGGGCGTTGGTGAGGACAAGGCCGCTGGCATCAATCACCACGCCGGACCCCTGACCCCTCTCCCGGCTGCTGCCGGCCGGATCGCCGAACAGATCCCGCAGCAGGGGATCAAGCAAGGCCGGATCGAAGGCTTCACGGGAAACGCTGCGCTCGGTGTCGATCCGCACCACCGATGCACCGACCCGCCGGGCCGCCTGGGCGACGAAGCTGTGGGTCGGGACCTGCGGCAGAGCTTTGCCGTCGCCGCTGAGCTCGGTTTCGGCCGCCGCCAGGGGCAGAGCCGCCCCGCCGATCAGCAGCACCAGCAGCAGGATCGCCAGCAGGCCATGCCGCACCTGATCCAGGAGACGGAGGGACAGCGAGCGTTCAAGGGGCACGGCAACAGGGCTGAATCGGCTCAAGGCTAGGGGGAATCCAGTTGGCCGTTCAGCGTTCAAGCCCTTTCACCTGGTGAGAAAGCCGACCAGCGCAGCAGTCGCTGTGCCCAGGAGCGATCGGGCCGCAGCTCCAACCAGCGACCGCCGGGGTCCTGCGGCCGGCCAAGCGGGCAGGGTTGTGACGACGGGAAGGCGCAGAGCGTGGAGGGGCAGGCGAACAGCGGCACCTCCGGGCGGCCGGGAAGCTGGCCCTGCCAGTGCTGGTGGACATGGCCGAACAGCACCCCACGCACCAAGGGGCTCGCCGCCAGGAGCTCCAGCAATGGTTCCGGATGCTGGAGAGCGATCGCATCGAGGCTGGGGCTGCCGATCGGCACGGGGGGGTGATGGATGGCCAGCCAGGTGGGGGCGCTCGATCCAGCCAGTTGCCCTCGCAGCCATCGCAACTGGTGATCGTCCAAGCAGCCGGCCGGGCTGCCGGGACGATGGCTGGAGATCAGGATCAGGCGCCAGGGGCCCAGCTGGAGCGCTGCCGGTGCCAGCGCGGCCAGCCCGCCCAGCGCCTGCAGGATCAGCGCCGGGTTGTCGTGATTGCCTGGCAGCAGGGCCAGGGGAATCCTCAGAGGGGTGAGCAGATCACACAGATGGCCATAGCCGGCCAGGCTTTCGTCCTGGCAGAGATCGCCGCTGATCAGCAGCAGGTCCGGTGGCCGCTCCAGCTGGGCGATGGCCTGCTCCAGCCCATGCCGGAGCTGTTCGTAGGGATTGAAACCCCTGTAAACGCCTTGAGGATCTGCCAGCAGGTGGGGATCACTCAGCTGAAGAACGTGCAGGTTCCCGGACACGCCTTCGGGCAGGGCCGGCATCGGGAGCACTTGAAGGGCTTGCAACAGTTGGGATCAGCTCCCTTGTCGAGAGCTTAGGTTGCCCCCACAACGCAGCCACCGTCATGGCCTCGATTCCACCTGGAACCCTGAAACGGTGCGATCTCTGTCGGGTGGAGATCCGCGGGATGGTGGGTGGAAACGACCAGGTGGTGTTCAGTCAGGGGGCACCGGGCACCCGAGCCAAGCTGTGGGCACGGGTCTGTCAGTTCGTCAAGGAGCCGCAGCGCTGCATCAACCAGGAGGCCTCCCTGCGGGGCGAGGTGGGTGTCGACGATTTCTACGGGGAGCCCCCCGGTCTCGGGCCGATCGGTTCGGCCTCCGCTGGTGAGTCCCTGGGTGGGGCGCCGCCGGCCTGAGCCGGATCGCTTCCAGCCCGGCGTGCAAGGTCACCAGTCGGCAGCAACCGGCGCGATCGGCTGCAGACAGGGAATCACCTACGCTGAGCTTGTGCCCGGCGGGCATCACCCGAATTCTTCCTGCTTCAGGACGGATCAGGGGCAGTTCTCTGCAGGAGCCGGTCGGGCTTCTCGAACCGCTCCCCTTCCCGGCGTTGACCCACCCCCTGATCGCTGATCTACGGCAACTGGCTTGCCAGCAGGCCGCTGTCGCCCAGCTCTCTGTGGTGGACGTCCAGATTCAGAGCAACCGCCTCCCCCTCAGCCTGTTGATTCAGGTTCGACGGTCCGATGGTGGTGACGTCAACCTGGATGAATGTGCCCGTTTCAGCGGGGCGATCAGCGAGCGTCTCGACAGCAGCGACCTGTTGAGCGAGCCCTATGTTCTGGAGATCAGCAGCCCGGGCATCGGCGAGGAACTCCTCGATGACCGGGACTTTCGCAGTTTTCGCGGGTTTCCCGTGGAAGTTCGCTTTCTGGATGGGGCTGGTGCCGTCGTCGCCCGCGAAGGCCTGCTGCTGGAGCGGGACGAGCAGTTCGTCTGCCTCAACCTGCACGGACGCACCAGCCGCATTCCCCGCGCCGATGTGCTGGGTGTTCGGCTGACCACTCCCGAGGGCTGATCACGCCCCAGGCCTGAGCAGCCCGTGGGTTCTTTCCTCCCTGCTCAGATCAGCTCCTTTCACCTCACCTCACTCACCCTCCCGTTTCACCCCATGGCCCTTGTTCTTCTCCCTGGATTGCAGAATCTGATCGAGGACATCAGCGATGAGAAGAAGCTGCCCACCCAGGTGGTGGAGGCCGCCCTGCGGGAAGCCTTGCTCAAGGGCTATGAGCGCTACCGCCGCACCCTCTATCTCGGTATCAGTGAAGATCCGTTTGAAGAGGATTATTTCAGCAACTTTGATGTTGGCCTGGACCTCGAGGAGGAGGGCTATCGGGTTCTGGCCAGCAAGATCATCGTGGAAGAGGTGGAAAGTGACGACCACCAGATCGCCCTCGCCGAGGTTCAGCAAGTGGCGGAAGATGCCCAGATCGGCGACACGGTGGTGCTGGATGTCACCCCGGAAAAGGACGACTTTGGCCGCATGGCCGCCTCCACCACAAAACAGGTGTTGGCGCAGAAACTCAGGGATCAGCAACGACGCATGATTCAGGAGGAGTTCGCTGATCTCGAAGACCCCGTACTCACCTCCAGGGTCATTCGCTTTGAACGTCAGTCGATCATCATGGCGGTGAGTTCAGGCCTGGGGCGCCCGGAGGTGGAAGCTGAATTGCCCCGCCGCGACCAGCTCCCCAACGACAACTACCGTGCCAACGCCACCTTCAAGGTCTTTCTCAAGGAAGTGTCCGAGGTGGCGCGCCGCGGTCCCCAGCTGTTCGTCTCGCGGGCCAATGCCGGCCTGGTGGTGTATCTCTTCGAAAATGAAGTTCCCGAGATCCAGGAAGGCTCGGTGCGAATCGTGGCTGTGGCGCGGGAAGCCAACCCACCCTCCCGTTCCGTCGGTCCACGCACCAAGGTGGCTGTTGACAGCGTCGAGCGGGAGGTGGATCCGGTCGGAGCCTGCATCGGCGCCCGTGGCTCCCGCATCCAGCAGGTTGTCAATGAGTTGCGCGGCGAAAAGATCGACGTGATTCGCTGGTCGCCTGATCCTGGCCAGTACATCGCCAACTCGCTCAGTCCGGCCAGGGTGGAGATGGTGCGGCTGGTGGACCGCGAAGGGCATCACGCCCACGTGCTGGTGCCGCCCGATCAACTCAGCCTGGCGATCGGTCGCGAGGGCCAGAATGTGCGGCTGGCGGCCCGTCTCACCGGCTGGAAGATCGATATCAAGAATGCGCTCGAGTACGACCAGGTGGCGGAAGATGCCAAGGCGGCCGAGCTGATCGGCCTTCGCGAGGAGGATGAACGGGAACAGGCCGAGGCCGAAGCGCGGCTTGAGGCGGAGCAGGCGATCCGGGCCGAGGAGGATGCCCGGCTTCGCGAGCTGTATCCCCTGCCGGAAGACGACCTGGAGGAGGAGATGGAGGAGGGGATTGATGCTCCTGCCCCGACCGCCGAGGCACTGGACCGGTGAACCCCGCTCCCACCCTGCGTCGTTGCGTCAGCTGCCGGCAACTGCGGGATCGACGCCTGCTCTGGAGGGTGATCCGCTTGCCGGGACGGGAGGTCGTCCTGGATCACGGCATGGGCCGCTCCGCCTACCTCTGTCCCGCCAGCAGCTGCCTTGCCGATGCCAAACGACACAGGCGGCTGCAGCGAGCCCTGCGCTGTGAGGTGGTTCTCTCCATCTACGCCGCCCTTGATCAGCGCCTGGTGGAGGCACCCATCGCAGCCTCTGAGGCAAGATGAACAGTGGCCGCACCGTGCGTGGGGCTCGGCGGCACCCGTTGCCCCGACCGATTGGAGACCTGAATGACCAGCAGCGGCAAAGTCAGAATTTATGAGCTGTCCCGGGACCTTGGACTCGACAACAAGGACGTGCTTGATGCCGCCGAGAAACTGTCGATTGCCGCCAAGAGCCACAGCAGCTCGATCAGCGACGACGAGGCCAGCCGCATTCGCAGCCTGATCCGACCCAATGGCAGCGGAGCGGCCAGGCCCGTGACCCCACCAAGGCCGGCTCCAGCAATGGCACAGGATCCGAGCAGGGATCCCGGCACAGCGATCCTTTCGGTGAAGAAGGCAGCGGCACCCCCAGCGCCGGCAACCCCAGCGCCGGCTCCACCAGCCCCTCCAGCCGCCGCTGCCCCTGCCCCGTCCCGCCAAGCCCCAGGCCGCGCCGGTAGCCGCCAAGCCCCAGCCAGCCCCCTGTGCTGGTGGTGAAGCCAGCGATTCCGGCCCCGGCCCAACCATCGCCTACGCCGGCTCGCAGCGTTCCGTCGCCGCGCCCCGTCGCCGCGCCCGCTCCGATTCCGAGCAAGCCGGCGCTCGCCGCTCCGGCCCGGCCGGCGCCGGCCGCGCCCGTGCTGATCAAATCACCGCCCCCGGCTCCAGCCCGCAAGCCGGCGGAGCCCCTGCTCACCCCAGCCCGCGGCCAGCCACCAGCCCTCGCCCGGTGCCAAGGGGCAGCGCGCCTCCGCCGCGCCCGGCCCCGCCGCAACGGCCTGGCTCCCCGATCCGCAGCGTCAGCGGCGAGGGACAACCCCAGCTGGTTGGTCGCCCCCAGTCGGGCCAACCCACTGGAACCAGCAGCCGACCGGCGCCCCCTTCGGGTCGCCCAACCTTGAGTCAACGGCCCAGCAGCGCCCCCCAGCGCCCTGCACCGCCGGCCGTTCGTCAGCTCCAGACCCGCAGCCCCCTGGAGCTGGTCGGTAAACCGATCCGCCGCGACGCCGCCGCTCCGGCCGCTCCGATCCGCGCCGGGGCCGGCGCACCGGTGCGGGTCGGAGGCATGCCCCAGGGCATGCGCAAGCCCGTCGCCCCTGGCGAGCTGATGCAGCTCCAGAACCCTTTAAGCCGCTCTCCGGCCGCCCCACCCCGGCGACCCGAGGCCGGAATCGGCACCAGCCCCGATGGGGCACGCCCCACGGCCACGCCTCCCGCGGCTCCGAAGCGGCCGGGCTTCCGCACTCCGCAGCCGGCAACCAGGGCCCGGCGGCCCGAGTGGGATGACACCGCCAAGCTTGAGGCCCTGCGCAGCAAGTCGCCCCAGAAGCAGCGCCAGAAAGTTCACATCATCGGCGATAACGACGATGCGCTCACGGCCGAAACGGGCGGCTACGCGGGTGAGCAGGAGGCGCTGATCCTCCAGGCCAGCCTGGCCAGGCCGGCCAAACCGCGGACCCGGCAGGCGGCCCCCGGCGCCAAGCCGGTGGTGGCGATGCGCAAACGCAAGAAGGAAACCACCCGCCAGCGCCAGCGGCGCCGTGCCATGGAATTGCGGGCTGCCCGCGAGGCCAAGGCCACCCGGCCGGAAATGCTGATCGTTCCGGAGGGGAACCTCACGGTGCAGGAACTCGCCGACCGCTTGGCTGTCGAGAGTTCGGAAATCATCAAATCCCTCTTCTTCAAGGGGATCATCGCCACCGTCACCCAGACCCTCGACCTTTCGGCGATCGAGACGGTTTCCGAGGAGTTCGGTGTTCCCGTTCTCGAAGACGATGTCCAGGAGGCCGCCAAGAAGACGGTCGAGATGATCGAGGAAAGCGATCGTGCCCACCTGATCCGACGGCCACCGGTGGTCACGGTGATGGGCCACGTCGACCACGGCAAGACCAGCCTGCTCGATGCCATCCGCAAGACCCGGGTGGCAGCCGGCGAGGCCGGTGGCATCACCCAGCACATCGGTGCCTACCAGGTGGACATTCCCCACGGTGGTGAACAGCGCCGGATCACCTTCCTTGACACCCCTGGCCACGAGGCGTTCACCGCCATGCGTGCCCGGGGCACCAAGGTCACCGACGTGGCTGTGCTGGTGGTGGCGGCCGACGACGGCGTGCGCCCCCAGACCCTCGAGGCGATCAGCCACGCCCGCGCCGCCCAGGTGCCGATCGTGGTGGCGATCAACAAGATCGACAAGGAGGGAGCCCAGCCCGACCGGGTCAAGCAGGAACTCTCCAATCAGCAGCTCGTTGCTGAAGACTGGGGTGGCGACACGGTGATGGTGCCTGTGAGCGCCATCAAGCGGGAGAACATCGACAAGCTTCTGGAAATGATCCTGCTGGTCTCGGAGGTGGAGGATCTTCAGGCCAATCCGGCCCGGATGGCCAAGGGCACCGTGATCGAGGCCCACCTCGACAAGGCGAAGGGTCCGGTCGCCACGCTGCTGATTCAGAACGGCACGCTTCGGGCCGGCGATGTGCTGGCTGCCGGCCCCGTTCTCGGCAAGGTGCGGGCCATGGTGGATGACACCGGCAAACGGGTGAAGCTGGCAGGTCCGTCCTGCGCCGTTGAGGCCCTTGGCTTCAGTGAGGTGCCCACCGCCGGCGACGAGTTCGAGGTCTATGCCGATGAGAAGGCCGCCCGGGCGGTGGTCGGCGATCGAGCCAACGATGCCAGGGCCACCCGCCTGGCCCAGCAGATGGCCTCCCGCCGGGTTTCCCTGGCCTCGATGTCAGGCAAGGCCAGCGAGGGTGAGCTCAAGGAGCTCAACCTGATTCTCAAGGCCGATGTTCAAGGCAGCGTCGAAGCGATCCTCGGCTCGCTGGAGCAACTGCCCCAGGGCGAGGTTCAGGTGCGTGTGCTGCTTTCGGCCCCAGGCGAGATCACCGAAACCGATGTGGATCTGGCGGCCGCCTCCGGTGCGGTGATCGTCGGGTTCAACACCTCGATGGCCTCAGGAGCGAAGAAGGCCGCCGACGCCACCGGCGTCGATGTGCGCGACTACGACGTGATCTACAAGCTGCTTGAAGACATCCAGCTGGCCATGGAGGGCCTGCTGGAGCCTGAGATGGTCGAGGAGACCCTGGGCGAAGCCGAGGTGCGCGCGGTGTTCAGCATCGGCAAGACGGCGGTTGCCGGCTGCTATGTCACCAGTGGCAAGCTGCAGCGCAACTGCAAGGTGCGCGTGCATCGCGCCAAGCAGGTGGTGTTCGAGGGCGATCTCGACTCCTTGCGCCGCAACAAGGACGACGTCAAGGAGGTGGCCACCGGCTTCGAGTGCGGCATCGGCTGCGATCGGTTCGCCAACTGGCAGGACCGGGACCGCGTCGAGGCCTACAAGCTGGTGACCCAGCGACGCACCCTCAGCACGAGCTGATCCGGTGAACCCCCGCAGCGAACCCCTGCTCTGGGTGCAACTGGTGGGACTGGCCGCCGCTCCACTGGAGCTTCTCCTGCTCTTCCTGATCCTGGCGGGATCGGATGCCGGTCCCTTTCCGTTGCTTGAAAGGTTGCTCTGCTTTGCCCTCGGTGGTCTGGCGCCGGCCGTGCTGCTCTGGCGCCACCCGGCCGATCCATGGTCGCTGCTGCTGCTCAAGACCCCCGTCAAGGGCCGCCGAGAGCTGCAGAACCGGTTGAGCGGCCTGGTCCATCCCTTGCCGCTGAAGTTGGCCCAGGCTGCCGGGGTGGCAGCGCTGCTGCCACTGCTCTGGATCCTCGACAGCCGCGCCGGCCTGGCCGCTGATCTTTCTCCGCTCGCCAACAGCTCAAGGCTGGTGGACCTGCTGCTGGCTGCGTTTCTGCTCAGCCTGGTGGTCTGGCAGTGGCACCAGCTGCTTCAGGCTGGCTGGATGCTGAGGCGTCCTGTGCAGCAGCTGGCCGCAGGCAACCTTCCCCAGGCTGAGCAGACCGGCCATGACCTGCTCAGCCTGGGGTTGCCGTTGCTGTTGCCCGGTTCGCTGCAGCTAATCGCTGCTTCCAGCCCGGTCGCGCCAGAGCAGCAAGCCGAACAGCAGCAGGGCTCCGACCTGGATGAGCAGATCCCCTGAGGCCAGCTCACCGCCAGCCGCCACCCGCAGGGCCATCGTGGCCAGGCCAATGGCCGCCGAGGCGGAGAGAGCGATCCAGAGGGCCCGGCGCAGCCCGCGCCAGGGAGCCTTTGCCTCCTGCAGCAGCCTGGCCCTCAGGGCTGGATCCAGGTTTTTCGGATCAGAAGGAGGCATCGGCGGAACCTGTGCAGAGGATGGCTGAATGCTAATTTCATGGCGGTGCCGGTGTAGCTCAGTGGTAGAGCAACTGATTCGTAATCAGTAGGTCGTCGGTTCAAATCCGATCACCGGCTTTCACACAATTCCAGGTGATTAACTGCCTCCTGGAAACCTCAATAATCGATTTCAAGAGCAAAACTGAGCTCGATCCTGCGCTCATTCTTCTGATTTCTCAAGCTGCTCTTGCTGCCTGCTCTACCGGATCATCAACCGGAACTTGAATCGGATGGTTGATCCGCATCGTCACAGTGAATGGCCACCGGCTGCTTCCGCTGAGTCCGTGCTGCCGTCGGCGACCCTCCGGGAGCTGGACGGCGAGCGGGGAGCCATCTTCAGCCCTTGTCGGCGTTACCGCTATGCCCTCTGGCGCCGCTGGGGGGAGCCAGCTGATGGCGCCGTCGTGGTGGGGCTGAACCCCAGCACGGCCGATGAGCATGCCGACGATCCGACCGTGCGGCGTTGCATCGCTTTTGCCAGGGACTGGGGCTTCAGCG
Source organism: Cyanobium sp. ULC082 (assembly GCF_977927535.1). Classification (NCBI taxonomy): domain Bacteria; kingdom Bacillati; phylum Cyanobacteriota; class Cyanophyceae; order Synechococcales; family Prochlorococcaceae; genus Cyanobium; species Cyanobium sp. ULC082. Next base: position 580,828 of record NZ_OZ376397.1, read on the forward strand.
GCCTGACCATGATCAACCTCTTCGCGTTCCGTGCCACACGACCGGCCGATCTGGTCGAAGCGGCCGACCCGGTGGGCCCGGACAACGACCGATGGCTTCAGGCCTGCAGTGCCGGATCCAGGCTGGTCGTTGCCGCCTGGGGACGACGCGGCGGCTGGCTTGAGCGCGACCAGGCGGTCAGGCGGATGCTGCCGCCCCTGCAGGTGCTCGGCCTGGGCAAGACGGCCAGTCCTCTGCATCCTCTCTATCTGCCCCGGACCCGCAGGCCGGTCCCCTGGACCTGAGCCTGAAGCCCGGCTGGCACCACCCCCCAGCCTGGTGTCAAACCAGTCGCCCGGCGATCTCCAGATAGCGATCTTCCAGGGCCCTCACCTCCAGGCCGCTCAGTCCGGCTTGCTCCAGTTGCTCCTGCACTTCCTCCTGGGTGAAGGCCGCGCGCAGGGAGTGGAGATAGTCACGCTCCAGCAGCGGCGGCGCTCCTGCCAGATGGGCAGCCAGCAGGGCCTGCACCGCCGCTTCCGAGTCGGGCCGGCGCAGGTCCTTCACGTAGACCGCCGCCCCCGTCGCCCCCAGTTGCCGCACGGTTTTCCAGAGCACCATCGGGTCGTGGAGATGATGGAGCAGGCTGTTGCTCACCACGGTTGAGAAGCACGCCACCGGCAGATCAGGGCAGGGGAGCCTGGCCAGTTGGAAGGAGAGATTCGGCCAGGCTGGTTCGCTCCGCAGCTTCGCCTCGGCGATCGCCAGCATGGCCTGAGCCCCATCCAGCCCGAGCACGACGCTGGTGGGGTGGCGGGAAGCGAGGCGAAAGCTGATGTTCCCCGGACCACAGCCAAGATCAACGACCCGCTCACCGAGCCCAGCAGGGAACAGGAAGGCGATTCGATCGATCACCGCCTGATCCGTGGCGCTGAAATCCCCGTCGGCGTATTGCCTGGCCTGCTCTGCCCCATCCATCAGCTCGGGTTCGCAGACGCGCAGCACGTTGGGTCAGTGGCGGGTGCTTCATTCCACAGCACCAGAGGGGATGGCGGGCTCTCCTTGCCGTGGAGTGTCAGCACGGCCGGGATTCACCGTGAGCGGCAAGGAGCCAGGCATATGTCTCGGCTTGCCAATCAGCGTCCCGAATGGGGCGATGCCTTCTTAAGGTTTTTTTATGCATTCGCCTTCCCGATTCCCATGGTGTTGATCTGCTGGGATCTGCGTGGTTCCAGGTCTTCAGAAACGGTCCCGCTTCAGCAGGCCAGGGTTCGTCGCCTTCAGCTTGAGCAGCAGGGAGCGGTTGTCTACTGGAGTGAGCGGCTGGCCAACACCTGAGCCGCGCTGCTAAGAGTGCAGGGTTCCCTGATCGGGGCGCGGCGATGCCGTTGCTTTTTTCAACTCGTGCCCGCAAAGCCGCCAGAAAGGCTGCTTCACCCCTGATCGCCTTCGGGTGGCTGGCCCTGGCGGTTGGCTTGACGGGGTGCTGGGGCAGGTCAGATCCCCAGGTTCAGCGGATCGAGCGGCTGGAGCAACGTCTGCAGCAGGTCGAACAGCGCCTGGCCAGCCCTGTCGATCCCAACCCCGCCGACCCCGCCGGCAAGCCACCGGCCGGTGTGGTCAAATCACTCACCTTCCGCATCGGCAGCTCCGATGATCGGCTGAGGATCTACTGGGCTGACGGCACCACCACCAACCTGCCCTGCACCAAGGAACAAGGCACCTGGGCCTGCGGCTGAGATCCGTTTCGTCCACCTTTCTTCACCGCTCCCACCTGATGTCTCGTCGCTTTTCCGCCCCGATCCAGAGTCTTGTCCGTCGCGCCGGCCTTGGCCTGCTGGCTGCGGTTTCGGTTGGGGCTGCTTCGGCATGGGCCCAGGCGGATTTCCCTTTCAACCTGCAACGGGCCACGAACCTGGCCCGGATGAAGGCCGAGAAACTCAATGGCGGTCTGGGCGTCTATCGGACAGCCGCCTGCATGTTCGATCGTGCCGCCGGCAACTGCATCATTGAAACGGGTGAGCAGGGAATCCTGTTCCGTTTTCTCGGCGGTCCCCCCGGTTGGCAGCAGCTGAATCTCGCGGCCACGGTGGAAACGGAGCTGAGGATTTCCCCGGATGGGCGCACGGTTCTGGCTGTCCTCTACAACGGGCCGATCCGGCTCAGCACGCCCTCGGAACCAGGCCAACGCCCACAGCCGTGAGCGCTTCGGCCCAGCTGCCACAGCAGGGCCAGCACTCCCGCTCCGTGACGCTCAGAGCGATCCCCTTCTCGCCATAGGCGGCCTCGTTGATGAACACCGGCCACTGCACCGCTGGGGCACTCTGCGCCTGGCTGATCGTGGTGCCATCCGGGCAGAGAAACAGCGGATCACCGGGAAACAGGGGCTGCCAGTCACGGTGCTGGCGTAGGGGATGCAGGCAGGCGGCCGGTCGGCCATCGCTGTGGCGGGGCAGATCGAGGCTGCCCAGATGGCGGTGAACCACCAGTTCAGCCGGTAGGCGCAGCCGGCCCGCCTGGGCCATGGCCAGCACGCTGAGGGCGGCTTCGACGGCCAGCTGGGTCTGACGGCAGATCGTGGCGGTGATCACGCCCTGGGGCACTGGACCCACCTCGATCACCAGGCCGCAGGGCCAGCGCTCGACCAGGAAGCCACTCTGGGCTGCATCCCCCTCATGCAGATAGATCGGCAGCCCCAGCAGAGCCTGGATTCCGGCCGCCAGGGCCAGATCGGCAGGGCGGCGGCCATAGAGCACCAGGGAGTTTCCCATCGCCGCCGTGGTGCTGTGCAGATCCAGCACCACGGCGCAGGGGGTGGTGCCGGCCGGGCCATGGGCCGCGATCAACTGGCGGGCCTGCTGAATCTCCAGTTCCTCCCTGCCTGGATCGTTCAGGAGTCCGGGGTTGAAGCAACGGTTCAGATCCCGCTGGATGTAGCGGACCCCAGCGGCGAGGGCGGCCGGATTGCCGATCGCCAGTTCCAGGGCCAGACCGCAGCTCTCGGGTGCGGCCGGCTGCTGACGCCAGTGCTCCAGAAGCCAGGCGGCGTTGCGTTCATTGCCATGGGTGGCAGCCACCAGCAGCACCTTTGCGGCTCCCACGGCTTCCACCTGCCCTTCTGCTGCCATCGCCTCCCTGTGCCAGCCGCCCGCTCAGCCTGGCAGGTCTGGTCGATGCCGTATCAGAGTCAGGGCAATCGCTGAATCCGTCATCGCCATCCCACCCCCTGTGGTTGCTGCGGTCAGGCAGGCCTGGCACTGGCAGTGGCTGCAGCTGATGGGCGGCCTGGGGCCCGCCGATGCCGAGGGAAACTACCGCCGCCCGCCGGCAGCCTTCGCCACTCCCCCCGAGTGTCCGGCCAGCGCCGGCCAGCCGGGCCGTCATCTGCTGATCGTCGGTCGCAGTTGCCCCTGGGCCCATCGTGCCTGGCTGGTCTGGACCCTGCGGGAGTTGGAGGGGTCGATCGAGCTGCTGGTGGTGGAGCCGGATCCGAAGGCGGGCCGCTGGCGGTTCGTGGAACCGTTCGAGGGGGCTCTGTCCCTGGTGGATCTGTACCGCCGCTGCGGCAGTGATCCCCGGGCCCGCGCCACGGTGCCGCTTCTCTACGACCGGGTTGATCAGAGGATCGTCGTGAACGAGAGCGCGCGGCTGATCGAACTGCTCAATCGTTGGCCGGCGCCGGCTTCCGCGCCTGATCTTGAGCCGATCGAGCTGGCTGAGCCGATCGACCGCTGGCGCGACCATCTCCAGGGCGCCGTCAACGATGGGGTGTACCGCTGTGGCTTCGCGCGCCATCAGGCGGCCTACGACAGGGCGGAGGCCGAGCTGTTCGCGGCATTTGAAGCGTTGGAGCTGAGCCTCGCCGGTGGCAGCCCCTGGCTCTGCGGTGATCGGCTCAGCCTCGCTGATGTGGTGTTGTTCCCCACCCTGATCCGGTTGGAGTTGGTCTATGCCCCCCTGTTCGGCTGCTCCCGCCGGCCGCTCTGGCAGTTCCCTGCCCTCTGGGACTGGAGGCGGCGTTTCCATCGCCTCCCTGGTGTTGCTGCCACCTGCTTTCCCGCCGCCTGGCGGCGCGACTACTTCGGTTCCCTCTTTCCGCTGCAACCCTCCGGCATTGTTCCGGCCGGTCCTGATCTGGCCACTCTGGTGGAAGGATGCCCTCCTGGGAGCCAGCGATGATGAGGGCGACGACCCCTGGGGCGCTGACCCGATGACCGCTCCGACCACCGGCCCTTTGAACCTCGATCCAGCACCGGGTGATCCGGTGTTCGAAGGGGTCTACGGGCCGTTCACGATCGATGCCACCGATCGTCGCGAGGTGCTGGGTTACCGGCTTGCCCTGCTGGCGGTGGCCCTGGGCGAAGCGGCCCTGCTGTGGCAGTGGCGAAGCATGGCCGGCACCCCCCTCTGGCCCTGGCTGCTTGTGATGGCGGCCGGGCTGGGGCTCGCCCTGCGCTGGATCCACATCTACCTTCGCCCCCTTCACCGCGCCCTGCAGCTCTTCTGGTTGCTGGGCTGCGCCGGCGCTGTGCTGCTTGCCGCCCGGGTGGGGGTTGATGCCATGCTCCCCACCCTGGCGGCCGATTCCCGCTGGATCTGGGCGGTGGGCCCGTTCTTTGCCGCCCTGGCTGGGATCGGCTTCAAGGAGTTCTTCTGCTTCCAGCGGCCCGAGGCGATCGGCGTCACCCTGCTGCTGCCGGCCGCGTTGCTGGGCCGACTGGCTGGTTGGCTGGATGGGCCCACCAGCTTCAGCCTGCTGGCGGTGCAGACGGCCCTGCTGCTGATCCTCTGCCTGCGGAAGTTCCCGATGCCGGCGGCAGCCGATGTGGGGGACAAGAGCGTGTTTGCTTATCTGGAGAGCCAGAGCCGTCCTTCCAACGCGTGAGTTTGATCAGCCTGGTGGGGGTCGGCAAGGACTTCGGCATCCGCACCCTTTTCCACGACCTCACCCTGCACGTCGGCGAGCGCGAGCGGCTCGGTCTGATCGGCCCCAACGGAGCCGGCAAGTCCACCCTGCTCAAGCTGCTGGCTGGCCTTGAAACACCGGGCGAGGGGGAACGGCGCTGCTCGGCGAAGTTGAACGTGGTTCTGGTCAACCAGGACCCTGAGCTCGATCCGCAGCGCACCGTGCTGGAGCAGGTGTTCGAGGGCAGCGGCGAGAAGATGGCCCTGCTGAGGCGCTTCACCGCCGTCAGCGACGCCCTGGCCCACCAGGGCAATCCGGAGGATCCCGATCACGAGGCCCTGCTGAGGGAACTCGGGGAACTGAGCGCCGGCATGGACCGGGCCAATGCCTGGGACCTGGAGCAGCAGTGCCGCGAGGTGCTGGAGCGGCTCGGCATTCACGACACCCAGCGGCGGGTGGAGGAACTCTCCGGTGGATACCGCAAGCGGCTGGCCCTGGCCTCGGCCCTGGTGGCGGAACCGGATGTGCTGCTGCTCGATGAACCGACCAACCACCTTGATGCCATCTGCATCGAATGGCTGCAGGGCTACCTGGCGCGCTACCGCGGTGCCCTGGTCTTGGTGACCCACGACCGCTACTTTCTCGATCGGGTGACGAACCGCATCGTTGAAGTGGATCGGGGTGAGGCCCGCACCTACGCGGGAAACTATGCCGCCTACCTGCAGATCAAGGCTGGCGAGGAAGCCGCTGAAGCGGCCAGTGCCGCTAAATTCAAGGGAGCTCTGCGGCGGGAGCTTGAGTGGCTCAGCCGGGGGCCCCAGGCTCGCAGCACCAAGCAGAAAGCCAGGATTCAGCGCATCGAGGCGATGCGTGAGGCCCCGAGCCGCCAGGCCAGGGGGGAACTCAGCCTGGCCACGGCCAACCGCCGGATCGGCAAGCGTGCGATCACCGCCGAGAACATCACGGTCTGGGCGCCCAGCCCAGAGGCCGGCGTCGACAGCCCACCCCAGGGGCGCCCGTTGCTGCGCAACTTCAGCTACGACTTCAGCCCTGAAGACCGGGTGGGGATCATCGGCCCGAACGGCTCGGGAAAATCCACCCTGCTGGATCTGATCGCCGGGCGGCGCCTGCCCCAGCAAGGTCGCCTGGAGCTTGGCAGCACCGTTCAGCTGGCCTACTTCGACCAGCAGAGCGGCGACCTGGTGGCTGGCAGGGGGATGGAGCGCAAGGTGATCGATTTCGTCAAGGAAGAAGCGGCCAGCCAGATTGATCTGGGGGGGATCCAGGTGAGTGCCTCCCAGCTGCTGGAGCGTTTCCTGTTCCCGCCAGCCCAGCAGCACAGCCCGATCAGCAAGCTCTCCGGTGGCGAGCGGCGGCGGCTGGCGCTCTGCCGGCTGTTGATCCAGGCACCGAACGTGCTGCTGCTCGATGAGCCCACCAACGACCTTGACGTGCACACCCTCACGGTCCTGGAGGATTTCCTCGAGGATTTCCGCGGCTGCGTGGTGGTGGTCTCCCACGACCGCTATTTCCTTGATCGCACCGTGGACCGGCTGTTCAGTTTCGAAGCCGGCGAACTGAAGCGCTTCGAAGGCAACTACAGCGCCTACCTGGAGCGGGACGTCACAGCCAAACCCCCAGCCAGATCCCCGGCAAAGTCCCCCACCAAGCCCCCTGTCAAACCAGCCAGCCAGTTGACGGCCAGCTCTGGGCAGAGCCAGCAGGTGCCGGAGCCCCCTGACCAGGTCTTCCCCGAGCGGGCGCAGCGACGACGAAGCTTCAAGGAGAACCGCGAACTCGCGGAGCTGGAGGACCGCCTGCCCGACTGGGAAGAGCAGCGCCGCCGCCTGGAGAGGGAGCTCGCGGCCGGAACCGGCGGTGACCATGGCCGTCTCGATGCCCTCACCCAGCAGCTGGCCAGCCTGGCGGCCCGCATCCACGAGGGGGAAGAGCGCTGGCTGGAGCTGAGCGACCGGCCTGCTTGATCAGCTCCAGCCCACAAACGCTCGGAATGGTCCATTCGGGTCTTTAGGGTGGCCACGAAAAGCTCCGGTTGATGCAGCCCGGCCTTCCTATGAACTCCATCGACGAGCACATCCTCAAGGATCAGATCGAACTCGAAACGGCCAAGGCCAGCGGCGACAAGGCCAAGTTGGGCCACCTTGAGGACGAACTGAAGTCTCTGCAGGAGTACAAGGAGCATCACCCCGAAGACAGCCACGACCCAAGTGCCCTTGAGGTGTATTGCGATCTCAACCCGGAAGCCCCTGAGTGCCGGGTCTACGACGATTGAACTGGTCTGCTGAACGCCCTTGGCCGGATCCCGGCAGGGCGTTCCGTTCGATCAGCTGATTCCCAGCTCCCTCCAGACAGCTGTCAGCAGCCCATCAAGACCCTGACGGGTTGCCGAGGAAATCAGCAGAAGCCCACCGTGCCAGTGCTGGGCGAGGGCCTCTGCGGCTGCCTTGAGAGCCTCCTCGTCGAGCAGTTCAATCTTGTTGAGCGCCAGCAGCCTGGGCCTGTCCTTCAGGCCATGGCCATAGGCAGCAAGTTCCGCTTCCACCACCACCAGATCGGCCACCACATCGGGGCTGGCTGCATCGATCAGGTGCACGAGCAGCCGGGTCCGCTCAATGTGCCTGAGGAAGTCATGACCAAGCCCCGCTCCGAGGGCGGCGCCGGCGATCAGTCCCGGAATGTCGGCGAACACCGTGCCGTCGCCGCTGGGGCGCCGCACCACGCCGAGGTTGGGAATCAGGGTGGTGAAGGGGTAGTCGGCAATCTTCGGTTTCGCCGCTGAGAGCACACTGATCAGGGTGCTTTTGCCAGCATTGGGCAGGCCGATGATCCCCACCTCAGCCAGCAATTTCAGTTCCAGCTGAATCTGGCGCTCTTCGCCGTCCTTCCCTTCGGTGAATTTTTCAGGTGCCCGGTTGCGGTTGCTGAGGTAGTGGGCGTTGCCGAGGCCGCCCCTTCCGCCTGCCGCCACCCTCAGCCGATCACCGGGCTCGGTGAGATCACCGAGCAACTGATGGCTGTTTTCATCACGGACCTCCGTGCCGCAGGGAACCCGGATCACCAGGTCGTCACCACCGGCTCCTGAACTGCGGTTCGGACCGCCACGACGGCCCTCCGGCGCCGCAAACAGGCGTTTGTACTTGAAATCGAGCAGGGTCTGCAGGTTTGGGTCGGCCTGGAGCCAGACCGCGCCACCATGGCCGCCATCCCCGCCGGATGGCCCACCGGCGGGAACGTACTTTTCACGTCGGAAGGCCACGATGCCGTCGCCGCCGCGGCCTCCCTGGACCGCGATGCGGGCTTGATCGATGAACTGCAAGGGAAAGCTGTGGACGCAGGCCAGGTGAACGGCCAACCCTAGGATCGGGGAGTCTGAGAGCCAGTCTTGGCAGAGGTTCGCTTCGAGCAGGTCTGCAAGACCTTCCCAGCCCGGCGGGGAAGCGCTGCGGTGGAAGTGCTGCGCCATCTCGATCTCACCGTCCAGGACGGCGAGTTCCTGGTGCTGGTGGGACCATCGGGCTGTGGCAAGAGCACGTTGCTGCGCATCCTCGCCGGCCTCGAAACCCCCAGCAGCGGCGCGGTGATCGTCGGGGATCGCCCGGTCACCGACCTGCCACCGTCCCAGCGTGATGTGGCGATGGTGTTTCAGAGCTATGCGCTCTATCCCCACCTGAGCGTGGCTGACAACATCGGTTTCGGTCTGCGCCGCAGCCGCCCCCGCAGCCTGCCCCGGCAACTGCAGGACAGCCTGCACCGACTTGGTCGTCATCTGCCGCCCGGACTGAGGGTGCCCTCGGCGCGTGAAGCGCGCATCGAGGCCCGGATCGCTGCCGTTGCTGATCAGCTGGAGCTTGCTCCCCTGCTCGATCGGCTGCCCAAGGAACTCTCAGGTGGTCAGAAACAACGGGTGGCCCTGGGCCGGGCGATCGCCAGGGAGCCCGCCGTGTTCCTGATGGATGAGCCGCTCAGCAATCTCGATGCCAAGTTACGCACCGGCACCAGGGCCCAGATCGTGGCCCTGCAACGAAACCTCGGCATCACCACCCTCTACGTGACCCACGACCAGGTGGAGGCGATGACGATGGGCCATCGGATCGCGGTGCTCAATGCCGGCCGCCTTCAGCAGCTCGGCACGCCACTGCAGCTCTACAACTGGCCCTCCAATCTCTTCGTCGCCCAGTTCATCGGCAGTCCTTCGATGAATCTGCTGCCGGTGCTTGCCGTCGGCGGTGACCAGATCCAGCTGGGACTGAGGCGCTTTCTGGTGGAAGGACCCAGCGGCCAGGCCCTGATCCGCCACGCGGAGGGCAACCCGGCTGCGCTCACGGGCGGTCTGCGGCCGGAGCACCTCAAGCTGGCTCCCGCCACCAACCGCAACATCCCGGCCGAGGTGACCCACATCGAAGCCCTTGGCAATGAGCAACTGATTTGTTGTCGTCTGCTGGATGGCAGCCACCTGGTCCAGTTGCGCGCCGACCCGTCCCAGCAGGTGGTGCCTGGCCAGACCGTGCATCTGGAGGTGGATCCCTGCGGCTGGCGCTTCTTCGACGCGGCTGGAGAGGCGTTGCCGTTGCCGAGGCCGGCCGCCGTTGCCAGGCAAGAGGCCACGGCGGTGCTGCTCCCGGAGCTGGGTGGAGCGGCCTGAAGTCGCCATTCAGATCGGCCAGATCACGCTGCAGCCCGAGCCGCCATCACCCTGCTCAGCGTCGCTGACCCGCTCCACCCAGGGCACGCTGGAGAGCCACTGACGCAGGCCCCTCTTGAGCTTGCCGGTGCCGATACCATGGATCACCCACAGCGGACCGTTGGAGCCGCGCAGCTGTTCCTCCACGGCCGCTTCGGCTTCGTGCACCCGCAGGCCCCGCACATCCACGGTGTTCCGCTCGGTGCGCACCTGGGGGCCGCTGCCGACTCTGGACTTCTGGCTGTGCACCTGAACCACCGGAACGCTGGGCGCCTCCGGGGGAGCCGCCTTCTCCCCCTGCAGGCTCTCGATGGCTCCCAGCTCCACGTTGAGTCGCAGCACGCCACAGCGCACAGTGAGTTCCCGGCCGTCGGAGCTGATCGCCAGCACCTCCGCCGCCTTGCCCAGCGCCAGCAGCCGGATCCGCTCGCCCACCACCGGCTGCCAGCCTGGATGGTGGCGCCGCTCGGGCTGGGGTCGATGCTGCTCCTGGAGCCGCTTCAACCGCTGACCGGCCTGACGGGTCTGCTCCCCATCCGTCTGGCCCTGGCGCAGGCGGCGGATGATGCGACGCACTTCCTGCTGGCCGTCCCGGATCGAGGCCTCCAGGGTCCGGCGTCGCTCTTCCTGCAATTCGGCTGACTGCTCCTGCTGCTGCTGCCAGCGCAGCAGCAGTTCCTCGTGCAGCAGTTCGGTGCGGGCCAGCAGGATGGCGGCCTCCTCGGCGGCCTCCTGCTGACGCCGACGCTGGTCTTCGAGGCCACGGATCACCTGGTTGAGTTCCCCGTCGCCGCGTGGAACGAGCAGCTCGGCAGCGGCGGCGATCACAGCCGGCTCCAGGGCGAGCTGGCTGGCGATGGCCAGGGCGTTGCTGCGGCCGGGGATGCCCCAGAGCAGTTGGTAGGTGGGTGAGAGTGTCTCCAGATCAAAGCCCACCGAGGCGTTTTCGAAGCGGGAGTCGCCGTACTTGAGCGCCTTCAGTTCGCCGAAATGGGTGGTGGTGATCGTCAGTCGGGCCCGCCCGGCCAGGTGGCGCAGCAGGGCGATCGCCAGGGCGGTGCCCTCGGCTGGATCGGTGCCGGCCCCCAGCTCATCGAGCAGCACCAGGCTGGCGCCGATCGCCGGGGCCTCCCCGGTCGGCAGGGCCGCCAGGATGCGGGCGATCCGGCGGACATGACCGCTGAAGGTGGAGAGGTTCTGCTGCAGCGATTGCTCATCGCCGATGTCGGCGAGGATCAGGCCACACCAGGGCAGCCGCGGCGTCCCCGAGCAGGGAAGGAACAGCCCGGCCCTGGCCATCAGGGCCGCCAGCCCCAGGCTTTTGAGGGTCACCGTCTTGCCGCCGGTGTTGGGACCGGTGATCGCCACCACCCGCAGGTCCTGTCCCACGGAGATCGTGACCGGTACGACGGTGTGCCCAGCCTCGTGGCGTTCCTGCCAGAGCAGCAGGGGGTGCCGCAGCTCCTGGAGCAGAAAGGGGGCGCCCGGATCGGCGGCCAGTTCCGGCCGCACCGAGCCCAGGGCCTGGCCGTAGCGCGCCCGGGCCAGGGCGGCGTCCAGCTCGGACAGCACCCGCTGCAGCACGGCCAGGTCTTCGGCTTCGGCGGCCACCAACGTGCTGAGCTCGGCAAGGATCCGCCGTTCCAGATCGCGCTCCTGTCCCTCCAGATCCCTTATCCGGTTGCCGATCGCAATCACGGTCTGGGGTTCGATGAACATCGTGCTGCCCGATGCGGAGCTGTCATGGGCCAGACCCGGTACCCGGGAGGCGGCGCCGGCCTTCACCGCCAGCACGGGCCGGCCGTTGCGCTCGGCGATCACCGTGTCCTGCAGGAGCGGAGCCAGACGTCGAAGCAGCTCCTGCAACCGCTCACGCCGTTGCTGGCGCGCCCCGGCCAGCTGCAGGCGCAGCCCTCCCAGCTCAGGGCTGGCCCGGTCAGCCACCCGCCCCCCCTCCTCCAGAGCGAACAGCAGCCGCTGCTCCAGCTCCGGCAGGGTGCGCAACTCAGCCACCAGGGCCGTGCAGACCGGCCGCAGTTCGGAATCATCGATCTGGCGCCGCAGGCGCCGTGCCGCCGACAGGGTGGTTGCCAGTTGCAGCAGCGCCTCGCCACTGGCCGTCCCCCCCTTGCCGCAGTGCTGGAGGGTGGCCTCCAGATCAGCGACGCCCTGGAAGCTCAGGCCGCCGTCGATCAGGCCATCCAGCCCGAGCAATTCGGTGGTTTCAGCCAGCCGCCGCTGGCTTTCAGTCCAGCTCGACGGCAGCTCCAGTCGACGACAGAGCCGCCCACCTGCTGTCGTGCTGGCAAACGCGGCCAGCTGGCCCAGCAGCCTCGGCCACTCCAGCAGCTCGAGCGCTTCCGTTTCGATCGCCAGCAACTCGCCTGCCCTCAAGCCAGCCCCTGCACCTGCTCAGGCCCGGTCGCCAGCAGGATCGGAGCGGCACCCACGTTGTAGGGAATGCCACCGGGCGGTTCGTAGAGCATCTCCAGCCAGTTTCCTTCCGGGTCCTGGAGATAGAACGAGGCGGTGCCATCGCGGTGATCGTGCACCGGCCCGACCCGGTGGCCCGAGGCCAGCAGCTGGGCATGCACGGTATCCACCTCCTGACGGTCCGTGAAGTGGAAGGCGAAATGGGGCCCCGCCACCGTGTAGGCGGGGCTGAGCAGCGCCAGGCCATCGCCGCTCTGGGGCGACTGAAGGTAGGACCAGTCTTCGGCTTCCCAGGTGATCCGGAGGCCGAGGGCCTGGTAGAAGGCCTTGGCGCGATCCATGTCCTGAACCCGCAGGGCGACATGGCCCAGACGTTGCACGGCCATCGGGCCTCTTCATCGATGCAGCCATTCTGATCGGAGCAGGGCCGGGCGGCGGCAGTTGCTCCGGCCAGAAGCGCTTCAGCCCTGACGCAGCCAGGCGGCTGCGTCGCAGGCGTGGTAGGTGAGGATCAGGTCGGCGCCGGCCCGCTTGAAGCAGAGCAGGGTTTCCAGCACGATCGCCCGTTCATCGATCCAGCCCCGCTCGGCGGCCGCCTTCACCATCGCGTACTCCCCACTCACGTTGTAAGCGGCGATCGGCAGCTCCGTTTCCTGGCGGAGTCGGTGGATGATGTCGAGATAGGCCAGGCCAGGTTTCACCATCAGGATGTCTGAGCCTTCCTGTTCATCAAGCAGGGCCTCGGTGAGGGCTTCGCGGCCGTTGGCCGGATCCATCTGATAGGTGCTCTTGTCGGTGGGGATCGGTTTGGCGCCGGTGGGGCGTGGGGCGGAATCCAGCGCCTCGCGGAACGGTCCGTAGTAGGCGGAAGCGTATTTGGCGGTGTAGCTGATGATGCCCACCTGCTCGAATCCCTCTTCGTCGAGTGCTTCGCGGATGGCACCCACCCGGCCGTCCATCATGTCGCTGGGTCCGATCAGGTCGGCGCCCGCGCGAGCCTGGGCCACCGCCTGGCGGCAGAGCTGGGCCACCGTCTCGTCGTTGAGCACGATGCCCTCGTCGCTGACGATGCCGTCGTGGCCATCGCAGGAATAGGGATCGAGGGCCACGTCGGTCATCACCGCCATCGCTGGATGCTCCAGCTTGAGGCGACGGATCGCCCTGGGGATCAGCCCCCCCTCGTTGAAGCACTCGGCACCGTCTTCGGTCTTGAGACCATCGGCCACCTTGGGAAACAGCACCACGCAGCGGATGCCGAGATCCCAGGCCCTGCCCACCTCCGCAACCAGGCCATCGAGGCTCCAGCGCTGGGCGCCGGGCATGGCGCCGATCGGTTCGTTGCTGGCCCCTTCGTGGACGAAGAGCGGGTAGATGAAATCAGTCGGACTCAGCTGAAACTCACGCACCATGGCCCTGAGGGCCGGCGTGCGGCGCAGGCGACGAGGACGGTAGGCGAGCTCCATGCAAAAGGAATCACTGGGTCGATCCTAGGGGCCCAGGGTTTCAGGATCACTTCCTGGGCCAGTACTTACAAGCCAGTTCTCATATCATCCAGGCGAGAATGCCCACCACGAAGAATCCCACGAAGGAACTGATCTGGAATACCCTGTCAACCCCTGCGATCCTCAGAACAGCAGCTGGCTTGCTGGTCTCATTGGCGTTCGAGTACACATTGTTTCCCCACAGGAATAGGATGAACAGCACGAGGGAAACGATGTAGGAGTAGGCATAGAGATAATCAAGAAACGTGAGATAGTTCAGGGCAGGCAGCTCGGCCTTGTAGGTCTGCTGGAGAAAGATCAGGGTCAGAAGGGCGGTGGATGGAATGGCCAGCCGAAGGTCGCCCAGCTCCCCATCCAGCAGGGGAGCGAGCATCACGATCAACATCACGATCAGCAGTGGCAGAATCCAGGTAACAAAACTTGAAAAGGAATCACTTCTCATCACAACCTCAAGGCTGAGGCGGGGATAATCCAGGGAGCCCCGATTCAGGCCCCAGGTGGTGCCGTAGGAATGAAGTGACGACACATAACGGGTTGACTCAATGCTAAAACCGTTGATTGAGGCATCCGCCCCAATCGTGCTGTTGCCCGGACCGGTATCGGCAACCAGCAGCACTTTCTTCTGGGAGAGGGAGAACGCATCGGGGACAATCTCAAGCACCACCGGCAGCACCAGACGTTGAAACGGAGAGCGGCACAGATCAATCTTCGAAATGTATAGGCTGGTTGAAAAGCGAAACAGTTGATAGAAGCTGCCGTCTGATAGTGCCACCGGAGCTGCCGTATCCGGCTCGATCAGGGTTGAGGAGGAGTTGACCTGATTGGTGATTTCCACCAGCTGCAGAGGGCTGATTTCTTCTGCCTCCATCACTCTCTGGATGTCCTGCGGCCAGATCAACCAGTAGAGGCCCTCGGCATTGAAGATCCGCTGCCGCAACGAGAGGCTGTGAAGATTCTCGATGAACAGACCGGCCTTCACCGCAACGGCGTTGGCGTTGAGCAGTTCGGTGGCGGGATCCACCAACCTTGACTTCTCCTGAACAAGCACTCCCGGCGGGGCGCTCTGAGGCGGGATCACCGCCTTCAGCGCCACGGAAGCCCCGAACACCAGAAGGGCCAACCACAGCCATAGCCGTTGCCTAGCCAAATCCCGACCACTTCTCACTGCGGGAGTCTGCAGGATCCGTGGATTGGCTGCTGCCTGCTTTCACTCAGAGCCTGGCGGCCTGCATCCAGTCGCTGCGGGGGTCGATGCTGCGAACCAGACGCAGCTTTTCCAGCAACTCCCGTTCGCTCTCACTGAACTGCTCCGGCAGCTTGAGGCAGAGGCTGAGCAGCAGATCGCCACGTCCCTCCTTGAGGGGCCAGCCCTTCCCCTTCAGCCGCAGGCTGCGGCCCAGGGCCACGCCGGCTGGCACCTGCACGGTGGCTTCCCCATCCGGTGTGGCCACCCGCACTTCTCCGCCGAGGGCCAGTTCATCAAGGCTGAGGGGCAGGTCGGCGCGCAACTGATCACCATCGAGCTTCCAGACCGGATGCTCCAGCAGCTTCAAGTTGAGGTAGAGATCGCCGCGACGGCCTGTTCCAGGCTGGAGGTTGCCTTTGCCCTTGAGACGCAGGCGGCTGCCGTTCTTCACCCCGGCAGGCACCCTTACCTGGACCCGCTCGTCGTTCACCGCCAGGGTGCGCTCGCAGCCGCGAAACGCCTCGGCATAACTCAGGTTGATCGTGGCTTCGGCATCAAGGTTGAGGGTTGCCGGGCGGCCAGGGGCTCCGCCGGACCCACCGAACCCGGAGGAGAACCCCCCCGGAAATCCTCCTGAGAACCCGAAACCTCCCGGCGCTCCCCCGAAGCCGGCCGGTCCCCCCTGGCCGGCCTGGCCGCCGAAACGGCCGAGCAGGTCATTGATGAAATCGTCGAAATTGCCGTAGCGGCCGAAATCCACATCAAAGCCTGGGGCGCCACCGCTGCCGCCGCCCATCTGACTCCAGTACTGGCCGAACTGTTCGTAGCGGCGACGCTTCTCCGGATCGGAGAGCACTTCGTAGGCCTCGCTGATCTCCTTGAACTTGGCCTCCGCCGAGGCATCGTCCGGATTCACGTCCGGGTGGTACTGGCGGGCGAGCTTGCGGAACGAGCGCTTGATCGCATCGGCGTCAGCGCTGCGCTCGACACCCAGCACCTTGAAGTAGTCGCGGTAGCCGTTGGCGCTCATCGAGGCAAACCCATCGAGACTCCGGACCGGGAAGCAACGCCTTCAGTTTCCCAGCCAGGTTCACGTTTTGGTGGGTCCGAGCAGGGCGGAAGCCCGAACGGCTGCTTAATCTCGCCCCACTGACAGCCGGTTTCGCGATGGCCAATCCTTTTGTTGCTGGTCAGAGCCGGACGGGCGGCTGGGCCTTGGGCCTGCTGCTCGGCGGGTTGGCCCTGGTCGGCAGCGGCTTGGAAACCCAGGCGGCGAGCCAGCCCCGCCCCGCCGCGGCGAGTGGCCTTGGTCAGGCGGTTTCTCCCTCCACGCCGGAGCA
This sequence comes from Cyanobium sp. ULC082, assembly GCF_977927535.1. Classification (NCBI taxonomy): domain Bacteria; kingdom Bacillati; phylum Cyanobacteriota; class Cyanophyceae; order Synechococcales; family Prochlorococcaceae; genus Cyanobium; species Cyanobium sp. ULC082. Next base: position 596,876 of record NZ_OZ376397.1, read on the forward strand.
GAAGGCGCTGGTGGAGCATCTGCTCCTGCGGGGAGCTGTGTTCTACGGGGCCTGGTGGTGCCCCCATTGCTTCTATCAGAAGAATCTGTTCGGCACCGAAGCCGGCGAACGGTTGCCCTATGTGGAATGCGACCGTGAGGAGGCGGGTCGCCGGCGCTGCCTGGAGGCCCAGGTGCGGGCGTATCCCACCTGGGAACTGGGCGGGGAGAAGAAGGAGGGGGTTCTCACGGTGGAGGAACTCAAGGCCTGGAGTGGGTTCAAGGCCATCTCCCCCACTCCATGAAGACCCTGCTGTGGCCTTCCTTCATGCCGCAACGGCCGGCGTCTCCGGCAGGCCCAGCTCCTGCCTCCAGTCGCTCAACGGCCTCTCCCAGCCCTCCTCCAGCTTGTAGGTGATCAGACAGGGGGCTGCCAGACCCAGCTCGAAGCCCCGGATCAGGGCCCGCAGCAGGGGTTCGAGTGGCTCATCCTCCTGAAGGGTGCCGAGCAGCCCGCCGAAGATCAACATCACGGCCAGGGGGGAGCGCACCTGGGCGAGGTTGAAGGCCTGCAGGCCCAGCTCGCCGGGACCATCGGTGCCGAAGCCGGTGAGCACATGAATGATGTCGTGGGTCTCCCGCAGCCGATGGGTGATGTAAGCGGCAGGTGAGTGGATCGGGGTCGGATCGACCAGGCTCTCGGGTGTGAGGCCCTGGCTCTGGAGCTGCTGGGCGTAGGTGTGGCCGAGGCTGCCCACCGGCAGGGAAGCGAGCTGGGCCAGGTTGATCGGGGCCGGCCGCCAGTTCGTTTCCACCAGATCTGCCATGCGGGGGTCCGCGAGCAGATGGCGCTGCATCTGGGTAGCGAGTGGGGTGCCCTGAAGGCTGCGAGCCACCGCAAACACGCTGTTGAGTTCACCGGGATTCTTCAGAAACGTCGCCAGCCCCGCCACCATTCGGAGCGACTGGAGACGTTGTTTCAGGTTGAACAACACGACAGAGAATGCGGAAGCACGGTTCGATCCTCACCGATCCGGGGGAGCATGGATCCCGATCAGACGCTTGCTTTGGCTCCTTCCCGCCACAAACTCTGGCTGCTGCTGGCCCTGGCCGTGCTGATGCTCGGGCTGGGCGTGCAGATCGTTTCCGGCCTCGGTGGAACCCAGCGGGATCCGCGCCGGGAGTTGCGCAAGTTCTGAACAAAGATGGGGGCCTTCCAGCCCCCGTGAGTCAATTGGGTGATAAGGCTGACTTACCCCATCTCCCTAAGGAGTCAGGCGGCCACAGGGGCGGGCTGACGGGAGAAAGCAACGATGTTGTTCGCTGTTACGGATTTGCTCTTACCGAGCAGGCTTCAGTCACCCTCCTCTTACCCCGTCGAAACCATTGCAGCCCCTGGATGATCACCCTGAAGAAGAGTGAAGTGGAGCTGAGCGGAATCGAACCGCTGTCCGAAGCACTGGTGTGAGCCACCTAGTCCGCCCAAGGACGGACCTGATCATTGTGCCACCAGAACGGCGTTGGCTGGGCCACCGGGCAGGGTGGTCATTCCCGAACTCTGCCGCCGGCCCCGGTCCAACCCCATGAGTGCCCCGTTCGCCTGCATCGCCGTCGTGCCACCAGGGCTTGAGGAGCTCGGTGCCGCCGAGCTGGACACCCTGGGGGCAGTGGCGGTGCAGCCCCTGCGCCGGGCGGTGGCATTCCGCACCGACAGCGCGGGTCTTTACCGCCTGCATCTGCAGGCCCGGCTGCCGTTTCGGATCCTGCGGGAACTGGATCGCTTCCCGTGCAGCAGCCCAGGCGACCTCTACGCCGGCGTGCAACGGGCCGCTGACTGGGGGTGCTGGCTGCCGCCCCAGCGCAGCTTCCGTGTTGAGGTGAGCGGCACCGCCCCGGGGCTGAACCACAGCCACTTCACCGCCCTTCAGGTGAAGAATGCCCTGGTCGACTGGCAGCGGCAGCGCTGGGGTGAGCGCTCCTCGATCGACCTGGATGATCCCGACCTTTGTCTGCACCTGCATCTGGCCAGCGCTGGACGCGGCAGTGAGGCGGTGCTGAGCGCCGATGGCTCGGCCGGCAGCCTGCACCGCCGCGGCTGGCGGGCCGCCGTCGGTCTGGCTCCGCTCAAGGAAAACCTGGCGGCCGGCCTGATCGGTTTCACGGGCTGGGATGGAACCGTGCCCCTGGCCGATCCTCTCTGCGGCTCCGGCACCCTGCTGATCGAGGCCGCCTGCATGGCCCTGGGCTTTGCACCCGGGCTGGCGGGCCGCGAACTTGCCCTGCGGCGCTGGCCTGATTTCGATGCGGCGCTCTGGGAGCGGGAGTGGGCGGCAGCGGCCGCCCTGGCTCGCGATGCTTCTGCGGCCGGCACTCCGCTCGCGCCGATCATCGGGATGGAACGGGAGGCGCTGGTGTACGCGCAGGCCGTCGCCAATGCAGAAGCGGCCGGTGTGGCCCCCTGGCTGGAGCTGCGCCATGGCGACTGTCGTGACTTCGTACCACCCCCGCAACCAGGTGTTCTCGTCTGCAATCCGCCCTACGGCGAGCGGCTCGGCGCCGGGGAAGATCTGGATCAGCTTTACTTCGATCTCGGTGCCATGGTCAAGGCGCGCTGCTCGGGCTGGACGCTCTGGCTGTTGAGTGGTAACGCAGAGCGCACCGGCGCTCTGCGGATGAAAGCCAGTCGTCGTATTCCGGTGAGCAACGGTGGCATCGATTGCCGTTGGTTGAAATACGAGATCCGTTGACCTGCGGTTAACCCGGCTTGCCAGAACACCGATAAGATGCCAGCGGTTATTCCTTCCCCCATGGACCCCATCTTCACCGAGCTGCGAGATCTGGTGCTCGAAGCGGAAAGGGATCCAGGCACAGATACGGCGGAGGCTGCCATCGCCCTGCTGCGGGGATGGCTCGACACCCACACCGAGGATCTGCTCGCCAAGAAGGGCGTTGGGGAATACAACGGCACGATGATGCAGTGGTTTCATTGGTACACCCCCGCCGATGGACAGCACTGGAGCCGATTGCTCAGCGAAGTTCCCGCCCTGACTGCGCTGGGCATCACCGGCCTCTGGCTGCCGCCTGCCAACAAGGGCATCGGTGGCGCCAATGACGTGGGCTATGGCACCTACGACCTCTTCGACCTCGGCGAGTTCGATCAGAAGGGAACTGTGGCCACCAAGTATGGAACCAAGGCTGAGTTGATGGCTGCCATCCAGGCCTGCCATGACAGCGGCATTCAGGTTTATGCCGATGCCGTGCTGAATCACAAGATGGCAGCTGATTTCGAAGAAGATTTCGACGCCATCCCCTTCAACCCCTCCAATCGTTACGAGGCCATGGGAGAGGCCCGTACGATCCGCTCCTGGACTGGCTTCAATTTTCCTGCCCGTAACGGGCTTCACTCCGGCATGGACTGGCACTGGTGGCATTTTGATGCGGTGGATTATAACAGTTTGGATCCAGGTACAAAAGCAATCTGGCGAATGAAAGACAAAGACTTCGATGGCAATGTGGATCTTGAAAGCGGCAACTATGACTACCTGATGGGTTGCGATCTCGACATCAATCATCCCGAAGTGCGTGTTGAGCTGAAGCACTGGGGCGAATGGATGCTTGATCATGTGGGTGTGGATGGTTTCCGTCTGGATGCGATCAAGCACATCAGTAGTGATTTCTTTGGTGAATGGGTGCAACACCTGGAAGATCACGCCCAGCGGGATCTGTTCGTGGTCGGGGAGTACTGGACCTACAACCTCGCCACCCTCAGTTGGTACGCAGCCAACACCGGCGGCAAGCTCAGCCTCTTTGATGCCCCGCTCCACAACAATTTTCACCAGGCCAGCCGCCGTGGCGAAGCGTTTGATATGCGCACCATCCTGGATGGCACCTTGATGAAGGAGATGCCGCTCCTGGCGGCCACCATCGTTGAGAACCACGACACCCAGCCCCTGCAGGCACTTGAATCGGTGGTGGAAAGCTGGTTCAAACCACTCGCCTACGCGATCATCCTGCTGCGCCGGGAAGGCTATCCCTGCATCTTCCATCCTGATTACTACGGAGCCCACTACATCGACAAAGGCAAGGATGGGAATGTCCATGAGATCTGGATGGATAGTCACCGCAGCATTCTCGACAAGCTGTTGCTTGCTCGGAATCAGTTCGCCTATGGTGATCAGTACGATTATTTTGATCACGTCCACAGGATCGGCTGGACCCGGCTCGGCAGTGTTGAGCATCCCGGCGCTATGGCAGTTCTGCTCAGCGCTGGCCCGGCAGGCAGCCGATGGATGGAAGTGGGGAAAGCGTTCACCGAATTCCGTGATCTCACCGGCCATCGCACCGAGTTGATCACCACCAATGAACACGGCTGGGCCGAGTTTCACTGCCTTGGCGGCTCTGTGTCCGTCTGGGTGGAAGCGGCTGGCCTGCCGCAGAACTGAGCCAAAGCTGAACCGTATTTTTGCCGCCTTTTCGATCCCATGGGTTTCCGCTACCTCGATTCCATTGCCACCCAGGCCAATCTGAAGGAGTTTCTGGAGCTGACAGACCTTGCTGTTGGCGGCGGAGCTGATGCGGGCAATGTTTTCCTGCTTTCGCATCGCCTGCGCAGCTCCAGCCCGATGAAGCTCTGCACCACCCTGCTGAATCGCAATCCCGCCGCCGCCGAGCTGATCAAGCAGCGGCGGCTCTGTGGTCCGTATGACGCTGATGCCCTCAGGAAACTCCCCAGAGGAACTCTGGGCCACACCTATGCCACGGCGCTTGGCTGCCTGGGCTATGACATCAATTTCTTCCCGGAACCAACCTTTTACAACAACCTTGAAACTGACGCCGATTACATCAATTACCGCGTGTTTGCCACCCATGACATCCACCACATCATCAGTGGTTTCAGCCTTGATGGCCGTGGTGAGATCGGTGTGGTGAGTATCAGTGTGGGCCAGTTCAATCACCCAGGCCTTGGCTTCCTTGATCTGGTGATCCTGCTGTTGACCTGGTTGAAATCAGACGTTCCCTTGGATCAGATCGAGGCAGTCGAGCATCAGGCCCGGACAGCCCGATACACCCTCGGGATGATTCTCAGGGGTCTGGAGATGGCTGAGCAGGCCCAACCTCTGTTCCCCGTTCTCTGGGAGGACCGCATGGGGCAGGACCTGGAGGAGCTCCGCAGGGAGCTCGGCATCGTCGCCGTGAAGGAGGGCCCGATGAGCTGGTACAGCAACCCCACGATCACCGCGGCGTTGGCCGCCTGAGGCGAGGCTTTCCGATTCAGCGCCCCAGAATCGCCCGGGTGGTTTTGCTGAGGCCTGCGGTGGTCTGGGGCAGATAGGGACCCTTCATCAGTTGGCCACCGATCCGCAGGAACAGCCCTGCCAGCACGAGATCGCCGGCCACCACAGTCAGCACGGCCCTGATCCAGCCCCAGCCAAAGCCCAGATGCAACCAGAGCACCAGGGCCAGCTGGCCGAGCACGGTGGCCAGCATCAGAAAGGTGAGGCCCCCTCCCAGCAGCAACCCGCCACTGATCAGGCGCCGTTTTTCACTGTCAGCCTCCTGCAAGGCGATCCGTACGTGCAGATCCATCACCGAGCTGACCAGGGCGCTCACCCGGCTCGCTGCCATTCGCGTGGCGCCGCCTCCTCCAGCCCGGTCGCGCTCGTTGCTCATGCCGAGCGCCGCCCCGAAGCCAGCAGCAGGCCGGCAATCATCCCCACTCCTGCCGCCACACCGAGGGCGAGCAGCGGCCGTTCGCGCACCGGCTTCTCGATCCGGGGCCTCAGGCTGCTGTTGAGCTCATCGAGCAGATGCTCCAGTTGTTCTTCCAGCGGCCCGATCTGGTCGGCAAGGTGGCGGGTCTGCTTGGTGGCCACCTGAAGCAGCTCCCCGAGCTGGTGTTGAACCCCGGTGGCGGTGCGACCGGTTTGCTCGGCGATCACAGCGACCACGTCATCGAAGCTGCCACGGGTGGCTTCGAGGGTTTCGCGGGCCACCTGGGGCCACTCACGCTGGATGGTGGGCAACAGGGCCTCGAACCGCTCACGAAAGCGTTCGTGGTTGATGGTGGATGGATCCGGTTCCATGGCGGGCTGGTTCGGCATGTTGATTCACAAGTTAGGGAAGGGGTTGAGCTTCTGGCCACATCCGCTAAATTTGATGTGCTCGGCGCGCGGGCCTGTTGGTTCACATCAATCAGGTCGAGCTCACTCATTTCAAGTCGTTCGGCGGATCGATGGCGATCCAGCTGGAGCCCTCCTTCACGGTCGTCACCGGACCGAACGGCTCCGGCAAGAGCAATATTCTCGATGGGGTTCTGTTCTGCCTGGGTCTGGCCACCAGCCGGGGCATGCGGGCGGAGCGGTTGCCCGACCTGATCAACAGCGCCGTGGTGCGCCAGGGCAAGGCGGCCGAAATGGTCGTCACGGTCCGCTTCGATCTCGCCGACTGGCGACCCGACCCCGCTGAGGAGGGCCTGGAAGCTCCAGCGGAGGGGCCGTGGATCCAGCCCGGTCAGAGGGAGTGGAGCGTGACGCGGCGGCTGCGGCTGGCCCCGGGCGGCACCTACAGCAGTTCGTTCAGCGCCGATGGCGTCGCCTGCAACCTTCAGCAGGTGCAGGGCCAGCTGCGGCGGTTGCGGGTGGACCCGGAGGGCAGCAATGTCGTCATGCAGGGCGATGTCACCCGGATCGTTTCGATGGGTTCCCGCGATCGGCGTGGCCTGATCGATGAACTGGCTGGCGTTGCCCTGTTCGATTCCCGCATCGAGCAGTCCCGCGCCAAGCTCGACGAGGTGCAGGAGCGGCAGGAGCGCTGCCGCATCGTCGAGCAGGAATTGCTGGCCAGTCGCCTGAAGCTCGAGCGTGATTGCGCCAAAGCCCGCACCTACCAGGACCTGCGCCAGCGGCTGCTGGAGGGTCGTCTTCAGCATCAGGTCCTGAGTTTTGAGCTCGCCCAGCGGCAGCACAGCGAGCTGGGCAGTCGTCGCCTGGCTCTCACCCGGCAGCAGGAAACCGATCGGGCCGCCCTGACCGTCGCGGAATCGGCGCTCCAGGAGGGAGCCGCACGACTGGCCTTGCTCCAGGCGGAGGTCAAGGCCCTGGGTGAAGACAGCCTGCTGGCCGTGCAGGCCGAGCTGGCTGGCCTTGAGGCCAGTGGTCGGGAGCTGGCCCGTCAGTCCGAGCGCCATCAGCAGGAGGCCGAGCAGTTTCAGTCGCGGCGCCAGGGGCTCCAGCAGCAGAAGGAGGACTTGCGCTGCCAGCAACTGGCCTCAGGCCGCGAGGGGGATGGGGGCGAGGCGCTGGAGCAGGCCGAACGCGCCTGCCGCAGCGCTGAAGGGGCGGTGGAACTCTCCCGTCGCCGGCTGGGTGAGGTGGCGGGCCGCTCCAGCAGTTGGCTGGAGGAGCAGAAGCAACGCAGCCAGCGTCGCCAGGCCCTGCAGGCCCAGCTCACCCCCCTGCTGGCCGAGCAGCAGCAATGTGGGGAGCGATTGCGGCAGGAGCACGACCGGCTCGTCGAACTCGGCGCTGAGCTGGCCCATGGCGGCAGCACCGACCAGGCGTCTCAGCAGGGACAGCAGGCGTTGCAGGCCGAGGCTCAGGCCCTGGAGCTCCAGCTGCAAGGCGACATCCGGCAGATTCAGGAGCTGAGCGACGCCCTTGCTCTTCAGCAACGCACCCGCACGCGGCTGGAGCAGGAGCAGGTCGGTTTGGAACGGGAGATCGCCCGGATCGAGAGCCGCCGCGACACCTTGCAGGAAAGCCGGGGAACCGGCGCTCTGCGGTTGCTGCTGGAATCAGGACTGGAGGGGATCCACGGCCCGGTCGCCCAGCTCGGTGAGGTGGAGGAGCGACTGCGGCTGGCCCTGGAGGTGGCGGCCGGTGGCCGGCTCTCCCAGGTGGTGGTCGATGACGATCGCATCGCTGCCCGGGCGATTGAGCTGCTCAAGACCCGGCGGGCCGGACGACTCACCTTCCTGCCGCTCAACAAGATCCGGGGCGGTGGCCCTGGCCGGGGCGGGGCCGCCCTGGAGCGGGGTCGGGGAGGACCGGCCGGCCGCGGTGGTGGGCTGGTCGGTCGGGCCGTGGGGCTGATCCGTTTTGAGCCGGTCTATGGGGATGTGTTCGGCCACGTCTTCGGGGACACCCTGGTGTTTGAGGATCTGGCCAGCGCCCGTCGGGAGCTGGGTCGTTGCCGCGCCGTCACCCTCGAAGGCGAACTGCTCGAGCGCAGCGGCGCCATGACCGGCGGCAGCCTGCAGCCCCGCGCCGGTCAGCTCGGTTTCGGCAGCGGTGGCGAACAGGACGAGGCGGAGCCATTGCGGCGGCGGTTGCTGGAGCTCGGCGAAAGCCTGGTGGCCTCGCGGCGGCGGGAAGCTGATCTGGGACGGCAACTGGAGCAGCTGCGCCCTGCGCTGAACCAGCGCCAGCAGCGCCAGGCCGCCCTGGCGGCGGAGCTGGGCGCCGCCCAGCGGTCCCTCGGCCCCCAGTTGGAGCGCCAGCAGCAGCTGCAGCATCGATTGGCTCAGCTCCAGGCCGCCCTGTTGGTTGATCAGGAGCGCCTGGTGGTGCTGGCCAGCCTGATCAATCCCCTGGAGCAGCAACTGGCGGCCCTCGAAGCCGAGGAGGCCGGCGCCCAGTCGTCCGCTGATCGCGGCCGCTGGCAGGGCTTGCAGCAGGATCTTGAAACAGCCGATCTTCGGCTCAGTGAGGCGCGTCTGCACCGCGACGCTCTTCTTTCGGCCCGACGTGAGCGGGCCCTGGCAACCGAGCGATTCGCCGACCAGATGGCTTCCGTTGCCATTGAGGAACAGCGTCTGCAGCAGTCCGTGGCTGCCCTGGCCGAGGCCCACGCGCAGTGGCGACAGCAGCAGCAGCAGGAGCAGGAACGCCGCAAGGGCCTGGAGATCCAGCAGCAGGACCTGCAGGAACGCTTCGGCGAGCGCCGCCGGGCCAGGGATGCAGCCGAAGCCCAGCTCGCTGCCCAGCGCCAGGCTCTCCAGCAGCACGACTGGCAGTTGCAGCGGCTCGGTGAGGAATTGCTGGCCATCGCCGAGCAGGAGCGCAGCCTCATCCTTCGACTTGAGGCGATGGCCCGGGAACTGCCCGACCCGCTGCCTGAGATCCCCGCCTCTGTGCGGGAGCTTGCTCTGGACGGCCTCGACCAGGAGTTGCGCCGCCTCCAGCAGCGCATGGAGGCCCTGGAGCCGGTCAACATGCTGGCCCTCGAGGAGCTTGACCAGCTTGAGCAGCGCATTGCCGAACTTGAAGGGCGCCTTGATGTGCTGAGCAAGGAGCGGGAGGAGTTGCTGCTGCGGATCGAAACCGTGGCGACCCTGCGTCAGGAGGCCTTCCTCGAAGCTTTCCAGGCGGTTGATGGCCATTTCCGCGAGATCTTCGCCGGCCTTTCCGATGGGGAAGGCCACCTCCAGCTGGAGAACCCGGATCAACCCCTGGAGGGTGGCCTCACCCTCGTCGCCCATCCGAAGGGCAAGGAGGTGCGGCGGCTGGCCTCGATGTCCGGTGGAGAGAAGTCGCTGACGGCCCTGAGTTTCCTGTTCGCCCTGCAGCGCTTCCGCCCATCCCCTTTTTATGCCCTCGATGAGGTGGACAGCTTCCTGGATGGTGTCAATGTCGAGCGGCTGGCAGCCCTGATCGCCAGCCAGGCTGACCAGGCTCAGTTTCTGGTGGTCAGTCACCGCCGGCCGATGATCGCCGCCGCCACCCGCACGATCGGCGTGACCCAGGCCCGAGGCTCCCACACCCAGGTGGTCGGCCTGCCCACCGCCGCCTGAGCCGTGGGTCACAATGACCCCAACAACATCCGCTTCGCCGACACCACGCGGGATCAGGCCATTGACCTCCTCCATCCCTCCTTCGACCGATCCAGCCAGGGCCGTACCCAGCGACAGGCTCTGGTTGCGATCCGAGCTGATGGGCACCCAGGTGATCACCCGCGACACCGGCCGGAGGCTCGGGGTGGTCGGCGAGGTGGTCGTGGACATCGACCGTCGCGAAGTGATGGCCCTCGGCCTGCGGGATAACCCACTCACCCGCTTTCTTCCAGGTCTGCCCCGCTGGATGCCGCTCGATCGGATCCGCCAGGTGGGCGATGTGATCCTGGTGGATTCGGTCGATTCACTCACCCAGAGCTTCAATCCCGAGCGCTACAGCAAGGTGATCAACAGCCAGGTGGTCTCGGAATCGGGCGAGCAGCTCGGCCGGGTGCTTGGGTTCAGCTTCGACATCGAGACCGGTGAACTCACCACGCTGGTGCTCGGTGCCCTTGGGGTGCCCCTGCTCGGTGAGGGTGTGCTGAGCACCTGGGAACTCGCGGTCGAGGAGATCGTCAGCAGCGGCCCGGATCGGATCATCGTGTACGAGGGCGCTGAAGAGAAACTCAAGCAGCTCGGCAGCGGCCTGCTCGAAAAGCTCGGCATCGGTGGACCGAGCTGGGAACAGGAGGAACGGGACCGCTTTCGCCAGCCGATGGTCCCCGTCGAGAACCAGCTGACATCGGGCCAGCCCACCGCCCAGGAGCAGCGCCGCATCCAGCCAGCCACCAGTCGCGCCCTCGAGCCCCAGCGCGACGAAGAACTGGAGTACGTCGAACTGGATCGCCGGCGCCAGGAGCCCATGCGCCAACGCCGCTACCTCGATGACCAGGACGATCAGGCTGAACCGGTTCGGGGCGGGCGGGAGCCAGGCCGATCCGGACCAGGAGAGAGCGAAGAGCGCTCAAGGCAGGATCGCCGCTACGAGGACGCTCGCTACGAAGACCGCCGCTACGAAGATCGCCGTTTCGAAGATCTCGATCCGCCGCCGTTCAGGGCCACTCCTGCTGCATCGGAGCGGCCACTGCCAAGGTCCGCCCAGCCACGCTCCCTCCAGCGTCGTCCCCCGCTTGATCGGCAGGAGGAGCCGCTCGATGTCGATCCAGAGCCCTATCAAGAGCCTTATCAAGGGCCCTACGACGGGCCTGAAGCTCAGCCGGCAACCTTTCCCGTTGATCGGCCGGAGCGCTCCGGCTTCGAGGATCCCTGGTGAGTGCCGGCGGCCTCAGGCAGGGTTGAAGTCGAGTGATGCCGAGTTGACGCAATAGCGCAGGCCGGTGGGGGAGGGCCCGTCGGTGAACAGGTGGCCGAGATGGGCTTCGCAGCGGGCACAGCGGATTTCGGTGCGCACCATGCCGTGGCTGCGGTCCTCCACCGTGGTGATCGCGGCCGGATCGACCCCGTCGAAGAAGCTGGGCCAGCCCGTGCCTGACTCGAACTTGGCGGTGGAGCTGAACAGTTCGGAGCCACAGCACACGCAGCGATACTGGCCGGCCTGCTTGTTGTTCCAGTAGATCCCGGTGAAAGCCCGCTCGGTGCCGCCACAGCGGGCCACCTCGTACTGCTCGGGGGTCAGCCTGGAGCGCCAGTCGGGTTCAGCCAGCGGCGGCGCGGCCAGCGTTGGCTCGCTGGGTACGGAATCGGGGCTGGCCATGGAGCGAAGGCAAACGGAGGGGAAATCTCACGCTAAGCCTCAGGCAGCAGTTCCCGCACCATCCCCGCCAAGGCCGCCACGGCCCCCGGCTGACCCCGCAGGCTGCGCAGATCCTCGCGCTGGCCTGCCAGCCGCTCAGGCCGGGACAGCCAGTCGGCGGCCTCTGCGGCGATCTGCTCCGGCCAGATCGAGCCGACCCGCTCCGGCACCACGCTGCGGCCGGCACTGATGTTCGGCCAGGCCAGAAAGCCCCGTTGCCGCATCCGCCAGGCCGTCAGAGCCACGCCGAGCAGCCAGCGCAGCAACGGCAGGCGTGCCACCAGCCCCAGCCAGCCATCCCAGGCCTGCATGACCTGCAGATGCTGGGTGGGCACCAGGACGATCATCGGCACCGCCAGGGCCCCGAGTTCGGCCGTGTTGGCTCCCACCGTGGTGAGCGCCAGGGCGCACTGGCTCAGGGCTGCGTGGGCCGGATGCTGCTCGATCAGCAGGATCGGTGTGCCCAGTCCGGTTCTGATCCAGCGCCGCCCGTCTGCATCGACCGGTGCCAGGTGGGGGATGCCGCTGCCGTAGTGCGCCTGGAGGGGGTTGGCGGGACCGCCATAGCGGAGCAGCTCCGTCACCGAGGTGGTCGGAGCCACCGGCAGAAGGAAGTGGCAGCCGGGCCGCAGGGCTGCCAGACGGTCGGCTGTTTCGAGCAGGAACGGCACGCCGACGCGCAGTTTGGCGCCCTTCGAGCCAGGCAGCAGGGCGACCCAGTCCCCGGCTGGCAGGGGATCCTCCTGACGGGCCGCCGCCGAGAGGTCGGCCATCAGATCTCCCACCACGGTGCAGCGTGACCGCCAACGCGAGGGGAGGCGTCCCGCTGCTTCCGGTCCCATCGCGGCGATCCGGTCGTTCCAGCGAGGCCAGCGGGCCACCCACTCGGCGTAGGTGAGATGGCGGTAGCCCAGCCGGGCCGAGAGCAGCACCGTCCAGAACTGATCCCCGCCCAGAAACACCACCACCCCCCGGGATGGCCAGGGCCCCAGTCGGCGTGGATTCCGGAGCAGCGACCAGAAGCGCCGCGCCGGACTGATGCGCTCGAACAGACCGAGTTGCTCGGCAACCTGGGCCTCGGCGCCGGTGGCATTCGGGCACGGCACCAGGATCAGGTTGAGGCTGGTGCTGGCCTCAGCCACCAGGGGTCGCAAGGGACGTTGACGGTGAAGACATTCGGCCAGCGGCCTGACCCAGGTGGTGAGCTCGCCTGGGCCGTTGCAAACCAGCAGGATCGCGGCGGAGGCTGGCGGCCTGGTCAAGCTGACGGTCTGCTCAAACGGAGTGGCGGGTCAAACGGGGTGGCGAGCCAGACGGAGTGCGGATCAATGGTGCTGATGACTCAGCCAGCTTGAGCAGACCGAAGGACCGGAAAAGAGAAATGCGGATGGCGAGACTTGAACTCGCAAGGCCGAAGCCACACGCCCCTCAAACGTGCGTGTCTACCAATTCCACCACATCCGCGTGGCCTTCAGGAGCGCAGCTCCCTCCGGCTGGCCAATATACCGATCACCCGCCCCGGCCCCCTTCCGCCAGGAACGTTGACGCCGCTCAGGCCCCAGGGTCATCACTGATACAGTCCGCAGCGGCCTGGATTCCGCACGGATGCCCATCGGCAAGCTGCTGATCGCCAACCGTGGCGAAATCGCCCTGCGCATCCTGCGCACCTGCCGCGAGATCGGCATTGCCACGGTGGCCGTCTACAGCACGGTGGATCGCAACGCTCTGCACGTGCAGCTGGCTGACGAGGCCGTCTGCATCGGTGAGGCTCCGAGCAGCAAGAGCTACCTCAACATTCCCAACATCATTGCCGCGGCGATCTCCCGGGGCGCGGATGCCATTCATCCCGGCTACGGCTTCCTGGCCGAGAACGATCGCTTCGCCGAGATCTGTGTGGCCCACGGCCTCACCTTCGTCGGTCCCTCAGCCGAGTCGATCCGGGCCATGGGCGACAAGGCAACGGCCAAGAGCACCATGCAACGGGTGGGAGTGCCGACGATCGCCGGCAGTGAAGGGCTGCTCGAGCAGCCTGCCCATGCCGCTGAGCTGGCCGCCACCATGGGTTACCCGGTGATGATCAAGGCCACCGCCGGCGGTGGTGGCAGGGGCATGCGCCTCGTTCACAGCGCCGATCAGCTTGAGGGACTCTTCAAGGCGGCTCAGGGGGAGGCGGAAGCGGCCTTCGGCAACCCGGGTCTGTACATCGAGAAGTTCATCGACCGCCCTCGCCACATCGAGATCCAGGTGCTGGCCGATCGGCACGGCAACGTGGTTCACCTCGGGGAGCGGGACTGCTCGATCCAGCGACGCCATCAGAAGCTGCTGGAGGAGGCGCCCAGCCCGGCCCTGGATCCGGAGCTGCGCCGTCGCATGGGCGAGGCGGCGATTGCCGCAGCCCGCAGCATCAGCTACGAAGGAGCTGGCACGGTGGAGTTCCTTCTCGACAAGAGCGGCAACTTCTTCTTCATGGAGATGAACACCCGCATCCAGGTGGAGCATCCAGTCACCGAAATGGTGACCGGCATCGATCTGATCGCCGAACAGCTGCGGATCGCCGGGGGCGAACCGCTCAGCCTTCGCCAGGAGGAGATCCAGCTCTGCGGTCATGCGATCGAGTGCCGCATCAATGCCGAGGATCCCCAGCACAATTTCCGCCCGGTGCCGGGCAGGATCACCGGCTGGTTGCCTCCGGGCGGCCCGGGGGTCCGGGTGGACAGCCACGTCTACACCGGCTATGAGATTCCCCCCTTCTACGACTCTCTGATCGGCAAGCTGATCGTCTGGGGAAAGGATCGCGATGCCGCCCTCAAGCGGATGCGCCGAGCCCTCACCGAGTGCGCCATCACCGGGATTCCCACCACGATCGAGTTTCATCTCGCCTTGCTGGAGCGGCCTGAATTCCAGCGGGGCGAGGTGCACACCAGGTTCGTCGAGCAGGAAATGCTCGGCTCCTAGCTTCAGGCCACAGCAGTGCTGCGCAGGGCCAGCTGGCAGAGCAGCCCCTGCTGCCCCACCAGCAGTTCCCGCAGCAGACTGATCAGCCCCACCCAGATCACCGGGGTGACATCGACTCCGCCGATCGGCTGCACCCACCGGCGCGTCAACCCCAGCAAAGGTTCCGTTGGAGCGCCGATCAGCCGCATCACCCCTTGGCTCAGGTCGATCTGGGGATACCAACTCAGCACGATCCGGAACAGGAACAACAGCGTCCAGGCCGCCAGCAGCAGGCCCAGCAGCTGATTCAGGCCGGGCAGGAGGTGCAGCAGTGCGGGATCGGCCGTCACAAAGCCCTAAGCAAGAGAATCTCCAGCGTAGGAAGCGGCGGCCGATGTCTAGGATCGGATCTGGATCTTCAGCGCCATGACCCCATCCCTCGCGAACTTCCTGAGCAGCCTCGGTTGGGGCGCCGTGATCGTGGTGGTTCCGATCACCCTGGCCCTGATCCTGATCAGCCAGACCGATCAGGTCGATCGCAAGCTCTGAAACCCGGCATCGCCAGCCGCTGGCAGCTTCGTGCCAGGTCCCTAAGCTGCAGGGAAGGTTCTCGTCACCGAGACCATCACCAGGCCTTCTGACTGAGGAATTCCAGACGTGGTTAATGCCAGCCTGAACTGGGCGAGCATCGTCGGCATCGTTCTGGCCGTCGGTGGTGCTTTCCTCTATTTCATGAGGAGCTTCAAGCCAGCCCTCGCCCGCGACTACGACGTTTTCTTCGCCGCCATCGGTTTGCTTTGCGGCGGCATCCTGTTCTTCCAGGGCTGGCGCCTCGATCCGATCCTGCAGTTCGGCCAGTTCCTGCTGGCGGGCACCACCGTCTTCTTCGCCTACGAGAGTGTGAGGCTCAGGGGCGTCACCACCGAGCAGGCCCGCCGTTCCTCCTATTTCGACGACGACGAACCGCTTCCCGAGCGTGGCCGGATGGGTGGCAATGACTGGGCTGGTGAGACCGACCGGCTCGATGAACCCCAGCCCCTGAGGCGCCGGATCCGCTCCCGCGAAACCGTTCCCCCCGAAGACGACGACTTCTACCGTCCCCGTCAACCGGCCCGCACCGCGATTCCCGAGCGGGCCGCCAGCCGTCGTCCCGTCGACCCGGGAGACTGGAATGACGACCCGGCAACAGCTTCAGCGCCCAGGCCCGGTTCAAGTCCTGCAGCGACGCCCCGCTCCCGCTTCAGCGCCGGTGGGAGCAGCTCCCCTTCGTCCACAGCCTTCGGTGACCGTCGTCGCGACCGGGATGGCGCCCCGGACACCCGCCGCAGCAGCCGGCCGGCCGCCAGCCCCGATTCCCTGCCTCGCTCCAGCCGGCGCCCATCCGATCCCACCGAGCCTCCCGGCCGATCCGGAGTTCCCCAGGGAACTCCGATCCGATCCGGCAGCAGCACCTCCAGTCGCCTTGATGGCCGGTCCGGCCAGGACGCCAGCAGCGTCGTCAGTGACGCCGATTACGCTCCGATCCGTCCAGCCTCGCCCGGCCGTGCTGCTTCCCCTGGTCAGGCTCCTTCCACTGCCCAGGCGTCCGGGCGGGTCGCCCCCCGCGACAACAGTTCCCGCTTCGACAACTGAGCAGGCATGCCCGGCTGCTGCCGCTGGCCCAGCCTTGGTCAGAGCAGCAGTGCTCACCTCGATCATCGCCATGCCGCTGCTCGCCCTGAGCCTGGCCGGTTGCAGCTCCTGGCTAGGGGTCAGCCGTCGCCCGGCACCACCGTCTGGTTTTGGAATGGAAGGTCGGGAAGATCCGGCCCTGAGCGGCGATGGTCGGCTCCTGGCCAGCCTGGTGGAGCGCAATGGCCGCAGCAGTGTTCTGCTCCAGGAGCGACTGAGCGGCAAGGTGCTGCCCCTGCGCACCCTCAACGGTCAGCAACCCCACAGCTCCCCCTCCCTGAGCTGGAATGGTCGGTACCTGGCCTTGATCGTTCAGCGTGGCGAGCGCCGTCTGGCGATGATCGAAGACCGTGCCACCGGTCGCCCCCACCCGCTGCTCCTGCCGGGAGGACAGGAGCCCCAGCGACTCAGCCTGGCTCCGGATGGTCGTCGCCTTGCCGTTCAACTGACCAGGGACGGGGTTCGGCGGGTGGAACTGTTTGACCTCGGCGGCCAGCTCGAAGCGGATCTGGCGCCTGGACTGCCGATCCAGCCGCGATGAAGCCAGGGCCATTTCTGATCGCCGTTCTGCTGCCGCTCAGCCTGCTCGGTTGCAGCCCGGTCTCGTTGCTTCCACTCGAGCCGATCAACCGGGCCCTTGAGCAGGCCGGCGTCGGTCGTGAACCTTCCCTGAGCGGCGAGTGGCTTGCCATGATCAGTGGCCGGCAGGGCCGTGAGCAGGTGGTGCTGGTGGATCTCCGCCAGAACCGTCCGGTGCCGTTGCCAGGTCTGAACCGCCCCGATGCCAAGCCGATCAGCGTCAGTGTCGATCGGAGCGGCGAGCGTCTCGCCCTGGTGCGTCAGCGGGACGGCCGTACTGAACTGGCCCTCTACCGTCGCTCGATTCAGGGGCTGCAATCGCTGCCGCTGGAGCCAGCCGGTGTGCCGAATCAGGTGAGCCTCAGTGGGGACGGACGACTGCTGGCGGTTCAGGTGAGCCGCGGCGGACTCTGGCAGGTGGATCTTCTTGATCTGCCCTGAGCCGGACTCAGCCAAAGACATAAGGCCCGACGGTTGAAGTGAAATCGACGAACCCCACCGGATGAAGCCCATGCATTCAGCTGATCCTGCCGCTGCTTCCGATCAGCGTGTACCGCGCTATCTGTGGCTGGTTTCACTGGCTCTTTTTATTGTTTTTTTTCTGAGTGCCACCTGGCGGCATTTCACCCTTTCTTCCAGTGCCTTTGATCTCGGAATCTTTGATCAGGCGATTTATCTGATCAGCAGAGGCGAGCCCCCGATATCCTCCTATCTGGGATTTCATATTCTGGGCGACCATGCCTCCTTTATCTTTTACCCTCTGAGTCTGCTCTATAGGCTATTCCCATCGGTGGTCTGGCTGTTCGCAGTGCAGGCGCTGAGCCTGGCAGCCGGTGGACCGATCGTGTATCTGATCGCCAAGGATTATCAGTTGGGCAATGCCGACGCAAAATTGATGGCCTGGATTTACTTCATGTATCCAGTGGTTATCAATGCCAGCGTCTCTGATTTCCATCCAGAAATCATTGCCATTCCTTTTATTTTGATGGCGATTTATGCGCAACGAAGGGGCAGCCTGTGGCTCGTACTTTGTTCTGTAGGTGTGATTCTGGCTTGCAAGCAAGCACTTGCGTTGACCTGCATAGGTCTTGGTGTGTATTTTCTGGCCAAGCGTGACTACAGGATTGGAATTCCTGTTACTGTCATGTCCGCCGCTTACTTCGCCTTCATCGTGATGGTGTTCACGCCGATGCTTGGCGGTGGGGTTGCAAAGCACGATTGGGTGGGAAGATTCTTCAGCTACCTGGGCAACACCAGATCGGAGGTTATTCATACCATTCTGTTTAATCCGTGGGTTTTGATCCGACATCTGCTCTCCATCGAGAATGCATTCTATCTTTTCCTTCTGGTTGTTCCGATTCTGCTCACCAGCCATATCAAGGCCCTGCCTGAGCTGATCGGTGCCACTCCAGCTTTGTTGCTGAATCTTTTCAGTGATCATCCCAATCACAAGGGGCTGATGCTTCACTACAGCTTGGCGATCGTCCCGTTTATCATCCTGTTTGCCATCTCCTCGCGGACCTATGGATTTCCCCGAATCAGGGCCAACCGTTTGATCCTGTGGGCGCTGGTCTGTGTTCTTGCGTTGACAAAATACATCCGGATCATGACTGATCACGCGCCTTTCGAGCGGGTCGCTGAAGCTCAGCAGGTTTTGCAGATGATTCCTCCGGATGCGGCGACCTTGGCTCCCATCAACCTCGCACCACATCTTTCCCATCGGAAGGTGATCGGCAAACGGATTCACAGTGAAGGCGAAGTGTTCATGTCAACGAATTTCATGCGGCATTATGAGTATATTTTGATCAACGGCCGCTCCAGGAAGGATCGGATTCTCAGGGAAAGGCTGGGGGAAGATCAACTGTTTGAACGGATTTACTCCTCATCGGAATTCTTGCTTTTCCGTACGGTCAAGCCCTTGCCATGGTCGCCTTCGCTGATGAAATCAGTGGATGTGTTTTCCTGAAAAGTCCTGCTTCCCTGCGCTCAAGGCACCAGACCCGCCCAATGCAGAAAGGTGTCGCGGCTGAGCACTTCAATCACCAGCACGGCTGTGAAGCCCAGCATGGCGAACCGGCCGTTGATCCGCTCGGCGTAGGCGCTCCAGCCGAAGGGCTGATCCTGGGGGAGCTTGGCTCGAACCTGTTCCGGTTCGCTGCTGGCCGCTGGATCATTGGAGCCGGCAGGGGTTTTCACTGGTTTCATGTTCGGGAGAAGTCATAGCCGGCAGCCGGCAGCAGGTGCCAGCCACCGATGCCGTCGAGTTCAAGCACCGTGTCGTGGAAGGCGGCGAGGGTGGGGCGGTGGCCGACGCTCACAAAGGCGATTTCGCGTTCGGTGAGCAGGGTATAGAGGTGCTTTTCGGTGTTGACATCCAGGGCGCTGGTGGCCTCATCGAGCACCACGAAACGGGGCGAGTTGAGAAGCAGCCTGGCGAAGGCGAGGCGTTGCTGTTCTCCCAGTGAAAGGATTCGCTGCCAATCCTGCTTGATCGAGAGGTCAGGGTAACGGCTCACCAACTCTGCCAGTTTCACCTCCTCGAGCACGTTGCGGAGCTGGGCATCGCTGAATCGCTCTGGCTGCAGGGGATAACAGAGCTGTTCCCTGAGGCTGCCCAGGATCATGTAGGGCTTCTGTGGAATGAACAGCAGTTCGTTCAGGGGAGGGCGCTTGATCTCACCAGCCGCCGGTGGCCAGAGCCCACTGACCAGTCGCAGGAAGGAGGTCTTGCCGCAACCACTGGGTCCAACAACCAGGAGCCGCTGGTTGGCGGCCACCTCCAGGCTGAGGTCATGAATCAGGCGGCGGCTGCTCCGGGGCGGTACCAGGTCGGCATGGATCACCTGAATGCTGTCGTGGGCATCAGCCTCGCTTGCTTCATCGACGCTGAACTTACCTTTGAAGGCTTCCTTGAGGCCTTCGGATTCGGCATTGATTTCATCCACCTTCACCTGAAATCCTTCCAGGCGACTGATGCTGGCGGAGAAGGCGGCCAGTCTGTCGATGTTGTTGACAATGTAGCTGACTGAAAACAGCACCTGGGAGAATGCGATGCTGGCCTGTCCGAACACGCCGAAATCCACCTCCTTGGCGAAGTAGACCGGAGCAATCACCAGCCAGGGGAGGAAGCGGGAGAAATAGTCGTAGGAGCGCTGGATCACCTGGATCAGGGCTTCCCAGATGATCAGTCGGTCGTAGTTGAGGATCGCCCCACCGAGCCGCCGCTCAGCTTCCTTGCCCTCCTGATTTTCACCGCGATAGAACGCGATCGACTCAGCGTTGTCACGGATGTGGACCAGCCCGTAGCGAAAATCCGCTTCCAGCTTGAGTTGCTGATAGTTCAGTGCCACCAGCTTGCGGCTGGCAAACACGATCAAAGCTGTTCCCCCAACGGAATACACCAGCAGAAGCAGCGCGAGATTCACGCTGATTGTCCACAGCACGATCACGAAGCTCACGAAGGTGAGCAGTGCCGCCAGAATCTCGACGGTCACACTCAGACTGGTGCTGGTGAAGCTGGCCGTGTCCTGGGAGATCCGTTGGTCCGGGTTGTCGATCTCTTCGATCGATTCGTCGTTGGGATTGAGGATGTAATAGGCCCGGTTCGAGAGGTATCGGCCCAACAGACGGGTGCTCAGCCACTGACGCCACAGCAGGCCGAGTTTCGGAATCAGGTAGCTCTGGATCGCCCGGATCGGCAGGGCGAGCACCAGGCAGAAGGCGTAGATCGCCACGATCTTCCAGAAGCCGTCCTGGTCGTAGGCCACCAGGGCGTTGTCGACATTCCGGGCGATGAAGCTGATCCCCACGTTGATGCCGTTGATCACCAGGATCAGCAGCGTGATCACCCCCATCAGCAGCCAGGGGAGCCAGCGGCCCTGGCGCAACTTGCTCCGCAGGCTGCCGAACGCCACCAGGCCACCGGCGAACAGGGCCATGATCACCACACCGATCGGACCGCTCCAGAGCGCGGCAACCTGTTCGGGCACCCCGGGGAGAAAGCGGTCACGCAGTTCGGGAATCAGGCTGCCGCTGATCGCCACCGCCGCCGTCAGCAGCAGCAGGGTGAAGCCCACCACCACGACCAGGGTGGAGACAACCAACAGAAGAAACTGCCAGGAGCTGCTCTCCTCCAGGGGCAGGAAATAGGGCTGGGCCAGACGTTGCAGCTTGCCGAGCTGATCGCGGAACCCCTTCAGAACACCCATGAACCGATCCATCTGGCGCCATTGTCGCCGTTGGGCGGCCAGGTGGTGAGTGCTCGGGCTACCCGGGCGGCCAGCTGAGAGGACGGCCACCGATCACGTGCAGGTGCAGATGAAAGACGCTCTGGCCGGCTTCGGCTCCTGTGTTGATCACCGTGCGCCAGGCGCTCAACCCCTCCAGGCGGGCCACCTTGGCGGCCACCAGCAGGAGATGGCCCAGCAGGGCCTGATCGGGTTCGGCGGCGTCGGCCAGGTTGATCAGGGGCTGGCGTGGGATGACCAGCACATGCACGGGCGCCTGGGGTTGGACATCCCGGAAGGCCAGGCAGAGATCGTCGGCATAGACCTGATCGCAGGGAATCTCCCCCTGCAGGATGCGCCCGAAGATCGTTGTGGTCACTGGCTGTGGGGTGGGACAGGCGGGGAACTGGTGATCTGTCCCCGGGCGGTTGGTCTGATGTTGGCACGGTGCAGCAGCGCCACTCTCCGGGGCCTTGAGGCCTCCGAGGTGAGCGTGGAGGTGGACATCGCCCCGGGCTTGCCCGGACTGCAGATCGTCGGCCTGGCTGATGCGGCCGGCCGCGAATCCCGCGAGCGGGTGCGCGCCGCCTTGCGCAACAGCGGCTTCCGCATGCCGCTCACCCGGGTGGTGATCAGCCTGGCGCCCGCCGATCTGCGCAAGGAAGGGCCTGCCTTCGACCTGCCGATCGCCCTCGGCCTGCTGCTCGCCAGTGGTCAGCTGGCCCCGCAGCGGCTGGAAGGGGTCTGGAGTGCCGGAGAGCTGGGCCTCGATGGCAGCCTGCGGCCCGTGCGCGGCGTGCTGGCCCTGGCCCTGGCGGCCCGGCGCGGCGGTGCCAGGGCTCTGGTGGTGCCCGCCGCCAATGGGGCCGAAGCGATGTTGATCGAGGGGCTGGCGGTCTGGCCCGCCGATCGGCTGGCCCAGGTCAGTGAGCTGCTGGTGAACCCCCAGCAGGCCAGCCCCTGTCGCCCGATCACGGCCGCCACCGCTGTCGCACCGCTTGAGCTGGCCGATGTGCGGGGGCAGGCCCATGGCCGTCGAGCCCTTGAGATCGCTGCGGCTGGCAACCATCACCTCCTACTGGTGGGGCCGCCCGGCAGCGGAAAAACGATGCTGGCCAGGCGTCTGGCCGGTTTGCTGCCACCGCTTCTCCACGCCGAAGCCCTCGAAACCACCCAGGTGCACTCGGTGGCGGGTCTGCTCGGGCCGAGCACGGCCCTGCTTCAGCAGCGCCCGTTCCGAACGCCGCACCACAGCTGCACGGGCTCCGCCCTGATCGGTGGCGGTGCGATTCCCAGGCCAGGAGAGCTGTCGCTGGCCCACAACGGCGTGTTGTTTCTCGATGAGTTGACTGAGTTCCGCCGCGAGGTGCTCGATCAGCTCCGTCAACCCCTGGAGGAAGGGGAGGTGTGGATCAGCCGCAGCCGGGACCGCAGCCGCTTCCCCTGCCGGGTGACCCTGGTGGCCGCCACCAACCCCTGCCCCTGCGGCTGGTTCGGGGATCCCCAGCGGGCCTGCCAGTGTGGTGAAGCCCTGCGTCAGCGCTACTGGTCGCGGTTGTCAGGACCCCTGCTGGATCGCATCGATCTGCAGGTGGTGATGCGGCGGCTGGAGGCCGACGATCTGCTGGAGCGGTTCGCTCCTGCTTCGGCAGCTTCGCCGTGCCGTACGGAGGTGGTGGCAGGCAGGGTTGCCGCAGCCCGGCAGCGGATGATGGCGCGCAATCCCGGCGGCTGTGCCAACGCCGTGCTGGCCAGCGGCGCACTGAACAGCTACTGCCGCCTGTCGGCGGATGGACTGGCCCTCTGGCGTCAGGCGATTCAGGCGAGGCGGCTGAGTGCCCGCTCAGCGGAGCGATTGCTGAGAGTGGCACGCAGCATCGCCGATCTGGGCAATCGCGACCAGGTTGACCCTCCCGATCTGGCAGAAGCGCTCACCTATCGATCCTTTGACCGGGTTGACAGATCGGACCCCCCCGAAGCATGAAGCCGCAGATGGTGGGCTCAGCGGATGGAAATCCTGCCGAGGCGGCGTCAGCGCCGACGGCGGCGTTGCTGGGCTTTGCGCTTGTATTTCTCGACGGGGGTTTCGTGGTGGCGCAGGCGCTTGAGGTCGGCAAAGATGCCCGCCTTGGACACCTGACGCTTGAAGCGGCGGAGGGCCGATTCAATTCCTTCGTTTTCGCCGACGGTGACCTGGGTCATGAACCACGCAGAGGGGCTTGAGATTGGTCAATGTAGCAACTGCCCCTCCACAACCCCCTTCATGGAGTTTTGGGAACCGTGCCGCCGGCAGCTGGCGCGACGGTACCTGGAGCTGGCAGCGGCCTGGGCGTCAACACGGGTTGCTCCGGGAGCTTGCTGCTGGGTACCGCCTCCGGCAGGGGCTGCTTGCCTGATTGGACTGGCGAGCCTGAGCTGGGCAACTCTTTGCTGCCGGGCAGGGGCGGCTGGGCAGGGGCCACTGGCTTCACCTGGGTGGAGCCTGCGCCTGTTCCCGTGCTGTTTTCGGCACCGGGCCAGGTCTCGCGATAGATGTAGAGGTGGCCGAGGGCGCGATTGCCGAAATGACGGCGCATCAGCTTCCAGCCCGGTTCGGGCATGAAGAGCAGAAAGCCGGCGTCATGGCCCTGGGTGCGGGCCACCACCATCTCAGGACCGGGTTGGTTGCGGGTGGGCGCCGCCAGCAACAGGTTGTCGTTGCCGCTGCGCACCACGCTGATCCGGTACACCGTGGCCAGATCTTCTCCACCGATCCGCAGGGAATAGCCGTTGGCGTCGAGGTAGCGGCTGCAGATGCCTGTGAAATCAAAGCTGCCCAGCAGCGGATCCACCCGGGCGGGGTTGGCGCCGGAGGTGGCGAAGCAAGGACGCCGGTCGGTGATCTGTTCGTAGATGTTGAGCTGGGCGCGGGTGCCATCGCCGATTGGGGCGGCCACCAGCACAAAGCGTTCCTGCGGCAACTCGCGGGCCCCGAACAGGGCCTGGGCGCCGGCCGGCAGGGGCAGGGTTGTTGCCAGGGCGGAGGCCAGAGAAGCCAACCCTGCCAGGCGGCGCGTGAGACAGGCCGAACGGTTCACAGCACGGAGCAGCAAGGAGGAACCCGATCGTAGAAGTGAGCCCGGGGCCCGTCAGGAGCCCTCGGAAGGCAAGTTGAGACGAATCGCGACCAGCAGGCTGATCAGCGTGCCGGGCAGGCAGGCCGCCAGGATCAGCCGGGTGGTGGAAATGCCCAGATCTGGATCTCCATAGGCCAGTTCGAACACCGAGCCGGTGGCGGCGATCCCGAGCAGGCAGGCCAGGGCCAGGAAGACACCGGCCAGGGGATTCATCGGCATGGCAGTGGTCTCAGCGAAGGGAATGGACGGTGTCGCGAAGGAAGCCGTGCTCCTGAAGCTCTTCATTGAGGCTGAGTTCGTCGGTGACCCGATCAACGAACAGCACCCCATGCAGGTGGTCCATCTCGTGCTGGATGCAACGGGCGAGCAGGCCATCGGCCTTGATCCGTCGCGGCCGGCCCTGTTCGTCGCGGAAGCTCACCTCGATCGCGCTGGGGCGGACCACCGAGAGGTAGACGCCAGGAATGCTGAGACAACCCTCCTCGTAGGTTTCCAGGGAGGCGCTGCTGGAGCCGATCTCCGGGTTCACCAGCACCATCGGCGGCGTTGCGGCGTTTTCGGGATCCAGATCGATCACCAGCAGCTGTTTGTGCACTCCCACCTGGGGAGCCGCCAGGCCGATCCCATGGGCGGAGTACATGCTGCGCAACATGTCGCGGGCGAGTTCACGAACCGTCTCGTCCACCTTGCTGATCCGCCGGGCCGGCTGACGCAGCACCTGATCGCCCAGGGTGTGGATGAGCAGCGGCGGTGGATCCAGCACCACTTTGGGCACCTGGACGCTGCGGCTGCTCTGCTCCGCCTGGCGGGCCATCCTGGCGAAGCTGCTGGCCAAGGCATCACCTGAAACGATGGTGAAATTGTAGAAGCCGTCGGTGGCGGCAAGCCTTTGGGGAAGACACGTCTGGGAGATCCGCTGGCGGCGGTGGCTGCGGTCGGACGCCAGTCCACGGTGAAGGAGCCCCGCTGGCACCAGGGGCGACTGTTCTGGCTGGAGCAGAGACCCCAGCAGCAGGGCCGTACCACCCTGATCTGCCGCACCACCCCGGATGCAGCGGCGATCGAGCTCACCCCGCCGCCCTGGAACCTGCGCAGCCGCGTGCATGGCTTCGGCGGCGGTTCCTATGCCGTCGGGTTGTCAGGCCCAGGAATCACCGTGTTGGTGTTCAGCCATGACGGCGACCGTTGCCTCTGGTGTCTGGAGCTGCCGGCCACCGGACCCCTGGAGCCAGGGCCGGTGCGGCGCCTCTGCGAGCCCGCCGAGCGCGACTTCGCCGGCGGGCTGATCGACGCGCGACGGGGTCGCTGGATCGGGGTGATGGAGGCGGACGGCACCGACCGGCTGGTGGCTGTGCCCCTGGGCGGCGGCGAACCGCTGCCGCTGCATCCGCCCGTCGAGTTCTGTGGTTACGCCGCGCTCAGCCCGTCTGGCGACCAGCTGGCCTGGGTGGAGTGGCAGCAACCGTTCATGCCCTGGGAGCGCGCTCAGCTCAAGATTGGCCGCTTCAACGCCGAAGGGGTTCTGGAGGACGCTCGGCGCATCGCTGGAGCCCTTCCATCCACCGCCACCGACGCGGCGGCCCAGGCCTGCTCAGTGTTCCAGCCGCTCTGGCTGCCCAATGGTGACCTGGTGGTGGCCAACGACCGCAGCGGCTGGTGGAACCTCGAGCGGCTGGTCGGCACTGAGCAGCGTCGTGCTGCCACCGGTCCGCCGGGCACCCATCAGCCGCTCCGCTGGCAGGCGTTGCTGCCGATGCAGGCGGAGTTCGCCATGCCCCAGTGGGTTGAAGGGATGGCTACCACCGCCTGGGATGGGGAGCAACTGGTGGCGGCGGCCTGCGAGGCGGGCCACTGGAGTCTCGGTCGGATCGCCCTGCCGAGCGCCCCGGGCGCTGCCGGGGTCTGGCAACCGATCGAGCTGCCCTTCGATGATCTGGCCTGCCTTCAGGCGGAGAACGGCAGGCTGGTGGCGGTGGCCAGCGGCCCGACCATCGGATCCGGTCTGCTGGAGCTTGATCTGGCCAGTGGTGTTTGGTGCCATACGCCTGCGGCAGGCGGCCCTGGAGGGCCGTTGCCACCGGCGGCGATCAGCGTGCCGGAACCGTTCTGGTTCGCGGGCCATGGCGGGCTGCCCACCCACGCCTGGTACTACCCACCTCAGGGTGGAGCGCACCCAGCTGCCCCACTGCTGGTGAAGGGGCACAGTGGCCCCACTGCGATGGCGCGCACGGGCTTGAACCTGCTGAATCAGTTCTGGACCAGTCGCGGCTGGGGGGTGGTGGATGTGAATTACGGCGGCTCCACTGGCTTCGGCCGGGCTTACCGCGAGCGACTCGATGGCCAGTGGGGTGTGGTGGACGTTGCCGATTGCGCCGCTGCCGCCCAGGCGTTGGTGGCGGCCGGGCAGGCCGATGCCGGGCGGGTGGCGATCGAGGGGGGCAGCGCCGGTGGCTTCACGGTGCTGGCGGCGCTCTGCTTCACCGATGTGTTCCGGGCCGGAGCCTGCCGTTACGGCGTGGCCGACCTGGCTGCTCTGGTCAGCGGCACCCACCGCTTCGAGGCCCGCTATCTCGATGGCCTGGTGGGGCCCTGGCCCTCTGCCAGGCCCCTCTATGACCAGCGATCACCGCTTCACCACGCTGCTGCCATCACCTGCCCGGTGATCTTTTTTCAGGGACTCAAGGACACGGTGGTACCACCGGACCAGACCGAGTGGATGGCCAGGGCGCTGCTCGACAACGGGGTGACGGTGGAGGTGCACCTCTTTCCGGATGAGGGCCACGGCTTCCGCAGCGGGGCGGTGCAGCTGGAGGTGCTGGAGGCCACGGAAGCCTTCTTTCGTCGTCAATTCCAGCTGTGATCACGCTGCCGCAGGGCCTTGGCGCCGCGATCGGCTGGCTGGCGGCGGCCACCGGAATCCTGCTGCTGCTGCTGGCCATCGCCCTGGCGATCGGCGGCCGGCTGGGACTGAAGCGCTGGGGCATCCCGGAGGCCCTGCTGGCCGGAACGCTGGGCCTGCTGGTGGCGCCGTCAGGGGTACTGCCCCTGATCCCGGCAGAGGTGATGACCCTCTGGGACGGGCTGCCACTGCCGCTGCTCACCCTTGTGTTCGCCACCCTGCTGCTCGGCAAACCGCTGCCGAAGCTCTCGGGCCTCTGGCGGCCGTTGTCGGGTCAGGTTCTGCTGGCTCTCACCCTGGCCTTCGGCCAGTACCTGGTGGCAGGGCTGGCGGTGCTGTTCGTGCTTCAGCCCCTGCTGGGGGTGCATCCGCTGATGGCCTGCCTGATCGAGGTGGCCTTCGAGGGGGGGCATGGCTCCGCGGCGGCGATGGGACCGAGCTACGCCAGCCTCGGCTTCGCCAGTGGTGAAGCCCTCGGGCTGGCGATGGCCACGGTGGGTCTGCTGGCTGCCTCGGTGGTTGGTGGGATCGTTGTGGTGCTGGCCCGTCGCCAGCCGGGGCTACTGGGTCAGGGGTCGCCGGCAGCCAGCCAGGCGCCTGCTGCTGAAGCCGGCGGCGCGCCTGAGCCCTTGCTCCCGACGATCCAGCCGCTCGACCCCAGTGCCCCATCAACCGGCCCGGCGACCTGGGCGGTGAACCTGGCCCTGGCCGGCGCGGCGGTGCTGCTGGGTGCGGCTCTGCTGGAAGTCCTGCGCTGGATCGCCCCCCTGCTGGGCGGCGGCTTCATGGCTGTGGTGGAGGCACTGCCGGTGTTTCCGCTGGCGATCGCCGGCTCGCTGCTGGTGCGGCTGCTGCTGGAGAAAACGGGTCAGCAGGGCTTGGCCTCGGCAGCGGTGCAGGGCCAGGTGGGGGCGATTTCGGCGGATCTGCTGATCACAGCCGCCACCGCCTGCCTCGACCTCAGCCTGCTGCGCCACGACTGGATCTCCCTGAGCGTTCTGGCCCTGGCCGGGCTGGGCTGGAATCTGGCGGTGGTGCTGCTGCTGGCTCCCCGCTTTCTGCCGCCCGACTGGTTCGAGCGGGCGATCATCGAATTCGGTCAGGCCACCGGCGTGGCGGCCAGCGGACTGCTGCTGCTGCGCATGGCCGACCCCGACGACCGCAGCGACGCCCTGCCGGCCTTCTCGATCAAGCAGCTGCTGCTGCAGCCGTTCCTGGCCGGTGGCGTGATCACGGTGGTGGCACCCCTGGCGATCGATGGCTGGGGGCTGCCGGCCTGGACCCTTCTGTGTCTGGGGCTGGTGGTGCTGTGGATCGGGCTGGGGCTGCTGCTGGGGCGTCGCTAGTTCCCTCACCGCACCATCGCCGCCACATTCCCCCCATCCACCGTCAGCAGGGCGCCGGTGGTGCGCTCCAGCTTCGTCAGGGCCACGAAGGCGTCGGCCACATCTTCGGCCTGTACCTCCTGGCCCAGCAGGTTGCCGGCCATGTAGGCGGTTTCGCTGATGCCACGGGCTGCCGAGCGGGCCTGGATCATGGCCTCATCAAGCAGGCCGGAGCGGATGCGATCAGCATTGACCCCGTTGGAGCGGATTCCCTCGCCGCCACCCTCCAGGGCGTACTGACGCATCAGGGCCAGCAGGGCCGCCTTGGCGATGCCGTAGGCGCCGAAGCCGGGGCCTGGATTGAGAGCCTGCTTGCTCACGTTGAACAGCAGCTGGCCGCCAAAGCCCTGGGTACGGAACACAGCCACGGCAGCCTGGGCGACGCTCTGGTGGGCGAAGAGGTTGAGCTCGAAGCTGGCGCGCAGGCTGGCTTCGGGCAGATCGGCGATCGTGCCGGTCCAGGCGGCGCCGGCGTTGCTCACCACGATGTCGAGACCACCGAAGTGGCTCGCCACCGCCGCGATGGCCTCGCTCACCTGGGCCGGATCGGTGAGATCGCAGGCCAGCGCGATGGCCTGCCGCCCGCAGGTGGCCGCCACGCTGCCGGCGGCCTCGCCATCGCGATCCAGCACGGCCAGCTCGGCCCCCTGGGCGGCGAAGGCCCTGGCGGTGGCGGCGCCGATCGCCCCCGCTCCGCCGGTGACCAGCACCACCTGGCGGGCCAGGGGCTTCTCGCTGCCCTTGCCGAGCTTGGCCTGCTCCAGGCTCCAGTACTCCATGTCGAAGGTGTCGTCTTCCCCGACCGGTGCAAACGAGCCGAAGGCTTCTGCCGCCAGCAGGGTGCTGGCCCAGGCTTCGGCGATGTCGGCGGTGACGGCGGCGGAGGCGGCACTGGCTCCGAGTCCGATCAGACCGAGGCCGGGGATGGCGAGCACCCGCGGCAGGGGATCCAGCGGTTGCTTGTGGCCGCCCACCCGCCGGTTCTGACGCTCGAAATAGGCGCGATAGCCGTCGGCATAGGCCACCAGGGCCTGATCCACGGCCGCCGTCCAGGCGGGGAGCGCGCTGGGCTGATCGGCCCCTGGGGCTGGCGGCAGCACCAGCGGGAACGCCTTGGTGCGGATCACATGGTCAGGGGTGGCGACGCCACGGCGTGCCCAGTCGGCCAGGCGCCGGTCGTTGACCAGGGCCCGGGCGTGTTCGCCGCCGCGCCGATCGAGCAGCCAGCGGCAGGGGAGATCAGCGGCGCCGGCGGCCCGGCCGAGGGCCCCCCGCAGCACCGGCAGCACAGCCGCCGCAGCGGTGGGGCTCGGCAGGGCCATGGGATGGAACGAGGCTGGTCTGCGGCTCAGGGCCTGCTCGGCTAACCCGACCAGCTCGATCATCCGTCCGTAGCTCTCCCTGGCGGTGGCCCCGAACGAAAACAGACCGTGCTGGAGCAGTACCAGTCCTTCGAGCTCTCCTCCGCGACCGGCGGCCTCGGCGGCGGCGGTTTCATAGGCCTCGGCTGCCGCTTTGGCCAGGGCGAAGCCGGGCATCACGTAGGGCACCAGGGCGACCCGATCACCGAACAGCTCACGGCAGACCTCTGCGGCATCGGGTTGATCCGCCAGGGCCAGCAGGGCGATCGAATGGGTGTGATCAATGAACCGGTGGGGCAGAAAGGCGTGCAGCAGGGCCTCCACCGAGGGGTTGGGAGCCGCGGGGTCGATCAGGTTCTGGCGCTGGGCGGCCACCATGGCCTCATCGCTGAGGGTGTCCAATGCCCGCAGGGCGAGCAGCGGCTCGAGCCGCACGGCGGGGTGGCCGGGGGGCTCGATCGTGGCCAGGTCCCAGCCTGAGCCCTTGACGCACAGCACCGGGATCGCTTCCCCCAACAGACCCGTGACCATGGTTTTCACCGAGGTGTTGCCGCCTCCGTGCAGCACCAGCTCGGGATCAGCCCCCAGAAGGCGGGCCGAGTAGGTGCGCAGGGCCAGGTCCTCGCCCACGCCGTCGGCGCCGTAACGGGCGATCGCGGCGGCAGCATCGGCGTCCGACCAACGGTTGCGGATCGGCATCGGCAGGGGGGGGTTTCTGCCGGCGAGGCTACGGGGCAGGCGATGCGGCCCTCCCGGCTCGCCCTCGACGCCGCAGCTCCAGGCCGAAGGCCCTGCCCAGGGCCACGCCTCCTCGCCAGCGCCAGCGTTCACCCAGGCGCACCAGCTTGAAGCTCACAACACCGCACCACAGCACGGCGGAAAGGGCGTGGGCGACCTGGGGATCCATGCGTCCAACTCTTGCCTGTGATCGGGTCCTGGTCAGTCTCCACGAATCCCAGCCCCGGTCCCTGCCCTGGCCCCAGGCCTGGCCGCCTGGCCAGAATGGTTGCTCTGCAGATCGAAGCCCAGGTGATCCTGCCAACCGGGCTGTGCAGCCAGCCCCCGCTCGGGGCGGGCAGCTCGTACCTCGAGCTGAGGGATGTGGAGGCCTGGCTTGGGCCCCGCCCGGTGTTCTCCAACCTCAGCCTGCGGCTCCAGCTGGGCGAGCACACGGTGCTGCTCGGGCCCAACGGATCGGGCAAGAGTTCCCTGCTCAGGCTGCTGTGCCGTGAGCTCTACCCGGTGGTGAAGCCAGGCTCGCTGCTGAGGATCTTCGGCAGCGAAACGGTGAACCTCTGGCAGCTGCGCCGCCGCATCGGCCTTGTTTCCTCCGATCTCCAGTCCGGCTATGGAGTCGATGTGAACGCTGCCGATGTGGTGCTCTCCGGTTTCTTCGGATCGGTGGGGATCGGCCGCTGCCATCAGCCCAGCACCGCCATGCACGCCCGGGTGGCGGCATTGATGGCCCAGCTGGGACTCGCTGATCTTGCCCGGCGTCCCTACCGGCAGCTCTCCGATGGTCAGCGGCGACGCCTGGTGCTGGCCCGGGCCCTGGTGCACGACCCCGAACTGCTGGTTCTCGATGAACCCACCAATGGCCTGGATGTTCAGGCGAAACATCAGCTGCTGTCGATCCTGCGGGATCTGGCCCGCTCCGGCACCACCCTGCTCCTGGCCACCCACCAGATCGAGGCGATCGTGCCCGAGATCAGTCGAGCCGTTCTGATCCGCCAGGGGGAGGTGGTGGGCGACGGGCCCGCTGACACGCTGCTGCGGGATGGACCGCTCAGCGCCCTGTTCGACACTCCGCTGCAGGTGGTGATGGCGAATGGCTACCGCCAGGTGCTGCCGGCGGAATGAGTTGGCTCTGCGGTGAGGAGCATCCACGTACATTGACCACCGACTCCACGGCCAGCCATGCGACCTCTGCCGCTGAATCTTGGCCCCGGCAGCGACCTGCGCCTCAGCCTTGAGCAGCTGGCGATCGACCAGAACGCCTCGGGATTCGTGCTGGGTGTGGTGGGCAACCTTTCGCGAGCGGCCTTCCAGTGCCCCGGGGGTGGCGCCCCCACCGTTCTCTCGGGGGATCTGGAGATCATCACCCTGCAAGGCACGGTGTCCCCCCAGGGTGTTCATCTGCACCTGAGCCTCTCCGATGGCGACTGCCAGGTGTGGGGCGGCCACCTCGAGCCGGGCACCCTGGTTTTGAAGGGTGCGGAGCTGCTGGTCGGCTTTCTCCAGACGGCTCAGCCAGCGGCACCAACCCTGGCTTCGCCAGAGAGACCAGTCCAGTCATCGTCTGTTCAGCCCCGCCAGGCCCATCCCCACCGCCGTCATCCCCGGATCGAGGTTGCTGTTCTGAGTGGATGTCCCTGGTCGGCGAGGGCCCTGCGGATGCTGCGCACCCTTGGCATTCCCCATCAGGTGCAGTGGGTGAACGGCGAGGCCGAGCGTCTCGGAGTGGAACAGCGCAGCGGCAGCAACACCTTGCCGCAGATGTTCATCGATGGGCAACCGATCGGTGGTTACAATGAATTGGCTGAGCTGCAGGGCCGTGGCGATCTGGCCCTGCTGCGCTGAAGGGGCGGATAATCAATTTGCTTGATACGAAGAACCGACGGAATGAATCTCCGGCCCTTCCCGTTGCAGAGCAGGCTCTTCCATGGCACCAATGACATGGTGGTTGAAGATTATGAACTCGTTGCTTCATCTCGCGAGCAGGGAACTCCTCCTGAGGTGAATGAGTGATCGCAACTCCCCGTGTCTCAGTGATTGCACAGTGCTACAATCACGAACGGTTTGTGATAGAATGCCTGAATAGTATTAAGGCTCAGAAATATCATGATTATGAGTTGATTGTTGTTGATGATTGCTCGACAGACAAGTCCCCTGCTCTGATCAGAGACTGGATTGGACGCAATCAACCGCTTGATCCTCATTTTATCTCACTAGAGGAAAACGTGGGTGTCTGCAAAGCTCTGAACCGAGCCATGCGGGTCGCCAAGGGCGAATACATTACTCATGTCGCCACGGATGATATATGGTCTCATCACTTCTTGGATCGTTTGGTCGAACGATTTGATCGACTCTCCAATTCCTATGGAGCCATTTTTTCAGATGCTGTCTGTATTGACGAGTCTGGCAGCCTCTTGCATCCCTCATTCATTGAGTTGTATCATCAGAAAAGTGGTGCTGATCCACGCTTCATGTTTCTGAATTCAGATGAATTCACTAGATGCACTGGTGGAAACATCTTCGACATTCTTTGTTACTATAATTTCATTCCGGCAAGTGGGATCATGCTCCGGTCTTCTGTTCTCGAGATTGTTGGCTACTACGATGAGTCCCTTGCCTATGAAGACTGGGATATGTGGTTGCGAATTGCTGAACGGTTTCGCTTTGATTGGGTATCGGAACCGCTGCTTAGCTATCGAATCGTTGCCAATTCATTGCATCAAACATTGCACGTTAAGGATGGATCATTAAACTCCGATGCACAGGCTACAAACTGCAAAATGGCACTGCGCTTGGTGAGGTCAAAGAAAATGACCAACTCGGCTCGTAGAATGTGGATCCATACGCTCTGCAACAGTGCATCTGTATTGTACAAAATGAACGATGCACGTGCCCCAGCATTCCTGCGCCAATCGGCATTCCTGTCTTTCAGGCCTCGTCACTGTCTCCTTGCTCTTGCTGCAACATTTGGTTTCTCGTTTCGAAGGCTCAGCTTTCTGAG
The DNA here is from genome assembly GCF_977927535.1 of Cyanobium sp. ULC082. NCBI lineage: Bacteria > Bacillati > Cyanobacteriota > Cyanophyceae > Synechococcales > Prochlorococcaceae > Cyanobium > Cyanobium sp. ULC082. Next base: position 630,283 of record NZ_OZ376397.1, read on the forward strand.
TAGATCTGCTTCTACGAAGTCCATGGCTGTTGAATGAAATAAGGCGTCCTTCGTTACCTAGATATGATCTGCAATCGTTATCTCTACCCAGAGTTCTGATGCCAGATCTGGGAATTGATCGCCAAGGTTTTCGTAAGCATAAAGATGCTCTATTGTGAGAATACCTGTTTCTAGGGCCAGATCCATTCGCGCATGATCAAATGGCTTCATAAAAATACCGCCATGATTTTTGATCTGGAATCCGGCACCCATCAGTTCGGCATGAAGTGATTTTTTGTCATAAACGATACGCTGTTGAAGCACTTTCCCACGGGCACTGAGTTCAGAGGGTGCATCCAATAATCCCATTTCCACTGCCGTGCGCCGATGTAGAGAGTGGGCATTGGAGACGTCAATCTGAACAGTGGTTGATGGTGTGCAGAGCGAATGGATGCCAGCAAGAAATGACTGTGGATCTGAAACTTCCTGTAAAACCCCACTGGCAATAATCAGGTCAAATGGATGATTAGCGTGGGTTTCTTTAAGAATATTCAGTGCCGACTCTAAAAAGTCTTGAATAACGACAACACAGCCATGCACATTCTCCAGAGCAAGTTTTTTGGCTGACTCTGCAAACATCGATGCCGGCTCCACGATATACCAAGAGGAAACTGGTGGATAATCTATGAATAAAGGCTCTAGACCGCAGCCAATTTCAAGAACGTGTTTGGCTTGATTGGCAGCACAACGTTTGAGTACTGAACGACGCCTGAAGGCAACCTGATGCCGTTCAAAGCCATAGTCAAGAGCATAGGCACTCGCATATGAGTTGATGTCTCGACTCACCATATGCCCAACCTCTTACTCCAAGTTGTTCTTTGACCGGGCCTGAATCCAAGCCTAGTCTTGAATGTAATCAGCCCCTCATTACGAACCCCGAGCCTGGTCGCAATCCCAAAGTCAAGGAGCCTGCAGGATCTGTGCTGAGCCTCGGCATAAATGGAACTGATCAGTAGTTGCTGAACAGACATCTTATCCCCTTCTGGGCTGTGTCCGGTGTAAGAGATCGACAGGATATCTGAGGAAATCTGTAACGTGACTGAGGCGCCGATCATCTCATCTTCAAGGAAGGCACCTGTCCAGATGATCGAACCTGGTATCAGGGTTATCATGTCGTTGAAGGCCTTCTCAGTCATGGTCATCGGCAGGCCTCGCCGTTGCTTGTAGTCGCTAAGAACCCTGTAAGCACTCTTGTGTTCCGCTGATAAAAGATCTCTGGTAGTAATGCCTTTGCGAATCGCCCGGCCAACTCCGTATTTCTTGTCAGGCTTCATTCTGTCCTGAAGAGCTTCTGCGTTTACTGGGGTGGAAAAGTTCAGATCAGTGCAAACCAAGATGTAGCCTCGGGACTTCAGAACACCTGTGGTCAAGGTCTCCTGCCAAGGAGAATAATCCTCAGGGGGTAAAATGATTGTCAGCGAACTGCCATCTTCAGCCAGAACAGATTCTTCTAGCTTTGCATAGCACTGATCCACAACGAAGGGGTTTATGGGCCTGAACCACTGAATTCCCCCAAAGGTACCGCGACCAGGGCTCTGCCACAAACCTTGTGACATCTCGATGGCGAATCCCATCCCCCAGATGCTGTTCGATTTATCATCACGGACCGTGATGAAAAGACCCCGGCGGCCTGCATTGATGCTGTGTAGATGAAAGAACCTTGGATCGTGAAATAAATAAGGCTTGGCGTGTTCCGCTGGCGGTGGTAGTGGGCCTACTTCGAGCCAGAAGGAGGTACTCTCTGCTTGGAGGCCAGATAGGTCAGTCATGGTGTTCACATATTGGCAGGCCCAAACAACCAGTTCTGCTCTGAAATCATTCTGCTCGGCTCATGACGTTGAAATCATCGAGATTTCGAACGTAACAAGGAGCGGCTTCCTGATAGGAGTGATCTGCAACCACCAAGTAACATGTTCCGTCTTGTAGTGCCTCAATTTCTGTCCAGGTGTGAGACGGAATGATCAAGTAAGTTGTTGGATCGGTGAGTGTATGACTGCCCTTATGATGTCTTGTCAGTGTACTTATTCTCAAGGAGCCTCGCAGGCAACAGATGGCCTCGTTTACGAGGGTGTTTGCGTGTCCACCGCGGCGCTTCCCTTTGGCCATGTCTACCACGGTGAAGATTCGCTCGATGCAAAATGGCAACAGCTCACTGGCTTCTAATACAGACAACATTCCCTCTCCACTGTCACCAAAAATGCCGGGAATCTTGATGAGATTGACTTCGTGCTTTGAACTCGGCATGAGTTGAGACTTGGTTGGATGAGTTATCTGAAGGCCCAAATGTTAAAGATAGAAATAGAAAGTTTTTTGATCTTGCCTGTGACAATCATTTCAGCGAAATTGATTAGATGCTTGTCTGATGTTGTAAAATCGCTTCGGATTTTACTATGGATTTGTTAGGAGGTCAAGAGTGTTTCTTTTCTGCCCTGCTCTCCAGGCTGTTTCGTGCTCATCTCTCTGCAACGTAGCCCTGTGTTCTGCTGATCATGCTGATCCCGTTTCTTGATTTCAGAGCCTTGCATCGGGAGATCCGTCCTGAATTGGATGAGGCTTATCACAGGGTTATGGAGAAGGGCTGGTTTGTGCTGGCTGAAGAGTTGGCCGCGTTTGAGGATTCGTTTGCTTCCTACTGTTCGGCTGGATATTGCATCGGTGTTGGCAGTGGCCTCGATGCCCTCAGACTTATTCTGGAGGCATGGGGAATTGGTTCTGGAGATGAAGTGATTGTTCCAGCCAATACCTTCATTGCCAGCTGGCTGGCTGTCTCCAGCCTGGGTGCTTCGCCAGTTCCTGTTGATGTTGACCCACAGACGTACAATCTCGACATCAGTAGACTGCGTGCTTCACTCACATCCAGGACACGGGCGATCATGCCGGTCCATCTTTATGGACAACCGGCTGATCTTCTTGGAATTAATTTGCTTGCCCACGAATTTGGACTCAAGGTAATAGAGGATGCCGCTCAGGCTCATGGTGCCCGGCAGGGTGGCAGGCCTGTGGGTTCCCTTGGTGATGCGGCTGCATTCAGTTTCTATCCCGGCAAGAACCTCGGCGCACTTGGCGATGCTGGAGCGATCATCACAAGCGACAGAGGGCTTGCTGATCAGATTCGCTGCCTTCGCAACTATGGATCTCACGTCAAGCACCATCACGATTTAGCTGGATGCAATTCCCGGCTGGACGAGCTTCAGGCTGCCTTCTTGCGTGTGAAGCTGGCGCGGCTTGAGGGCTGGAATTCTCGACGTCGAGAAATTGCTACTCGCTACGGGAGTGAGTTGGCCCAGACCTCCCTTGTTTTGCCTGGAGTTTTGCCTGGGGTCGAGCCTGTCTGGCATCTTTATGTCGTTCAGCATCCCGAACGGGATCGCCTCCGTACTGTTCTCGCCTCTTTGGGCGTAGAAACCCAGATCCATTATCCAATTCCGCCTTATCGGCAACCAGCCTTCGCTGAGCTTCGTTTGGCAGCCGAGGAGTTTCCTGTCAGCAACCAACTTGCAGCGATGGCACTTAGTCTGCCATTATCGCCGGCAATGTCCGAGGCGCAGGTTTCATTCGTGATCTCAGCCTGCACTCAAGCGTGCCAACAACTCTGACTTCTGTACCCTTGTATGGAGCCTGTATTGATTTTGCAATGAATGTTGTGAAGATTGATCTGCTTGTTCGCTGATCGGGGTGATTGCCATCCTCATCGCAATTGCCAATGTCCATTCCTACAGCTATGCTCTCGTGAGTTGAGACAAGTATGATTCAAATGTTGTGGATGGAAAGACGCGTTGGAATCGTTGGCCGAGTGCTTTTCAAGCTCAGGAGGCCAGTTCCTTGATTGTTTCGAATCCGTCCGGAGGCGATTGGGCTGTCATCAAAGTCAACTCCCGGTAGCCTCCACATTCAGTCGACGGCACAGCCGCTGATTCACTCCTTGTATGCTCATTCACTTGGCCACTCTGATCCCTGATCGGACCCGCAGGTGGTGAGCTGGGATTAGATGAACACCCGTCAACTCCGGGGCCCACCAACAGCTAGCTTTTTGCCCATGCCGATCATTCGTGCGGAGGGCCTCTCCAAGACCTATCGGGTCGCTGACAAGCAGCCTGGGCTGCTGGGCACCCTGCGCCATTTCGTCGCCCGTCGCCATCGCGATGTGGTGGCGGTGAGCGGGGTGAGCTTCACGATCGAGCCTGGCGAGATCGTGGGATTTCTGGGCCCCAACGGCGCCGGCAAGACCACCACCCTGAAGATGCTCAGCGGCCTGATCCACCCCAGTGCCGGCACGGTGGAGGTGGCCGGCTGTGTCCCCTTTCGTCGCCAGGGTCGCTTTCTGCATCAGATCTCCCTGGTGATGGGCCAGAAGCAGCAGCTGATCTGGGACCTGCCACCACTCGATTCATTGCGGGTCAATGCCGCCGTCTACGGCATCGATGACGCCGAGGCCCAGCGCCGCATCGCCGAGCTGGCTGAGATGCTCGAGCTCGGCGTCGAGCTCACCCGCCCGGTGCGCAAGCTCTCGCTCGGGGAACGGATGAAGGCGGAGCTGCTGGCGGCCCTGCTGCATCGTCCGTCGGTGTTGTTTCTGGATGAGCCCACCCTGGGGCTGGATGTGAATGCCCAGGCCCGGGTGCGCCGCTTCCTCGCGGACATCAACCGCCGCACCGGCACCACCGTGTTGCTCACCAGCCATTACATGGGCGATATCACCGCCCTCTGCCCTCGGGTGCTGTTGATCCACCAGGGTCAGCTCTTCTTCGACGGCCGTCTTGATGCGCTCACCGAGCGGCTCACCCCCTGCCGTGAGGTGCGGCTTGAGCTGGCCGAACCGCCACAGGCCGCCGCCTTCGCCTCCTTCGGTGCACTTGATTCCCTGGAGGGACGCAAGGTGCGTCTGCTGATCCCCCAGGAGCAGCTCACCGATGCCGTCGCCCGTCTGCTGGCCAGATTTACGGTGCTGGACCTGGAAGTGAGCGAACCGCCGATTGAAGAGTTGATCGGCCGGTTGTTCCAGCTGGGAGTCGTGGGATGAGCCGTCACCATCTCCCGCTCCGCTCCATTCGGCATGTCCTGCGTCTCGCTCGGGTGCTGCTCTCCAGTCAGTACGCCCTGATGCTGGAGTTCCGAGCCGAGATCGTGCTCTGGGCTCTCTCCGGGGTGTTGCCCTTGATCATGCTCGGCCTCTGGAGCGGCTCCGGTGTGGTGCCGATCGCGGGTTTCACCTCCCAGCGGTTGGTGCACTATTTTCTGGCCGCCTTCGTGGTCCGTCAGTTCACGATCGTCTGGGTCATCCATGCTTTCGAGGAAGACGCTCTGCAGGGCCGCCTGTCGCCGGCCTTGCTACAGCCGCTGCACCCTTTCTGGCGCTACCTGGCGGCCCATGTCTCCGAGCAGGTCACCAGGATGCCGTTCGTGCTGGCGATTGTGGCGATGGTGGCCCTGCTGCATCCGGCGGCCCTGTGGTGGCCGCCGCCAGCCGCTTTCCTGCTGGCGTTTCTGGCCACCCAGCTGGCCTTCCTGGTGCGTTTCGCCATCCAGAGTGCCCTCACCATGCTCTGTTTCTGGAGCGAGCGGGCCGCGGCCCTGGAGCGCCTGCTGTTGATTCCCTATCTCTTTCTCTCCGGCCTGGTGGCTCCCCTTGAGGCTTTCCCCGAGCCGATTCGCGATTTCGCCCTGCACACCCCTTTCCCCTGGATGGTCTGGTTCCCGGCCCAGCTGCTCAGCGGCGGTGCCGTACCCGTGCTCCAGGGCTTCGGTGTTCTGGCCGGCTGGGGACTGGTGTTCGTGCCGATCGCCGCCCTGCTCTGGCGTGCCGGCCTGCGTCGCTATTCGGCGATGGGAGCCTGATGGCCGCTTCCGTCGTCGTCCGGGCCCGTCGCTACCTGCTGATTCTGGGGCGGTTCTGGTCGGCCTCCCTGGCGGCGGAGCTGGAGTATCAGGCCAACGTGGTGATCGAGCTGCTGGCGGTGATCGCCAACCTGGCAGGCAGCCTTTTCACCCTCTCGCTCTTTTACGGCCACGGCCACGATCTGGGGGGCTGGAGCTGGGACGCCGCCCTGGTGGTGCTCGGCCTTTACACCCTGCTGGATGGACTGACCACCACCCTGCTGCAGCCCAACCTCAGCACGATCGTCACCCACGTGCGCACCGGCACCCTGGATTTCGTGCTGCTCAAGCCCGTCGACAGCCAGTTCTGGCTCTCGACTCGCACCATCTCCCCCTGGGGTCTGCCGGGACTGATCGCCGGGACGGTGCTGGCGATGGTGGCCGCCGTGCGTGCCGGTGCCCGCCTTGATCCACTCAGCCTGAGCACCGCCGCCCTGTTGCTGATCGCCAGTGCCCTGATCCTCTACAGCCTCTGGTTCGTGCTGGCGGCCACCAGCATCTGGTTCGTCAAGGTCTGGAACGCCACCGAGGTGTTGCGCTCAGCCCTGGTGGCCGGTCGCTATCCAGTCAGCGCCTACCCTGCCGGCCTGCGGCTGTTCTTCACGGTGGTGTTGCCGGTGGCATTCCTCACCACCGTGCCCGCCGAAGCCATCCTGGGCCGCGCTTCGCTGGCTTGGCTTCTGCTCAGCCTGGCGGTGGCGGCCCTCAGCCTGCTGATCAGCCGCCGCTTCTGGAGCTTCGCCCTGCGGTTCTACACATCGGCGTCGAGCTGAGCCGGACGGGCAGGGCACGTTTCGATCACGCCATTCTTCTCGAGATAAGCGATCACCTGAGCCACGGATTCCTCCAGGCTCTGCCGTCCGGTCGGCACCTCGAGCTCGGCTGCTTCCGGAGCTTCATAGGGGCTGGAGATGCCTGTGAAATCCTTGATCAGTCCGGCACGGGCCTTGGCATAGAGGCCCTTGGGGTCGCGGCCCTCACAGACATCGAGATCGGCGGCGCAGTGAATTTCGATGAAATCCTCCGGCTCCACCAGGGAGCGGGCCTTGCGGCGATCAGCCCGAAACGGGGAGACGAAAGCGGTGAGCACGATCACGCCCGCATCGAGAAACAGCTTGGCCACTTCGCCGATCCGGCGGATGTTCTCCTCCCGGTCGGCATCGGAGAAGCCGAGGTCGTGGCACAGCCCGTGTCGCACGTTGTCGCCATCGAGCACATAGGTGGCCAGGCCGCGGGCGAAAAGCTCGGCGTTGAGGGCATTGGCAAGGGTGCTCTTGCCGCTGCCGGACAGGCCCGTGAGCCAGAGGATGGCGCTGCGGTGGCCCCGTTGTCCGGCCCGGCTGGCCCGGTCGATCGAGGCCTGATGCCAGACGATGTTGGTTGCGGCTCCGGAGTTGGAGGCGGCTCCGGTGGGAAGGGCGGTCATCAGAGGGGGAAAAAGGGATCGATGCCTGCCATCGCGGCAGCCGCTGCCTGGCAGAGGTCCTGGTGGGCAGCACCATGGCTGGCGATCAGGCAACCGGCCTGCCTGGAGTCGCCGGTGTTGTAAAGCAAGGGGCGGCCATCCGCATGGGTGAAGAATCCCCCCGCTGCCAGCAGCACCGCTTCCGGTGCGGCCATGTCCCAGTCCTTCGGTGCGGTGCGCCCTGACAGGGAGATGTAGAGATCGGTTTCGCCGCGCAGGATGGCGCCGATTTTGCCGCCGACGCTGCCGCGGGCGATGCCGTCTGCCACCCCCAGGCTGCTCAGCAACTGATCGAGGCGATCGTCGCGGTGGCTGCGGCTGGTGACCGGGATCAGCTCAGCCATGGCCCGGCGTGGGCTGAAGCGCACCGGTCGGCGATCGCCCGACGGGGATTCACACCAGGCCTTTGAGGATTCCCCGTCCACCAGCCCGAACCAGAGCTCGTCGAGCTCCGGCAGCACCACAACGCCGATCACCGGACGCTGCTGATGGATCAGGGCCAGGTGAACCGCATACTCGCCGGTGCCCTGTAGAAAATCCTTGGTTCCATCCAGCGGATCGAGGATCCAGAGCCAGTCGGCACCGATCGGCTCACCCTCGGTCCACTGGCAGGCCGTTTCCTCGCTCAGCAGGGTCCAGGCGGCGGTGGGGAAGGCTCGGCCGAGCCCGGCAAGCAAGTGATCGTTCACCGCCAGATCAGCAGCTGAAACAGGCCCTTTGGGATCATCCTCGACAGAGAGCACGGCCGGATAGCCGAAGGGGGGCTGTTCGCCGCGGGCGTAGGCCCGCAGAATCGCCACAGCTTCCCAGGCCAGCTGCCGCACGACGGCCAGAACCGTTTCGATCTCAAGGCCGGCCGGCAGCAGATCAGCCGGCTTCACGCAACACCTCCACCACGCTGCGGAAGGCGAACCATTCCGGGATGTCCTCACCACCGCGCAGCATCTTGCGGAACTGGGTGCCGCTCAGTTTGCGGATGTGCAGGCCGCGTGCTTCGGCATGCTCGGCGGTGACATAGCCCTCCTCCTCGGTGTAGACGAGGTTGAGCGACGGCACCGTTTCCATCCCCAGCTCACTGGCGTGATCGCGGGCGAAATCCTGGGCCTGGTAGGGGCCATAGAAATCATCACCACTGAGAGACGATTTGCAGCCGGCCATGTCTCGGCCGATGATGAAGTGGGTGCAGCCGTAGTTCTTGCGAATGATCATGTGCTGGAGGGCCTCCCGCGGGCCGGCCATGTGCATCGCATAGGGGAGATACGCCCAGCGAATGCGCGGATTGGCCACTTCAGCGGCCAGGCGCTCATAGGTCTGGAAGCGGACGGGTCCGGCGATGTCATCCTCCTGGGTGGGTCCGCAGGTGGGATGAACCAGCACCACCGCTTCGGAGCTCACGTTGGTGGCGTGGAGGGCCCGGGTGAACAGCTCGTAGTGGGCCCGGTGGATCGGGTTGCGGCACTGGAAGGCCACCACGTCCTGGTCGCTCGGCAGATCGGCTCTCACCTGGGCCGGGGTCCGGCAGGGGAAGGGGCGACTGGGCAGCTCGAGGCCCTGTAAGGCGCCGCCGAGATAGAAGCGGCCCCGCTCCGCGCAGATCATCCGCACGGCGGGATGTTCGATCGAGGTGGTGCCATAGCAGCCTGCCGCCTCCCGCACCTTGTCGGGCTCCCAGCGACTCTCCACAGTGAGCACCGCCAGATCCTGGCCCTTGTAGGTGAGCAGCAGCCGGTCGCCGACGGCGATGCTCCCGTCGTCGGTGTCCATCACGATCGGCAGACCGAACAACAGGCCGGAGCCGGTGCGGTGCCCGGCCACCACAGCGTGGTAGTCGTCTTCGTGCATGAAGCCGAGCAGGGGGGAGAAACCCCCCACCATCAGCAGCTCCACATCGCAGGCATTGCGGTCGGAGCACTCCAGCGTTCGATCGACCGCGGCCTTGACGGCATCGCGCTGGCCTGAGGGAACCTGCAGATCAACCAGCCTGCCTCCGTGGGCGGCAATCAGACCGCGCCTGGACCGATCGGCAATGGGAGGGTCGGAGAGCATCAAGTCCTGGCAAGGGAAAGGCGCCATTCAGCTCAATGGCCAAGCGATGCTACGGCGATAGGTGGAGCTGTTCAATCCAGCCGTGCGCTTTTCTGTAGTGGGTCCTCTCTGTTCTGGATCCGTCGCAGCCAGTCCAGGTGGGCAAGGCTCCACGCCACCGTGGCGGCCAGGCCTGCCTCAAACCGATGGCGTGGCCGCCAGCCGAGTTCCCGCTGGATCCTGCCGGCGTCGATGGCGTAGCGACGGTCGTGGCCGGGTCGGTCGGTGACTGGCGTGATCAGGCGGGAGTGGGGCAGGCCAGCTGGCTGGAGCTCATCCATCAAGCCGCAGATCGCTTCCACCACCTGGGTGTTGCTGCGTTCAGCATGGCCGCCGACGCAATAGCTTTCGCCAACGTCTCCCTGGCATGCCGCCAGCAGCAGGGCCTCGACGTGGTCGTCGACATACAGCCAGTCACGCACATTGGCCCCATCGCCATAGAGCGGGATCGGCTGCCCAGAGGCTGCTTTGAGGATCACCACGGGGATCAGTTTCTCCGGGAACTGCCACGGCCCGTAGTTGTTGCTGCAGTTGGTGAGCACCACCGGCAGGCCGTAGGTGTGGTGCCAGGCCTTCACAAGGTGATCACTGGCGGCCTTGCTGGCGGAATAGGGCGAGCGTGGGTCGTAGGCGGAGGCCTCCGAAAACAGCCCATCCGGCCCGAGCGAACCGAAGACCTCATCGGTGCTGATGTGATGCAAGCGGAACTGGTTCCTGCGCTCCTCTGAGAGCCCCTCCCAGTGGGAACGCACCGCCTGGAGCAGATGAAACGTGCCTTGCACGTTGCTGGCGATGAAGGCGCCGGGCCCCTCGATCGAACGATCCACGTGGCTTTCGGCTGCAAGGTGCAGGATCAGATCAGGATCGGCCAGGCTCACCGCCTCCTCCACGGCAGCGGCATCGGTGAGATCCACGGCCAGCAATCGATGCCGGCCTTCCCCGGCCTCTCCAAGCTGAGACAGGGTGGCCTCGATGCTGGTGAGATCACTGGCGTAGCCCATCTTGTCGAGATTGAACACCGTGACACTGGATGCCTGCAGCAACCGGCGCACCACGGCGCCACCGATGAAGCCGGCGCCCCCCGTGACCAGAATCCGGCTTCGGCCGGCCAGAAGGGTGGTCAGATCCATTGGTTCATTCAGTGGCAATGTCATCGCAGGGGGTGGCGGGAGGACGCTCTAGGCAGCGACCTGGTGATCGCTGGCAGCAGTGGCGATCCGCTCCAGAACCTCCGCCAGGGCTTCGCCCCAGTGGCGGGGTTGCTGATCGAGCGCTGCGCGGCTGGTCACGCAGTCGAGCAGGGAGTAGCTCGGGCGCTTCGCTGGTGTGGGGTAGTCGGTGCCACTCAGGGGCCTCACCTCAGCGGCTTGTTCCAGCAGCCCGGCCGATGTCCCCAGAGATCCGATTGCGATCGCGAAGTCGTACCAGCTGGCGGCACCGGCATCACTCCAGTGCAGCCAGCCCCCCACCTCCTGGTGGATCACAGCCCAGCAGGCGGCCGCCAGGCCGATCGTGCTGGTGGGACAGCCCACCTGATCGGCGACAACGCCAAGGGGCTGGCCCGCGGCCGCCTGGCGGCGGTGCAGCTCAAGCATCGTCCGGCAGAAATTCTTCCCGACCGGCCCGTACACCCAGCTGGTGCGCAGGATCGTGGCGCGCTCAGGTCCGAGTCGGTCGATCACAGCCCTTTCCCCCGCGGCCTTGCTGCGGCCGTACGCCCCGAGTGGATTGGTGGGCTGCTCGGGGCGATAGGGATGGCCCTGGGCGCCATCGAAGACGAAGTCAGTGCTGATCTGCAGCAGGCGGCCTCCACTCTGGGCAAGGGACTGGGCAAAGGCCTCGGGGGCGAGGGCATTCACCGCATGGGCCAGTTCCGGTTCGCTTTCGGCCCGATCCACCGCCGTGTAGGCGCCGGCATTGAGCACCCAGTCGGGCCTGTGCTGGTCGACGAACCGACGACAGGCATCGGAATCGGCCAGGTCGAGCTCGTCCCGGCCGGTGGCGATCAACTGCCAGTTTCCGGGGGCAGCCCTCAGCAGCGCCTGGCCAAGCTGGCCATCTTTGCCGGTGACCACCACCTTCATGGGAACAGCTCGGCGGTGGCGAATCCAGCTGCATTCGCATCTTTCTCCGATTGAATCGGGCTGGCCAGATCCAGGGCCGCCAGGGGCCAGTCAATCGCCAGGGTTGCGTCGTTCCAGAGGATCGAGCGCTCGCAAGTGCGGTTCCAGAGGCCACTGGCCTTGTAGAGAACTTCGGCTGATTCACTCAGGGCGAGGAAGCCGTGGGCAAAGCCGGGCGGCACCCAGAGGATGCGCCGATTCTCCGCACTCAGGCGTTCCCCGATCGATTGCCCGAAGCTGGGTGAGGAGCGACGAAGATCAACGATCACATCATGGATCTCACCAGCAACGCAGCGCACCAGTTTTCCCTGCGGTGCCGGCGGAAGCTGGTAGTGGAGCCCCCGCAGAACGCCACGGCAGGAGAGGGAGTGATTGTCCTGGAGGAAAATTGGCGCCTCCGCTTCGCTGACGCCAAGGGCGGCTGCAAAAGCCCTGGCATTCCAGCTTTCGAAAAAGAATCCCCGTTGATCGCTGAACAGGTTTGGGGTGAGCAGCAGGGGGCCTTCGATCGAAAACGACTGAACCTCCATCACTGGACTCCTGCTGCCACCGAGTGATCGATCAATCCGGTTGATCGTTCCGCCAGCAGGCGGAGCAGGTAATGGCCGTAGCCGCTTTTCTTGAGCGGCTGGGACAGCCTCTCCAGTTGTTGGTCGTCGATCCAGCCCTGACGCCAGGCCACCTCTTCCGGGCAACCAACCTTCAGACCCTGACGATGCTCAAGGGTGCGGATGTAACTGGCAGCGTCATGGAGTGAATCCGGGGTTCCGGTATCCAGCCAGGCCATGCCGCGGCCCATCAGCTCCACGTGCAGCAATCCTTCACTGAGGAATTGTTGATTCAGATCCGTGATTTCGAGTTCGCCGCGGGCCGAGGGGATCACCTGTCTGGCCCGCGCGACAACGGTTTCGTCATAGAAATAAAGGCCGGTGACGGCATAGTGGGACCTGGGTCTGGAGGGCTTCTCTTCAAGGCTCAGCACCTTCCCATTGCCAGAAAATTCAACGACTCCGTACCGCTGAGGGTCGCTGACTCTGTAGGCGAACACAGTGGCTCCAATGTCTTTGGCATTCGAGGCCTGCAGTTGCTGGGCCAGCTCATGGCCATGGAAAAGGTTGTCCCCCAGCACCAGGGCAGCCGAGGCCTGATTCAGAAACGATTCACCGATCAGAAAGGACTGGGCCAGTCCATCCGGGCTGGGCTGGATGGCGTACTGAATCTCCATGCCCCAGCAGCTTCCGTCGCCAAGAAGGCGCTCGAAGGCCCCACGATCCACTGGCGTGGTGATGATCAGAACCTCGCGAATCCCGGCCAGCATCAAGGTGCAGAGCGGGTAGTAGATCATCGGCTTGTCATACACCGGCATCAGCTGCTTGCTGACGGCGGTGGTGAGCGGGGCAAGCCTCGTTCCACTTCCACCCGCCAGGATCAATCCCTTGCGCCTGCTGATCTGTTCGGGTTGCAGCCCCATCGCAGCAATCGATCAAGCTTGAATGGCGATGACCTTAAGCTGGCCGGATGGCAGCCCGTCTGGTGATCGGTCCGGTGAATGTGGATCCTAGCGTTCGTGAACGGGTCGACACCGAAACCCTGCAGCGGCTGGTGGCTCGCCATCGCAGGGGCGACTGGGGCCAGGTGGATGCGCGCGATGCACGCGCCAATGTGCGCGCCGCCTACCTGCAGCAGGGCCGCTTGCGCAGTGTCTACCGGGTCGGCCGTGACCTGCAGGTCTGGGTGATCACCACCAACCTCGGCTCCGACAGTCTTCACACCCTGGTGCTGATCCCGCAAGACGACTGACCGGCTGCTTCGCCCCATGCTTTCGCCTTCTCCGTTCCATCCCTTGACGAGCTCCCAACCGATCCAGAGCGTCTCCGGCAGTGCCGCAGCAGCAGCTTTGCAGCCTTCTTCAGGGCAGGATCCTCTCGCCCGGATCGTTGGCCAGTTCGATCTGGAGGGACAGATCCTCTCGATCGAGCCGCTCGGCAACGGCAATGTGAATGACACCTACCGCGTCACGCTGCAGGCTGCCCAAGCGTCGTCCTACGTGCTGCAGCGGCTCAACACCCAGGTCTTCCCCGAGCCCAGGCTCGTCATCGGCAACATGCTGGCCTTCAGTGAGCATGTGGTCGCCCAGCTGCAGAAGGGCTGCCCCCTTCTAGACGGTCGCCGTTGGGAGGTGCCCATTCTGGTGCCTTCCCGTGTATCCGGTCGGCACTGGGTGGAGCTGGATGGCTGTTTCTGGCGAATGATCAGCTTCCTCGAAGCAGCCACCTGCCTTGAAACCGTCCCTGATTGTGCCCAGGCCAGGGAGGTGGGCCATGGACTGGGCCTTTTCCACGCCTTGATCAGTGACCTGCCGGTGACGGCCCTGGCCGACACCCTGGTGGGATTTCATATCACCCCCGAGTACCTGGAGCAGTTTCACCAGGTCCTGGGTCGTCATCGGATGCCGCCCTGTCCGGACCTGGCGTACTGCCTGTCCTTCGTGCAGGAACGGGAAGGTTCTGTGACAGTGCTGGAAGACGCCAAGGCGGCAAACATCCTTCCCCTTCGTCCGATCCATGGGGACCCGAAGATCAACAACGTGATGCTGGATGGCCAGACCGGCCATGCCATGGCGCTGGTTGATCTCGATACGATCAAGCCAGGCCTTGTTCATTACGACATTGGTGATTGCCTGCGCTCCTGTTGCAACCCGCTAGGAGAAGAAACCACTGACTGGCAGTCGGTTCATTTTGACTGCCTGCTCTGCGAAGCGGTACTCCAGGGCTATGGAGCTGTAGCAAAAAGCTTTCTGACCGACTCGGACTACGACTATCTGTTTGCAGCGATTCGGTTGATTGCATTTGAGCTGGGTCTTCGCTTTCTCACTGACTATCTCGCCGGCGATCAGTATTTCAAAACCACCCATCCGCGCCACAATCTCGATCGCGCTCTGGTCCAGTTCCGGCTCACCGAGAGCATCGAAGCCCAGGAGGCTGTGATCAGCTCGATCATCGAGGCGATGCGATGAGCAGCGCTGCGGGCAGGCTGAGGCCATTCGAGGCTGATGCTGCTCTGCAGGCCTTCACCCTGCAGTTCGACCTGGGGCGCCGGGGCGCTCAGCTGGACATTCATTACCAGCTTCTCGGCCCGATCGAGGCGTTGGTTCTGCCGGCTGTGGCGTCGCCGCCGAGGCGCCTGGATGATCTCTGGCAACAGACCTGCTTCGAGTGTTTTGTTGCGATCGAAGCCCAGCCTGCCTACTGGGAGTTGAACCTTTCTCCCTCATGTGACTGGAATCTGTATCGCCTCTCCGCCTATCGCCAGGAACTGGAGCCGGAGAAGGCCTGCCATGCGTTGACCCCTTCAAGCCTCAGGTCTGACAACGCCTACTCGCTTGATGTCAGCCTTGATCTGGCTCCTTTCATCCCCGGTGATCAGACTCTTGAGATCGCAGTGGCGGCTGTCATCATGCAGCGCAGCGGCGAGCTGAGTCACTGGTCGCTGGCCCATCCAGCTCCGGCTCCCGATTTCCATCACCGCAATGGTTTTCTGCTGCGGCTTTGAAGCGATTGGATCAGGATTTCCCCTGTCAGCTGGCACCCAGGCCGAGCAACACAGCCCGGGCGGCATTGATGGCCTGCATGGTCCCGTGCTGACCGCCACGGTCAGGGTGGTGCTCTGCGGCCGCCTGTTTCCAGGCGCGGCTCACGTCAGTGGCGCTCAATCGCCCGGCCAGGGCCAGTCCCAGATGCTGGCGGGCCTTGAGGGCCTCAAGGTCCGGGCTTCTTCCAAGGGGTGAGCGGTCTGAGGCACCCAGGCCCGTCCCCCGCCGCTTGCGGCCCTTGCTGCCTGGTTTCGCAGCCGCTGAGCTGACGCCGAATCCAACCGATGGCCGCTCCGGAGCACCCGCTTCGGCGGAATCGTCAGGGGGTTGGGCAGGCGGCCGCTGCAGGACCAGTTGATCGGGGCGGGTCTGAAGTGCTTGGGGCATCGGCCGTAGCGCGGGGAAAGGAGTTGCTTCTCCAGCAATCGGGGGGAAACAGCCAGTGGAAAGGCCCCGGGTGAACCACCACCCAGGGCCCTTGCCCGAAGGCACCATCACCGTGAAATGCTGGTCCACTGTCAGTATGAATGCTGGCCTACCCCCAGCTGTCGGTGCTTTCTCGCTTTCCACGCCTGCTGGTCGGTGCAGCCTGGCTTGCCATGGGCCTGGCCACTGTTCTTCCGGTTGGCTCCGCCCGCGCCGCTGAGCTGGCCCAGCGGGTCACTCCAGAAGCCCTCGCTGCCGCCCTGACGCGCCTCGATGGCCTGGCCGGATCGATGCAGCGCAGCACCGGCGTGCCGGGCATGGCGATCGCGGTGGTGCACAACGATCAACTGGTGTTTCTGCGCGGCTACGGCGTGCGCATGGCCGGGCAGGCAGGCGTGATCGATCCCGACACGATGTTCCAGTTGGCCTCCCTCTCCAAGCCAGTGGCCAGCACCGTGGGGGCGGCTCTGGTGGGGGATGGGGTGGTGGGCTGGGACGACCCCGTGCAGCGCAGCCTGCCTGAGGCCCGCATCGGTCCTGCCGGCACGGCGCCGGATGTGACCCTGCGCGATCTGCTCTCACACCGCAGCGGCCTGCCCGACCATGCCGGCGACGACCTGGAGGATCTCGGCTTCGATCGCAGCACGATCCTGTCGCGCTTGCGCTTTCTGCCCACGGCCAATCGCTTCCGCGCCGCTTACGCCTACACCAACTTCGGCTTCACCGCCGCAGCGGAGGCGGCGGCCCGTGCCAGCGGCAACGCCTGGGAGGTGCTCTCCCGTGAGCGGCTCTACAAGCCTCTGGGCATGACGCGCACCACCTCAAGCCATGCCGCGTTGATCGCCGAGCCCAACCGCGCCCGGCTGCACGTGCCCACTCCCCAGGGCTGGGTGGCGCGCTTCGATCGTGATGCCGATGCGGAATCTCCCGCCGGCGGGGTGAGCGCCTCGGCGCGTGACATGGGCAGCTGGCTGCGGTTGCAGCTCAACAGCGGCCGCTTCGAAGCCAAGCCCGTGCTCCAGGCCGCTGCCCTGGCCGAAACCCATCGCCCGCAGGTGATCAGCATTCCGCCGGCGGATCCCGCCACGGAGGCGGCCAGCCTCTATGGCCTCGGCTGGAATGTGGGCCGGCACGGGGCTGGGCTGGTGCAGCTTTCCCACTCCGGCGCCTTCTTCCTCGGTGCCGCCACCGCCGTGTATCTGCTGCCGGCCGAGCGGCTCGACATCGTGGTGCTCACCAACGGTCAACCGGTGGGGCTGCCGGAAGCGGTGGCGCTCAGCTTTCTGGATCTGGCGGTGGAAGGAGAGGTCAGCCGTGACTACCTCCCGCTGCTGCAGGGGGTCTTCAAGGGCATGCTCGAGCAGGACTACCCCGCTGTGGTGGCTCCCGCCGTGGCTGAACCATCCCTGCCCCTGGAGCGCTACGAGGGCCGTTACGCCAACGCCTACTTCGGGCCGCTCGAGATCCGCCGCCGCGGTGACGCGCTCGAACTGCTGATCGGTCCAGAGCCCCAGCGCTTCGCGCTCACGCCGGTGAGCGGCAACACCTTCTCGTACCAGCCGCGCGGCGAGAACGCCTTCGGCCCGGCGGCGGTCAGTTTTGAAGCCGGGGTCGGCGGAACGCTCACACGCGTGCGCGTCGGCAATCTCGATCGCAACGGGCTGGGCCTGTTCACGCGGCGCTGAAGCTCCACTGTTGACCCATGGCGTTCGCCGGCGTGTGCCTGAGTGGAGGGGGTCAGCGGCTGGCTTCCGCTCAGAGCGCGCCGGCCAGCAACTGGCGGATCAGAACCGGATCCACGTCGTTGCGGATCACCACCTGGCCGATGCCGGTGGGCAGCACGAAGCGCAGCTGGCCCTGGTTCACCTTCTTGTCGCTCTGCAGGGTCTGCAGGGCCGCCTCCACATCCAGCGGTGGCAGGGCCAGCGGCAGGCCGGCCTTGGCGATCACCGCCCGCTGGCGCTCCTGGTCGGCTGGCTGCCACAGGCCCATGGCCAGAGCCAGGCGCCCGACAGCCTCCATGCCCAGTGCCACCGCCTCGCCGTGGATCACGGTGCCGTAGCCGCAGAGCGTTTCCACCACATGGCCCAGGGTGTGGCCGTAGTTGAGGATCGCCCGCAGGCCACCCTCCCGTTCATCGGCCGCCACCACCCGGGCCTTGGCCGCCGCTGAGCGCTGCAGCAGGCGCTGCAGCCGGGCCGGGCCGATCGCTTCGAGGCTGGAGAGATCCGCCGCCGCTTCCAGATCAGCGAACAGGATCGGATCACCGATCACCCCGTACTTGATCACTTCCGCCATGCCGGCGCGGAACTCCCGCTCCGGCAGCGTGACCAGCGTGGCGGGATCCACCAGCACCAGCTCCGGTTGATGAAAGGCGCCGATCAGGTTCTTGCCGCCGGGATGGTTCACGCCGGTCTTGCCGCCGATCGCCGCATCCACCATCGCCAGCAGCGTGGTGGGCACCTGCACCACCGGAATCCCCCGCAGCCAGGTGGCGGCGGCGAAGCCGGCCATGTCGCCCACCACCCCACCACCGAGGGCCACCAGCAGCGACCGCCGCTCCAGCCGCTGCGCGAAGGCTGCGTCATGGATCTGGGCCACGGTGGCGGGGGTCTTGTGCTCTTCTCCTGCGGCGATCACCAGGCGGGTGGAGCGGAAACCCTGCCGCTGCAGGCTGGCCAGGGCCCGCTCGCCGTAGTGGCGATCCACTTCCGGGTTGGTGACCAGCAGCACCTGGGTGCCGGCCGGAAAGCCACGCTCCTCCAGCAGGGCGCCCAGCGCCTCCAGTGCCCCGTCGCCGATCCGCACCGTGTAGGGGTTGCTGGCCAGGGCCACATCGATCGTGCGCATCGGCGGCCGTTCCACGGCGGCCTGGGCGGCGGGGTGCTCGGATCTGTAGCTGGTGGGCTGGCTGGGTGTCATCGCAATGACCCGTGCACGGGAGTGGGTCGGATCGAGCTGAAGGTAAGGCGCGGCTCTCTGCGGCCGTGCTCAGGTGTCGCTGTTCAGCAGGCTCAGCAGGGCACTGCCGTAGCGCTCCAGCTTGGCAGCGCCGATGCCGCTGATCGCCGCCAATTCTGCGATCTGGTGCGGCCGCCGCGCGGCCAACTCCACCAGGGTGCGGTCATGGAACACCACGTAGGGAGGCACCGCCTGCTCGCGCGCCTGGTCCCGTCGCCAGTCCTTGAGCCGTTGCAGCAGCTCAGGATCGGCGTTCTGCCCGTCTGCTCCTGCCCCGGCAGCGGCTGCGGCCCCGCCCATTGCGCCGCTTCGCGCCCTTGAGCGCCTCTCCTGGCGTGGGGGCGGCAGCGGCAGTTCCAGTCGCTGTTCCCCGCGCAGCAGCGGCCGCACCTGGGGCTCGGGTCCCCAGCGCAGCCCTCCGTGCCCATCGGGCACCGGCTCCAACAGGCCGCCAGCGGTGAGTTGGCGGAGCAGGGTGCGCCACTGGCCGCGGTCGAGCTCCTTGCCGATGCCGTACACGCTCAGTTCGTGGTGCCCCAGGGCCCGCAGCCGCGCCGTGTCGGCCCCCAGCAGCACATCCACCACATGGGCGGCGCCGAAGCGCTGACCGGTGCGGTACACCGCCGAGAGGGCCTTCTGGGCCTGGATCGTCACATCGGTGTGCTCCTGGGGCTCCAGGCAGCGGTCGCAGTTGCCGCAGGGCTGCTCCAGGCTTTCGCCGAAATGGGCCAGCAGCACCTGACGGCGGCAGCCGGGCGCCTCGCTGAAGCCGATCAGGGCCTCCAGTTTTCCGTGCTCGATCCGCTTCTGGGCCGGCTCGGCCTCGGAATCGTCGATGAAACGCCGCAGCTGCGGCAGATCGCCGGCGCCGTGAACCATCCAGGCGGTGGCCGCCAGGCCGTCACGGCCGGCCCGGCCGGTTTCCTGGTAATAGGCCTCCAGGCTCTTGGGCAGATCCACGTGGGCCACGAAGCGCACGTCCGGCTTGTCGATGCCCATGCCGAAGGCGATCGTGGCCACCACGATCACGCCGCTGTCGCGCCGGAAACGGCTGAGGGCGGCGCTGCGCTGCTGCGCCTCCAGACCGGCGTGATAGGCGATGGCGTCATGGCCGGCGGCACGCAGGTCGGCGGCGAAGCGATCCACCCGGGCGCGGGAGCGGGCATACACGATGCCGGCATCGCCGCGGTGCGCTTCGAGGAAGGTCAGCAGCTGGGCCTTGGCGTCGTCTTTGTCGCGCAGCAGATAGCGGATGTTGGGGCGATCAAAGCTGGCGGTGAACACCCGCCCCTGCTCCAGCGCCAGCCTCGCCACGATCTCGTCGCGGGTGCGCGGGTCGGCGGTGGCGGTGAGCGCCAGCCGCGGCACCTGGGGAAAGCGAGCCGCCAGTTCCGCCAGCTGCAGGTATTCCGGCCGGAAATCATGCCCCCACTGCGACACGCAATGGGCTTCGTCGATGGCGAACAGGGCCAGGGGGCGCTCCGCCAACTGATCGAGCAGATCGCCGGCCAGCAGCCGCTCCGGCGAGACATACAGCAGATCCAGGCTCTGGGCCTGCAGGGCGCGCCAGATCGCGCTGCTCTCCTCGGCCACCAGCGCCGAATGGAGCGCCGCCGCTCGCACCCCCGCTTGGCGCAGGGCTTCCACCTGGTCTTCCATCAGGGCGATCAGCGGCGAGATCACCACCGCCAGCCCGGGGCGGCACAGCGCCGGGATCTGATAGCAAAGCGACTTGCCGCCGCCGGTGGGCATCAGCACCAGGGCTGAGCCACCGTCGATCACGTGCTCCACGATCGCCTGCTGCGGGCCGCGGAAGGCGGAGTAGCCGAACACCCGACGAAGCAGGTCGAGTGGATCAGGCCATGGCTTGTCAGCGGTCACGGTCAACGGGTGCGTCGGCCTGGGCTCGAGCTGCTGCGGCCCCCCCACAATGGCCTGATGCTGAGAGCTTCCAATTCCTCCCCGAGCCGCACTGCCTGGGGGTTTCTGCTGCCTGCCCTCACCCTGCTGGGGGTTTCGGTGCTGCTGCCGGCGATCATGGCTCTGGTGATCAGCTTCACAGAAACGGGCCTTGACATGGCGGAGCCGCTGCGGTTCGTCGGGCTTGCCAACATCCGGCGACTTCTGGCCGATCCGATGTTCTTCCAGGTTCTCGGCACCACCTTCCTCTATCTCATCGGTGTCGTGCCGCCGATCGTGCTCGGTTCGCTGGCCCTGGCCGTGCTGGTGAACCGGAGCCTGCCCGGTATCCATTGGTTGCGGGCGGCCTTCTACACGCCGGTGCTGGTTTCGATCGTGGTGGCGGCGATCGCCTTCCGCTGGCTCTATGCGGAGAACGGGCTGATCAACGGCTGGCTCTCGGCGCTGCTTGGCCCCTCCTTCCTGCCGATCGGCTTCCTCACCAATCCCCTTCTGGCCCTGCCCGCCGTGATGCTCGTGACGCTCTGGAAGGGGCTCGGTTATTACATGGTGATTTTTCTGGCCGGTCTGCAGGGCATTTCTCCCGAGCTCTATGAGGCTGCAGCCCTCGATGGCAGCGTGGGGTGGCGGCGTCATCTCGACATCACCCTGCCCCTGCTGCGTCCCTATCTCACCCTGGTGGCCGTGATCTCGTCGATCGCGGCCACCAAGGTGTTCGAGGAGGTGTTCTTGATGACCCAGGGTGGTCCCGCCGAGTCGACCCGCACCCTCGTCTATTACGTCTACGACCAGGCCTTCTCCGAGCTTGACATCAGTTATGCCTGCACGGTGGGTCTGGCGTTGTTCCTGATCGTGCTGTTGTTCTCCCTGGTGCGCTTCCTGGCGGCCGGCGAGCGCGGCCTGGGCTGAAGGGCCCCGCCGGTGAGCCGGGCAGGGAGAATGTCAAGCTTCTCTGCTGCCCCTGGTGTTGATTGGCATGGGGTTGGATCGGGCGATCGGCGGCAGCATCGGCGTTGTGGGAGGCGGCCAGCTGGCCTTGATGCTGGCTGAGGCGGCCAGCCAGGCCAACGTGCAGCTGCACGTGCAGACCCCCCTGGCCGATGATCCGGCCACCAGGCTCGCCACCAGCGTGGTGCTCGCTCCCCTCGATGACCTGGCTGCCACCCGGGAGCTGGCGCAGCGCAGCGAAGCAATCAGCTTTGAGAACGAGTGGGTGGATCTTGATGCCCTCAAGGTCCTCGAGACCGAAGGGGTCGTGTTTCTGCCGAAGATCGAGGCGCTCAGGCCGCTGGTGTGCAAACGGGCTCAGCGGGAGTTGCTCTATCGGCTCAACCTGCCCTCCCCTCAGTGGATTGCCCTTGAGGAACTGTTGCCGCCGCCCCTTCTGCCGAGTGGATCTCCGCTGGTCGGAGTGGCCTCTCCTGGGCCAGCCACCCAGCCGGCCAGCAGCCTTCCCGATGGCTTCAGCTTTCCTGTGATGGCGAAAGCCTCCACCGGCGGCTACGACGGGCGGGGAACGCGGCTGATTCACGACCAGGAGGAGCTGAACGACCTGTTGGAGAGGGTCATTCCGACCGAATGGTTGCTGGAGGAATTCGTTCGTTTCGAGCAGGAGCTGGCGATGGTGGCCTGTCGGGACCGCCATGGTTCAGTTGCCTGCTTCCCCCTGGTTCAGACCCATCAGCACCAGCAGATCTGCGACTGGGTCATCGCCCCCGCCGCCGTCAGCCAGGCGGTGGAAGCCAGGGCCCGCAATGTGGCTGCTTCGTTGCTCACCTCCCTCGACTACGTCGGGGTGCTCTCGATCGAGTTTTTCTTCGGGCCCGCCGGCCTGCAGATCAATGAGCTCGCCCCCCGTACCCACAACTCCGGCCACTACACGATCGAAGCGACCCACACCAGTCAGTTCGCCCAGCAACTGAGGATCGTCTGCGGGCAGCCGCTCGGTGAAACCGGCCTGAAGCGACCCGGTGCCCTGATGGTGAATCTGCTCGGCTACGGGGGCTCGGATCACACCTATGAGGACCAGCGTCAGGTGCTCGCCGCCTTGCCTGGTGCCACCGTGCACTGGTACGGCAAGTCAGCCTCGCTGCCGGGCCGCAAGCTGGGCCATCTCACCATTCCCCTCAACGAAAACGACCCGCAACGCCGGGCCGCCGAAGCCCGGTCTCTGTTGGAGGAGGTGCGACGGGTCTGGCCGTTGCCGCTGGAAAGTGGTTTAAGCTGATTTCGAGCTGCTGTGTTGGTGACTGCCTTTCACAGTTTTCTGATCTGACTCCCTCTTCGACGTGGGAGATCTGTCGCCACGGTGACGTATACCGGCCCTGTTGCCGGAAATGAAGCCCGGCTTTGATCTCTCCTCTGGTTTATCCAGGTCGAAACCTGGGGCAAGACGGCATGGCGGTTCACCCCTTTCCATTCACTGCAAGGCCAGTTTCTGCAAGGCCAGTTTCTGCAAGGCCTGTCACTGCAAGGCCTGTCACTGCAAGGCCTGGACGATCCACTGGTTGATCAGCCCAGACTGGGTCAGGCCAGTAAGTTGTCCAGTTCGCTCTGGAGGCGATCCCGCCCCCAGCAGGTGATCACGAACACCTCCTGGGCCGAACTGCCACGTCTGGCCAGCATTTTGAAGCCGCCTGTGATCGGTGTGGAGATCTTCAGGCGCAGCTGCGGACTTCGCCCCTTCACCCGGCAGATCACCGCCGGTGTGACTGTATCGATCCCTTCCAGGTTGGCGAGGGCCCTGAGCAGTGGGATCAGGCCTTCCAGGTAGGTGCTGTGGGTGATCACCACACGGCCCATCACCACACTCCATCCAGATCGAAGTTTAGGCAGATCTGCTCAGGCCCGCTCCAGGGGCGCCATGGTGAGCCCGCCTCCGCCCAGTTGCTGGTGATACAGCTCGGCCTGCTCCTGAGGACCGGACCAGACCACCGCCGATCCCGAGCCATCAATCTGGTGGGCCAGCTCCCAGGCCCGATCGGAGCCCATGCCCGGCAGAACCTTCACCAGCATCGCGACCACGTGCTGGAAGGTGTTGAAGTCGTCGTCAAGAACCACCACCTTGAAATGGGGGTAGGCAAGCCGCTGTCGCAGGCGTTCCTGGGTTGGCGAAGGGCGGGTGGGGCTGGCTGTTGCCATGGGCGATTCGCAGCTCTCCAAGCCTAGGTAAGCTCAGAAAGTCAGAGCTGCTGAAGCCGTCATGTTGATCACCCTGGGTTGGGCCTCTCTGGCCGCGCTGTTCAGTTTCTCGATCGCCATGGTGGTGTGGGGCCGCAACGGTGACGGCAGCATCAATTTCTGAGCGGTTTCGCCTTCGCGTTGGTCATTCTGAGCTGCCCGCATGCCTGAGACCTTGATCAGCGGCACCTCGGTTCTTGCTGTGGTGGCCTCTGCTCTGCTGGTGTTCGTCAGTGGAGGTGTCGTGTATCTCTCCGCGATCGAGTGGCGTGATCGCCGCCGCCGTGCCAAACCAGCCCCGAAGCGCCGTTGAGCTTTCCCTTGACCGCCCTGGCCGGGAAATGGAACTGGCGGTGGCCGTTCTCCTGGCAGGCCCTGTTGCCGGTCACCACCGTTGTCGTGGCGTCGTTGATCCTGGTGCCAGCCGTTCAGCTGCGCCGCTTCCCCCGCTCCAATGCCGCGGGCCTGGAGCGGCTGCTGACCGCATCGGCCCTGATTCAGAGTTTCGCCGCCGATCCAGGCCGCGAAGCTCCCCCCCTCTGGCAGCGCCGACTCGGCCGTGAGAGCGCCGCCCGGCTCTGGATCCGCCAGCGCGGTTCCTGGTGGCAGTTCTGGGGTCGTCATGGCGATGGGGCCGAAGCCTTTCTGGCCCTTCCGGCTCGCGCTTTCGGCCTAGGCGATTCGGGTGCCCTGCCGCCCAACGGCCTGCGCCTCGATGATCTGGTGGTGATCGCCCCTGATCCCCTGTCCCGCCAGCTGCTGCAGGAGGATCTGCGCCGCAACCTGCGGACGCCCAGGGGACTGCAGGAACGCTGTGTCCAGCGCCTGCGCAGTGGCCAGTCGGTGGCCTGGAGCCGGACGGCCCTCGCCCAGCTGGCAGGCCCCCTCTCGCCCTTGTTGCAGCGCTATCAGCAGGGATGCCTGGAGCTGGGCAGTGATGGAGCCGGCCTGGTCTGGCAGGGTGAGTCGAGTGCCACCGAAGACCTGGCTGGACCTTCGCCGGCCCTGCCGCCGCAGCCGCTGCTGCCGAGCCGGCGGCCTGCCTTGCCCGCTTCCCTGTTGCTGGAGGTGAAGGGTGAAAGGCTCGATCTGTTGTTCCAGACACTGTTCACCCGCCAGTTGATCCGCCAGCCACTGGTTGAGCGCTACGGCCTGATGCCACCGCTGTCGGATCGGCTGGGGAGCCTGCCGTTCGAGCTGCGCCTGCGCCGCCTGGCCAGCGGGCCGTTTCAGGCCTCTCTGGAGCTCCAGCTCGCCGTGGGCAAGGATCGCCCCGCCTGGGACGCCTGGCTGCTGTCGCTGCGGACCAACCTCGAAGGCCAGGGCCTGACGCTTCAGGCGCCTGGTGCCGGCGTTTCGTCAGTGCCGGGCAGCAGCACCTGGCAGCGTCAGGACGACAGTGTCGTCGGGGGCTGGCGCTGGATCCGCCCGGTGGCAGGGTTGCCCGCCGAGCTTCAGTTCTTCCTCGGGCCTGTCCCCGTCGGGACAGTCGGATCAGCGGCCGGCGTGCATTCACCGGATGGGGTTGCGATCAGCCTTCAGGCCCGGCCTGCCGACCTGGCAGCCATCTCGCTGCTGCCTCCCGGATTGCCGGTGGTGGTCAGACAGGCCGAGCAACTGGAATGGCTCAGCGTATCGCCCGCCTCCAAGCCAGCCGGTCTTTCGCCCCTGTCCTGGCTCACGGGCTCCTTGAAGCTGGCCCAGCCGTCAGCTGGTGGCGGTGGGCGCCGATGACGGCTTGCTGGAGTCGCCACCGGGGGCCGCTTCCGGCGCCGGTGCCGTTGACCTGCTGACCTCCAGGCTGGCGGCGGCCTCCTCTTTCTGGCGCTCACGACGCCGACGATCAGCGGCCACGGTTTCTTCCATCAGCTCAACGGCCTGGGCCATTTTGGCCAGATTGCTGACATAAAGGCTGAGGTCTTTGTCGAGCCTTTCCTTGAGCAGCCCCATCGAGGCGCCGATCTCGTGGGAGGCCTGCTGAAGGGCCTGGGGTTCGAGCGCCTCGGCGCCCTGGGCCTGCTGCAGCAGGCTCAGCAGGCCAACGGCGAAGAGCCTGGAGTAGTGGAAATCGGCCCGTTTCACCTGGGCCAGCACGCCGGCAATCGGCTCTGGGGCGCCTTCACCCTGGGACTCCAGCCAGTGCCTGACCTCCTCCAGGCTGTGGCTGCCCACGGCGTGCAGGGCCCTTTCCCGTTCGCTGCGAATCCCGGCGGCATCGAAGCCTGAGGAGGCGCAGAGTGCCACGAACAACGGCTCCTTCTGCTGCTCGGGACGGTAGCCCCTGGCAAAACTGTCGAACACCTGGGTGAGGCCCACGGCGAAGAGCGGATCGCTGCGGAAGCCCTTCTGGTGGCTGAGCAGATGGAGCTCCACCAGCAACTCATCCACCAGGCGCCGATAGAGGGGGCCGATCACATGGGGGAAGGACTGGTGGAAGGCGCGCTTGCTGTCAGCGACGGTGAGACTGACGCCCACTCTTGTTTCTCATGGTTCCTGGACCATAGCGCCGACCCCTGCCTGCCGTTCCGGCAGATTCCCCCCCCTCACGGACAGGCTCTGGCCGACCACTCTGCTCGGTAGAGTGGCTGAACTGCTGAAGGTCTGCCGATGATACCGTTCGTGATTGAGGATTCCGGCCGGGGAGAACGTGCCTTCGATATCTATTCGCGTCTGTTGCGCGAGCGGATCATTTTCCTTGGCGAACCCGTCACCTCGGAGTCGGCCAATCGGGTTGTGGCTCAGCTGCTTTTTCTGGAGGCAGAGGATCCTGAAAAGGACATCTTTCTGTACGTCAATTCGCCCGGTGGCTCCGTCTACGACGGCCTCGGCATCTTCGACACGATGCAGCACATCAAACCGGATGTGCAGACGGTCTGCGTGGGTCTGGCGGCCAGCATGGGGGCCTTTCTGCTCACGGCTGGGGCCAAAGGCAAGCGCAGCAGCCTGCATCACTCCCGGATCATGATCCACCAGCCACTCGGCGGAGCACGCGGGCAGGCCAGCGATATCCGCATTCAGGCGGATGAAATTCTTTTCCTCAAAGACAAGCTCAACCATGAGCTTGCCGATCGGACCGGTCAGCCTCTTGAGCGGATCCAGCAGGACACGGACCGGGATTTCTTCATGTCACCGGCGGAAGCTGTGGCCTATGGCCTGATCGACAAGGTGATTGAAAACCGGCCGATCCGCCCAGTGGATTGAATCCATGGGGCCAGAAGGATTCTTACAGCTTCAATTCAGGCTTTTGAATTGGGATCGAGCAGGTTGCCCTTGCTGCCTTTGAGTTCCTTCCAGAGTTGGCGGATCTCGGCGTAGGCATCGTCTTGGCTGATCTTGCCGTTTCCCTGGAGGGCCACGATCAATCCAACCCGCTCAGCGAACTGCTCAAGGTTCTGATGGAAGGCCACCCGTTCGGGTGACCAGTCATCGCCGTGATAGCGGCTGAATGACTCCATCGGAGACTGGATATTGCTCAAGACCTTGCCACTGTGAAATGGAATGCTAAATGAAGCGGAATCGAAAATGGTTTGGCTTTGGTTAAGGGCAGCCACTCCTGCTTCGGTCAGGCTGCTGAAAACGGTCTTCCCAGCTCAGCTCACTTCAACCAGCGGAGAGTAGCGTTCCTTGTCGGGGATTTCGGTGAATTCAGACACCACCCGGCGGAACTCATCGCCATCGAGGGATTCTTTCTCGATCAGCAACTCAACCAACCGGTCCATGCAGGCACGGTTGCTGGCCACCAGGTCGATCGTGTCGCGATAGCAGGTGTCCACGATCGAGCGGATCTGTTCGTCGATTCGTTTTGAAATGGCATCGGAGACATCGCTGCGCGTCATCAGATCCCGGCCCAGGAACACTTCCTGGCTGCCGCCTTCCAGGGAAACGGGCCCAAGTTCGCTCATTCCGAAACGGGTGACCATCTGGCGTGCCATGCCAGCCACCTGTTGGATATCGCCGCCTGCTCCTGTTGTCACCTCGGCATGGCCGAACACGACGGCTTCGGCTGCTCTGCCGCCGAGCGCACCCATGATGCGGGAGCGGAGCTGGACCCGGCTGACCAGCATCTGCTCTTCATCGGGAGCAAACCAGGTGAGCCCCTGGGCCTGGCCGCGAGGAATCAGGGTGACCTTCTGAACGGGGTCATGGTGCTTGACAAGGGTGCCGACCAGGGCATGGCCCACTTCGTGGTAAGCGATCAGGCGCTTGCTGCGGCCATCGGTGAGGGGCTTGCCTTCCATGCCGGCGATCACCCGATCGACGGCATCATCAATCTCGGCAAGGCTGGTGGCTTCCTTGCGGCGACGGGCCGTGAGAATGGCGGCCTCATTCAGCAGGTTGGCCAGATCGGCGCCTGTGAAGCCAGGTGTGCGTCGGGCAATCGCTTCAAGCGAAACGTCTTCGGCGAGCTTCTTGTTCCGGGCATGGACATTGAGAATGGACAGCCGGCCCCGGATATCGGGTGGATCGACCGAGACCTGACGATCGAACCGTCCCGGCCGCAGCAGCGCGGAATCGAGCACGTCAGCCCGGTTCGTGGCGGCAATGATGATGATGCCTGTGTTTCCCTCAAAGCCGTCCATCTCGGTGAGCAGCTGATTGAGGGTCTGCTCACGCTCATCATTGCCACCACCGATTCCAGCTCCCCGTTGACGTCCGACGGCATCGATTTCATCGATGAAGATCAGGCAAGGGCTGTTCTCCTTGGCCCGCTTGAACAGATCGCGGACTCTTGAGGCGCCCACACCCACGAACATCTCAACAAACTCCGAGCCTGAGAGAGAGAAGAAGGGAACACCCGCTTCGCCGGCGATCGCCTTGGCCAGCAGGGTTTTGCCTGTTCCGGGAGGACCGATCAGCAGAACACCACGGGGAATCTTGGCCCCAACGGATGTGAATCGCTCCGGTTGCTTGAGGAAGGTGACCACCTCCTCAAGATCTTCCTTGGCCTCCTCGACACCAGCCACATCATCGAACTTGACACCGGTTTCGGCTTCCATGGCGAAGCGTGCCTTGGTTTTGCCGAACTGCATCGCCTGGCCCGGGCCACCGGGCATCGAAGAGGAACGGCGGGCCAGAAAGATCAGTGAACCGATCAGCAGGAGGGGGAACAGCAGATTGCCGAGAATTCCCAGTGCTGGGCCACCTGTGCGAGGGGGATGAATGTCGAAGCTGATGCCGCGCTCCTTGAGATTGTTGATCAGTTCAGGGGCCAGGCCGGGCAGATCGACCCTGAGCCGCTGGACGCGGTTGTCGAGATCAGGATCCACGGCTTCGACCACGGCTGTGCGGCCTCCGTCGTAAACGTCAACGGCGGTGACGCGACCGGCTTCCACGTAGTCAAGGAAGCGGCCGTAACTCATCCGCGCCACGGCTGTGTTGCGGGGACCAGCAGCGCTGGAGCTGGCTGGCTGCGGAGAAAAGCGCGTTCCCCCTCCGTTGCCAAGCACCTGCCAGGCGAGAAACAGAGCCACGCCGATCGGCAGAAACCAGAGAGCGATCAGCCGCCAGCGCTGCTTCATGGTGCCTCTAAATGTTTAAGAACTGTAAAGGGCCGTCCGCTCACTCGTGGCTGGGCCAGACGAGGGCATCGGTCTTTCAGTCTCCCACGGGCGCCGCTGTCTCAGGAAGAGCTGTCGCCGCTCAGGCAGGGCTCGCGATCGTCTGACTCCACCAGGAGATCGCTGCTGGCGAGGGTCTCGATCAGCTCCGGGCCGCCGAGACCATGGGTCCAGACTTCGACCACGGAGCCGAGTGGTGCTTCGAAACTGAGCATTTCAAAGGGGAAGACCACCCGCTCCAGATAAAACTCCTTGGGGCCGCAACAACGCACGATCACCATGCGGTCGCTGGTATTGCGGAAACCGCAGGGGAGCCTCGCCACGGGTCACATCACTTCAGGGAACTCTCATAAAGCCACCCCTGGGGCTTGAAGTTGGTCTCCGTTACCACCAATCAGCCGATTTAAGGTTTTCTTGGGTGTTCAGAGGCTGCGCAGGGCCACGATCGGATCCAGCCGAGAGGCACGGCGGGCCGGCACCACGCCAAAGAACAGGCCGATTCCGCCCGAGAGCCCCACGGTGAACGCCACACTGCTGAATTCGATCGCCGCAGGCAGCGGTGTGAAGCGGGCCACGGCAGCCACGGCCCCCAGCCCCACGGCACTGCCGATCAGGCCACCCAGGCTGGCCAGCACCAGCGATTCCACCAGGAACTGGAGCAGCACGTCGCCACTGCGGGCTCCCAGGGCCTTGCGCAGGCCGATTTCCTGGGTGCGCTCGCTGACCGACACCAACATGATGTTCATGATGCCGATGCCGCCCACCAGCAGGGACACACCACCGATGGCCGCGAGCATCAAGGTGAGTCCGCCGGTGATCGTGCCCACGATCGAAAGGGCATCCTGCTGGGAACGCACCGCGAAGTCGTCTTCGCGAAGGATCCGATGCCGTTGGCGCAGCAGGTTGGTGATCTGGAACTTGGCGGCTCCGGTGCTGGCCTCATCAAGCGCCTCGACGCTGATGAAGGTGAGGCTGATGCCGAAGCTGGTTCGCCCTCCCAGGCGACTCACCATCGTGGAGAGCGGGATGTAAGCGGCTTCATCCTGGTTGCTGCCGAACGCGGCCCCTTTCGGGGCGGTGATGCCGATCACCTCGAAAGACTGGTCCCTGATCCGCAGCGTCTGCCCGATCGCGGCGCCAGTCGGAATCAGCTTGTCGCGCAGATCCGGTCCGATCACGGCCACGTTGCGGGCGGAGTCGAGGTCCTGCTGGCTGAAGAACCGGCCCTGGGCGATCTCGAACCGCCGGACGGGAAGAAACTCCGGTGTGATGCCGGAAACAGAGGAATTGGCGCTGTTCGCCCCCACCTGAACCACTTCATTGAGGGTGATCTGGGGAGCCACGCGCCGCACACTCGGGACCTGTTCGGCGATCGCCTCGGCATCGCTCAGCACCAGGGTGCGGGGACTGTTGATTCCCTGGCGCCGGGTGTCGTTGTTGCCGGGCACCACGAACAGGACGTTGGCACCGAGCGTGTTGAGCTGACCTTCCGCCAGGTTCTGGGCTCCCCTGCCGACCCCCACCAGGGTGATCACGGAGGCATTGCCGATCACGATGCCAAGCATGGTGAGCAGGCTGCGCAGCCGGTTGGCCCTCAGGGTGCTGAGGGCCATGGTGACCGTTTCACTGAGCGGAAGCTTGGAGGCCACGGTGCGGGTTCAGAGCAGGGTGCCCAGCCGTTTGGACTGGGTGTGGTTGCGGGCGCCGCGATGGACCAAGCCCTCCCGCAGCTCCAGGGTGACGAACTCACCATGGCGCAGATCGGTGGTGGCGTTGGAGACCCCCACGATCACCGGAACCCCGAGCCGCTGGGAAATCACCGCCGCATGGCTCTCACTGCCGTCTTCTTCGGCGATCACCCCCCTGGCCTTGCGGATCGCGCTGAGATAAGCGGCTGTGGTTTCCCGGACCACCAGGATCTCACCGCTCACCAGGCGGGCGGCCTCTTCCGGGTTGGTGGCCACGCGCACCCTGCCGCTGACCGAACCACTGCCGATTCCCAGCCCCCGGCCGAGCACCGCTGAGACGATTCCCACCTTGACAAGATCGGTGGAGCCGCTGACCCCGGCGAGCGTGCCGGCGGTCTGGACCACCAGATCCCCCTCCTTGAGCAGCCCCTGTTCCTGGGCGATGCCCATCGCCAGGGTGAAGGTGCTGGAGGTGGAGTCCTGGTCATCGATCAGCAGGGGATTGACGCCCCAGACCATCTGGAGCTGGCGGGCCACCTTCACGTCACTGGTGATCGCCAGGATGGTGGTGGAAGGCCTGAACTTGCTGACGTTCCTGGCCGTGGCTCCGCTCTTGGTGAGCGGCAGGATCGCCGCGGCCTGCAGTTGCCTGGCAATCGTGCTCACGGCCTGGCTGATGGCATTGGGGATCGTGGAGGCCATGTGGCTGTCCACGGCGCGACGAGGGTAATCGCGCTCGATGCGGCAGGCGATCCTGGCCATCGTGGCCACGGCTTCCACGGGGAAGTCCCCTACGGCGGTTTCGTTGGAGAGCATCACCGCATCGGTGCCATCGAGAATGGCGTTGGCCACGTCGCTCACCTCGGCGCGGGTGGGGCGCGGACAGCTGGCCATGCTGTCGAGCATCTGGGTGGCCGTGATGATCGGGATGCCGAGCGTGTTGGCCTTGCGGATCAGTTCCTTCTGGAGCAGCGGCACCTCTTCGGCCGGCATCTCGACGCCGAGATCGCCCCGGGCCACCATGACCCCGTCACAGAGGGGGAGAATCGCATCGATCTGATCGATTGCCTCGAATTTCTCGATCTTGGCGATCACCGGGGTGGTGTGGCCATGGCCGCTGATCAGCTCGCGGATCTCCTCCATGTCGGAGGGGTTGCGAACAAAGCTGAGGGCAACCCAGTCGACCCCCTGCTGGAGGCCGAAGATCAGGTCCTGGCGGTCCTTGTCGGTGAGGGCGCGGATCGAGAGCTGCACATCGGGGAAATTCACCCCTTTGTTATTGGAGAGCACGCCTCCCACCACAACCGTGCAGTGCAGAGTCTGCTGGGGTCCATCAACCCGGTCGACGACCATCTCCACGCGGCCGTCATCGAGCAGGATGCGGTTCCCGGCCAGCACCTCGTCAGCAAGCTTGTCGTAAGTGACCGTGGCGATCGACCGGTCACAGGGCACGTCGCGGGAGGTCAGCTGGAAGCTTTCACCGTTGGCCAGGGTGATCGGACCACCGATGAATCGGCCCAGGCGGATCTTGGGCCCCTGCAGATCCTGAAGGATCCCGACGTGGATGCCGAGCTCGTGGGCGACCTGCCGAATCGTGGCGATCCGGGCGGCGTGCTCGGAGTGATCGCCATGGGAGAAGTTGAGGCGGAAGGTGGTGGCACCGGCGCGGATCAACTGGCGCAGCCTCTCCGGTGATTCGGTGGCAGGACCGATGGTGGCCACGATCTTGGTGCGACGCGAGAGATCGGGCTTGGCCATCGAAGCAGCCGAGGGTTGAGCGGAAACTACCATCCGGTCCTGCCTTCGCGCCGCCACAACGGACCCGATGAACCTGAACGACTATCAGCTCAAGGCCCGTTCAACCGCCCGCTATCCCCAGGTGGGAGCCAATCCGATCTATCCCACCCTTGGACTGTGTGGTGAAGCCGGTGAGGTGGCGGACAAGGTCAAGAAAGTTCTGAGGGATCGCGGCGGTCACTTCGATGCGGAGGTGGGGGAGGCGATCAAGCTCGAACTCGGCGATGTGCTCTGGTACGTCGCCCAGTTGGCCAGTGAGCTCGGCTTTGATCTCGAGACGATCGCCACGGCCAATCTCGCCAAGCTGGCGAGCCGCGCCGAGCGGGATGTGATCGGGGGCAGTGGCGACCGCCGCTGAACTGCCAGCATGGTTGCATGGGCCGTCATTTTCTTGCCGCCGTTCTGCTCGGCCTGCTGATCCTGCTGCTGCCGGCGCCGCCGGCTGGGGCCACTGATCTGGTTGTCAGCGAGGTGAGCCTGGAGCCCTGTCCCACGGGGGATGCCGGAGCCCAGCCGGAGCTGCGCCGCCCCACCGGTGCCAGTTGCTACGCCCTGCGCGGGGTGGTGATCAACGCCGGCTCACGCCCGGTTGTCGACACCGATGTGTTCGCTGTGATCCTCGACGCGAGCGGCGAACCGGTGCTGCAGAACCGCTCCCGGGTGGGCTCGATCGGTGATGTGCCCCCAGGACGTTCCAGCTTTGCCCTGAGGCTGGCGGTGCCGGCCGGAACCCCTGGCCCGTTCAGCGTCAGCAAAGCGAAGGCGAGGGGCTTCAACGCTCCGGTGCGGGTGCGGGCCGGCATGGATGACGAGCTGCTGCCGCTTGAGCAACAGCTGGCCGAAGCCGGCTGAGGCTTCGGGGACCTGCCCGCCGAAGCCCCACTCAGTAGCCGAAGCTTCCCCCCATCAGTGAACCGCTCAGGCTGCCGAGCAGCCCCTGGGCGAGGATGAGCGCCAGGAAGGCGATGATCGCCGAGAGGTCAATCCCACCCAGCGGTGGGATCAGACCGCGGAAGGCATTGAGATAAGGATCGGTGATCGAGCTGACCGTGGAGAGCACCGGGTTGCTCCAGTCCAGGTTCGGGAACCAGCTCAACAGCACCCTCACCAGCAGGACCAGGCTGTAGATGCTGAGGGTCTGGGCCAGAACGGCAAGGATCGAGCTGAGGATGGTCACGGGTCTGCCGGAAATCTGAATCGATTCCCGACTCTATGCAGCCTGGCTCCCTTTGCCACCAGCCAGGGCCCGCTCCGCCAGCTCCGCCTTGACGGCAAAGGTGCGATGGAACTTTTCGCTCAGGCTGATCCAGTAGGAGCGTCCCTCACTCTGGCGGCGACGTTCGATGAAGTTCTGGGCCAGCAATTCCTTGATGTGGTCATAGGCCCCGGAGCCGCGCAGCTCAACGAGCTCCGACTGAAGCAGGCGTTTCTTCAGGGCGATGGTGGCCAGGGTGCGCAGGGTGGCGGTGGAAAGTTCAACCGGCAGCAGGTTCTGCACGAGATCGCCGAGGCTCTCACGCAGCTGCAGGCTGTAGCGCAGACCGTCCTGACGAATTTCCAGGGCCGTGTCGCGGTGCGCGTAGTCGGCCATCAGGGTGATCAGAGCCAGTTCCACGTCTTCTCGGCCAACCTGCCCTGGTTGATCGCGGGCGGCGATCTCGGTCAGTTCGCCCAGATCCAGCGGCCGACCCTTGAGATAGAGGATCGCCTCCAGCCGCGCCGCCAGGGAAACGCTGCCGCCCGACGTTCCAGCGCCGGTTCGATCGGGCCAGGAGGGCGGCTCAGGCGAGGCGGGAGCAGGAGCATGGCTCGACATGGCCGGTGACCCCATGGCTTCCCGGCAAGGTACCGCAGCCGTTCCGGCTCAGGCCAGAGCGGGCAGTGGGCTGTGGGCCGCCCCGAGGAACAGCCGGTAGGCGGGGTTGGCGGATTCATCCCAGTGGCGATAGCCCAGGCCGTCGAGAAAGTCCTGCCAGGCCTGGCGATCCTCGGCCGCGACCTGCACCCCGACCACGATCCGCCCCACGTCACCACCCTGGTTGCGGTAGTGGAAGATGCTGATCGTCCAGTTGGGATGCAGGGCGGTCAGGAAGGTCATCAAGGCGCCGGGTCGTTCTGGAAACTCGAAGCGATAGAGCAACTCCAGGCCGCTGCCGGTCTGCTGCGGTGCTGCGCCAAGGGGCAGCCGGCCCCCCACCATGTGGCGCAGGTGGAGCTTGGCCAGTTCGTTGCCGCTGAGGTCGAGGCAGGGAAAACCCGCGGCCCTGAGCTGCTCGATCAGGCTTTCCGTGTCGTCGCGACCACTGATCTGCACCCCTAAAAAGATATGGGCCACGTTGGGGTCGGCCATCCGGTAGCTGAACTCGGTGAGGCTGCGCTGGCCCAGCTGCTCGCAGAGCCGGCGCAGGCTGCCGGTGCGCTCGGGAATCTCCACGGCGAGCATCGCTTCGCGCTCCTCGCCCAGTTCGGCCCGTTCAGCCACGAACCGCAGACGGGCGAAGTTCATGTTGGCGCCGCAGGCCACCGCCACCAGGGTGCGCCCCTTCAGGCTGCGCCGCTGCACGTCGACTTTCATTCCGGCCACCGCGAGGGCACCGGCCGGCTCCAGGATCGAACGGGTGTCCTCGAAAACGTCCTTGATCGCCGCGCAGATCTCATCGGTGCCCACGGTCACCATGGCATCGACATAGCGCTGGGCCAGGGCGAACGTGTGCACCCCCACCTGGCGGACGGCCACGCCATCGGCGAACAATCCCACTTCCGGCAGGCTGACCCGCTCCCCCGCAGCCAGGGAGCGGGTCATCGCGTCAGCGTCCACCGGCTCCACCCCGATGATCTCCACCTCGGGCCAGACATTCTTGACGTAGGCGGCGATGCCGGCGATCAGACCGCCACCACCGACGGCCACATAGATCACGTCAGGCGGCGGCGAGGCCTGGCGCAGGATCTCCAGACCGATCGTGCCCTGGCCGGCGATCACGTCCGGATCGTCGAAGGGGTGGATGAAGGTCATGCCGCCGCTGGCTTCAAGGCGGCGGGCCTCGTCGTGGGCCTCGTCATAGGTGTCACCGTGCAGCACCACCTCGGCGCCGCGGGCCGCCACGGCCCGCACCTTCATCTCCGGGGTGGTGAGTGGCATCACGATCACCGCCCGGCAGCCGAGCTTGCCGGCGGCCAGGGCAACGCCCTGGGCATGGTTGCCGGCACTGGCAGCGATCACGCCCCGGGCCAGTTCGGCGGGCGAGAGCTGCACCATGCGGTTGTAGGCCCCCCGCAGCTTGAACGAGAACACCGACTGCAGATCCTCCCGTTTGAGCAACACAGAGTTGCCCAGACGCTGCGAGAGGTTGGGGGCGAGTTCAAGCGGCGACTCGATCGCCACGTCGTAGACCCTGGCCCGCAGGATGCGCTGCAGATAATCGTCCATCGGATCAGTGTGGCAACAGGTGCAGCGGCTCAGTCTTGGCCGGGCCCGCACCTTTCGATGGAAGCCGTAGATTGATCATCAAAGAACGGGGCGGGGCATGCACCTCAGTGAGCTGAGCCATCCCAACCAATTGCATGGCTTGAGCATCGGCGAACTCGAGGTCGTCGCCCGCGAGATCCGTGAAAAGCATCTGGAGGTGGTTTCCACCAGTGGCGGTCACCTGGGTCCGGGTCTGGGGGTGGTGGAGCTCACCCTGGCTCTCTATCAGACCCTCGACCTCGACACCGACCGGGTTGTCTGGGACGTCGGCCATCAGGCCTACCCCCACAAGCTGATCACCGGCCGCTACAGCCAGTTCCATACGCTTCGTCAGCAGGGCGGGGTGGCTGGTTACCTGAAGCGCAGCGAGAGCCGCTTCGACCATTTCGGCGCCGGCCATGCCTCCACCAGCATTTCGGCGGCCCTCGGCATGGCTCTGGCCCGCGACCGCCGCGGTGAAGACTTCCGCTGCGTGGCGGTGATCGGCGACGGTGCCCTCACCGGTGGAATGGCCCTGGAGGCGATCAATCACGCCGGCCACCTGCCGAAAACCCGCTTGCTGGTGGTGTTGAACGACAACGACATGTCGATCTCACCCCCTGTGGGGGCCCTGTCCACCTACCTCAACCGCATGCGGTTGAGCCCCCCCCTCCAGTTCCTCTCCGGCAGTGCCGAAGAGGCCGTCAAGCATCTGCCATTCCTGCACGGTGAGCTTCCGGCGGAACTCAAAACCCTCAAGGAGAGCATGAAGCGTCTCTCGGTGCCCAAGGTGGGTGCGGTGTTCGAGGAGCTGGGCTTCACGTACATGGGTCCGGTGGACGGCCATGACATCGCCGACATGGTGCGCACCTTCCAGGCGGCCCATCGCTGTGAGGGCCCTGTGCTCGTGCATGTGGCCACCACAAAGGGCAAGGGTTATCCCTATGCCGAAGCGGATCAGGTGGGTTACCACGCCCAGTCGGCCTTTGACCTCAAGACCGGCAAGGCCTTCCCCTCCAGCAAGCCGAAACCACCCAGTTACAGCAAGGTGTTCGGCCAGACCCTGGTGAAGCTCTGTGAGCACGATCCCACCGTGGTCGGGATCACGGCGGCCATGGCCACCGGCACCGGCCTGGATCTGCTCGAAAAGGCCCTGCCGCACCAGTATTTCGATGTGGGCATCGCTGAGCAGCACGCCGTCACGATGGCGGCGGGCATGGCCACGGCTGGGCTCAAGCCTGTGGTGGCGATCTACAGCACGTTTCTGCAGCGTGCCTTCGATCAGCTCATTCACGATGTGGGCATCCAGAATCTTGCCGTCACCTTCGTGCTTGACCGGGCCGGCATCGTCGGTGCCGATGGCCCCACCCACCAGGGCCAGTACGACATCAGCTACCTCAGGGCCATTCCCAATTTCACGGTGATGGCTCCCAAGGACGAGGCCGAGCTCCAGAGGATGCTGGTCACCTCGATCGGCCACAGCGGACCTTGTGCGATTCGTTTCCCCCGTGGCGAAGGCGAAGGCGTGCCCCTGGCCGAGGAAGGCTGGGAACCTCTTGAGATCGGCCGGGGAGAGCAGCTCGCCGACGGCGATGACGTGTTGATCGTGGCCTATGGGGCCATGGTGTCTCCGGCGATGGCCACCGCCGGCCTGCTGCAGGAAGAGGGTGTCAGGGCGGCGGTGGTGAACGCCCGCTTCCTGCGGCCACTTGATGAGTCACTGATCGTGCCCCTGGCCCGTCGCATCGGTCGGGTGGTGACGATGGAAGAGGGTGCCCTGCCGGGCGGCTTCGGCTCTGCTGTTGTCGAAGCCCTCAATGACCACGATGTTCTTGTTCCGGTGCTGCGGATCGGCATTCCCGATCAACTGGTGGATCACGCCAGCCCTGCCCAGAGCAAGCTCTCCCTGGCTCTCACCCCTGGTCAGATGGCAGACCGCATCCGTCAGCGTTTTGCCCTTGGCCTCCAGCGCCAGCCGCTGGTCGTCTGATCGGCGCCTGGTGGGATTCGACCCACAGAGCAACCGCCCATAAAAATGGACCGAGGCGCGTGCCCCGGTCCAGTCCAACAGGTTGCGGAGATTCAGAGCACGCCGCGGGAGGCGAGGCCCTGGATGGCACCGATGCCGAAAATGTGACCAAGGCTGGTGGTGCCCAGCACCGCGCCGATGCCGAAGCCCCCGAAGAAGGAAGGATTGGGCATGGCGGCACCCTCGGATGGGTATTTGATAGTGGCCTTACCGATCGCGATGGCAATCACGTTGCAGACGATCATCACCAGGGCCACCTTCGGTGACCAGGCGATCGTGGCGGGGGCCAGAGCCAGAAGCGGAGCGATCATCATGGATCAGTAACCAACGACCCATCTTCCGGGGGAACATCCCTGCCATCACCACTCCTTAAGACTTGTTCACCGGAGGGCCGGCTTGCTCATCGGGCGACGAGCGCGTTGCGACGCAGCTCCGCCACCACACCATTGCGCTTGAGTTCGCTGATGCGCAGATCGATCCGCTCAACGATCCCCTCCGGCAGCCCTGGCGCCAGGGCGAACGCCTGGGATTCGGTTCTGATGCCGCGCAGCACCCGATCGAGGCGGGCACCCGCCAACTGCCCGCTGAGGTACTCCAGCTGGAGTTCGTCGGCCAGCATCGCGTCGGCCTGATCGTTGAGCAGCAGGCGCCCCCCCTGCTGGATCGTCTGGAGGGGGAGGATTCGCACCGGTGGGCTGGCGCCTGCCCGGTTGAGCTTCTTGAGCAGTTCCTCGCTGACGCTGCCTCGTCTGGCCGCCACCCGCAGGCCGGCGAGATCGTCAATGGAGCGGATCGCCTCCTTGCCGCCGAACTGGGGCTGCCGCACCACATTGAGGGTCACGAAGCTGACCAGCAGCGATGCCGAGACAATGCGGATCAGGTAACTCACCAGCACCAGGCTGTGGCCGCGGGTGGTCTGGGCGACGGTGTTGGTGCCAGGCCCGGTCGCCAGGATCTGGAACAGCCTGGCGAACGAACGCCGTTGCCCGTCGCGTTCGGTGCTGGGCTGGCGGCCAAGGCCTTCGATTCGCCAGAGGGCGATGCTCACCACAGCTGTTGCCGCCAGGAAGCCGCCAAGCAGGCGAAGCAGATCGGGGCTGAACAGGGAGAGCAGGATGGCGCGGCCCACGTCGATCCGGCTGCGCTGCACCAGCACCGCCTGACCACCTTCCTGGAAGGGGAGCGTGAAGCGAACCCGCTGCAACCGCTCCGGCGAAACGTTCAGGCAGCCGACGGCAAGGTCGATCTCTCCGCTCTGCACGGCCTGAAGCAGGGCCCTGGTGTCGGGCTGGGCCTTGATCACATAGGGCAGGGCTTCCTCGGTGGCGATCCGGCTCCACAGATCCACCGCCAGGCCACGCCAGATGCCCCCCTCCCGAAAGCTGCAGGGCTGGGATCCATCGGTCACCCCCACCCGCAGCACCGGCAGGGATTCGGCCTGGGCAGGCAAGCCCATCGCCGCCACGGCCACGCTGAGCAGGAGATGGCTCAACAGCGAGCGCAGAAAGAGGCTCATCGGCTCAGGGATCCGGCTGGTCGGGAGTGTCGGCGCCGTGGCCTGGGGGCTGACGGAAACCGAGCAGGATCATCAGGTTGCCGATGGTGAGGAACGCTTCGGCGCCACCATGGAGGCCATCCACATCGGCGAGTTGTCGGCCGAACTGCTGCTGGGCGATCACCGCCGCCACGATCGTGACGGCGACGAACACCAAGGTGAACTGGAACCCCCGCAGGGCGAGCTTGGGCATCCGCCCGCTGCGGCCGGCCCAGCGCAGAAAGGCCAGGTAGGGCAGCAGCGAAAGCACGAACAACGGACCGGGGTCCAGGGTGGCCAGAGGCTCCAGCAGCCAACCACCGGTGCTGGCGATGATCCCGCTCATGCTCCTTTCTCCCCCTCTGCCGGCAGCAGATTCCAGGCGGCGGCGGCCAGGGCGCCGTTGCCGATCAGGGTGGTGAACGCCTGCAGCACCACCAGCCCCTTGAGCTGGTCGGGGTTGTCGAACAGATGCCAGGTGCAGGCCGCCATCGCGCTGATCAGGGCAGGCAGCATCGCCAGGGCGATCCAGCGCCATTCCCTCTCCCGGCGCCGCTCCCCCCAGTGCACCACTGCCACGATCGCCAGGCTCCACTCAATCACCGAAGCGATGTGGATCCACCAGGTGGGCAGTGAGAGGGCGTGCATGGCTGGCGGTGCCCTGGGTGATCCGTAATGTACGGATCCCACGTCCAGATCACTGCGTTCCCCCTGGCCCAGCAGCGCTAGCAATGAGGTGGAAGCACGAGAGCTGGGCAATGACGATCAACGTTTCCTCACGTCAGGCCGAGCTGATCGTTGCTGATGGTCTCTGCCCGGCGATTGCCACCTTGTTGCCGGCCGGGCTTCATCCGGTGGAGGCCCTGGGAGCTGAACCCGAGCCCCTCCAGGCGATTGGGGATGTATTGCAGCAGCATCCTGGCGTGCAGACCCTGCATCTGGTGGCCCACGGGGCTCCTGGTGGTTTCTGGATCGGTGGCCGCTGGATTGATCGGCGGGCCCTGAGCGCCAACGCCGAAATATTGGGCCACTGGGGCGTGGAGCGGATCGCCCTGTGGTGCTGTGACACCGGGGCAGACAGGGAGTTTGTGACCCTGCTGGCGGAACTCACCGGGGCTGATGTGTTGGACAGTGCCACGTCATTGGTGGGCGGAGCGCCTGAGGTCAGCTGGCGACTGGGGGATGGGGCTGGCGCGATGGCAGCGCCGTTTCAATCTGCGCAGATTGGCAGCTGGCCCTATCGGCTTGGCGTGGCGGTGACGCCCATACCCATCGCCTCACCGGGGCGGACAAACCAGGAAAATCGCAATCTCTATGCCTTTGCGGCGCTCAAGGTCGATGGTTCCGTCGTCACATGGGGAAACCCCCTCTACGGCGGCGACAGCCTTGCAGTTGCCACCCATCTCTCCTCAGGTGTTACCCAGATTTTCTCAACCGCCAGCGCCTTTGCGGCACTCAAGGCCGATGGCTCCGTCGTCACCTGGGGAAAGTCCCGCAATGGAGGCAACAGCAGTGGGGTGGCTTCACAGCTCTCCTCTGGTGTCGCCCAGATTTCCTCCACTGAAAATGCCTTTGCGGCTCTCAAGGCCGATGGCTCCGTCCTCACCTGGGGATTCGTCGTAAAGGGATTCCCCTCCAGTGGCGACAGCAGTGGCGTAGCGGCAAAGCTCTCCTCGGGTGTCACCCAGGTCTTCTCCAGCCAATATGCCTTCGCGGCACTCAAGGCTGATGGTTCCGTCGTCACTTGGGGTTGGGGTGGCGGCGGCGGCGACAGCAGTGCGGTGGCCGCCCAGCTCTCCTCTGGTGTCGCTCAGATCATCTCCAGCTCCTATGCCTTCGCGGCACTCAAGGCTGATGGCTCTGTTGTCACCTGGGGAGGTTTCGTCGGCAACAGCATTGCGGTGGCTCCTCAGCTCTCCTCCGGGGTTACTCAGATCTTTGCCACCGGGTTTGCCTTCGCGGCACTCAAGGCCGATGGCTCCGTCGTCACTTGGGGTAGCAGCGGTGGTTGGGGTAGCGGCGGTGGCGACAGCAGTGCGGTGGCCGCCCAGCTCTCCTCTGGTGTCACTAAAATATATTCAAACAGCGTCGCCTTTGCGGCACTCAAGGCCGATGGCTCCGTCGTCACTTGGGGTAGCAACGGTGGCGACAGTAGTGCGGTGGCCGCCCAGCTTTCTTCTGGTGTCACCCAGATCTTCTCAACCAGTGGCGCCTTCGCGGCACTCAAGGCCGAT
This sequence comes from Cyanobium sp. ULC082, assembly GCF_977927535.1. Lineage (NCBI taxonomy): Bacteria > Bacillati > Cyanobacteriota > Cyanophyceae > Synechococcales > Prochlorococcaceae > Cyanobium > Cyanobium sp. ULC082. Next base: position 672,233 of record NZ_OZ376397.1, read on the forward strand.
GGCTCCGTTGTCACCTGGGGAGACGCATCCGACGGAGGCGACAGTAGTGCGGTGACCGCCCAGCTCTCCTCTGGTGTCACCCAGATCTTCTCAACCAGCGGCGCCTTCGCGGCACTCAAGGCCAATGGTTCCGTCGTCACCTGGGGAGACGCCTCCGACGGAGGCGACAGCAGTGGTGTGGCTGCCCAGCTTTCCTCTGGTGTCACCCAGATCTTCTCAACCAGTGGCGCCTTCGCGGCACTCAAGGCCAATGGTTCCGTCGTCACCTGGGGAAGCAGCACCGAGGGAGGCAATAGCAATGGTGTGGCTGCCCAGCTCTCATTCGGTGTGGTGGGGTTTGCCAATCCGTTTACTGATGATCGGCTGCTCTTGCCAACCTCCAGCGCAATAATCACATCAGTCAGCGACAACTTCGGCGCCTTTCAAGGGCAGGTGGCCAATGGTGCTGCTAACGATGACAGAACTCCAACCATTTCCGGCACCCTCTCAGCGCCCCTGGCGGAGGGTGAAACTGTGCATATCTTCAATGGGCCCGCTTTCCTTGGCATTGCCACGGTCGACAACACCTCGACGTACTGGAGTTACACACCCACCCTGCCGGCCAGTCCTGATGAAAACTATTCGCTGACCGCACGGGTCTCGAATGCCTCCGGCGATCTCGGTGTTGGCTACGCACCGCGCACCTTCACACTCGACACCATTGCACCGACGAAAACAGCAGCCATCACCGATGTCAGCGACGACGCCGGATTGATCCAGGGCACAGTTGCTGCTGCTGGCAGCACCGATGACCTCACGCCCACCATCACAGGCACCCTCTCATCCCCCCTGGCGGCGGGTGAAACCCTGCGCCTTTTCAATGGGGCCGCTCTCCTTGGCTTCGCCACGGTCGACAACACCGCCAAGACCTGGGCCTACACACCCACCCTGTCTTCCACAGCTAGTACAAGTTATTCTCTCACTGCCCGCGTGGCAGATGCAGCGGGCAATCTAGGTGTCACCTCAGCAGCCCGCACCTTCAGACTTGACAGCACCGCAGTGATCAGCACGGTCACCGACAACGTCGGCCGGATTCGAGGTCAGGTCGCACCTGGAGGCTTCACTGATGACACCACGCCAACCATCAGCGGAATGCTCTCAGCTCCCCTGGCCGCTGGCGCAACACTCCAACTGTTCAATGGCGCCACCCTCCTTGGCAGTGCCGTCGTTAACAACTACTGGAAAACCTGGTCGTTCATTCCGACCCTTCCTGCCACGCCAGGTGCCACGTATTCGATCAAGGCACACGTCGTCGATCCTGCAGGCAATCGCGGGCCCGCATCAGCGGCCCGCAGCTTCACGCTGACCACCACCACGCCACTGACCACCGCAGTGATCACCAGTGTTGGTGACAACGTGGGTGCGATCCAGGGCCCTGTGGCGCCTGGTGGCTTCACCGACGACACCACACCAACGATCAGCGGCACGGTCTCGGCTCCCCTAGCCGCTGGCGAAAGCCTTCTCATCTTCAGGGGAAACACCTTGCTTGGCAGCGCCACGGTTGATAACGCCGCCAAAACCTGGACCTACGCGCCCACGCTGCCGGTCAGCCCTTATGGCGGCTATGCGCTCACCGCACGGGTCTCGAATGGAGCCGGCGTCCTCGGTGTTGCTACTTCGACAAGCACGTTCATCCTTGACACCACCGCCCCATCACTTAAATCTTCCTTGCCACTGGACGGGGCCATCGGTGTGGATCCTGCCGCCAACATCACCCTCAGATGGTCGGAGCCGATTCACCTTGGCAGCGGCCTGATCCAGCTGCGTTCCGGCTCAGCCACCGGGCCGATCATCGAAAGCTTCGATGCGGCCAGCAGCAGCCGGCTCAGCAACAGTGGTGCCGGCCTCAGAATCGACCCCAGCAGCAACCTGGCGCCCAACACCCAGTACGTCCTGTCCATCCCTGCCGGTGCCTTGCTTGATCGGGCCGGCAACCCCTACGCCGGCACCAGCAGCTATGGCTTCCGTACCGCCAATGTCGTTTCCGGCACGGCCGTGAGTGACACCCTCCTGTTCGCATCCACCGTCGATCGCATCACCGGCCTCGCAGGTGCCGACACCTTCAGGCTTTCCTCCCTCAGCGATGCCCTGCTTCCAGCCAGCGCCACCACCCCCATCGATCGGATCACCGATTTCGCCACCGGTCTCGACAGCATCGATGCGCCCGTGGCCCGCAACCTGGCCACGGCACTGAACCCCACCGCATTCGGCGCCGTATCGGACCTAAGCGCTGCCGCCATCGGTGCGGTGCTCACCCCGGCCAGCTTCCCTGCGCTCACCACCACCTCAGTCGGTGGTGCCGCCACGTTCACCTTCGGGACCCGCACTTTCCTCGCCATCAACGATGGCATTGCCGGTTTCTCCGCCACCAGCGATTCCATCCTGGAGATCACCGGTTTCAGCGGCAACCTGAATCAGCTCAAGATCTTCTGATCTGCCTCGCCAGAGCTTTCATGCCCGGGTGATCGTGACAACAGCCACCAGCCGGCAGCAGGTTGAAAGGTGCGATGCTTCGCCACAGCAGATCCAGGCGTTTTGGCTGTCCAGCCGGTGTTGGCGAGGAAAGTGCTGCTCTGCGGCTACTACGGCGAGCACAACCTTGGCGATGACGCCCTGCTCGAGGCGCTGCTGCTGCAGTTGCCCGAGGGTGTCGATCCCCTCGTCACGGCTCATGACCAGGCCGAAGTGGAGCAGCGCTTCGGTGTCAGCACCTGTCCGCGGCGCCGGCTCAAGACGGTGTTGCAGGCCCTGGCCGGCTGCGATGCCCTGGTGCTCGGCGGAGGCAGCCTGCTGCAGGACGCCACCAGCTTCCGAAGCCTGCTGTACTACGCCGCCCTGATCGTGAGCGCAGGTCTGCAGGGCAAGCCAGTGCTGCTCTGGGGACAGGGTCTGGGCCCGTTGCAGCGCCGCTCCAGCCGCTGGCTCGTCTCGCGTCTATTGCCCGTAGCGCGAGCGATCAGTTGGCGGGATCCACAGTCGGCTGCACTGGCGGCAGGTTGGGGCACCGAGGCACCGGTCGGAAGCGATCCGGTCTGGTCACTACCGCCAATGGCCTGGCAGGGGTCTGGAGGGGCGATCGTGCTGTGCTGGCGCTCCAGTTCCCTTTTGAAGCCGGCCGGTTGGAGATTGCTGCTGGCCGCCATCGATGGGCTGGCCGCTCGCCTCGATCGCCCCGTGCTCTGGCTGCCGTTCCATCGCGAGCAGGACCATGGACTGCTTGCTGAGCTGATCCAACAGGGGCTGCTGCCGCCATCGCTGGTCGCCCGCAGCCAGGAATGGCCGGTTGAGCGCCCTGAGCAGGCGATGGCCTGCTTTGCCAGGGCAGGGCTGGTGGTGGCGATGCGCCTGCATGGATTGATCCTGGCGGCCCTCTCCGGGGCTCCCTGTGCGGCCCTGAGCTACGACCCCAAGGTGCGTGTTGCCGCGCAATCGATCGGCTGCCCCTGCACAGATCTGGATGGGATCGAACGCCAGTGGCCTGATGCGGCCGATCTGGCGGCAGGCTGGCACGATGCCGTCGATCGTCCGCCTCAGGCTGGAAGGATCGAGAAGATCCGTCAGCAGACCCAGGTGCACCGTGCCTTGCTGCAGACCCACCTCAGCTGACCACAACGCACCGACGGTGCTGCCTGCAAACCGATGAATCGCGTCAAGCTACAGATCCTGCTCAGCGTGCTGATCCCACTCGGAGCGATCGCCTGGTGGCTGGCCAGCCTGGGATTCTTCGATTCGCCTTAGCGGTTGTGAGTGGCCAACTGTTCAGTTGCTGGAAACATCGGCCATGGCAACGGGAATGCGGGGCACCGGGAAGCCGTTGCTGCCGAGCACATCGACGATCATGCGGTTCGTGTCGAAATAAACCTGCCAGTAGTGGTCGGTGTGGGTGTAGGGCCGCACGGCAAGTTTCGGGCCCCGTTCGGTGAATTCGAGCACTTCCACATCGCCGGTCATGCCCTCGTATTGATTCGGAATCCGCTGGAGGCCCTCCTTCAGCAGTGCCACGGCCCGCCCCACATCAGCGCTGTTGTCGAGCTGGGCGACAAGTTCGACCCGACGAAAGGGGTGAACGGAGTAATTCTGAATCGTTTCGCTGAAGAGCTTTCCGTTCGGAATGATGTTGCGGACGTTGTCCGGGGCGAGAACGGAGCTCACAAACATGCCGATCTCCTCCACGGTGCCGGTCACCCCTGCGGCCGTGATGAAGTCCCCCACACTGAACGGCCTGAACACCTGCAGGAAGACGCCTGCGGCGAAGTTGCCGAGCATGCCGCTCCAGGCCGCGCCGATCGCCACACCGGCACCGGCCAGGAGTGCGGCGAAGCTGGCCGTTTCGATCCCGAAGAAACCGAGGATCGCCACCACCAGGATCACCCGCAACACCGCCGCGAGGATGTTGAGCAGATAGGAAACCACCGTGGCATCGAGGCTGCTGTGGCGCAGGGAGCTGCGCAGCAGACGCACGGCCAGGGAGATCAGCCAGCCACCCGCAATCCAGAGGGCGACAGCCCCGACGAGCTTGAACAGAAACGGAACGACGATGCTGGTGATCAGCGCGATGCTGGTGGGCACAAAAAACAAACCAGAAACTGCTGACACCCTGAAGGGTGCCAGGGGCAGGAGTCAACGAAATGTCGAGGTCTGTTGATGGTTCCCTGAAGGGCCCTGGCGGTCTGCCGACCCCCGCTCAGCTGCTCTGGGACGGCTGCTGGAGGCTTTGCCGACGCTTGAGCTCTCTCAGCAGCTCCTGGCTGTGGCCGTTGGGGCGCACTGCCACCCATCGGGCCCGCAGGATTCCATCGGGATCGATCAGAAAGCTGTGGCGCTGGGAATAGGGCGGCAGCCAGGAGCCGTAGCGCTGGCTCACCGTCCCGGCGGGGTCGGAAAGGAGTGGATAGCTCAGGCCTTCACTGTCGCAGAAGGAGGCATGGTCGCTGAGATCATCGGCGCTGATCCCGACCACGTCAGCGTTGAGGGCATGAAAGCGGGCCAGGTCGTTCTGGAAACCGCGTGCCTCGATCGTGCAGCCGCCGGTGAAATCCTTGGGGTAGAAGTAAAGAGCCAGCCAGCGGCCCCGGAAGTCGGCGAGCGCAAGCTCTTTCGGGGCGTCTGCACCGGCTGTGAAGGCAGGCAGAAGAAAATCCGGGGCCGGTTGCTCCAGCTCTGGCAAAACCCCTCCGATGGCCAGGGCCTCAGAAGGTCGCCATATGGAAGCAGCCACGAGAACCGTGGCACCTGTCAGCAGCGAACGACGATTCACGGCTACAGAAACGGCCTGATCAGATCTTGGCGAGGTTGATGCCCAGTTCGCGGGCGTAGGCGCCAAGACCTTTCTTCTGGATGGTGCGAAGGGTGCTGGTGGCCACACGCAGCTTCAGCCAGCGGTTGCCTTCGGCCCACCACAGGCGCCGCTCCTGCAGGTTCACCTGCTGGAGCTTTTTGGTGCGCACGTGGGAATGGCTGACGGCCATGCCGTTGTTGGCACGCTTACCGGTGAGTTGGCAGACCCGGGACATGACGTTCAGCCGTTGAAAATGACAAACGGGCTGAGCCCGAGGTAACGAACTTAGCAAACAGGAGGCGGGGCCTCAAAGCCCCCGCGCCATCAGCCGTCCCATCAGGTCGGAGCTGCGTTGCTGGAAGCCGGCCAGCTCATTGGGCTCCAGGCCCCCCACCGAGAGGCGGGCCAGCTCGTAGATGTGACGACCGAGGTCGTCGGCCAGCTGCTGACTGGGGGAGCTGCCGGCCCCCGTGATCACAGAGCCGGCGGAGAGCTTCAGCAGGCCCTCCACCAGGGGATGGCGGCGGTTGATCAGCAGCACGTGGTGATCGGGCAGGCCAGGAAGCCGTTGCTCCATCAGCGCGCCCATGTCGTTGATGCGTCGCATCTGCTCCGGCAGCAGGATCAGGGCGGCCGGCGCGACATCCCCTTTGAGGGCCTGCACCTGGATGGTCACCTTGTCGTTGGCGAGGGCTGCTTTGAACAGGCTTCGCAACTGCTCGGAGCTGTCCTTCCCCTGAGCATCGATCAGCTCGCTCTCCTTCTCCTGGAGGCTGTCGTCGAGTTCGGCATCAACGCGGCGGAAGGTGAGCTCCTCGTGGCGCGCTTCCAGCCAGGGAATGAACTGGGCATCGATCAGCGAATCGGCCAGCAGCACCTCAGCGCCCTGGCCCCGCCAGAGCGAGAGAGCACCAGCCTGACCAGCCTCATCGGTGCAATAAAGAATGCGCTTGTCGTTTTCGGCCGCCAGGCGATTTCGGTAGGCGGAGAGGGTGGTGAAGGTTTTCCCCTCAACGGCGATCGGCTCGGGCTCGGCGGCTGCGGCTGTGGTGCCGAACAGCACCAGATCGGCCACCTGCTCGGCGAACTTGTCATCTTCCATGGCGCCGATCTTGATGAAGGGGGCGATGCCCTCCCAGATCTCGGCATACCGCTGGGGGTCGTCTTTCTGGAGCTGCTTGAGCCGGTCTCCCACCTTCTTGGCCACAAAGCCACCGATCGAGCGCACGCGGCGGTCGGTCTGGAGGGCGGAGCGGCTCACGTTGAGGGGGATGTCGGGCGAGTCGATCACGCCACGCAGGGGCAGCAGGTAGCGGGGCACCACCTCCTTGATCGAATCAGAAACAAACACCTGATTGCAATAGAGGCGGATCTCACCCTTCTCCCAATCGCCCCGGCCGGTGAGTTTTGGGAAGTAGAGGATGCCCTGCAGGGTGTAGGGGTAGTCGGTGTTGAGGTGCACCCAGAGCAGCGGATCACCCTGGAACGGGTAGAGATAGCGGTAGAGCTCGATGTAGTCGTTGTCGGTGAGATCGCGGGCACTCTGGCGCCAGGGTGCCTGGCGTTTGTTCACCGTTTCGCCTTCCAGCTGCACGTCCACCGGCAGGAAGTCGCAGTAGGTGGTGATCAGCGAGCGGATGCGGGAGGGCTCGATATATTCCAGTTCCTCCTCCTGCAGGTGCAGGATCACATCGGTGCCGGGCTCGGCGCTCTCGCCCGATTCGAGGCTGAAGTTGGGGGAGCCGTCGCAGCTCCAGCGCACGGCCTCGGAGCCGGCGCGGGCACTGAGACTTACCAGCTCAACCTTGGCTGCCACCATGAAGCTGGAGTAGAAGCCAAGGCCGAAGTGGCCGATGATGGCATCGTCTTCGCGCTTGTATTTCTCCAGAAACTCTTCGGCGCTGGAGAAGGCCACCTGGTTGATGTAGCGCTTCACTTCATCGGCCGTCATGCCGATGCCGTTGTCGCTGATGGTGAGCGTTTTTGCTTCCCTGTTGATACGGATCTGAATCCTGCCTTCCTCACCCTCGCTGCAATCACCCGCCATCGCGGCCATGCGGCGCTTGCTGATCGCATCGACACCGTTGCTGACCAGCTCCCGCAGAAACACCTCATGGCCGGAATACACGGCCTTCTTGATGATCGGAAAAATGTTTTCGGTGTGGATCTGAATCTGGCCTTGTTCCAGCACCGTCATGGCAAATGAAGGATGAATCTTGTCTTGCTGACCTTAGTGAAAGGCTGTGGAGCTGATCAAGGGCCCCGGAGGAGGGGTGACCGAACCACGGGCGCGCTGGCCTGAGCCAGGCTCGCTTCAGAGGCTGCTGCTGAGCAGCATCGGCCCGGTGGGCGAACGGCCGATCGGATCGGTTTCCAGGCTCACGCTCACGCTGGTGGCCAGGCTGGTGGGCATCGGTGGGATCAACATCGCCACATGGCCCTGCTCCGTGGGCACGAAGGAGACGCAGCCCATCAGCTCGCCATCAACCCTGGCCCAGAGCCGATAGAAGTGTCGGGGTGGGGCTGGCGGCAGATTGTTCAACATCAGCACGTTGTGGGTCGGGTTGCCCGTCACCATCACCTCCCCGTTCGTCGGGAGGCCGGCGGTGGTGGTTTCCAGCGGCAGGCGCCTCGGCGCGGTGGCGCTGCTTGGCCAGGCTGAGCGGATCTCACCCTGAGCCTGGCTGCTGAGTTGGTTCTGAAGCTGGGCCAGTTGCCGGCTGGTCTGCTGCTGCACGAGGCCAAGGCCGATCACGGCGACGCCCAGCAGGGCTGTGAACCCCCAGACGAAGGGCCTGGCCGGGCTGGACTGCCGATCCCGCTGCTCAAGCAGCCGGTGGCGGAGGCGCAGCGGTGGCGTCGCCGCCGGCAAGGCCAGGGGGAGCAGTTCCAGGGTGGTCTGGAATTCGCCGAGGCGATCGCGCAACTCAGGCCTGTGAAGCAGCAATGACGAGAGCTGCTCCCGTTCGGCTGCATCCAGGTCACCGAGGGCATGGCCAGCCAGCAGGGCGTCGCTTGAGCTCTCCGGGTTGCTGTCGTGGGGGTGGGGGTTCATGGGGTGCTCCGGAAATCGATCAGCAGCTCCCGCAGGCGGATCAGGCCCTGTCGGGAGCGGGTCTTGACGGTGCCGAGGGGCTGTTGCAACCGCTCCGCGATGGCCGACTGGCTCAGGCCTTCGTAGTAAGCCATCTCCAGTACCTCGCGTTGATTGGTCGGAATCGCCGCGAGGGCCGTGCGAACCCTGCCGGCCAGATCTTCGGCCTCCGCACTGGCCTGGGGGCCGGGCCCAGCACGGGGGAACAACTGCTGTGACCAGCGTTGCAGCAGCTGCCAGCGGTTCTTGCGCTGGTTGATCCGGTTGATTGCCATCGAGCGGGTCAACATCAACAGATAGGCCAGCACCGGTCCGCGGGAAGGTTCGTAGCGGTCCTGTTGCCAGTAGCGCAGAAAGACGTCGTGACAGAGATCTTCCGCCTCCTGGCTTGAGCAGCAAAGCCGCAGGGCCAGGCGATACACCGGCCCTGAGCAGGCGTCATAGAGGCCGGCCAGATCGTCATGGGGTGGCTGGTGTGCCATCAGCGCCTTGTCCAACGCTGCCCGGATCGGAGAATCAGCCATCGATGGTCGGAGTCCCATGCAGGCCGTCGCGGCGGCACCGTCAGGAGATGTACCGGCGAAGGACCGGATCGGATCGCTTGGCACGGTGGCTGATCAGGATCCCGGCCAGCAGGATCACCACCCCCGCCATGGTTGCCATGCCGAGGGGCTCCCCCAGCAGCAGAGCCGCGCTGGCGATCGCCACCACGAGCGTCAGGGAACCCCAGATCGACACGGTCGCCACGCTGCAGTGGCGATAGGCCAGCGCCAGGGCCCGGCTGCTCCCGAGCGAGAGGGTGAGGCCGTAGATCAGGATCACTCCCACGACCCAGCGCAGGTTGAGCAGGTGGAAGTGGCCGGGTCCGAACAGCACCAGAGCGATGATTCCGAACAGCAGCGCCGAGATCGTTGAGGGAATGCCCACCGTGACCACGGCCGGCCAGTGCCGGGTGGCGATGCTGCGACCGGTCACGGCGGTGGAGCTGAAGGCCAGCACTCCCACCAGGGCCCAGCCGTAGCCGCTCAGCTGATCGCCATGTCCACCCGCCGCCGCCATCGCCGCCCCTGGCAGCAACAGCCCAGTGGCGATCAGGCTGAGACTGAGCCAGAAACCCCGCGGCAGGGTTTCAGCAAGAAACTGACGGGCCAGCAGGGCTGAGACCGGCAGAACCAGTGCAAACAGCAGGGTCTGGCTGATCACCGACAGGGATTCGAGGGCGAAGTAGTAGGCGATCGGGCCGATGAACAGCCCCAGCCCGGCATCGATGAACAGCAGCTTTCGATCCGCCACGTTCAACAGGGCCATCCCAGGCCCGATGGAGGCCCTTCCCGGGATCAGGGAGGCCAGTCCGATCACCAGCTGGGCCACGAAAAAGACGTTGCAGAAGCTGATCGGGTTTTCACCGTTCACCGTGTGGGCGGCTCCATAGGTCTGCAGGGCTTTGAGCACCGTTGCATCAAGTCCCTTGAGCAACACGTACAGGCCGAGGGGCAGAACGCTCCGCCAGGCCGGATCCTTGAGCACCAATCCGATCGGTTCGTTCATCGGTAGAGGGAATGTTCTCAGTCTGCATTCGTCATGACGGCTCTCAAGACAACCCTGATCAGCGCCCTGGCTCTGGCCATGATCGGCGGCTCCGCAGTTCCCGTTCAGGCCCAGAGCATGATGAAGGACGACAAGATGATGGCCCCGGCTGGTGCCACCGCCAAGCACAGCTTCCGCAAGGCCGAAGCGCCGGTCAGCGGCAGCTTCATGGTCAAGAAGGAAGGCGGCAAGCAGCTGCTGGTGCTCAGCAGTGATTTCAAGACCAATGACATGGCTCCCGACCTGAAGGTGATCTTCAGTCCGTCGGCCACCCCCCTGGCGAGCACCAAGGCCCCCGGCTATCCACTTAAGGCCGGCACCTACACGATTCTGGCCTCGCTGAAGTCTGCCGCCGGCGCCCAGAGCTATGTGATTCCTGCCTCGATCGACCTGGGCAAGCAGGGATCGGTGCTGATCTGGTGCAAGAAGTTCAACGCCACGATGGCCTGGGCCCCGCTGAAGCCCTGAGCCATGCAATCCGTCGACTGGCTCTGGCTGCTCCACCCGGCCCTGGCGGTGGTGCTGGTTTACCCCTTGCTGGGAATGGTGCTGCGCCTGGCGCAGCAGACCCGGGACCGCCGCCTCACCCAGGCCAAGCATCCGCCCACGGTGGGCCGGGATCACGCCGATCTGGGCAAGTGGCTGGCGGCTGCGGTGGTGGCGATCGTGCTGCTCGCCGAAGCTGTGGTGATCGTCACCAAGCATCCCCTCTCCTCCTTCGAGGGGGGAGCCTCCAGGCTGGCGCTGCTTCTTTTGGTGCTGATCGGATCCGGGGTCGCCCTGGCGGCTCTCTGGAGGGTGAAGCGAGCCGCCTATCGGGCCAGTTTTGCCCTGCTCTGCTGGGCAGGTGTGATCGGTCTTGGCCTGCAGCCGGAGGTGTTCCGGCTCAGCGACAACCCCTTTGATCCCGCCTTCTGGCAATCGCACTTCTGGGGCGGTATCGGCCTCGCCGGCCTGATGCTGTTCTCGGTGGCCTGCCGGCCCGAGATCCACAAGCACCTGCGCTGGCGCCGGCTGCATATCAGTGCCAACGTCCTGGCCGCCTTGATCTTCCTGGCCCAGGGGATCAGCGGCCCCAGGGATCTGCTGGAAATCCCGCTCAGCTGGCAGAAGGCCACGATCTACGCCTGCGATTTCCAGGCAAAAACCTGCCCAGCCCAGGCACCGGGATCCCCGCCCCCCTGATCTCCCTCGCACCTCAACGCCATGGTGCTGCTGCTGCTGGCCTTCCTGGCCGGGGGGCTGACCATTCTCAGTCCCTGCATTCTTCCGGTCCTGCCGTTCGTCTTCAGCCGCGCCGGCCAGCCATTTTTCCGCAGCGGCCTGCCCCTGCTGGCGGGGATGGCCCTCAGTTTCACCGCCGTGGCTTTGCTGGCAGTGCTTGGTGGCAGCTGGGCTGTGCGCGCCAACCTGCTCGGCCGAACGGCGGCACTCGTGCTTCTGGGCTGCTTCGGACTGGCCCTGGTGGCGCCAAGATTTGCCGAGCGAATCTGTCAACCCTTGGTGCGTCTGGGGGGCCGGCTTGCGCTTCGCCAGGAGCGGGGGGGCGGATCCGGCACGGGGCCTGCCCCTTCGGTTCTGCTGGGCGTGGCGACCGGCCTGCTCTGGGCGCCCTGCGCCGGGCCGATTCTTGGCCTGGTCCTAACCGGCGCGGCACTGCAGGGAGCCACCCCCCAGACGGTTCTGCTGTTACTGGCCTACGCCCTTGGAGCCGTCACTTCCCTGGCGCTTGTCCTGCTGGCCGGCGGTCGTCTCGCTCTGGCCTTGAAGGGGGCCGTGCCTGCTGCCGTCTGGTGGCGCCGTGGCCTTGGTGGCGCCGTTTTGCTCAGCGTGGGGGCCATCGCCCTGGGGCTTGATCAGGCCTCCCTGGCCCGGTTCGCCCTGGCGGATACCAACGCCCTGGAGAAAACCCTGCTCCGGCATGGGCCAACCAGGCCACCAGGGGGTTCGGCTGTGATCGCAGCGAGCAACCTGCCTGTTCTGGGCACACTGCCCCCCTTCCCAAAGGGGGCGGTGTGGCTGCATTCTCCACCGCTCAGCCGTGATCAGCTCTGGGGCAAGGTGGTGCTGATTGATATCTGGACCTATTCCTGCATCAACTGCGTGCGCACTCTTCCCCATGTGCGGGCCTGGGCTCAGAAGTACAGGAACCACGGTCTGGTGGTGATCGGGGTGCATTCGCCGGAGTTTGCCTTCGAGCGTGACCTCGCCAATGTGCGCAAGGCCAGCGGCAGACTGGGGGTGACCTTCCCGGTGGTGATCGACAACGACTTCACGATCTGGAAGGCCTTCAACAACACCTACTGGCCGGCTTTTTACTTCATCGACCATCAGGGACGCATCCGCGCCAGCCACTTCGGAGAAGGTTCCTATGCCAAGTCGGAGCAGACGATTCAGCAGCTGCTGCGCGAAGCGGGCTTCCGCAATGTGCCCACTGGTCTGGTCAGGCCCTGAAGCACCATGAGCATCGCCCCGTTGCTTCCCCCGATCCTCCGGTCGATGGTCCGGCGGCATCGACTCAGTCTCGGAATCCAGCGCAGTCCGTGGAGGAGCCTCTGGCGCCAGCCGGTTTCGATGGCCTTACGGATGCCATGGCCGGTGTTCTTCCTCGCCATGACCTGCCTCTACATCGCCGAGGTGGTGATTTTCGCGCTGGCCTTTCAACTGGATGCCAGCCATCTCGATGGAGATGGGGCCATGGGCCTGCCTGCCAGCGCGGTGTTTTCGCTTCAGAACCTGTTCAGTGCCAGTTTTCAATCCGCCAGGGTCACCTCGATCTACACCCTGGCCCTGGCTGCGTTGCAGCGGATCGCCGGGTTGCTCACCAACGCCATGGTGACGGGACTGTTTTTTCTGCGCTTCACCAAGGTGGATGCCCCACTTCAGTTCAGCCGGAATCTGTGTCTGAGCTGGTTGCCGGGCGGCCATCTCAGCTGCCGTTTTGTGACCGCAGATCCCACCTATTGGTTGAAGGTTTCCTACGCGATGGTGTTGTTTCTCGATGAGGAAATAGAACCCGGAATCGTGCAGCGCCGCCTCCATCCGCTGCCCTTGCTCAACAGCAGCACACCACAGCTGCACCTCACCGCCGTGCTCAGCCACCCGCTCACGGTGGAAAGCCCGCTGGTTCGCTATGGAGTGGAGGCGATCCACCGCGCCAGCGGGGCGATTCTGGTGCTGGTGGAGGGAACCGATGAGGTAACCGGATCCCCCTTGCTGCAGCTTCACAACTACCGGATCGAGGACATTCTCGAAGGCCAGGTGTTCGCCGATCTGGTTTCAGAAGACGCCAGCGGGCTGCGCAGGGTGGATCTCGACGCCCTGCATCGCACCCGAGCGATCGCAACTTCTCATGTCCCGGACGATCAGGAACCGTGAGCCGCAGCGGTGAGCAACACCGCTGCGGCTTCCCGGGCTTCTGTGGCGGCGCGGGGATCGCGCTCGAGGAACGACAGCACGAGTGCGCCTTCGAGCAGGAGATGCAGCTGACGGGCCAGACGAGAGGGATCAGCGATCCCGAGTTCGTTGCATTGCTCCTCCAACAGCGCTCGGCAACCTGCCTTGAACGTCTCCGCGGCCTGGCGGGGGCGATCGGTGGCCTCGGGGTACTCGCTGGCTGCCTTGATGAACAGACAACCGTGGAAATCGGGGGAGCGGACCCAGTCCGCCAGCCAGTCGAACACCGCCAGGATCCGGCCTTGGCTCCCTCCCGCGGCGTTCGCCAGCCGGGCGGTGAGCGCCGAGCTGATCTGTCCGGCCAGGCGCTCCAGCACGGCGGCGATCAGCTCCTCCTTTGAGCCGAACTGCTTGTAGAGCGTCATTTTGGCCACCCCGGCCTCGGCCAGCAGGGTGTCGATGCCCACGGCTCTGTAGCCCTGACGCGAGAAGAGATCCTGGGCGGTGCTCAGCAGGGCCTCGCGCTTGGCGGAAGCCCGGTTGGCGGTGGCGCTGCCGGTCATGGCGCTCCTGTCGTGAACGAAGCCTAGACAGTAGACAGAACAGTCTGCTATCTATGAAGAGACAGACTGATCTGTCTGATTCTTGTCGTTCTGTGCGGTGGGCCCCCTTTTCCTTTACGGGGCTCCACCTGCGCCATTGCCCCCCATCGCACCTCACTGCCATGCTTCGTCTCCACGGCCACGAACTCTCCGGCAACAGCTACAAGGTGCGCCTGCTGCTCGAACTTCTCGGGGCTCCCTACGAATGGGTGCGCGTCGATCTGATGCAGGGCGAGCACAAGTCCAAGCCCTTTCTGGCGCTCAACCCCTTCGGCCAGGTGCCCGTTCTGGAAACGGACGACACCATCCTTTCCGATGCCCAGGCGATCCTCTTCTACCTGGCGGCCCTCCAGGGCGACGGCCAATGGCTCCCCAGTGAGCCTCTTGCGCAGGCCAGGGTGGTGCGCTGGCTCTCCACGGCCGCCGGGGAGGTCAGACAGGGCCCCGAGAGCGCCCGTCTGCACCACCTCTTCGGGGTCACCAGCCTTCCGATCGAGCGCGCCAAGGAAAAGGCCGCCTTCATCCTCGACCAGCTGGAGCGCCACCTGAGCGATCGACTCTGGCTGGAGCTGGATCGCCCCACCATCGCCGACATCGCCGTTTTCCCCTACGTGGCCTTAGCGGGGGATGGGGGTATCGATCTGGCTCCCTATCCCAACGTTCGTGACTGGATCGGACGGATCAAAGCGTTGCCGGGCTACATCCCGATGGTGGGCCTTACGGCCTGAGCGGAGCATCCACCGATGACCCAGCACTACCTGCATCGCCATCTCACCCCCGCCGTGGGGGAGGCCCAGCGCCAGGCCTACGGGCAGAGCCAGGCGGTACCACCGGCCCCCGAGTCCGATCGGCTCGGGGCGAAGGAAACCGCCTTCATCCAAGCTCGCGACAGCTTCTACCTGGCCAGCCTCACCGAGACGGGCGCGCCCTACCTCCAGCACCGCGGTGGCCCGGTGGGCTTTCTGAAGGTGCTGGATGACCACACCCTTGGTTTCGCCGATTACGGCGGCAACCGGCAGCTGCTCACCACGGGACACCTCCGCCGCGATCCGCGAGTGGCTCTGTTCCTGATGGATTACGGCGCCAGGCGGAGACTGAAGATTGACGGCGAGGCCGCGGTCGTTTCACTCGACGGCGATTCATCTCTGCGGCAACGGCTGTGGCTGGATGAGTCAGAGGCCGGTGAACCTGAGCGCCTCTTCCGCATCAAGGTGGAGGCCTTCGACTGGAACTGCCCGCAATTCATCACCCCCCGTTACACGGCGGCGGAGCTGGAGGCACGGGAACGGCCGTTGAGGGAACGCATCGCGGTCCTTGAGCACGAAAGGCTCCAGGCTCAGCATCCCGTTCGCGAACCTTCGTCGCAGCAACCCGAACGTTGAAGGAACCGCTGATGGGATTTCACGTCCCCCGCTGGATGTGTCGGCAGAATCCCTGGCCTGAGGCCCAGGCGCTCAACCGGGCATCCAGCCACCGAATTGCAGCTCCAGTGCTTTGAGCGGAGCCAGCAACTCCTGGAAGGACTGCTGCGAAACGGGATCAGGCAGCACCACCTCTTGACCGGTAAGGATCGCCTCCAGGGAGGCTTTGGCCACATCGATCGGGGCGACCTTCTCCACGGGCAGACCCTCGGCCATCGCCGTATCCACGGGCCCTGGGTAGACCCCGACCACCAGGGTGCCCTGGGCGGCCAGTTCAGCACGGATTCCCTGGGTCAACGAATGGAGGGCGGCCTTGGAGGCGCTATAGGAGCTGAACAGCGGTGCATTGGCGACAGCAACCACAGACATCATGTTGACGATCGCGCCGCCGCCGTTCGCCTTCAGGACCGGCGCGAAGTTTCTCACCATCGACAGCGTGCCGAAGTAGTTCGTTTCCATTTCCCAGCGGGCCGTCTGGACACTGGAGGGGGTGAACAAACCGCCGGAGCCGAGCACCCCAGCGTTGTTGATCAGTACGGAGATGTCTCCAGCGATGGCGGCGACGTTCTGAACCTGATCGATCTGAGTGATATCGAGGGCAAGCGGCAGGATGCGCTCCGGGGCAAGGGCCACAAGCTCCTGCAGGCTCTCCAGGGAGCGTGCTGTGGCATAGATGCGGCGCACGCCGCCCTGGAGCAGGGCCTCGACGAAGGCACGTCCGATGCCGCGGTTGGCACCGGTGACGAGGGCGCTGGTGTTCGAAAGCTCCATGGATCGCTTGGCTGAGTGGTCAGACCAAAGCGTGTTCCATTCCCATGGATTTGAGAAGAGGGCCAATGAGACTAGGATTAATTCCATTGGCGAATGATTGAACCGTGGATCGGCTGACCCTGCTCCAGGTCTTCGTTCGGGTGGTGGAGCTGGGGAGCTTTTCGGCCGCCTCCAGGGAGCTGGGCACGTCCCAGCCCACCGTGAGCAAGCAGATCGCCAGCTTGGAGCGCAACCTCGACGTGCAACTGCTGCGCCGCTCCACCCGTCGGTTGAGCCTGACCCCAGAAGGGGAGCGATTCTTCGCCCATTGCCAACCAGCCCTGGATGCGCTGGCAGCGGCAACGGCCAGCGTCGGTCAACGGAACCGCCTGGAAGGCTGCTTGCGGGTGTCGTGTCCGGTGGCCTTCGGCCAGCAAGTGGTCATGCCATTTGTGCGCTCGTTCATGGAGCGCCATCCAGGGATTCAATTGGATCTGAGGCTCAGCGACGCCTTCATCGATCTGGTGGAAGAGGCTGTGGATGTGGCGATTCGGATCGGAGAGATCAGCGACCCATCCTTGATCGCCCATCCCATCGGCATCACACGACGGGTCACCGTGGCGGCCTCCGCCTATTTCGAAGCGCGGCCCGTTCCTCAGACCCCGGACGACCTCCTTGACCACAATTGCCTGATCTTCTGCCGTCTCTCGACGCTGAATGACTGGCATTTTGACCATCCCCTCCAGGGGCCCCTAGGGGTGAGCGTCGGGGGGAACTTCCGAACCGACAACTCCTCCGTGATCAAGGAGGCCGCTCTGGCCGGCATGGGGATTGCGGTCTGTCCCGTCTGGCTTGTTGCCGAGGAGATCGAATCCGATCGGCTGCAGGTTGTTCTTGAGGCCTACCAGCCCAAACCATTACCGATCCATGCGCTGCACCGACGGGATCGCTTCGTTCCTAGCCGGGTTCATGCCTTCATCGATGAAATCAGCCATCACTTCAAAGAGCATCCATGGATCTCCAGCGATCCACTTCGACCAGGCAAGGACGTCATGCCTCCTCGATCAAGAAGATGTGCTCACAAGAAGCTGCTTGGCACTGCTGGCTAAGCTTATCATTATGAACTGTGAACGGTGTGCAGACCCACCAGGTGGCGCAGGAGGCTGGTCGTCATGATGGCGACAACATCGACAGAGCTGAATGCTTGAGAAGCTGCACGTTAACCTTTGCAGCTAAGCAGATGGGCCGATGACATCCGAGGCATGCGCTCGGACTCTGACAACTTGATGGTGACGATGGAGATCAGCACGCACCGTTACCCGTCGGGCCGTAGCTGCCCGTGACCGGCGCCTGCAACTCCGACCTCATTAAGCAACTGCAGTCCTACGTCAGGCACTTCTGCCACTGGACGTTGGTTGAGAGCTCCTCAGGCTTTCGCTTTCCCGTAGATACAAGGTTCTCCTAAGGAGTGGGCTCGGTGTTCAGCCGCGCTGCCTCCTTGCGTACGTTGGAGTGTTGGCCGGGAATCAGTTCTCTGCTCCTTAAGATGGTTCCATCTCGTGCCAGTGGCACATTGAATGGCTGGTCAATGCCGGGGGGATCAGCAGGCTGTGCAGATCTGGCGACGGTCGGGCCGTGTGAGCTGCATTTGGCACACTTGAGCCACTGAGGTCAACTATGCAATGGATCGCCTGTCCCCCAACCCCGCTGGCCTGGATCGAGTTCCGCGAGCTGCTGCTGCAGTTGCTTTATTCCCCTGCCTTGCTGTTGCCGCTTGTGGCGCTCGCTGCCGCTCTGCTCGCCTGGCGTCTACGGCTCTCCAGGGCCCGTCTGCTGGCGTTCGTACTTTTGCTGCCTCTCGCGATCAGCACGATCTACAGCCCTGAAGCCACCACGCTGCTCGAGGCCTGGCTGCATCAGCAAATGCCTGCTCCCGGTGCGCCCACCACCGCTGTTCCGGTGGTGGTGTTGGTGGGACGCGGCTCCGACATGGCTGCTGCCACCACGGCCGCCGCCGCCGAACGCTTCGGCCAGGGTGTGGTGTCTGCCGTTTACGTCTCCGGTGACGACCGCAGCACCGCCGAACGGCTGTTGCAGCTCGGCATTGAGCCCTCCCGCATCGCCGGCGATTCCTGCGCCCGCACCACCTGGGAGAACGCCACTCTCACTAACCGCTGGTTGCGTCAGCACCATCCCGGTGCCCCCGTGCTGCTGATCACAGATTCCTGGCAGCTACCCCGCGCCGCCCGAGCTTTTGAGCAACAAGGCCTGCAGGTTATCCCGATTGCCGCCGATCCAACCCTCTCGCCATCCCAGCACAACCGCCTCGCACTGCGCGAAACCGCTGCCACCTTGCTCTACAGCCTTCAGGGTCGGATGTGATTCAGCTTCTTGGCATTGTCCAAGTGAACTCATTCATACTGCGGAAGCCTTGGCAGGAGCAATTGGAGCAGCCTGATATCAACGTGGGCACCGTCGTGGTGCTCATGGCTCGTTGGCCCGCCATCGAAGCGGTGGCGGTTTTTGGTTGGAGGTGCAAGCTGGGGCGGCACATCGAACAGAAGGAGAAGGCCGTTGTTCGCTGAGAAGCATGACCGTATCCAGACTCATCTGAAGCGATCTGAATCAGATCAGCGGTGATCAGGCCTCTGCAAAAGATGCAGGGGATGGTGATTGGCCTGGGGATTCGATCCTCAGCTCAACAGCCATTGCCACGTAATCCTTCCAGCTCAGAGCCCCGCGAACCACTCATATCCCTGATCTTCCCAGGTGCCGCGCCGATCCTCCAGTGTGGCGATCAGCTTCAGCCCCGTCACCCACTTACTGAGCTTGTAACCCAGCTTGATCGGCGTGGCGATCCGCAGCGGTGCCCCGTTCGCCGCCGGCAACGGTGCTCCGTTCATGCCGGTGGCCAGCAGGGTCTGGGGGTGAAGAGCCGAGGCGATGTCCCAGGTGCTGAAGTATTGATCCGCCGATTCGATCGCCAGATACCCGCCCAACGGCGAGACCCCCGCCAAAGCCAGCACATCAGCGAGCCGCACCCCCGACCAGGAAACAATCGCGGCCCAACCCTCCACGCAGACGTGCCGGATGGTGATCTCCTGTTGGGGCAGAGCTGCCAGGGCGGCAAGATCGAGGCTCAGAGGACGGTGCACCAGTCCCCCCACCCGCAGCCGATAGCGCTCGGGGTCGAGCTGGGGGACGCCGTTGAAACTGTTCACCAGCAGGGCCGCGGGATCCACCTGATCGCGCCGAAACTCCGGCACCTGGCCCTTCCCCTGCAGCAACGCCTCGATACGCTCATTGAGTGGTTGGGTGGCCTTCCCCACCTGCTCGCTGAAGCCATTGAGGGCGCAGCCGCCCAGCAGCAACGAGGAGCCGCCACTCACCCCCAGGCCGAGCAGCTGGCGACGGTTCAGGCGCCATCGATCGGACAGCGGCGAGGATGCACTCATCAGAGGGCCATCGAGCGCCACAGCCGCAGGCCGCCGATCCGCCAAGACAGCACCATGTGGGCAGCGATCAGCAGCACCATGGCAGGGACCGTGGCGAAGTGAGCCACCCGCAGGGTGTGCCAGCTGGTGGCGCCGAAGAGCTCGCCAAAGCTGAACAATCCCGCCAACCACCAGAACTGGGCCGGCTTGTACATCGCCAGGCCCGTGATCAGCCCGAAGGCCAGCAGGATCACCATCAGCGTGTAGGTGAGCCGGTGGGCCGAAAGCCTTCGCTTGCCGGTGTTCTGGCTGGCCTTCAGGGTGCTGAGATCGGCGCGGTCGGCCAGCTTTCGGTGGCGGAGTTTCATCAACAGCGCGATCCAGAGGCCGAGATTGAGGGCGTAGAGGCCCATGAAGCCGAAATGCCAGTCGCGGCCGCCGGCCAGCCAGCCGCCCAGGGTGAACAGTTCCGGCATGCTGACGCCGCCCCGTCCCCCGAAGACGGGATTGGCGTTGTAGATCTGCAGCCCGCTGGCCGCCATCACCGCCAGCACCAGCAGGTTGAGGCTGTGGAAGCCTCGCGTCCAGATCGGTGCGTGCCGGATCCCAGCTGGCCGTGGGGGCGCTGTCGCGTTGGTGTCGTCCATGGCAGGCGCGAGTCTGCTGATCTGTACAGCCAACCCTCAACAATGGATGGCATCTGTTGCTGCCCGTCATTCAGGCAGCGTTGCCTCTGGACTCCGCCCTTGTTGCCTCACCGGCGCTCTTGATCGCCCTGGGGGCGGTGGCCTTTCTTTATGCCTCCGTCGGCCATGCCGGTGCCTCCGGGTACATCGCCGTGCTGTCGCTCGCCGGGCTGCCTTCTGCCGAGATTCGTGCGATCGCTCTGGTGCTCAATGTGCTGGTGGCCGGCCTGGGCACCGTCCAGTTCGTCAGTGCCGGCCATCTCCGCCGCGATGTCCTGCTGCCTCTGGCTCTGGCCTCCGTTCCCGCCGCCTTGATCGGCGGTGCGATCAGCTTGCCGGTGCTGCTGCTGCAGCGCCTGATTGGCCTTGTTCTGCTGTTCTCCGCCTGGCGGCTCACGGCGCCGGCGGTGGCGGTGGTTCCGGGCTCGCTGCGGCTGCCGCCGCCGCGGCAGCGCGCCCTCACCGGAGCCGGCCTGGGGCTGCTGGCCGGGCTGACCGGAACAGGCGGTGGAATCTTTCTGACACCCTGGATGATCCTGCGTTCCTGGTTGCTGCCCCGCCAGGCCGCCGCCGTATCGGTGGCCTTCATCCTGGTGAACTCGATCGCCGGGGCGAGTGGCCTTGCCCTGCGCCAGGGGTTTGCTGCCTTCCCGGCAGCCGCGGCCCTGGCTCCGGTGGCGGCGGTGGTGCTGGTGTGCGGGGGCATCGGTGCCTACCTGGGCAGCCGTCGGCTCCCCCAGACCTGGATTCGGCGGCTGCTGAGCCTGGTTCTGCTGCTGGCAGCCTGGAAATTGCTCGACATCGGCGCCTGGTGGAGCGTTCGCCCCTAGCCGCCCGTGGCAGTAGGAATCAGCTGCGCCGCTGCTCTGCCGGCCGTTCCTCCGGCACGATCGCGCCCTCCACCGGGCACACCTGAAGGCAGATGCCGCAATCGATGCAGGTGTCGAAATCGATCCAGTAGAAGCCCGTCCCCTTGCTGTTGGCTCCGCTGCCGGGATGGATGCAGGCGACCGGACAGGCATCGACGCAATCAGCCACCCCTTCGCAGACGTCGGTGAGGATCGTGTGGGCCATGGGTCGAAGGGAGCAACCGATCGATCCTAGAAATGTTCAGCCCAGCCACTCAACCCCCCGGTTGCCCCTGGCGAGCGCCACCGCCTCAGCTGCCTGCAGGTCGCCGCAGGGATAGGGGTGCAGCTCCGCGGTCTGGCCGGAGCGATGGATGGTTTCCAGCCGCTCCAGGGCCTCTGGCAGCTGGCTTGTCTGCCGGTAGGCCAGCAGCAGCGGGGTGGTGAGATCTGAGCCGCCTTCGAGCGGATCGAGCAGATCCCGGATGTCTTCGATGCTGAATCCGAAGCCCACCCCGGCCGCGTCGGTGGAATCGGCGCAGAACCTGGCCACCAGGGCGTCGTAGCGGCCGCCGCTGGCAATCTCCACCGGAGCCGCCGCTCCCTGGCAGACCAGCTTCAGCACCAGACCGTCGTAGTAGTCGAACTGAGGTTGGAAGCTGGGATCCAGCTGGATCCTCACGCCCAGCCGCGCGGCGGTTGTCTCAACCATCGCGAGGGTGGTGGCCAGCTCCTGCATCAGGCTGCTGCTGCCGAGCTGTTGTTCCAGTTGATCGATCACCCGGGCCGGCTCACCCCTGAGCCGCAGCAGGGCCTGCAACTGGGCCATCTGATCATCCGGCAGGGACAACGCCGCCAGCGCCAGGGGATCGAAGTCAGTGAGCGCCTGGCGGCAGGGGGTGCGCTGTTCAGCCGGCACCCGGCCGAGCAGCGCACTGAGCAGCCCGTGGTGTCCCAGCAGCAGCAGGGGCTGATGGCTGGGCTGCAGGCCCAGGGTTTCGGTGCAGGCGAGCAGGAGTCTCAGCAGTTCCGCATCCGCCGCCGAGGAACGCACGCCCAGCAGTTCCACGCCGCTCTGCAATCGCTCACTGATCCGCTGTCCGCCACCGTCCCCGGTGAAGGTGCGGAAGGTGGCCCCCTCCGCCCACAACCGCAGGGGACGGGCTCGGGCGGCCAGCCGGGTGGAGGCGGCTCTGGCGATCGGGGCCGTCAATTCGGGGCGCAGACCGAGCGGCTCTTCAGCCGCCAGTCGCACCACGTCGCTCTGGGCTTTGCCGCCGCGGGCCTGGAGCGTGTCAAGGCGCTCGATGGCCGGTGGAGCCACCTCCTGGTAGCCCCAGAGCCGATAAACATCGGCAAGCTGCTGGCAGAGGCGTCGGTTGCTCTCCACCTGGCCAGGATTCAGATCCCTGGCGCCGGCGGCGGGTTGCAGGGCCATGGCTGAAGGCGCGGCGGTGATGGATGGGGTCGGCCAGGATCCTATGGACGGCTGGAGCGCTGCTCAGCCGTCCAGCTCCGGGGCGCCGAAACTGGCTCCCGGCATCGGCTGGCACCGGGCCAGCCCATCGATCAGGCTGCGGTGGATTCCAGGCGCTGAGGCAATCAGGCGGCCCTCTGTCAGGACCAGCGGTCCTCCGTCGTAGCGGCTCACCACCCCCCCGGCCTCTTCGACCAGCACCACTCCAGCGGCGAGATCCCAGGGAGACAGACCCCTCTCCCAGTAGCCGTCCAGGCGGCCGGCCGCCACGAAGGCCAGGTCCACCGCTGCGGCACCATCCCGCCGCACTCCCTGGCTGCGATGGGTGAACCAGCAGAACTCGCTGTAATTCGTGTCCAGCTGGGTCTGGCGGTCGTAGGCGAAGCCGGTGACCAGCAGCGAATTGGCCAGGTCGCGGGCGCCGCTCACCGCCAGGCGATCTGCGTTGCACCAGGCCCCGAGGCCAGCTGCCGCCCAGTAGCTCTCTCCCAGGGCCGGAACCTCGATCGCCCCCAGCAACGGCAGCCCGCGCCAGGTGAGCCCCACCGATGTGGCGAAGCATGGATAGGAGTGGGCGTAATTGGTTGTGCCATCGAGTGGATCGACGCACCACTGCAGATCGGAGCCCGTGCTGTGTTGCCCACTTTCCTCAGCCAGCACACCGAGCGTTGGGGTGTCCCTGGCCAGCACGGCCAGCACGGCCTCTTCCGCCGCCAGATCGGCCTCGGTGACCAGGTCTCCCGCCCGACCCTTCTCGCGGATCTGGGTGAGTTTGCCGTGATGGAACCGCAGGGCCGCGGCACCGGCGGCGGCGGCGGCGCGGGCAACGCCAGAGAGCTTCTCCAGCTCAGCGGCTCCAAGCCCGGCACCAGCCAGGGCCTGAGCAGAAAGCGATGCAGTGCTCGGCGTGGGCGGTTCAGTCATCCGGGTCATTCCTCTTCGATCGGCAGGCCGGGCCGCACCCGGCCCTTGCCGAAGAAGCGGCCGAACTGAAGCTCATAGACCTCGTCTTCATCCTGGGTTTCCACCTCCAGCGGCCCCGTGGCCCGGGCGACGCAGAGCAGGCCGTAGCCCCGGCTGCGCAGCTCCCTTGAGAGGCCAAGAGCCTCGGACTGGTCGATCTGTCCGGAGATCACCCGCACGGCACAGGCTGTGCAGCAGCCATTGCGGCAGCTGAACGGCAATGGCTCGCCCTGTTGCTCGAAGCTGCGCAGGATGTACTCGCCCTCCGGCACGTCCAGCTTGATCACCCGGTTTTGCTGGCGCCAGTGCACCGTGATCGGAACCTGATGGGGCATCACGAGGGGGCAGAGGGAAGATCGCTGACTGCTACATTGCCACGTGCCTTCGCATCACCGATGGAGAGGTGGCCGAGTGGTCGATGGCGCAGCACTGGAAATGCTGTATAGGGGCAACTCTATCGAGGGTTCGAATCCCTCCCTCTCCGTGATCCCAACAAAAAGCCGGCTTCACAAGCCGGCTTTTCTTTGGCCTGATTGAAGCCGTTCAAGCTCAACCGAATCGTCCGGTGACGTAATCCTGGGTGGCCTGCTGGGTTGGGGCGTTGAAGATCTTTTCGGTATCATTGAATTCCACCAGATAGCCCACCTTGCCGCTGCCACCTTCAACGGCTTCCGCATTGAAGAAGGCGGTCTGATCCGAGACACGAACCGCCTGCTGCATGTTGTGGGTCACGATCACGATTGAGAAGGTTTTCTTCAATTCGTGCATCAGTTCTTCGATTTTGAGGGTGGAGATAGGATCCAGCGCAGAGCAGGGCTCGTCCATCAGGATCACCTCCGGTTCAATCGCGATCGCCCTGGCGATGCAGAGACGCTGCTGTTGCCCGCCCGAGAGTGAATTGCCACTCTGCTTGAGCTTGTCCTTGGTTTCATCCCAGATGAAGGCTTTGCGCAGAGAGTTCTCCACCAGTTCGTCCATGTCGCCGGTGAAGCCATTGATGCGGGCTCCGAAGGCAATGTTTTCGTAAATCGACTTGGGGAAAGGATTCGGTTGCTGGAACACCATGCCGATCCGCCGCCGCACTTCCACCGGGTCCACTTCAGGGGCGTAGATGTCCTGACCGTCGAAGACCACTCGACCCCTGAGGCTGCATCCTTCGATCAGGTCGTTCATGCGGTTCAAGCCTCGCAACACCGTTGACTTCCCGCAGCCCGACGGGCCGATGAAAGCTGTCACCTTGCCGCGAGGGATGTCCATGTAGACATCCCGGACAGCCTCGAAGCTGCCGTAGCTGATCGTCACCTTTTCAAGGGCCAGGCAGGTATGCCCGGTGGTGGAGGTGTTGGCGTGCTGCAAAGCGGAAGTGGTCATGACGAAAGTGGAGGAACGTGGGGGGCGAAGGCTGAAGACCTGGGCAGGCTTGTGACAATCAGTTGGCGAAGCGTCGCAGCCAGCGGGCCAGCAGATTGGCCGCCAGGATCAGGACCACCAGCACAAAGGAGGCGGCCCACGCCAGCTCGTTCTGGGCTTCGAACGGCATGATCGCGAAGTTGAAGATCAACACCGACATGGTGGCGATCGGATTGAAGACTCCCTCCGGCCAGAATGGTGAGAAGAGTGCTGTGAAGATCAAAGGGGCTGTTTCCCCCGCCGCCCTTGCGATCGCCAGCACGATGCCGGTGGCAATCGGGGTGAAGGCGCTCGGCAGCGTGATCCGGATGATCGTCACGAACTTGGAGGCTCCCACTCCGATGGCGCCCATGCTGAGGGCCTTGGGAACAAGCCTCAGCCCCTCATCGGTTGTTTTGATCACGGTTGGCAGCATCAGCACAGCCAGGGCGATGCCCCCCGCCGCCGCGGTGTAGGACTGGCCGAAGAACACCCGGGTGGCCACGATCGCCCCGTAGACGAAGACCCCGCAGATGATCGAGGGCACGCCGGCCAGGATGTCGTTGCCGACCCTGATCAGATTGGCAAACCAGCCACCTCGTGAATATTCAGCCAGGTAAATTCCGCCACCAACTCCAACCGGGATGGCGATCAGCGCGGCCACCATGGTGACCACGAAAGTGCCGATGATCGCATTGCCGATTCCGCCGCCTTCCAGGCCCGGTGCAGGTGGAAGCTGGGTGAACAGGTTGAAGCTGATCAGCCGGCCACCCTGCAGCAATACATAGATCAGAACGAGCAGAAGTGGGAGAACGACAATGACACTGAATCCAGCCGAAACAAGCGTGAATAACTTGTCTAGTTTGTTGCGTTGTAGAGACGGGTTGAAACGCAGGGATGCAGGTTTCTGTGTTGCTGTGAGGATTGTCATCGTTTTCAATAACGCAGGCTGAGCTTCTTGACAACCCATTGGGCCATGAGATTGACCGCAAAAGTCAGAACCATCAAAATCAGTGCGGCATAGAGCAAGGCGGAAACCTGAATGCCGTCCGCTTCTCCGAATTGATTGGCCAGCATCGCTGAAATCGTGTTGCCGGGAGCCAGCAGGGACCAGCTGAAGTTGGTGGAGTTTCCGATGATCATCGTGACAGCCATGGTTTCGCCCATCGCCCGTCCGAGTGCCAGCATCACCCCACCCACTATCGCCGAGATGGCGGCGGGGAGGATCACATTGAAGATGGCGATCCAGCGGGTGCTGCCAACCCCGTAGGCCCCCTGTCGCAGGGCGATCGGAACCTGATTCAGGGCATCTCTGGAAATGGCCGTGATGATCGGCAGGATCATCACCACCAGAATCAGAACGGCAGGTGCCATGCCGGGTCCTTGCGGCTCGGTGCTGAACAGGGGAAACCAGCCGAGCGCAGAGTTGAGAAAGGTGAGGAAGGGGCGCAGGAACGGCTCCATCACGAAAATGGCCCACAATCCGAGTACCACCGATGGAATCGCCGCCAGCAGTTCCACCATCACACCGATGACCTCCCGCCAGCGCAGAGGAATGAGGTTCTCAGTGATGAAGATCGCGGTGCCAACCCCGAGTGGCACGGCAATCGCGAGGGCCAGCAGGGACGACACCAGCGTGCCGTAGATCGCCGTGAAGGCCCCGTATTCACCCGTGACCGGGTTCCAGCTGGAAGTGGCCAGAAACTTGAGGCCGAAGGCTTTGATCGCCTCTTGGGCGCCCTGGAAAACAGTGAGAAAAATCGCCACCAGCACAATGGCCACCATCGAGGCCAGGGCAATGGTGAGGTAACGGAATCCACCATCAACCAACTTTTCGGAGGCGGGCCGTCGACGGAGTGTGAACAACTCCTTGGTTGGCTCGGTGCTCATGGCCATTCTGCAATCGGATTCATCGACAGCCCCGGAACACATTCCAATTCCGATATCAATTTAGGTGTAGCCCGCTGTTTCATCCACTAAGAAAGCGTTAACTCCCGCCAGCCATGCCCGCTTTGATCGGCCCACTCCGGCTCGGCGCCTCGCCGGGAGCGTTTCAGCCCGGGCCTGCCTTCGTCCGAAGGAGACGGTAGTTTGGGTCTTCGGTTTGGGGGTCCATGGGGCGGATCGTTGGCATCGACCTGGGCACCACCAATTCGGTGGTGGCGGTACTGGAGGCTGGTCGGCCCCAGGTGATCGCCAATGCCGAAGGGGCCCGTACCACAGCGTCTGTGGTGGGGTACACCCGGGATCAGGAGTTGTTGGTGGGTCAGCTGGCCCGCCGGCAGCTGGTGCTGAACCCTCGCAACACATTCGCCAACCTCAAGCGCTTCGTCGGCCGCAGCTGGGAGGAGCTCGAGGAGAGCAGCCTGGTGGTTCCCTACACGGTTCGGGCCAACGACCAGGGCAACGTGCGCGTCGTCTGTCCGGTCACCGAACGGGAGTACGCGCCGGAAGAGCTGCTGGCCAGCATCCTGCGCAAGCTGGTGGATGACGCCTCCACCTACCTGGGTGAACCGGTCGAGGCTGCGGTGATCACGGTGCCTGCCTATTTCAATGATGCCCAGCGTCAGGCCACCCGTGATGCCGGCCGTCTGGCTGGCCTGTCGGTGGAGCGGATCCTCAACGAACCCACGGCAGCGGCTCTCGCCTACGGCTTCGATCGCAGCGCCGTCAAGCGTGTGCTGGTCTTCGATCTCGGCGGGGGCACCTTCGATGTTTCGGTCCTGCGCATCGCCAATGGTGTCTTCGATGTGAAAGCCACCAGCGGCGACACCCAGCTGGGTGGCAACGACTGGGATCGCCGCATCGTCGACTGGCTGGCTGATGCCTTCGAGCAGGAGCATGGCCTCGACCTTCGCCGGGATCGGCAGGCTCTCCAGCGGCTCACCGAAGCGGCCGAGAAGGCCAAACAGGAACTCTCCGGCGTCCAGGCCACTCCGATCTCCCTGCCTTTCATCGCCACCGGGCCTGACGGACCGCTTCACATCGAATGCAGCCTCCAGCGTCGCGAGTTCGAGGCCCTCTGCCCCGATCTGCTCGATCGCTTGCTGAGGCCGGTGCAGCGTGCCCTGCGGGACGCTTCCCTGGCTGCCGAGGACATCGACGATGTGGTCCTGGTGGGGGGCGGCACCCGGATGCCGATGGTTCAGGAAATGGTGCGCACCCTGATTCCCAGGGAGCCTTGTCAGTCGGTCAACCCCGATGAGGTGGTGGCCATCGGTGCAGCCGTTCAGGCCGGCATCCTCACCGGCGAACTGCGGGATCTGATGCTCAATGACGTCATCCCGCTCTCTCTTGGTCTGGAGACGATCGGGGGGGTGATGAAGGTGCTGATTCCACGCAACACCCCGATTCCCGTGCGCAGATCCGATGTGTTCAGCACCTCGGAAGCGAATCAGTCGGCCGTCGAGGTGCATGTGCTGCAGGGCGAGCGCCAGATGGGCACTGACAACAAATCGCTGGGCCGGTTCCGCCTCTCCGGCATCCCTCCGGCGCCGCGGGGTGTGCCCCAGGTTCAGGTTTCCTTCGACATCGACGCCAATGGCCTCCTGCAGGTTTCGGCCACCGACCGCACCACTGGCCGCCAGCAGAGCGTTTCGATCCAGGGCGGCTCCAACCTCAGCGAGGAGGAAATCAACCGACTGCTTGAGGAGGCTTCGCGCCAGGCGGTGGACGATCGGCGCAAGCGAGCCGAAGTGGATCGCCGTAACCGGGCCCAGACCCTGGCGGCGCAGGCCGAACGGCGGCTTCGTGATGCTGCCCTGGAGCTGGGACCCTATGGAGCTGAGCGCCAGCAGCGTTCCGTTGAACTCGCCCTGCGGGATGTTCAGGCCCTGCTCGGCGGCGAAGACTCGGTGGAATTGGATCTAGCTGTGAGCCAGCTTCAGGAAGCCCTCTATGGTCTGAACCGCCGGCTGATCAGCGAACGCAAGGCAGAGGCGGGACCCCTGCAGGGGCTGAAGAACACGCTGGGCTCCCTCAAGGATGATCTGTTCTCCGACGACGACTGGGACGACGACTGGGATCGTCCCGGTGGGCGCGGCCGCTCCGGCCGTGATCCCTGGGAACAGCCGGTGATGAGCCGCGGCGGCTACCAACCCCCCCGCCGCCCCCGCCCCCACACCCGTCCCAGCCGGGATCCCCCGGCCGCAGCCCGCGACCCGTGACCCGCAGCGCGCCTCCCCGGTGGCCACCGATTACTGGACGGTTCTGGGCCTTGCCCCCGGTGCTGATGCCGCCAGCCTGAAGCGGGCCTTCCGTGAGCAGGCCCGGCGTTGGCACCCTGATCTCAACGGCAACGATCCTGTTGCCGAGGAACGCTTCAAGGCGGTCAACGAGGCCTATGCGGTGCTCGGTGATCCGAAGCGGCGGGCCCGCTGGGAAGGCGGTCTCGATCCGATCGGCTCCCGCGGCGAGTCTGCCGACCCGTTCGCCTCCGGATTTCCGGATTTCCAGACCTACCTTGACGCCCTGTTTGGTCGCCGCCAGGCCCGTCGTGATCAGGCTGCCGAGCCCGGTGATGATCCGGATGCCGATCTGGGCGCTGCTGATCGCCCCCTCGATCCCCCGGCCCGGTCTGCCGTTGACCAGGCCGGGAGAGCCGATTCCCCCCGCTGGCCCGAGACGGCGACCGTCACCCACGCCCCTGCGCCCCCGCCACCCGTGCAGGCTGGCGCCGATCTCGAAACCGTTGTGGAGCTCACTCCCGATCAAGCCGTTTCGGGAACCCGGCTTGAGCTGGAGTTGCCTGGTGGCACCGTGGTGGAGTGCTGGAGTCCGCCCCTGGCCGGGGATGGCTGGCGCCTGCGCCTAGCGGGTGTGGCTCCCGGAGGTGGTGATCATTTTCTGCAGTTGCGGGTTCGCACCGCCGAGGGCCTCAGCATCGAGGGCCTGCGGGTGCTCTACAAGCTGGATCTCTCTCCGCCGGAGGCCGCCCTCGGCTGCAAGGTGGTGGTGCCCACCCTCCAGGGTCCTGTCCAGTTGCGGGTGCCGCCGGGATCCTCCAGCGGCAGGCTGTTACGGCTGCGCGGTCGGGGGCTGGTCCAGTCGGAGCAGCGGGGCGATCAATTGGTGGAGATCCGGATCACGGTGCCCGAGCAGCTCGATGAAGCGGAAGAAGCCCTCTACCGCCGGCTGGCGCAACTCTCGGATCAGGACCTCGTCGATCCGTAGCGGCCCGATCGGTGAGACACTGGCCGCCGCGGTGGTGATCGCTTCGATGGCTGTTCATGTTCTGCTCTTCGATGCCGGCAGCGACAATGAAGGCATCCATTCCCTTGAGCTCAACGGCCACACCGTCGTTCTGCTGTTCGAGCAACAGGACGATGCCGAGCGCTACGCCGGCCTGCTCGAAGCCCAGGATTTTCCTGTTCCCACCGTCGAGGCACTCGCCCGTGAGGAGATTGAGCTGTTCTGCGTGCAGGCCGGCTATGAGGCCCGTTTCGTGCCGGCTGGCTTCCTGCCCCAGTCAGCCGAAGAGCGTCTGTTGATCGCACCGCCCGAGCGCAACATGGATGTGGGCCATTGGCAGAGCGGTGGCGTTCCCGCCGAAGAGGAGCAACCCGCTGAGGGTGAGGCCGAGCGGGATGCCATGGAGGCCTTCCGCCGCCGTCTGGAGGGCTTGCTGTGACCTGCGTCGACCGTGGCCATCTGCTAACAGAGCAGGCCAACCCCGCCAGCGCCAGCCTCGACCAGCTCAGCTCCAGCGAACTGGTGGATCTCTTCTGCCGGGAAGATGAGAAGGCGCTGCTGGCCATGGAGGCGGCGGCACCGGCCCTGGCCGAGGCGGTTGAGGCGATCAGCGCTCGCCTGCGCTCCGGCGGGCGGCTCTTCTACCTCGGTGCCGGCACCTCCGGACGCCTCGGCGTGCTTGATGCGGCCGAGTGTCCTCCCACCTTCTGCACCCCACCGGAGCTTGTTCAAGGCGTGCTCGCCGGTGGCGCACCGGCCCTGTTGCGCAGTTCCGAAGGGCTCGAAGACTTACGCGAAGCCGGCCGCCATGATCTGATCGAACGAGGTTTCTCTCCCGGCGACGCCCTGGTGGGCATCGCCGCCGGCGGCACCACCCCCTATGTGCTCGGCGGCCTGGAGCATGCCCGCGCCATCGGTGCCCTGGCGATCGCCATGGCCTGTGTGCCGAGCGAGCAGGCGCCGATGCCCTGCGCCATCGACATCCGGCTGGTCACCGGGGCGGAACTGCTCACCGGCTCCACCCGTCTGAAGGCCGGCACGGCCACCAAAATGGCCCTCAACATCATCTCCACCGGGGTGATGGTGCGGCTGGGCAAGGTGTACGGCAACCGCATGGTGGATGTGGCCGTCACCAACAGCAAGCTGGAAGATCGCGCCCTGCGCATCCTCAAGGACCTGGCCGGGGTGGAGCGGGAGCAGGGTCCGGCGCTGCTGGCCGCCGCCGGCGGCTCGGTCAAGCGGGCCCTGGTGATGGCCGCCGCCGGGCTGAGCGCCGAGCAGGCCGATGAGGCCCTGGGCGCCCACGACGGCCAGGTGAGGCAGGCGCTGGAAGCGGCCGGGGTGAGCTTGCCCCAGGCTCAGCCTGCTCCGTCGGCCCCGGCTCCTTCGTAGGGGCCCCAGTAGGGGCTGGTGAGCAGATCCAGCTTTCGGCGTGTGGCACCCGGCACCTGCTCCTTCGGTGTCATCAGGGCACTGCGCAAGGCGGTGTGTGCAGGGCTGGCCGGTCGCTGGGCGGCCACCCTCTGGGCGGCCAGGGCCACGATCTGCTGGGCCAGCAGGGCATTGGCCTTCAGATTCTCGATCACCAGATCCACTGTCACCGAAGCATGTTCGGCGTGCCAGCAGTCGTAGTCCGTGACCATGGCGAGGGTGGAATAGGCGATTTCCGCTTCCCTCGCCAGCCGGGCCTCGCTGTGGTTGGTCATGCCGATCACCGAGCAGCCCCAGCTGCGGTAGAGGTTGGATTCGGCCCGGGTGGAGAAAGCCGGCCCCTCCATGCAGAGATAGGTGCCGCTGCGGTGCATCTGGCGGCCCACGGGCATCAGGCTGTCAGCCACATCGGCCAGCAGGCGGCTGAGGGTCGGGCAGAACGGATCGGCGATTCCCACATGGGCCACCGCACCCTCGCCGAAGAAGCTCAGGGGTCGTTGGTGGGTGCGGTCGATGAACTGATCCGGCACCAGCATGTCGAGCGGCCGCAGCGGTTCCTGCAGGGAACCGACGGCCGAACAGGACAGGATCCAGCGCACTCCGAGGGAGCGCAGTGCCCAGATGTTGGCCCGGTAAGGCACGTCGGTGGGGGAGTGGGTGTGGTGACGGCCGTGACGAGCTAGGAAGACCACCTCCAGATCGCCGATGCGGCCCAGCCGCAACCGGTCGGAGGGGGGACCGAAAGGCGTTTCGACCGCGATCTCCTCTACCGCTTCGAGGCCGTCCATGGCGTAGAGCCCGCTGCCACCGAGCACCCCGAGGCGGGCCGTGCTCAGATCAGGACCGGCCTTGGCGGGGCTGGCGATGGTATCGCTCATGACGGGGTGCGGCGCCAGGGCGGGCGCTGGAATCGGGGACCGTTCTACCCGAGAGTGGATACAGTCCGCCTTTGACTGAACCCGCCGTGACCCAAGCCCTGATGGAAACCGACGCCGGCACCGTGGAGCTGGAGCTGTTCGATACCGAAGCCCCCGCCACCGTGGCCAACTTTGTGAAACTGGCTGAGGCCGGCTTCTATGACGGGCTTTCTTTTCATCGGGTGATTGACGGCTTCATGGCCCAGGGGGGATGCCCCAACACCCGCGCCGGGGCGGGAGGAGCCCCCGGCACCGGCGGGCCTGGCTACAAGATCCCCTGTGAGATCAACAGCCATAAGCATCAGGCCGGCACCCTGTCGATGGCCCACGCCGGCAAGAACACCGGTGGGAGCCAGTTCTTTCTTTGCCATGACGCCCAACCCCACCTCGATGGGGTCCACACCGTCTTTGGTCAGGCGGCCAATGTGGATGTAGTGCTGGCCATCAGGAAGGGGACCAAGATCAACAAGCTGACGATCCTCCCCTGAGGGTTCCCATCTCTGGAGTCTGGCCCGGGTGTCTTCACTGCCAGCGCAGAAAGGCCCCTGGTTGCAGCGGCAACGAGGGGTGGCTCTGGTGCAACTCAACCAGGGGCCGCAGCTCCGGCTCCAGAGTGGCGCTCGGATGGCCGCTGCGCCGACTGTCGGGGGTGAGCAGCAGGCACACGGCCCGGGTGCCGGGCCATGCGGCCATCCGGGCCAGCAGCTCGCTGAGCTCGGTGGCTGCCAGCTCAGCGCCGGCGACAGGGGAGAGCAGAAAGGCGATTTCCGGCTGATCCAGCAGCGCCAGCAGCCTTGGATGTTCCTCCCGCTGGAGTGCCAGCGGCCGCTGGGAGGCCCATTCCCGCAGGCTTTCCCAGTGGCCTGGATCGCCGCCCTGCTGAAGCTCCTGGCCCTGCCAGGCGAGCACGGCACTCAGACCCGACTCCCGTTGCAGCTCTGCTGATCCAGAGGTGGCCTGAAGCAAGTGGCCCAGCTTGAGCCGCTTGGTGTCGAGGTAGGCGGCATTGTGCAGACCGGCATCCATCTCAAGCGGCACCCGATCCTCCACCTGGAGCCCGTAGCCCCCCAGTCCGGCGATCTTGCGCGGGTTGTTGGTGATCAGCCGCAGGCGCCGGACTCCGAGGTCGCTGAGGATCTGGGCGCCGACGCCGTAATTGCGCAGGTCGGCCGGGAAGCCGAGCCGTTCATTGGCCTCGACGGTGTCAAGGCCGCCATCCTGGAGGCTGTAGGCCTTGAGTTTGTTGATCAGGCCGATGCCGCGGCCCTCCTGGCGCAGGTAGACCACCACCCCTTCCCCAGCCGCTTCGATCATGCGCAGGGCCGCTTCCAGCTGGGGCCGGCAATCGCAGCGGAGCGAGCCGAAGGCATCGCCGGTGAGGCATTCGGAGTGCACCCGCACCAGCACAGCTCCACTGGCCAGTTCGGGCTTGCCTTTGACGATCGCCACATGTTCGCTGCCATCGAGGTCGTTGCGATAGCCGATCGCCCGAAAGCTCCCGAAGGCACTCGGCAGATCCGCCTCGGCTTGGCGCCGCACGAACCGCTCGGTGTCGAGCCGATAGCTGATCAGATCGGCGATGTTCAGCAGGCGCAGGCCATGGCGGCTGGCGTAATCGGCAAGCTGGGGCAGCCGGGCCATCGAGCCATCGGCGTTCTGGATCTCGCAGATCACCCCGGCGGGATAGAGGCCGGCCAGCCGGGAGAGATCCACGGCTGCTTCGGTGTGGCCAGCCCGCTTCAACACACCACCAGAGCGGGCCCGGAGCGGAAAGATGTGGCCGGGTCGGCGCAGATCGGCGGGGCGGCTGTGGGGATGGATGGCCACCTGGATCGTCCGGGCGCGATCATCAGCTGAAATTCCCGTGCTCACACCGTTTTCAGGGCCAGCATCCACACTCACGGTGAAGGCCGTCTGATTGCTGTCGGTGTTGCGATCCACCATCAGCGGCAGTTCAAGCGCATCGAGACGCTCCCCTTCCATCGCCAGGCAGATCAGGCCCCGGGCTTCGGTGGCCATGAAGTTGATCTGTTCGGGGGTCGCGAACTGGGCGGCGCAGATCAGATCTCCTTCGTTCTCCCGGTTCTCGTCGTCTACCACCACAACCATCTCGCCGTTGCGAATCGCTGCGAGTCCGTCGGTGACGCGATCGAATCGAATTGTTTGCTCCAGCCGGTCGCCGCCAGGGCCGCTGGATTCGCCGGAGCGGGAGTTGACGGGAGCTGGACCCAGTTCAGATCGGGCTTTCAGTGGAGTTCGGGCCTGGGGTGGCGCAGCATGAATTAGTTATAGGGCCGGGCGCAGAGGCACCGGTACGATCTCAGCTTCTGTGCTGAGGGTATGTCCAGATCCAGCGCAGCCCAGCGGGTGGCCGTGATCGGCGCCACTGGCTATGGCGGGCTTCAGACCCTCCGCCTGCTCCAGGGGCACCCACACCTGCAGGTCAGCTTTCTCGGCGGCGAGCGCAGCGCTGGGAAGCGCTGGAGCGAGTTGACACCCTTCCTGCCGTTGCAGGGGGATCCGCTGGTGGAGCCCCTCGACCCGGCGGCGATCGCCACAGCAGCCGACCTGGTGGTGCTGAGCCTGCCGAGCGGCCTGGCCTCCACGATCGTGCCCGACCTGCTGGAGCGGGGCCTCAGGGTGGTGGATCTCTCCGCCGACTACCGCTACCGCTCCCTGGCGGACTGGAAGCGGGTGTATTCCACCGAAGCCGTTCTGTACCCGCGCCAGGATGAGCGGCTCTGCCAGGAGGCCGTCTACGGACTTCCGGAGTGGGAGGAAGCCAGGATCCGGCAGGCACGGCTCGTGGCGGCACCCGGGTGCTTCCCCACCGCTGCCCTGCTTCCCCTGCTGCCTTTTCTGAAGCAAGGCTTGATCGAGCCGGCCGGGATCATCATCGACGCCAAGACCGGCTGCTCCGGCGGTGGTCGCGCCGCCAAGGAGCATCTGCTGCTGGCAGAGGCCAGCGAGGCTGTGTCCCCCTACGGCGTGGTCGGTCACCGCCACACCAGCGAGATCGAACAGGCCGCCAGCGCCGTGGCCGGCCATCCGATCGAACTTCAGTTCACCCCCCATCTGATGCCGATGGTGCGTGGTCTGCTGGCCACGGTGTATGCGCGGCTCCGCGATCCCGGCCTCACGGCCGAGGATTGCACCACCCTGCTGCGGGCCGCCTACCGGAACAGGCCCTGCCTGGAGGTGCTGCCTGTCGGCACCTATCCCTCCACCAAATGGGTGCGGCAGACGAACAGGGCCCTGCTCTCGGTTCAGGTGGATCAGCGCACCGGCCAGCTGATCGTGATGAGCGCGATCGACAATCTGATCAAGGGTCAGGCGGGTCAGGGCATTCAATCTCTCAACCTGATGGCCGGCCTGCCGCCTGACACAGGCCTGCCCCTGCTTCCCTTCTATCCCTGAGAGCTGGGAGAGCCCGGAGGTGCAGCCAGCCGCTGGGCAGCCAGCGCCACAGCCAGGGGGAGAATGCGGTGTTCCTGGCGATGGATCCGCTTACCCAGGCTGGTGCGATCGTCACCGGCAAGAACGGGCACGGCCGCCTGAACCAGAATCGGTCCGGCGTCCACGGCCTCGGTCACCAGGTGGGCGGTGCAGCCCGTCAGGGCGACGCCTGCCGCCAGGGCCTGGCCGATCGCGTCGAGGCCGGGAAAGCTCGGCAGCAGGGAAGGATGGATGTTGATCAGCCGGCCGGCGAAGGCATCGATCAGCACCGGGCTGACGATCCGCATCCAGCCGGCCATCACCACCAGATCGACCCGGGCCGCCTCGAAGGCCGCGAGGATTTCCCGGTCGAGGTTGCGGCGCTGCGGGTGCAGGCGGTGATCGATCAGCTGGCAGGGCACGTCCCGTTGTTCAGCGCGGCGCTGGGCGCCGCAACCAGGGTTGTTCACCACCAGCAAGGCCACCGTGGCATTCAAGGGTCCATCGCGGCAGCTGCTCAGCAGGGCTTCGAAGTTGGAGCCATGGCCGGAAGCCAGCACCCCCAGCCGCAGAAAGGGGTGAAGGATCGGCCAGGGCTGTGGCAATGGCCACTGGACGGACGGAAAGCCGTCGCTAGTGTCGGGCGCAGCAGGCAACGGGTTCATGTCGCACCTCTCCATCCTGCCGACGGTTGTCCGGGATCTGGAGTCGCTGGCGGCCACCCTTGGTGATCTTGGCTTCGAACCGGTGATCGGCGGAATGATCAGCGGTTTCGCCGGGGAGGCGATCCCCGTGGACATTCAGGTGGTGGTTTCGGCTGACCAGCGGCTCGGCTGGCAACGGCAGGCCGATGGATCTCTCGCCCTGGTCGGTGATCTGCAGCGGCTGAGCCGATCCGAGCCCTTGCAGGCCCTGATCGGCGGGCTGACCCGCCGCTATGCACTGCGTCTGGCCCTGCGGGAGGCCATGGAGCAGATCCCGTCCGCCACACTCCACCTTGCCGGCTGAGCCCATTGGCGCTGGTTGAGCTCTCGCTGGATCTGAGATCCACCAGCCAGCACCTCGTTCTGGTCCGGATGCGGTTTCTCCCGCGCCAGCGCAGGGTCGTTCTGCGTCTGCCTGACTGGACGCCGGGCTCCTATCTGCTCCGCTCCTACGTTCGGAACCTGGAAGGACTGCAGGTATGCCAGGAATGTCCTGGGGGTCAACTCCAGCCGGTTGTCGCCGAGCGGATCGATCCATCGGGCTGGCAGCTCAACCTGGCGGAACTCCATCCTGTTGAGCTTCGCTATGCCCTGCTGGCCACCGAGCTGAGTGTGCGGGCCTGCCATCTTGATGGCGACCACGGCTTTCTGGCCCTGGCGGCCGTGGCACTGCAGGTGGAAGGGGAGCGCTGGACAGCCCACCAGCTCCGCCTGGATCTGCCCACTGGCTGGCAGGCTTTCGTTCCCTTGCCCTTTGTGGCCGGCCAGGGCTGGTCTGCCCCGAACTACGACGCCTTGATCGATGCGCCGGTGGAGGCGGGCCCCCATCATTGCCACGCCTTTTCTGTGGCTGATGTTCCCCATCGCTGGGTCAGCTGGGAGGACGGCTGCGCTGGGGGCACCTGGTTGCTGCATCGCTTCCCATCGCTGCTCGAGGATGTGGCCTCGGTCTGCCAGGCCTGCTGCCGCCTGATGGGTGAAGCGGGACCGGCTGCCCCCGATTATCTGTTCGTGCTTCATCTGCTCGATCAGGGTTATGGCGGGCTGGAGCATGATCGTTGCTCCATTCTTCAGTTCGGCCGCCAGGCCCTTGCCAGGCCTGATGGGTATCGAAAACTGTTGCAACTTGTCGCTCACGAGTATCTGCATCAGTGGAATGTGCGGCGGCTCCGGCCCGCTGAACTTTCGCCGATCGACTACAACAAGGCCGTGATCATCCCCACCCTCTGGTTCGCTGAGGGGGTAACCAGTTACTTCGATCAGTTCCTGCCCCTGAGCGTCGGCATCAGCACCGAAGCGCAGCTCTTCGAGGATCTCGGCGCTGAATTGAGTCGCTATCGGCTCACCCCCGGGCGCCTCAGCGGCCAGACGCTTCGCCAGAGCGGCCAGGAGGCCTGGGTCAAGCTCTACCGCCGCGATGCCGACAGCGACGACTCCCAGATCAGCTACTACCTGAAGGGAGCCGTGGTGGCCCTGGCTCTGGATCTCGTTCTCAGACGCAGTGGCTCCTCTCTGGTGCAGGTGCTGCGGGATCTGTGGCAACGGCTGGGTCGATGCGGCCGCGGCTACAGCGAAGCCACCCTGCTCGATGCCTTCACCCAGAGGTCCGTCGAGCTTGGCGAGCTGCTGCCGGGTTGGCTCGACAGCTTCGACGAGCCGGATCTCGATGGCTATCTCTCAGACGTCGGGCTGCGGCTCGAGGCGGTGCTCAGCCCCGCACCGTTCACAGGCATGGGCTGCAGGGTGGAACCGCATGGTCTGGCTGTTCAGCGGGTGCAGCGCCACAGCCCGGCCCAGCGGGCTGGTCTGAGCGTGGGCGATGAGTTGCTGGCCATCGATACGCGGCGCCTGCGCCAGCCCGAAGATCTGGCTGCCCTGCTGGTGGCTGAGCGTCCCCAGAGTCTTACGGTGAGTCGGCGTGGCTGCCTCCGCCAGCTCACCCTGCTCAGTGAAGCGCCGACCGTGGACCGTTGGACTCTGGTGCCTGATCCGGCAGCATCGGCTGAAACCCTGGCCAGGCGTTCGGCCTGGCTGGGCTTGATTCCATGTTGAACCTGCTGCGTCAGGTGCGGCGGCGCCTCCAGCCCAGATCTCTTCAGCGCACTGGATCCGTTGCGCTGGGCCTGGCTGCCCTGGTTGGAATCGGCGGCCTGGGTTGGGTGGCGCGGGATGTCACCGCCGGTCAGGGTTCAACCGGACGGCCCTCCCTGCTGCAGCTGCTGGACCAGGTGAGTCCGGCCACGCCCCCGGCTGCTGAACCACCCCGCCAGGCTCCTCCGTCCCCACCAGTCCGTGCGGCCTGGATCAGTCCCCTGCGTCGGCAGTGCACTGTGGCGGACACGCAGCTCAGCCAGTCGCTGCAGCGTCAGCTGGCTGGCCTTTCAGGCAGCATGCGCCGCCTTCGCATCGACCCCACCAACTACGGCGAGCGCTTCAGGGGTGATGCGTTCGGCAATCCGCTTGATCCCACTCCCCGGATCGTCGTGCTGCACGAAACGGTCTATGGGATGGAATCCGCCGTCCAGACATTCCTGACCCCGCATCCAAGGGATCAGGATCAGGTGAGTTACCACATGCTGGTCGGTCTGGATGGCGAAGTGGTCGAAGCGCTCGATCCCTCCAGGCGTGCCTTCGGTGCCGGCAATTCGGCCTTCAATGGTCAGTGGGTGGTGACCAATCCGAAGGTGGGGGGCTCGGTGAACAACTTCGCCCTCCACGTCAGCCTGGAAACCCCGATCGATGGCGAGGACAACGACTCAGGCCACAGTGGTTACACCAGGGCCCAGTACGACGCCCTGGCCGTGGTTCTGGCTGACTGGATGCGCCGCTTCAAGATTCCGCCCACCAGCATCACCACCCATCGCCAGGTGGACATCGGTGGCGAACGATCCGATCCCCGCAGTTTTGACTGGCAGGCACTCCAGCTCCGGCTGGCCGCCCTCGGCCTGCTCTGTTGATTGCCTGCTTTGATGATTTTCCGGCGATGAAAGCTCAGATCACAGGAGAGAGAATGGGCTTGCGGATGGAATAGATCAGGGCATGCAGGGAAGGGTCCTGCATATAACTCAGAATGCGGGCCGGGTAGTCGAGCTTGCCATTGTGGAGATAGGCGAGGGTGGCCAGGGCCTTGGCATCCCGGGGGCTGGAGCTGGCATCCAGGGGTCGGTCGGTGGGCAGCGCCAGCGCCCTGGAGAGGCGAGCGAACTTGCCGACCAGCAGAACCACATTCCGCTCAGGATCCAGCAGTTGCTGACGGGCGGCGGAGAGCTCAGCCTCGCTGGCATCCGGCCGCAACAAGCCCTGGTGAACCAGCTCGCCCACCGACAACTGGGCGGGGCCATGGGTCTTGAACAGGCCTGACTCGACAGCCAGCGGCAGATCTTCTCCCGGTTTGGCGTGCTGGAGCTCATCGAACAGAACGGCAGCCACCAGCATGGGATTGACGCCCTGGAGTCGCGATTCCCGCAGGATGATCGGCTGGAGCTGCTCGAGCCGATTGACGGTACGGGCCCTCAGTGGGGTGAGCTGATCGAGCCCCAGGGTGAGGAGCTGGGCCAGTTCCGGCTGGGGGCCGTGCACCCCGAAACGCCGTTGGAGCTCCTTCAGTTCCTCCGCCGTGAAATCCACCGGGTTGGAGCGCTGTCCTTCGGTGCTGAGTACGGCCGGATCGCTGGTGTCACTGTTGATGGTGGAGCTGAAGCCTGGATCGATCCGAAAATGGCCGTCTCCAGCGAGCAATGGCTGGGTGCCGCTGACCAGGCTGACCAGGCCCAGGGAAACCGTCGCGATGAATCCTTTTGACATCCACCATCTGGTAGGGGATGAAAAAGAGAAGACGCGAGGCGTCACGGGGTTTAAGTGTAAGAAAATTTCACTGAATTTAGCCTGGCCCTCCGGGGATGGAAAGGTCGGGGGCCGTTTGTGGTGCTGTCCATCACCACCGTTTTCCGGCAATGATTCCAGGACCAGGTGAGCCAGCTCACCTGGTCGCTTTCATTCGAAGCCCAGCACCGATAGGTTCAGCCGGAATCCCGATGCGAGATCCTGGGCTGATGACGCTTGTCGACTTCAACCCACATCAGCCGGAAACGCTGTGGGAACGCTTCCTGGGCCTGCTCTGGCACGATGATTCCCTGGGAATCTGGCTGGACGTCAGCCGGATGGCCCTGAACCGTTCCCATTTCGATGCGCTGGCCCCAGGCTTTGCGCGTGCCTTTGAGGCGATGGCAGCCCTTGAAGCGGGGGCGATCGCCAACCCGGATGAACAGAGGCGCGTCGGTCATTACTGGCTGCGCGCTCCGCAGCTCTGTCCGGATCCAGGGGAAGCCGCCTTGATCGAGGCCGAAATCGGGCGGATCGAGCAGTTCGGTGCCCAGGTGCTCAACCAGGAGCTGCTGACACCAGGTGGTCACCCCTTCACGGACGTGCTCTGGATCGGTATTGGCGGCTCCGGGCTCGGACCGTTGCTGATCCTGCGCGCTCTGCAGCAGGAGGGGGTGGGCCTGCCCTTCCACTTCTTCGACAACGTCGATCCGCAGGGTCTCAGCCGAACCCTGGAGTCCCTGGGCCAGCGGTTGCTCACCACCCTGGTGGTTGTGGTCAGCAAATCAGGCGGCACCCCCGAGCCCCGGATCGGCATGGAGCAGGCACGCTGCCGGCTTGAGGGCCTGGGTGGGAGCTGGTCCGCCCAGGCCGTCGCCATCACGATGGCCGGCAGTCCACTGGATCGCCGCGCCGAAGCCGAGCAGTGGCTGGCCCGTTTCGACATGTTCGACTGGGTGGGAGGGCGCACCAGCATCACCAGTGCCGTCGGTCTGCTGCCGGCTGCCCTGATCGGAGCTGATCTGCGTGCTTTCCTGGCCGGCGCCGCCGCCATGGACGAGGCCACCCGCCACACCGAGCCGAGAGCCAACCCGGCCGCCCTGATGGCGGCAAGCTGGCATGCCGCCGGGGGCGGTCGGGGTCAGCGCGACATGGTGGTTCTCCCCTACCGCGACCGGCTGGAGGTGTTCAGCCGCTACCTCCAGCAGCTGGTGATGGAGTCGCTCGGCAAGCGGCTCGACCGTGACGGCGAGGTGGTGCACC
Source organism: Cyanobium sp. ULC082 (assembly GCF_977927535.1). NCBI lineage: Bacteria > Bacillati > Cyanobacteriota > Cyanophyceae > Synechococcales > Prochlorococcaceae > Cyanobium > Cyanobium sp. ULC082. The sequence continues at coordinate 713,959 of NZ_OZ376397.1, forward strand.
AGGGCATCGCCGTCTATGGCAACAAGGGCTCCACCGACCAGCACGCCTACGTCCAGCAGCTGCGCGATGGAATCGACAACTTCTTCGCCACCTTCATCGAGGTGCTGGCCGATCCCGCCGACATCAGCGCGGTGGATGGCGAATGCCCGGGCGATTTCCTGTCCGGTTTTCTGCAGGGCACACGCGCAGCCCTCAGCGAAGGGGGACGTCAATCGATCAGCCTCACCCTGCGCCGCTTCGACGCCCGCAGCCTGGGTGCCCTGATTGCCTTGTTCGAGCGGTCTGTGGGGCTCTATGCCGAATTGGTGAACATCAACGCCTATGACCAGCCGGGAGTGGAAGCCGGCAAGAAGGCCGCTGCTGTGATTCTCGATCTGCAGGGGCGGATCGAAACCCTGCTTGCCGATGGCGAGGGGCGCAGCCTGGCCGAGCTTCACTCTGAGCTGGGCAGCGAAAGCCCGGAGGCGATCTTCTGGATTCTTCGCCATCTCTGCGGCAATCCAAGGGGCTATGCCGCCGCAGGATCCTGGGCTGAGCCTGCCACCCTGGTGTTCCAGAAACAATGATCCGATCGAGAGCAGCCGTTGCCTGGGCGGCCGGTGAACCTCTGGAGGTCACCACGGTCGATGTGGAGCCACCGCGGGCCGGTGAGGTGCTGCTGCGGGTGGTGGCCAGTGGGGTCTGTCACACCGATGCCTACACCCTCTCCGGCGACGATCCTGAAGGCCTGTTCCCGGTGATTCTTGGCCACGAGGGAGGTGCGGTCGTTGAAGCTCTCGGCGCTGGGGTGACCTCGCTGGCCGTGGGTGACCATGTCATCCCGCTCTACACGCCGGAATGCCGGGCCTGCGCCTATTGCCTTTCCGGCAAAACCAATCTCTGCCAGGCGATCCGGGGGACCCAGGGCAGGGGCTTGATGCCGGATGGCAGCACCCGGTTCTCCAGGAACGGCCAGCCGATTTTCCATTACATGGGAACGTCGACGTTCTCCGAATACACCGTGGTGCCGGAGATCGCGTTGGCCCGCATCAACCCACAGGCCCCGCTCGAGAAGGTCTGTCTGCTCGGTTGCGGCGTGACCACCGGCATCGGCGCGGTGCTCAATACCGCCAAGGTGGAACCAGGCGCCACGGTGGCGGTGTTCGGCCTGGGCGGCATCGGCCTGGCGGTGATCATCGGGGCGGTGATGGCCAGGGCCAGCCGCATCATCTGCATCGATACCAACCCTGGGAAATTCGCCATCGCCCAGCAGTTGGGTGCCACCGAATGCATCAATCCGCGAGATTGCGATCGCCCGATCCAGGAGGTGATCATTCAGCGCACCGATGGAGGCGTTGATTATTCCTTCGAGTGCATCGGCAATGTGGCGGTGATGCGGGCGGCTCTGGAGTGTTGCCACAAAGGCTGGGGTGAATCGACGATCATCGGCGTGGCAGGCGCAGGCCAGGAAATCTCCACCCGGCCGTTTCAGTTGGTCACCGGCCGGGTCTGGCGTGGTTCCGCCTTCGGTGGGGTCCGTGGACGCACCGAATTGCCTGGATTCGTCGAGCGGTTTCAGAGCGGCGAGATCCCCCTGGATCGCTTCATCACCCACACGATGGGGCTCGGTGAGATCAACCATGCCTTCGATCTGATGCGGGAAGGCAAGAGCATCCGCTCGGTGATCCACTTCGCTGCCTGACGACCATCGTGCTGCATCTGCTCAGTGAAAACCGCTGTTTCGGCGGTGTCCATCGCCGGTATGGTCACCAGTCGAAGCAACTGGACTGCCCCATGGAGCTGGCGGTGTTTCTGCCGCCGCAGCTGGCCGAGGCCGCCCCGCTGCCGGCCCTCTACTGGCTCTCCGGACTCACCTGCACAGACCAGAACTTCATGCAGAAGGCGGGAGCCTTCCGCCTGGCCGCCCAGCTGGGCCTGGCCGTGGTGGCCCCCGACACCAGCCCGCGCGGCGCCGGGATTCCCACCGACCCCGATGGGAACTGGGACTTCGGCCTGGGTGCTGGGTTCTATCTCGATGCCACCGAGCTCCCCTGGTCGGCCCATTACCGCATGCACGCCTACGTGGTGGAGGAGCTGCCGACCCTGCTCGAGGCCGAGCTGCCCCTCTCTGAGCGCCGGAGCATCAGCGGCCACTCGATGGGGGGCCATGGCGCCCTGGTCTGTGCCCTGCGCAACCCGGGCCGCTACCTGTCGGTCTCCGCCTTTTCCCCGATTGCCCACCCCGCCACCAGCCCCTGGGGTGAGAAGACCTTCAGCCGCTTTCTCGGCCCCGACCGCGGCGCCTGGGAGGCTTGGGACGCCTGTTGCCTGATCGCCCGGGCCAGCGAGCATCTGCCGCTGCTGGTGGATCAGGGCACCGCCGACAGCTTTCTGGAGCGAGAACTACGCCCCCTGGACCTGGAGCGTGCCGCCACCGCCGCTGGCTACCCGCTGCGGCTGCGTCTTCAGCAGGGCTACGACCACAGCTACTTCTTCATCGCCAGCTTCATCGAGGATCATCTGCGTCATCACGCCGAGGCACTGTTCGCCGAGGAACTGCTCAGGGAACCAGGTTGACGAGCTTCCCCGGCACCACGATCACCCGTCTGGGCGGCTGGCCGTCCAGCCATTTCCGGGCGATCTCACTGCCGAGCGCCAGCTTCTCCAGGGTGGCTGCATCGGCATCGGCCGGCACATCCAGGTTGCCCCTCACCTTTCCTTTCACCTGAATCACCAGGGGAATGGTGGTTTGCACCAGGGCCGTGGCATCGGCCGCCGGCCAGCACTGGCGATGCACGCTGCCCACCCCACCCAGCCGCTGCCAGAGCTCTTCGGAGATGTGGGGAGCAAAGGGGGATAGCAGCACCAGCAGGTTGCCCAGAGCTTCGAGGGCCACGGCCTCACTGGCCGTCTCCAGCAGGCTGGCCATGGCGTTGCTGAGCTTCATCAGCTCGGCGACTGCGGTATTGAACTGGTAATTGCCGTCGGCCAGATCGTCGCTGATCGCCGCAATCGCGGTATGGACGGCACGGCGCAGGGCGAGGTCGGCAGGAGAGAGCTCAGCGCCGCCTGGGGTTGCCTGTCGTACGGGGCTGGCTGCCTGGGGCTCCAGGCTCAACCCCCGTTCAAGCGCGGCTTCCAGCATTCGCCAGATCCGCTGAAGGAAGCGGAACTGGCCTTCCACATCGGCGTCATCCCACTCAAGATCCTTCTCCGGTGGAGCCTTGAACAGGATGAACATCCGGGCGGTGTCGGCGCCGTAGCGCTCGATCACTCCGCCGGGCTCCACGCCGTTGTGCTTCGACTTCGACATCTTTTCGAAGAACACGTCGAGTCGCTCGCCGTTGATCGGATCGCGCGGATCGGCGGGATCCTTCACATCGGCTGGGGCGATGTACTTGCCGGAATGGGGATTCTTGTAGGTGATTCCCTGCACCATGCCCTGGGTGAGCAGGCGTCTGAACGGTTCGTCGAAGCTGAGCAATTCACGATCGCGCAGCACCTTGGTGAAGAACCGGGAATAGAGCAGATGGAGGATGGCGTGCTCAATGCCGCCCACGTACTGGTCGACCGGCAACCAGCGATCGGCCGACTCCCGTGTGAACGGCAGGGTGGAGTTGTGGGGATCAGCGAAGCGCAGGTAATACCAGGATGAACAGATGAAGGTGTCCATCGTGTCTGTTTCCCGCCGCGCCGGCTTGCCGCAACAGGGGCAGGCCACGTTCACCCAGTCGTCCAGCTGGGCGAGGGGTGAGGCCCCCTTGCCGCTGAAGGCCAGGTTGCGGGGCAGCTCCACGGGCAACTGCTCCGCCGGCACAGGCACGACACCGCAACGCTCACAATGAATCACCGGAATCGGGCAGCCCCAGTAGCGCTGTCTGGAGATCAGCCAGTCGCGCAGGCGAAACTGCACCCGGCTCTCCCCCCAGCCTTCGCGCTCGGCCAGATCCACGATCGCCTGCCTGGCTTGCCTGGAGGCCAGGCCATCGAAGGGGCCGGAATGGATCAGCACCCCTGGCTCGGTCCAGGCGCCTCCGGCGTAGGCCTGCTCATCAGCTCCTTCCGGCACGATCACCTGCCGCACCGGCAACTCGTACTGACGCGCAAAGACGAAATCCCGGTGGTCGTGGGCGGGAACGCCCATCACGGCGCCGGTGCCGTAGTCGGAGAGCACGTAATCGGCGATCCAGAGCGGAATCGACTCACCGGTGAACGGGTTGCGGGCGAAGCTGCCAAGGGCCACGCCACGTTTCGGCCGGTCTTCGGCGATCCGTTCCTGCTCGCTCTGGCGGCTCACCACGGTGGCGAAAGCCTCGACGTGCTCCTGGCGATCGGGTGCCGTGAGCGAAGCGACCAGCGGATGGTCCGGTGCCAGCACCAGATAGGTCACGCCGTAGACGGTGTCCGGGCGCGTGGTGAACACCGCGATCGTGGCCGCTGTGGCCTGGCCGCTTGCATCGAGCACCGGAAAGAACAGTTCGGCCCCCACCGATCTGCCGATCCAGTTGGCCTGCATGGTGCGCACCCGTTCCGGCCAGCCCTCCAGCTGCGCCAGGTCATCGAGCAGGACATCGGCGTAATCGGTGATGCGCAGGAACCACTGGCGCAGCTTCCGCTTCTCGACGATCGCGCCGGAACGCCAGGAGCGTCCATCGGCGTCGACCTGCTCGTTGGCCAGCACGGTCTGGTCGAGCGGATCCCAGTTGACGGTCGCTTTCTTCTGGTACGCCAGGCCGGCTTCGAGGAACTGGAGAAAGAGCCACTGGCTCCAGCGGTAATAGTCGGTATGGCAGGTGGCCAGCTCCCGATTCCAATCGATCGACAGACCGAGGCGTTGCAGTTGCCCGCGCATCTGCTCGATGTTGCGGTCGGTCCAGTCCCCCGGGTCGATGCCCCGCTCAATCGCGGCATTCTCCGCCGGCAGGCCGAAGGCATCCCAGCCCATCGGCTGCAGCACCTGCCGGCCGCGCAGGCGCTGCAGCCGGGCGATCACATCGGTGATCACGTAGTTGCGCACATGACCCATGTGCAGGTTTCCCGATGGGTAGGGAAACATCGAGAGGGCATAGAACGTTTCCTGCCCGGGTTGCGGCTCCGGGGTGGCATCGAGGCGATCGGCCAGCCAGCGGGATTGCCAGCGGGCTTCGATCTCGGCGGGGTCGTAACGCACGGGCATGGGTTGAGCCTCGGCCGCCTCAATCAGCGATTTGATCTGGCGTTCGATCGTGTCACATCCGGCCTTCAGGCCAGGGAGCGGATCACGGCGATCGCCTTGCGGCCCAGCAGGATCACCGGCGTGTTCGGCTCAGGCTGAAGGGCGAGGAATTCAGGGTCCTGCCAGTGGAGGGAGCCCCCCAGGCGGGTGCCATCGATCAGCTGGATGTGCAGGGGCGTGGCTTCACGAATCCAGCTCTGAAGCTGCCGCACTCCGGGAAGACTGGGATCGATGCTGGAGCTCTCCATAGGATCAGCGTATGTGGATGCGGCGAACACGATGCTGGCCTTCAGCAAGTACCAGGGTCTTGGCAACGATTTTCTGTTGCTCGATGGCCGTGATGGAACCGTCGTCGATGACGCCTGCGGACTGAATCCCGGCATGGTGCGTCGGCTCTGTGACCGGCGCTTCGGTATCGGTGCCGATGGCGTGATTCTTGCCCTGCCGCCGGAAGCCGGGGGGGAGTTGCGCATGCGGATCTTCAACGCCGATGGCAGTGAGGCGGAAATGTGTGGCAACGGCATCCGCTGTCTGGCCCGCTTCCTGGCCGACAGCGACGGCGATGGCGACGGCCGTCGCTGGCAGGTGGAAACCCTGGCGGGCCGGATCGTTCCCCAGTTGCTCCAGGCTGGAGAGGTTCAGGTGGACATGGGGGAGCCCCTGCTTGAACCGGCCGCGGTGCCCACCACCCTGGACCCCGGTCCCGCCGGCCTGCCCCAGGGAGAACTCGAAGCGGATGGGGTCCGTTTCGCCGTGGCGGCGGTGGGCATGGGCAACCCCCATCTGGTCATTCCGGTGGCCTCGATCGAGGACGTGGAACTGGAACGGTTCGGCCCACTGCTGGAAGTGGATCCCGCCTTCCCGGCGCGCACCAACGTCCATTTTGTTGAAGTGCTGGCCCCGGATCATCTGCTGATGAAGGTCTGGGAGCGGGGGGCAGGTCCCACTCTGGCCTGCGGCACCGGCGCCTGTGCGGTGCTGGTGGCCTGCCACCGCCTGGGTCTGTGCGGGCCGGATGCCCGCATCGATCTGCCCGGAGGCAGCCTGCGGATCCACTGGGATCCACTCAGTTCCCACGTGTTCATGGACGGTCCAGCCGAACCGGTTTTCGACGGTGTGCTGGCTCCCCGGCTGCTGGATTCGACACCTGCAACAGCTTCGAAGGCAACGTCCACAGCGGAGAGCCAGCCCCCGGCGCCGTCACCGCCAGCACTGGATTGCTCGGTTGTCTGCGTCCAGGGCTGCATTCGCCCGGAGGATTGTCCCAGTGCCGAGGCCCGGGCCCGGGTGACAGCCCTGCTCAGCAGCCGCTCTCTTGATGATCTGGTCGCCCTGGCGATGGGATCGATCGAGAACCGCAGCCGGGCCCGACAGGAGCGTGATGACCCTTCCGGGGCCTGAAGGCTCGATCTATCTCGACGCCTGCGCCAGCTCGCCGCCGGCCGCGTCGGTGCTGGAGGTGATGGCGGCGGCCCAGGCCACCGCCTGGGCGAACCCGTCCAGCCTGCATGGCTACGGCCTGGCGGCGGCCAATCTCCTCGAGCGCAGCCGGCAGGCGATCGCCTCCAGCCTCTCGGCCCACGACGATCAGGTGGTGTTCTGCTCCGGTGGCACCGAAGCGGCCCATCTCGCCCTCGCCGGTGCGGCAGCCGGGCTGGCACCAGGGCGGCTGGTGATTTCGGCGGTCGAGCATCCGGCTGTCGACGCCGCTGCCCACAGCCTGGTTCGGCAGGGATGGACGGTGGTCCCCTGTCCTGTTGATGTCGTCGGCAGGGTGAAAATCGAAGCTCTCGAAGCCCTGCTGAAGCCCCCCACCCGCCTGGTATCGGTGATCTGGGGCCAGAGCGAAGTGGGCACCCTGCAGCCGATCGAGCGGATCGGCTCGATGTGCAGGCAGGCCGGAGTGATTTTCCACACCGATGCGGTTCAGGTGGTTGGGCATCAGCTGATCGATTTTTCGGCCCTGCCCGTGGATCTGCTCAGTTTCACGGCCCACAAGCTGCAGGGCCCCCGCGGTATCGGCGTTCTGCTTGCCAGGCGCGACCTGTCCCTCCAGCCCCTGCTGCAGGGGGGTGGTCAGGAGGGCGGTCTGCGGGCAGGCACGGAATCGGTGGTGCTGGCGGCGGGCTTGGCGGAAGCCCTGGCGCTCTGCCAGCGGCGGCTGCTCGAGAACGGCGGCCTCGATCCCCTCCAGATTCAGCGGGAGCAGCTGGGCCGTGCCCTGCAGCGGATCCCCGGAGTTGCGATCAGCGGCTGTCCCCGTCACCGGTTGCCCCACCACCTCAGCCTGCTGGTGGATGACGGCGCCGGTCAGCCGCTGCCCGGCCGGCGCCTTGTTCAGGCTCTCTGGCGCCAGGGATTTGCGGTCAGCAGTGGCACGGCCTGTCATCAGGGTCAGGCCGGCGCCAGTCCGGTGCTGGCCGCGATGGGCCTGGCGCCGGCGGCGGCGGCTTCCGGCCTGCGGATCAGCCTCGGCCCCTGGCTCCGTGGTTCGGATCTGGCTGGGGTTCCCCAGGCTCTTGCCGCTGCCCAGGCGGAGGTGGCGGCTGAGCGGCGCTCCGACCGGAGCACGGATTGACTGGTGGGTGCACCCGGTAGGGTCTGCTTTCTGGCTTCACCACTGGCGTGCTCCCTTCCGATCTGCGCAGCGCCGAAGCCCAGGCCGTGGCATCCCTTCAGGCGGCGCTGGGCGCCAGGCCCACCGGTCGCTGGACCGCGGAGTTCCGTTTCGAGGGACTCAAGATCCTGCCCCTGGCCTTGCGCCTGGCCACATCGCTGAAGGAGAAGGGGCTGGAGCCACGGCTGCTTTTCCCGGATGCGGGGGCCACCGCCCTGGCCAAGCGGGATGCCCCAGACCTGGCCCCAGGCATCGCCAGCCTGGGCGATCAGCTGCGCCTTCAGGCCGAGCCTGGTGAGGGCTCAGCCGCGCTGCCGTTGCTCCTGGTGGCGCCGGGGCTGAGTGATTACGAACAGGTGGAACGCATCCACAAGGCCCATGCCGGGCCGATGCTGATGCTGAACGGCAATCTCGAGGATGCCGCAGTGGGGATCGGCAGCGTGGCCCGGAAGCGGCGGAAGGGCTTTCTGGCCACCTGGAGTTGCGCCTACGCCCTGATTCCCCTGGCTGAGGCGGCCCTGTTGCGATGCTTTCCGGAGCCCTGGACCCTCTACCGCCGTGATGCCGATGGCTACCGGCCCGTGGCCAGCTTCGAGCAGAAACCGGATGCCGAGCAACAGGCCCTGGCCCTGAACCCTGATCAGGCTCCTTCCGTGGCTGATGGCCTGCAGGCGCTTGATCGCTTCCTCGACAGCCTCAGTAACTGAGTGCGGATCCGCAGACTCCCGTTGCTTCCGTGTTCGCTGGCAAGGGGTGGTGGAGCCTGGATTCGCTCCTTAAGCTTGCGTGTCTGGAGAAATCTGATGGCCCCTGAGCCCACCCCGTCCCAACGGAGCTGGAGCCTGATCGATCTCGGCGCAGCCGTCGCCGTCGTGCTTGCCCTTGGCGGTGTGATCTGGAGCCCGAAGCTGAGCGGGGCGATCGCCCAGGCCACCGGGGCGATGCAACCGGTTCTGGTCACGGTCGATGTGCGCGGCGCCTCCGTTGCCGATCCGGCCGCCCTGATCGCGGCAGCCCGCGCTGAAGGCAAGGTGAGCATCGTGATCCGCAATGAGCCGCACGGCACGGTCAAGATCAGCGAGCTCCTGCCCCTGCAACGCCGCCTGGTGGCGGTTCAACCCAACGGCAGTGTTGTCACCGCCGTCGATCCGAACCAGGCGGTCTTCGGCACTCTGGACGCCCGTTTTGTCCTTGAGGGACAGGGACGCAAGACCGGCGGTGGCGTTGTGTTCGGCAACCAGAACCTCAAGATCGGTGCCCCGGTGGAACTGGAAGGTGCCCAATACCGCTTCGGCGGCACCGTCAGCGCCCTTCGTCTGGAGAAGTCCTGAGATGACCTGCTTCACCGACCGCAGCATCAGCCTCGCCCTGGGACTCTCGCTGGGCCTGCTGCCCACCGGATCCCTGCTGGCGATGCCTGTCGCCAGCCTGCCCACCGCACCGCCGCGGATCGGCCTGCCCCAGCTGCAGGGACAGGTCAGCTGTCCCGCCCTGCAATCCAGGGTGGTGAGAATCCTCGGTGGCGAGGCCGGCGTCTGGAGCGTCTCGATCGCTGATGGCAACGGCCGCCTGCTGGCCGACGTCAACGGTCTGCGGCCGCGGGTGCCTGCTTCGAACCAGAAGCTGATCAGCACCGCTTTCGCCCTCGATCGGCTTGGCCCCGACTACCGCCTCAGGACGAAGCTCTGGCGCCTGCCGGATGGCACCCTGCGGCTCACCGGCGAAGGGGATCCTGATCTGGCCCTGCCCCAGCTGCAGCGTTTCGCCAAGCTGGCCCTTGGATCAGGGGGTGGTCCAGGTCAACCGTCCAGTCTGGTCAGGCTTGAGCTGGCTGAAGAACCCGCCCAGGCCTGGTGGCCATCGGGTTGGCACCCGGGGGATCGCTCCGAAGCCTATGGGGCTCCGATCACCCGATTGGCCGTCACCAGCAATGCGATCGAGATGGCGGTGGCCAATCCACCTGGGCGCTTGCAGCGGCTGCTTGGACGGGAACTCAGCCGCCAGGGAGGCGATCCCAGCAAGCTCGTGGTTGTCTCGGCCCAGTCGCCACTGCCCCAGGGAGCCCTCCTGCTCCATGAGGAGCCTTCGGCGCCGATGCACAATCTGCTCAGCCTGGCCAACTCGGAAAGCCACAACTTCACCGCCGAGGTCCTGTTGCGTCAGGCGGCTGGCAGCTGGAATCTCACCACTAGCCGCGGAGCCGGCCTCCAGTGGCTGAGCCAGCAGGGTCTGCCGATGCAGGGCGTTGTGCTGATGGATGGCAGCGGCCTCGACCGCTCCAATCGACTCACCAGCCGCTTCCTGGCGGGCCTGCTGCTGCGCATGGCAGCCCATCCCTATGCCACCAACTACCTGGCTTCGATGTCGGTGGCGGGCAAGCGTGGAACCTTGCGCAACCTCTACAAGGGCACCAGCCTCGATGGCCGTCTCCATGCCAAGACCGGCACTCTCACCGGCGTGCGCAGCATCAGTGGAATTCTGGAAACCAGCGATGGTCCCCGTTACGTGAGCCTGATCTCGAACGGGGCAGGTTCGCCGAACACCACGATCGGAGAGGTGCTGCGTCAGGTGCAGATCGTCAGCCTCTGCCAGCCACCTGCTTGAGTCGGGACGCCGCCCGGCGGGCCCGGCTCATCGGCGCTTCGCCGCGCCCGCTGCCAGCGCTTTCTGTTCCAGGTGCATCGCTGATCTGAAGCCGGCCCAGTTCCCGGCGACCGGCCAGCACCACTTTGCTCAGTTCGCCTAGGCGGCTTTCCAGTTCCCCGAGCACCTGCTCGGCGTAGTGGTTGGCCCCGTCCTGAACGGCCCCGGATTCCTGGCGGCTGCGGCTGATCAGGGCCTCGCATTGCTGCTGGGTCTGCTGACGGAACTGCAGGGCATCGTTGTGAAGCCGCTCCGCTTCGGCCTGGCTCTCCCTCTGGATTCGCAGACCCTCCTGGCGAATCTGCTCCAGCTCCTGGAGACTCTGCTGGCGGCCGCGTTCATGCTGCTCACCGAGCTGCCGCTTCAGCTCCGCGGACTCCTGGTCGAGTTGCTGCCGGCGCTGCATGGCCTCCTGCTCCAGCTGTTGGCGCCTGGCACTGAATTGCTGCTCCATCTGGGCCAGCCGTGACTGGTGTTCCTGCTCCGCCTGAGCCACCTGCTGCCGGGCGGTGAGCATCATCTGCTCACACTGCTGCCGGGCCTGCTCGCGCAGCTCGCCCACCTGGCGCTCCGCTTCCTGGCGGATCGACACGGAGTTGATCAGCTGTTCCCGCTCTCGCCTGGCCTGGGCAAGAATCTCCTCGGCCTGCTGCTGGGTCTTGGCGATGAAACTCTCCCTCTGGGCGAGCAGGTCTCTGGCCTGCTCCAGCTCACCGGGAAGGGCCTCCCGCACCGCATCGAGCACTTCGATGGCATCCTGCTCATTGACCAGTCGGCCCCCGCTGAACGGAATACGGCTGCCCTCCAGCACGATCTCCTCCAGTTGATCGAGTTGGTCGAGCACGCTGATCCGGGCTTCAGCCATGGGGGTGGAGCGGTGATTTCCGATTAAAGAGCCTGGCGAGATCATCCGCCACTCCGATCGGCACCATGTGACGAACGTCGCCGCCGAACCGCGCCACCTCCTTCACCACGCTGCTGCTCAGAAAGCTGTGGTGGGCGGCGGTGGCAAGGAAGAGCGTTTCCACCTCGGCCGCCAGGGTGCGATTGGTGTGGGCGATCTGCAGCTCGAACTCGAAGTCGGTCATCGCCCGCAGGCCGCGCAGGATCACGGCGGCACCGCTGCGACGGGCGAACTCCACGGTGAGCCCATCGAAACTGCCCACCTCGACAGCCTTGAGGTGAGCCGTGGCGGCCTGGATCTGCTCCAGCCGTTGCGCCAGTGGAAAGCTGGGCTGTTTACCCGGGTTCTGCAGCACCGCCACCACCAGGCCATCGAAGAGGCGGCTGGCGCGTTCGATCAGGTCGAGGTGTCCCAGGGTCAGGGGGTCGAAGCTGCCGGGATAGAGGGCCTTCATGGGCAGGGCAGGGCGGAGCGCTTGGGTGAGGTTGCCTAGAGTTGATCCTCTCCTGCCTCCGGTCTCGATGGTCCCCGCTGCCGATCCGATCGCCTCAGCCGACTTCAGCCTGGATGCTGCGGCCAAGAAAACTCTCCTGCGCAAGATTCCCCATGGCCTGTTCATCTGTGGTGTGGCCGAAGGCGATCTGGTCAACGGGTTCACCGCCAGCTGGGTCACCCAGGGCTCGTTCGAGCCCCCCCTGGTGGTGATGGCGGTGCGGGCCGACTCGACCAGTAACGGCATGATCCAGCGCAGCGGCCGCTTTTCGCTCAACGTGCTGGCGGCGGATCAGAAGGACCTGGCGGCGCTGTTCTTCAAGCCCCAGCAGGGCATCGGTGGTCGCTTTGACGCCGCCCCCTTCCAGCTCGGCCCCCTCGGCTTGCCGATCCTGGCTGACGCCCTCGGTGCCGTGGAGTGTCAGCTGGTGGGACAGGTGGCCCACGGCGACCACACCGTTTTTGTCGGCGAAGTGAAGACCGCCGTGTTGCATCGGGACGGAGCCGCCCTTGAGCTGGGCCCGACCGGCTGGCAGTACGGCGGTTGAGCACCGTCCCGCCGCTGCTGAAGGACCCCCAGCGGCTCCAGCGGCGGCTTCGGGAATTGCCGCCTGAGCCTGGCTGCTATCTGCTGCGGGACAGCGACGACCGCATCCTGTATATCGGCAAGTCGAAGAGCCTGCGCAGTCGGGTGCGCAGTTACTTCCAGTCTTCCCATGACCTGAGCCCGCGGATCGGCCTGATGGTCCGTCAGGTCTGTGAGATCGAATTCATCGTCACCGACAGCGAAGCCGAGGCCCTGGCCCTGGAGTCGAACCTGATCAAGGCCCACCAGCCGCACTTCAACGTGCTGCTCAAGGACGACAAGAAATATCCCTATCTCTGCATCACCTGGAGCGAGGCCTATCCCCGCATCTTCATCACCCGAAGGCGTCGGCTGCGCAGTCCGCTCGACCGGTTCTACGGCCCCTACGTGGATGTGGGGCTGTTGCGCCGCACCCTTTTTCTGGTCAAGCGGGTGTTCCCCCTGCGCCAGAGGCCCCAGCCGCTCTACCGCGATCGCACCTGCCTGAACTTCGACATCGGCCGTTGTCCAGGGGTGTGCCAGGAGAAGGTGACCCCCGAGGCCTACCAGCAGATTCTGCGCAAGGTGGCCATGGTGTTCCAGGGGCGGAGCGACGAGCTGGTGCAGCTGCTGACGGCCCAGATGGAGAAGTTGGCCGGTCGACTCGATTTCGAGCAGGCGGCCCGGATCCGTGACCAGCTCCAGGGCCTCGAGCAGCTCACCGCTGACCAGAAGATGACCCTGCCGGATGCGTCGGTTTCCCGGGACGTGCTGGCCCTGGCCGCCGACCAGCGGGTGGCGGCGGTGCAGCTGTTTCAGATGCGGGCCGGCAAGCTGGTCGGCCGGCTCGGCTACACCGCCGATGCCACGATCGCGGCACCCGGCGAGATTCTTCAGCGCGTGCTCGAAGAGCATTACAGCCAGGTGGAACCCGTGGAGATTCCGCCCGAGGTGCTGGTCCAGCATCCGCTGCCCCGTCAGGCACTGGTGGAGGAATGGTTGAGTGAGCGACGGGGTCGCCGGGTCAGGCTGCTCCATCCCCAGCGGCAACAGAAGGCGGAGCTGATCGAGCTGGTGGAGCGCAATGCCGGCTTCGAGCTGGCCCGCGCCCAGCGCAGCGCCGAGCAGCACCAGCTGGCCACGGAGGATCTGGCCCAGCTGCTTGATCTGCCCCAGCCGCCCCGCCGGGTCGAGGGTTACGACATCAGCCACATCCAGGGCAGCGACGCGGTGGCTTCCCAGGTGGTGTTCGTTGATGGCCTGCCGGCCAAGCAGCACTATCGCAAGTACCGCATTCAGAGCAGCAGCATCCGTGCCGGCCATTCCGACGACTTCATGGCCATGGCCGAGATCATGCGACGGCGCTTCCGGCGCTGGTCCCAGGCCAAGGCGGCAGGCGCTGACCTCACCGCGCTGCGCCGGACGGCTGACACCGCCCTCCACACCGATGGGCTCAATGACTGGCCCGATCTGGTCATGATCGATGGCGGCAAAGGGCAGCTCTCAGCTGTGATGGAGGCCCTGCGGGAACTGGATCTGCACGAGGAACTGGTGGTCTGCTCGCTGGCCAAGCAGCGGGAGGAGGTTTTCCTGCCTGGCGCCAGTGAACCGCTCGAGAGCGAACCGGACCAGCTGGGGGTGCTGCTGCTGCGGAGGTTGCGTGATGAGGCCCACCGCTTCGCCGTCGGCTTCCATCGCCAGCAGCGTGGCGAGCGGATGAAACGCTCCCGCCTCTCTGACATTCCTGGGCTCGGACCGAAGCGGGTGAAGGAGCTACTGGGCCATTTCCGTTCGATCGACGCCATCCAGCTGGCCAGTCCAGCGCAGATCAGCGCCGCGCCGGGAGTGGGCCCAGCCCTGGCCCGGCAGATCTGGGCCTATTTCCATCCAGAGGAGGATGGCCCGGCGGATCCGCCCCCAGCTGTCGCTCAGACCCCGATCCAGCCAGCCACGGCGGAATCCGTGCTCTTAGTTTGAGGAGCCCCAGCTTCTTGCCGTGATGATGGCCCTGGCCCTGCCACCGGAGGCCTACCTCTGGTTCAAGACCCTTCACATCGTCGGGGTGGTGGTGTGGTTCGCAGGGCTGTTCTATCTGGTCCGGTTGTTCATCTATCACGTCGAGGCGGAGAGCCTCGAGGAGCCGGTTCGCAGCGCTTTCCAGACCCAGTACGCCCTGATGGAGCGACGCCTGGCCAACATCATCACCACTCCGGGCATGGTGGTGGCCGTGCTGATGGCCGTGGGCCTGCTGATCGCTCAGCCTCTGTGGTTGAAACAGGGCTGGATGCACGTCAAGCTGGCCGTGGTGCTGGTTCTGCTGGCCTATCACGGCTTCTGTTACCGGTTGATGGCCCAGTTGCGGCAAGGAAACTGCCAGTGGAGTGGCCGCCAGTTGCGGGCCCTCAATGAGCTTCCCACCTTGATTCTGGTGCTTGTGGTGATGCTGGTGGTGTTCAAGGGCCAGTTCCCAACCGGTGGGGCCACCTGGTTTCTGGTGGCACTGGTGGTGGCGATGGCTGGCTCGATCCAGTTCTATGCACGCTGGCGCCGACTTCACGCCACACCGTCCAGCCTGGAATCGGAGGCCCTGGCCAATGGTGGTTGACCATCCCCTGGCCAGGGTTCTGGAAGCTGTCGATTCGAGCAGTTGTCCGGAGCGGCTCAACTTCCACTGCCACACGCTCTGCAGCGACGGCAGCCTGGCTCCCGAAGAGCTGGCCGAGCAGGCGATCCTGCTGGGGCTTGATCACTTCGCGGTCACCGATCACCACAGCGCCAGGGCCTTCCTGCCGGTGCAGCGCCATCTGGATCGTCAGCAGCGGCAGGGCCGCCGCGTGCCCCGCCTCTGGAGCGGTGTGGAAATCAGTTGTCTGCTGGAGGGCTGCCTGGTGCACGTGCTCGGCCTTGGCTTCGAGCACGACCATCCCGCCCTGGCGCCCTATCTGGAGGGTCGTGCCGTGGTCGGTCCGGCTCTCCAGGCCGGCGCTGTCTGTCGGGCGATTCAAACCTCGGGCGGCCTGGCCCTGCTGGCCCATCCGGCTCGTTATCGCCTGCCCCACCAGCCTTTGATCACGGCCGCCGCCGCCCTGGGTTTCGATGGGGCCGAAGCCTTCTATGACTACGAGCAGAAGGCACGCTGGCAAGCCAGTCCAGGCATCTGTCATTCGATCGCCGCCCAGCTGAGCCGCCTCGGTCTGCTGAGCAGTTGCGGTACTGATACCCATGGTCTGCAGCTCCAGGGTCGCTAAGCTTGAAAGCAGGTTTCGGTTTCCTAACCATGGGTCTGCTTGATCGTCTGCTCGGCACCGGTGCCAACAGCGGAGACTTCTCCTCAAAGAAGCCCAAAGCTGAGCCAGCCGCCAAGAAGGACACCGCCAGCTTCTTCCTGGATGCCGATGCTTC
This sequence comes from Cyanobium sp. ULC082, assembly GCF_977927535.1. NCBI lineage: Bacteria > Bacillati > Cyanobacteriota > Cyanophyceae > Synechococcales > Prochlorococcaceae > Cyanobium > Cyanobium sp. ULC082. The sequence goes on from NZ_OZ376397.1 coordinate 729,776, forward strand.
CGGCACCCTCGGCAACGTCGATTACATGCGGCGTCCTTACACGATTCGCCACACCTTTCCCGGCAACGCCGACAGCCCCGGTCAGAAGGAGATCATTCAGCAGGTTGATTCCATGGAGGCGAGGGTCGAGTCCGCTTCGGCCGCGTTGACCACACCGGCTGCCGGCAAAGCGGCCAAGGGTCTCAACAGTGGCGTGCCCAAACCGGTGAAGAAAACGTTTGCAGAAAAGCTCAGCTCCTCCGAGCTCAGCCGCCGCCTGAGAGGATCCACGGCCACTGGAGTGAACTCCCAGGCCGGCGAGATCAGCCCCCGCACGGCCAGCAGCGGATCACCCGATGCCCAGTCCCAGGTTGCTCAACAATCAGGAAAACCAGGCACGATCGATCCGTTCAAGTCGATGGCCCGCGACATCATCAGCTGAGCGGCAGGGGTTTTTGGCGGCCAGGCGATCGGGCTGCCCCTGGTGGAAGGCATTCAGGCCTCCACCAGGGATTCGCTGCTCAACACCAGTTGCTTCAGGTGATTCAGCTGGTCTGGGTCAGCACCTTCCCACAGCCCCCGGTGATGGGCTTCGAGCAGGCGTTCGGCCATGTCCCGCAGGGCCCAGGGATTGGATCTGCGCAGCATCTGGAGGGTTGATTCGCTCTGAAGCCAGGTCTGGCAGATCGCCCCATAACTCCAGTCCGGTACCCGGCCGGTGCTGGCGTCGTAGGCAAACAGGTAGTCGAGGCTGGCTGCCATCTCGAAAGCCCCCTTGTAGCCGTGGGCCTTCATCCCCTCGATCCAGCGCGGATTGAGCACGCGGGAGCGCAGCACCTTGTCGAGCTCCCGCTCCAGCCGATGCAGGCGGGGACGTTGATGGCGGGAATGGTCACCGAACCAGAGCTCCGGGGCCGTGCCACGCACCCGCTCGGTGGCGGCGCTGAGGCCGCCCTGAAATTGGTAGTAGTCATCGGAGTCGAGCAGGTCATGTTCCCTGTTGTCCTGGTTGTGCAGCACAACCTGCACCTGGCGGAGCCGCTCCTCCAGTCCGCTCCGGTCGGCGATCGCCTCGCAGCCTCCCTGGCTCAGGTTTTCGTAGCGCCAGCCGCTCCACTGCAGGAAGGCCTCCCCCAGGTCGCTGCGGTCTTCCCACTGACCACTGTCGATCAGACCCTGCAGGCCAGCCCCATAGGCGCCTGGGGCTGAGCCGTAGACCCTGGCGGAATGTCCCTCCCGCCTGGCACTGGCGGCCAGGGGATTGTCCTGCTCGGATTCGTCCAGGGCCGCCAGCATCGCCGTGGCCTGATTCATCCAGCCGACCAGCTGGGGGAAAGCGTCCCGGAACAGGCCGGAGATTCGCAGGGTCACGTCGACCCGCGGTCGCCCCAGCAGGCTCAGTGGAATCACCTCCAGTCCCACCATGCGTCGGGTCGGGCCATCCCAGACGGGGCGCACCCCCATCAGGGCCAGGGCCTGGCCGATGTCTTCACCGCCGTTGCGCATGGTGGCCGTCCCCCAGACCGAGAGAGCAAGGTGGCTCAGGTCTTCGCCCTGCTCCTGCAGATGGAGATCGAGCAACAGTTCGGCGCTGCGCCGGCCCAGGTCCCAGGCGGCTTCCGTGGGCAAACCACGCAGATCGACGCTGTAGAAGTTCCGGCCGGTCGGGAGCAGGTCCGGCCGGCCACGGGTCGGAGCGCCCGAGGGACCGGCGGCAATCCGCTCGCCGGAGACGCCGGCCAGGAAGGAACGGCGTTCCGCTTCACCGCAGGCCAGCAGGTTCGGCAGCAGGGTGAGGCAAACCCGCTCCAGCACTGAGGCGGTGATCGGGCCGGGAAGATCCGGCAGGTCGGAGGGAACCATGCCCTCCAGCAGGGCGCTGACCAGGCTCAGGGCAAGCCGTTCCAGGATCGCAACCCCATCGCCGGCGCAGCGCAGAGCGGCCTCCGGGGCGCCGTCGGCAGTCCCACCGGGGAGTGGTGTCAGCTTCCGTTGGTCTGCGGGGCTGAGCGGAGCCTGGTCCGAATCAGACCAGGGATCGAGGTCGAGGTCCAGATCCAGGCCGATGGCCTGGGTCAGGCCAGGGCCAGCGGCCAGCGGGGGTCGGGCCAGGCACAGCAGCAGTTCCGCCAGCGGTGCGGCAGCGGGCAAGGCGCCGAAGGTGTGCAGCCCCGTGCGGATCTGGGCTTCCTTGAGCTCGCACAGATAACCATCCGCCGCCTCCAGCCTCGCCTCGAGGTTGCTGAGCTGTGAGTTGTCCGCTGGCGGCAGGGCAATCGCTTCGAGTTGCTCCACCAGCCGCCGCCGCAGAGGCTCCAGCCGTGCCGAACCGAGCTGGCGGGCTTCCCAGTATTCGTCGAGCAGCACTTCGAGCTGCAGAAGCGGACCATGCAGTCCTGCCCGGGCCAGGGGCGGGGTGAGGTGATCGAGAATCACGGCCTGGGCGCGGCGTTTGGCCTGGGAGCCTTCCCCAGGGTCATTGACGATGAAGGGATACAGGTGGGGCATCGGCCCCAGCGCCCATTCCGGGAAGCAGTGGTCGGAGAGACCAAGCCCCTTGCCGGGCAGCCATTCGAGGTTGCCGTGTTTGCCGACGTGCACCATCAGCTGGCAACCGGCCGACTGTCGCAGCCAGAGGTACTGGGCCAGGTAGGCGTGGGTGGGGGGCAGATCAGGGGAGTGGTAGTGAAGGCCTGGGTCGCGGTCATAGCCGCGCTCCGGCTGGATCAGCACCACCACCGACCCAAAGCGAAGGCCCCGGATGGGAAACCCCGGGCCGGCCGCTGTGGCCTCCAGGCCTTCATCCCCGCCTGGGGAACCCCAGTGGGCCTCCAGCTGGGCCCTGCCAGCGGCCGGCAGCGTGTGATACCAGGCCAGATAGCTGGCCAGTGGCAGATGATCGAGGGCGGGCCTGTGGCTGCTCTCCGGGTCATTGGTGCGGCCGGCCAGCAGCCGCTCGATCAGAGCGTCGCCTCCAGCGGGCAGGGGCCCGGTACCGAGATCGTGTCCGCTCTCCTGCAGCCAGCCCAGCATCAGGGCAGTGCTGGCCGGGGTATCGAGGCCGACACCATTGGCGACGCGGCTGTTGCGGGTGGGGTAGTTGGCCAGCACCAGAGCCAGCCGTCGCCGACTGGCCGGGGTCCGGCGCAGCTCCACCCAGCCCTTCACCAGCTGGGCGATCCAGTCGAGTCGTTCGGGGTCCGGCCGGTAGTGGTGGATCGCGGTGGTGAGCTGATCGTCGGCCCGAACAAGCTCCTTGAAGGCTCCGACGCGGCTCGTGATCCGGCCATCCAGTTCGGGCAGAGCCACCTGAAGGCTGAGGTCGAGGGGATTGAGGCCGATGCTGCTCTGCTGCCAGTGCTGACGGCTCTGGGTGCTGCAGAGCAGTTGCACCACCGGCACGTTCAGGGATTCCCACAGCGGCGCCCCCAGCCCGGCCTCCTCGAACTGAACCGAGGCGAAGGAGGTGGCGCAGAGCACCGCCTCGACGCTTTCGCGCCGCAGCAGGTCGCTCACCCCCCGCTGCACGCCGAGATCCCGCAGCCCACTCACCCAGAGGGCCCTGGGACAGAGCCCCAGGTTGCGCAGGGCAATCAGGCTGGCTTCCACCAGCCCGGTGTCGCCCGCCTGGTACTGGGCTCGATACAACACCAGTCCGACCCGCGGCCCCGGTTCATCCCGCCAGTCATGGGGAAGAGGATCGGCCAGGGGCACGAGCTGCGGCGGCTGAACGGGTTCGGCGTTGATCAGGCAGTGCAGGCTGGTGAGCACCCGGCGCAGGTTCTCCTCTCCCCCCTCCCGCAGGCAATGGGCGATCGCGGTGGTCAGTGCTGCGCAAACCGTGCCCAGGCTGGCCAGGGACTCTTCTTCTTCAGCCGTGCCGGCAACCACCAGCAACTGTCGCCCGGCCGCTGCTTCCGCCCAGGCCCGCCATCGCTCCAGTCCGTAGCTCCAGTGTCCCCGGCCGCCCAGCAGGCGGATCAGCACCAGTCGGGTCTCCCCCATGCTGGTGGCCAGGTAGTGATCGATGGCTGCCGGGTGCTGCAGAGCAGCCAGGTTCAGGCCCCGCACCTGCGTGCCGGGCAGATCAGGCTCCCGCGCCAACAGATCGGCCAGGGCCTGCAGATCGCTGTCGGCACTGGTCAACCACAAGAGCGGAGCCGATGGTTGCTCGACCAGAAGTGATCCTTCGACCGGATCCGATTGGCCGGGAATGGAGGCAAGCCGGTGCATCACCCCATCTTCGGCCCTGGCGGTGAGAAGATCGGCCGGGGCCTCTGGTCGCCACTACCTGCCTCGCCGCCACACCACGCCGTTCCGCATGCACCAGTTCCTTCCCTATGCCTGGTTCGGTGGCCGCTGTGTGCCGTTCGCTGAAGCCACGATCTCGGTGGCCACCCATGCGCTGCACTACGGCACCGGAGCGTTCGGTGGCATGAGGGCCCTGCCCAACCCCACCGATCCGGGCGAGATCCTTCTGTTCCGGGCGGATCGCCATGCCCGCCGCCTCAGCCAGAGCGCCCGGCTGCTGCTCACCGATCTGCCCGAGAGCACGATCCATGGGGCGATCGAGCAATTCCTCCAGGCCAATCGACCGACAACTCCGATCTATCTTCGTCCATTTGTTTATACCAGCGACCTGGGTATCGCCCCCCGTCTGCATGACATTGAGACCGATTTTCTGATCTATGGCATCGAGCTCGGCGATTATCTCTCTCCCGATGGAGTGAGCTGCCGTTTCAGCAGCTGGTGCCGCCAGGAGGATCGCTCCTTGCCCCTGCGCGGCAAGATCAGTGGCGCCTACATCACCAGCTCCCTGGCCAAGACCGAAGCCGTGCAGAGCGGTTTCGATGAGGCGTTGCTGCTCAACAGCCGCGGCAAGGTGAGCGAGGCCAGTGGGATGAACCTGTTCATCGTTCGTGATGGTGTGCTGATCACCCCGAGCGTTGATCAGGACATCCTTGAAGGAATCACCCGGGCCAGCATCCTGGAACTGGCCCGCGACATCGGCATTCCCACCCTTGAGCGCGCCGTCGACAAGACCGAGCTGCTGGTGGCTGATGAGGTGTTTCTCAGTGGCACCGCCGCCCGGGTCACGCCGGTGCGGCGGATCGAAAGCACCGATCTGCCGAGCGAACGTCCCGTGATGGCGCTGTTGCGGGATCGGCTCACCGCCATCACCCAGGGTTTCGATCCCGCCTATGACCACTGGGTCAGCCGTGTTCGATTGCTGGCCTGAGGCTCCACATCTTCCGGGTTTGACCGGTGATGATGGCCCCACTACAGCGGGAACGGGGTTGATGGGAACAGTGGTTGAGCGGGCGGCCGAACCGACGGTGCGGACGATGAGTTTTCTCGAGCGTCTCCATTCCCCGGAGCGGCCCGTACTGGTGTTCGACGGAGCCACAGGCACCTCCCTGCAGCAGATGGATCTCAGCGCCGAGGACTTCGGCGGGGCGGCTCTGGAGGGCTGCAACGAGAACCTGGTGTTCACCCGCCCGGATGCTGTCCAGGCGGTGCATCGCCTCTTCCTTGAGGCTGGCTGCGATGTGATCGAGACCGACACCTTCGGCGCGGCCTCGATCGTGCTCGTGGAATACGAGCTTCAGGATCAGGCCTTCGCCATCAACAAGCGAGCGGCTGAGCTTGCCAAGCAGGTGGCCAGCGAATACAGCACGCCGGAGAAGCCCCGTTATGTGGCCGGTTCGATCGGACCGACCACCAAGTTGCCCACGCTTGGGCACATCAGCTTCGATGAGATGAAGGCGGCATTCCAGGAGCAGGCGGAGGGATTGCTGGCTGGTGATGTTGATCTGTTCATCGTTGAAACCTGCCAGGACGTGCTCCAGATCAAGGCGGCGCTGCAGGGGATCGAAGCGGCCTTCAGTGTCAGCGGTGAACGGCGTCCACTGATGGTTTCCGTGACGGTGGAGGCCACCGGCACGATGCTGGTGGGCTCCGACATCGCTGCGGTGGTGGCGATCCTGGAGCCGTTTGCGATCGATATCCTTGGTCTCAACTGCGCCACTGGACCTGAACAGATGAAGGAGCATGTTCGCTATCTCAGTGAGCACAGCCCCTTTGTGGTGAGCTGCATTCCCAATGCCGGCCTGCCTGAGAATGTGGGCGGTGTGGCCCACTACCGCCTCACCCCGGTGGAGATGAAGATGCAATTGATGCACTTCGTCGAGGATCTCGGCGTGCAGGTGATCGGTGGTTGCTGCGGTACCACCCCGGCCCACATCGGAGCCCTGGCTGAGCTGGCCAGCGAGCTTCACCCCAAGCCGCGCCAGGTGCGCCTTCCAGGCGAACAGATCAGCCGGCTGGCCCTCAACACCGAGCCGGCGGCGGCATCGATCTATGGCATCACTCCGTACCACCAGGACAACTCATTCCTGATCATCGGTGAGCGCCTCAATGCCAGCGGCTCCAAGAAGGTTCGAGAGTTGCTCAATGACGAAGACTGGGACGGTCTTGTCGCCCTGGCCAGGGGTCAGGTGAAGGAAAATGCCCATGTTCTTGATGTCAACGTCGATTATGTCGGCCGTGATGGCGAAAAGGACATGCACGATCTGGTCAGTCGGTTGGTCACGAATGTGAACCTGCCGCTGATGCTCGATTCCACCGAGTGGCAGAAGATGGAGGCCGGCCTCAAGGTGGCTGGTGGGAAATGCATCCTCAACTCCACCAACTATGAGGATGGCGATGAACGCTTCTTCAAGGTTCTGGAGCTTGCACGTCGCTACGGCGCGGGTGTGGTGATCGGCACCATCGACGAGGAGGGGATGGCGCGCACGGCTGAACGGAAGTTTGCGATCGCCCAGCGGGCCTACCGCGATGCGGTGGAGTTCGGCATTCCGGCCCACGAGATCTTCTACGACGCCCTTGCCCTGCCGATCTCAACTGGCATCGAGGAAGACCGCCGCAATGGCGCGGCCACGATCGAGGCGATTCGCCAGATTCGCTCCCAGCTGCCGGGAGTGCATGTGGTGCTCGGTGTGAGCAACATCAGTTTCGGCCTTTCCCCGGCCACCCGGATTGTGCTGAATTCCGTTTTTCTGCACGAATGCTGTCTGGCTGGAATGGACGCTGCCATCGTCAGCCCGGCCAAGATTCTCCCTCTCGCCAAGATCAATCCAGAAACCCAGCAGGTCTGCCTCGACCTGATCAATGATGCGCGCCGCTTCGATGGTGATGTCTGCAGTTATGACCCCCTGGCTGAACTCACCAAACTGTTCGAAGGTGTCAGCGCCAGGGAGGCGCGGGAATCCGGTCCCTCCCTCGCCGACCTGCCGGTGGAGCAGCGGCTCAGTCAGCACATCATCGATGGCGAGCGGATCGGCCTGGAGCCTGCCCTTTCAGAGGCCCTCACCACCTATCCTCCCCTCCAGATCATCAACACGTTTCTGCTGGATGGCATGAAAACAGTGGGTGAACTGTTCGGCTCAGGCCAGATGCAGCTGCCCTTCGTTCTTCAGAGCGCCGAAACGATGAAGGCGGCTGTTGCGTTCCTGGAGCCCCACATGGAGAAAGTGGAGGGGGAGCGGCGAGCCAAGGCCAAGTTCCTGATTGCCACCGTGAAGGGCGACGTTCACGATATCGGCAAGAATCTTGTTGACATCATCTTAACAAATAATGGCTATGAAGTGATCAACCTTGGCATCAAACAGCCTGTTGATGCAATCATCGATGCCCAGCGCATTCACCAGGCTGATTGCATTGCCATGAGTGGATTGCTGGTCAAGTCGACGGCCTTCATGAAAGATAATCTCCAGGCCTTCAATGAAGCCGGTATTGCCGTTCCCGTGATTCTGGGGGGGGCCGCCCTCACGCCTCGCTTTGTTAACAAGGATTGCCGCAGCGTCTACAGGGGCCAGGTGATCTACGGCCGGGATGCTTTCTCCGACCTGCGGTTCATGGATGCTCTGGCCGAGGCGAAGGAAGGCGGACACTGGGACGACATCAAAGGGTTTCTCGATGGCATTCCACCCGGTCTGGGCCTGAGCGCCGAGGCGGATTCCGCCGAGGCCGAGCCGTCTGCCGCCCAGCCGGCAGAGCCCATCCAGGTTGCCGTCGATCTCCCCCCAGCCAGCCAGGAGCGCTCCGAGGCGGTTCCGGAGCAGGAGGCGATCACCCCACCCTTCCTGGGCAGTTGCCTGCTGGATGAAACCGAGATACCGCTGGCCGAGGTTTTTGCCTACCTCGATCGCAATGCCCTGTTCGCGGGCCAGTGGCAGTTACGCAAGGGCCAGGATCAGAGCCGTGAGGAGCATGACCGGATGCTGGCCGAGAAAGCCGAGCCGGTGCTGGCGGAGTGGATCAAGCGCTGCCATCAGGAGGGATTGCTGACACCGAGGGTGGCCTACGGCTACTTCCCCTGTGGGCGCGACGGCAACAGTGTGGTGGTCTTCGATCCGAGCGATTCCCGTTCCGAACTCGGACGTTTCGTTCTGCCCCGCCAGCGGGCCGGCAACCGCTACTGCATTGCCGACTTCTATCGCGACCTCGATGGTGGCCTACCCACCGATGTGCTGCCGATGCAGGCCGTCACGATGGGGGAGGTTGCCACCCGTTTCGCCAAAACCCTCTTTGCCGCCGATCGCTACACCGACTACCTCTATTTCCACGGTCTGGCGGTTCAGATGGCCGAAGCCCTGGCTGAATGGGTTCACGCCCGCATCCGCCGGGAGCTTGGCTTCGGTGACCAGGAACCCGCTGAGTTGAGGGAGGTGCTGGCCCAGCGTTACCGCGGCAGCCGGTATTCGTTCGGCTATCCGGCTTGCCCGAATGTGGCGGATTCGCGTCAGCAACTGCTCTGGCTGGAGGCCCACCGCATTGGCCTGACCATGGATGAAAGCGACCAGCTCGAACCGGAACAGAGCACCACGGCACTGGTGGCCCTGCATCCCCAGGCCCGCTATTTCAGCGCCTGAGCCGGTGGCAGGCTGGGGGAGTCCGTTCTCCCAGTCCGATGCTTCCAAACCCTTCCGCCCCCCTCGCCGGGCCTGATGGCGTCGATGCTGCCATCGCCGCCGGCCTCGACCTGGATGGCTCGCCGATCCCAGTCGCGATGCTGGCTCTCTACGAGGAGGTGATTGCCCTGGAAGCACAGAGGGCCCGCAGTGGGGTGAAGAAATCCATGCGCAACCGGGTCGTCAAGACCGGTGCCAAGCATTTCGATCAGGCGAGCCTTGATCAGCGCCTCCAGGCCGCAGGTTGGGAAGGTCTGAAGGAAAAGGAGATCGCCTTTTTCTATGGCTGATCCCCGCCGGCAGCAGATCCGCTCTGGCGCTACAGCTCCTCAAGGCTGTCGATCACCGACTGCTGAAACGCCTGCAGATCAGTGGAATCACTCAGGTCAACGCCTTCCCCAGCTGCGTTCTGGCTGAGTTCCTGAAAATGGAAAGCCCCTTCCCCATGGGCGAGGAACTCCATGGCGGAGGCTTCACCGCTCTCCTTGAAGGCGTCGAAGAGGGCAGTGAATGCGGCGTCTTCGGTGAAATCCCAGCTCATGAAGGGGTCAAGGCAGTCGGAGGGGTGGAGCGGTCCAGCTTCTTCTTAGCAGCTCCGCTCCATGAGCTTTAACGCCTGCCCCCCCGAATCCGTCAACCTTCTGTGCCCGGATCAGCCCACAGTTCCGTCACAATTCAGGCTTGATGCTCTCTGCCGCCGTGGCCACTCCTGCCATTCCAGCTCCCGGGCGTTCCGTCGCCGACCAGCCGCGCAATGTTCTCGGTGAGCCCCTGGAGATCTGCGGTTGCGAGCCGCTGACCGGATGGCATCGGGACGGTTCCTGCCGCACCGATGGCAGCGATCTGGGCCGGCACACGGTCTGTTGCGTGATCAGCCAGGTGTTTCTGAGCTACAGCAGCTCCCAGGGCAATGACCTCTCCACACCGATGCCCGCCTACGGCTTCCCCGGTCTCAAGGCCGGCGACCACTGGTGCGTCTGTGCCGCCCGCTGGCTTGAGGCCCACCAGGACGGGGTGGCTCCAGCGGTGAGGCTGGAGGCCACCGAGCACACCACCCTGGAGATCATTCCGCTCGAACTGCTCAGGCAGGCGGCCCATCGGGCCTGATCCCTGCCTCCCTGGCCTCACCAGGGGATCACCGATCCATCCCAGGCCAGGAAGCGCCCACTCTGCTCAGGATTCTGGGCTTCGAGCACATCCAGCAGCTGGCGGGCACTGCGGGCCGGACTGAACAAGCGTTCCGGTGAGACGGAGGCCTGAAACGGAGCCGAAAGAGGGGTTGCGGTGGTGCCTGGGTGCAGCAGGGTGAGGCAGGCCAGGGGCAACCGACGGCGCCATTCCAGCGCCAGACAGCGCAGCATCTGGTTCTGGGCGGCCTTGGCTCCCCGATAGGCGTACCAACCTCCGAGCCGGTTGTCAGAGATGCTGCCGACCCGGGCAGAGAGGCTGGCGAACATCACCGGTTCTGCGCGAGCCAGCAGGGGCTCCAGGGCCTGGGCCAGCAGCAACGGACCGAAGGCGTTGACGGCAAAGGAGCGCTCAAGGGCGAGGCGGCTGACCTGCTGCAGGCGTTTCTCGGGCTGCAGGTTGGCCCCATGCAACAGCCCCGCAGTGTTGAACACGAGTCGCAACGACCCTGCCATGGGCTTGAGGGCCAGCGCCAGTCCGGCCAGGCTGTCATCGTCACCGAGCTCCAGGGCCAGCACCCGCTCCGGGGGGATGGTCCCGCCGTGCTCCGGCCAACGACCTGAACGATTCGTTGCCCAGAGCGTCAGCCATGGAGCCCGCGCCGACAGCTCGCCCAGGAGGGCCCGACCGATGCCGCCACAGCCCACCACCAGGGCATGGCCCCGCCACTTACGCAGCGACTCAACCGATCGCTGCCCGGGGTCCGGGCCCGGAATCGGCTCGGGTGGCACCATCAGTGAATCAGCGATCCGGAATGCCGCATGATGGCTCGATGGCAGTGCGGATAGGGGTTCTGGGTCAGGGAGCTTGGGGCAGGACCCTGGCTGCTCTGCTCCAGCGCCAGGGTCACAGGGTGGAGGTCTGGTCGCGGCGACTGCAGACGGATCCTCTCTCCCTGCTCCAGCAGCAGGATCTGATCATCTCTGCCGTGGCGATGGCCGGTGTGCCTTCCCTGGCCAGGCAGCTGGCGCCAGCCTGGCCGAGTGGCCTCCCCCTGCTGAGTGGCAGCAAAGGCATCGACATCGACCAGCTCTGCACAGCTTCCCAGCTCTGGGAGCGGAGCATCCCGGAGCTTGATTGCGTGGTGCTGAGCGGCCCGAATCTGGCCGACGAACTCGACCGGGGGCTGCCGGCGGCCAGCGTGCTGGCTTCGCGCCACCAGGCCCTGGCCAGCCGGTTGCAGCAGGAACTGAGCAGCGATTCGTTTCGGCTTTACACGAATGCCGATCCGATCGGCACGGAGCTGGCGGCCGCCCTCAAGAACGTCATGGCCGTGGCGGCGGGAATCTGCGACGGCCTCAGTCTCGGTGCCAATGCCAAGGCCTCCCTGCTCACCCGTGGCCTGGCGGAAATGGGTCGTCTGACTGCAGCCATGGGCGGGGACCCGACCACGCTGTTCGGGCTGGCCGGGCTCGGTGATCTGCTCGCCACAGCCAACAGTTCGTTGAGCCGCAACTACCGCTTCGGCCTGCTGATGGCGGAGGGAATGCCGGCCGAGCAGGCCCTGCGGCGCATCGGGGCCACGGTGGAAGGGACGATGACCGCCGAGGCTGCCCTTGCCCTGGCGCAGCGGGGTGGCTGGAGCCTGCCGATCTGCGAGCAGGTCGTGGCCCTGATTCAGGGACGTTCCGGCCCGCAGGCCGTGGTGCGGGCCCTGATGGAACGGGATCTCAGACAGGAAAAGACGTGAACGCGTCGCTTCCGAGCCTGCAGATCCAGGCCTTCGCCGAGCGCCCCCTGCAGGGAAACGGCGCGGCGGTGGTGCTGCTGGATCGGCCGGCCGATCCCGACTGGATGCAGGCGGTGGCCGCCATGTTCCAGCAGTCGGAGACGGCCTTTCTGCTGCCCTGGACCGATCAACAACCCGAGAGGCTGGCTCGGCCCGGCTGGGCGCTGCGCTGGTTCACGCCGAGCTGCGAGGTGCCGCTCTGTGGCCACGCCACCCTGGCGGCCACCCTGGCGCTGGAGCACTGGGGCGGCCTCCTGCCAGGGGAAGCCACCAGCCTGCTGACCAGAAGCGGCCCCCTGGCGGTGTCCGTCGGCGCCGCCGGCACGGGCACGGCGGAGCTGGTGCTGCCCTGCTCCGCTCTCGAGCCCTGCTCCCTGCCCCAGCAGCTGGGGCCGCTCCTGGGGGGGGAGCCGCTTGATACCTGGCAAACCAGCCTTGGCTACTGGGTTGCGCTGCTCCCTGCCAGCGCCGATCTGATCGGCCTGGATGGCCTGGGGCTCGCCCAGTCCCTGGGCCCGGAGCTGAGTCGGGGTCTGGTGTTGATGCAGCCCACCAGCAGTTCAGGGGAAGGCCCGATTGTTCTGGGTGAACCGGCCGATTATCAGCTGCGATTCTTCGCCCCCGGCCTGGGGATCAGCGAGGACCCCGTCACCGGATCGGCCCATGCCCTGGTGGCGCCGTGGTGGTGCGAGCGCCTCGGCCGCCCTCGTGTGGTGGGGTGGCAGGCTTCGAAACAGGGCGGAGGCATGCTCTGCGAACCGCTGTCTTCCGGCATGATCCACCTGACGGGTGCGGGGCAACTGGTTTGGGATGGCGTCCTGATGACTGGCTGCGTCGAGGGCACGCCTGGCGAATGGCGGCGTTGCCTCGACGGCGGCTGAACACCCTGCTGTTCAGTGCTCCCCTGAGTGTCGTGGCGCTCGGGCTCGGTTTCATGGCCCAGTCGCTCACCCCAGCTCCTCCCCAACCGGACCGGCGGGTGCTGGATGCCCTGCTGCCGGCGGTGAGTGATCCGATCAGCAGCCAGGCCACTGACGAATCGAGCCTGGACTCGATCCAGGCCCGCCGCGCCGATGCACTCCCGCCGGCGGCCCCCCGGCTGCCGCAGGAGGAGGCCACGCTCGTGGAGCCTGCCGCCGGGCAGCCCGTTGCGCTGGAGATCCGGGTGGCCCTGCTGAGCCAGGCCGGTCAGCCCACGCTCTCGGCCACCGGAGCCTGGACCCTGCGTGATGGCAACGGTGAACTCCTGCAACGGGGCCAGGCCGGCAGCCCCGTCGATCTTGCCGCTGTGGCTGGACCGGCGAATGGTCTCTGGCTTGAGACTTCGCCCTCAGAGCACCTGCTGGTCAACGGCAGGGCCTACGAGGGTCGGATGCGTCTGTTGCGGGAGTCTGGCGGGATCACGCCGGTGAATCACCTGCCGCTGGAGCGCTACCTGATGTCGGTGGTGGGAGCCGAAATGCCCAGTTCCTGGTCGATCGAAGCGCTCAAGGCCCAGGCCGTGGCCGCCCGTTCCTACGCCCTGGCCCACCTGGCCAGGCCAGCCGATCCCCATTTCCATCTTGGTGACACCACCCGCTGGCAGGCCTATCGAGGCCTGGCGTCGGTTTCCTCCCGCACGTCCGAGGCGGTGAAGCGCACCACCGGTCTGATCCTCAGCTACCAGGGAGGCATCGTGGAAAGCCTCTATGCCGCCAACAGCCAGATCACCCTGGAGGCCCACGGCCATCTCGGCGCCAGCATGAGCCAGGAAGGAGCGCAGCAGCTCGCCTTGCAGGGGCTCCGCTACAACCAGATCCTGGGCCGCTACTACCAGGGGGCCTCCCTGGCAAGGCTGCAGATCGGTGCCAGGAACTGAAGGACGGATCTGGAGGGCGGCCCTGGAGCGCAGCGCCCAGGCCCGTCGGGACGGCAGCCTGGTCCCCCTGGTCACCAGCCTGATCAAGCCCGATGGCTGGGAGCCCTTTCAGCTCCGTCAGCTCTGCTCCGCCACCCCCAAGCACCTGCTGGAGCCAGGTCCCCGTGCCAATCCATTCCTGCCCTGGGAAACCTCCCTTGAGGTGCAGCGGCTCGGTGATTCTCATCTGCTGCTTCTGAACAAGTACCCGGTGCAGCCCGGTCATCTGCTGCTGATCACCCAGAGCTGGGCTCCCCAGGCCGGTTGGCTGGACGCTTCGGACTGGTCTTCGATGGTTGCAGTGGCCGCCGACACCAGCGGACTCTGGTTCTTCAACAGTTGCGCTGAAGCCGGTGCGAGTCAGCCGCACCGCCATCTCCAGCTGCTGCCCCGCCATCGGGGTGAGCCGGCCTGCCCCCTCGAACCGGCGCTCAGAGCCCAGCTGGAGGCCCGGGCCCAACCCTGGCCCTGGCCCTACCGCCTCAGCCGCAGGCGGCCCCACGAGGATCAGCATGCCCTCGCTGCCCACTACCACCGCCAGGCGTCAGCCCTCGGCCTGGGAGACCCCCGCACCTCCGACCGCCCCCTTCACCCGTACAACCTGCTCATCAGTGATGACTGGTTCCTGATGATCCGGCGGCGGCGTGAGCGGGTGGCGGGATTCAGTGTCAACGCCCTTGGTTTTGCCGGCTATCTCCTGCTGACCAGGCGGGCCGAGCTGTCCTGGCTCAGGCAGCACGGACCTTGGGCCCTGCTGGAGGAGGTTGCCGCCACGGTTCCGTGATTCCACGGTTGCCAGGGGATGGATGACGGGCTCTTTCTGGAAAAGGAGCAGCGCTTGCCGCGCTCCGAACGCCTTTCTTGAGCTCTCTTCTTTTCATCCATGCCGATCCGCTCCACCGCCGCTCCAGTCCAGCGCGCCTCGCTCCGTCGTGACCAGGTCAACCGCCGCAACCAGCGGGTGGCCAGCTATCACGAACTGGTCAGGCCGATTGCCCTGCACTACAGCGCCCTCAGCCCGGAGTACCCGGACGATCTGATCCAGGTGGGACTGCTGGGTCTGATCCGGGCTGCCGAACTCTTTGTTCCCAGCCTGGGTACACCGTTTTCGGCCTTTGCCCGCCATCACATCCGTGGAGCGATCCTTCACTATCTCCGTGATCAGGCGGCTCCGATCCGGGTGCCGCGGCGGCAACAGGAGCTCGAAGACAAGCTGCGCCAGGTGATCCGCAGCCGCCAAAGCCTCGGACAACCCCCGGCCAGCCCTGAGGAGATCCGGGACGCTCTCGGGCTCGGCATCGAGCAATGGGAGCGTTTCCAACGCTTGCGGGGATTGGCCCGGCCCCTGTCCCTTGAGCTTCAGAGCCAGGAGCCTGCCGCACCGGAGTTGGTCCCTTCTGCTGCCGAGGAGGCAGGAGCAGCCATGGCCGTGCTGGCGCAGCTGGCTCCGGGTCCTCAGGCGGTGGTCAGGCAGGTGGTGCTTGAGGGCCACAGCCTTCGGCGCGTGGCCAAGGCCCTGAACGTGAGCCCGATGACGGTGCATCGCCAGCTGAACCGCGCCCTGACTCAGCTTCGCGACCAACTGGATTGTGGTGAGCGGGTCGTCAGTTCTGGCCTGAAGTCGCGTCGCGGTTCATCTGCTGTTCAAGCGTGTTGATCGCTGCTGTGACAGCGGCAAGCTGGCGCTCGGCGCCATCTCGCCAGAACGTGAGCATGCGCAGCTTGCGTTCCTGGTAGGTGCGACGCCGGCTTTGTGGATCGCTGTTGTCGCCGGGACAGCAACCGAAGGACGGGAACATGGGACGATGGCGCACAGCCAGATGGTTCTAGCCACTGCGTCTACCCGGTGGAGAGGGATGCTCTCAACACCTGCGTTACAGTTGTCTGTCTTGAGACCAGCATCAATCGTCAGGGCGCGCCCGTTGGTTCCGAAGAACGTTTGCAGTCTTCTCTCTTGTCAGTTCGCTTGAGTCAACTCACAAGATGCCGTGCCAGGCATGGTTTCTCGTTCCCAGCCGCCCTCGGCCTGATCGGCTGCGTCGTCCTGGTCACAGCACCGGCCCAGGCCTATGTGGCCCTGATGGCCGGGCAGTCGGCCCGTCCCCTGAACGGTGTGTTCAACACGGTGCCTGTGCTGCATTCGAACCAGCCGGAGGAAGTGTTCGGGCCCGGAATCCTGATCGACACGGCACCGGGCTCGGCCTACTCCCAGGAAACCGGCCAGCGCCTGGAGAATGCCACGTTCACTTTCAACGGTGAGTTCGGCCTTCACGCCCACCACAAGTATTTCCCTGAAGACGCCAGCCGCCTTGGCGGTCGCTATGTGCGCGGCAAGCTCACGATCGCCACGATCGTCACCAACCCAGGCAATCGGCCGGTCACCCTGCAGCTGGATCGTGGAGCTGTGCGCAACAGCTTCGAAGCTCCCTACCTGGCCAATCACCTGATGGGCGTGAAGCCGCTCGGTCCACGGCCTTGGAACACGGGGCCCGGCGATGCCACGGCCGTGATCATGCTCCGCAACCAGCGGGACCCGAAACTGCCCGAATTCTTCGTGATTCCAGCTCGGAGCCGGGCTGTTCTGTTCCATACCCGTCTGCCCGCCCGCGGCATTGCCAATGGTCTGCTGCGGGGTCGCAGTGATGGCCCCTTTCAGATGGCCGTGGTCGCCGCCGAAGATCCCCAGACCGATGCCGATCTGATCGCGGTTCTCGACCGCGGTGTCCTGGCTCCTGGCCGCATCTATCTCCGCATGCTGCCGGACATCAAGAGTGGCCGCGTCTTCTCCAGGGTTGGGGGTGTCGCCCTTGGTGATGCCTATGAAGCCAGCCTGAGTCACGATCTCAGCCAGGGCCCGCTGCATGTGCCCTTCACCAGCACCAACCGCACCACCTTCGGCACCCGGGAGGTTCAGGTCAATGCGCTGGCCAGCCGGATGCTGGATTCCTCCCTCGACAATGTCGGCACCTACGGCGTTCGCTTCGATGTGACCCTCAATCTCAAAGGCAGCGGGCCCTACGACCTGGTGCTCAGCCATCCGACCGCCAACGGCAGGCAGTTCACCTCATTCCGCGGCTCAATCGGCATTCAGACCCTGGAGGGTTACCGGGAGGTGCACGTCGGAATGCAGTCGGGCGAGAGCCTTTCCCTTACCTCTCTGTCGCTCAATCCCGGCGTCTACAACCCTGTGAAGATCAGCCTGGTGTATCCGGCGGATGCCACACCCGGCCACCTGCTCAGCGTTGTCCCTGCCGGACAGCTCGCCCAGTTGAGAGAACGCGAACGGCTGGTGGCCCAGGCTCGGGCGGCGGCGGCCGCTGCTGCTGCCAGGCCGAAGCCGCCTCCGGTCGCACCTCCTTCCGTTGCCAGCTCCCCAGATGGCACCAGGCAGACTGCCCCGCGCACGCAACCCCCGGCTTCGAAACCCCCGGCAGCGAAACCGCGGGCCGCAGGAGCTTCTCCCATTCTCAGGCCCACAGGCCGTGACATCCAGCCCCCCAAGCGCCCGGCTGTTCGCCCCCCGCTGATGCCGGCCTGGATCCAGCCATTGCCGCCGATTCCCCTTCCCCTGCTTAACCGCACCGCGCCGGGCAGCACCAGTGCTGAGATCACCCAGGTGCAGAATCGCTACGAAGAGGCCGCCGAAGCTCAGCAACGCTTTCTCAACAGGTTGATGGGGCGCTAGCCCTCCGTCGGTGTGCCGTGGTGAATGAGCCGGAGAACCAGAACCGCAGGCGGTTGAGCATCGATCTGCCGGTCGCCTGGGTGGAGGAGATCGACCGCTACCGCCGGGAGTGGGGATATCGCAGCCGTGGTCCGGTTCTGGAGCGCCTGCTTGATCAGTTGTTCAAAAGCGAGGAGGAACTGGCTGAACAGGGAGCAGCCAGCCTCCACGAGCCCCTGGAACTGGATGAACGTGGCGCCCTGGTGCTGGCTGCCAACACCCACCAGGCTGAGCTGGTGTTCGATGACGGTTTCCCCGACCTGGCTGAGGATGGCCCGCTCCTGCCCCATCCAACGAGCCGGTCAGCCTCGATCGATTCGAAGCCGAGCTCTGATCAACGACGGCGCAGCGTCGGCATCGATCTTCCCGGTTTCGTGCGTCAGAGATCGGATCGGCTGCGCCAGAGCCTCCATCCGGCCCGATCACCCGCCGAGCAGGAGCGGGAACCCCTGCCCCAGCTGGCTCCGGTCAATCTGGAGGAGGCTCTGGCGGCTGCAGGCGACCATTGGCTCTCGCTCTATGGCACCGAAGCGAATGCGGCGGTTCTGGAGGCCGCCATGGTCTGGTTGGGTCAGGAGATCTGGCCCCAGTCGGACCAATCCGACGGCCGTCCGTTCACCTGGTCGTTGGCGGAGCGATGGATTCTTGGTGTCGTGCCGAGCTGGCCGCTCGGACCGCCGAGCTTTGCCCGGGTCATCGTCGTGGCTGGTCTGCTGGAGGATCCGTTCAGCACAGGAACCCTCACCCTGCGGCTGCCGACCCTGATCCGTCGTTTCGTGCACCGGTTCCGCCGTCAGCACCGGGGCACCTCCTTCCAGACCCTGGAACACACGATGACCCTGCATGGGGCCCTGCGTCAGTTGCAGCTCCCAACCGATCACGGCCAACGGTTCACCCTGGACCAGATTCGGGAGGCCTACCGCGAGCAGGCCCTCAGCCATCACCCCGATGCAGGTGGCAGTGCCGATGCAATGCGGCGGCTGAATGAGGCCTACCAGCTGCTTAAGGAGCTGTATCGAAAACCTTCTCAAGTGGCTCAGTGATCCCAGGCGAGACCATTACTGAGTCTAGTGATGCGTCAAGACTGTGTTTGCTGAGATAAGCAGGTTCTCCAGCCCGATACGCCTGGATCCGTAGAGCAAACCTGGCCTGAGATCCTGTCCAGCCCTCTGCCAGCAGCCTGTCCAATGGCTTGGACACCGCCCAGATTTCAGTCATAGCAATCCTAGATAGCTCTGCGTACCTGCTACATAAGCAGGTACGCAAACCAGGATCCGGTTGGGTCGAGCCGGGGGCAGAGCGTTTCGTCCCCGTAGTCGAGACTTGAGCGATTTTTCCCCGAACCATCCAGTCGATTTCAAACGGCGCGCCTCAAGGGGGAAGCTCATGTTGTGTTGGTGAAATCATCAAAAAACAACGATTCCAGCGGAGAGATCGTTCACATGCAGCAGGGCGGGGATCAACTGCGCTGCTAATCGCCAGCTGCCTGATTGCTTCAACTCGACTGGCTCAACTGATACCTATTCCGAGACTCGCAGCGAGACCCACTCAAGACACTTGCAAGTTCCCTTCGAGACTCTTGCGAGACCCATTCAGGTTCGAGTGAGACTGACTCAGGGTTCTCCAAGGCCCATGAATCTCGTTATAGTCTTTCGATGAGTCCAATTAAGGGTCTCTGATCAGCCAAGCGAGACAACATCTACCGGCTCGACTGGCATGGCCAGGCGAAAAGCCGTGCGCCGTCCTGGCATCAGACCTGATGCAAGAACTTGCTTCAGGTCTTCCGTCAGATCACAGTTGCAGCTGTCCAGGCTGAGAATCGGTGTTGGTCCAGCAGTCTGTCGCTTGTGCGATAGCCAAGACGCTGTTTGGAGCCTTCAGCCGGGTTCGCCTGAATCGATCAGGCGGTGGTCTGCATCCCCTGGATCAGAAAATCGAAATAGGGTGATGCCACAGCGGCATCGCTGGAGCCAAGCAGAACCAGGCTCGCCTCCTTCAGGCAGCGCATGCTCTGAACCATGCCGGCCATCGGCACTCCGAGGCTGTTGTACATCTCGCGGGCGCCGACCAGGCCGATCTCCTGGATTTTTTCGGTGCTGCCGGCCATCACGCCGTAGGTGACCAGCCTGAGATACCAGCTGAAATCACGCAGACACTGGGCCCGTTGGCGCTGGCCATAGGCATTGCCGCCCTGGGCGACGTACTCCGGCTTGAGGGAAAACAGCTGCCGAGCCGATTCGTCGACGATCTTGCGTTCGTTCTCGCTGAGGGCACGGGCAATCCTGATGCGCTGGCTGCCACCCGAGAGAAACTGCGCCATCACGCGCAGTTCACCGCCACTGGGGTAGCGGAGTTGATCATCGGCTTGCAGGATCAGATCCCGGACAACGCTCATTCCGTCCACCATGCACGGCTTGATCCTATCGAGGCAATGCCCTTTGGCCGCTGCTGGCCCGCCATGTGTAACGGCCCTTTGCATCTAGGGTCAGGAACGCCCTTCCGGACTGCCGAGCGTTCCCAATGGGGTCATCCATGCCAGCGATCGGCTCCGAGCTGGAGCTCCTGGTCACCGGTCTCAACCATGAGGGCCACGGGGTGGCTCGTGTGGGTGGGCCTGGCCCTGAGCCTCAGGAGCTGGTGGTCTTCGTCGCAGGCGTCCTGCCTGGCGAGCAGGTTCGCGCCAGGGTCCGGCACCATGGCCAGCGGCACCTGATCGCCGAACTGATCGAGCGGCGCAGCAGCTCCCCGGATCGCCGCAAGCCCCCCTGCATCCTGGCTGGCAACTGCGGCGGCTGCAGCGTCCAGCATCTGGACGACCCTGCCCAGGCCCTCTGGAAACAGGATCTGCTCCAGGAAACCCTTCGCCGGATCGGCGGGTTGCAGCTGCCGGTGGAGCCGATCCTGGCCGCCCACTCGCCACTGGGCTACCGGAACCGCGCTGTGATCCCACTGGAGCGCACATCGGAAGGTCTGCTGCGGGCGGGGTTCTACCGCAGCGGCACCCACAGGATCGTGAACATGAACCGCTGCCCGGTGCTTGATCCCCGCATCGATCGCCTGATCACTCCCCTCAAGCACGACCTCGAGGTCAGCGACTGGCCTGTGGATGTCAATCTGCGCGAGGGGGGCGGGCTGCGTCACCTTGCCCTGCGGCTGGGACATCACACCGGCGAGGTGCTGCTCACCTTGATCAGCAGCCACGACGACCTGCCCGACCTGCAGGCGCAGGCCGAGATCTGGATGGATCGCTGGCCGGAGCTGGTGGGGGTTTGCCTGAATCTTCAGCCCCGGGCGACCAACACCCTGATGGGACCATCCACCAGCTGCATAGCCGGCAGACCCTGGTTGATCGAACGGTTCGGTGGGCTTCAGTACCAGATCGGGCCCGACACTTTCTTTCAGGTCAACACCCCCCAGGCCGAACAGCTTCTGCCCCTGCTCGATGCTGCTCTGCAACCGTCTCAGGCGGCCAGAATTGTTGACGCCTTCTGTGGCATCGGCACCTTCAGCCTGCCTCTGGCGGCAGCTGGAGCCCAGGTGCTAGGCCTTGAGCAGCACGCTGGCAGCATCGCCCAGGCTCGCATCAACGCCAGCCTCAATGGCCTGGCCGGCGTGGAGCTGGAAACGGCCGATGTGGCCGTCGCCCTGCCTGAGGCCCTGCGCCATGCCGATGCCCTGCTGCTTGACCCACCGCGCAAGGGGCTGCCTGCGAGCGTCTGCGAGGCGATTCGAGCAGCTCCTCCCCAGCGGCTGGCCTATCTGAGCTGCAACCCGGCCAGCCTGGCCAGGGATCTCGCCAGGCTCTGCGCTGAAGGATCCCTGCGGCTGCTCAGCGTGCAACCGTTCGATTTCTTTCCCCAGACCAGCCATGTTGAGGCTCTGGCCGTCCTGGAGCGGAGCTGAGCTGAGCCGCCCAGACCAGCTGCCTTCAGCTTCTCAGCTGGGCACCGAACTGGCGGTCGAGGGCGGCGCGGATCGCGGCATGGCATTGCTCCACATCGGCGTCGGTGAGGGTTCGGCGCGGATCCCTGTAGCGCAGCCGAAAGGACTGGCTGACAGCTCCGGCGGCTATCTGGTCTCCCCCGTAACGATCCACCAGCTCGGCCGACTCCAGCAGCGGTCTGCCTGCCTTGCGGATCGTGGCCAGCAAGGCCGCCGCCGTGACGTCATGGGGCACCACCAGGGCCAGATCCCGCTCCGAGGCAGGCACTGTGGCGAAAACCGAGAAGCTCGGCTGCCAGCGGTTGCGGCGGGTGGCGGCTGTGAGCAGCGCCTCAAGCGGCGCCTGAAACAGGTAGGTGGCCTCAGGCAGATCGAGGCGCTCAGCCTGGGCGGGATGGAGCTGGCCGAACCAGCCGATCACCCGTCCCTCCAGCACCAGCTCCGCTGCCCGGCCCGGATGGAGCAGCGGATGGCTGCTGAGGGGTCGGTCCTCACAGGGAATGGCCAGGCTGGCCAGAGCCAGCTGAAGCACGCCGCGGGCTTCGAAGTAGTCGGGATGCCGTGGCTTGCCGCCACTGCTCCAGAGCTCGGCGCGGCGCTCTCCGCAGATCAGCCCGGCCAGCTCAGGGCGCTCCTGCGGCACGGCGGATCCTGGGATCAGCTCGAAGACAGTGCCGATCTCGAAGCCCCAGAATCCAGGCTGGGAGGCCTGGAGATTGCGGCGGGCCGCCTGGAGCAACTCTTCGATCAGGCTGTCGCGCAGGTGGCTGTAATCGGCCAGCAGGGGATTGGCGAGCGGGGCCCGGGGCGCCGTGGCCAGTGCCGAATCACCGGAAACAAGAGACAGGGTGCACAGTTCCTGCAGGCCGGCGGTGCAGAGGGTCTGACGCAGGCGACGCTCCGCCCGCTGGGATGGCTCCAGGCCACCGGGGCGGATCGGATCGGGAAGGTGGCAGGCGAACTGGTCGTAGCCGACCAGGCGAGCCACCTCTTCAATCAGATCCACCTCCCGGCGCAGGTCCATGGCCCGCGAGGGGGGCACCGTTACCAGCCAGCCATTCGCTTCGGGTTCCAGCTGGCAGCCCAGGGCTGAGAGGGTCTGCTGGATACGTTGGTCATCGAGGTCGCCTTCCTGGCCATCCACCAGCACCGGCCCGAGCAGTTGGTGCAGCGCGTCGCGGCGCAGCAGCAGGGGCGGCTGCGACTCCGCTGGACTCTGATGCAGCCAACGCCCGATCAGTTGTGCCCCGGTGAGTTCCTGAAGCAGGCTGACGGCCCGATCCGCCGCCGCCAGCGTGACCTGGCGCGGCAATCCCTTCTCGAAACGCAGGCTGGCGTCGGTCCGAAGCCCGACGCTGCGGGCGCTGCGTCGCACGGCCTGGGGGGCGAAGACAGCCGCCTCCAGCCAGATCGTCCTGGTGTCTTCCTGGACGCAGCTGTTTGCGCCCCCGATCACCCCGGCCAGGGCAACGGCCTGGCCGGCGTAGGTCACCAGCAGGGCTTCAGGGCTGAGCTGATGGCTGACGCCGTCGAGCCCGGTGAACGGTTCTGCCTCAGTGGCGCCGCGCAGGCCGATGCGCTGTGGTGAGGCCTCGCTCCCGCCCGCAGCGGTCGGCTCCAGACCAGCCAGCCGGTCTGCGTCAAACGCATGCAGCGGTTGACCGGTTTCCAGCATCACCAGGTTGGTGACATCGACCACGTTGTTGATCGGCCGCAGACCGGCACGCTCCAGGCGTCGCTGCAGCCAGGGCGGTGAAGGCTCCACCCTCACAGAACGGAGGGCGGTGAGGCTGAACAGGCCGCCAGCCTCGATCGCCTCCCGATCAGCCGGGGGAGGATCGAGTGGTTGCGCTCCGATCGCCTCCGGCAGCTCGCCGAGCTTCAGGGGAGCGCCGGTGAGGGCGGCCACTTCCCTGGCGATGCCCAGCATCGAGAGACCATCAGGTCGGTTGGCGGTGATCGCCAGCTCCAGGATCTGATCATCGAGGCCGAGGGCCCCAGCCACAGGTGTCCCGGGCGGTGGCACCTCCTGCAGCAGCTCATCGAGCACCGCAATGCCGGCAGAACTGCCACTGAGGCCAAGCTCCTGGAGGGAGCAGATCATGCCGCTGCTGGCCACTCCGCGCAGCTCGGCGGGCTTGATCGTGAGATCGACGGCCGGTAGGTGGCTGCCCACCAGGGCCACCGGCACATGAATCCCGGATCGCACATTGGCGGCACCACAGACGATCTGCAGCGGGGCTTCAGCCCCGACCTCGACCTGGCAGACACTGAGCTTGTCGGCGTTCGGGTGCGGCTGGCGGTCTGTGACCAGGCCCACCACCACGCCGGCGGCCCGGGCGGCCAGATCCTCGATCCCCTCCACTTCGAAGCCGGCGATCGAAAGACGCTCGGCGAGATCGGCCACCGGCGTGTCGCAGGCCACGAGCTCCCTGAGCCATTGGAGCGAGACCCGCATCGTTTCTCAAGACCCGTCAGCCTGGCGATCCTAAGGAGGGTGGGGTGGGAGGCCGGAGCGTTAGGATAGTTCGTTGTCAGTTCGCCTCGCATCAGCGGAGCACGTCCTTTCATGGCCAAGAACAAGGGCGTCCGGCTCGTGATCACCCTCGAGTGCACGGAATGCCGGTCCAATCCCGCCAAGCGTTCTCCCGGGGTGTCCCGTTACACCTCCCAGAAGAACCGTCGCAACACCACAGAGCGGCTTGAGTTGAAGAAGTTCTGCCCGCATTGCAACAAGAGCACGATCCACAAGGAGATCAAGTGAGTTCCAGCCTGGCTGTCCGCTGACGGGCAGGCTGCCGCGTTGCCATTCCCTTCTTCCAGCTGCCGTTCTCCCAATCCATGTCCAGTTCCTTTTTCAAGAAGCGCCTTTCGCCGATCAAACCAGGCGACCCGATCGACTACAAGGACGTCGATCTGCTCAAGAAATTCATCACCGAGCGTGGCAAGATCCTGCCGCGTCGGCTCACGGGTCTCACTGCGAAGCAACAACGTGATCTCACCAATTCGGTGAAGCGGGCGCGCATCCTGGCCCTGCTGCCGTTCGTGAATCCGGAAGGCTGAGCCCGGCCTTGTCCCTCCAACCGGGCGACCTGGTCGGTCTGATCGGCCCCAAGGGGCCTGAGCTTGGCCTCGTTGAGAGCCTGAATGGTTCCAGGGCGGCCCTTCTGGTCGGTTGGGAAGGACGCGCCCAGCACCTTCCCCAGCGTCAGCTCGATCTGCTTGCCCATCACCGGGGAGCGGAAGCACCAGCCACCCGTCTGGGCCAACCCCCCTGGCGGCTGGTGGAAGCGGAGTTGCCCGCTCAGCGGCCTTCGGCGAGGGATTTCGGCGCCGCCTGGTTGCTGCTCGGGGAAACCAGCTGTGAACTCGAAGATTTTGTGGCGCTGATCGCCACCACCGACACCCCGACGGCCCGGGCCGCCTGCTGGCTGGCCCTGCAGGATCCCGGCCAGCCGTTCTTCCGCTGGCGCCATGGCCTGGTGCAACCCCGCTCCCTGCGGGATCTGCGCCAGTTGCGCCATGAACGGCGCCTGGGCCGTCTGGCCGAGCAGCGCCAGCAGGCCTGGTCGGAGCTGTTGCGCCAACGTCAACCGATTGATCCGGCCGGTCTGGCCCCGGCTCAGCGGCTGCAGCTGGAGCAGCTGCTGGGCTTCGCTTCCGGCGTCAGTGACACCCCTTTACCGCTGGAGTTGCGCCGTGCCCTGCAGCAGGCCCATTGCGAGGCTCAGGCCGGGCCGATTCGCCACCTGCTGGTGGATCTGGGCCAGTGGGAACGCCATGGCTTGCCCTCCCTGCGCCAGACCGTCTGGGAACGGGGCTTCGAGCCTGCCCTGCTGGCCGAGGCCGAACGCCTGGTGGCTGCTGCTGCCCAGGAGCGGCCAGGCGATCGGGATCGGCTTGATCTCACTGCGCTGCGCACCTACAGCCTCGATGACGCCGACACCGCCGAGATCGATGACGCCCTGTCCCTAGAGACGGTTGGTGACGGTCGCCGCCGGCTCTGGGTGCACATCGCCGATCCAGGCCGCCTGATCGCTGCCGATTCCCCTCTGGATCTGGAAGCCAGGCAACGGGCCTCCAGCCTTTACCTGGCCGCCAGGGTGGTGCCGATGTTTCCGCTCAGCCTGGCGGCCGGACCGTTCAGCCTGCGCCAGGGCCAGCGCTGCGCCGCCTGGAGCACGGCGATTGAACTTGATTCGGATGGGGCCGTGCACTCCGCTTCGATCCAGCGGAGCTGGGTTCGGCCCACCTACCGGCTCACCTACGCCGATGGTGACGAGTTGATCGAGCTGGCTCCACCGCAGGAAGCCGATCTGGCCGAGTTGCATGGTCTGCTGCTGCTCCGGCGTGGCTGGCGGGAGCGGCAGGGGGCCCTGTCGATGGAGCAACCGGAAGGGCGGATCCGTTGCCGCGACGAGCGGGCCGAGCTTGAGGTCACGGAGCTCTCGGCTGCCCGCGCCCTGGTCGCTGAAGCGATGATCCTCAATGGCGCCGTGGTGGCCGACTACGGGGTACGGCATGGTCTGGCCCTGCCCTATCGCAGCCAGCCCGCCTCCGAGCTGCCTCCGGCCTCCGAGCTGAACGCCCTGCCTGCCGGCCCGGTGCGCCATGCGGCCCTGCGTCGCTGCCTCAGCCGCGGCAGCAGCGGCGTGCGCCCAGCTCCCCATTTCAGCCTCGGGCTGGGCGCCTATGTGCAGGCCACATCGCCGATCCGGCGCTACGGCGATCTTCTCGTGCAACGCCAGCTGGCCGCCCTGGCGGACGAGGGGGGCACCCCCCTCGACGAGCAGGGCCTGGCCGAACTGCTGGAGGGCCTCGATCCGGTCGTGCGCGAGGGCATCCAGATCAGCCGTGAAGATCAGCGCCACTGGCAGCAGGTGTGGTTCGAGCAACAGCGCGCAGAATGCTGGGACGGCCTCTTCCTTCGCTGGCTTCGCCCCCAGGACCGGCTGGGACTGGTGCATCTGGAGTCCCTGGCCCTGGATCAGGCGGTGCTGTGCCCTGAGACCAGCAGCCCCGGTGATCCGCTCGTGGTCCGTGTTTCGGCAGTTGATTCCCTGGCCGATCTGCTGCGGCTGGAGGCAAGCCTGGCCTCGAGCCGTGGCAGGTGAAGGAGGCTCCAGCTGCCGCCGAGCCGATCAGGGCAGCAGCCTGCTGGCCCGCAGCCATGGTCCCCAGGGGTTGGCGACGGCCACCAACGCCAGCTGACAGCCATCATCCTGCTGCTGCAGCCAGCGATGCAGACCGGGCTCCAGGGTGATCAGCGGCCAGTCCTGGCCCTCCGTTTGCAAGCGATAGCTGCAACTGCCATCCACCTTGAGGGTGCCTCTGAACTCCTGTTGATGGGGCTCAGCCGGGGCCTCCGCTGGACTCGGCGGCCTCGCCTCGCTCCAGCAACCCGTGGTTTCCAGCCTGGCCGGGCCATCCAGGGCCGCCAACTGGCGCAACCGCCACTCGGGATGGTGCCAGGCGGTATCCCAGATCGGCACGGGGCCGGCCGGAGCCTGGCGATCATGAATCAGCTCCTCCTGGATCCGCCGCACCGGCAGGTCGGCCAGGGCCAGGCCCCCCTGCACCGCCAGCGCCGCCGCCGCACCGGCCGCCTGGCCGATGTTCAGGATCAAGGGCTGAAGCCTGGTGGCGCCGTTGGCCATGTGGCTGCTGCTGAAGCCCTTGTCGGCTGCCAGCAGGTTGTCGACATCTCCACTGACCAGAGCGCCGTAGGGAATGCAGAAGGGAGTGCCGCTCCAGCGTCCGCCCCAGCGACAGCTTTTCGGGGCAAGCGGCCAGTCGTCGCCGGGATAGTGGTGATCATTGGCGTAGTTCCCCACAGCGATGGATTGCACCGTCCCATCGATCCCCAGGGGCAGGGGTGCGATCCGTTCCCCGGCAGCGCCGGGCAGCAGATCCTGCTCCCTGACAACGGTGTGGCCCACCATTCGCCGTCCTTCGCGCCAATAGGGCATCAGGGCCAGGGGTGATCGGCCCTGCAGATCCCCATGGCCCTGCTCCGGGAACACCCCGGTGGCCTCCAGCCAGCCGGCTGAGGCTTGCTGAAGAGCTGCGGCGAAGGCGAGGCTGTGGGCCTGCATCCGGGCAAACAGATCGTTCTCGGCAGCGGGGTCGCCGCTGAAGGCGGCATCGAGATTGCCGTGCCAGTCGTTGCCGTGCAGGGGCCAGTTCAGCATCACCAGGCCGCCCGGCAGGCGCCCGTAGGTGAGGGTGCGCTCCAGGCCGAAGGCTTCACTGGCCCGCTCGAACGGGGCCGTGGGGGGGGAGCCGGGAGGGCATGATCCGTTGCCAAGCTGCCCCATCACCACCCAGGTCGGTGACTGCACCGGCTGCTGAAGGAAGAACGGTTCCCGCTCCAGCCGCTGCCGGGGGGGCGCACTCGGCTCCTCCCAACTCTCCCGGGCTTCCCAGCCCAGCCGGAAGGGCACGGCCGCCAGGGGGAACAGGTCGCCCCGGTCGCTGCCATCGATCAACACATGGAGCCGGATCCGCAGGGCCTGGCCGCCGCGTTCGATGGCCAGGGCGAGGAGCCGTGAGCCCTGGCGATCCACCCCGTTCAAGGCACAGCCGCTCCACCAGCGCAGGCGGGGTTCAGCTCTCACCCAGCGGCGCAGGATCGCTTCGGCGCTGGCGGGCCGCCAGCCGAAGCAGCTCACCCAGTTCTGATCCAGCCCTTCGGGCTCCTGCCGCTGCAGTTCCCGCAGCAGGGCTCCCCAGATGCCCGTCTGCCAGGGGGTGAGTTCATTGCCATCGGGGCAGCAGACGCCGGCGGCGCTCACCATTCCCCCCAGCCAGGGCCCCGGGGTGAGCAGCAGGGTGTCCGTGCCACTGCGAGCCGCCTGCAGGGCGGCTGCCACGCCGCCACTGCCGCCGCCCCACACCACAACGGCGGCATCGTCGTCGATCCTGTTGATGGGTACCACCTGCTCGATCGGGCCGATTCTGAACGGCGAGCGACGCTGGGTAAGATCCAGCCCCGGCGCAGGGCCCGCTCTGGCGGCGCAGCGGGCCCTTCATAACCGTCGATGACCTACACGCTCACCACACCGCTCTATTACGTCAACGACAAGCCGCACCTCGGCAGTGCCTACACCACCCTGGCCTGTGATGCCCTGGCCCGTTACCAGCGACTGATCGGCGAGCGGGTGGTGCTGGTCACCGGCTGCGATGAGCACGGCCTCAAGATTCAGCGGACCGCCGAGGCCGCCGGCCTCACCCCCCAGGCCCATTGCGATGCCGTGAGTGCTCAGTACCAGGATCTCTGGAAGCGCTGGCGGATCAGCAACGACCGCTTCATCCGCACCACTGATCCCCGGCACCACAGTCTGGTCGAGCAGTTCTTCCGACGGGTCGAGGCCGCCGGGGATGTGGTCGAGGGCCGTCAGCAGGGTTGGTACTGCGTGGCCTGTGAAGAGTTCAAGGACGACGCCCACGAAGCTGACGATCCGGAATGTCCGATCCACCGCCGACCCCTGGAGTGGCGCGATGAACGGAACCTGTTTTTCCGGTTGTCGCGGTATCAGGGAGCGATCGAGGCGCTGATCGCTCAGCCCGGCTTCATCTCCCCTGCCAGTCGTCGCCGTGAGGTGGAGAACTTCGTCGGCCAGGGCCTGCGTGACTTCTCGATCTCGCGGCTCAATCTTCCCTGGGGAATCCCGGTGCCCGGCCATCCCGATCACACCTTCTATGTGTGGTTCGACGCCCTGCTCGGCTATCTCACCGCCCTGCTCGAACCGGGCGATCCGCCCGATCTGGAGCTGGCGGTCAGTCGCGGCTGGCCAGCCCGCGTGCATGTGATCGGCAAGGACATCCTGCGCTTCCACGCCGTCTACTGGCCGGCCATGCTGCTCTCGGCGGGCCTGGAGCCGCCGCGCCAGGTGTTCGGCCATGGCTTTCTCACCCGGGAAGGCCAGAAAATGGGCAAGTCGCTGGGAAATGTGCTCGATCCCGCCGTCTTGCTTGATCAGTTCGGTGCCGATGCGGTGCGCTGGTATCTGCTCCGTGACATCGCCTTCGGCGAGGACGGCGACTTTCAGCAGCAGCGCTTCCTCGATCTGGTCAACAATGACCTCGCCAACACGATCGGCAACCTGCTCAACCGCACCTCCTCGATGGCTCGCCGCTGGTTCCAGGAGAGTGTTCCTCCCACCGTGGAGGGCCGCTCCCCGGGGCATCCACTGGCGCTGGCGGCGGCCGAGGCCCGCCAGCTTGTCCTGGAGGGGATGGCACGCCTTGATTTCCGTCAGGCGGCCGAAGCCGCTCTGCAGCTGGCGATCGCCGCCAATGGCTTCCTCAACACCCAGACCCCCTGGAGCCGCATCAAACAGGAGGAGGAACGCCAGTCGGTGGCAGACGATCTCTATGCCGTGCTGGAAGCCAGCCGCCAGGTGGCCCTGCTGCTGGCGCCTCTGCTGCCCGACCTCTCCGCGCGGATGATGCTTCAACTGCAGCAGCAGCCCCTGGAGAGCGGGGTGATGGCGGATCCCGCCGCTGCAGCCACCTGGCTGGATCAGCTCCGCTGGGGAGGCTTGCTGAGCGGTCTGGAATTGCCGCAGCCGGAGCCGGTGATGGCGCGGCTGGAGCCGATCCCGTCACCATGAGCCGTCTGCTGTTGATCCTGCTGACCAGCTTGCTGGGCAGCCTTCCCCTGCTGAGCTGCAGCCGGACCCCGGCCGCCAAACCCAGCCCGCCCCAGCCCTTCGTGTTCCGCAGCCTCGATCTGCGCCAGCAGGATGCCAGGGGTCGCCCCAGCTGGGAGCTGATCAGCCCCCTGGCCCGCTACGACCTGCAGGGCCGCCGGGCGACGGTGCAGCAGCCCCGCGGGGTGATTTATGCCGGCGGCAAACCCAGCTACCGGATCGAGGCGAAGCGCGGAACCGTGCTGAACGACGGCGAGCTGATCACCCTGGAGGGCGCGGTGCGGATTCAGGTGCTGGGGCCCAAGCCCTCGGTGATCTCCGGCGACCGGGTGCGCTGGACCCCGAAGGCGCAACGGATCTCCATCGACCAGCGACCGATGCTCGTGGACCGTTCGTCGCGCCTGACAGCCAGAACAGCCCTGTTTCTGATCGACCAGAGCAAACTGGAACTCCGGGGTGACACGCGGCTGATCAGCCAGAAACTCGACCTCAGGGTCGCCCGGGCCGACTGGTTCGCCAACACAGGTGTCCTGCTGGCCGCCGGTCCGGTTCTGGGCACAAGGCGCCTGGGCAAGGGGCCTGCTCAGACCCTCACCGCCTCCGCCCTCGAGGGCAACACCCGGGATGAAGTTCTCGACGCGCTCGCGCCGGTGCGCTTCACCGATCCCGCCCAGAACACCGTTGTCGATGCCCAGCGGGTTCGCTGGACCAGCTCCACCCAGCGGCTCAGCACCCTGCAGCCATTTTTCGGTCGCAGCGGCAAGCTCCAGGTGCGGGGTGAGTCCCTGGAAGTTCAGCTGGATCAGCAGTGGGCCCTGATCCCCACCGGCTGTGATCTGCGCCAGCCGGGTGAGAAGCTGCTGGCCCGGGAGTGTGTCTACAACTGGGACACCCGTTGGCTCATGGCCCGTGGTGGTGTGGTTCTGACCAGGGATGCCAATCAGCAGATCACCCGCAGCACCGAGGCGCTCGGCAGGGTGGGAGGTGATGGCCTCGCCACCTTCAGCACGCCTGGCGGCAGGGTGAATTCCCAGCTGCGGATTCCTCCGGCCTCGGATCGTTCCCCGGACCAGCCTGAACGCTCCAGGCCTCCAGTGGTGTTCTGAGCTTCTCGGCCCACCCCTCGATCCAGGCTTCATCAGCGCGGCTGAAGCACCGCGGCGACCATCCCCCCAGCACCAGCCAGCCGCCACCGCTGATCGGCTGCACCAGCACGGCGGGGGTTCCGGCCGGCAATCCGCTGAATTCAGCAGCACCGGGATAGAGCTTCAACGTCACCAGCGACACAGCCTTGCCGCCCTGCCGGGCGCGCTGGCAGATCGCTCCCGGCTCGAAGGGCTGGGCGCCGAGCACCCCACGCCGCAGGATCGATTGCCCCTGCCAGTGCAGCACCAGGCTGGCCGCCGGGGTTGCGGTCAACAGCATGCGGCTGCCCCAGCTGAGCTCGGCGGCCAGCTCTGCCGGCAAGCCGGCGATCAGCTCCAAACCCTGCGGTCCCCCCAGTTCCACCCGATCAGGGGCGGTCGGGGTGGCACGGGTCCAGAGCAGGGCCACCAGCATCAGGCCCACGGCCATCAGGCTTGCCAGCACGGCGGCGCGTTCCAGGGGGGGGCTCAGTTCCGGAGCGCTGCACTGATTGATCAGGCACAGCACCAGACCGAGCAGGCCTGCCCCCAGGCAGAGGCGGGCCGCAGCGGGCAGACCGGTCACGGCAATCCGGAGGGGGTTCGTGGGAACGCTGACACAAGCAGTGCCGGAGTGGTGCCATCCGTGAGAGGTTGACTCGATTGCATGCCCGCCGAGGGAGCGCCCGAATGAATGCCAGCAAGGCGTTTGCCGCCATCGCACTGGCTGCGGTGGCCTCCGATGGAGCAATGGGCCGGGAGGAGGCCAAGGCGCTGCGGGGCCAGCTTGATCACCGCACCCCATTTGCCGGGCTTTCTGATCAGATCATCGGCGCCATGTTCGACGACCTGCTGCTGATCCTCCGCAATCAGGGACTGGACCAGCTGGTGGCCGAGGCCATCCCGGCCCTCGACGCTGATCAGCGCGAAACGGCCCTGGCGGTGGCCGCCCAGCTCGTGCACAGCGACCGGCTGGTGGAGCCGGCTGAGCAGGCCTTTCTGGATCGCCTTTCCAACCAGCTGGCTCTACCGGATGGACGGGCCAGCCAGATTCTCGAGGTGATTGAAATCCTGCACCGCGACAGCCTGGCTGGCTGAGGGCAAACTGAATACAGTTCTGTTCTGTAGGCAGCGAACCGTGCGTCCGTTCCCACCGTTCTCCCGTTTGCTGGGCATCCTCGCGGCGCTGATGATCCAGCTCCTGCCACTCCAGCCTGCTCTAGCGGCCTCCGCCAGGGATTTTCCAGCCCAGGCCCCCCTGAACCACGTCACCGATGCGGCCAGCCTGTTCAGCCGCGCCACGGCTGCCGAGCTGGAAAAGCGGTTGGCCGCGTTTGAGGCGAGCCATGTGCAGGCCAGGCTGGTCACGGTCGGACGACTCGACTACGGCCTGGAGCTCGACAGCCTCGGCGCTGATCTGATCCAGCGCTGGAACAGCATCTCCACGACGGGAGAGCCTTCCCTGCTGCTGCTGATCGATGGCCAGACCAACACCGCAGCGGTGAAGGCATCGCCCGACCTGCTGGAGCAACTCCCCGCCAGCCTGCTGCGCAGCACGGCTGACACCACCATGGACATCCCCCTGCGGATGGGCTCGCGCTACCGCCAGGCTTCGATCGATGCCCTGAATCGCCTGGAGCAGGTGCTCAGCGGCGCCGATGATCCAGGCCCGCCTCTGGAGCTGGAGCAGCCCGTGGTTGTCACCAGCATCCCGACCCAGGCCGAAACCGCTGCGGGAAGTGGCTTCACCTGGGTGGTGATCCTCCTGGTGGTGGGGACGATTGTGCCGATGCTCACCTGGTGGGTGTTTTCCCGCTGACCGCCGATGACCCTGCGTGATTGGATTGGAACGTTCGGTAAGGCGCGATCCACTGATCTGAGCCTTGATCTGGAGCGGGCCTATGAGGCGGCACTGCTGATCCAGGGCCTGGAGCTGGAGTATTACAACGATCGCCCCGTGCGGCCGGAGGTGAATCTCAGCCTGCCGCGCTCGGTCCAGGCCCAGATGTTGCGGCGCTTCCGCACCGCTCTGCAGATCTGCAGCCAGTTCATCGACGACCTTGAAGGACGGGAGCATGAGCTCGACAGCCAGGAGCGGCGCCAGCTGCAGTTGATCGAATCGGTGGAAGCCCGCTATAGCAACCGTTCCCCCCTGCCGGCCCTGAGCCGCTCCCCAGAACTGCTGCCCCGCAGCCTGATCGGCGTGGTTGAAAGGGTTCGCCGTCAGCTCGACCCGGAGGCTGAGGCCTCGGTGGTGGCCGGCTTCCGCCGCCGCCGCGACACCACCCTGGTGTCCCTGCGGATACTGCTGCTGCTGATTCTGGTGCCGTTGCTGATCCAGCAGGCCAGCCGCACCTTTTTGATCTCCCCCCTGGTCAACCGGCTGGCACCAGATGTGCCCTTCCTCAGCTACACCAAGCCCCAGCTCGAGGAGGAGGCGGTGGAGCGGCTGCGGATCTACCGGGCCGAAATCGAGTTCGACGCCCTGCTCAAGGGCGATCAGCTGCCCACCCCCGAAGCGCTGCATCTGGCCCTGGCCGCCAGGGCTGAGCAACTCAAAGAGGAGGCGGATGGTCAGAGCACCCGGGCCATCAAGAACGTGCTCTCCGATGGCTTTGCCCTGCTTGGCTTCGCCTTGATCTGCGTGTTGGGCCGAGATGACATCCGGGTTCTGAGGGGTTTCCTCGACGAGCAGATCTATGGTTTGAGCGACAGTGCCAAGGCGTTCGCCATCATCCTGTTCACCGATATCTTTGTTGGGTTTCACAGCCCTGAAGGTTGGACTGTGTTGCTCGATGGAATATCAAACCACCTCGGACTCCCGCAGCGAGAAAACTTTGTTCTGTTGTTCATCGCCACATTCCCGGTGATTCTTGCCACCATCTTCAAGTATTGGATCTTCCGCTATCTCAACCGCGTCTCTCCATCCTCGGTGGCCACGCTGCGCAACATGAATGGCGGTGGCTGAACCTGGCCTCACCCTGGTGACGGGCCCCGGTCGCGGTGGCAAGAGCCGCTGGGCCGAGCACCTCGCCGCCAGCAGCAGCCTGCCGGTGATCTATCTCGCCACCGGCCCACTCCGGGAAGGGGATCAGGGCTGGCAGCAGCGCCTCAGCCTGCACCGGCAGCGCCGCCCCGCGAGCTGGCCCACCTGGGAAGTGGCCGGAGCGCTCAGCCAGGCCCTTGATCAGGCGGAGCCCGGCCAGCTGCTGCTGATCGATTCGCTCGGCACCTGGTTGGCCCATCACCTGGCGCTGGACGCCGGTGACTGGAGTGATTGCCAGGCGGAACTGCTCGAGGCGCTGCTCCGGTGCCGCTCAGACCAGCTGATCGTCTGTGAGGAGGTGGGCTGGGGTGTCGTACCGGCCACGGCGATCGGGGGATTGTTCCGTGACCGGCTTGGCGAGCTTCAGCAGCAGCTGCATCAGCGTTGTCAGGCCAGTTGGCTGGTGGTGCATGGCCGTGCGATCAACCTGCTGGCGCTCAGCCAGCAGGTGCCCTGCGGCTAGTTCCATGCCTCGGCTTGTTCTCTTCCAGCCCCAGATCCCCCCCAACACCGGAAACGTGGCCCGCACCTGCGCTGCCACCTGCACCGAGTTGCACCTGATCGCTCCACTGGGGTTCAGCCTTGAGGATCGCCAGCTCAAGCGGGCCGGCCTCGATTACTGGCCCTGGGTGCAGCTGCACCTGCACAGCAATCTCCAGGCCTTTGCCAGGGAGCGCTCCGAGCGCGGCGGACGGCTGGTGGCCCTGAGCAGCCAGGCGGATGCTCCCTACACCCACTTCAGATTCGCCGACGACGACTGGCTGCTGCTGGGCCGCGAAACAGACGGGCTGCCTGCCGAGGCGCTGCAGCTGGCCGATGCGCAGCTGACGATTCCGATGCCAGGTTCGGTGCAGCTGGGTGGTGGCGTCCGCAGCCTCAACCTTTCGGTGGCTGCGGCGATCGTTCTGTTTGAAGCGATCAGGCAGTTGGAGAGAGGGATCTGATCCTTTCCCTCGCTCTATTCAGGCCCCATGAGGAACGGGTGAGACTTGTGCCTGGAGGTTCATACCGCTACTCTCGGCGCGGTCCGGGGATGCTGGCTTCTCCACCGGGCTTTGTTCCTCTGGGGATTTGCATGAAGCCTTACAAACTCCTCTGGCCCCTGGCGGGGGCCGTCCCGGTGCTTTCGCTGGTGGCCGTTGGAGCCATTCCCGGCAGTGCTGACTCCCGCTCATCCGGTTGGGACACCCTGCCGGAGGCCATCTCGGCTGAATCTCATCAGGTGGCAGCGCTGCCGGAGCCCAGCACGGCACGGCTCTGGGCGAAGGTCCGCTTCGGGATCAGGCTTGATGAACTGGCCTCCCAGCTCCGCTTGCCCCCCTCCGGACTGGCCCAGCTCAACGCCCTTGAAGCGGACCACCGCCTCCGAGCCGGGGACTGGGTGATGCTGCCTGCCAACAGAGGCGAGCAGGCCAGGCAACTGGCTTCCATCGATGCTTCCGAACTTCGCCGCCGGGCACCCCTCTCAACACCACCTCCGCTGGAAGCCATGGGCGTTGTGCGCCTTGGCGACAATCTTCGCAAGCTTGCCCAGCGCTATGGCATGAGTCTTCAGGATCTGTTACGGCTCAATCCCGGGCTGCAGGCAGCAGGCCTGGTGGCCGGCACCCAGATCCGGGTGGCCAATGCCGCGCCGGTCCGCAGTCGGATGATCCTGGGTCTCAATCCTGTCGGCAGCGGTGGCCTGAGCTGGCCTGAACTGCCGAATTTCGGGCGTCCTGCCGATGAGTCACCCCGTCCTGCCAATTCCACCTGGATCTGGCCGAGCCGTGGGGTGTTCAGCTCAGGCTATGGCTGGCGCTGGGGGCGGATGCACAAGGGCATCGACATCGCCAGCAATGTCGGAACTCCGATCGTGGCGGCCCGCTCCGGCCAGGTGAGCTTTGCCGGCTGGCACGACGGTGGTTACGGGTTCATGGTCGAGATTCAGCATGAAGACGGCAGCAAGTCGCTTTACGCCCACAACAGCCGCCTGCTGGTGCAGGTGGGACAGGTGGTGGCGCAGGGGGTGACGATTGCCGAAATGGGCAGCACCGGACGCAGCACCGGTCCCCACCTCCATTTCGAGATTCATCCTCCCGGCCGTGGTGCCGTCAACCCACTCACCTTTCTGCCTGGCCGGGCCTGAACGGTTGGCATTGATTCATTCCGGCTGGCTGGCCACGGCTTAAAATTCAGCTCAGGACTGACAACTTTTCTGCAGCCAGGTCAACTTCAGTGCAGACAGCTCCTCTGGCCACGGATCCCTCCTCCCTACTCACTGCCCTGCAGTGGCGCTATGCCACCAAGGTGTTCGATCCCGGCCGCCTGATTGCAGCCGACACCTGGAGCGCCCTCGAAGCCGCCCTGGTGCTCACGCCATCCTCCTACGGCCTGCAGCCCTGGAAGTTTCTGGTGATCGATGATCCGGCTCTGCGCTCCGAGCTGCGACCGTTTTCCTGGAACCAGAGCCAGATCACCGATGCCTCCCATCTGGTGGTGTTCCTGGCCCGGCGCTCGATCATCGCTTCAGATCTGGACCGATTGATTCAGGCCACCAGCGCGGCCCGTGGCCTGCCGTTGGAGCAGCTCGGCTTCTATCGCGATCTTATCCAGAAGGATCTGGTGGATGGTCCGCGCAGCGCCATGATCGACCAGTGGTCCACCAATCAGGTGTACATCGCCCTGGGCAACTTCATGACCGCCGCCGCCCTGCTGGAGGTGGACACCTGCCCGATCGAAGGCTTTTCTCCGCCCGATTACGACAGGCTGCTCGGCCTGGATACATCGGGCTATCGAACGGCGGTGGTCTGTGCGGCCGGCTACCGGGCCCCGGAAGACAAGTACGCCAGCCTGGCCAAGGTGCGCTTCCCTGCCGCCGAGCTGATCGAGCACATCTGAATCCGCCCCGCCTCGCCTTCCCTTCACTGCTGGCTCTGGTCCAGTGGGTTTTCGGGTGTGTCCATCCGCTGCCCATCGTCTAGGTTTGATCGCTGGAGGCTCGGTAGCTCAGCTGGTTAGAGCGTGGGATTCATAACCCCAAGGTCGGGAGTTCAAGTCTCCCCCGAGCCATTGATCGATGCTGGGGGGATGGCCAGGGAGCCTGGCTCCCGATGAGCTGGCTGGAGCCCAGCAACCTTCTGCTGCTGGCCTGCGCCCTGATCTATGGCCTGATCGGGGAATGGGCCGACGCCGGCATCCTGCTGCTGTTCGTGCTGGGCATCAGCCTGCTAGATGCGGTCCAGCAGCAACGCAGCAACCGCGCCCTGGCTGAACTGGCAAGGCTTTCGGCGCCGCGCGCCCGGGTGCTGCGGGCCGGCCAGACGCTCGAGCTGCCGGTCGAGCAGGTGCGTCTGGGTGATCTGCTCCGCGTTGAGGAAGGCGATCGGGTGGCGGCCGATGCCGAGCTCACCGAGGCGGTGGGGTTGTGGCTGGATGAGTCCCTGCTGACGGGTGAATCCCTGCCGGTCGCCCGCTCCAGGCCCGGGGAGCGGATTCTGGCGGGTTCGCTGGTGGCGGGCGGCCGCGGCTGGGCGGAGGTGACGGCCGTGGCCGATGCCACCGAACTGGGCCGGCTCGGCAGCAGCCTGGCCACGGTGCAACCGCCGCCCACCCGCCTGCAGCGCCAGACCCGTCGCCTCACCGGGCGCCTCACGGTTCTGGCCCTGGGGCTCTGCGCGGCCCTGGCCCTGATCCAGGGGGGACTGGGCGGCAACTGGCCCCAGGCCCTGCTCGCCGCCCTGGCCCTGGCCCTGGCGGTGCTGCCCAACGAAATTCCCGTGGTGCTGGCCCTGTTCCTGGCCCTGGGCGCCCTGCGCCTGGCCCGGATCGGGGTGCTGGCCCGCTGGCCCGCGGCGGTGGAGAGCCTCGGCAGTGCCACGGTGCTCGCCGTCGACAAGACCGGCACCCTCACCGAGAACCGGATGGGGGTGCAGCAACTTCTTACTTGGCCAGCGCTGGAGGGCTGGTGTGCTGGGGAGACCCTGGAGGAACCCTTTCACGCTCTGGTGGAACTGGCGGTGCTCTCCAGCCGCGGTGATCCGGTGGATGCGATGGAACTGGCGATCCAGCGCCTGGCTGCCGACCATCTCGGTGGCACCGAACACCTCCACCCCGACTGGCCCCTGGAGCGCGAATACCCGCTGCAGAGTGATCTGCTGGTGTTCTCCCGCCTCTGGCGGGACGGCGAGGGCGGCCTGCAGCTGGCGGCCAAGGGGGCACCCGAGGCGATCGCCGATCTCTGCCACCTCGATGGTGGGCAGAGCTCCGCACTGCTGGCCGCTGCCGATGCACTCGCCGCCAGGGGGTTGCGGGTTCTGGCGGTGGCAGGTGGGCTCGATGGCGCGCCCGTTCACGACGGGCAGCCGTTCGCAAGCAGCGGTGCACTGCCGGATGATGCCCATGGCTACCTGTTCGAGCCGGTGGGTTTCCTGGCTCTGGCGGACCCGCTGCGCCCGGATGTGCCGGCGGCGATCGCCACGGCGCGGAGTGCCGGCGTTCGCGTGGTGATGATCACGGGAGACAGCCCTGTGACGGCCCGCTCGATCGCCGATCAGGCTGGCCTGCCGCCAGGTCCGGTGCTGAGTGGTCAGGAACTGGAAGCCCTTTCACCGCAGGCGCTGGCTGTCTCCATCCGCGAGGTGTCGGTGTTCGCCCGGGTGATGCCCCAGCAGAAGCTGCAGCTGGTGCGTGCCCTGCAGGCCGCCGGTGAGGTGGTGGCAATGACCGGTGATGGCGTCAATGACGCCCCGGCCCTCAAGGCCGCCGACATCGGTGTGGCGATGGGCAAACGCGGCACCGCCGTGGCGCGTGAATCCGCCGATCTGGTGCTGCTGGGCGACACCTTCAGCGATCTGGTTGGGGCCCTGGAGCTGGGCCGCCGCGTCGACGCCAACCTGCACCGGGCCCTCGGCTACACCCTCGCCATTCACCTGCCGATCGCAGCCCTGGGCCTGGTGCCGCTGCTCAGTGGCCAGCCGCTGATCCTGCTGCCGGTGCACATCGCCCTGCTGCACCTGGTGATCGATCCGGCCTGCACGGTGGTGTTCGAGGCGCTGCCGCCCGCTCCTGGCCTGATGCGGCAACCGCCCCGCCCGCCGGAGGCGCCTCTGTTCGGTCCAACGATCTGGCGCCAGGCCCTCAGCCAGGGAGCGGTGCTGGTAGTGGCCGCCCTGGTGCTGGCCTTCTGGCCAGACACCGACGCCGAATCACGCCGCAGCCTGGTGTTCTCGCTGCTGCTGCTCGCCGGTGGGGGTCTGGTGTGGCTCAACGGTGATCCCAGGGAACCGATCACCGCCGTCGGTCCAGGCATCGGCATCGGCCTGTGGCTGATCGTGCTCGCCCTGCCGGGCCTTCAGCAGCTGCTGAGCCTGGCGCCCCTGCTGCCGGCCCAGATCCTCATACTGTTGGCCATCACGGTGATCGCTTTGCTGCTGGCCTGGCAGCTGGCCCCCCATCCAGCCGCTGAGTCTTCGCCCTGAACCCGCCATGGCCCGTCCCTACCAACCCTCCCTGCTGAGGCTGCTGCATGGAACCACCGCCGCCGGTGTGGTGCTGGCCTGGCTGAGCGGGCTGTTCGTCTACAGCCAGTACGACGGGCGCTGGGGACGGATGCCGATCCGCCTGCCCGGTGAGTGGATCGATATCCACGGCACGGTGGGGGTGGCGTTGCTGCCGCTGGCCGTGCTGTTCGCTGCCTATGCCTTCACCCTGGGGCGGCGGCAGCTCGCCAGGGCCAGCAATGCGCTGGCGCTGACCGCCCTGGCCCTGGCGATCGGCACCGGCAAGCTGATGCAGGAGGACTGGTTGCGGCAGGGAAACCTGAGCCAGCTCGTCTACAGCCTCCATCTGTTCGCCTGGGGCGTGATGGCGATGGCGGTTCTGGCCCATCTGGCCGGGGTGCTGGCCCGCGGTGGTTGGCCGCTGGCCGGCTCGATGGCCAGCCTGAGGCTCAAGGCCGGTGATCGACCCGCTGACTGGCCCCGCCAGCTGGCGAAGGCAGTTCGGCGCTCTGACCCACCAGCTCGGCGCTGATCGCCCAGAGCGCCTCGGCCAGGCTGTCATCGAGAGCTTCAGCGCTTGGTTCGCTCAGCTCGAAGCGCAGGCGGCCCAGACCCACCACCCGGTTGCTGCGGTAGCTGAAGCCTGGGCTGCCGTGGAGATCAGCGCTGGCGAGCTCCGCCAGCAGGCCTCCGGCGAGCTCAACCGTTGCGGTGATGCGCAGCAGGTCACGGGCCACCAGGGCAAACAGGCGCTGGCCCCATTCGTTGTGGCGGCGGCTGTAGCGGAAAAAGCCGCCGCTCCCTGGCGGGATCACCAGGCCCGGGCTCCAGGCGAGCACCGGCATCGGTGTGCCGCGCACCTGCAGGCGCCGCTCCAGCTCGCGAGCGAACAGCAGGTTGCAGAGCTTGCTGTCCTTGTAGGCCTTGTCGGCATCAAACGGCAGGCCGCCAGCCACCATCTCGAAGCCCGAGCCAGCCCTGAGGCCGGCCAGATCGCCCAGGCCAGCTGGCTGGCCGACCCGGCCACCGGCTGCGGCGGGGTCATGCACCTCCGAGGCGGTGACCACCAGCCGAGGGGCCTGGCTGCCATTGAGCAGGGGAAGCAGCCGCTGGGCCAGGGCCTGGTGGGCGAGGTGGTTCACCGCAATGGTGAGTTCATGGCCCTGGGCTGATCGCCTCGGCTCGGTGCCGCCGCTGTACTGGAGCCCGGCGTTGAGCACGAGGCTGTCGATCGGTTCACCGCGCCCGAGCAGTTCGGCGGCGCAGCGCTCGATGCTGGCCAGATCGGCCAGGTCACAGACCGGCGCGCGCGCGGATGGCCCCACCGGCTCGGCTTGTTCGAGACGCGCCAGCGTGGCCTCAGCCGTGGCCGGATCCCGGCACGGCAAGGTGAGCTGGTGGCCGGCGCGGCGCAGCTGCAGGGCAGCCTGATGGCCGATGCCGGAGCTGGCGCCGGTGAGCAGGATGTGCCTG
Source organism: Cyanobium sp. ULC082 (assembly GCF_977927535.1). Taxonomy (NCBI): domain Bacteria; kingdom Bacillati; phylum Cyanobacteriota; class Cyanophyceae; order Synechococcales; family Prochlorococcaceae; genus Cyanobium; species Cyanobium sp. ULC082. The sequence continues at coordinate 770,984 of NZ_OZ376397.1, forward strand.
CTGGTGTGGACCGGAGTGGAGCTGGGCGTCATGCCGTTCACCCTATGCAGATCCAGACTGGAGCGATCCGCGCCGAGCCGATGCTCCAACGACCCAGGCTTCCCCATCCGGAGCAGCGCTTTGGCGACGACGACGATGGGGACGACTGGCCGGTCGATCGTGGCCGCCCCCTGGCCCTGCGCTGGCTGGCTCTGGTGGGTGCGCTGGCCTTCGTGATGCTGGGGCTCAGCAGCCTTCAACCGTTGCTCCAGCCCGCGCCCCAGCCCTTGCCGGGTCCCCGTGATGCCGCTGTTTCCTGAATGACCTCCTCCTCATCGGAAGCTCCGCCGCCGCTGCAGGTGGCCCTGGCCATGCTGGAGCGGCAGGGATCCTGGCTGGTTCAGCTCCGTGACGACGTGGCCGGGATCGTGGCACCGGGCTGCTGGGGACTGTTCGGGGGGCATCTGGATCCAGGCGAAACGGCCGAGCAGGCCCTCAGGCGTGAGCTTCAGGAAGAGATCAGCTGGCAGGCGGGTGCTCTTCACTTCTGGTTCACCGACATCAATCCCCAGCGCAGCGCCCATTTCTTCAGGTCGAGCCTGCCGGTCCCCCTGGAGGCGCTGCGGCTGCTGGAAGGCCAGGACATGGCCCTGGTGAGCCTTGCTCAGCTGCGATCCGGTCGGATCTGGAGCCCCAGGTTGCAGGAGCCCAGGCCCCTGGCCCCCTCTCTGCAGCGGGCCGTCGAGGCTCTGCTGGCCGAAGGCATCCAGCCAACGGCCTGATCCGGCCGCGCGGTCTCGATAGCGTTGTCTCCAGCATGGGAATCCGCACTGTTCTGTGCCATCCCTCTCGGTTGATCCATGGCTGAACCTGCCCTCACCCTCCTTTTCGATGGGGCCTGCCCCCTCTGCCGGCGCGAGGTGGAGAGCCTGCGGGCCCGTGATCAGGGGCGCGGCCTGATCCGCTTCGTCGATATCGATGCGGCCGATTACGACCCGGTGGCCCATGCAGGGATCAGCTACCGGGAGGCCATGGGCCGCATCCGCGCCATCGGCGCTGATGGCCGGGTGATCAAGGATGTGGCCGTCTTCCGTGAGGCCTGGCGGGTGGTGGGCTGGGGCTGGCTCTACGCGCCCACCGCCTGGCCGTTGATCGGGCCGCTGGTGGATGCGCTCTATGGGCTCTGGGCCCGTTGGCGGCTGCGGCTGACCGGCCGGGGCGACCTGAACACGCTCTGCGATCTGCGGGGGTGCTGAAGCGCATCAACCCCGTGCAGCAGCCGGTGCAGATCGTCTGGTTCAAACGGGATCTGCGGGTGGCCGATCACCAGCCGCTGCTCCAGGCCAGCCGCCTTGGTCTGGTGCTGCCGCTGCTGGTGGTGGAACCCGAGCTGTGGCAGCAGAGCGATGCCTCAGCGCGCCAGTGGGCCTTCTGCGCCGAGAGCCTCCAGGAGCTCAGGCAGGCCCTGGCGGAGCTGGGTCAGCCGCTGGTGGTGCGGATCGGCCCGGCGCTGGACGTGTTGGAGCGAGCCCGCCGCCAGTTCGCAATTGCCGGGCTCTGGAGCCATCAGGAAACCGGTAACGGCTGGACCTACGACCGCGACCGGCAGGTGGCCCAGTGGGCCCTGAGCCATGGCATCCCCTGGACTCAGGTGCCCTCCTTCGGTGTGATCCGCCGCTTGCGCAGCCGCAACGGCTGGGCGCGCCGCTGGGAGGAGCGCATGGCCGAGCCGCTGGCGCCGCCGCCGCCGGGTCTGCCGTCCCTGGAGGGGCTTGATCCCGGTCCCATTCCCTACGCCGCCGAGCTGGGTCTGGCACCTGACCCCTGCCCGGGGCGTCAGCTCGGGGGGCGGCAGCAGGGACTGGCCGTTCTGGAAAGTTTTCTGAGCGAGCGCGGCTCTCGCTACCACCGTGAGCTCTCAAGCCCGCTCACGGCCTTCGAGAGCTGCTCGCGCCTGTCGCCCCACCTCAGCTGGGGCACGCTGTCGATGCGGGAAGTGGTGCAGCGCAGCCGCCGCCTCCGCAAGGCGCCGCTGGGCTTCGAGGCGCGGCTGCACTGGCACTGCCATTTCATCCAGAAGCTCGAATGCCAGCCGGATCTGGAGTTTCGCGAGCTCCATCCGCTCACCGCCGGCCTGCGCAGCAGCGACCCCGAGCGCCTGGCGGCCTGGGCCGAGGGGCGTACCGGGCTGCCGTTCGTGGATGCCTGCATGCGGGCCCTGATCGCCAGCGGCTGGATCAATTTCCGCATGCGGGCGATGCTGATGTCGGTGGCCAGCTACCAGCTGTGGTTGCCGTGGCGCCAGAGCGGGCTGCATCTGGCCCGCCTGTTCGTCGATTACGAACCGGGCATCCACTGGAGCCAGTGCCAGATGCAGTCGGGCACAACGGGCATCAACACGATCCGGATCTACAACCCGATCAAGCAGGGCCTCGAGCACGATCCCAACGGCGATTTCATCCGCCGCTGGCTGCCGGAACTGCGCAACGTGCCGGCGGTGTACCTTCATGAGCCGTGGACGATGGCGATGGTCACCCAGCAGCGGGTCGGCTGCGTGCTCGGCGTGCACTACCCACTGCCGATCGTGGAGCCCGCCGCCGCCGCCCGCCAGGCCAAGGAGAAGATCTGGGCGCGGCGTCAGGAGCAGGGCTTCAAGGAGATTGCCGATGCGATCCAGAGCAGGCACGGCTCCCGCCGCTCCGGCCTCGCGGCGAGTGGCGGCAGGCGGCGGCGGCGGCAGCGGCCAGTGGCGGCGAATGCCGCCGGTGATCAACAGCTGCAGCTCAGCCTGCAGCTCGACCCTGATTCGGCCTGACCATGGGCAGCTGAGGCGGCCGTCGCTTCGGCGGGATCAACCCAGGAAGGGATCCAGGAAGCTGAGCGGCCTGGCCATGGTTTCCGAGAAGCCGAGAATGCCGCGGTCGCGGTAGCAGTACAGAAGCGTGTCGTCGGCCTCGAGCAGGAAGGTGCCGCCCCGCTGGGTGAGGAAGTCGTCGCGGGGCACGTAGGTACGCCAGTGGCCCAGCACTTCGCTCATGTTGCGCAGCCGCACCGTGGCCAGCTCGAAGGGGCGCTGGAATCCAGTCCCGCCCGCCTTGGCAAAGAAGGAACCCTGAATCGGCGGCAGGGGGCCCGCCTCGATGGTCTCGTCGTCGGCGATGCGCTGGGGCGCGCTGCGATCGCCCGTGTAGCCCCGCAGCACCTCGGCCAGGGTGCCGGGGGAGCCGATCCCGGCGCACATCATCAGCAGGTTCGGCCAGGGGCCGCCGATCTGCCGCAGGCCTTCGTAGAGCCCCAGGGCCCGATGCAGCTGGGGTTCAGCGTCCACCTGCAGCCGCTCGCTCGGAAAGCCGGTGAAGGCGCAGAAGCGCTGACGGCCCGCCTCATCACCGATGCCGATTGCCAGTACAGCGATGCCGGCGGCCTCCAGCTGCGGCCAGGCCGCCACCAGGGCCTGGGCGTATTCAATGCTGTCGAAATCGCCCAGTTGGGGGAACAGCAGCACCAGCCGGCGGCGGCCCATCCCCATCCCCTCCAGCTCCGCCAGCCGCTCCAGCAGCGCGGCGGGTGCGGCCAGCCGGGACTCACTGTCGACGGGATTGGTCACAGGCAAGGGCTCGGTCACAGAGAAGGCTCGCTCATGGCTGGCACCATCGTCGCCCGCTCCAGAAACGCCTCGGCGGCGGCGTTCAACTCCTCGCGCCGCTGGGGATCCATCCGCTCCAGCAGGCGCACCATCATTGAGAGGCGGGGGTTCCCGCGGAAGAACGCCTGGTTCCGCTCGATGAAGCGCCAGTAGAGACCGTCCCAGATCTCGCACCAGGGCCCCTTCTTGAAATCACTCATCTTGAGGATGTAGTTGGAGCCGCTGATGTAGGGCTTGGTGGCGAAGAGGCCGCCATCGCTCATCAGACCCATGCCATACACATTGGGGCCCATCACCCACTCGCAGGAATCGAGGTAGCGCTCCATGAACCAGCGGTGCACCTCGCCGGGATGGATCTCAGAGAGCAGCATCAGGTTGCTGATCACCATCAGTCGCTCGATGTGGTGGTTGTAGCCGAGGCGATTCAGCCGCTCGATCGCGGCATCCAGCGGCGGCAGGCCGGTGTTTCCCTCGCTCCAGCAGGGGGCCAGGCGGCGGCGATGGTTCCAGAAGTTGCTGCTCGCCTGGCGTTGGCCGTGCACCAGGTCGATGCCGCGCACGAACTCGCGCCAGCCGATCACCTGGCGCAGGAAGCCCTCCAGTGAGGCGATCGGCACTGGTTGGTCGCTGTTCTGCCGGCTCTGCACGTGGGCGAGGGTCGCTTCGATCACGCCAGCGGGCGTGAGCAGACCGATGTTGAGCAGGGGAGAGAGCAGGGAGTGATTCAGGGTGTCGTGGTGGGCACTCAGCGCGTCTTCGTAGGGGCCGAAATCCTCAAATCGCTCGATCAGAAACTGCTGCAGCCAGGCCTGGGCTCCGGCGTGATCGAAGGGAATCCAGAGCGGCCCCAGCTCGCCGGGGTGGTCGGCGAAGTGGCTGGCAATCAGCTGCCGCACCACCGGTTCATGGGGGCTGGCCGCCACCGCCGGCAGCGGCGGCTCCCTGTATCCCTTCGGCAGCTTCCGCCGGTTGTCAGCGTCGAAGCTCCACTGGCCGCCGGTCGGCGAGCCGTCGGCTTCGAGCAGCAGCCCCAGGCGCCGACGCTGACGTTCGTAGAAGGTTTTCATGAAGGGGCGGCGGCGGCCTTGGAACCAGGCCCGGCTCTCGGCCCCCGATTCGAGGAAGGCGGGCGACGGCAGCACCGTGAGCTCCAGCGCCTGCTCCTGGCAGAACCGCTCCAACCGCGCCGCGAAGCTCCGGTCGGCGATCTCTGCCACCCGCAGCTGCTTGGCTCCGGCCAACTCAAGCTCCAGCCGCTCCCAGAACGACACCTCCGCCGAGGCCGGCAGCTCGAAATAATGAACCGGAATGCCCTGCTCAATCAGGGCATCGCGGAAGCTGCGCATCGCCACGAAGGTGTGCAGCAGGCGCAGCTGGTGGTAGCGGTAAGCGGACGCCACCGCCAGGTCTTCGATCATCAGCACCTGGCTGCCGGCGGCCAGTTCCAGTGGCGAGGCGGTGAACCACTGGCTGTGCAGCTGGTCGCCAAGGATCAGGGTGAGGGTCACAGGATGGGGGGTTGAGGGGGGAGGTCCTGGCGTCAGCTCCAGAGTTGGCGGTGGGTTTCCTCGGGGTCGTAGCGGCGCAGCTGGCGCTCGAGATCGAATCGGCGTGGCGGGCCGCCGAAACTGCGCGGATCGGAGCCGACGCCGGCCAGATAGGCCCAGTTGCCGGTGTTCACGGCCGGGTGGGCATCGATCAGGGCCCACTCGAAGAAGCGCGCGCCCCAGGTCCAGGGCAGTTGAAGCTCATTGATGAAATGGGAGGCCACCCACTGGCGCCCCCGATTGGAGAGGTAGCCGGTGGCCAGCAGTTCGCGCAGCTGGGCATCGATCAGGGGGTGGCCGGACTCAGCCCGGGTCCAGCGGGCGAAGCGCTCCCGGTCTGCGTCCCACGGCGGCGGCCGGTTCTGAATACCGCCGGGGGCGTGGAAGGCGGCGCCATGGCGCTGCTCCGACCAGAGGAAGAACTCGCGCCAGAGCAGTTCCTGCTTCAGCCACTCGGAACCCTCATCGGCGCCATGGAGGCCCTGATAGCGGAGCAGCTCCTGCCAGATTCGCCGCACCGAGAGCGAGCCGATCGCCAGAAAGGGGGAGAGCTTTGAGGAGAACTCCGTGCCCACCAGGCCATTGCGGGTGGCTTTGTAGTTGCGGAGGCCATCGGAGCCGAACAGGTAGTGCTGCAGCCGGGCCAGGGCGCTGGCTTCATCACCGCGGAAGGGAAAGGCACTGCGGGGATCGACGCGCTGGACCCCTGGCGAGACCACTGCCGGCGAGCTGAGCCAGGTCTTGGGCCAATCCTGCCGGTTGCCGCCGAGCCCGCTGAGATCGGCTGGGGGCAGCGGCGGTTCGGGAGCCCGGCTCAGGCCACGGCGAAAGTCGGAATACACGCGAGGGAACGTCTCAGCCGCCATCGGCCAGTCGCTGAACAGCCTCGACTCGCGGCAGTGGAGCACCGCCTCGGCGCTGAACTCAGGCGCCTGCAGCAGCGGGATGGCCGCCGCCGCCAGGCGCTGTTGCAGCGCGTTGGTCGCCGACGCTGCAATCCGGCGTTGATGGGGCCCCCGCAGCCGCTGGCTTTCCGGCCGGTTGGCCAGCACCACCAGCCGCCCGGCAGCGCGGCGGGCCAGGGCCACGGCCTCGTGGAAGGCAGGCTGGTCATCGAGGCGCAGCTGCCCATCCAGGGCCACCGCGATGGTGGCGACCGGCGGCATGATTGCATCGCAGGGTGGATCAGCCTGGCAGGAGTGCTGCGCTGATCGCGACTGCCGTTTTGATGACGGATTGCTGCACGGCCAGCCGGAGTGAGTACGGACCTTAAGGATTGCTCTAGGTTTCAGGCCTGCCTGAACACGTCGTGGCCCAATCTGTCGCACTGCTCGCTGCCACCGGCCTGGCCGGTCTTGCCCTGGTCGGCCTGACCATGAGCTTTCTGATCTGATCCAAGGAGATCAACTGGGTGATCAGCCCCGGACGTCGCGGTGCCGACTGACGGCCGCCAGGCTGAATCGGTCGCCGTTGCCGATGGCGTGCCGTTTCGCTGGGGTGGATTGAGCCATGACCGTGTCGGTGCTGAGCGAGCAGGAGCGCTGGAAGCAGGATCGATCCGATGACGCTCTCTTCTACGCCGAGCCTCGTTTTGTTCACCATCTCGATGCGGAGTTCCGCGCCAGGCTGACGGCCCTCTATCGGGAGCAGATTCCCCCGGGCGCAGTGGTGCTGGATCTGATGAGCAGCTGGGTGAGCCATCTGCCCGATGACCTGGCCACGGCAGCGGTGCTCGGCCATGGTCTCAACGCCAGGGAGCTGGAAGCCAACCCACGCCTGAGCCGGCACTGGGTTCAGAACCTCAACCTCGATCAGTGCCTGCAGCTTGAGGGCGGCAGCATCGACGCGGCCTTGATCGTGGCGGGCTGGCAGTACCTGCAGCAGCCCGAAGCGGTGGCTGCTGAGCTGCTGCGGGTGGTGCGCCCGGGCGGCCAGCTGATCGTGGCGTTCTCGAACCGGATGTTCGCCCAGAAGGCTTCCAGGGTCTGGATGGAGGGAAGCGATCGGGATCACCTGGCCGTTGTGGCGAGGGTGCTGATGGCCCAGGGCTGGCCCCAGCCGAAGCTGATTGCCGAAGCCACCCGGGCGGCTGGCCCGCTGGGCTGGCTGAACGGCAAGGGAGATCCGTTCTTCGCCGTGATCGCCGAGAAGCCACTGGCAGGAGACCGATCGGAAAATTGAGCATGCTCCCGCTGGCCGGGAAGCCACAGTTAACAGTTCTTCACATTAGAGTGGCCAAAAGACCGGACTCACGCTTGGAAGACCTGTTCGCCGCCTTGTACTTGATCTGCTTCGCGGTGATCGCCGGAGGCGCTTTCGCTCTGATGAGCCAGAACCTGCGCCGCTCCGCTCCAAGGATCACCGCCCAGCCAGCCGGCAACCGCCGAGCTCGTCACCCCGAGGCTCCCCAGCCTGGCGAAGAGGTGATGTACGTCGATCTCAATCGTGAGCGCCTTGAGCAGCTTTTTCAGCAGGCCAGCTGATTGTCTGTGTTGAAAGCCCGGTTGGAGTTAACCAACCGGGCTTTTTCATGGAATCAACCAGCCTGAATTGAATTCAGCCCAGGCCGATCTGGGACAGGATGCTCTGACCGGTCAGCAGCTCGGTAGCCAGGCCGATCACGAAGCCCAGCATGGCCAGACGGCCATTCCAGGTTTCAGCGAAAGCAACGAAGCCGAAGCGGGGGGAGGAATCAGCCATGGTGTGAAGGATTTTGCTGAACGTTACCAATTGTAAACGTGATGGCCCGGCTCAGTGGTGCCGGTTTCGGCCCAGGGGCTCGATCCAGTGCTCACGCACGCTGTCGTGCTGGAGCTTTGCAGCCGGGATCCGGCAGCCCAGCTGGATGGCGCCCTGGTCGATCAGACGGCCGAGCCGCAAGGCGGTGGCTTCTTCGATCCTGGAGAAGCGGTCTTGCTGGTGGGCGAGCCAGGAGAGCTCGTCGGGTGTGATCACGCCTGTGGAGAGGGAATTGAGAAAGAGCTGACCGACCGTCATGGATCATGTAACGGAACGTAAACATTCTGTCTCATCGGTTGGCCGCCCGTGGCATGTCGCCGCCTGGGAGGATGGAACACCTGAAGGTCGGTGGCCGATGTCCCGTGAGCAGCTGAAGGCCTTCCTCAGCAGGATGCAGAACGACGCTGAGCTGAAGCGCCAGGTGCTGGCCGCTGCCACCGCCGATGACGTGGCCCAGATCGCCCTGAAAAGCGGTTTTGAATTTTCGGGCGATGAGCTGCTGCGGGCATCGGGCCAGACGTTCGACAAGGTGACTGTGCGCAAGAACGACATCCCAGGTGAATACAACTGATCGATCTCGCCTTCAGCGGCCGTTGCGCCGGTGTCGCCGCAGCCTGGATGGTCAGGAGCAGGAATGGAGGCTGAATGGCTCCGGGTGCAGCGTGTGATCCGCTGGCCCCTGCTCACAGCTCTTGTGGTGCTCTCCGGCCTTGTCAACGGCCTGCCGGCTGGCTGGGCCAATCCCCAGAGGCCGCGGTCCGTCACGGTGCTGTCGATCGGGGATGGCGACACCATCCGCGTTCTGCAGGATCAGCAGCGGATCACAGTGCGCCTGGCCTGCATCGACGCTCCCGAGCTGGCCCAGGCCCCCCATGGCGCCCAGGCCCGCAGCTACCTGCAGAGCCGCCTGCGGCTGGGCTCCGCCGTGACGCTCCGGCCCCACACCGTGGATCGCTTCGGCCGCACCGTGGCCGAGGTGATCAGCGGCGTGAATCTCAATCTGGCGCTGGTGGAAGACGGCAAGGCCTTCGCCTACCGCCGCTATCTCGGCAGCTGTGATGCCAGGGCGTATCTGGATGCCGAGTTGCGGGCTTCCCGCCGCCGCCAGGGGGTGTGGCAGCAGCTCGATGGCATCACCCGTCCCTGGGACTTTCGCCGCAACCGGAGGGCGCAGCGCTCTGCGTCTGCCGCCGGGCAGGGCACCAGGCTCTGAAACGGTTTGGTGGCTGAGGCCACAGGGGTTCAGGCCTGACAGCTCATTGGATGTGGGCGATCGATGGCAGAGGTTTGCGCAGCATTCCAGTTGCCATGAGATCGATTTTAGGTCTCGTGGTCTGGTTTTCTCTGATCCTGTGGTCGCAGCTTCCGCCGTCCTGATCAAGAACGGAAGGATCGGCCATTCAGGAGAGAATGAACCTCCAGGCGCTGCCCGGGGGGTGTTCCCAACCCCGGAGGCACCCCATGCATTTCAGGTACTACGCCAAGGAAGATCCCTGGCAAGACGATGACGACGGCAACCACGGCAGGCCGGTCACCCTGGCCCGGATGGGCGATGGCCCTGACACCGAAGCGATCTGGGCTGTCGTTCGCGGGGCCTGGCAACCCTTCCCCGATCTCTGGGGTCGCCTGATCGGCGGCGACTGGTGGGACCGGATCCACGAAGAACGGGCCCGCCGCTACTTCGACGCTGAAGCCTTCGCTGGCGGCGAGATTCTGGAGCCCCTCCCGGCAGCCGCCATGGATCTGCTCTGTGAGGCCTATCAGGCCCGCAATGCGCGGAAAGCGAAGGCCAGAGCCCAACCATGAACCCCCAGCAGATCAAGCCGATGAACACCAAACCCCCAACCCACAGCCCGCGCTACGACGAGGCTCTGCTCTGGGCCGCCCAGCTGCACCGCTGCCAGAGCCGCAAGGGCAAGCCGGTGCCCTACATCTCCCACCTGATCGCCGTGAGCGGCCTGGTCTGGGAAGACGGCGGCAGTGAAGATCAGGCGATTGCCGCCCTGCTCCACGACGCGATTGAAGATGCTGACCAGACCCATGGCTCGATCGCCGAGCGCTTCGGGGTGGAGGTGGCCGACATCGTGCGCGACTGCACCGACACCGCCGAGGGACTGACCGGCGCGGTCAAAGAACCCTGGCGGCTGCGCAAGACCCGCTACCTGGCCTCTCTCGATCACAAGAGTGAGGGCTCCCTGCGGGTCACGGCCGCTGACAAGGCCCACAACGCCCGCGACATGGTGCTCGACGCCAGGCGCGACCCCAGCAGCTGGGAGCGCTTCAATGCCGGCCTGGAGGGCACCGCCTGGTACCTGCTGCGGATCCACCAGACCCTCAGCCACCGGCTGTCCGGCAGCCGCTCCACCGAGCTGCTCGGAGAAGCCGTGCAGGAGATCCTGGCCAGTGACGGCTACGGGCGATTGGTGCCCGCAGGCCTGGCCCCGGCGGTGTGGGCGGCGGGATACCTGGAGCGGCCGGAGCCATCCCGGGCTGGATCGCTGGCCGACGGCTCAACCGGCATCGGTGCATGACAGCTGGGGCCCCAACCTCCGACCCACGGTTGATCGCCGGACCCGACGCCGCACCGGCCAGCGTGCTGCTGGCCCATGGCGCTGGAGCAGCGATGGACAGCCCGTTCATGGCGGCCATCGCCGGCGGCCTGGCGCAACAGGGCTGGCGGGTGGTGCGCTTTGAGTTTCCGTACATGGCGCGCATCCGGGAAACGGGCCGCCGTCAGGGTCCCGATCGGATGCCGGTGCTGCAGGAGGTGTTCCGCCAGCAGGTGCGGCTCGTGCAGGCGGAGCAGCCGGGCCGGCCGCTGTTCATCGGCGGCAAGTCGATGGGCGGCCGGGTGGCCAGCCTGCTGGCCGATGAGCTGGCCGCCAGCGATGGGGTACGCGGCTGTCTCTGCCTGGGCTATCCCTTCCACCCGCCCGGCAAGCCGCTGCAGCTGCGCACCGAGCACCTGGGAGATCTGCGTACGCCCACTTTGATCCTGCAGGGGGAACGCGACACGTTCGGCCGCCGTGAGGAGGTGGAGACCTACAGCCTCTCGCCGCAGGTGCAGCTGCGCTGGATCCCAAGCGGTGACCACAGCTTCAAGCCCACCCGCAGCTCAGGCCTGAGCGAGGCGCAGAACTGGGCCACGGCGGTGGCCTTGAGCGATTCGTTCCTGAGGCAGCTGTTCAGCGGCTGAGCCCTGGCTTCCCAGACGGAGATCCTCGCCAGGGCGGCCCAGCTGGAGGCGGCGGCGGCAGCATGAAGGGCCACTGATCTCGGCTGATCGATGCCCGCACCCGAGCCGATTCGCTCCATTGATCCAGGCAGCCTGGATGGCGGGGCGCTCTACCGGCTCTGCACCAGCCTGGTGGTGCCTCGGCCGATTGCCTGGGTGAGCACGATCAGCAGCGAGGGGCAAGCCAACCTGGCGCCGTTCAGTTTCTTCAATGCCGTGAGTGATCAGCCGGCGGTGTTGATGGTGTCGATCGGTGCCCGGCGTGATCGGGAAAAGGACACCCTGCTGAACATCCGCCAGACCCGCTGCTTTGCGGTGCATGTGGTGGATGAGCGGCTCGCCGAAGCGATGAACATCACCGCCACCGACTATCCGCCTGGCACCGATGAGTTCGTGGCCGCTGGCCTGACGGCCGTGCCCTGCAGCCGGATCGCGGCCCTGCGCGTGCAGGATGCCGCCGCCTGCCTCGAGTGTGAGCTGCTTGAGCTGATCCCCGTGCCAGGAACCACATTCACCATGGCGCTGGGCCAGGTGGTGATGGTGCACGTGCAGGAGCGTTGCCTTGGCCGCACTGCTTCTGCTTCGGCGGAAGCACTCCGCCCGGTGGGCAAGTTGGCCTCGAACGACTACACGCGCCTGGGTGAGGTGTTCGAGCTGGTGCGCCCCAGGCTGGGCCAGGCATGACAAAACCCGGTGACGAGGCCACCGGGCTCTGGAGCAGTTTGGTTGTGAGGGCGGAGCTGCTGACGCTGGCACCTGGGGCCAGTTGACAAGTGGGACCTCCCGTTTGGTCCGGGGCACCTGAGGCGAGGCCTTTAACGGTGCAATGGACGGCGTTGCAGCAAATCAAACAGCCGCGTCACACGCCGGGGAAGTCAGTGATCCGTCGAGAGTGTTGGAGCAGGGACCGGATCGTCAGCGCACTCCTAAAGGATGCTCAGGTGGGGTGTCTTCCATGCTCTGGAGCCTCCCGATTGTCGATGAGTTCACAATCGGCCGGCCGCCTGATGGGGGCAATAGGGGTTTATGCCTGAGTCAGCCAGCCCCGGGCACGGGCCAGCTGGTTCGCTTCCTGAACCGCCTCGACGCAGCGCTTGGCACGCCGCCACTGCTGCGCATAAGCCTTCGGCTAGAGGTCGTCCTGGCGGGTCGCGTCAATTACGGAGGCGGGTAGGAGCCCCCCACCCTTGCCATGGCAGCGAGGTGGTGCGGATCGTCAACGCCGAGAGGCTGGGCGATGCCGCCTGCACATCGCAGACGTGGTGCTGGGGCTGCTGCTGGAGTGGCGGTTCCGGCGGGAGCTGGATCCAGCGACCGGCTGCGCCGAGCTACACATCAATCCTCAGGCTCCTGCTCAGGTGGTGGCAACCGCTTGGGGGGATCAGATGGTCAAGGCTCCGCCAGTGCCGTGATCGCACGAAGCTTCTGCAGCAAGTCCGGCAGTCGTTGCTGGCTGGCCTGATCAGGTGGGAGAAACGCAGGAAGTGCCTCGATGAAGGCAGAGGTGGCCAAGAGGTCCTTGAACTGTGCCGCGAGATCATTCCGCAGCTCAGGCAGGCTCAGCCGACACTCCTCCAGCAGCGACTCACGACCGTCGACCACGGCCATCAGGTCCTCCAGATCGTGGCTGAAAAGAAACTCTCCCTGGCCACGCCCGTGGAAGGCCTCCAGCTTGGTGGCCAGGAACACCGGTGCGCTCACCATCCGAATCGAGCGACCGCTCGGCAACGCCTGAAGCTGGGCGGTATCCATGGCCAGGGGATACCAGCGATTGGAAAAGCCCAGAATCTCGCCCTGGGTTGGCATCAGGTCGAGGATGATCTCCTCGATGCACCAGCGGCAGAGTGGTGCGCCGGGCCGTGTGTCTTCCTGGAAGCCCCGTCTCTTCAGCTGCATCCCCAGCTGGTAGTAGTCGGACCTGGCGATGACTCGGCAGATCACATCCACGTCCTGGGTGGGCCGGATGTCCGGCATGGCGGGATCTGTGATCAGCACACCGGCCACCACCCCGCCGACAAACACCAGTTGATCGAGCAGGGGATCTCCCAAATGCTCAGCCGCCCGTTCGAGCAGGGAGACGTTGGGATCGTTGGGGTTCATGGCTGCAGACGCTCCTCCAACAGGGCCACGGCCAAGGCCTGTTCACGGGCGCTGCCGCCACGCACCGCGTCGAACAGGGCCAGCAGTTCGCCCAGTGCCGGATTGCGCGCCGCCGCCTCAGGGACACTCGGGTAGAGCGGGTAGAAGGCGATGCCACGGGCCGTGCCCTTCTTCCACGGCCAAACCGGCGGCGGATCGTTGCCTGACCGGAACTGCTCGTTGAGAGGCGAGGCGGCGTAACCAGTGGGCACTCCGCGGGTCAGGCCGCCCTGGCTGGCCGGGAAGCAGTAGCGGGCGCCGTGCTGCACAAAGGATCTCAGGGCGGCACGTACCACCGAGGGCTTGCCATCGACACCCTTGGTCGCCAGCTTGGCAGCCACGGCACGCTCCACCGCCGCATGGGCCTCAGAGGCCGTCATGCCCAGCTCGGCGCCAAGGGCCGCATAGGTGGGCGCCGGGCCATGATCGAGAGCCAGGCGCAGCAGCACCACCAGATCCTGCGGGCGCAGGACGAGCTGAGGGTTGGAGGGGGATCGGGCCAACGTCGGAGGCATTAATTCGCCATTCGCGAATAGCGAATATAGAGCGCTGAAGCCGTCTTGGCCACCCTTCTGCCTCATGGGGAGGGTGGGGCGGAAAGCAGCCGCCGCTCGATCACCTCATGGGGCACACCCACCTGCTGGGCGATCAGCATCACCAGCTGCTCCAGTCGAACGAGGCCCAACCCTTCGGGGAGCTGGCCGCCAAAGTCAAGAAGGCGCGCAGCGCGATCGCCGCCCGGGATCTGCGGCAGGAGCAGCCCCAGGAGCTACGGCAGGACGCGGTGAGCTACTGCACCCGGGGGGTGTCATCCATCGTTGTGCCTCCGAAACTGATACGTGAACGATCGGCCTACCGGCAGGGGCAATAGGGGTTTATGCCTGAGTCAGCCAGCCCCGGGCACGGGCCAGCCGGCCTGCTTCCTGAACCGCCTCAACGCAGCGCTTGGCCCTGCGCTTGAGGTCGTCCTGGCCCTGGGCGCGCAGCAGGTAGGCCTCCATCGCTTCCGGGGTTTCGATCACCGCCAGCAGCCCGCTGGTGCGCTCACCGATGGCGAGATCGTTCAGCAGACGGCTCACCTGGTTCAGCTCCCAGAGTTGCGCTCCCATGCCGCCGGGCTGAAACAGCTGCTGGTGCAGCACATTCAGGCAGCTCTGCTTAAGCGCATCCAGCTGGCCGGGCCTGAGGCGGCGGCTGTTGGGCAGGCTTTCTGCAGGGCCAGACTCGACGCTCCAGCTCAGGCCGGTGCCGGGCACCCCCACCGTGGTGCGGGCACCGCCGGAGCGCGCCACGGGAATGTTGAAGGAGGCCCCAGGGCCACCGAGCGAGATCGAGCTGAGGCCAGAATTGGCAAAGTTGAAGCGCAGGGGGCCCAGGCGGGCGCTGCGGCGGAAGCGGAAGGGCATGGGAGCGCACTGGCTCAGGAGCCAGGGTGTAGGCCGATCTTGCCGCCTCCTGCCTGGGCTGCGGTGTTTCTTCTCCGGGATACCTCGAACCGTGGCTGCGCCCCTGATGGCCCCTCGGCCCGGCGTTGCCTGCCCAAGCACTCCTGCCGGCCGTGAACCGTCTGCTCCAGCAGCTTGACTCAATTTCCCAGCGAGGTCACCAGAGGGTCTGGCAGGGAAAGGCGGAGAGCTGTGAATCGGCCGTGAGCAGCACCAGCCGTTCCAATTCGGCCTGGGCGGCGAGGATGCGATCGAAGACGCAGTCTTCCGCGGAGCGGTGGGGATCTCGGTGAGGTTGGGGGTAGGCCCCGGCCCTCAGCCCATGGGCTGCTGTGATCGGCAGGCCAATGAAGCCATCGGCCTGCAGCAGCCCCTGCAGATCAGCGATGGCATCAGCGAGTTCAGGCAGCTTGCCGCGGTGGTATTTGAGGCTGAGTTCCCACACCGAAGCTGCGCTCACCAGGATCGGGTTAGTCGGGTCGATGAGGCGTTCCCGAACAGCTGAGGAGAGCCGATCCGGATCGAACCACCACCAGAGCAGCACATGGCTGTCGATCAGATAGCCGGCAGCAGCGCTCACGGGTGAGGGACTGCCGAGATCAGGGAGCTCTCGTCCCAGCTGGCGAGCTCATCAGCCTCCATCGGCTCCAGCAAGACGCCGGGATCGCCCAAGGGGCCCTGGCTGCGCAGGCGACCCGGAACACGCTGCGGGGGTGGCGGTGCCAGCGGCATCAGCCTGGCCCAGGGCTTACCGGCCTTGGCCAGAACGATCGTCTCACCGGCATGGGCATCATCGATCAGCCGCGACAACTGGGTTTTGGCCTGATGAACATTGACCAGACGAGGCCCTGGGTGCGGCAGCGGAAGAGCTGGCTCCATGGCGAAGGCTTCCAAGGATGCCCCTAGCTTAGGCCTCGACTAAGGCCATCAGAACCCATCACGATCACCAGCTTGCGGATCCGCATTCGCGGAGGCTGGTCGGAATCCACTCCTCGATTGAGACGTAGAAGCACAGGGAGCAGGAGCGCTCCTTGTGACCTCGCATCAACGACTAGGCAAGTGCCCATTTCGGAGAGGGCAACTGGTTTTTCAGCGAACTCCTAGGCTCCAAGGGTGTGGGCCGCCGGGCTGGGCTTCTACAACGGCCTGATGGTGCAGCTGCGCTCGATCGGACCGGGGCTGTGCGCTGACAGGTGGCTGTTTGAGGAAGCGCCGGAGCTGCGGGGCTTGCAGGCGGCGGTGCTGCAGGAGCAGGTGCAGCAGAACGTCCCCAGCATCAATGCCGACATCGACCGCCTGGCTCCTGCCGCGGTCGTGAAGGCGAGCCGGGGGATGAACGCGGCCTATGCCTTCCAGGCCGCTGAGCTGGTTGGCCTGCCGCCGCTGGCGGTGCCGTACCAGGCAGCAGGGTTCGAGGCGCTGGCGCGGGAGCTGATCACCACCACCCAAGAGCAGGCCACGACGGCGGATCCGGATCGGGAGATGATCGACGGCCAGCCTGAGCCTGGCCCAGGCGCTGCTGGAGCTGGATCCAGGCGAGCACCGCGACGAGGCCGATGCGCTGCTGCTGCGGGTGATCGAGCAGCACCCCTACGGGGAGCTGGGTGAGCAGGCCAAGGCGCTGCGGGGGCAGGTGGCAGCACGGGATCTACGCCAGGCCAGCAGAAACGGTCTGCGGCAGGACGCGGTGAACCACTGCCTTGATGCCCTGAGCCGCTTCCAGGAGATGGACCAAGCCGAGTTCATGGCCGTGATCAGCGAGGTGGCGGCCGTGGGCCAAAGCGGGCTGCAGATCAATGAGCCAGGCACCTCCCGCAGCCTGAAGACCCTGCCCGGCAGCTGGAGCGACCTGGCGCTGGCCTGCCTGATCCATGTGGGCCTGAAACGGCTGACGCCGAACGAGGACTCAGGGCTGGGGATCGAGGCGGAGTATGCGGAGGCTTTGCGGCTGCATAGTCCCTGATTGGTTTTTGCACCGAAACGCTGTCACCCCAGTGATCGTTTCGGGTCATGAGCGCCCTCCAGGTAAACCCCTGATGGTGCATGGTTTTGCCAGGAGTTAGTCAGCTACGCCATCCAGGCATCATCCTGTGGTCCAGATAGCTGCACCCCTGCACCACCTGGATGGATTTCCGCCAGCTGTTCAAGCTCCGCCTGGTGGTAGCGGCCATGGGCGAGACCCAGCGGCTGGGCTGGTGGAACAGTGGCGTGCTCACCGGCACGGGGGATTTCCTGTTCCAGCAGGGCTTTCCACGCTCAGCTCCCTTCGCACAGGCGCGGGCTGGGTTCCGGGTGGCTCAGCTGGCCTGCGATGAGGCGCTAGCGATCCAGCCCAACCCAGGCGGGCCGATCACCTGCCACCTGTTCCGGCTTACACCCCAGCTCGAGGACGCCTTCGAGAACGAGCGCAACCGCTGGATGGATGAGCCTGATGCTTTGGCCGAATGCTTCAAAGCGGCCTGGGCCCTCACCTCTGAGCAGTGGCCTCAGGCGCTGCTCGACCTGGCCGACCTCGATCCAGAAGCTCTCAGCTGGGCACGGCTGCAGACGCCCCAGACGGCCAAGGCCCTGCACCTGGACGACCCTTTCGAGATCAATCAGGGCCACATTGAGCGCCTGGCCGCAGGATTCCTCTGCGGAAAGCCCGGCCAGCTGGTGGTGCCCTATCTGCAGGTGGCGGTTTGATGACAGCTGCAACCAAGGCGAAATACAAGCCGGCTCAGGCGGCAGCTCCAGCTCCAGCGCCCAAGAAGAACCCTGCGCCGGCGGTGAAGCAGGCGGCCGCCAACCATCCCCGCAAGGCCAGCAGCAAAACCAAGCCCAAGCCCAAAGCCCCTGCCATCCCCAACTACCGGAGCGATGGCCTGATCCGCGGCCCTCTGATCAGCGACACCCTGCAGGCGTTGCAGGGGTGGGATCTTGAGACCAGCAAGCGGGTCAACATCCAGCGCCTGCGCCAGAGCAACAGCATCGGTGCCCCCACCCAGGCCTGGCTGAAGAAGGTCTGCAGTGCCCTCAGTGCCCGCTTTGATCCAGCGGTGCGGGATCGAGCCTTGGTGCTGGCGGCGCGAACAGGGACCGGCCAGCGCCACTGGAAACCGCTGCTGCTGTGGCATCTAGCCAACAGCGATCAGCTGCTGGGTGATGGGCTGAGATGGAGCGCGCAGGTATACAGATCCGGCGGTGACTTGCTGCAGACCGGTCAAGCACTCACCTGGCTGGATGCCAGGGGCAACCAAGACCACCCGGAGGTGGCCGCTTGGAGTGAAGCCACACGCAAACGGGTGGCCGGTGGCCTACTCAAGGCGGGTGTGGATCTCGGCCTGCTGCAGGGCCAGGTAGTACGCCGCTTCACGGCGTACTACCTGGCCGATGAGCCTTTGCTCTATGTACTGCTGCAGTGCCTGGCCAGCAACCGCACCACCGTGGCGGTCCTGAGCGATCCGCGCTGGCTGTGGTTCCGGCTGCCGGAAGCCGAGCTGGAGCATCGCCTGCTGCTGCTGCATCAAGCCCAGGTGATCAGCTACTACCGCGCTGGCTCGGTGGTTGATCTCAAACTGCCGGCCAGCAGCGCAGAGGCCCTGGTGCAGGAGGTGTGGTCATGAGCCAGTCGCTGGGGCCGCGGGGCGTGGGGATCAAGGAGTGGAAGCGGTGTCTGCAGCAGCAGCTGGAACCAGTGCTCACGGCTGCTGATTCCGCTGCCGGGCTGAGCACCTACACCGACATGCCGTTCGGGATCTTCCTCTACCCACCAGAAGACGAATGGGAGCTCCGGGGGGAGCTGGGTGATCTGGTGATCCGGCTGGAGAACGCCGGCAAGACAGTTCAGCGCCTTTCGATGGCTGTCTTGTTGGACCAGGCAATCGAGGCGGCTGGGCTCTCGATGGAGGAGATCGCTCAGGGGGAAGCCGACTTGGGCATCGCCATAGTCCGCGACACCATTCGCGACGTGCTCAGTGGTAAAGCTGCTGGGTCCACACCACTTGATCAGCTAGTGGCCGAGGCGGTGGATCGCTCCAAACCCACCTCCAGCCACATCGTCTTTTTGGAGCGGGTCGGTGCGTTGTTTGGCCTACATCGGCCTTCAGCACTGTTGGACAACCTTTACCGCCCTGACGACAAGCGGGAGAACAAGAAAGACCAGACACCAAAAGTCACTCATCCGCTGGTGCTCTTCTACCCGGGCCAGCGGGATGGTCCGGCGGGGCTGCGCTTCATGGATGAAGCCGAAGCCGATCACAACTACCGCCCCAAACTTTTCGCCTGACCATGACCACCCAAGCCATCCGCGAGCTCTTCTCCGGTCGGATCGACCGCAAGATCGAAGAGGTGATCAAGGTCGATCAGGACGATGTGGCGATCGTGCGCCAGGAGATCGACGAGTACATCCTCACCGAGTCGATCGAGCGCAACATGCTGCGGGTGCTGGAGGGATACCGCCAGTCGGTGAATCAACCCAGCGAGGCGATTGCGATCTGGGTGGCGGGCTTCTTTGGCGCCGGTAAGTCGAGCTTCGCCAAGTACGTGGGGCTGGCGATCAGCAACCGCGATCTTGGCGGCGAAAGTGCCGGGGATCTGCTTGCGCAAAGGGCCAACAATCTGCAGATCAAGGCCCTGTTGGGGGCGATCAAGGAACAGATCCCCACCGAATCCATCATCTTCGATGTCTCAGCGGATCGCAACGTCAACGCCAGCGAAGCGCTCACCAAGATCTTATATCGCAAGCTGCTCGATCACCTTGGCTACTCCAGCAGCCTGGAGGTAGCCGAACTGGAGATCGAGCTGGAGGAGCAGGGCCGGATACAAGACTTCCTGGCTGCCTTCGCCGAGCTCTATCCCGGCGAGGAGTGGAGCATTGTCAAAACACGCCTGATGCAGGCGGTAGGCAGAACCAGTGCGGTGATGCACAGGCTGGAGCCCCAGACCTATGCCAATGAGAAGAGCTGGATCGACTACGCCCGCAGCACCGCCGTGCCGATCAGCCCCGCGAGCCTTGCTGAGCGCACGATCGCGTTGATGGGGCGCCGACACCCCGGCAAGCAGCTGATGTTTGTGGTGGATGAGGTGGGCCAGTACGTGGCCCGCGACATTCAGAAGATGCTCGATCTGCAGGCGATCGTGCAGCAGCTCGGCATCAAGGGCCGCGGCAAGGTGTGGGTGATGGTCACCTCCCAGGAGAAGCTCTCCGATGTGGTGGGCTACCTCGATGACAACCGCACCGAGCTGGCCCGCCTACAGGACCGCTTCCCCTACAAGCCGGTGCTGGAGCCCTCCGACATTGCCGAGGTCACCAGTCGGCGGGTGCTGGGCAAGAGCGCCAAAGGAGAGGTGACCCTGCAGGAGCTGTTCCAGCAGCATCAGGGGCGCTTGGCCACCCACACCAAGCTCGACACCAAGATTCGGCTGCCGGAGCTGGGCAGCAAGGGCTTCGCCGATCTCTACCCCCTGCTGCCATATCAGATCGAGCTAATCATTCAGGTGGTGTCCGGCCTGCGGCTATCCGGTGGCGCCAGCAAGCAGTTTGGCGGTGCCAACCGGGCGATCATCAAGCTGGCGCAGGAGTTGCTCACCAACCCCCAGAGCGGCCTGGCTGATCAGCCAGTCGGCGCCCTGGTGACGCTGGATCGGGTCTACGACCTGCAGAGCAACAACATCGATTCGCAGTACCGCAGCAAGATCAGCGACATCTCCACCAAGGCCAGCCATCCGCTGGCGGTGCCGGTGGCCAAGGCGATCTGCCTGCTGCAGTTTGTGGATCAGGTGCCGGCCACCGAGCGCAATGTGGCCGTGGTGCTGCATCCGCGGGTGGATGCCGATTCGCTCGAATCAGAGGTGCAGGAGGCCTGCCGGCACCTGGCCGAGCGCAACCTGATCCGCAAGGCCGCTGATGGCACTTACAAAATCCCCACGCCCCAGGAAGAAGACTGGGAGCAGACCCGCAACCAGCAGGCACCCTCGGTGCCCGAGCGCAGTGCGCTGCTGGCCGATGCCCTGAAGCTGACCTGGGAGCCGGTGCCCAGCGCTGCCCTGGGCGCTGGCGTGAAAACCTTCAAGGCTGCGCTGAACTTCCGCGGCAGCGAGGTGCTCAAAGGCGATGTGCCCGTAAAGGTTGAGCAGGTGGATGGAAGCGAACTTCTTGAAGACCGGGTGGAGCAGCTGCGCCAGCTGAGCCAGAAGGAGACGAACACCTTCTTCTGGGCCATGCGCGCCAGCCCGGAGCTCGACCGGACCCTGGGCGAGTGGTTCCGCTCCCAGAAGGTGATCGACCTCAAGGGCCGCGATGCCAGCGATAAGGGCCAGGTGCAGCTGGTGAGTGAGGAGCGCCGCAAGCTGGATGGCTTTCGCAAGGAGGCCTGCCGACTGCTGGAGCAGTCCCTTATCCATGGAAAGATCCTGCTCAATGGCGGCCCCTGCGAGCTGACGGCGAACCCCGCCAGCGCAGTGGATGCGATGCGCGAGGCGCTCAAGGAGGGCCTGGGCAAGATCTACGAGCGCTTCTCAGATGCAGAGGTGAGCCCCAGCGGCGATGAGCTCACCAAGCTGCTCAGCGCCGACAACCTCAAGGGCCTCACCGGTTCGATCGAGAAGCTGCGGCTCTGCAAGGAGGAGGGCGGCCAGTGGGTGATCGACACCAACCGGCCAGCGTTGCAGGCAGTGCTGAGCCGCATCCAGCTCAAGACGGCCGGCCTGAGCGGCAAGGAACTGGCAGACCACTTTGGCGACGCTCCCTATGGCTGGACGCTGGATGCGGTGAAGTTCCTGGTGGGAGCGCTGCAGGTGGCTGGCAAGCTCAAGGCCACCCACAACGCGCAGAGCTTTGTGGGCAGCGCCAACCCCCAGGTGCGGCCTCTGTTCACCAACAACAGCACCTTCCGGGCCACGCTTTTCGCTGCGTACAAGTCGGGCGTCACGCCTGAGGAGGTCCTCGAGGCCAGCCAACTGTTCCAGAAGATCGCCGGAAAAACCGTGCCCGGCGTGCAGCCAGGGCCACTGGCCCGTGAGATCCGTGCCACAGCGGTGGCCGTGAATGCTGAGCTCAACAGTGTCAGCCGGGGAATGGCGCCGCTGCAGCTGCCGGGGATCGACGCGCTGGAGCAGGCGAGTGAGCAGGTGTCCACCTGGCAGGACAACAACGACGAGGAGGTGGTGAAGGCGTTCAGGAGCAGCGCCGAAGCGGTGAAGGAGGCATGGCAGCGGGCCAAGGGAATCAAGGAGGTGCTCGAGGCCCGCAGCGAAGACCTGCGTCGCGCCCGCTCAGCCCTGAGCCCGCAGATCTGGGGTCAGCTGCAGGAGGAGACCGACCTATCGGACGATCTGCAGAAGGTTCAGGCCACCCTGGCGGATCGACTGCAGGCACCCAGCTTCTACGAGAAGCTGGCGGAGATCGATCAGCTCACCAGCAAGCTTGAGGTCGCCTACGCCCAGCGCCGCTGCGAAGCCCTTGAGGAGTTGTCCTCCCAGGTGGAGCAGCGGATTGCCGAGCTGGAGCAGAGCCCCGGCTTTTCAGCATTGGAGCCCGAAAAACAGCAGCAGCTGCGAGCCCCCCTGGAGCAAAAAACCAGCGACGGCGAAGGCCTTGATCTGGTGCGCCTACGCGATCAGCCCGCCATGCTCGAAGGCTTGCTGCGCCAGCAGGAGCAGATCGCCCAGAAGTGGGCCTTCCCCGAGCAGGAGGTGAGCACCGTGAACGTGCGCGACCTCTGCCGCGAGCCCTTCGATGCCGCAGGACTCGACGACGTGCTCAGCCGCATCCGCCAGCGCTGCGAAGAAGAGCTGGGCAACGACCGAAAGGTGCTGCTGCAGTGAGGAGGCCCTGAAGCATGGAAAAAGAACAACGCAGCCGCCTACAGAAGGCCACGCAAGACGCCCGCCGTCTGCTGGAAGAAGAGTTCCGCAGCCAGCTGCTGGAGACCTACGACATCAACGTGGCTGCAGGCCGCTGGAATGAGGAGTCCGGAGCTCACCTGCAGGGCGAGCAGCGGCTGATCCGCGAGAAGCTCGTGGCCTGGATCGAGCACAAGGAAGCCCAGATCAGTGACCGCAAGGAAGCGTTGCTGCTGGCGCAGCGGGAGATGGCCTTTACGGCGCTGAACCGCTTTGTGGCGCTCAAGCTGATGGAGGCCCGCGAGCTGGTACGGCCCTGCGTGAGCGGTGGGCTGGAGAGCGAGGGGTTTCAGGAGTTCACAGCTGTGGCCCAGGGGCTGCTGGCGGATCAGGAAGCTGCCTACCGGCTGTATCTGGAGACGATCTTTGAGGACGTGGGCCAAGAAGTACGGGTGCTGTTCGATCCGCGTGATCCCGCCAGTGCGCTCTGGCCTCGGCGAACGGCCCTACTGGAGTTGCTGGCGATTCTCAACCGCCCGGAGCTAGCTGAGCTTTGGGCAGAAGACGAAACGATCGGCTGGGTTTACCAGTACTTCAACGGTGATGCCGAGCGCAAAGCGATGCGTGAGGAATCTTCCGCGCCGCGCAATAGCCGCGAGCTGGCAGTCCGCAACCAATTCTTCACCCCGCGCTACGTCGTCGAATTCCTCACCGACAACACCCTCTGCCGCCTCTGGTATGAGATGACGTGCGGCGAGACAGCCCTGCGCGATCACTGCCGCTACCTCGTACGCCGGCCCACGGAGATTTTTTTGAAACCGGGCGAGTCCGCGCCTGAGAATGCCGCCGGCAGTGAGGCGCAGACCGGGGGAAATCCCTCGCAGGAAGAACTGCTCCGGCAGCCCGTCTACATCCCGCATCGTCCGCTCAAAGACCCGCGCGAAATCCGGCTGCTCGACCCGGCGTGCGGCTCCATGCACTTCGGCCTCTACGCCTTCGACCTCTTCAGCGTCATCTACGACGAAGCATGGGAAATCGCCCACGGCCCCGACGAAGCGGCGAAGTCCGCCGAGACCTTCGCGCCCTTCGTGACTTTCGCCGCCACCTTCGCCGACAAAGTCGCATTCCTCCGCGAAGTGCCGCGCCTCATCGTCGAGCGCAACATCCACGGCATCGACATCGACCCGCGTGCCGCGCAAATCGCCGGGCTCTCGCTCTGGCTGCGCGCCCAGCGCGCCTGGCACCAGGCCGGTGTGAAGCCCTCCGATCGGCCCCACATCATCCGCTCGAACCTCGTCTGCGCAGAGCCCATGCCGGGGGAAAAGGAGCTGCTCCGTGAATTCGTCGAGCAGCAGTTCCCAGCCTGCGAGCGGCCCGCCTTTGCCTTCCTGCTGGAAAAGATCTTCGACCGCATGACCCTCGCCGGTGAGGCTGGCTCACTCCTACGCATTGAAGAGGAAATCCGCTCCGGCATCGGCGAGGCGCGCGCCCTTGCTAAGAGCCAGTCCGCCCCCCGGCAGACTCGGCTCTTCCCCGGCGACGAAATACTCGAGCGAACCGAGTTCGACCTGAACGGGCTGAACGACGAGCAGTTCTGGCAAAGGGCCGAGCAGCGGATATACGACGCGCTCGAAGCCTACGCCGAGCAGGCCGAGAGCGGCGGCGGATTCCAGCGCCGCCTATTCGCCGACGACACCGCGCAGGGCTTCGCCTTCATCGACCTCTGCCGCAAACGCTACGACGTGGCGGTGATGAATCCGCCGTTCGGCGACGCTAGCCTACCGTCAAAAAGCTACATCGACGAAACCTACGGCGACACCAAGGGCGACGTTTACAAGGCATTCGTTGAATGCTTCAACGACCGGCTCGTTCCCGCTGGCTATCTCGGCATCATTAGTTCCCGCACCGGCTTCTTCCTTAGGCAAAGCGAAGACTGGCGCACGCGGGTCGTCCTCCGCCTCTTCCGGCCGCTCGCGCTCGCCGACCTAGGAATGGGTGTGCTCGATGCCATGGTGGAAGTCGCCGCCTACGTCCTCCGAAACCTTTCCGACGAGGAAACCCGCGACCTGACGCTTTCGCTCGTGCCCGTGCTGGAGCAAGTGGAGCGAGACCGCCAAGACCGCTTCAGCCTCCCTAAGTGGCAGTCCGCCCGCGGCGGGCTAAAGCGCCATCAAGCCGTCGCTGAACTTGAGCATCTGGAAGCAAATGGTTTCATCCAGCGCAGCCCCGGTGACATTGTCCGTTACTCGCCGCTCTGGCAGGTCGCTAAGAAAGCCACCGCTCCTGCAAAGCCTCTCTATCCGCCGCTAATGTGCGTTCGCGCGCTCGGTGACACCGACAAAGGTGCAGCGATACTGGATGCAATTTCTCAGCCACACGCTGGCAAACTGACAATTTGTGACCCCGGCTCGTTTCGAGAAATTCCGGGCGCTCCCTTCGCGTATTGGGCTAGCCCAACTGTTCGCGGACTTTTCAATAAATTTCCTCAATTTGAGTCGGACGAGCGAAGCGTTCGGGTTGGATTGCAGACTTCGGACAACTGCCGGTTCCTACGGTCATGGTGGGAGGGACCACCGACAGACGCACGTCAAGCCTGGGTGCCGTTCGCAAAAGGCGGCTCAACGCAAAACTTCTTTGCTGACGTTGTTTCGGCAGTTAACTGGCAGGACAATGGCGCAGAGCTAAAGGCGTGGACAGAGACCCTTCCTGGCTCAACTCACTGGTCGAGAAGTATACGGAGTCCTGACTTCTATTTTAGGCCGGGAATCACATGGCCACTGCGGGCGTCGCGCTTTTCTCCTCAGGCCATGCCGTTAGGTTGCATTTTTAGTATTCGTGGCCAAGTGGCTTTCGCTTCGGAAGAAGAATTACCGTGGATGCTCAGCTTAATGGCGTCAGCTGCTTTTGACGCCATCTATAAGACAATGCTCGGGCGATTTGGATTCCCGGAGTTTGTTGTCGGTGTCCTTCAGCAGCTTCCATTTCCAGAAGTCGGAGCGCCGGAAAAGGCTCGATTAGCAGCTCTCGCGGCGGACGCGTGGCGTCACAAACGTACCCGACATATTGCTTCAGAGGTTTCCCAGTATTTTCTTGCGGCTGGAACGTTCCAACTAACGGGGGTTACTCTCTCCAAACGTGCCGCAGGCTGGGCCGCACGTGTGCGCATTAGCCAGGACACTGTCGCCGCCATCCAATCCGAAATCGACGATCTCGCCTTCCGCCTCTACGGCCTCGATGCCACGGACCGCGCTGCTTTAACCTTCACCCTTGCCATCGAAGCGACAGGAACCTCGGAAGCTGAAGCTGGCGAGGACGACGCTGAGGAAACAGATACTGCCGACACCCCCTCGCTCGTTGCTGACCTACTTGCCTACACACTCGGCACCGCCTTCGGCCGCTGGGACATCCGGTATGCCACGGGCGAGCGGGCGGCGCCGGAGTTACCAGACCCGTTTGCGCCGCTGCCGGTCTGCCCGCCCGGGATGCTTCGAGGCGACGACGGCCTGCCGCTTTCGCCCGAAGCAGGCCGCCGGCTTCGGGCCGCGGGCGATTACCCGCTCGACGTGGCTTGGGACGGCATCCTCGTGGACGACACGGAGCACCCGCTCGACCTCGAACACCGCGTCCACGCCGCCCTCGCCGTGCTCTGGGCCGATCGTTCCGAAGCGATCCAGCACGAAGCTTGCGAGCTGCTCGGCGTTTCCAAACTGCGCGACTGGTTTCGCCGGCCCGCCAACTTCTTCGCCGATCACCTAAGTCGCTACTCCAAAAGTCGCCGCCAGGCCCCGATCTACTGGCAGCTTTCTCTTGGAAGCTGCAGTTATTCCGTGTGGATCTATTACCACCGCTTCACGCCAGACATGCTCTATAGGGTTCTCCGCGACTTCGTGGAGCCGCGACTTCAGGAGGCCGAACGGGAACTCTTCGATCTCGAAACCCAGGGGGTACTCTACGGTGCTGCTGCCGAACGACTCCAAACCACCCAAGCCCTGCTGCCCGAGCTCAAGTTGCTCAAAGCAGAACTAGATCTTGTTTCGCCTCTATGGAATCCCAACCTCAACGATGGTGTGGTCATCAACCACGCCATCCTCTGGCGCATCACGCCCTACACCCCCTGGCAGAAGAAGTGCAAGGAGTGTTGGGACAAGCTTGTTGCTGGCGATTACGACTGGGCCCATCTCGCCTTCCATCTCTGGCCTGATCGGGTAATCCCCAAGTGCGCCACTGATCGCAGTCTGGCGATTGCCCATGGCCTAGAAGAGCGCCTCTGGCAGGAAACCAAAAACGGCAACTGGGTGCCGCGTCAGGTGTCAAAAGCTGAGCTTCGGGCCCTAATCACCGAGCACACAAAGCCCGCAGTGCAGAACGCCCTTGAACGATTCCTGGCGGCGCCACCGCCGGTGGCTGCTGCTCGCACTCGTTCACCAAAGGCTGCACGCTCGTCCTCCACTGGCACCACGCGGCGGCCACGCGGCACCGCCACCGTGGTGGATGCGGAAGCCTCCCGCCAGACCCTGCTTGTGCTCACCGCCGCCCCAGCCGAAGGCCTCGGCAGGAACGCCATCGCCGATCTGCTCGCTGTAGAGGCCGCATCCCTTACGGCAGTGATCAAACAGCTCAAGGAGGAAGGTCAGATCGAGCAGCTTGGTGCCGCCCGTGGTGCCAAATACCGGCTCACGGAGCAGGGGCGGGCTGCGGTTGCGTGCCAGGCAGGGGAGGTCGACTAATGGCAGCGGAAGGCCCACAAAAAATGCAAAGATGCGTCAAGCAGGATCGTGTCCAATCACAAGAAGCTCATCCTGGGTCACATGCCGTGACGGTGCGAGCTGAGTTCGATGGCCGAACCCTCACGTCTACGAGGCCTTCCCGTGCGGGTAGCCACCAACCAACCCGTGGTTGGCGAGCGATAATCAAGCTAGTCGAGGGAGGAACATGAGACCACGACAGAACCATGGAGCTAAGAAGAAGTTGGTCGATATCAGTCAATGGCCTGAAGACAAGCTCAAATCACTTGCAGACCAACTGAGCTACAGCGGGAATCCACTTCACAAGCGCAATCCTGGAGACTACAATTTGACCCCACCATGCGCTGGCGGCCGCCCCGGCAAAACTCTATGTGACATAGCCAAGATCTTTACTAGAAGAGAAGCCCTAATCCTACTGAGGGATGGATGCAAAAAGGGGCTCATTGATTCCAACTTTGAGGACGGCTGGCCAAAGCGAATTTGGTCAGTGCATGAAGGAATAGTTCTTGAGGCGCAGCTTGACAAGAGTCCTCCTGGCAGCTATCACGGATACCCTTTGCAATCGGACGATCACTTTCAGGACTTCATACTTTCCAGGTGGGAAGCGAGGCCATTACGATGAATCTTTTTCAGATCGGCAAGTGGGAAAGTATTGACTCCCTACCTATTGAGCAGGCAGTGACCTGCGCGCGCATGCAGATCAGCCTGAAAGGGACCTGCATAACAGAACACGAAGACAACTTCTCTCATACTGTGCGTGAAGATGTCCTCTTGTCAGCTTATCCACTGGCGATATGGTTCGCAACAAATTGGTGGCGCATCCTTTATGAACCGCGGCCATCCAATGGACCAGCCAACACCGAATGGCGCATCTCGCATGAAATGCCATCCGCAAATGAAGGCTATCTATGGCCAGTCCTTGTGTTTGAAAGTGAAGGGCCATCCATTGCGATGACAGTGCCCAAAAGGGCAGGATCAAAAGACGACTCTTTGAGATATCTTAATACGCAGGTAC
Source organism: Cyanobium sp. ULC082 (assembly GCF_977927535.1). Classification (NCBI taxonomy): domain Bacteria; kingdom Bacillati; phylum Cyanobacteriota; class Cyanophyceae; order Synechococcales; family Prochlorococcaceae; genus Cyanobium; species Cyanobium sp. ULC082. Next base: position 799,298 of record NZ_OZ376397.1, read on the forward strand.
ATCCTGTCTACGTGTGGCGCAACGGCCTTGAGACGTCACTTCGAGAGTTTATCGATGAAACAGTTTCCCGATTGGAGGCTATAAATGTAATAGATACTGAGCTTGCGAAGCTTTGGGATGAGGTTCAAGATGAATGTCGCAGTCCGGATGACTCCGCCTACCGAATACTCGAAGCATGCCTCGGTTACGATCCCGATGAGGCCCCTCATGGCTTGGTTGAAAAGCTACTGGAGCTTACAGAGCTTGCAGGACTTGATACGATCCTTGAGTTCGCACCATCTCTTTACGGAAGTCAGAGCCAGTCATCCATAGATCTCCAGGTTCTTGCATCCTCGGCTTTTGACTCATCCGGCTTTTTCGGAAAACCAAGCATTCCACAACTAACCGAGAAACCTAATCTTGCTGCTTTGATGGCTCCTTGGAAGCAAGCAAGTAGAGCCGCGTCAGAGCTTAGGCAGAAGCTTTCAATCGGCCTTGAAAAGCTGTCAACAAATACATTGTGCGATCTTTTAGGTCTGAATCCTTTAACTCTTGATGTTGATGAAAGCCCTTTCGGGGATCTGCCCGTGAGCCTTGGGATCCGTCATGCTGATGGAAACATCAGATACTTCCTGAGGTCGCTCAAGCGTTCAGACAAATCAGTCATGCAAAAGAGTATTCGGTTTCAGTTGGCGCGCCTTGTTGGGGATGAGCTTATTAGAGAAAGTACTAACCAAGGCTGGCTCACATGTACAGAATCTCGCACCTGGCGACAGGCTTTCCAGAGGGCGTTTGCGGCCGAGCTTCTCTGCCCACCCGATATGATTCTTGAGAAATGCAGATCTCTTGCTGCACCCCTAGCCGACGAAGTAATCGAAGATGTTGCATCTGAATACGAGGTGAGCGAGATGGTTGTCATGAATCATATCCAGAACTCACAAGCCTCATCGGAGCTGCCAAAGTTAATGTGGCGCCAAACATATTCCAGTCTTTCCGAATACCCTGCCACATCTTTAACCTAGCCTTATGCAATGTTAAAAGTGCCAAGGGAGTGCTTGTCCCCTAACAAGCTCCACCGCCGGCTTTGCCAGGAGTTGACCCGGCAGCTCAGCGAGCATCGGGTGCTCTTGGTTTTTGACCCGGGCCAGCAGCTGCGGTCCTTTCTCGATGAGGTGGCCACAAGCCAGCCAACTGGCAGCGAGCTGGGCGTTCTGAACCTTGGCGAGCAACAGGCGGGCTGGCTGGTGGCTGGCGCCAGCCTCTACCAGCTGCGCAGCCAGCTCGAACCCCACGTATCTCAGGCTCAGCCCGCTACTTTGCTCGTCTATTTGCCCGATCACCAGGAGACAGAAGGCCGCGCCGTGCTGCTGGAGCTGCTCCGCGGCGGCGCCAGCTTTGATATCCAGCTGGTTAATCGGGCCCGCAACTTTCTGCGTGAGGTGCTGGAGCCCGAAAAGGTGCAGCAGCTGCTCCAGCGGCCCGACCTCACCTATCGCGACATTGCCTTGGCCCTTGAGCATTCGGGCGATGGTGGTTTCAGCCAGCTCAAGGGGCTGTTTCTGCAGCAGCTTGGTCGCAACAGCTCACCTGAAAACGCCGAACTGGCCCGCTTCTGGCTGGCCTCCGCTGCCCTCGATGCCGCCATCACGGCCAAGGGCCTACAGAACGAGCTGCAGGATCTGCTCCACAGCCGCTGGGGTCTCGGCTTTCCAGCAGAGGCATCCCTGGCCGACTGGCGCCAACGGGCCCAGCGAGCCCTGCTGCTGCACGAGTTCCTGCGCGACTGGCACGGCGATGAACTCACCGCCTTCTCAAAGCTGGCCCTGCCGGTGGGCAAGGCCGCCGAGGAAAACGCCCTTGCCGATGTGCAGGGGCTGCGCCGCAACCACGCCGAGGCCTACATCGCCATCGCCTCCCGCATCGAGGCCGAAGTCCAGCTGCCTGAGCTGATCAGCAATGAGCGGCCCGGCGTGCTCGGCTCGATCGACACCTTCCCCTGCGAAGAGCAGTTCCTGCTGCGCAGCGTCGATGCCTTCCTCGCCCAGGGCGAGTACGCCAAAGCGCAGGAGCTGGTGGCCGCCCGTCAGAACAGCTTCTGGCTGGTAGGCCAGCCCACCGATGCCCAGCAGTCCCGCCGCAGGCAGCAGTGGGATCTGACTGGCACCGCCGCCTCCCTCGGCCTGGCTCTCGATCAGGCCCAGGCCCAGCTCCCCAAAGCGGCAGCCCCCGCAGAAGCCTGGCTGCCCTACCAGGAGTCGTTCGCCCACCACGCCGATGGCCTGCAGCGGCGCCTCGAGCAGCAGGTGGCTGAGCTCTCGGCCTCCGAGGTGGAGATCGCTGCCGGGCTGGAGCAGCTACGGAGCCGCTATCAGGCCCTGCTGGAGCAGCAAACCCAGCGCTTCACCGATGCCCTGCAGCAGGCCGGCTGGTTGCTTCCCGGAGCCTTCCCGCAAACGCGCACCTGGGCCGATCGGGTGCAGCCAGGTGCGGGCCGGCCAGTGGTGTTCTGGGTGGATGCCCTGCGCTACGAGATGGGCGCCGGCCTGCAGGAGCGCTTCAGCGGCTGGAGCCGCGAGCAGCTCACCGACCTCAAACTCGAGATCGCCCAGGCGGCCCTGCCGTCGATCACGCCAGTTGGCATGGCGGCGCTGCTGCCCGGTGCCGAACGAAGCTTCGCGGTGGCTGATATCGCTGGTGCCCCCTGCTCAGTGGTGGATGGGGTGCCCGTGGGCTGGAGCGAGGGCAAGCCCAAGCGGCTCGCCCATCTGCAGCAGCGGGTGTCCACGGCGGTGGTGCTCTCGCTGGTGGATCTCATCCGCAGCAAGGAAGCCGCCTTGCTGGAGAGGCTGGCCGGCAGCGGCCCGGTGGTGATCACCAGCATCGGCATTGACAACGCCGGTGAGCGCGACACCGACGACAACCTCGCCAACGTGCGCACCGACATGCAGCGCGAGCTCGACACGATCGAGAAGGCGGTGCGTGTGCTGGCCGAGTTACCGCTGGAGCATCCGCTGGAGCGCTTCGTGATCACGGCCGATCACGGCTTCCTGCATCTGCCCCTGGGCCGGGAACCGTCGATGCGCATCGATCCCCCCGCCGGCAACACCTTCAAGCTGGAGCGGCGCTGCTGGTTGGGCCATCCCTCTGCAGTGACGCGACCCTGCGTTGAGATTCCACCAGCGGCCCTCGGCTACGGCCAGGACGGGCTCACGGTGGTGGTGCCCCGCTCCTCTGGTGTGCTCAAAGCAGGTGGCAGCCTCTGCTATCACCACGGCGGCGGCAGCATCCAGGAGCTGCTCATCCCCCTGCTCAGCTTCCGCTGCCCCCCGGCTGCCAAGGCCGACGCGGCCGCAGCTGGCTCAGCTGCAGGCGGTAAAGGCAAGCCCAAAAAACAGAAGCCCTGGCCTGGAGTGCTGGTGGAGAAGGTCACCAACCGGATCCTGATGGTGCCGATCGAGCTACCCAGCGACCTGCTCAACCAGGGCCAGGCCCGTCAAACCATCCTCGCCGCCTACGACTGCAAGACGGAAGACCTGGTAGCCACCCCCATCCAGGCGATCGGCGCCGAGCTGGATCGCGATACCAACCGCCTCACTCTCACCGCCGGCCAGGCCGCCACCATCGGCCTGCTCATTCCGGGTGATTGGAGCGGCAAGAAGCTCTACCTGGAGCTCCGCGATGCGGCCACCGATCTGGTGCTGCATCGCAGTTCCGATCTGCCGGTGGACTTGATCGGCTGATGGAAACCTAGGAGGTACGTAGCGCGCGCGCTAACATGAAACCGTCATTCCAGATCGTCTACTACAACCCTCGGGTGCGCGGGGAGATCGAGACCTGGCCCGTCGACCTGCTGGCCCGCTGCGATGAGCTGCTGGACCTCCTGGAAGACCACGGGCCCCAACTCAGGGCACCCCATTCAGAAGCCATGGGTGACGGCCTGTTTGAGCTCAGGCCCAAAAGCCGCTCTGGCATTGGACGGGCCTTCTACTGCTACTGCAGCGGCCAGGTCATCACCATCCTCCACGCCTTCGTCAAGAAGACCCAGAAGACCCCCAAACAAGAGCTGGCGAAAGCCCGCCAACGCCTCAAAGAAGTGAAACGCCATGGCTGACCTCCCCTACCAACCCGTTGCTCGCGATCGCCAGGCCGAACGCGCCCGCGCAGCCCAGCTCCCCGGTTATGCGGCGGCCAGGCAGGAGGCAGCTGCTGAATTTCGCCTCCTGCGCCAACTCCTCGATGCCCGCAAACAGGCAGGGCTGACCCAAGAAGAGGTTGCCCTGCGCATGGGCACGACCCGTAGTGCCATCAGTCGCCTGGAGGGGGCACGCAAACATCTACCTGCTCTGACCACCCTGCGTCGTTATGCCGAGGTACTCGGCTGTGATGTGGAGATCAACCTTGTTCCTCGCCGTGGCGAGCAAACCCCCGCGGCCCGATGACAGCAACAACGCTTCGCGACGCCCTCGACGACAAGGTCAATCAGGTTTTCGCGGGTAAGTGCGTCCGCAAGGACTTGGTGCGGGCCGTGAAGGTCGGCGCCAACGTGCCGGTGTTCGTGCTCGAGTATCTGCTCGGCAAGTACTGCGCCTCCACTGATTCGACCGCCATTGAGCTGGGGCTGGCCGTGGTGCGCGACACCCTGGCCAACAACTACATCCGCCCCGACGAGGCCACCAAGGCCCAGAGCAAGGTCAAGCAGAAGGGCCGCTACACCTTCATCGACAAGGTGAAGGTGCGTCTTCTCGGCTCCACCTACGTAGCCGAGTGCGTCAACTTCGGCAGCAACACCCTGCGCATCGCCGATGCCGATGTGCATGCCTACGAGCGCCTGCTAACCGGTGGGGTGTGGGCTCAGGTGGAGGTGGAGTGGGACGAGAGCGATGGCAAGGCCCCCTTCTCGATCAGCCAGCTCACGCCCATCCAGCTGGCCAGCTTCAACCTGGAGGAGTACCGCCAGCTGCGCACCCAGTTCACAACCGAGGAATGGATTGATCTGCTGATCCGCTCGATGGGGTACGAGCCCTCTCAGTTCAGCCAACGGCTCAAGCTGCTGTTCCTGCTGCGGCTGATCCCCCTCTGCGAGCGCAACTACAACCTCGTGGAGCTTGGCCCCCGCGGCACCGGCAAGAGCTTTGCCGTGCAGGAGCTCTCTCCCTACGCTGCCTTGCTCACAGGGCCCACCACCGTGGCCAACCTGTTTGGCCACATGAGCGGCAAGGTCAAGGGCATGGTGGCGATCTGGGATGTGGTCGGCTTCGACGAGGTGGCCGACCTCCAGAAGATGCCCAAGGAGGTCATCACCACCATGAAGACCTACTGCGAGTCGGGGCAGTTCCAGCGTGGTGCCGAGAGCTTTGCCGGTGATGCCAGCATCGCCATGTTCGGCAACACCCAGCAGCCGATCGACGTGATGGTGCAGACGGGCCATCTGTTTGCGCCGATGCCTGATGTCATCCGCGATGACCGGGCCTTCATCGACCGGCTGCACTGCTACCTGCCGGGATGGGAGATCCCGAACATGCGTAATGAGTTCTTCACGGACCACTACGGATTCGTGATCGACTACCTCGCAGAAGCCCTGCGTGATCTGCGCAAGCTCAACTACACCGAGCTCTGCGACAGCCACTTCGGCCTGGGTAGCCACCTCAATACCCGCGACCGCAAGGCCGTGCGCCGCACGGTCTCCGGCCTGGTCAAGATCATCCATCCCCACGGGGCACCCTCCAAGGAAGACCTGGAGGAAATCCTTAAGCTCGCCATCGAATGCCGCAGGCGTGTGAAGGAGCAGCTCAAGAAGATGGGCTCCTTCGAATACAGCCAAACCTCCTTCAGCTACTCGGACAACGACAGCGGCCAAGAGCACTTCGTTGGGGTGCCTGAGCAGGGCGGCCAGGATCTGATCGCCGCCGAACCGATGGCGCCTGGCTCGGTCTATGCCAGCTCCGTCACCGGTGATGGCACCGTTGGTCTCTACCGGCTTGAGGTCTCCATTGCCGCCGGCAACGGCAAGCTCAAGCCAGCCGGTGGCATCAGCGGGCCTATGAAGGAATCGATCCAGAGGGCCTTCGCCTACCTGCAAGCCAACAAGGGCGCCTTCTCGATCAGCCATGAGGCCGACAGCTATGACTTCAACGTGGAGGCCATCGACCTGCTGGGCAACAAGGTGGGCGCTGAGGTGGGCGTCGCCTTCTTCGTGGCGGCCTTCTCAGCCATCCGCCGGGCACCAGCACGGGCGGGAATGCTCATTATTGGTGATATGAGCATCCAGGGCAACATCAAGGCTGCCCGATCTCTGGTGGAACCCCTTCAGGTGGCGATGGATAATGGAGCCCGCTGCGCCCTAATCCCCGCTGAGAACAAGCGGAGCTTCCTTGAGGTCAACATGGATGTAATCGATAAAATCGATCCCATTTTTTACAACGATGTCAAGACAGCGACATTTAAAGCGCTGGACATGAATTGAGCCAGCAAGCCACTATGGATACTCCTGGTTGAAGGATATCCTCCTTCCTTTCGAACGCCGCGCCGCTCTGATCCGGCAAGTGCCGTCATAGCCGTGATCAGCTCCAGCGGCGACTAGCTGGTTTGGCGCAATTCTGCAGCCTTCATGTTGCTGACGACTCGCCCTGGGGCTCTAGCCGTTCAGGCGCCTCTGGACAGATCAACTCCGCCGCCTGCCGCGCCTCGCTGAGCACCTGAATCAGCACCTTGGGCGATTCCTTGAGCAGCTCGATCCAGTGGCCGAGATAGGTGGCATGGCTCTCGATCTCGCTGCCGATCTCGAGCCGATCACCCAGCAGCACCGCCCCCAGCTCCTCACGGGAATAGTGCGCATTCCCGAAGGCACCGCCGAGATCCCGCTTCAGCCGCGATTCATGGCCGTTGGAGTGGACGGCTTCATGGGCCCAGGTGGCGCAGAACGCCGCTGACGAGTGGAAGCTGGTGCGATCAGGCAGCTGACTCCGATCGATCGCCGGCAAGTAGCAGGCGCGATCGCCCCCAAAGCTCACCGGCACCGGCCAGCCACCCAGCACGGCTTCTGCGGTCTCCAGCCGCTCGGGCTCCGGCTTGGGCTCCACGCCTTCCGCTGCCTTGCGTGCCTCGATCAGCCCGGAGAGCGCCTGGCCCTCAAGATCGGCGGCATTGAACACCGCCACCGGCCGGTCGCTGGGCCAGCTGCGCAGGCTGACTTCACCGCCAACGCTTGCCTCCTCACGGCTGTCCAGCTGGGGCCGCAGGATGTGAACCGCCTTGCTGCCCTTCTTGGGGAAGATCCCGAGCTTCTTGGCCTCGGCAAAACCGCACCAGAACGGCAGGGCCGCCGCCAGGGCGCTGATCCGGCCTCCAGCAGCTCGATCAAGGAGGCAACGATCTTTTCCTCAGCCGTGGGGCCAGCGATGCTTTTGCGGGAGCGGGACTTGGACGCGGCCATGAATGGCAGAGCGCGGGACGCCCGAGTGGTGCCCCGCGCAGGCAAGGGCGGCGACGGCGCCTGTCGCCGAGCCGCTTGCGTCAGCCCTTGCCCGTGGGGCGACCATGAGGAAGCCCGCGCGACCCATCCCCAGGGGAGTCAGTCCCCAATGGCCCTTCTGGTCGTTCACGGGGCACCATCAGCCGAGGAAGGTGCCATCGTTGGAAAGCGAGTGGAAGCTTCCATGGCGATCGCGATCGAACTCAGCGACCACCAAGCCCAGGCGCTCAGCGAGGCTGCCGCACGGCTCCAGGTACCAGAGGCGGAGTTGGCCGCTGCAGCCGTACGGGATCTGCTGGCTCATCAGTCCGCCGATTTCGATGCTGCCGCGCAACGGGTTCTTGAGAAGAACCAGGTGCTCTATCAACGCCTGGCTTGATGCGTTGGCTGCACTTGGCAGAGGTGCTGGAACTGCACCGTCGCCTGATTCACCAGAGTGGTGGCATGACCGGCCTACGCGATCTGGGCTTGCTGGAGGCCTCTCTGGCCCAGCCTCGCCAACGCCTTGCCGGTGTTGATCTCTACCCAGGGTTGATCGCGAAGCAGCAGCTCTGGGCTTTTCGCTGATCCAGAACCACCCCTTCGTGGACGGGAACAAGCGCGTCGGCCATGCCGCCATGGAGACCACCTTGGTGCTCAATGGCTTTGAGCTTTCCGCCAGCGTGGATGCTGCCGAGGCGGTTGTGCTGGCCATCGCCAGTAGTCAACTGAATCGTGAAACCTTCACCCGCTGGGTGATGGCCAACCAACGATCCCTCAACCCCCTGTAAGCAGAGCGATCGTTCGGCTTGCTTGCTTCGAGGACCCAGGCTGAATCCGTGCCTGTGCCGTGGCTATGGGGTGCACCGCCCCGTTCGTCCAGCGCTCAAGAGATCCTGAGCAGATCACCGCCGCTCCAGCCACCGGTTCAGGGCTGCTTGGCATGGACCCGGGCGATCTGAACCAGCACCTTCCGCGAGCTGGCGCTGATCAAGCTGGCGCCCCCGGCCGCAGGGCCGCCAGCAACTGTTCAGCCAGCAGCTCGCCGCTGCGCAGGGCACCCTCAATACGCGCAAAACCGGCACCGCTGCAGAAATCACCACAGAAGCCCACCCTGCTCTGTGGGCAGAGCATCAGATCGCTGGCCAGGCCGGGTCCTTCAGGGAAAGCCGCCCCCCAGCGCATCAGTTGGGGCTCGGCACTCTCCAGGTCGAGAATGGTGATCCAGGGCTTCAGCACTGCCGCAAGGGCTGATCTGAGCTTTTCGATCAGCGCCTGTTGCCCTTCGGCAGCTGGGATCAGCCCAGGCAGCGGGGCCAGTTCAGCTGTGGAGTGCGCCACCACGGCGCAACGCCCATCAGCCAGGGGTTGAATCAAGACACGCGATAGCCCCCAGCGCTTCTGGGCAGCCTCCTCGAAGCTGAGCAGCCGAAAGGGAAGCAGCCGCCACTGCTCAGCCGCTGCAGACGGGATCAGCAACAGCAGGGCGTGACGCGGACTGGCACCGACCGCCGCGATGGCCGCTGCGGCCCTCTCCAGCTGGGGATCCGTCAGGCTGCTAAGCAGCGCCTGCAGCGGGGGTTCGGACCAGCCAAGCAGCGCCTGGCAGCGGGGGTGCACCAGCAGGGTGCCGCTCAGTACCAGCCAGTCGGCGCCACCCAGCCGCTGCTGCCGCTGATCCTGCAGCTCCCAGCCGCCGTGGGTGGTGCGGGCCAGATGGCGCACCAGGCTGTTCACGTTCAGCTCGATCTCAGCGCCGCCGAGCTCCAGCAGCCCCCGGCAGAGCTGATCCATGCCGCCCTTGCCTCGATAGAGAGCACCCCGGGTGAGCGGATCGGTGGCACCGGCGATCAAGCGGCCCTCCCGATCCAGCTGGGCCAGTTCACCCGACCAGGGCTCGAGCCAGCCCCCCGCCAGCAAGGGAGCCAGCAGGGCTGGTGGGGGGCTGCGGTCGATCGAGAGCAGCGGCGCACCGTGATCGAGCCGCAGCAGGGGGTCGTGGCGGGAGCGGCGGGTGCTGGCACGGCCCCCCGCTCCCCGGCCCGATTCCCAGAGGCTGATCGGACCCCGCCAGCCCAGCCATCGCAGCCTGGCCGTCAGCGCACAACCGGCAACCCCGGCACCGATCACCGCCAGGGAGGGGGCAGCGGGATCGAGCGGGGGCCCTGGCTTCAACTCCACCGGGCCGGGAGCCCATCGCAGTTCGCCAGCACAGTCTGCCGCTGCAGCTCACCCGCCCGCTCCCTCCTGCTGGATGCCAGACGGGCGGGGATCACAGAGCCTCCGGGCTGGGGCCGGTCAACGCTCCAGGCTGGCGATCAGGAGTTGGCGTCCTGCTGGCGGAACACCTCGGCCACCTCGGGGAAGTGCTTTTCGATGCAGGCCTCGCACACCCCATGGGTGAAGGCCACATCGGCGTGCTGCTGGATGAAGGCTTCCACGCTCGACCAGTAGCCGGCGTCGTTGCGGATCGCTTTGCAATAGGAACAGATCGGGATCAGCCCTTCGATCAGGTTGATCGTCTCCAGGGCCACAGCCAGCCGGGCGGACACCCGCCTCAGCTCCAGCTGGGTCACAACCTGGCGGGCGAGCCCTTCCAGGGCCAGCAACTGGGCGGCATTGAGCTCCCTCGGCTCATGGTCGATCACGCAGAGGGTGCCCAGCGGCAGGGCTTCCGGTGACAGCAGCGGAACGCCCGTATAGAAGCGGATGTTGGGCTCCGAGGTCACCAGCGGATTGGCGACGAAGCGCGCATCGAGGTGGGTGTCCTGGACCACCAGGATCTCCTCTTCGAGGATGGCGTGGGCGCAGAAGGAGATGTCCCGGCTGGTTTCCAGGGCCTCGATGCCGAGCTTCGCTTTGAACCACTGCCGGTCGGTGTCAACCAGGCTCACCAGGGCGATGGGCACATCACAGACATAGGCCGCCAGGGCCGTCAGATCATCGAAGGCCTGCTCGGGAGGTGTGTCGAGGATGTGGTACTCCCGCAGGGCTTCCAGCCGCTCGTCTTCTCGCTCGCTCAGTGCTGCCTTCATGGGCCTGAAACCAAAGGATCGTGACGCCCCTCGGTTTCATTGTGGGCCTCACTTCCACGGCGCAGGAGCGGCTTCACGATTCCACACCCCTGCCGTGGCCGCAGCGGCAGCGTTCCTAGGATTCAGGGCCACCTGCACCCACGGTGGACCCACAGGGGAGACAACTGCAGCCGACCCCCTCTGATCTCCAGGCCGCCCTGGCGGTGCCGTTGCCCCAGTTGTGGAGTCAGCTGGGCCAGCGGCAGCTGAGGCCTGAGCTGATGGATCAGCCCGGCCTTGATCCCCGGGCCCATCAGGCGGCCCTGCAGGGTCTGGCCCGCATCAATGCGTTCACCCGCAGTGCCGCCTGCGTCTTCCCCGCCATCCGTCGCCTCGCCCGCCAGGCACCACAGCGGCGCCTGCGCCTCCTGGATGTGGCCTGCGGTGGGGGCGACACGGTGCGGGCCATCAGCCGCCTGGCCCGGCGGGAGGGGATCGATCTGGAGGTGCATGGCTGCGACATCAGCGCTGAAGCCGTCGCCCTTGCCGGTGCAGCGGCCCGGGCAGAGGGGCTGGAGGTCCATCACTTCCAGGCCGATGCGATCGGCGCCCCCCTCCCCGGCGGCTATCACCTGATCACCACATCGCTGTTTCTGCATCACCTCAGGGAGCCCGACGCCGAAGCCCTGCTGCGCTCCATGGCAGCCGCCACCCTCGATCAGCTGTTGGTGCATGACCTGATCCGCAGCCACCTGGATCTGGCGCTCACCTGGATCGGCACCCGCTTGCTGAGCCGCTCCCCGATTGTGCACACCGATGGTCCGCTCTCGGTGGCGGGCGCCTTTCAGCTCGATGAAGTGGCCCAGCTGGCCGCCACCGCCGGCCTGGTGGGGGCGCAGATCACCCGCTTCTGGCCCGAGCGCTTCCTGCTCTCCTGGAGCCGCGATGCCCCCGGCGCCTGATCCGCTGCCGTTGCAGATCGCGCCCTGCTGGGATGTGGTGGTAGTTGGGGCTGGACCGGCCGGCGCCCTGGCGGCCCATGGCCTCGCCAGGCGCGGAGTGCGGGTGCTGCTGGTGGAGCAGCGCCGCTTCCCCCGCTGGAAAGTCTGCGGGGCCTGCCTCAGCCCCCAGGCCCTGGCAGCCCTTGAGGCCGCCGGGCTCGCGGAGCTGGTGGCACAGCAGGGTGGCCTTGCCCTGCGGGTGCTGCAGCTCGGGGTGGCTGGCCTGGTGAGCCCGATCGCTATGGAGGCTGGCCTGGTCCTCTCCCGGGCCCGCCTCGATCAGGCGCTGCTGGAAGCGGCTGTTGCCGCAGGCGCCGAGGTGCTGACGGGCACCCGGGCTGTCCTGGGCGCTGCCGCCACAGGTGCGGACCCGGACCGGGAGGTGGTGCTGCAAACAGGCACCGACCAGCTGCGTGTGACCGCCAGCGTGGTGCTAATCGAGGCCGGCCTCAGCCACCGCTGCTTGGAGAGCGAGCCGGAAATCAGCACCAGCATCGAACCCCACAGCCGGGTGGGGGCCGGTTGTGTGTTGCCTGGGGACGCTGCCGGGCTCCTGCCCGGGGTTCTGCAGATGGCTGTGGGCCGGGGAGGGTATGTCGGTCTGGTGCGGGTGGAAGACGGGGAGATCAATCTGGCCTGTGCTTTCGATCGGGCCTTGCTGCGCTCCAGCGGCGGTGCGGCAGCTGCCTGCCGCAAGATCCTGGCGGAAGCGGGCTTCGCGCCACTCCTCGCTTCTCTGCCAGGCCTGGAAGCGGCGTCCTGGCAGCTCACCGCGGCACTGAGCCGCCGCACACGCCCACTGGCTGGCCACCGCCGGCTGCTGCTGGGCGATGCCGCCGGCTACGTGGAGCCCTTCACCGGCGAAGGCATGGGCTGGGCTCTGAGCTCCTCTCTGGCTGCCCTGCCCCTGGTGCTGCGCGGCCTGGAGCGCTGGGATGGTGCAATCGAAATGGAGTGGCGGCGCCGCCACCAGCGCTGGGTGAGGCGGCGGCAGGGGTTCTGCCGCGCTCTGGCACTGGTGTTGCGCCACCCCGGGATCAGCTGGGGACTGCACCGGCTGGCAGCGCACGCGCCCTTGATCACCAGCTCCATGATTGAGTTTCTGCAACGGCCCGCCCTGCCCTGCTCGACGGACTGATCGACCATGCCCCTGTCCCTGCTTGGTTTCGGCACCGCGGTGCCGGAGCGCTGCCTCAGCCAGGCAGAAGCCCTGGCTCTGGCACCGCAGCTGGGGGGCGCCAGCCCCCGCCAGCAGCGCCTGCTGCAGCGGATCTACCAGCGCTCCGGGGTGACGCACCGCCACTGCCTTCCCCTCGCTGCTTCCACCAACCCCTCCACGGCCGAGCGGATGCGGCGCTATCAGCCGGCGGCGCTGGATCTCGCCCTGCGCGCTTCCCGCCTGGCCCTGGCCGATGCCGGCCTCGAGGCGGGCGCAATCACCCATCTGATCACCGTGTCGTGCACGGGTTTCGGCGCCCCTGGCTTCGATCTGGCCCTGATCGCCGGTCTGCCCTTGCCCGCCGATGTGGCCCGCACCCACGTGGGCTTCATGGGCTGCCACGGGGCACTCAACGGCCTGCGGGTGGCACGGGCCTTCGTGGAGGCCGACCCAAGCGCCTGCGTCCTGCTCTGTGCAGTGGAGCTGTGCAGCCTGCACCTGCAGGAGGGCTGGAACCCCGACCACATCGTGGCCAATGCCCTGTTCGCCGACGGTGCGGGTGCTGTGGTGGCTGCGGGGTCCAGCCGGGGCAAGGGGTGGCAGCTGATCGCCTCGGCTTCCACAGTGCTGCCCGGCACCGAAGACCTGATGGCCTGGATCATCGAGGACCATGGCTTCTCGATGGTGCTCTCAGCCCAGGTCCCCACGCGCATCTCCGCTCAGCTCTGCCCCTGGCTGGAGCCCTGGCTGGCAGGCCAGGGCCTGACCCTGCCGGAGGTGGAAACCTGGGCCGTCCATCCCGGTGGGCCCCGCATCCTGGCGGCGGTGCTGGAGAGCACCGGCTTGCAACCGGCTCAGATCGCTCTCTCCACCGCGGTCTTGCGCCAGTTCGGCAACATGTCGTCGGCAACGATTCTGTTCATCCTGGATCGGTTGCACAGCACGGCCGGCCGGGGCCCGTGCCTGGCCCTGGGCTTCGGCCCGGGGCTCACGGTGGAAGCGGCCTTGCTGGTGAGGGAGGAAGCGAACTGATGGTGGATCTCACCACCTGGGATGGCCTGCTGCGTAGCTTCGTGAACAATCCAGGCAAGGTGCGGCCTGTTTCCGAAGCCGACTTTCTGGCGGCTTCACCCTCGAACGCTGCGTACATTCTGCTTGATCTGAAAGGAGCCAGTGGTTGTGAGACTGAGCTGCGGCTGGTCTTTCTTCCCTTCGACTGGAGCATCAATCAGCGGACTAAGCCACCATGAGTTCGCTCCTGTCAGCGCAGAAGTTGGTGGATTGAAGGATGCTGCTCAAGCTGATCTCCTGCTCCAGCAGGCAGGCGTGACCACTTTCCGGCAGGAACACGGTCTGGGACTGGGGCAGATACCGATCCAGCCGTTTCGCCTCTGCCACTGAAGGGAGCAGCCGATCTGCCCCTGATGCCAGAACGAGAACAGGTTTCTCAATCCGCGCCAGTGCCGATTGATTGATCTCGAACTGGCTGAGCAGTGACAATCTCCAGGCAGCACTCGGTGGACTCACCGATTGCATGGCGGCCAGCAGAGCCTGCTGGCTCAGAACCGGAACACGGTGGGACGCGATCAGCAGCGGCAGCAGTCCAAAGGTGGACAGGCGGTAGAGCGGATCGGGTAAGCGCTGCGTCAGCGAAGCTCCCCAACCAAGCCAGGGTTGGCGGCTGGCCGCAGAGGCCGGGTTCACCAGGATCAGACGATCGAACAGAGGCGGATGGCGAACAGCCAGTTTCAGGGCCAGACAGCCACCAAACGATTCACCACAGAGCACGATCGGACGCGAAGGCGAACGGTGCTGCTCCTTGCGGATCAGTGTGGCGATCTGTTCCACCAATCCATCCCAGCCGGTCAGGTCGTCGGTGGGAATCGACAGGCAACGAATATCGAAACTGGCCCTCAATCCGCCGAGCTGGGGTGCCAGCAACTCGCCTGTGCCATCCATTCCTGGCAGAAAGACAAACAATGGCTGGTTTGGTCTGCTGGAGTTGGAAGCCAATAGCTTCAGCGGCCTGGTGTTGACTGGCATCGGAGGCAGGGAGGAGTTAGGTGCAGCCATGGCGCAGCATTCCGGCAATCTGATCCCAGCAGGATTGGCTGATCTCCCTGGCCAGCCTGCTGCCGCTGCGGCCGCGATACTGTTGCCTTAAATCATCATCAATTCGGATCGGATGGCCAAAGAAAAGGTGGACGCGGCGATAGACAATGGCTGAATGCCAACCCCCGCAATTGAACAGTGGCTCGGAAGGATCAAACAGACGAAACAGTTTGAGCGGGGCCAGCTGATGTTGATTTTCTTCCGTTGACAGGATGGCAACCGGCAGAATCGATAAGTCAGAAACGGGTGCACGCAGGGCCAGGTGGGCAAAACCTCGATGGAAGGGGCTGAGTTGATTGGCCGGCTTAACCTGCACCATCGGCTGCGCCCCCTCCGGAAACACGCCGACCAGCTGCCGTGCCTGCAGGAAGCTGATTGAATTCTCGAAAAAATGCTTCTGTCGCTGGCGAGGGGCGTCGAGCGGAAAGGCACCCATCGCCGACACCACATCCCGCATCACCGGAACACGACTCATGTAGTAATGGCAGGCGAATCGCACCGAGCGATTCATGGCTGCCATCAACAAGGGAGCATCCAGCACACTGCGGTGGTTGCTGACAACCAGGATCCTCTGATCGGCTGGGATTCGCTCGGCATGCTCAAGGGAAAACTTCGTGCCGACGGCCCCAAGCAAGCGACGGGACAGCCGCAAGGGAGCATCCAGGATCTGTTCTGATGGATTGTGGTTGAAGGTCACCGGCACAAGCTGAGATGTTGAAGCGTGACGCGGTGATCAGAGTTCGTGATCATGCTCAATGGTATCGAAAGCCGCCTGCGCCATGAATGATCAATCCAGTCAGTCAAAGTGGATCTTCCTTGGCCGATCAATCTGCCGGATCACGATCGGGTGGATCTGCCCGTTACCGCGATACCTCCAGGCTGGGGTGAGCATGGATGATGAATCATTGTCACTATGCCCAACCACTTCACAAAATGCTAATGCGTGGGCATTGGCTGCGTGGCAGGATCTCAGGGGGTGATCTCCGAACGTTCCAGCCAGGAGTTCCTTGGGCCTGCTGGCTGAAGGCCGCCCCGTTGCCGCTGGCCGGCCTGCGAACACAGCACAACAACAGCAGCGCTGGGCTGCCCGGTGGATGGTTGCTGGTGGGCTCTCACCTGCTTCTGACTGTGGCAACCAGGGAAGCAATCATTCCAGCTGATTTGCAACGACTGGTTAACGTTAATTTCCATCCAGTTCTTGCTGCTAAAGTTATTTTGACTCGTATCAAACCGCCATGGAACCGGACACCTCCAAGACCCCCAGTGCGGTTGATCGCGCCTCGATCCGTGGCGCCTCCGTCACAACCGAGGAAGGGGGTCGCCTCAATGCCTTCGCAACGGAACCTCGCATGGAAGTGGTGAGTGCTGATCGCGGCTGGGGCTTCCACGAGCGTGCCGAGAAGCTCAATGGCCGCCTGGCCATGCTCGGATTCATGGCCCTGCTGATCACCGAATCCGCCCGGGGTGGCGAGGCCTTCACCCGAGGCATTCTGGGAATCGGCTGATCCGGATCCGCCCTCCCGCCAGGCGGGACCTGCACCCTTCGGCCGGTTGGCTCCCTGTTCCATGTCCCTGATCAACACCGCCGTCGGTCTGCTGGCGATCAGTTCGCCGATCGGCGTTCTGCCGGTGGTGGCCCGGGCGGCCGGCGGTGATGCCGGCCGGCTCCGGCAGATCAGCCGCCTGGCGGTGCTCACCTTTCTGTTCACCCTGCTGGCTGCCTGCTGGTGGGGTCAGGCCCTGCTCGATCTGTTCGGCATCACCCTCGATGCCTTCCGCGTCGCTGGCGGCCTGATCCTGCTGCCGATCGGCCTGCGGCTGATCGAGGGAATGGAGGTGAACCACCCCGATGTCGAGTCCGATGCAGGCAGCCTTGGCGTGGTGCCGATCGGCTTGCCGCTGCTGGCCGGGCCGGGGGCCATCTCCCTGGTGGTGGCGGACTCTCCCGCCTCCTGGCAGGGACGCCTGGCCCTCAGCGGCGTGATCGGCCTGCTGGCGTTGGCGATCTACGCCCTCCTGCGGGTTTCGATGCCCCTGCGCCGGGCCCTGGGGGAACTGCAGGAAAAGGTGATCAGTCGCTTGATGGGTCTGCTGCTCAGCGCCATCGGCGTGCAGATGCTGGTGGTGGGCCTGAAGGGCTGCTTCCCGGTGCTCGCCGGTGCGGCCTGATCAGGAACGCTTCCGGCGGATCAGATCGACCCGATCGCCACGCAGCTCGCCTGCAGAGCTGTCAGCCTTGGCTGATACCCACCGCCGCCGCTGCACCGAGCCGCCATGACCGCAGCCCTCTCGCCGCCGCTCACCGAGGCAACGCTCAAGGCTCTGTTCACCAAGCCCTATGGCATTCCGGGGCCCAGCGCTGAGCAGTGGCGGGCCGTCTACGACGCCAATGTCCATTTTCAGGACCCGACCCAGGAGAAGCAGGGCATCGAGGCCTACATCGATGCCCAGGAGGGGCTGATGCGCCGCTGTGATGATGTGTTTCTGGTGCCCGGCGCCGTGGCGCTCAGCGGCGAAACGGCCTTCGTGGAGTGGACGATGGGACTGAAGATCAAGGGGATCGAGTTCATTTATCCGGGCACCACCCGCCTGCGCCTCGGCGCCGACGGCAGGATCGTGGAGCATCGCGACTATTTCGATTTCGTTGGCCCCACCTTTGAGCCGGTGCCGGTGGTGGGTGGTTTCGTGCGCTGGCTTTACCGGCGCTTCGTGTCCTGAAGCTGTCAGCAACACAACTTCATTTCCGAGTGTGTCTGTCGTTCTCAGCACCGAGCCTGTCAGCGGCTGGGATGTCCCTGCATGATCAGTCAACGAAGAGCCAGGATGTTCCGATCGTGCTCCACACCATTCCTTTGCTTGCTGCCACCTGTCTGGCGGGATTTGCAGTGTTGCAAGTTCTGTTCAGCACCGCTTCCTGGTGATTTCTCCTTGCCTGCGGCCGGAACGATCGGTTGATGGTCCGTTTCGTCTGGTTGTGGCTCAAGCAGTGGATCCGCTGGTGCAAGAGGGCCGACCCAGCAGGCGGGTGCATCCGTTCAACCCCTGCTGGGGCCTGGAGATGCCATCAACGCAGCTGATGCGCCTCTACGCAGACATCCCCTGATTCGGGCTCCAGGGAGAGTGCCGAAGGGTTGCCCTCCCTTGACTCTCCACCTAGATGGAGACCTTACGGTGAATGGCAGCGCCGCAGAGGCCATGGCCGCACCAGCCCCCCTCCCACTCCCCCTCCCGGTGCGGCTGCATCGCATCGCCACTGCCCAGCATGTCTGTCCCTATGGCCAGCAGGCGGCGGCCTTGCTGCGACAGCAGGGCATTCCCTTCGAAGACCATCTTCTGCTCAGCCAGGGGGAGGTGGAGCGCTTCAAGACGGCCCACGGCGTCAGCACCACCCCCCAGGTGTTCGCGGGCGATGAGCGCATCGGTGGTTACGCCGAGCTGGCCCGGCGTCTCGGGGTCAGCCCCCGCCCCACCGCGGGCCGCAGTTACCGTCCGGTGATCACGGTCTTCGCCGTGGCGGCCCTGATCGCGCTGGCCCTTGGCAGCGGCGTGGAGGGTTTCATGGGGGCAGCACTGGTGCTGCTGGCCTTGTTGAAGCTGATCGATCCGCCCGCTTTCGTGAGCTCCTTTCGCCAGTACAACCTGCTGAGCCAGCGGCTGAGCAGCTATGGCCGCCTGTTTCCCTATCTGGAGCTGCTGGTGGGTCTGGCGCTGCTCGCCGGCCTTGAGGCCACGCCGATTGCCCTGCTGGCGATCGCCATGGGCGCCGAAGGCGGCCTCTCGGTGATCAAGGCCGTTTACATCGACAAGCTCGACCTCGACTGCGCCTGCGTGGGCGGCAACAACCGCACCCCACTCGGCCTGGTGAGCGTGCTGGAGAATGGGGTCATGGTGGCGATGGGGTTGGTGATCCTGGTTCAGAGAGGGTGAGGTGGGAGCCGACCCTTGACTCTCCCGCCGAGTGGAGACCATACGGTGAGCAGATCCCATCCAGCCACCATGCGCCCGCCCCGTTTCTCCACCACCTTGATCGGGCTGTTCAGCAGCCTTGCCCTGGTGGCCCCCGCCCTGGCCCAGCAGCCCGGTGGCATGAATCACGACGGCCACCACGACATGCCGGGGATGGCCGCCCCGGCCCACGCCGGCCACGCCCATGACGTCGGTCCAGCCGGCGCCACCTACAACCTGCGTTTCATCGACGGCATGGTGCAGCACCACACCGGGGCGCTGCGGATGAGCGAATTCGTCTTCGGGATCGGATCCCCCGGTGTGGGAGCCCTCGGCAAGACGATCTGGCGCGATCAGGCGGGCGAGATCCGGGCGATGGGCCTCTGGCGCAAGGCCTGGTACCCCCAGGCGCCCGTTTACCCGGTGGCGCTGGCGAGCGGCGGTGATCCCAACAGCCTCTCCGGCCTCACCCGGATGAGCCAGGCCCAGATCGATGGCATGCGGATGATGGGTGAGCTCCCCACCAAGGACAACCGGGTGGTGTGGTTCCTGGAGGGGATGCTCGATCACCACGGCGGGGCGCTGCTGATGGCCCACGACGCCCTGGCCAAGAGCACCAACCCCACCATCCGGCGCTTCGCCAGAGGGGTGATCGTGGTCCAGCGGGCCGAGATCATCGAACTGCGGCGGATGCTGGCGGTGGAGGGATTACGCAAACCCGAGTACCACAACTACGACGCCCTGTTCCGGTTCTGATTCCAGCCGGGTCCTTTCAAGAATGTGTTCCGGCCCTTGAATTCCTCTCCGCCGGTGTGGGCGGCTTCCCCCCGCTCCGGCGGCCCAGCAACAAACCGATTCCAGAGCCGGCGATGAACAGGGTGAGCACCCCCAGAACCGTGGAGTAATAAGGCTGCAAGTTGACGGCACCGAAGTTGCCGGTGTGCAGCTTGATCAGCCAGAACGCCTCGATCTCCCGGGCCGACAAGGCGCCGTAGAGCGAACCGGAAAGAGCCGTGAGCAGGAGCGGCAGCGCCGCCAGGGGCACGAGACTGCGGTGCAGCCGGCGCAGCAGGTGAAGGCGGCTCATTCGTTCTGAAGTGCCTTGTGCAGGGCCTGCTCATTGGCGCAGGGCATCCACATCGAACCCATCGCAAACGTGCCCTTGCACTTGAGCTCGGCGGCGCGTTTCTCCGCTTCCTGCCTGGTCTTGTACATGCCCTTCATGTGAGCCGCAGCGGGCACGATGCTGAGCAAAGGGGCGATGACCATCGCCACCAGGGCGACCAGCAGGGCCCAGCGGTGGGGATGCGGTCGGGGGCTGCTGGGGTGCGATGGCATCGGGCGCTTGGGAGTACGGCTCAGAGCAGGACGAAGGAGTGGTGGAGTCACTTCTCCTTGGCGACGGCTTTCTCGTAGAGATCGAAGTTCTGGCAGGGCATCCATTCCTTGCCCATCGCAAAGGCGCCGCTGCAGTTCAGTTGCTTGGCCCGCTGAGAGGAGCAGGGCCAGAGCGACGGGATTCACGGACTGCCGGGGGAGGAGAAGTGGGCGAAGAAAAGCTTAAACTCTCCCTTGAGTGGAGAGTCAAGAGGATGGCGTCCGTTGGCATGAAGATCGGAGCGCTGGCCGGGCGCAGTGGACTCCCGGTGAAAACCCTGCGCTACTACGAGGATCTGGGCCTGCTGCCAGCAGTCGGCCGCAGCGAAGGGGGCTACCGGCTGTTCGCAGAAGAGAGCCTGCGCCGACTGGGCTTCATCCGCCGGCTCAAGACCCTCGGGCTGAGCCTGGAGGAGATTCAGAACTGCCTGGCGGTGCACGATGCCGGTGAGCTTCCCTGCGACGACATCGCGATCCAGCTGGGGCGCCAGATCGAGCGGATCGATGGCCAGATCAGCGAACTGATCCAGCTGAGAACCGAACTGCAGCAGCTGCTGGCCGGCTGGCAGAGCGATCCCGTCAGGAGCAGCACGGTGATCTGCCCGAACCTGCAGGTCTGAACCCGGCAGGCCACGGAGCAGCGGATGTGGTGGTTAGGTTCCTCTGGACAAAATTCTTGTTACGGAGTGCTTCGGGTGGTTTTGATTCATTGATGACAACGACCATCCCTCGCTCCGCCCCCTTCCCATCCCCGTCAGCTCCTCCACAATCACAGTCTGATCCCGGCAGCAGCAACTGGCCCACGAAGCAGCAACTGCTGGCCTGCCTGCCTGCTGACATCACCGACAAGAACAGCGCTCGGGCCTGGCGAAAACTGGCCTTTTCGCTCTCCACATCGCTGCTGGCCTACGGACTCGGTTGTCTGATTCCGCTGCAGTGGGCCTTTGCCCCGCTCTGGCTGGCCTATGCGGTGGTGGCTGGAACACTGGCAATGGGTTGCTGGGTGCTGGCCCATGAATGCGGCCACAACGCCTTTCACCCGAACCGAACCATCGAAGCGGGCGTGGGACTCGTTCTCCACAGCCTGCTGCTGGTTCCCTATTTTTCCTGGCAGCGAAGCCATGCAGTGCATCACAGCCACTGCAATCACCTGGAGGCCGGTGAAACCCATGTGCCGTCGTTGGGGGAATCCCCCTGGGCCGGTTTCACCGTGAAACTGAAGCGAGTCGTCGGCGAATCTGCCTATGGAATGGTCTCCATCCTGGTTCATCTTCTGCTGGGCTGGCCGCTCTATCTCCTGTTCGGGATCACCGGCGGCCCTGAACAGGGATTTCCTACCTCACACTTCATCGATTCGAAACCGTTCAACACCGGCCGTCGCCCATTGTTTCCCGGCAAGTGGAAAGATCTCATGCATCTCTCCAATGCCGGATTGATCGTGGTTCTGGCCCTGCTGCTGCTCTGGGCCTCGCAGACGTCGATGGCCAGGGTTCTGTGCGTCTATGGATTGCCCTACCTGATCATCAATGCCTGGTTGGTCTGTTACACCTGGCTTCAGCACACCGATGCGGAAATCCCCCATTTCTCCGAATCCGACTGGGACTGGGCCAAAGGTGCGCTACAGACCGTGGATCGCCCCTATGGGCCACTCCTGAATCTGCTGCACCATGGTATCGGCTCCACCCATGTGGCGCACCATCTCAACCCCCGCATCCCCCACTACAACGCCTGGCGCGCCACCGAAATCCTGCGGGCAGCGTTCCCGGACCATGTCCGGGTTGATCCCACCCCGATCCATCAGGCGCTCTGGAGAGTGGGCCGCCACTGCAGTTACGTGACCCGTAACGAACAGAATGGCGGCTATTACTACAGCTGAACGGTTCCATTTCAGCCTGACCTGCTGGTCCAGCGGGACATGGCATTGCGGAAAGTTACCTTCCTGGAATTGTTCTTTCTGAAGTGATCCTACTTGAATTCACCTGATGAAATTCCCCTACTGAACTTCACCTATTGAAATTCAGCTAATGAGAGTCTCCAACTGAAGTTCTCCTACTGAAAGTAAAAGCCGGTGGCCACGATCAGGTAGGCCGCCAGCAACAGAACGCCCTCCAGCCAGTCGGAGCGGCCGTCGAGGGTGACCAGGTTGCTGATCACCACCGCGGTGATCACCGCCACCAGTTCGTAAACATCAAAGCTGAGATCCAGCGGGTGGCCCAGCAGCGGCCCGATCAGCACCAGCACCGGCACCACCAGCAGGGCCACCAGCAGGGTGGAGCCGAGCACCACGGAAACAGCCAGATCCATCTTGTCCTTGCGGGCCAGGGAAATGGCGGTGATGTATTCCGCCATGCCACCCAGCAGCGGCAACAGCACCACGCCGGTGAACAGCCCGGATAGTCCAAACCCCTCGGTCACCGATTCCACAACCCCGACGAACAGCTCCGATTCGTAGGCCAGCGCCGCCGTGGCAGCCAGCAACACCAGCAGCCAGGGAAGGGCAGCTGGCTTGTGACCCGGTGCCGCTCCGTTGTCGTCGGCGAGATCTGCCTCGGCCACCGCGTAGAGCGAGCGATGGGTACCGAGTGAGAAAAGCAGGGTGAGGCCGTAGACCACCAGAAGCACCCAGGCAACGAAGGTGGTGAAGCTCTGGGTGCTGGCCACGGAATGGCGGGCCGCCAACACCGAGAGGCTCGGGATCAGGATCGCCAGCAGGGCCAGGGTCATCGCCGAGCCGTTCACCCGGGCCACCACCGGATGGAACTGCTGTTCGCGGCGTCCGATCCCACCCACCAGCATCGAGAGACCAAGCGCCAACAACAGGTTGGCCATCACCGTGCCGGTGATGCTCGCCTTGACGATGTCGACAAGGCCGGCCCTCAGCGCCACGATCGCGATGATCAGTTCGGTGGCGTTGCTGAACACGGCATTGAGCAGGGCTCCGAGCGAGGGCCCCAGGGACAGCGACAACTCCTCCGTGGCGGTACTCAGCCAGATGGCCAGTGGAATGATGCCGATCGCCGCGGTGACGAAAACCGAGACGTCTCCCCAGTGGAGCCGATCAGCCGCCACCGAGATCGGCACCATGGCCAACAGGCCGATCGAGGCTGTCTTGCGGAGGGTCATGCTGGCTGCCCCGACAGCGGTGGCATCAACGCATCTCGATGGCGTTGAGTCGATCCCGGAAACTCATCGACGCTCCTTCGGCGCTGTTGTCGAGCGAGGGGCTGAAGCCGGCCGACTGGGAGCTGGAGGAGGATCCGTAGCTCCCCGAGCGCCGCGAGCGGACGTAGCCCATCGGCTGGGGACGCAGTTCGATCGGGCCGGTGCCGAGCCCACCGAGGCCGCCGCTCTGGTCCTGGGGCACACCCTTCTGGCGGGGCAGAGGGTGGGCCTTGATCTCGGCGCGCAACTGGTTGAGCAGGCGGAAATGGCCGGTGGTGTTGAACTTGCGCAGGATGGCTGGATCCCAGGGCATGGAGCGGGGTTGAACTGGATGGCTCCGAGCTTAAGGGGGCCGCCTCCGGCTGAAATCCGTGATAACTTGTGATCAGCTGCAAGTGGTAGTCGGTCCGAGTTCGGCCTGCCTTTCCAGCTGTCTTCCCTTCCCTTTTCACAACGCTATGACCGTCAGCGCTTCCCTTCGCGTTGGTCAGCCGGCCCCGGATTTCACCGCCACCGCCGTGGTGGATCAGGAATTCAAGGAGGTGACCCTGTCCCAGTACCGCGGCAAATACGTGGTGCTGTTCTTCTATCCCCTTGATTTCACCTTCGTCTGCCCAACCGAAATCACCGCCTTCAGCGATCGCTACGCCGATTTCAGCAGCCTCAACACCGAAATCCTCGGGGTGTCCGTCGACAGCCAGTTCTCTCACCTCGCCTGGATCCAGACCGATCGCAACCAGGGCGGTCTCGGTGAGATCGCCTATCCCCTGGTGGCGGATCTCAAGAAAACGATCGCTGCCGACTACAACGTGCTCGATCCGGAGGCCGGCGTGGCCCTGCGCGGCCTGTTCATCATCGATCCCGAGGGAATCGTTCAGCACGCCACGATCAACAACCTCTCGGTCGGTCGCAACGTCGATGAAACCCTGCGGGTCCTGCAGGCCTTCCAGTACGTTCTGGCCCACCCCGATGAAGTGTGCCCCGCCAACTGGACGCCGGGCGAGCAGACCATGAAGCCCGATCCGGTGGGAAGCAAGGAGTTCTTCGCCGCCCTGGGCTGAGCTCAGCCCAGCAGGCTGGCCAGCAGCCGGCGGCCGTCCAGGCCGCCGGTGACCGGATCACAGGCCCGCTCCGGATGGGGCATCAGCCCCAGCACATTGCCCGCGGCGTTGCTCAAGCCGGCCACATCACCCACCGAACCATTCGGGTTGCGGCGGTAACGCAGGGCCACCTGTCCCTCCTGCTCCAGCCGGGCCAGGGTGGCGTCGTCCACCTGATAGCGGCCTTCGCCGTGGGCGATCGGCAGGCTGATCGTTTCACCGGCCCCATAGCCCTGCAGCCAGCGGCAGGAGCCCGGCTGAACCGTGAGCTCCGCCGGTTCACACAGAAAATGAAGCTGCTGGTTGCGGGTGAGCGCCCCGGGCAGCAGGCCGATTTCAGTGAGAACCTGAAAACCGTTGCAGATTCCAAGCACCGGGCCGCCGCGGGCCACGAAGGCCACCACCTCCTCCAGCAGGGGAGCAAAACGGGCGAGGGCGCCGCAGCGCAGGTAATCGCCGTAGCTGAACCCACCGGGCAGCACCACGGCATCGAGGCCGCGCAGATCCCGCTCCTCATGCCAGAGGAAACGGGTGGGGATTCCCAGGCAGCCTTCGGCCGCCCACTGCACATCCCGATCGCAATTGGAACCGGGGAAGACGGCGATGCCGATCGTCATGGCGAAACGGTGGCGATGCTGGGCTCCAGCCACTCCAGGGACCAGTTCTCGATCACCGGATTGGCCAGCAGACGCTCGCTGAGCAAGGACAACCGCGCTTCAGCTGCGGCGGCATCCGGAGCCTCGATCTCCACGAGGATGGCCTTGCCGATCCGCAGGCTGGTGATGCCCTCCACCCCCAGGCGGGTGGCGGCGGCACGGCTGGCCTCGCCGGCCGGATCCAGCACCGAGGGCCTCAGGCTGACCAGAACGCGGGCTTGGTAGCTGGGCACTGCGTGGGTGGGTTGTTTGTTAAATCTTGCCAGCTCACTCTCCCCCCGCAGCCGTCGCAGGATCAGCTTGAACAGGTGGGTGCGCGGAGGCGCGGCCAATGTCTGCGGCGACGGTTCGCCCATCGATCCTGCTGCTATGGCTCGGGCTTGGCCTGGCAGCACTGCCAGCGGCGTTGAGCGAGCCGCAACGGCTGGAGCTCCGCTGCCGGCGTGAGCAGGGACCCTGGCAGGCCTGTGTGATGCGGATCGAGGCGATCGGCGAGCGCTGGAGCCTGGAGCTGGGCGGCCAGCGGCTCGACTTTCGCCATGACGGCAGCGGCAAGGTTGAAATGCAGCAGAAATCAAGGGGCCCATGGGGCCCCGTTTCCAGCCACTGGAGCAAGGACCAGGCCCTTTGCTGGGGAACGGTCTGCGCCCTTGGTCAGATCCCACTCGACTGAACCGCCGCGTGGGACAGGGCCGCCTCCAGTACGGCTGAATCGAGCTTCAGGCCCAGGGCCACCAGCTCCAGGCCCAGCGCCGGGACGCCGCTGGAAGCCTCCACGGGCTCCCGGTGGTCCTCGTACCAGCAGTCCAGGCGCGGTCCCACGGCCTGGATCTGGAGTGGTCGGCGCTTACCGGGCTGCTGCAGCCAGCCTTTGAGTCGCAGGATCGCCTGCTGCTCGATCTGCTCGCGCAGCACCGCTTCGAGCCGCTGTCGATCAAAGTCTCCAGTCAGCCGCAGTGCCAGCGACTGCATCGGCACGTGGCTGTGATCGTGTTCATGGGCCTCGTGGTGATGGGCCTCGCCTGCCGATTCATCCCGCTGCAGGCCAAACAACAGGGCCGGGGAAATCCGGCCGTTCTCGATCGGCAGCAGCTGGGTTCCGCTCCGGCAGGCCCGCTCGACGCGCGCGCGCACGCGTTCCCACTGGTCGGCATCGAGCTGCTCGGAGCGACTGACCAGCACCAGGTCGGCGGCTTCAAGCTGCTCATCGAACAGCTCCTCCAGGTCGTCGAAATGGTCGAGGCTGGGGTCAGCGGCCCGTTGCCTCTCCAGGGCGGCGGGATTCCCCACCACACTTCCCTGGGCCACCGCTTCGCCATCCACCATCGCCACCACCCCATTGACGCGGGTGCGGGTGCGGATCCCGGGCCAGCTGAAGGCCTGCACCAGGGGCTCAGGCAGGGCCAGTCCACTGGTTTCCACCACGATCCCGTCGAGCCTGTCGGAGGCTTCCAGCAGGGTCTGCATCGTCGGCAGGAAATCGTCCTGGACGGTGCAGCAGAGGCAGCCGTTGGCCAGCTCGACCAGTCGGTCGCCGAGTTCCTCCTCCGGACAGAAGCCGCAGGCACCCAGGAGGCTGCCGTCGATCCCCACCTCGCCGAACTCATTGACGATCACCGCCAGACGCAGGCCGCTGTGGAGAAGCAGATGACGCAGCAGGGTGGTCTTGCCGGCGCCGAGGAAGCCCGTCACCACGGTGACCGGCAGGCGCCGCTGGTTGGTGGTTTCCATCTCAGGGCACCAGGCCGGTCCAGGCGAATGTGGCACCGATGCCGATCAGCATGCCTGCCACCAGCTTGAGATTGGTGGGGCTGAGCCGGCCGGCCCAGGGGCGGATCAGCGCAACCGCCGCCAGCAGCAGGGTGGCCTGGCTGATCAGCAGACCCAGCAGGTAGAAGCCGATCGCACCGGCTTCCCAGCCGATCACCGCGTCGCTTAGCACGTAGCCATGCAGGGCGATCGCCGGCAGCAGCACCCAGCGGGGCCAGCGGCCGATCACCACCAGGCCGAGAGCCACCAGGGAGAGGGCCACCAGCAGTTCAGCACCCGGCAGGTTGGGCAGCAGCAGGCCGACGCCACTGGCGCCAAGCCCGACGGCCAGCAGCCCGATCAGCCAGCGGCCCGGTTGCTGAAGCCCCACCAGGCCCAGACAAAGCAGAAAAAGTAGATGGTCGGGGCCGAGCAGGGGGTGACCCAGACCGCTGAGAAAGCCGCCCAGGGGGCTCGCTTCGATCTGAAACAACTCCATCAGATGGTGGGCCGAGGCCGGGGCCGCCAGCAGCGGCACACCCAGCAACAGCAGAAGAGCCGGGGCCGCGGCAGCGACCCGGATTCGATGATTCATTCGGTGGGTACCGGTCCGCGCCGGGTTTGATGGTGCGATCCGGCGGGTGTTCTGACTGGATCCTCAAACCGGTTGGCACCGGCGTTCGGATCTTCACAGCTGCGGGACAGCGCCGGGTTCACACCGGACTTTCCCCCTTGCCTCCCCAGGCTGATCTCAAGGGGAACCGGGCCGTGAATCTACCCGCAACCCAGGCTTTCAGCCGTGGCGGCTCCGGTGCTCGGGTTCACTCCGCTGGCCCTGGCGCAGAGGGCTCGCTGTTGCGAAAGGTCAAGCACCGCTTCGCTGAAGTCGGCGCCATCGATCACGGCATCGGTGAAGCGGCTCTGCATCAACATGGCGTTGCGCAGCACGGCTCCACTCAGGTCGGCGCCATCGAAGCGGGTGGCAAAGGCCACCACGTCCTCGAGATTGGCGCCGCTGAGGTTGGTTTCCCGCAGGTCGCTGGAATTGAACACGGCACCGCGCAGGTCGGCATCGCTGAGATCGAAACCCTGCATCTTGGCCTTGAGAAACTCCTGTTGCTTGAGATCGCGGCCCCGCATGTCGGGCTGGAGATCCTGGAGTGAACGCTGACCGCGCAATTCCGGTGCCGTGATCGCCCAGGCCGGCGCAATCACCGGTGAAGCCAGCGCGAGGGTCAGAACGGCGAGCCCCAGCAGCAGACCCAGGAGGGGCACCCCCCGGCGGGAAGGGAAGAACACAGGCACAGCCGTAGCTTGGACCCTCAAGCTATGGCAGGCCCCGCCGCGGCGCGATTCAGCATGAGCATGTCCCTGCGGGTGGTGGTGCCACCCCATCCCCTGATCGCCCACTGGCTCACCGTGCTCCGCGATCAGGCCACCCCGCCGCCCCTGTTCGCCAGCGCCATGGCCGAGCTGGGCCGCTGGCTCACCTACGAGGCGATCCGCGACTGGCTGCCGCAGCGGCCCGTCACGGTGCAGACCCCGCTGGCGGCCTGTGAAGGGACCGTGGTGGATGCAGCCGTGCCGCTGCTGGCCGTGCCGATCCTGCGGGCCGGTCTCGGCCTCTGGCAGGGAGCCCAGACCGTTCTGCCCACCTGCCGGGTGGCCCATGTGGGATTAAGCCGTGATGAAGCGACCGGAGCGGCCCACTGCTACCTCGACACCCTGCCGGCCACGATCGGCGATCAGGTGGGTGTGCTGGTGTTCGATCCGATGCTGGCCACGGCGGGCAGCCTGATTCAGGTGCTGGAGCGGCTGGACCAACGCGGGGTGCGTGGCGAGAGGCTGCGGGTGATCACCGCCCTGGCCGCGAGCCCCGGCCTCAGGGCCCTGGCCGATCGCTTTCCCCAGCTCACCGTGTACACCGCCTGCATCGATGCCGACCTGGACGAGGCCTTCCGGATTGTGCCGGGACTGGGCGATGCCGGCGACCGGTTGTTCGGCTCCGAGGGGCCCGAGATTTAGGCTCCAGCTCCGTTCGCGCCGCACCCATGGCCGTTGCAGTCGGCAGTGCTGCCTCCCAGCCCCGCCGGCTCGGGGCCCCGGATCCGGCCAGCCTGCGCGGCCAAGTGCGGGTTCCAGGCGACAAGTCGATCTCCCACCGCGCCCTGCTGTTCGGCGCGATCGCCATCGGTGAAACCGAGATCGACGGCTTGCTCCCCGCCGAGGATCCGCTAAGCACCGCCGCCTGCCTGCGGGCGATGGGGGTGGGCGTAGGTCCGATCGAGGCCGGCCAGCTGGTGCGGGTGCAGGGGGTGGGACTGGATGGACTGCGGGAGCCCGACTGCGTTCTGGACTGCGGCAACTCCGGCACCACGATGCGGCTGATGCTGGGCCTGCTGGCCGGCCGCCAGGGCCGCCACTTCGTGCTCAGTGGGGATGCGTCGCTGCGGCGAAGGCCGATGGGACGGGTGGTCCAGCCCCTGGCGGCGATGGCAGCCCAGGTGCACGGCCGCGACGACGGGAACCTGGCCCCCCTGGCCGTTCTCGGCCGGGCCCTGCATGGAGCCGTGATCGGCACACCGGTGGCCTCGGCCCAGGTGAAATCGGCCATCCTGCTGGCCGCCCTCACCGCCAGCGGTGCCACCACCGTGATCGAGCCGGCCCGCTCCCGCGACCACAGCGAGCGGATGCTCAGGGCCTTCGGTGCTGATCTGAGCATCGGCGATGAGCTGGGCCGCCAGGTGACGCTTCAGCCAGGTGGGGTGCTGCGGGGCCAGCGGGTGGTGGTCCCCGGTGACATCAGTTCCGCCGCGTTCTGGCTGGTGGCCGGTGCCATCACCCCCGGCGCCGACCTCACGGTGGAGAATGTCGGGCTGAATCCAACCCGCACCGGAATTCTGGAGGTGCTGGAGCAGATGGGAGCCCGCATCGAGCAGCTCAACCTTCGCGAGGTGGCCGGCGAGCCGGTGGGGGATCTGCGGGTGCGCCACGGTCCGCTGCGGGCCTTCACGATCGGCGGTGAGCTGATCCCCCGTCTTGTCGATGAAATCCCCGTGCTGGCGGTGGCGGCCTGTTGCGCTGAAGGGGTCAGCAGGGTGACCGATGCCGCGGAGCTGCGGGTGAAGGAAACCGACCGGCTGGCGGTGATGGCCCGACAGCTCACGGCGATGGGGGCCAGGCTGGCTGAATCGGCCGACGGCCTCACAATCGAGGGGAGCACCCGCCTGCATGGCGCTGTCGTCGACAGTGAAACCGACCACCGGGTGGCGATGAGCCTGGCCGTGGCCGCCCAGGTGGCCACGGGGATCACCGAGCTGCACGGCAGCGAAGCGGCGGCGGTGTCCTACCCGGGATTCTGGGAAGACCTGGCGCGACTCCAGGCCTGAGCCGCCTCCAGGCCTGAGGCCGACGGTGGGGCCGGTAGATTCCGCCCAGATCGCCTCGCCCGCCATGCTCGCCGTTGCCATTCTGGCTGCCGGAAAGGGCACCCGAATGAAAAGTGAGGCCCCCAAGGTGCTGCAGGAGCTGGCCGGGGCCACGCTGCTGGAGCGGGTTCTCGACTGCTGCGACAGCCTCTCCCCTGATCGGCGCCTGCTGATCCTCGGCCACCAGGCCGGCCGGGTCGAAGCCTCCCTGGCCCGACGCTCAGGCCTCGAGTTCGTGCGCCAGGAACCCCAGAACGGCACCGGCCACGCGGTGCAGCAGCTGCTTGTACCGCTGCAGGGATTCAGCGGAGATCTGCTGGTGCTCAACGGTGATGTGCCGCTGTTGCGTCCAGCCAGCCTGGCCCGCCTGCTGGCCCAGCACCGCAGCAGCGGCGCTGCCGTCACCCTGCTCTCGGCGCGACTGGAGGACCCCAGCGGCTACGGCCGGGTGTTCAGTGATGGGGACGGGCTGGTGAGTGCGATCGTCGAGCACCGCGACTGCAACGACGCCCAGCGCACCAACGACCTGATCAATGCCGGCATCTATTGCTTCCACTGGCCACGGCTGGAAGCCGTGCTGCCCCACCTGGAGGCCAACAACGACCAGGGGGAGCTCTACCTCACCGACACCGTTGCCCTGCTTGATCCCGCCCTGCAGCTGGAGGTGGCCGACAGCGGCGAGATCTTCGGCATCAACGACCGGCTGCAGCTGGCCCAGTGCGAGGCGGTGCTGCAGGATCGATTGCGGCGTCACTGGATGACGGAAGGGGTCACCTTCCTGGATCCGGCCAGCTGCAGCCTCAGTGATGGCTGC
The DNA here is from genome assembly GCF_977927535.1 of Cyanobium sp. ULC082. Taxonomy (NCBI): domain Bacteria; kingdom Bacillati; phylum Cyanobacteriota; class Cyanophyceae; order Synechococcales; family Prochlorococcaceae; genus Cyanobium; species Cyanobium sp. ULC082. Next base: position 830,244 of record NZ_OZ376397.1, read on the forward strand.
CGTTTCGGCCGCGATGTGGTGGTGGAACCCCAGACCCATCTCCGCGGCGACTGCCTGATCGGTGATGGCTGCCGGCTGGGACCAGGCAGTCTGCTGGAGAACGTGACCCTGGCGGCCGGCGTCACGGTGCTGCATTCGGTGCTGCGCGATGCCACGGTCGGTGAGGGCTGTCAGATCGGCCCCTTCGCCCAGCTCCGCAACGGCACCCGCCTGGCGGCTGACTGCCGGATCGGCAACTTCGTTGAGATCAAGGCCAGCCAGCTGGCGGCGGGCTGCAAGGCCAATCACCTCAGCTACATCGGCGATGCCGAGCTCGGGGCCGCCGTCAACGTGGGCGCCGGCACCATCACGGCCAACTACGACGGCATCCGCAAGCACCGCACCCTGATCGGCGCCGGCAGCAAGACCGGTGCCAACTCGGTGCTGGTGGCACCGATCAGCCTCGGGGCGAACGTGACCGTGGGGGCGGGCTCCACCCTCACCCAGAGCGTGCCGGCGGGTGCGCTGGCCGTGAGCCGATCACCGCAGCGGATCAGGCTCGACTGGCCTGGCCCCGCCGCCTAGCCGAACCGGGCTTCCAGGGCGGGGATCAGCCGCTCCAGGGCGACGCCCCGGCTGGCCTTGAGCAACAGCTGATCATGGGGCCTGAGCCACTCCAGCAGGGGGGAGAGCGCCTGCTCGGGCGTGGCCACCCTCGCCAGCCGCGCCACCTTGAGCGCCGCCTCGGCCATCGCCTCTCCCTCGGCACCGCCATCGACGATCACCAGGCCGTCGAGGCCGAGTTCGGAGGCCAGGGCACCGATGCTCCGGTGCAGCTCCACGCTGTGGTCGCCGAGTTCGCGCATCGTGCCGAGCACGGCCAGATGCCGGCCCGGCTGGGCCGCCAGCAGGTGCAGCGCCGCCGCCACCGCTTCCGGCGAGGCGTTGTAGGTCTCATCGAGCAGGGTGATGGCACCCAGCTGGCGGCGGCTGCTCCGTCCGCCCGGCAACCGGGGCCGCAGGGCCGCCAGCTCAGCCGCCGGGACGCCGAGCTGGTCGGCAACGGCCAGGGCCAGCAGCAGGTTGCGGGCATTGTGCGCTCCATCGAGCGGCAGGCGGAAGTGATCACCGTTGCAGACCAGATCGGCTCCCTGGAGCTGGGCACACCAATCAGCAGGAGGCAGGTCGGCGGCAACTGGATCGGTGGCGAGGGCCACCCGCAGCACCCGGCCAGTCCAGACAGCCCGGAGCGAGTGCTCCAGGAGGGGGTCACCGGCCGGAATCACCACCAGGCCATCGGGCCTGAGCGAGCTGGTGATCTCGCACTTGGCGCGGGAAATCGCCTCGCGGCTGCCGAGCCGGCCGATGTGGGCCGTGCCGATGTTGGTGATCACCACCACGTCCGGCTCGGCGCAACGGGAGAGCCTCTCGATCTCGCCGGAACCCCGCATGCCCATCTCCACCACGATGGCGCGGTGTTGAGACGTGGCCCGCAGCAGGGTGGCTGGAACGCCCACGTCGTTGTTGTCGTTGCCGCTGCTGGCCAGCACTGGCCCTAGCGGTTCGAGAGCGGCGCGCAGCAGCTCCCGGGTGGTGGTCTTGCCGGCCGAACCGGTGACTGCCACCACCGGTGCCGCCAGGCTGCGCCGCCACTGCCGGGCCAGTTGCTGGTACCCCAGCAAGGTGTCGTCCACCACCCAGGCCGGCAGACCCGGCGGCAGCCTGGCGCTGTGGCTGCGATCCACGAGAGCGGCCTGGGCACCGAGCTCCAGGGCCTGCTTCAGGAAGTCGTGGCCATCAAAACGCTCCCCCACCAGGGCCACGAACAGCTGGCCAGTGGCGAGGGCGCGGCTGTCGGTGCAGACCGGTCCGAGTGGCATCTCCGGTTCGAGCCGCTCCACCCCGATCGGGGGGCCCCACAGCGCTGTCAGCTCGCCTAACCGCATGGACTCAGACCGTCTCGGGAGGTTCGAGCACGATCATGCCGCCTCCCACCAGGGCCGATCGACCCAGAAGGCGTCCCCTCCCGTCGACCAGCTCCAGCTTCTCGTAACCGAGCGCATGGGCCCGCTCCAACCAGGCTCCGGCCTGCTGCTCGCGCTGGACGGCGGCCTGGGAGCCGAACCCATCCGCCAGGGTGAGCTCCAGCAGCGAGCGGCCGCCCTGGGGACGGGCGGCGATGATCAGCCCGGCCGGATCCTGCTCAGCCAGCAAGGCCAGCAGGGGATCGATCTGCAGGGGTGTGGGCTCCACTGCGGCGGTGGCCGGGCTCAAGGCAGGCTCCTGGCTCAAGGCAGGATCCGGGTTCAAGGCGGGGTACTGGCCCATGGCGGGATCCGCCGGAGGCGCCCCGGAAAACTCCTGCTGGGGTGCTGGGGCTGCTGCCGGAGTGAGGGGGATGGGGGCGCGATCAACGGGCGGGCCCGGCAGGGAGAGCCACCGGGCCACCAGCAGCACGGCACCCAGCAGCAGCGCCACCAGCAGCGGCCAGAACCAGGGCCTGAGGCGCCGGGGCCAGCGGGACGGCACCCAGAGGTCCCCATCGCCGTTGAGCCGCCAGAGCTCCTGCCGCTTCAGCCGCAGGCTGGCCAGCACCGCCCGGACATCCCGGCCGAGCAGCAGCCAGGGGTTGCGGTAAGGCGCCGGCAGTTCGTGCTGGTCGATCGGTGCCTGCTGCTCCGCATCCGGGTCCATCGCAGGGGCGGCTCAGGGGCTGCCGCGGCGCAGCAACTGCGACAGCCGCTGCTGCAGGGGGGCGGCGATCGCGATTGAAGGAGCGGGCTGGGGATCCGGCTCGGGATCCGGCTGCTTGACCGTCACCGCTTCGAGCCCGGCGGGATCCAGCTCACCCGTCTGGAGGGCCGGTGGGTCGGGGATGCCGCGCAGCTCGCGGTAGAGGCGGTCGTAATCAAGGGCGGAGCGATCCCAGCTGCTGTCGCGGCCCATGGCGCGGCGCTGCAACTCCCGCCAGCTGCTGGTGTGGCGCCAGGCCTCCCAGGCCCTGACGATCGCGGTGTAGAAGTCGATCGGCTCGTAGCGGTCGAAGCAGAAACCGGTGCCGCTCTGCTGGTCGGGCAGGTGGGGAGGAACCGTATCCACCAGGCCGCCCACCTTGCGCACCACCGGGATGCAGCCGTAACGCATCGCCAGCAGCTGACTGATGCCACAGGGTTCGAAGCGGCTCGGCATCAGGAAGGCATCGGCGCCGCCGTAGATCAGCCGAGCCAGGGCATCGTCGTAGGTGAGGAACACCGAGAACCGGCCGGGATGGCGGCTGGCCATCTGCCAGAGCATGGCTTCGTAACTGCGATCGCCGGTGCCGAGCACGACGATCTGACTGCTGGTGTAGGCCAGCACCCGCTCGGCCACCTGCAGCAGCAGATCCACCCCCTTCTGGTCCACCAGGCGGGAAACCATGCCCATCACGAAGCTGTCGGGAGAGGGGCTGAGGCCCATGCGCTCCTGCAGCACCCGCTTGTTGGTGGCCCTGGGCTCAAGATCATCCGGCGTGAACCGGGCCGGCAGGCTGAGATCGCTGCTGGGGTCCCAGTCTTCGGTGTCGATGCCGTTGAGGATGCCGCTGAGTTTGCCGCTGAAGAAATTCAGCAGATCCTCAAGCCGCTCGCCGTATTCGGCGGTGCGGATTTCCTGGGCATAGGTGGGGGAAACGGCGTTGATCCGATCGGCCTGGATCAGGGCCGCCGCCATGGTGGTCTCGCCCTGCATGTACCACGGGCACCAGGTCATGCGCTCGAGCTTCCAGCGCCATGGCCCCTGGTACTTGAGGTTGTGGATGGTGAAGACCGTGCTGATTTCAGGGTCCTGGTGCATCCAGACCGGCAACATGCCGGTATGCCAGTCGTGGCAGTGAAGCAGCTCCGGCTTCCAGTGGTGCCAGCAGAATTCAGCTGTGGCGTTGGCGAAGAAGGTGAAGCGCCAGTCCTCGTCTTCGCCGCCGTAGATCCGGGCCGGATTGAAGACGGGATGGCCGACCAGGTAGATCGTCAGGCCGTTGCCGGGATGGCGTGTTTCGTAGATGGCGAAATCGGTTCCCATCGCCCAGCCGTGCCAGATCGGCTCGGCGGGGATCGACAGCTGACCCCAGAGCTTGCCGTAGCCGGGCAGGATCAGTCGCACGTCGTGGCCGAGGGCGGCCAGGGCCGGGGGCAGCGAGCCCACCACATCGCCCATGCCGCCCACCTTGACCATCGGGGCGCACTCGGCGGCGGCAAACAGCACGCGCATGGGAGGTCGCTCAGGTCGGGGAAACTCTACGGGTGCTCTCCGGCGGCAATCCGCAGCCCGGCAGGCTCGGGAAGAGGGCGGCTGGTCAAGGCAGCACCGTTACCAGGGTGCCGACCTGGACAAGCTCATAGAGCTCCTGAACGTTTTCCTCGAACAGGCGGACACACCCATGGGAAACGGCCCGGCCCACGCTGCCGCGGTTCGGGGTGCCGTGAAAGCCGGAGCTCACGCATCCCTTCACCTCCAGGTGCTGCTGACCATTGAAACCACTGCGCCCCTTGCAGTCGAGCAGGAAGCCGATCCAGCGGCTGCCGAGGGGGTTGGCCGGACCAGCCGGCACCACCACACCGGTGGCGGGATGCTTCCACTCCGGATGGGCCCGCTTTTCAATCACCGCGAACTGACCCACCGGCGTTTCCCAGCCCGGCATCCCAACCGCCACGGGAAAGCGGCGCAGCTCGCGGCCGTTCTCCAGCACCAGCAACTGGCGCTTGCCCCGCAGCAGCACCAGATTGCGGCCGGGGGTGAGCTCCGGGGGCAGAAGGGCCGGTTGGCTGATCAGTGGGTCCGAAGGCCTCAGCACCGAACTGGAACCCAGCCAGTCGCCGGCGATGGCGTGCTGGGGAATGCCACAGCTGGCGCCGATCAGAGCTGCGGCCCACAGGGTGCTCAGGCGAGGCACGGCTAAACGAACGGTTGGCAATGAAGGACGGGCCTCGGCCCAGGCCTACAGATTACCCAGCCGGCTAGGGAAGCCAGGGCTGGGCTGAGAAATCGGGATCCCGCTTCTCCAGGAAGGCATCCCTGCCCTCCTGGGCTTCGGCGGTTCGATAGAAGAGGTGGGTGGCCTGGCCGGCCAGTTCCTGCAGACCGGCCATGCCGTCGGTTTCGGCATTGAAGGCGGCCTTGAGGCAGCGGATGGCAGTGGGGCTCTGGCGCAGCACCTCCCTGGCCCAGCGCACCCCCTCCGCCTCCAGGTCTTCCAGCGGCACCACCGCGTTGACCAGCCCCATCGCCAGGGCCTCTGTGGCGTCGTAGCGGCGGCCGAGGAACCAGATCTCCCGGGCCTTGCGCTGCCCCACCACCCTGGCGAGATAGCTGGCGCCGTAGCCGCCGTCGAAGCTGCCCACCCGCGGGCCGCTCTGGCCGAACACCGCATTCTCAGCGGCCAGGCTGAGGTCACAGAGCAGGTGAAGCACCTGGCCGCCGCCGATCGCGTAGCCCGCCACCAGGGCGATCACCACCTTGGGCAGCGAGCGGATCAGCCGCTGCAGATCGAGCACATTGAGTCTTGGCAGTCCGGATTCATCCAGGTAGCCGCCGTCGCCGCGCACGCTCTGGTCACCACCGGCGCAGAAGGCGTGGACCCCATCGGCCGCCGGACCGGCGCCGGTGAACAGCACCACCCCGACGGCAGGGTTCTCGCGCACCCGCGCAAAGGCATCACAGAGCTCCTGCACGGTCTGGGGGCGAAAGGCGTTGCGCCTGGCGGGACGGTTGATCGCAATCCGGGCGATCCCCTCCGAGCTGAGATCGAAACAGATGTCTGTGTAACTGCCGGCCGCGGTCCACGCCACGGCAGCTCCGGTCGGGGTGGATTCGGCGCTCATCGCGATCGAGCAGACGGGAGCGTCATTCTGTGACGGAGGTTGCGGCGGCCCGGAGCTCCTGCCGCAGAGCCGCATCGGCGCGGCGGTCGGTGCGCAGCTCCAGCAGGGCCAGCCGCTGGCTGAAGCTCCAGGCCAAGGCCTCCTCCAGCTGCTCCAGCCGCCCCACCCGGCGCCAGGCCACCCCATGGGCAGCCGCCAGGGCGCAGTGATCCACCGCCTGGGGCATGGCGAACAGACGATCGAAATCCATCACCGCCGCCGCCGCCGCTTCAGCTGCCCCAGCCGCTGGCCGGATCGGCAGCTGCTCGAAGATGCCGCCGCCGCCGTTGTCGATCAGCACCACGGTGAGATGGCCCGAGAGTTGCCGGCTCCACAGCCAGCCGTTGCTGTCATGCAGAAGGGCCAGATCACCGGTGAGCAGCACCAGCCTGCCCAGACTCTCGGCCAGTCCCGCCGCCAGCGACAGGGTGCCGTCGATGCCGGAGGCACCCCGGAAACCGAACAACGGCCGGGCGGCGGCGGCCGGATCCGAAAAGCTCTCCCAGTCGCGGACGGGGCTGCTGCTGGCCAGCATCACCGGCAGCTGGGGCGGCAGCAGGCGGCTCAGTGCCCGGGCCAGGGCCGGCTCCCGCGGCGAACCCATCGCCGGCAGCTGCTGGCTGAGCAGCGTCTGGCAGCGCGCCTCCAGCCGTTGCCAGCGCTGCCGCTTCTCCAGGCTGGCCGCCGAGGCCTGCCCAGCCCAGAGCGAAGCGGGCAGGGCCGCGCACCAGCGCTCCAGCCCGGCAGCGAAGCCCTGGGACACCGTGCCGAGCGGATCCTGGTTGCGGGGCTCGTCTTCGCAGATCAGCAGCTGGCGGCCGCCGAGCTGGCTCAACCAGTCCTGAAGGCGGCGGCTGGCCGGCAACGGGCCGAGCCGCAGCACCTGGCCCACGGCCAGCTCCGCTGGCGGGGCCTGCAGGAACAGGTCGTAGCTGGCCACCAGCTCCAGGGCCTGCTCCCCCCTGAGCCCGGAGAGCCCATCGGCGAGCAGGGGCCAGCCGCTGCGCTCCTGCCAACGGCGCAGGGCGGCGATGAAGGGAGCTCGCCGCTGCGGGTGGCCGCGCCAGGGTCCGGCCACGATCAGGCCAGGCTGGTCGGGATCGAGCCGGAGCTGGGGTGGCAAGGCAATCTCCCCGGCGGGCACGGCCGCCGCTGCAGGCTCGGCCTCAGCGGCATCAAGGCCTGAGGTCAGGGCCAGCAGGGCCGCCGCATCGGCGTGAAGAGGTTCATCGAACGGCAGATTCAGATGGACCGGCCCGGCCGGCGACCCGGTGGCGGCCCGCCAGGCCAGGGCGGCCAGCCGCTCGATCGCGGCCGTGGGCATCCCGCCCAGGCCGGCCGGGTCCGCTTCCCCCACCCAGCGGCAACTGGGCCGCAGGAACTCCTCCTGGTTCACGGTCTGGTTGGCGCCGCAACCCTTGCGATCGGCGGGACGGTCGGCGCACAGCAGCAGCAGGGGGATGGCGCCATGGTCGGCTTCCACCGCCGCCGGCAGCAGGTTGGCCACCGCGGTGCCGGAGGTGGTGACCACGGCCGCCGGGTACCCATCGGCCCGGCTCAGCCCGAGGGCGAAGAAGGCGGCGGAGCGTTCGTCGATCGCGGTGTGCAGGCTGAGGCGCCGGCCGGCCAGCAGCCCGGCCGCCATCGCCAGCGGCCCGGAGCGGCTGCCCGGGCAGAGCACCAGGCGCCGCAGGCCCTGCCGCTGGAGGGCCTGCAGCAGCTCCAGGGAAGCAGCGAGGTTCCTGGTTGCGCCCACCCCCGTCCCCCCGGCCTGTTCAGGATGGATCATGACCAATCCCCAGGACAGCTCGGCGCCATGACCTCTCCCGATGGGGCTTCGAACCGGCCCGGTCTCCTGCGGCAGCTGGCCGGGCTGCTGCTCTGGGTGGGCCTGGCCCTGCTGCTGCGCTGGGCGGTGATCGAGCCGCGCTGGATCCCCTCGGGCTCGATGCTGCCCACCCTGCAGCTGCGCGACCGGATCCTGGTGGAGAAGATCCGCCCCCGGCTGCCGGCCCCCCTGCCGCTCGGCACGATCGTGGTGTTCCGCCCGCCCGATCCCCTGCTGGAGGCCGGCTACGACCCCGATGCGGCGCTGATCAAGCGGATCGTGGCCCTGCCGGGGGACCGGATCGACGTTCACGACGGTGTGCTGCACCGCAATGGCACCACCGTGGCCGAGCCATGGCTCCGCTCGCCGATCGACTACGAGCTGGCCCCCCTGGTAGTGCCACCTGGCCACCTGCTCGTGCTGGGGGACAACCGCAATGCCAGCCTCGATTCCCATCTCTGGGGGCCCCTGCCGGCCGATCACGTGATCGGCACGGCGGTGTTCCGCTACTGGCCGTTGAACCAGTTCGGACCGATACGGTTCTCCCTCTCCGAGCGGAGTGGATCGTCCTGAAGGCCTGCGTTAGGGTGCAGATCGTGATGCAGAGCACACCGGAGATGTTCAACCCGGAGTTCCTGACGGCCGACAGCGAAGCGATCAACAGCAATCTGCTGATTCAGTATCTCCAGGATCAGTCTCCGGATGTGCTCCAGCGGGTGGCTCGCTCCGCCAGCGGCGACATTCAGGAAATCATTCGCCATAACGTTCAGGGCCTGCTCGGCATGTTGCCCGGCGAGCAGTTCGAGGTGAAGATCCAGGCCAGCCGCGACAACCTCGCCGGGCTGATGGCTTCGGCGATGATGACCGGCTATTTCCTGCGCCAGATGGAGCAGCGGATGGAGCTCGAAACCACCCTGTTCGGCGAAGGCGGCGAAGACAGCGATCCAGCCGAACTGAAGCTCTGAAAACCGGCTAGATCGATTCCTCCGGTGGATGGCTGCGGGGGACAACCCCCAGCTTCACCAGGCCCTGATCCAGCCCGGCCAGAAAGCTCCAGGAGCCACTGGATGAGGCCCAGTCGCGGCTTTCCAGATCAGCGGCCAGGGCCAGCAGGTCGCCGCCACGGCAGGGCAGCGGAGCGTCGTAGTGGGCGGGCACCAGCCAGGCCAGGCTATCGATCCTGCCCAGCTCCCGCAGCCAGGCCACCAGCTGGCCTCGAGCCCGCGGAAAAACCAGCCGCTCCAGCACCGGCGCCACCTGAGGCAGGGCCTGCCCCGGCTGGAGCAGCTGGGCACACTCCTGCTCCCAACCCGGCTCCCAGCGGAAGGGATAGAAGCCGAAATAGCAGCGTGGCTGCCGCAGACCAGGCTGCCAGCTCTGGCTGAGCACCTCCCGCCAGGGTGCCAGCGACACGGAGGCGGGCCGCAGGTATGAGGCGAACAGCACCAGCCGTCGCCAGCCGCGCCGCCGCTGCTCCGCACCATCGACAAGCGGCTGGTCGCCCCGCTCGCGGGCATGGAACAGCAGGGGGGTGGGATCCGCCTCGAACAGGGGCGGCGGTTCCGCAGAAATCGCCACCAGGGCATCGGTGATCAGCAGGGCGCCGCTGGCCCGGTGGAAGCAGGCCAGCTCCAGAAAGGTGCCCAGGCCCAGATCGAGGGGGCCGAGCGGCAGCCAGGCCAGTTCATCAGCGTGGGGAAGGCCCTGCTCGATCAGCACCCGGGTGCGGCCGGGCGGAAAGCCCAGCCAGGCCAGGGGCAGCGGCAACGGGAAACTCCATTGGCGCGGACTCACCCAGAGCAGGGCGTCGGGAAAGGCCCGGGCCATCGCCGGCACCGGCAGCTTGTGCTCAAGCCCCGAGCTGGTGGGCAACACGATCGAGAGCACCGGCCCGAAGCGCTCCACCAGCTTCTGCAGCTCCCCCAGCAGCTCGCCGGTGGGGGCGACCGGGGCATAGAGCAGCAGGCCGTGGCGCAACCGCAGCACGGTCATCCGGATCGGCACGGCCACGTAGAGCACCCCTTGCAGCTGCTCGAAACTCCAGACCTGATCAGGAATCAGCTCCCGCACCAGGGTGCGCCGCTGGCCATAGGGATAGAGGGGCAGCAGGGGCCACCAGGGCCAGCGCCGATCAGGCCTGCCGGTCACTCGGAAAACCCCGGTCGATGCCCCGCCGCCTCGACTGGGCCAGCAGACCGTGGCGGGGAGCGAACAGGAAACTCAGCACGAACAGGCCCGTCTGGACCAGCACGATGCAACCGGCGGTGGAGGCATCGAGCCAGTAGCTGAAATAAACGCCCAGCAGGCTGGAGCAGACGGCGGAGAGGATGGCGATCCAGGTCATCTGATCGAAGCGGTCGGTGAGCAGATAGGCCGTGGCGCCGGGGGTGACCAGCATCGCCACCACCAGGATGATTCCCACCGTCTGGAGGCCGGCCACCGCGGCGAGCGAGAGCACCGAGAGCAGCAGGTAGTGGAGGAAGCCGGTGTGGATGCCGATCGAGCGGGCGTGGGTGGGATCGAAGCAGAACAGCACAAGGTCGCGGTAGAACACCAGCAGCAGGATCAGCACCAGCCCACTGATCAGCAGGGTCTGGAGAATGTCGGAGGGGCTGATGCCGAGCACATTGCCGAACAGGATGTGGGTGAGGTCGATCGAGCTCCTCACCTTGGAAACCAGGGTGATCCCCAGGGCGAAGAACCCGGTGAACACCAGCCCGATCACCGTGTCCTCCTTGATGCGGGTCATCTGTTTGATGTATCCGATCACCGCCACCGACCCCACGCCGAACACAAAGGCACCGAGCGCAAAGGGCAGGTTGAGGGCGTAGGCGATCACCACGCCCGGCATCACGGCGTGGGACACCGCATCGCCCATCAGGGCCCAGCCCTTCAGGGTGAGAAAGCAGGAGAGCAGGCCGCAGACAGTGGCCACCAGCGCACTGACCAGCAGCGCCTTGACCATGAAGGTGTGCTGCAGCGGCTCGATCAACCAGGTCCAGGCGCCCATCAGGCTGGGCCCAGGCCGAAGGTGCGGGCCAGATTCTCCTGGGTGAACACCTCGGAGGTTTCGCCGTAGGCCAGCACGGTCTTGTTGATCAGCACCACCTGATCGCAGAAGCCGGTGACGTGCGCCATGTCGTGGGTGGAGATCAGCAGGGTGCGCCCCTCGCGGCGAAACTGCTGGAACAGCTCGATCATCAGCTTCTCGGTGCGGATGTCGACGCCGGCGAAGGGTTCATCGAGCAGCAGCACCGAGGCCCCCTGGGCCAAAGCCCGCGCCAGAAAGGCGCGCTTGCGCTGACCTCCGGAGAGTTCACCGATCTGGCGTTGATTCAGGGGCCAGAGCTCAACGCGCTCCAGGCTGTCGCGGACGGCCTGGTGATCGGAGCGGCGTGGAATCCGCAACAGATTCATTGATCCATAGCGGCCCATCATCACCACGTCGGCGACGCTGATCGGAAAGTTCCAGTCAACGCTCTCCGCCTGGGGCACATAGGCCACCGCATGGTCGCGGCGCGCCTGACGGAGGGAGTGGCCGTTGATGGCGATCGTTCCGTAGGAGGGCTGCACGAAGCCCATCAGGGCCTTGATCAGGGTGGATTTGCCGGCACCGTTCATGCCCACCAGGCCGCAGATGCTGGCCGCCTTCACCTGCAGGGAGGCGTCGTAAAGAGCCACCAGGCCGTGGTAATCCACGCTGAGATGCTGAACGGAGATGCGTGTTTCGGCCTGGGGTCTGGGGTTGTGCATCGTGTTCAGGGTCGCTGCAGTCCGCCGACCAGGGTGCGGATGTTGTGACGCTGCAGGGCCAGCAGGCTGCTGGCGGGACCACTGGCGGCGGAGAGGGAATCGACGTAGAGGGTGCCGCCGAAACGGGCCCCGGATTCAGCGGCCACCTGGCGCTGGGATTCGTCGCTGACCGTGCTTTCACAGAACACCGCCGGCACGTTGCGCTTGCGCACCAGCTCGATCAGGCGGGCCATTCGCTGCGGGGTGACTTGGGATTCGGCGTTGACCGGCCAGAGGTAGGCCTCCTTGAGACCATAGTCGGCGGCGAGGTAGGAAAACGCCCCTTCGCAACTGACCAGAACCCTCGTGCTGACAGGGATGCCGGCTACTGCCACGGTCAGCTCGCGATCGAGAGCACGGAGTTGAAGCCGGTAGCGATCGGCATTGCGGCGAAACGCCTCGGCATGGGCGGGATCGAGTGTGGTGAAGGCTCGGCGGATGTTCTCCACGTAGATCTCCGCCAGCTTCGGTGACAACCAGGCATGGGGATTGGGCTGGCCGGCGGCGGCATCGGTGGCGATCGGCAGCGGCAGGATCCCCTCGCTGAGGGTGGCGCGGGGAACGGCCGGGGCGCCGCTGTAGAAGCGCGCGGCCCAGGCTTCGAGATTGAGGCCGTTATCAAGGATCAGCTGGGCCTGGCCGACCCGCTTCAGATCAGCCGGGGTGGGTTCGTAGCCGTGGATCTCCGCCCCCACTTTGGTGATCGATTCCACCTGCAGGTGGTCGCCCGCCACCTGGCGGGCCATGTCGGCCAGCACCGTGAAGGTGGTGAGCACCAGGGGGCGGCCATCCGGAACGGCCTCAGGGGCGGATTCAGGCCCGGAATCCGTCGCCTGCGGCGGGCTCAGCGTGCAGCCGGCCAGGGTGAGGCCAAGCAGGGCGATCAAGCCCCAGACAAGGCTCGACGCCGGCTGGACTGGCTTCGCCGGCTGAAAGGCAATCAGGCTGCGCCAGCCCCGCATGGCCCACCGAGCGAATGAACCAGCCTGCCATCTCTGGCTGGAAATGGTGGCAACGGCAGCAAAAAGCCCCCTTGCGAAGGGGGCTGAAGGATGCACAGGAATCGAGTGTGCGCAGGAAAGTGCGCGCAGACAAAGGTGCTCAGCCGATCGCCGGGGCGACCAGGGCCACGGGCCGGGCTTCGATCACGGCCAGATCGAGGGGGAAGTTATGGGCGTTGCGCTCATGCATCACCTCGAATCCGAGATTGGCGCGATTGAGCACATCGGCCCAGGTGTTGAGCACCCGGCCCTGGGAATCCAGGATCGACTGGTTGAAGTTGAAGCCATTCAGGTTGAAGGCCATCGTGCTCACCCCCAGGGCGGTGAACCAGATGCCGATCACCGGCCAGGCGGCCAGCAGGAAGTGCAGGCTGCGGCTGTTGTTGAAGGAGGCGTACTGGAAGATCAGGCGACCGAAGTAGCCGTGGGCGGCCACGATGTTGTAGGTCTCCTCTTCCTGGCCGAACTTGTAGCCGTAGTTGAGGCTTTCCGTTTCGGTGGTTTCCCGCACCAGCGAACTGGTGACCAGCGAACCATGCATCGCCGAGAACAGCGAGCCCCCGAACACACCGGCCACACCGAGCATGTGGAAGGGGTGCATCAGGATGTTGTGCTCGGCCTGGAACACCAGCATGAAGTTGAAGGTGCCGGAGATGCCGAGGGGCATGCCGTCGGAGAAGGAACCCTGGCCGAACGGATAGATCAGGAACACCGCGAAGGCGGCCGAGAGCGGTGCCGAATAGGCCACGCAGATCCAGGGGCGCATGCCGAGCCGATAGCTCAGTTCCCACTGCCTGCCGAGGTAGGCGGAGATACCGATCAGGAAGTGGAACACCACCAGCTGATAGGGGCCACCGTTGTAGAGCCACTCATCGAGGCTGGCAGCTTCCCAGATCGGGTAGAAGTGCAGACCGATGGCGTTGCTGGAGGGAACAACGGCACCGGAGATGATGTTGTTGCCGTAGAGCAAGGAACCGGCGACGGGCTCCCGGATGCCGTCGATGTCGACGGGGGGGGCGGCGATGAAAGCAATGATGAAGCAGATCGTGGCTGCCAGCAGGCAGGGGATCATCAGCACACCGAACCAGCCCACATAAAGGCGGTTGTCGGTGGAGGTGATCCACTGACAGAAGCCTTCCCAGGAGTTGGAACGTCCGCTGCGAACAACCGTTGTCATCGGAAGAACGAGGACGAAAGAGGACGGGATGATCGGGCCATCGAAGCGACAGCCAGATGACTCAACTTAGGAAGGGCGCCGAGTGAAGCTGCGATCAGCCAACCAAACGCAAGGGCCCGTTACAGGGCAACACAAAAGATGTAACGAGGCTGTCATGAAGGCAGTCCAACGCTGGGGACCGCCGCCACTCCGGCTGGGCCACCCTGGCGCAGCCAGTCTTTGGCCTGGCCGAGAAAACCAGGCCAGTCGAGCTGGGCCGCCACCGCCGCCCGGGAGACCAGCAGGGGGGCCTGGCGGCGCAGCTCGGCCAGATCGGCCTCGACCACCCCACTGCTGAGCGCGAGCCCATCAGCCATCGCCAGGGCCACCACCCGGGTGAGATAGGCGGCGCTGAGGGCCTGCAGGGCACTGCCCACCAGCCAGCTGCCCGCCTCCAGCCGCATCAGCGTCAGCAGGGTCTGGCTGCTCCATTCCGCCACGCCCAGGGCCAGGGCCGCTTTGGCCAGCTCGATCGCCGCCTCCCGCAACTGGTCGGCGCTCCAGCTGCAGCCCCAGAGCCGGGCCATCTCCTGGAGCATCAGGCCATTGGCAACGGCGAGAACGAGCAGATCCAGGCTGGGCAGCGGCGTGACCACGACCGCAGCCGCCACCAGCCACTGGGTGCGTTGGAGCAGGGGGCGCAGCCGCTCCCGTCGCAGCAGCTCCAGCTCCTTCTGCCAGTCGGCATGGAGTGTTTCGAGGCAACGCCGATCGGTGGCGAGCAGCAGCTGCCTGCCGCCGGCCTGCAGCTGCTGGCGCATCGGTTCGAGGCTGGCCGGCAATTGCGCCGATCCACCCGGCCAGAACAGCAGGCGCTCGGCAAAGTGCTGGGGCAACTGGGCGCGCAGCTCCAGCTCCAGCTGGGCACGAGCCGCCTGATCCAGGGATCCGCACGGCACCAGCAACCAGGCGGGCTGCCCCTCCGGCAGGCTGTCGAGCCAGCGCAGATCAGCGCCACCCAGACCATTGCCCAGGCAGTAGAGCAGCTGATCGGCTTCGGCAAACGGTTCGGCCCAGCGCCAGCTGGGGCTGGCGGCGGGCAGGGGATGGGCCCAGTGAAGAGCCAGGGGAAGGGGGCCGCGCAGGGCTTCGAGCAGAACCGGCTGAACGGCCGGGGCGGGCAGATTCACACCCACCACGGCCAGCTCAAGCTGGTGGCGTCCGCGGCGGCGGCGCAGCCGCTCAAGGCGCTCGGCCCTGGCCAGGCCGGCCGCAGCGGCCCCCTGCAGCTGATCGAACTGGAGCAGGAGCTGGTCACAGCGCTGGAACCAGGCCTCCAGGGACTGGGGCAGGGCGGGGCGCGGCCTGGTGCGGCTCCGGCTCAACAGCCACCAGCCCCCGGCCATCGCCGCCACGGTGAAGCCCGGCAGCAGCGACCCCTGGAGCGTGTCCACCGCCAGCAGGCCCCCGGCCAGAACAATGGTGGCGGGCAGCAGCAACCGGGCCGGGGCGGCGGGCAACCAGGGAATCGGCCAGGGCCTGGCTGGGGGGGCAGCCTGATCAGGTGGAAAAGCGGGAGCCACAGCGGGTGGGCAAGGGGGCCAGATCAGCTCCGGCTCAGGTGTGCATCTCTAGCTCAGCCCTGCCGATCTGCCCAGCCTGTCGATAAATTGCAGAGGATCCCGCCGGCGGCATGGCCATCCCCCACCCGCGAGGCAGTGCTTCCCCGCCTGGCGACGGCCGGGAGCAGGTGAAGCGGGTTCTGCTCACCGCCCTGGCGGTGAATGTGCTGATGAGCCTGCTGAAACTGGGGGTGGGGCTGATGAGCGGCTCCCTGGCGGTGCTGGCCGATGCGATGCACAGCGCCACCGATGGCCTCTCCAGCCTGCTGGGGCTGATCACCAACGGCCTCTCCGATCCGCAGCCCGACCGGGACCATCCCTACGGCCATCACAAATACGAAGGGGTGGGTGCCCTGGCGATCGCCGCCTTCATCTTCTTCGCCTCCTTCGAGATCCTCCAGACGGCCTTCCAGCGGTTGAGCGGTGGCATGACTCCGCTGCGCATCGGCGGCCTGGAGCTGTTTCTGCTGCTGCTGGCTCTGCTGTTCAACGTGCTGCTGGCGGCCTACGAACGCCGGGAGGGCCACCGGCTCGGCAGCCGGCTGCTGCTGGCCGATGCCATGCACACCACCAGCGACATCTGGACCACCCTGGTGGTGCTGGTGGGCCTGGTGGGGGTGGTGCTGCTGGGGCTGAACTGGCTGGATGTGGCGGTGGCGGTCCCGCTCGCCCTGCTGCTGGTGCGCGCCTGCTGGCAGGTGCTCAGCTCCAACCTGCCCTGGCTCGTCGATCAGATCGCCATCGCCCCGGAGGCCATCCATGCCGTGGCGATGGCGGTGCCGGGGGTGCTCAACTGCCACGACATCGCCAGCCGCGGTGTGCTCGGGCAGCAGGTGTTCATCGACATGCACATGGTGGTGTCGGCCGACGATCTGCCCACGGCCCACCGGATCACCGAACTGGTGGAGGAGCACCTGGAGGCCCGCTTCGGGCCGGTGCGCTGCACGATCCACCTGGAGCCCAGGGAATATGCCAGCGCCGAGATCACCTTCCGGGGGGTCCATGGTTGAGCTCGGCCGGGCGGGGGGCCTGGCACTCACCCCACGCCAGGGGTTGCTGCTGGCCGAGCACTGGCAGCGGCAGCAAGGCCAGAGCGGCTGGCACGGCGAGTTGCCGGTGCTGCTGCTCAACCGCTGCTGGTTGCGGCTGGAGCTGATCGGGGTGGCGGAGCTGGCCCGGCGGCTGCCGCCGGACAGCACGGCCGAGGCGCCGGAGCTGGCCCGGTTCCGCGACCTGCGCCAGGCCGGGCTGGAGGCGGGCCTGGCCGAGAGCCTCTGCTGGCAGGAGTTCGGCCAGGAGGCCTGCCAGTCGGCCCAACGGCGCTTCTGGCAGGCACGGGAGCGGGGCAACCAGGGTTGGACCCTGGCGGCCTATCTGGGCTTTCTGGCCCAGTACCGGGCGGCCTTCGAGCGACCGGGACCCAGGCCCCTGCCGCTGCTGGTGCTGGCCCGCGCCCAGGAGGGTGAGCACCACCGGCTTCACTGGCTCTGGGACCCCCCAGCGGTTGATGCGGCAAACTTGCCCCCGGAATGAGGCGGAGCGGCCATGGCCGATCAGAGCAACACAGAGATGTCCCCGGACGTGGAGTCCAGCCAGGACCCCCAGCCCTCGGCGGACACCCAGCCAAGCCAGGACAGCCAGCCAAGCCAGGGCCGCGAGCGCAGCCGCCAGGGTGGCCGTGAGGCCGGTGGCTTCCGGATCCGCCTGAGCGACAACGAACAGCGGGCTGCCCAGCTGGTGCAGGAGAGCTTCCAGCTGCGCTCCACCGTGGCAGCCCTGGGCTTCTCGATCCGCACCGTCGCCCAGTTGCTGGAGCAGGGCAAGCTCGATGAGCTGGTGGTGCTGCAGCGCAGCCAGGCCGGGGCCAGGCCGGAGCAGCCGGGCCGCGAGCCCGTGCCGGTGCGGCGGCTGGAGCGGGGTGAGCGCCGCGGCGAAGCACGCCCGGAAGGCCGCGGCGAAGCCAGAACCGAATCCCGTGGCGATTCCCGTGGTGAGCGGCGCGTGTCACGGCCCGATCCCTTCGCCCGACCCAGCCGCCCCCAGCCGGCGCCGGAACCCCAACCGATCGATGACACACCCCTGGTGGAGGTGGCACCGCTGATCGATCCGGCTCTGCTGGAGGAGCCTGGTGAGGCGGTGGAAGCGATCCTGCCGGTCACGATCGAGCCGGAGGCCGAGCCCCAGCCGTGAGCGAACGCCCCCGGGTGCTCTCCGGCGTGCAGCCCACCGGCTCCCTCCACCTGGGCAACTGGCTGGGGGCGATCCGCAACTGGGTGGCCCTGCAGGACAGCCACGACACCTTCTTCTGTGTGGTGGATCTGCACGCGATCACCGTGCCCCACGATCCCGCCGAGCTGGCCGAGGCCACCCGGCGCACCGCCGCGCTCTACCTGGCCTGCGGTATCGATCCACAGCGCTCCACCGTGTTCGTGCAGAGCCAGGTGGCGGCCCATACCGAGCTCACCTGGCTGCTGAACTGCCTCACGCCGCTGAACTGGCTGGAGCGGATGATCCAGTTCAAGGAGAAGGCGCTCAAGCAGGGAGACAACGTTTCCGTGGGGCTGCTGGATTACCCGGTGCTGATGGCGGCCGACATCCTGCTCTACGACGCCGACCTGGTGCCGGTGGGAGAAGACCAGAAGCAGCATCTGGAGCTGGCCCGCAACATCGCCCAGCAGCGGGTCAATGCCCGCTTCGCCCGGGAGGATCAGCCGCTGCTCAAGGTGCCCGAACCGCTGATCCTGGCCGAGGGTGCCCGGGTGATGAGCCTCACCGACGGCCGCAGCAAGATGAGCAAAAGCGATCCGAACGAGGCCTCCCGCCTGCACCTGCTCGACCCCCCTGAAAAGATCACCAAGAAGATCAAGCGGGCCAAGACCGACCTGGTGATGGGGCTGGAGTTCGGCAACCCGGAGCGCCCCGAGGCCGACAACCTGCTGGGGCTCTACGCCATCCTCAGCGGCCAAGCGCGGGCGGCCGTGGCCAGCGAGTGCGCGGCGATGGGCTGGGGACAGTTCAAACCCCAGCTGGCCGAGGCGGTCGTGGCGGCGCTGCGGCCCGTGCAGGAGCGTTATGGGGAGCTGCGGGCCGAGCCGGGCTATCTCGATGCGGTGCTGCGCAACGGCCGGGAGCGAGCCGCCGCCGTGGCCGACGCCAGCTTGAAACGGGTGCGGGAGGCACTGGGGTTTCTGGAAGCAGGCTGAGCGGAACTCGCAACAGCTGCTCCGATCGAGCCCCAAAACCGTCTGCCTCACCCCCGATCGGCGAGTTGCATTTGGTCGCAAGCTCCTGTAATTTGATCGCGTTATAGCTTTTCTTAAGGAGCGACATGGCATTTTTGCGATCAACCCTGCTGGCTGCCGTCGCTCTTGCAGCCTCACCGATCGTTCTTGGCTCTGCGCCAGCCCTGGCCGCCACTTGCCTTGGCAACAACACCTTCGGCTCTGCTGCCAGCGGCTCAGGTGCCAATTGCGGCGGCCTTGGCGTTGGAGACAGCTTCTCGATCGACGTCACCGGCTTCTTTGCAAACCTCGGTACTCTCCCGTTCAACACCACTCCCTACGGCGTCGCGGTCGTGAAGGCGGCAGGTTCATCGCTGTCGTTTACTAACATCGGCGCAAGGGTTACCGGTGTTGCCGGCGGAAATCCTTTCACAAATCAACTGATTGCGATCTGGAATGCCACAGGTGACAATCCTTTTGGCGCCGTCGACGACTACACCACAATCGGAGCTGCTGTACCACCTGCGAATGCTTTCCGATCAGTCAACATTGATCTTGGAACCATTCTCTCCGGGGTTGGCAGCGGCAAAGCGACCCCGAACCTGGTGGGCCTCACAGAAGTTTCCAGCTTCGTGATCGAAGGCACACTCAGTGGTGGCAACGAGAATGGCACCACCGTGGTGAGCTTCGGGGTGGGACCTGGCGGCACCCCCACAGCCGGCAGCACCTTCGGTGGCTACTTCACCACGGTTCCTGGCCCCCTGCCCCTGGCTGGCGCTGCCGCCGCCTTCGGCTGGAGCCGCACCCTGCGCCGCCGGATCAAGGCTGCCAAGCAACAACCGGCCTCCGTCGGCTGATCAGCATCGGCCCTGGCCATCCTCACCTCCCCACCGGGGAGGTTTTTTCATGGGAATCGCAGACCTGCTCGGCCAGCTCGGCCCCTGTGAGGAGTTCAGCACAAGCTGATCAGCACCAGAGCTGAGATCAGCAGCACTGATCAGTGAGCCGGGCCAACGCCTGTCCCCAGCCTTCTGGCTTCAAGGGATTCCACCGAATACATCATCAGGTTCGCTTGTCAAGGCCTGGGCGGAGGAGCTTGCGGGCAAACGGTATAAAAATGCACACTTTTGCCACTGATCGATGCCCCAGACCCAATGCCGTTCTGGCGACACCCCAGCCCATCGCTGCAGCCGCTGAGCCTGCTCCTGTTGCTTGGAACGCTGCCGCTGCTCTGTTCAGCCGCCACGCCCGGCCAGTTACCGGCGAAACGAATCCAGCCACTGCCTGCCAGCAACCTGGGGAGTGGCCGGGTTGAAACCAAGGGTCCGGGGTTGTATGAGCTCACGGCGGAACGCCGGGCGGCCCTGGAAACGATCCGCTACGCGGAAGGCACCTGGAAAGGTGGCAGCAGCATCGGCTACCGCATCCTCTATGGCGGGGGAACGTTCAACAGCTTCGAGCGCCATCCCGACACCGTGGTGGTGAAGCGTTATGCCAGCGCAGCGGCAGGCGCCTATCAATTCCTGCCGGGCACCTGGGAAGCGGCCACCCGCTCGCTCGGCCTCTCCGGCTTCGGGCCCGCCAGCCAGGACCAGGCGGCGCTGCACCTGATCGAGAGGCGCGGCGCCCTGGCCGAACTGGATCGGGGTGTGCTCACCGATCAGGCCATCAATCGACTGGCCCAGGAGTGGGCCTCCTTTCCCACCGCATCAGGGGGGAGTGCCTACGGACAACCGAGCAAATCAGTGGAGCAGTTGCGCGCCTTCCACCGCGAATCACTGCGACGCCATCAACTCAGGCGTGAGGGCGCCCCTGCCTGATCCGTGCCCTCAGCCGGCGGGACCAGAGGACGCTGAAGGTGACGCCAGCCAGGGGAAGGGGGCCCGGAGTTTGGATAGGGACAGCACCGGCTCCACCGAGATCCCTCAGGGCATTGCCATTCGAGGCAATCGGCGTGGCGAAACCACTGAGCGGGGTGGCCAAACCAGTGCTCCTGTTGATGTCGTACCACTGACCACCGACAAAATCCTGGCCAAACAGCCGGGAGAAATCAGCACTGAACGAGAGTTGCAGACTGGGGTTGGTGCCTGGGTTGGCAAGGGTTGGTTTGATCACCGTGTAGCTGGTGGTGGGATTGGCCAGATCGATCGAGAAGAAGGTGCCTCCTGTGGTGGCTCCATAGAGGATTCCAGACCCATCCACAGCGATGTCCCCGAACGTGTTGGTTGACGGGTTTGTGATCCCGGCAATGCTGAATGTGGATTTGGCGTCAGCTGTGGGAGCAGTTGGCACCGCATAGTTCAGGGGAATCTGATTGAGTGTGTTGCTTCTCTCGGTGAAATACCAATAACTGTTGTTGTAATACACCGCATTGGCAGGCTGACCTGAACCAATCACACCTGATCCGGCTCCTGCAACACTGAACAGGCTGGGACCACCGTCCCAGAACCTCAGATTGCGAGCCGAATCAATGAAAAAGAACTGCTTGCGAATCGGGTCATAGGCAAACGCATTCGAAGACCCAGACAGACCGGTGTTGAAGATGGGGGCAATGGTTTGGCTGTCGGTTTCCACCTGATAGATGATGTTGTCATCGCCGATGCCATAGATGAAATCAGCCCGTGCCGGCTGAGCCCAAGCCAATGCTGTGCATGCTGCAAGGCAAGCCAAAGCTGATTTTAAGGCAACCTTCAACATGGATCTGTTCGTATCTGAGGAGCTGATTGCTCCAGCAGTTTCATTTGTTGATGTCAACTTAGCAGCCATTGATCCCAGCTGACAACAGCGCTGCTCAAGGCTCTCTGTACACCACGCGGCCATGGTCGTCATTGCCGACATCCAGCAGATCAACCAGCATCAGCCGCTCAATTTCGGCACGCACCAGCTCGGTGGAGCCGCCATTGGGGAGCTCCACCGCCAGCATGGCGTCATTGATGGTGAAGCCGGGCCGGCCCGCCTGGCGTGCCAGCAGCAGCAGCTGCCGCTCGATTGATGGAGGAGCGTTGCGATCGGCCTCGGCCAGGGCCTGCTGAAGCAGCAACGGCTGGTTGGCCTGCTCCACCAGGTGTGGAATCAGAAACAGATCAATCAGCTGGCCGATCCCACACCAGCCCAGGGTGACCAGCCAGAGGGTGCCACTGAGCGGCTTGCGGGCGTAGAACCGCTGGATGCCACAGACCCCGAAGATCGAGAGGGCCCAGAGCAGGTAGCCAACGGACACCCGGCGCCGTTCCGCCAACGGCTTGGGCATAGCCGGACCAATCAGCAGATCACCAGCTGAACTTAAGGCAGCATTGCTGAGGTGGAGCCGAACATTTCCTAGCCTTGGCCGTAACCGTTCACCATGAGCAAGAATCTTTAGATGACAGACGATCCGGAACAGGTCAGGCCAAAGCTCGATGCCGAAGTGATTCGGATGGTTTGCCTGATCGGCCTGGGGCTGGTGGCCATGTTCCTGGTGCTGGGCACATCATCTCTGATTCCGATCAGGCCACTGGATCCCGAGTGGCAACTCGGTGTGGTGGCAACGCTGGTGGGCAACAGCTGGCAGGCCCTGCTGGGGGTGAGCCTTGTGGCGCTGGCATCCGCCCTGCACCCGGAGGATCGGCTGGCCGGCAGCTGGTTGCGTCGTTTCCGGCGCCTGAGCCTGTTTGCCTGCCTCGGCTATCTCCTGTTGGTTCCGCTTCAGGTGTCTGCAGTGATCAGCCGCGGGGTGTTGAGCGAAATTCCAGCCAACCGCCAGATCGCCGCCCTCACCGAGATCAAAACGAAGGTGTCCCTGAGCAGCAGCCAAGCTGAATTGGCTCTGGCCATCCGTGCCTTGCCGGGGGCCCCCACGCTGCCGAAGGGCTTTTCAAGGCCATTGCCTGGGTTCCGTCAGGAGGTGGTAACCAGCATCAGCAAGAACATCGCTGACATTTCCCAACAACAGCAGATCGATCGCCAGAAGCGGCAATTCACCGAAGCGGGAATCCTGATCCGGGGCGGAGCACTCTGCCTGATGAGTGCCTTTCTGTTTGCAGCGGCAACCCAGCTCAGTCCATCAAGGCCGCCATTGCTTACGGCTATGGCGATGGCACTGCAATCGAAGCGGGAAGGACATGCCCACCGCCGCCAGGCCCGCCTGGAGAAACGGGAGAGATTCAGTCAGGTGGATTCAGGCACCAAGGCTATCCACCAGCTCTATCGCCAAGCAGAACGCAACCAACGCATTGCTGAGAAGGCCAAGCCCGAAGGCTCTGCAGCAGAACGATCCTGGTCATGGCCTGGAGCTGTGTTGCACCGTAAGGCCACAACGCTTGGCGAGCGGATCAACCAAGAAGTTCCCTATCTGGCCATAATTGCTCCTTATGCTGCCGAAAGCGAAAATGAGGAAGGCTCCACAGAGCAGGAATCAACCAATGAACCACCAACCCCTTGAACCTAACCTGAATCAATCAATCGAAAGAACTAAGTGCTCGGCAGCCTTGTTGATTGAGAGAGTGCTCGTTTTCTGAGTTTGCGGCTCCAGCCAAAGGCAGCCAGCAGGCCAATCACAGGCAACGGTGCAGGGACAATTGCCTGCCGAAGGGAAACGTCAGAGAGATCAAAAAGCTCGCTGGGTGATGCAATACCGGTTGATGTTGCAACTGTGCCTGTAGGCGGAACAGGTGTAATGCTCTGGCTTACATTGTACCAAAGGTCTGTTACATTGGAAACACCAAAGAGATTGGTGTCAGTGGAATTAAAGGCTAACTGAAGGTTGGTTGGCACGCAGCGGCTTGTTGGATTTGGATTCACTGATGCTGTGCAAATATTTTGATATCTTGCACTAGCGACCGTGACAGTTGTGTTTGCATTTGGCAAGCCGGCCAAGTTAATAGTGTAAAACGTGTCACGGGAAGTTGTCTGTATTCCTGATGTGGCAGCGTAGAGTCGACCTGACGAATTGATGGCAATGTCACCGAAACGCTGGAAGGCTGTTAGGCTGGCAAGACCATCTATTGTATAGTCTACAAAGTTATTAAACGAAAGTGTTTGAGTTGGCGTTGTGTTGAAGTTGACTCTCCTTAACGTGTTGGTATTGGATGGGAAGAACCAATAGGATCCGTCGTAAAACGCTGCATTGAGGGGGCGACTCGTTGAAGTTATCCCTAATTGAGCTGGGGTGGCAATGGCTTGCAATAAGTTCGTGCCGTTTCTCCAGATGTAAAGATTATCATCTCCTCCAAGCACGAAGAGTTCAACTCTGTCTGGATCTACGGCTACGGCGTTGGCTTGCGCAGTACCAGGAATTACCTGAACTGTGCTGGGAGGCAGGAGTGTTTCGACAAAGCCTGTGGTGTTGATTTGATAAATCCGGTTAACACCACCAACCAGACCAGTTCCGTACAGAAATTCGGCTTTTGCGGCGGTCGTTGTGCAAACTGCCCCCAAAGTCACCAGGACTGAAAGCGTCCAATTTCGAGCTTGCAGGCTAAGCACGTGATGGAGACAGATCAACACTTATTATTATATTAAGCCTTAGGGGGCATTCTGTCAAGCCTTTGGTTGGGTCCCGGCCCTGCAATTGCGTGCCAATCCATCAATCGGCACGGCAGCCCCAATCCATGCCAGCGCTGAGCGCTCAAGCCGTGGAAGGGCCTGGTCAACAGGGGGTGCAGGCCTGGAGCCAGCTTGAGAGAATGGGTTTCACTCAAGAACCCGATGCTGAGCAGGCGCTCTGTTGGTGGCGAACCCTTCGCCTCAGCTGCCGGCTCCAGCCGAATGCGGCCAGACCGCCCAGGATCGGCAGGGGGCCAGGCACCGTGTTGGTGTAGGCCGCCTTGATCTGCCAGTTGCCGCCGCGAAGGGGGGTGGGGGACGTGGGGCCATTGAAGAAGGCATTGCCGGTGATCGTGAAATCACTGTCTGGAAGATCCCTGACCACGGCATACTTCACCTCCCGTCCTGAGGCCAGCCCATTGGCCGTGATGCTGCCAATGGAGGTGGTTCCCTGGCTGGTGCTGAGGCTCAGGTTGGTGAGGGAGGTGATGAAAAAGGTGCTGTTGGAACCTGAAGCCACCCGGATGTAAAGGGAATCGATCGCCGGGGAACGGGTGAGCGGAGCAAATGAGGACACCTTCGTGCCAATCGATCCGCCGAAATCCAGGCTGAACACGACCCCCTGGCTTGCCTTGGTGTAAACAACGGAAAAGGGAACCGTTGTGTTGTAGGGCCAGAGTTGATCCTGTTGATCCCTGGGGGTGAAGGCCGTGTTGGAGGTCCATTCGTTGATGCGAGTGAAGGCATTCGGAACCGCCCTTCCATCACCTTCAACGACCCAGTTCTCTTCAATGGTGGCTGGTGTGCAGCCTGCTCCGGTTCCCTTGAGGCAATTGAAACCCACATCATCCAGGGTGGAGGGGTTGGTGACCACAACGGCCAGGGCCCGAGGGCTGAACACCACCTGCATCATCGCTGCCGTGGCCAGGATTGAGCCTTTTTTTAATGGTGCTGAGCAAAGAACTTGCCAATCTGAATTCAACCCTAAGGCTTCAGTTGTTCCTGTTTTGTTAATGCCCAATGAAAAGTCCCTGAAAGTCCTTCCAAATGCAACTGAAGCCTTGGCAGCCATGGTCGGCCTTCCTGCGGTGGGTCACCAAGCCCTTGGGCTGGGCTTGCCTTCCCTTCCCCTGACTAGGATCAGCTTCTGAACCCTGAGCCGAGTCCGTGCCTGCCGCCCCCCCTGCCGCCGAGTCAGTCAGCCGCAGGGAGTCCACGGCCACCACCCCGCTCCATCTGCCGAAAACCAGCGAGAGCCCCGAGCTGCTCAGGATCCGCCACTCGATGAGCCATGTGCTGGCCATGGCCGTGCAGACCCTGTTCCCCAGGGCACAGGTCACGATCGGTCCCTGGACCGAGTCCGGCTTCTACTACGACTTTGACCATCCTGAGCCGTTCACCGAGGCCGATCTCAAGGCGATCCAGAAGGAGATGGGCAAGATCATCGCTCGCCGTCTGCCCCTGCAGCGCCTAGAGGTGAGCCGCGAGGAGGCCGAACGCCGCATCACCGCCCAGGGTGAGCCCTACAAGCTGGAGATCCTCGCCGGCCTCATCGAACCGATCACCCTCTACACCCTCGGCGAGAGCTGGTGGGATCTCTGCGCCGGCCCCCACGTGGCCCACACCGGCGAGCTCAACGCCAAGGCCTTCGCCCTGGAGAGTGTGGCGGGCGCCTACTGGCGGGGCGATGAAACCAAGGCCCAGCTGCAGCGCATCTATGGCACCGCCTGGGAAACACCTGAGCAGCTCGCCGAGCACCAGCGCCGCAAGGCCGAAGCACTACGGCGCGATCACCGCCGGCTCGGCACCGATCTGGAGCTGTTCTCGATCGAAGACGAAGCCGGCGCCGGCCTGGTGTTCTGGCACCCCCGCGGCGCCCGCATGCGGCTGCTGATCGAAGACTTCTGGCGCCAGGCCCACTTCGCCGCCGGCTATGAGCTGCTCTACACCCCCCATGTGGCCGACCTGAGCCTCTGGAAAACCTCCGGCCACCTCGACTTCTACAAAGAGAGCATGTTCGGGCCGATGCAGGTGGATGAGCGGCAGTTCCAGCTCAAGCCGATGAACTGCCCCTTTCATGTGCTCACCTATGCCAGCCGCCTGCGCTCCTACCGGGAGCTGCCGATCCGCTGGGCAGAGCTGGGCACTGTGTATCGCTACGAACGCCCCGGTGTGATGCATGGGCTGATGCGCGTGCGCGGCTTCACCCAGGACGACGCCCACATTTTCTGCCTGCCCGAGCAGATCGGCGCTGAAATTCTCGGGGTGCTCAACCTCACCGAAACGATTCTCTCCAGCTTTGATTTCAACCGCTACGAGATCCATCTCTCCACCCGGCCGGCCAAATCGATCGGCGAAGACGCCGTCTGGGAACTGGCCACCGCCGGCCTGATCGAAGCGCTCGATCGCAAGGGCTGGGCCTACAAGGTTGATGAAGGCGGTGGCGCCTTCTATGGCCCCAAGATCGATATCAAGATCGAAGATGCGATCGGCCGCCTCTGGCAGTGCTCCACGATCCAGCTGGATTTCAACCTGCCGGAGCGCTTCGATCTCCACTACGTGGCCGCCGATGGCACAAGGCCACGACCGATCATGATTCACCGCGCCATCTTCGGCTCCCTGGAACGCTTCTTCGGGATCATGCTGGAGAACTACGCCGGTGATTTCCCCTTCTGGCTCGCCCCCGAGCAGATCCGGCTGCTGCCGGTCACCGATGCGGTGCTGCCGGTGGCGGAAACCCTGCTCAGCCAGTTCAGGGCCGCCGGCATCCGCGCCGAACTCGACCGCAGCGGCGAGCGGCTCGGCAAGTTGATTCGCCAGGGCGAGCAGCAGAAGATTCCCCTGCTCGCCGTGATCGGTGCCGCCGAAGCCGAGGCCGGAACCCTCAACCTGCGCAGTCGCCGCGATGGCGACCTCGGCGCCGTGGCCGTGGCAACCCTGCTGGCCGCCGCCGAGGCCGCCAACCGGGATCGCTCGGCCGGCCTGGCCCTCGAACCAGCGTGACCACCCTGCTTGCTGGTGACATCGGCGGAACCAAAACCCTGCTCGCCACCTACCGGCTCCAGGCCGGGCAGCTGGAGCTGCAGCGCCGGCACCGCTATCCCTCCGCCGGCTGGAGCGATTTTGCGGCGCTGGTGAGCCATTTCCTCGCCGCTGAACCCGAGCTGGAGTCCCCCCGGCACGGCTGCCTGGCCGTGGCCGGCCCTGTGCTCAACGGCCAGGTGAAGGTCACCAACCTGCCCTGGAGCCTCGACCAGGCGGAGCTGAGCAGCGCCTGCGGCCTGGAGGCCCTGGAGCTGGTCAATGATTTCGCCGTGCTGATCTACGGCCTGCCCCATCTCGCCGCCGATCAGCAGCAACCCCTGCGTCCCGATCCACCGACCCTCGGCTCGGGCGAGAGCGGCGGGCCACTGGCGATCCTGGGGGCCGGCACCGGCCTGGGAACCGCGATCGGTGTTCCCGGCCCCGGCGGCCTGATCGCCCTGGCCAGCGAAGCCGCCCATGCCGAATTCGCCCCCCGCAACGAGCCGGAATGGCGGCTGAAACAGTGGCTTGCCGCCAACCTGGGCCTTGAGCGGGTTTCGGTGGAGAGGGTGGTGAGCGGCACCGGCCTCGGCCATCTCACCCGCTGGCTGCTGGCGGAGCAGGATCCAGGCGCCGCCCACCCCCTGGCCGGTGCCGCCCGCCACTGGGCCGATCCCGCCACCGCCGAGCGGCCCGATCTGCCCGCCCTGGTGGCGGCGGCGGCGGAGCAGGGTGACCCCCTGGCCAGCGCGGCGCTCCAGCTCTGGCTGGGCGCCTACGGCAGTGCCGCCGGTGATCTCGCCCTCCAGTGCCTCTGCCGCGGCGGCCTCTGGCTGGGGGGCGGCACCGCCGGGAAACTGCTGCACCACCTGCGCTCCGAGGCCTTTCTGCTGCCCTTCGGCGCCAAGGGTCGCCTCTCGCCCCTGCTGGCGGCGATCCCCCTGTGGGCGATCGTCGATCCGGATGTGGGCCTGTTCAGTGCAGCCTGCCGCGCCCGCATGCTGCTGGAGGGTGCAGCGACAACCTCCTGATCCAGCAGGTGGGACACTGAGCCCAGCAGCGCACAAGACATGGCACGGCCGCGGATCGGCCAAGGGGTTGTGGTGGACGTGCCCGCCACCACCGCCAACCTGGGCCCGGGCTTCGATTGCCTCGGCGCAGCCCTGGAGCTCAACAACCGCTTCGTGCTGCGCTGCATCGAAGGGGATGGGGAGCGCTTCGAGCTGCTGATCGAAGGCAGCGAGGGCGCCCACCTGCGTGGCGGCCCCGACAACCTCGTCTACAGGTCCGCCCAGCGGGTCTGGAAGGAGGCCGGTGAGCAGCCGGTGGGCCTGGAGGCACGGGTGAAGCTGGCGGTGCCGCCGGCCAGGGGGCTGGGCAGCAGCGCCACGGCGATCGTGGCCGGCCTGATCGGCGCCAACGCCCTGGTGGGCAACCCGCTCACCAAGGAGAAGCTGCTGGAACTGGCGATCGACATCGAAGGCCATCCCGACAACGTCGTGCCCTCCCTGCTCGGTGGTCTCTGCCTCACCGCCAAGGCGGCCTCGCATCGCTGGCGGGTGGTGCGTTGTGAGTGGAATGAGCTGGTCAAGGTGGTGGTCACCATTCCCGCCCTGCGGCTGCCCACCAGCGAGGCGCGGCGGGTGATGCCGCGCCAGGTGCCGATCGCCGATGCGGTGGTGAACCTCGGTTCCCTCACCCTGCTGCTGCAGGGATTGCGCACCGGCAACGGCGATCTGATCGCCGATGGCATGCACGACCGCCTCCACGAGCCCTACCGCTGGGGCCTGATCCAGGGGGGGCGGAGCGTCCATGCGGCGGCCCTGGCCAGCGGGGCCTGGGGTTGCGTGATCAGTGGCGCCGGGCCGAGCCTGCTGGCCCTCACCACGGCCGAGAATGCCGCCAGCGTCGGCCGGGCGATGGTGCAGGCCTGGGAGAAGGAGGGCGTTGCCTCCCGGTCGGAACTGCTGGAATTGCAGCACCGGGGCAGCCGCTGGGAAGCCTGCGAAGACCAGCCCTAGGCTCGGAAGCAGGCTGGAAACGGGATAAGTACAACTACTCAGCTGATACATTCGCTACCGCCGGGCCGCCGGCCACCTCGGAAATTCGCCCGGCTGCCATGGACCCTTTTCTTTCCGCCACCGCAGCGGCAGACCTGGCGCCAAGCTTCCCCTGGCTCAGCCTGATCGCACTGCTGCCCGCCGCCGGGGCCCTGCTGCTGCCCCTGCTGCCGGACGATGGCACCGATCCCCGCGGCCCCCGCACGGTGGCGATGACGGTGCTGGTGGTTGATCTGCTGCTGATTCTCTACGTGTTCAGCCAGCACTTCGATGGCAGCAGCAGCAGCCTGCAGCTGGTGGAGCGGGTGGCCTGGGTGCCGTTTCTCGGCCTGGAGTGGTCGCTCGCCGCCGACGGCCTTTCCGCACCGCTGGTGGTGCTCAGCGGTCTGGTCACCCTGCTGGCGGCAGCGGCCAGCTGGAACATCAACCGCAAGACCAACCTCTACTTCGGACTGCTGCTGCTGCAGGCCTCGGCCCAGTCGCTGGTCTTTCTCTCCCAGGATTTCCTGCTCTTCTTCCTGGCCTGGGAACTGGAGCTGGTGCCGGTGTATCTGCTGATCGCGATCTGGGGGGGCAGCCAGCGTCAGTACGCCGCCACCAAGTTCATCCTCTACACCGCCACCGCCTCGCTGCTGATCCTGATCAGCGGCCTGGCCCTCGCCCTCGGTGGCGATGGCTTCACCCTCAATCTCCATGAGCTCAGCGAGCGCTCCTACGGCGGCAATTTCGGGCTGCTCTGTTATCTCGGCTTCCTGGTGGGCTTCGGCGTGAAGTTGCCGATCTTCCCCCTGCACACCTGGCTGCCCGATGCCCATGGCGAGGCCAATGCGCCCGTATCGATGCTGCTGGCCGGGGTGCTGCTGAAAATGGGCGGCTATGCCCTGCTGCGCTTCAACGTGCAGATGCTGCCAGAGGCCCATCTGGTGCTGGCGCCGGCTCTGATCGTGCTCGGCATCGTCAACATCATCTACGGCGCTCTCAACGCCTTCGCCCAGGACAACGTCAAGCGCCGGATCGCCTGCAGCTCAGTGAGCCACATGGGCTTCGTGCTGCTCGGCATCGGTGCCATCGACAGCCTCGGCATCAGCGGGGCGATGCTGCAGATGATCAGCCATGGCCTGATCGCCGCCTCGATGTTCTTCGTGACAGGCGTGTTCTACGAGCGCACCAAAACGCTCTCGATTCCGAACATGGGCGGCCTGGCCAAGGTGCTGCCGATCACCTTCGCCTTCTTCCTGGCCAGTTCCCTGGCCTCGCTGGCGTTGCCGGGCATGAGCGGCTTCGTCAGTGAGATCACCGTGTTCCTGGGGGTGACGAGCAACGAGGGCTTCACCACCGGCTTCCGCACGATCACCGTGGTGCTGGCGGCGATCGGCCTGGTGCTCACCCCCGTCTACCTGCTCTCGATGTGCCGCCGCGTCTTCTTCGGCCCCCGGATTCCGGCCCTGGCCGTGGTGGGCGACATGCGACCCCGGGAACTGCTGATCGGCCTGATGCTCCTGGTGCCCACCCTGGCGATCGGCTTCTGGCCCCGCCTGGCGATCGATCTCTACGGCGCCAGCACCACGGCGGTGGCCGAGAACCTGGCCTCGATCGGCTGATCCGCTCCGCTTCGCGGCCGGCGGCTGGATCAGCTGGAATGGAGCGATCACCGTTCCGCGCCGATGCCCCTCTCCACCCTTGTCTCACCCCTGCTGGTCGGTGAGGGGCTCCCCCGCTACGAGGCGATCGATCCGGAGCAGGTGAGCAGCCAGATTCCCCTGCTGCTCGGCGAGCTGGAGAGCGAGCTGGCCGGCTTCGAGCGCCAGCTGGAGCCGCGCCTGGAGGGCTCCGAACCCCTCGGCTGGGAGGAGCTGATGGGGCCGCTGGAGCGGCTGTCGGAGCGGCTGCGCTGGAGCTGGGGCGTGGTGAGCCATCTGGTCGGGGTGTGCAACACCCCTGAACTGCGCGAAGCCCACCTGGCCCAGCAATCGGCCGTGGTGGCCTTCACCAACCGGGCCAGCCAGAGTCCGCTGCTCTATCGGGCCCTCGAGCGGTTGCAGGCCCAGCATGATCAGGCCGCCGCCACCGATCCGCTGCGCCTCGATGCCACCCAGCAGCGCATCCTCACTGCCGAGCGACGGGATCGGCGGCTGCGGGGCGTCGGCCTGGCCGGCCCCGAGCAGGAGGCCTTCAACCAGGCCAGCGAAGAACTGTCCGCCCTCTCCAGTCGCTTCGGCAACAACGTGCTCGATGCCACCAACGACTGGACCCTGGAACTCAGCAGCCCACACGAGGTGGAGGGCCTGCCGGCCAGCCTGCTGGCCCTGCTCGCCCAGGCCGCCGGCCATGGCAACGCCGAGAGCGGTCCCTGGCTGCTTGGCCTCGATCACCCCCGCTATGGCCCCTTTCTTCAGTACAGCCAGCGCCGCGACCTGCGGGAGCGGGCCTACAGGGCCTTCGTGGGTCGGGCCGCCAGCGAGGAGCTCGACAACCGACCCCTGATCGAGCGCATCCTGGTGCTGCGCGGTGAACAGGCCAGGCGGCTGGGCTTCGCCAACTGGGCCGAACTCAGCCTCTCCAGGAAGATGGCCGGCTCGGTGGAGGCGGTCGAGCAGCTGCTGGACGATCTGCGGGCGGCGGCCTGGCCGATGGCCCAGCGGGAACTGGCCGAGCTGGCCGCCTGCGCCGCCCGCCATGGCGCCCCGGAGGCGGCCGAGCTCAGGCCCTGGGATCTGCCGTTCTGGTCGGAGCGGCTGCGGCGGGAACGGTTCGATCTCGACAGCGAAGCGCTGCGGCCCTGGTTTCCCCTGCCAGCGGTGCTCGATGGTCTGTTCAGCCTCTGCGGCCGGCTGTTCGGCATCCGCATCGAGGCCGCCGACGGAGCGGCGCCGCTCTGGCATCCCGATGTGCGCTTCTTCCGCGTGATCGATCAGGCCAGCGGCGCGGCGATCGCCGCCTTCTACCTCGATCCCTACAGCCGCCCGGGCAGCAAGCGCGGCGGCGCCTGGATGGACGACTGCCTCGGCCGCTCCAGGGATGCCGAAGGGCAGCCGGTGCTGCCGGTGGCCTATCTGATCTGCAACCAGAGCCCACCGGTGGCAGACACCCCCAGCCTGATGACCTTCCAGGAGGTGGAAACCCTCTTCCACGAATTCGGCCACGGTCTGCAGCACATGCTCACCACCGTGGAGCGGCCCCAGGCCGCCGGCATCAACCGGATCGAATGGGACGCGGTGGAGCTGCCCAGCCAGTTCATGGAGAACTGGTGCTACGACCGCGCCACCCTGCTGGGCATGGCCCGTCACTGGCAGAACGGTTCAGCGTTGCCGGAGGCCGACTTCGCCAGGCTGCTGGCCGCCCGCACCTTCATGGCCGGTGCGGCCACCCTGCGCCAGGTGCATCTCGCCCTGGTCGACCTGCGCCTGCACAGCCAGTGGCAGCCCGAGTGCGGCCTCACCCCCCAGCAGTTGCGCCAGGAGATCGCCGCCACCACCTCGCTGCTTCCCCTGATCGAAGCCGACCAGACCCTCTGCTCCTTCGGCCATATCTTCGCCGGTGGCTACGCCGCCGGCTACTACTCCTACAAGTGGGCCGAAGTGCTCAGCGCCGACGCCTTCAGCGCCTTCGAGGAGGTGGGTCTGGAGAACGAAGCGCAGATCAGGGCCACCGGTCGTCGCTTCCGCGACACCGTGCTCAGCCTGGGCGGCAGCCGCAGCCCTGAGCAGGTGTTCGAGGCCTTCCGCGGCCGGGCCCCCAGCCCCGAGGCGCTGATCCGTCATTCCGGCCTGCTGGCGGCCTGATCACTCCTCCAGCAGGGCCTCGCGCAGGATCGTCAGGGCCCGCGGCTCACGCAGGATGGCCTGGTGGCTCATCGCCGGGAACGCCTCGCAGCTGCCCACCGGCAGAACGCCCCGCCAGCCGGGCACCACGAGCTGGTCGGTGGGTGTGTAGAAGCTGCGGCAATCCACCGCCTTGAGCAGCTCGGGCGCATCGTTGAGCTGTTTGAGCAGGGGGCTGCCCAGCTTCAGTTCGGCGATGCCGCCCAGCAGCCAGGGCGGACAGGGCTGGGCCACGGGCGTGCCTCGCTGGGGACTGGCCACGCAGAAGAAGCGGCGGGTGCGGCGGTGCCCGCCGAGCAGCTGGATCCAGGTGCGGCTGATCACCCCACCCATCGAGAAGCCCAGCAGGTCGATCGGCTGGTCTGGCCCGAAGGCCGCTTCGATGCAGGCGCCGAGCCGCTCGGCCAGGGGCAGCATCCGGGTGGCACCGAGCCGGTGGTGCAGATAGGGCACCAGCAGCGGATCCCGGCCACCGGCCAGCTCCTCCTTCAGGTGCCGGAACAGCCGCGGTGTGTCCCAGAGGCCGTGCACCAGCACCAGCGGCGGCGCCGGGCTCATCGCTCCCCTCCGGCGTGGCGCCAGCGCTCCACTGCGACGCGGCCGTGGAACCCAGCCACCGGCGCCTGGCACTTGGTCAGCAGCACCCGCTGGGGCACTGCCCCGTACAACCGCTCCAGCTCGTCCATCACCCGCTCGGCAAACCGCTCGATCGTGTGGCAGCGGAGCCCCACGGCCAGGTGCTGGAGAGCCTGGATCGCCAGGCCGTAATCCAGGCTGCAGGAGAGATCATCGCTGCGACCGGCCGCTTCGAGGTTGTGCCACAGCGAGAACTCCAGCTCGAACCACTGGCCCAGCTCCCGCTCCCGCTCCAGCACCCCCACGTGGGCCCAGAGCCGCAGACCGCTGACGTGAATGGCATCACGGCAGGGGAAGCCAGTCGGTGAAGCGGAGCTGATCGAGGCGTTCACAAGGGCAGGGGGCGATGGGTGAAAGCACGGCTGCCGCTGGCGTAGTCGGCGGCGATCTGGCCTTCGCCCCGCAGCCGGTAGCGGTAGGTGACCAGCCCGTCGAGCCCCACCGGGCCCCGCGGCGGCAGGGTCTGGGTGCTGATCCCCAGCTCGGCGCCGAAGCCGTAGCGGAAGCCATCGGCGAAGCGGGTGGAGCAGTTGTGGAACACCCCGGCACTGTCCACCGCCCGCAGGAAGCGCTCGGCGGTGGCGGTGTTGGTGGTGCAGATCGCTTCCGTGTGGCGGGAGCCGTGGCGGGCGATGTGGGCCAGAGCCTCATCCAGGCCCTCCACCACTTTCACCGCCAGGATCGGCGCCGAGAACTCCCTCCCCCAGTCGTCGTCGCTGGCGGCCCGGGCGATGCCCAACCCACAGGCTTCCAGGTCGCCGCGCAGCTCCACCCCGGCCGCCGTGAACGCCGCGATCGCCTCCGGCAGGAAGGCCGGGGCGATGGCGCGGTCCACCAGTAACGTTTCGAGCGCATTGCAGGCCGCCGGGTACTGGGTCTTGCTGTCGAGGGCGATCCGCACCGCCTGCGCCACATCCGCCTCCCGGTCCACCAACAGGTGACAGACGCCGTCGGCGTGGCCGAGCACGGGGATGCGGGTGTTGTCCTGGATGAAGCGCACCAGGTCACTGGAGCCGCGCGGAATGATCAGATCCACCAGCCCGTCGAGCCGGAGCAGGGCGAGGCTCTCCTGGCGGCTGGTCAGCAGGCAGAGGCAGCCGGGTGCCACGGCACTGGTGGCCAGGCCCTGCTGCAGGGCGGTGAGGATGGCGCCGCAGCTGCCGCTGGCCTCCCGCCCGCCCTTGAGGATGGCGCCGTTGCCCGAGCGGATCGCCAGGGAGGCGATCTGGATCACCGCATCGGGGCGGGCTTCGAAGATCACCCCCACCACCCCCAGGGGAACGGTGATGCGCTCCAGCACCAGGCCGCGATCGAGTTCGGTGTGCAGCTGCCGGCAGCCGAGCGGATCAGGCAGGGCCGCCACCTGGCGCACGCCGTCGATGGCGGCCGCCAGTTTGGCTTCATCGAGCTTCAGCCTGGCCACCAGCGACGGGGCGAGGGCGTCTTTCGTGGCTGCTTCCAGATCGGCCTGGTTGGCCGCGAGGATCGCCGCCGCATGGGCCCCGAGGGCATCGGCCATCGACTCCACGGCGGACCGTCGCTCGGCGTCACTGCTCTGGCCCAGGGCCATGGCGGCCCCGCGGACGGCGACGGCACGCTGCAGCAGTGAAGGGGATGGGTCTGGAACGGTGGAGTCCATCAGGCCATCATCCCAAGCGGCGGAGCACCAGCCGCTCGAGGGCGAGCCGGGCCGCCCCCAGCCGGCCGGCACCGTTGCCGAGGGCGCAGCGCTCGATCCGCAGCCCCTCCCGGCTGGCCGGCTCCACCCGCTCTTCCACCTCCCGCCAGAGGGCCGGCAGGAAGTGGGGGCTGGCGGCGCTCAGCCCACCCCCCAGCAACACCAGCTCCGGGGTGAGCACGTAGACCAGAGAACTGATGCCGATGCCCAGCCAGCGCCCGTACTGATTCCAGATCGCCTGGGCCTCCGCCTCGCCCAGCTCGGCCCGGCGCACCAGCTCATGGGGATCCAGGGGGCTGAGCCGGGCCAGTCCGGCGATGCTGCAGTACTGCTCCAGCGAGCCCCGGTTGCCGCTGTTACAGGCTGGCCCGTTTGGGTCGAGGCAGATCAGGCCGGGCTCCGCCGCCGCCCCGTTGTGGCCGCTGAACAGCTGGCCGGCCAGCAGCACACCTCCACCCACCCCTGTGCCCAGGGTGAGCAGCAACACGTCGCCGTGGCCCCGGGCGGCGCCGCACCAGGCCTCGCCCAGCAGGGCGCAGTTGCCGTCGTTGGCCAGGGTCACCGGCCGACCCAGCCGTGGCTCCAGCCAGGCCGCCAGGGGCACGTCGTGCCAGCCGGGCAGGTTGATGCAGACCCGGGCCACCCGGCCGGCGGCATCCATCGGCCCTGGCAGACCGATGCCCACCGCCACCGCCTGGCGCTGCGGATCGATCGCCGTGATCGCCTCGGCCAGGGCCATCGTGACGGCACCGGGCAGGGCCGGCTGGGGCGTGGGCCAGCTCAGCTCCGCCAGCAGCTGGCCGTCGGCATTGAAGCGGCCCAGCTTGATCGCCGTGCCGCCAAGATCCACGCCGATCAGCTCGGCCTGCTCGGCGGGGTTCAGCCTGGCTGGTGGGGCGGGAGCGGCTGGCATCAGAAGCGCAGAAAGAGTTGCATCTGGGTCTGCCAGCGGCCATCGGTGTCGAAGGAACCCTGCAGCCCGACACTGTCGTTGATCTGATAGCGCAGGGTGAGCTGGGGCGGGATGTCGCTGCGGTTCGGCGCCGCCAGAACCGAAAAATTGAACCGCTGGCTCAGATCGAGGCCCAGCTCGGTGCCGAGCACCAGCTGGCTGGGCACGCGGCGGCGGCTGATCTGGCCGGTCGTGCTGCCCTGGCTGATTGTCGGGGTCACGAAACTGGGGTAGACCGCAAAGCTGACCCGTTCGCCCAGGGCATCCCCCAGGCTGCTCAGCACCGGCGAGAGCAGCGACTGGCCCACCACCGTGGCCAGGGCGGCTGTGGCGTTGCCACCGCCGAGGCCGGCCACCGTGTTGCCACCGATCAGGGCCACCAATCGATCCCGGGAGAGGGGCGGGTTGCTGCTCAGTTCGATCGAATCGGCGAGCTGGTCGGCTGGCCCGCTCACCTTCAGCGACACCCGCACCAGGCTGAGCTGATCCAGCGGTGTGAAGCCGCCGCGGAGGTCGAACTCACTGATCGGATTGCGGTCACGGCCGATGCTCAGGGTGTTCGAGACACGGGTGCGCAGGGCGATGTCCACGAACGGCACCAGCCCCTGGCTGGGGGTGAACACCGCCACGTTGGGCGCATCGGGATCGAGCGTGAAGACGGTGGTGAAGAAGCTCAGTCGACCGCTCAGCAGCCGCACCACGCCACTGGCCTTGAGGCTGCGATCGATCGGGCCGTTGAGGGTGAGCAGGCCACCGGTCTTGAACGAGGCCAGCGGCGGTGAAACCACCAGCAGGTCGGGGCCGAACCGCAGCCGCAGGTCGCTGAGCCGCAGATAGGCGAAGTTCGGAATCGCCTCGCGCAGGGCCAGCCCCGTGCTGGTTTCCACCTCCGGACCCAGCAGCAGCAGAGGTTGCTTGAAGTCCCAGCCCTGCTCCACCAGCTGGGGGATCGCCACGGGCTTCACGGCGCCATCGGCATCGACGCGAGCCAGCTCACCCTGCTGGCCATTGATCGTGCCCCGACTCACCTGCAGATCCCCGCCAAGGCTGGGCTTCAGCAGGCTGCCGGCGATCGAAAGCTCGCCATCGAGGCGTGCCTTGAGCCTGGGCACACTGATCTCGGCATCGCTGATCTCCACCGCCAGGGGGGTGCGCTGGTCAGTGGCCTCGAAGAGCCCCAGCCCGCCGGCAGCCTTCAGCCTGCCCCGCTCGCCGAGCCGGGCACTGAACTCCTGGACCAGCAGCTCCTGGAAATCGAACAGGATCGTGGCCTCCAGGTCGCGCACCTGCTGCCCGGCCAGCAGCAGGCCGCCGTCGCGGAAGCGCAGAAAACCATTCGCCACCGGCTGCAGCCTGCTGCCGCGCACCAGCAGCTCCAGGTCGGCACTGCCCTGCCGCCAGATCGGCTCAGAAGCGGCCAGCTCGTTGAGGAAGCGCAGACCATCGCCCCGGCTGGAGAGCCGCAACCTCAGGCCCTCGGCGGCCGGATCGAGGGGCACCGTGCCGATCAGGTCGACACTGTTCTCGGCATCACCACCGCGCAGCGAAGCCTGGAAGGCCAGCTTGCCGTCGCCGAGCTGCAGTTCCCCCTGCTCCAGCCGCAGGGGCGTGTCGTTCAGGCTTCCCTGGCGCAGCGCCACGCTGGTGCTGAAACCGCTCCCGGCCCCGGCCAGCCGGAAATCACCCCGCAGATCGAGGGCTCCCCGCAGGCCCCTGGGCACCGGGGTGAGCAGGGCCAGCAGGCTGAGCGGCAACCCCTCGATGCCGAAACGTCCCGTGCCACCGCCGAGGGGACCCCGCACCGTCACCAGCAGGGGATCGAGCAGCAGGGCCTCGTCCTGGTTGTCCCCCTTCTGCCAGAGATGGGCCTTCGCGGCCAGGTCCACACGCAGGGCACGGAGCGAGGGTCCCTGCAGGGTCAGATCGGCATCCACCAGGCCGCGCAGGTCCTCGGGATGGAAGCGGGGCGAATTCAGTGGTGAGAGCCGTGCATCGTTCAGCCGTTGACGGGCCCGGTCGAGGGCGGCCAGCTGCTGATCGAGCGTGCCGCCCAGGTTGGCGATCCAGCCGTTACCGAGCTCCGCAGCACGCCCCCTCGGCACTGCTGGTGCCCCCTGGAGCTGGGGCCAGGCATCGCTGAGCTGCTCGAAGAAGCTCAGGGGCAGGGCCCGGCCCTCGAAGCCGGCCCGCAGGGCGCCGCCACGGCGCCCCTGGCCGTTGAAGGCCACCGAACCACCCCCCAAGGGTTGAAAGGCCCCCTGGATCCGGAACAGCTGCTGCCGGTACTGGCCGCTTGCGCTCAGCCGCTGGCCCTGCAGTTGCAGCAGCACCGGACGCTCCACCGTGAGCCTTCCCTGCATCGCCAGGGGTTGGAGATCGAGGCTGCCCTGGCCGCCCAGCAGCCCCCCCAGCGGGCCAGGCGTGGCCCGGGCTCCGGCGGTGAGCAGCAGACCCTCGAGCGGCAGCGCGCGGGCCGACCAGCTGTAGCGCTGCGGGGAGCCCTCCAGTTTCAGCGACCCCTGGCCGCGCCGCAGCAGCACCTGGCGGGGGAGTCCATTCGCCGCCAGGCTGGCCCGCAGCTCGGCCGGCAGTCCTGGAGGCTGGGCCGTCATGCGCAACTCCCCGCCGCTGCCGAGCTGGCCGATCAGGCGGCCACGCCAGGTTTCCTGCAGTCGCAGCGGACCGCTGGCCGGATTGCGCAGGGTGATCTCCAGGTCGGGGCGGAGCCGGGCCAGGGGGCCCCGCAGGCTTCCGCTGGCGGCCAGATCACCACCCAGCTGCACCCCCACCAGGGGGCTGAGCCGCTGCAACTGGAAGGGCGCCGCCTCCAGCTCAAGGGCGAGATCACCGGCCACCAGGCCCCGGCGGTTCTGCCAGCGCAGGGGGAGCAGGCCGCTGGCCTGCAGCTCGACGCTGCGCAGATCCTCCAGCCGCAGCAGGTTGTCGCGCCAGAGCAGGCTGGCGCTGGCCGGTCCCAGCACCGCCGCCTGGTTCAGGCGCAGACCGGCGGGTGCCCGCAGGGCGGCGCTCAGGCCAGTGGCGCCGCTGCGGCGGGCCTCGATCTCCAGCAGGGGCCGCCTGCCCTGGGTGAACAGCCCCCGCAGGCGCGGATCAGCCCAGGCACCGCTGAGCGCCAGCTGACCCTCCACCCACTGCTCGGCCCCCAGCAGCGGCCTCAGCCAGGCGGCTGAGCGCCAGAGCGAAGGATGCAGCTCAAGGGAACGGCTGCGCAGATCCAGCCGGGGCCAGAGCATCCCCCGGGCCTGCAGCTGCGAGCGCCCGGAGTTGAGCTGCAGCTGCGCCAGTTGGAGGCTGAGCCCCTTGCGCCGATCCACCTGGATCTCTCCGGCCATCCGCAGGGGTTCGGGGCTGGCCGGCGTGCCGCGCCCGAGCGGGATCAGGCCGGTGAGCTCCAGGCGCGGCTGGTTCCAGGCCCCCCGCAGGGCCAGACCGAGCCGATCGCCACGCTTCGGGTCGGCGGCCGTCAGCTTCAGGTCGAACCAGCGGTTCAGCGCCAGGGCTCCGCGGGCGCTGCCACGCCAGTTGGCCATGCTCCAGGGACTGCTGGCCAGATCGAGGCGATCGCCGCTGCAGCGCAACGCCAGCCACTCCAGGTTGAGCGGCGCCGGCAGGAGACGATCCCGCAGCCGCAGGTCCTGGAGGCGCAGGCTGCCGTCGCAGCGCTGGCGTCCCCCCTGGCGTGCCAGCACCAGACGACCGGCCAGCCGGCCGCTCAGATCAGTGCTGCTGCGCAGATCCGGCCAGAAACGGGCCAGGGGAGCGAGGGGCTGCTCCCGGATACCGAGCTGGAGCCTGAGGTCACCGGTGTCCCAGTTGGCGCCACCACCCAGCTGGAAGCGTCCGGGCGATTCAGACCCGGCAGCAGGCGGCAGCTGCGCCAGGCCTTGCCAATCCACCTGGCTGCGATCAAGCTTGACCGAAAGTCCCCCCTCCACCGCCAGATCGAGGCCGAAGGGCTCCACCCGGACCCGGGCCCGGTCGGTGAGGCGGATGGCCAGGTCCAGCCGCGGCGGCTTGCCAGCCGCACCGCCACCGAACACCCAGAAGCGACCGCTGGCGTTGCGCACCAGCTGCAGATCGCCACCGCCCACGCCCAGCTGCAGCACCGGCAGGCGTCGGCGCAGGCTGGCCAGCGGTGCGATCGACACCTCCAGACTCTGCAGCGAGGCGCGGGAGCCATCCTTCGCGCTCGGGCTGATCCGGCTCGGGCCGATCAGCAGACCCCAGGGTCTCAGGCCGCGGTAGGGACCGAGCTGGAGCGGATGGCCGAGGCCACGCCCGATCTGCCGCTCCAGATCCGGGCGCCACTGCCGGTAGATGCGACCCGCCAGATGGTCGGCACCGAACCAGAGCCCGGCCAGGCTGGTGGCACCGAGCAGAACACCACCGACAACGATGGAACGGCGCCAGTTGACCTTGGGCAGCCCCATCGGAACGTTGTGGTTACCGGCTGAGGTGGGCGCAATCTATAAGGTGATTCCGCCCTCGCCCAGCCCCCCATGCCCGTCGATCCCCTGCTGCTGGCCGTGGGGAAATGGCTCGGAGCAGCCAGCGGCGTGCTGGCACTGCTGATGGTGGCGGGCTTCGTGGCCGGCTGGGGAATTCGCTTCCGCCTGGTGGGGATCACCAGCTTCACCGCCCTGCTCTCACTCTCCTGCCTGGCCTTCGCGATCAGCTACAACCCTCGTGTCGAGGTGGAAGGTGCGATGAACGCACCGATCGTTTTCGACAACGGCACCAACCTCGTGGTGGCCACGGCGGGGCCGGATCTGGCTCCGGAGGCCTTCGGTCCCACCGTTCAGCAATTGGCTCTCAACCTGCGCGGCAACGGTCGCAACACCCCCGATGGACTGGTGCATGTGCGCCTGCGAAGGGTGGAATCGGCGGGCCCGGGCGTCAGCCGGCCGGTGGTGCTGGCCGAAGCCACCCGCAATGCCCAGGGTGACGTGGCCCTCCTGCTGCCTTGAGCGCCGCAGGCCAGGCCGAAGGGTCGATCGCTCCGTTGCCGAGCCACTTCCAGGCGGAGCAGCAGGAACTGGAAGCGGATGGTGTCAGCCGCTGGATCGATCTGGCCGGGCTTGCCGACCACGACCTGCGGCGGCTGGCCCGTCGCGGCGCCTCGGAGCAGCGGTTGATCAAACTGCGCGGCCAGGCCCGACTGATCACGGCGGTGGGTCTGGCACCAGTCGAGGCGGCCCTGCTGCTCTATGCCGGGATCGCCTCGGCCGATGGTCTGGCCCAGGCTTCGCCGCAGCAACTCGTGGTGCAACTCGGTCGGCTGCAACGCTCCCTGACCGGCACGTCGATGCCGATGGTGACGGCCACGACGGTGCGCGCCTGGATCAGCACTGCCCGCCGGGTCACCGGTCGCTCACCAAACTGACCCGATCCAGCCATGGCGGGGCTGGGGCAGCTCTCAAATGGAGATGTACCCCCTTTGGGGCTGGTTGTTCCGTGAATCCTGATCGTGCTCCGTTCCTGAGCCTCAAGCCGTTGCGGCGGGGCCTCGCCGTGGCAGCGGTGATCACCCTGGCCGGCGGCCACGGCACGGCACTCGCCGCCTCCCCCCTGCTCGAATCGGTCAAGCAGAATCCGCAGGTGGCCAAGAGCCTCTGCAACGAGCTGCGCCAGCTCAACGGCCAGGGCATCCGCTCCACCTCGCCCCAGGCGATCGCGATGGTGGCCCAGCGCCAGAACATCAGCCTGGCTGACGCCGAGATCGTCACCACCTACGTGGTGGGCCTGCACTGCCCCGACGTTCGCTGAGTGGTCCCGCCGCTCTCGGTGGAGGTGCTGGACACCTGGATGCCCTGCCCCGATGGGGTGCGGCTGGCCACCCGGATCTGGAAGCCAGGTGGCGCCGGTCGCTGGCCGGTGCTGTTGCTCAGGCAGCCCTACGGCCGCAGGATCGCCTCCACCGTCACCAGTGCCCATCCCCACTGGTATGCCAGAGAGGGCTATGTGGTGGCAGTGCAGGACGTGCGGGGCCGGGGTGACTCCGGCGGCGATTTCGGCGGCTTCGCCCAGGAGGCCCGTGATGGAGCCACGGCCCTGGCCTGGGCCCGTTCTCAGTCCTGGAGCAACGGCCGTCTCGGCACCTACGGCTTTTCGTACCAGGGCCTCACCCAGTTGCTCAGCGACAACCCGGACCTGACCCCGGACTGCCTGGTGCCGGCGATGACCGGCCTGGATGAACGGCTGCACTGGGCCAGCGATGGCGGTGCCCACCGCTGGGCGCTCGGCCTGGCCTGGGCCCTGCAGCTCGCCGCCGAAACCGTGCGGCGCCAGGGGGATGAGCTGGCCTGGACCACGATCCGCCGCAGCCTTCAGTCGGGCCATTTCCTGGCCGACGGACTGGAGCTGCTGCGGCGCCATGACCCCGCCGGGATGGGCCTGGGCTGGTTGGGCCTGGATCCTGGCAGCGCCGAGGGCTGGTGCATTCACCAGCCCTCGGTGGCCCTGCTGCGCCGGCCGATGCTGCTGGTGGGCGGCTGGTGGGACGCCCAGCTCGGCGGCGTGCTCGATCTTCACCACCGCAGCCTGCAGGCCGGTGGCGACCCCCTGCTGCGGATCGGTGCCTGGAGCCACCTCGACTGGGATGGCGGTCTCGACCGGCTGCAGCTGCTCTTCTTCGATCAGCACCTCCGCGATCGGCCCGCAGCACTTCCCCCGGCCCGGCAGCGCCTCGCCGATCTGGGCAGCGGCCTCTGGTCGGATGCCGCCGGCGCCGGGATCCCATCGGTCCCCTGGCGGCTGGCCAGTGATGGTCTCGCCGCGATCGATCACCGGGAAGGCCGGCTGCTGGGTCCGGAGGACGACGACGCTGGCGGCGGTGAGGTCTGGCTGGTGCACGATCCCTGGCGGCCGGCACCGGGCCGGGGCGGACACCTCGGGCTGGATGCCGGCCCGGTGGAGCGGGGCGACCTGGATCGCCGCAGCGATGTGGCCTGCTTCACGACCGCCCCGCTCCCCAGGGCGCTCCGTCTGCAGGGGCAACTGCAGCTGGAGCTGGAGGTGGCCGCCGATCAGCCCGGCTTCGATCTCTGTGCGGCCCTCTCGATCGTGCGAGGCCAGGGGGAGCAGGTGCTGCAGATCAGTACGGCGGTGGGGCGCTTCCTCGGCCCGGATTGCCTGCGGGGGCAGCGGCGGCGGATCCTCTTCCAGCCCCTGCTGGCCAGCCTGCGCACCGGTGAACAGCTGCGTCTTTCCGTGGCTGCCGCTGCCTGGCCTCAGATCGCCGTGAACCCGGGAACCGGCGCGATCCCCCTGGGCCCGGCCGGGCCTGAGCACCGGGTGATCAGCCTGCAATTGTTGCTGCCTGGAGCCTCGCTTGGGCTGCTACCTGGGTCTTCGGCCAGACTGGACTGATTCTCGAATGTTTCTCTGTGAAGTTGCCTGTCCCTCTGCTGGCCGTGGTTTTTGCCTGCAGCGCCTGGCTGCCGCCCGCCCTGGCCAGCTCCGCCCTGAATCCGGAGCAGGCCCGCAACGCCGCCGCCACGATCATCGAGGGGTTGCAACGCAGGAACAACCAGGCCATCTACAACCTGCTGGCCCCGGATCTGCAGCGCTCCACCACACCGGAGCGGGTTCGGGAGCGGATGCAGCAGCAGGAGCCGATCCTGAGCAGCAGGATCAAGGAGGTGCTGGTGGGCGCCGACGACAGCACGGTGGAGGTGGAGCTGCTCACAGCCACCGGAACCCATCCTCTGGTGCTGGTGATCGACGACCGGGGACGGCTGCTGGGCTGGGAACGGGATCTCAATGACACGCCGGTCCGTCAGGTAGCCAACAACTTCATCAAGGCGCTCAGCCAGGGGAAGGTGGTGGAGGCGCGGAGCCTGCTTTCTCTCCAACTGCAGGAGCAGATCAGCCCGCAGGACATGCTCAACCGCTGGAAGGATCTCGAAAAGCTCACGGGCAGCTTCCAGCGCGTGAGGGGCACGGTGGTGGCCAGCCAGGGCGGCGATCAGCAGCTGGTGCTGGTCACCACCCAGTTCAACCGTCTCACTGACAACCTTTTCGTGATTCTCGATTCCGGCAATCACATCATCGGGATCGACTTCCCTGAACAACTGAAGCGACAGGACGGAGCCAGCACACCCTGATCAACGGCAGTTCCACCAACCACGGCGATCTAAGGTTCACCCTCCCAATGCGAGCCCTCCATGCTTCCCGCCGCCAGCCTCGACGGGATCAGCCAGGACGGCGAGCGGCTTGAACAGTGCTCCCACGACCACCCCTTCGCGGTGCTCGGTCCCCAGCCCGAAGCGGATGGCTGGGTCGTAAGGGCCTGGATGCCGGAGGCGGATCGGGTCAGCCTGTTGCTGGATGGCCAGGAACTGACCATGGCCAGCTCCCAGCACCGCTGGTTGTTTGAAACCCGTCTCCCAGCCGATCCAGGCTGCACCTATCGCCTGAAGGTGAGCCGGGCTGGCATCGAGCACATCCAGCACGATCCCTGGGCCTTCCGTCAGGAGTGGATGGGGGAGCTGGACCGGCAT
Organism: Cyanobium sp. ULC082; assembly: GCF_977927535.1. NCBI lineage: Bacteria > Bacillati > Cyanobacteriota > Cyanophyceae > Synechococcales > Prochlorococcaceae > Cyanobium > Cyanobium sp. ULC082. The sequence goes on from NZ_OZ376397.1 coordinate 874,953, forward strand.
CTGTTCGCCGAAGGGAACCATCACCACATCTGGCATCGGCTCGGCGCCCACCCCTGCTGCCGGGAGGGGATCGAGGGCGTGCAGTTCGCTCTCTGGGCCCCGAATGCCCGCAGCGTGGCCATGCTCGGTGGCTTCAACAACTGGGATGGACGCCACCATCCGATGCAGCAACGGCTCGGCGGCATCTGGGAGCTGTTCATTCCCGGCCTGGCCGTCGGCACCATCTACAAATACGAGGTGCGCAGTCCGCAGGGCCATTGCTATCAGAAAGCCGACCCCTACGGCTTCCAGCATGAACTCCGTCCCCAGACCGGTTCAGTGGTGGCCGCCCTAGGCACGTACCGCTGGAGCGACCAGGCCTGGCTGGAGCAGCGTGAGGCCAGAGATCCCCTCGATCAGCCGATCGCCGTCTATGAACTGCACCTCGGCAGCTGGATGCACGGGTCCAGCGATGAGCCCTACCGCGAAGCCGACGGCACGCCTCGTGCCCCGGTGGCGGCCGCTGATCTGAAGCCCGGTGCCCGGCTGCTCACCTATCCCGAGCTCGCCGATCGCCTGATTCCCTACGTGAAGCAGCGGGGCTTCACCCACATCGAGCTGATGCCGATCGCCGAGCATCCCTTCGATGGATCCTGGGGATATCAGGTCACAGGCTTCTATGCCCCCACCAGCCGGTTCGGCAGCCCCGATGAGTTCCGGGCCTTCGTTGATCGCTGCCACGCCGAGGGGATCGGTCTGCTGCTCGACTGGGTCCCCGGCCACTTTCCCAAGGACAGCCACGGCCTGGCCTTCTTCGATGGCGCCCACCTCTACGAGAACGCCGACCCACGCATCGGTGAGCACAAGGAATGGGGCACCCTGATCTTCAACTACAGCCGCAATGAGGTTCGCAACTTCCTGGTGGCGAACCTGATCTACTGGTTCGAGGAGTTTCACATCGATGGCATCCGGGTGGATGCGGTGGCCTCGATGCTCTATCGCGACTATCTCCGGCCCGATGGCGAATGGCTGGCCAACGAGCATGGCGGCCGCGAGAACCTCGAGGCGGTGCGCTTCCTCCAGCAGGCCAACACGGTGCTCTTCCAGCACTTCCCAGGTGCTCTCTCGATTGCCGAAGAATCCACCACCTGGCCGATGGTGACAAAACCCACCCATCTCGGCGGGCTTGGCTTCAACCTCAAGTGGAACATGGGCTGGATGCACGACATGCTCGATTACTTCGAGCTCGATCCGTGGCTGCGCCAGTTCCACCAGAACAACATCAGTTTCTCGATCTGGTATCACTACACCGAGAACTTCATGCTTGCCCTCAGTCACGACGAAGTCGTGCATGGCAAAAGCAACCTGCTCAACAAGATGCCAGGTGATGACTGGCAGAAGTTCGGCAACGTGCGTGCCCTGCTCGCCTTCATGTGGACCCACCCCGGCAAGAAAACCATCTTCATGGGCATGGAGTTCGGTCAGCGGTCTGAATGGAACGTCTGGGGTGATCTGGAGTGGAATCTGCTCCAGCACGAACCTCACCAGGGCTTGCTGAACCTCGTTGACGACCTCAACATCTTCTATCGCAATGAGCCTGCCCTCTGGCGTGACGACTTCGTTCAATACGGCTTCCAGTGGATTGATTGCAGCGACAACCGCAATTCGGTGATCAGCTTCATGCGGCGCGAGGAGATCAGCGGCCGCTGGCTGGTTGTGGTGGCCAACTTCACTCCCCAGAGCCATTCCAACTACCGCATCGGCGTTCCGCTGGATGGGTTTTATGCCGAGGTCTTCAACACCGACAGCAGCCGCTATGGCGGCAGCAACCTCGGCAATCTGGGTGGCAAGTTCAGCGAGGAATCACCGATGCACGATTACTGCCATTCCCTTGACCTCTGCCTGCCACCGCTCAGCGTCCTGGTGCTTCAGCGGGATGGGGAGCGCAGCCAGGAGCCGTGTGAAGAAGCGCCCAGCAGCGGTCTTCTGGTCGGGTAGGTTCGCCCCTGGCTTCGCCTCTGCCTCCGGCACCGTTTCCTCCCATGGCCGATTCCCTCCCCCTGCTGTTGCGCGCCGCCCGTGGCGAGCAGGTGGAGCGTCCGCCTGTCTGGATGATGCGCCAGGCCGGTCGCTACATGAAGGTGTACCGCGACCTGCGCGATCGCCATCCGGGCTTCAGGGAGCGATCCGAAAACGCCGACCTCTCCTACGAGATCTCGATGCAGCCCTTCCGGGCCTTCCAGCCCGATGGCGTGATCCTGTTCTCCGACATCCTCACGCCGCTGCCCGGGATCGGCATCGACTTCGACATCATCGAGAGCAAGGGACCGATCATCGATCCCCCGATCCGCAGCCAGGCCCAGGTGGATGCCTTGCGGCAACTGAATCCGGCTGAAGCCCTGCCCTTCGTGGGGGAGGTGCTCAGCCGCCTCAGGCAGAGCGTCGGCAACCAGGCGGCGGTGCTTGGTTTCGTCGGCGCCCCCTGGACCCTCGCCGCCTACGCGGTGGAAGGTAGGAGCAGCAAGAACTACGCCGTGATCAAGGCGATGGCCTTCCAGGAGCCCGCCCTGCTGCATCAGCTGCTCGGTCACCTGGCCGATTCGATCGCCACCTACGTGCGCTTCCAGATTGACAGTGGCGCCCAGGTGGTGCAGCTGTTCGACTCCTGGGCCGGCCAGCTCAGCCCGATCGACTACGACGTCTTCGCGGCCCCTTACCAGAAACGGGTGGTGGATCAGGTCAAGGCCACCCACCCCGACACGCCGCTGATCCTCTACATCTCCGGCAGCGCCGGGGTGCTGGAGCGGATGGCAAGAACCGGTGTCGATTTCATCTCGCTCGACTGGACCGTGGACATGGCCGACGGCATCGCCAGGTTGCCAGAGCACCTTGGGGTGCAGGGCAATGTGGATCCAGGGCTGCTGTTCGGCACGCCCGAGGCGATCCGGGCCCGCGTGGTGGACACCGTGCGCAAGGCCCGCGGCCGCCGCCACATCCTCAACCTCGGCCACGGCATCCTGCCCGGCACGCCTGAGTGCAACGCCCAGGCGTTCTTCGAAGCGGGCAAGTCGGTGAACGAGCTGATCGGAGCGGCTGTTTGACGGCACCGACCAGGGTCCTGATCACCGGGGCCAGTGGCTGTGTCGGCCAGGCGATCGCCCAGCAGCTGTATCACGGCTCCAACGTGGAGCTGCTGCTCTGGCTGCGGGATCCGGCCAAGCTCACCGCCGTGCCCCGCCACGATCCCCGGATCACCCTGTTGGTGGGTGATCTGCGCGATCAGCAACCCCACGCCGCCGCGATCGCCTCGGCCGATCGGATCATTCACACCGCCACCGCCTGGGGTGATCCGGAGCGGGCCCACCAGGTGAACGTGGTGGCGGTCAAGGAGCTGCTCGCTCGCACCGATCCGCAGCGGCTGGAGCAGGTGATCTACTTCTCCACGGCCAGCATTCTCGATCGCCATCTGCAGCTGCTGCCCGAAGCGGCGGCCTACGGCACCGAGTACATCCAGACGAAGGCTCTCTGCCTGCAGCAACTGGAGGTCCACCCCATGGCCGAGCGGATCGTGGCCGTCTTTCCCACCCTGGTGTTCGGCGGAACGGTGCAGCCGGGTGGAGCGTTGCCCGCCAGCTATCTCACCGCCGGGCTCAAGGAGGTGGTGCGCTGGCTGTGGCTGGCCCGCTGGTTGAAGGCTGAGGCCAGCTTCCATTTCATCCATGCCGAGGACATCGCCCGGGTGTGTGTGAACCTGGCGCTCCAACCGCACCGGGCCAACCCGGAACCCGGCCAGGGATCGGTGCGTCGCCTGGTGCTCGGCCAGCCAGCGGTCACCGTCGACGACACCGTGACGCGGCTGTGCCGCTGGCGGCGGATCCGAAGGCCCTGGTTTGCGATCCCCCTCAGTGGCTGGTTGATCAATGCCCTGATCAAGGTGCTGCCGATCGAGCTCAATGACTGGGATCGCTTCAGCATCCAGCAACGCCACTTCGTGCATGAGCCGATCAGTCCGCCGGAGCGGTTCGGCCTGGTGAGCCTCGCCCCCACGCTCGAGCTGGCCTTTGAAACCGCGGGGTTGCCCCAGCGGGATGGGCAACGCTGAAGCGGGAGCGATTCCTATGGTTGGCGTCAGCGTTCTCTGACACCATGCACCGCTTCCGACCGATGGCCTGCCTGCTCCGCTGCGGGCTGCTGCTCTGGCTCGTGCTGATCACGGCCCTTCCGGCGCAAGCCGCCATTCTGGAAGTGAAGCTCGGCACCGATGGCGGCATGCTCGCCTTTGAACCCAGCAGCCTCACGATCGCCCGGGGCGACACCGTCCGCTTCGTGAACAACCGCCTGGCTCCCCACAACGCCGTCTTCGATGGCCACGAGGAACTGAGCCACACCGCACTGGTTTTCGCCGAGGGCGAAAGCTGGGAGGAAACCTTCGCGGAGCCCGGCACCTTCACCTACTGGTGTGAGCCGCACCGCGGGGCGGGAATGGTGGGCAGGGTGATTGTGCAGTGAAGCTGTTGATCAGCCCCCCTGGCCAGCGAGGGTTACGAGATTGTTTCGATCCTGGCCATTCGTACTTCCCGCTGGCAGGGGAGGCTTCTAGCTTTGTCGGGTTGCCCGTTTTTTCGATGCGCCGCCTGATCAGCTTCTTCGCCCTCTGCCTCGCTTTTCTGCTGGGGGCAGCACCCAGCTTCGCCGCCGATGCGGCCCACGGTGGCCAGGTCTTCTCGGCCAACTGCGCCGCCTGCCACATGGGTGGCGGCAACGTGGTCAACGCCGAGCGCACCTTGAAGCAAGACGCCCTGGAGGCCTATCTCGCCGATTACAGCACCGACCACGAAGCGGCCATCGCCATGCAGGTCACCAAGGGCAAGAACGCCATGCCTGCGTTCCTTGGCAAACTCACCGAAGCTGACATCTCCGACGTGGCCGCCTACGTCGAGGAAATGGCCGGCAAAGGCTGGAGCTGAACGGCAGCCATCCCGGCAGCCAGGCCCGGTCCAGCACTGATTCACCGGTTCAATCAGCTCCCGGCAAGGGCACCAAGCTCTGTCCTTGCTAAGGCTGCTGCTTCCCAACCCTGTCCTGATCGACAGGGTTTTTTGCTGGAAACTCCGCGCCGATCCGCCCCTCAGTCCTGGGAGCGGCGATGGGCGAGCACGGCGAGATAGAGGTCTTCCGGGACTTCGCGGATGTCGTATTCACTCGGCAACACCCCATGGGTGTGCTGATGAACCGCCATCCAGCAGTTGCGCTCCGGATCGTTGCCGGTGCCATCGAAGCGGCGTGATTGCTCCGCCAGCCGTTCCACCAGCTCCTGATCCTGCTCGTCGGCCATGCTTCAGTGAAGCCTGAACAAGACCCCATCATGATCGCGCGTGTGCTGGTGCTGGGCGCCTCGATGCTGATCGGATCGGCCGGCGCCCAGGCCCAGAAGAGCTGTCCCCTGCTGGTGCCCCGCGAGGAGGCGTTCCTGCAGCCGAAGCGCCTTCCACCGGCTCAGGTGCCGGCCAAGAACGCCGCCGGCTGCCTCTCCCCAGCCGATGCCATCTACGCGCCCGACGGCTGCCCCCTCAGGCTCTGTCCCAGGCCCACCCGAGGCATTGAACTCTGAGCGCTGGCAGCGCCTTAGAAGGCACCAACACAATCAAAGAGCCCGGCACAGCATCAACGGCAGCCGTAGACCGAAACCACATAGCTGAAGCCGGTGGCGTTGGCGTTGTATCCCGAGCCCACCTTGACGTTCACCTGGCTGACCAGTTTGCCGCCGAGGGAGGCGAAGGGACCGAACTGCCTGAACTGGCCGGGTTTGGCATCCAGGGTCTGATTCACCACCTGCAGATTCGTGCCGTCGCTGAACTTGAGATAGGCCTGAATCGGGTAGGGACCGGGCTTGCTGGAGGTGGACCTGAAGTTGACCAGATAGCTCCTGTACGGACGGCTGACGATGAAATCAGTGTTGAAATTGGTTCTCCCGAACGGGAACACCAGCGGGCCATCCAGCTGGATCGTTTTGCTGATGCTGGTGCCGCCGCCCACGGCATCGAGCAGCCCACAATTCGAAGCTGCCTGCGCCGGAATGCCAGTCAGCGCCAGCAGGGGAAGGGCGAGCAGGGTGGAAATGGGATGGAGGCGCATCATCGGGTCTGTGTCTGGGGTCGCCAGGGGAACCTATGAGAGGGCCCGGCGGTCGGTTCGGTTGGTTCGCCATTTGTTTCGGCAGGCCCATCCTGTGGAAACCAGGGAGCTCGCATACGGTTTTGAAACCTCCCCCATTGCCGTCATCCCGCCATGCATCCCACCGCCGAGCAGTTCACTGAAAAAGCCTGGGCTGCCGTGGTGGCGGCCCAGCTACTCGCCCAGAAGAGGCGCCATCAGCAACTCGAAACCGAGCACCTGTTCGCCGCCCTGCTGGCCGACCAGGGCCTGGCCGGTCGAATCCTCGAGAAGGCGGGGGTGAACCCCGACCTGCTCAGCCAGAAGGTGGAGGCTTTCCTGGCCGCCCAGCCGAGCCTCAGTTCAGCGGCTGAAACGGTCTTCCTCGGCAAGGGCCTGGGCACCCTGCTCGACCAGGCCGAAGCCCTCAAGCAGGAATTCGGCGACAGCTTTCTCTCGATCGAGCACCTGCTGCTGGCCCTGGCTGTCGATCCACGCTGCGGCCGCCAGCTGCTCACCCAGGCCGGCACCGACAAGACCAAGCTGCTGGCAGCGATCGAGTCGGTACGCGGCAGCCAGAAAGTGACCGACCAGAACCCCGAAGGCACCTACGAATCCCTGGAGAAGTACGGCCGCGACCTGACGGCGGCCGCCCGTGAGGGCAAGCTCGACCCGGTGATCGGCCGCGACGAGGAAATCCGCCGCACGATCCAGATCCTCTCGCGCCGCACCAAGAACAACCCGGTGCTGATCGGGGAGCCGGGTGTGGGCAAGACGGCCATCGTGGAGGGCCTGGCCCAGCGGATCGTCAACGGCGATGTGCCGCAGGCGCTGCAGAACCGTCAGCTGATCTCCCTGGACATGGGCGCCCTGATCGCCGGTGCCAAGTACCGCGGCGAATTCGAGGAGCGGCTGAAGGCGGTGCTCAAGGAGGTCACGTCCTCAGAGGGCCAGATCGTGCTGTTCATCGATGAGATCCACACGGTGGTGGGGGCCGGCGCCGCCGGTGGCTCGATGGATGCGAGCAACCTGCTCAAGCCGATGCTGGCCCGCGGCGAACTGCGCTGCATCGGCGCCACCACCCTCGATGAGCACCGCCAGCACATCGAGAAGGATCCCGCCCTGGAGCGCCGCTTCCAGCAGGTGTTCGTGGATCAGCCCACCGTGGAAGACACGATCTCGATCCTGCGCGGCCTCAAGGAACGCTACGAGGTGCACCACGGCGTGCGCATCGCCGACAGCGCTCTGGTCGCCGCCGCCGTGCTCAGCAGCCGCTACATCGCCGATCGGTTCCTGCCCGATAAGGCGATCGACCTGATGGATGAATCGGCCGCCCGGCTGAAGATGGTGATCACCTCCAAGCCGGAGCAGATCGACGAGATCGATCGCAAGATCCTCCAGCTGGAGATGGAGAAGCTGTCGCTCGGGCGTGAATCCGATGCCGCCAGCAAGGAACGCCTGGAGCGGATCGAGCGGGAGCTGGCCGAGCTGGGCGAGCAGCAGAGCGGCCTCAACGCCCAGTGGCAGAAGGAGAAGGGTTCGATCGATGAACTCAGCGCCATCAAGGAGGAGATCGAGCAGGTGCAACTGCAGGTGGAGCAGGCCAAGCGCAGCTACGACCTCAACAAGGCAGCCCAGCTCGAATACGGCACCCTGGCCGAACTCAACAAGAAGCTGGCGGCCAAGGAAACCGAGCTCAATGCCGCCGGTGCCGACAAGACCCTGCTGCGCGAAGAGGTCACCGAGGAGGACATCGCCGAAGTGATCGCCAAGTGGACCGGCATCCCGGTGGCGCGGCTGGTGCAGAGCGAGATGGAGAAACTGCTGCATCTCGAAGCGGATCTGCACGCCCGCGTGATCGGCCAGGAACAGGCCGTCACCGCCGTGGCCGATGCGATCCAGCGCTCCCGCGCCGGGCTCAGCGATCCCAACCGGCCGATCGCCAGCTTCCTGTTCCTCGGCCCCACCGGCGTGGGCAAAACCGAGCTGTGCAAAGCCCTGGCCGCCCAGCTGTTCGACAGCGACGACGCCATGGTGCGCATTGACATGAGCGAATACATGGAGAAGCACGCCGTCAGCCGCCTGATCGGCGCGCCTCCGGGCTACGTGGGCTACGAGGAGGGCGGCCAGCTCACCGAAGCGGTGCGGCGCCGGCCCTATGCGGTGATCCTGTTCGACGAGGTGGAGAAGGCCCACCCCGATGTGTTCAATGTGATGCTGCAGATCCTCGATGACGGCCGCGTCACTGACGGCCAGGGCCGCACGGTGGATTTCACCAACACCGTGCTGATCCTCACCAGCAACATCGGCAGCGCCTCGATCCTCGATCTGGCCGGTGATCCAGCCCGCCACGGCGAAATGGAGAAGCGGGTGAACGACGCCCTGCGGGCGCACTTCCGCCCCGAATTTCTCAACCGGCTTGATGAAACGATCATCTTCCACAGCCTGCGGGCCGAGGAACTGCGGCAGATCGTGGTGCTTCAGGTGGAGCGGCTGCGGCGGCGGCTGGAGGAACGCAAGCTCGATCTCACCTTGAGCACTGCGGCACTCGACTGGATCGCCACGGTCGGCTACGACCCGGTGTACGGGGCCAGGCCCCTCAAACGGGCGATCCAGCGCGAGCTGGAAACACCGATCGCCAAGGCGATCCTGACCGGCACGTTCCCCGAGGGAAGCACGATTGCCGTGGACGTTGAACAGGAGGGTGGCAGCCCGCGGCTGGCCCTGCGGCCCCATCGCCACCAGCCGTTGGTGAGCGTGTGAGCGAAGGAGCTGCTGACGCCAGCCTCGACGCCCTGATCGCGGCCCTCTCACTGCCTTCGGCCTATCCAGCCGCTGACTGGGAGGGGGTGGCCCCAGAGCAGCGGCGGGTGGAGGTGATTCAGACCCACATCAGCGTTGTGTTCCTGACCCCGCAGCGGGCCTACAAGCTCAAGAAGCCTCTGCGGCTCTGGGACCTGCTCGATTACAGCAGCCCAGAGCTCCGCCTGCACTGGTGTGAGGAGGAAGTGCGGCTCAACCGCCGCCTGGCGCCGGATCTCTACCTCGGTGTGAGCCAGCTGATCGGACCCCGGGGACCTGAACCCGTGGTGGTGATGCGTCGCTTCGCCGCCGCCGACACCCTCCAGGCCCGGCTGGCGGCAGGACAGGTCGGTCCGGAAACGCTGCGGGCCGTGGGCAGCCGCATCGCCGCCTTTCACCGCCAGCATCTCCTCACGGCCGCCAGGTCCACCAGCCTGCTCAAAGACTTCAGCCGGGTGCTGCACAGCAATCTGCGCTCCACCCGCTCCTGTGTGCCGGCACTGGTGCCCGCCTCTGTGCACCGCCAGCTCGACCATCTTCTGGCCCTGGCCCTGCGGAGGCAGCGGCACCTGCTGCGGCAGCGGCTGGGAGCCGGCTGGGCCGTGGATGGCCACGGCGATCTCCGGCTTGAGCATGTGCTGCTGCTGGAGCCGATTGCCGTGGTGGATGGGGTGGAATTCAATGCGAGCCTGCGCCGGATCGATGCCGGCTCCGATCTGGCCTTCCTGGCCATGGAGCTCCAGGCGGCGGGCCACAGCGAGCTGATCGAACCCCTGCTCGAAGGCTATGGCCGGGCAATCGAGCCGGCCGTGTTTGCCCTGTTCTGCGCCTATCGCGCCCATGTGCGGGCCAAGGTGGCGGCCGCCACCTGCCTGGAGCCGGAAATCCCGGCCGCCCAGCGGCAGCAGGCCGCCCGGATGGCCCAGGCCCAGCTCAGCCTCGCCCTGGCCTATGCCGGCAGCGGCCAGACCCCGCCGGCTCTGCTGCTGCTGCGGGGGAGTTCCGGCAGCGGCAAGAGCCAGCTGGCCAGAGAGCTGGCCCCCTGGTTGCTGGCGGATCATCTCCAGAGCGACAGGATTCGCAAGCAGTTGCATGGGCTGGCGCCCCTGGCGCGGACTGTCGGCGCCGAGCGGGATCAGCTCTATGGCGCAGCAGCCCATCAACGCACTGAAGCGGCCCTGCTCGCCGCCGCCGCCGCCAGCCTCCGCCAGGGGCGCACCGTGCTGCTCGATGCCACCCATCTGGCTCGCTCCAGCCGAGCCCGGGCCGTGGCGCTGGCGGGCGAGCTGGCGGTTCCCTGGTTGATCCTCGATCTGCACACTCCCCAGGCCGTGATCGAGGCGCGCCTGGAGCAGCGCTACCGCCGCAACGACGACCCCAGCGACGCCGATGCGGTGATTCAGGCGGCCCAGCGGCTGGCCACCGATCCCTTGCTGCCGCAGGAAGCTGAGCGCACCCTGACGGTGCCAGCCGACCTCCCCGGCCAGACAGAGGCTGAAGGACCGCGGGTCGCTGCTCTGTTGATCGAGATCTGGTCTCGATTGATCGAGCCAGCCGGGCGATGAGTCAGTCGTTCAGCAGCCCGTCGATCCGCCTGGCGAGCTCCAGGTCGAGGCTGGAGAGGCCCCCGGTGTCATGGGTGGTGAGGTCGATCATCACCCGGTTGTAGATGTTGCCGAGCTCCGGATGGTGACCCATCGATTCGGCGATCAAGGCCACCTGGGTGAGGAAACCGAAAGCTTCCACAAAGGAGGTGAACAGCAAGCCGCGATGCAGCTTGCCGTTCACCACACTCCAGTCAGGCAGCTCGATCTCGAGTGCGGCGATCTCTTCGGCGGAAAGCGATTTGGCAACCATGGCGACTTGAGCCAGTCGGGATTCCAGCCTGGCAGAGGCCTGCCCTGATCCGTGCTGAGCGGGAGCAGGTCGGCAGGTCCATTCAGTCACTGGGCTCGGAGAGGTCGTGGAGGCGATCGATCATCAGATCCAGCTCCGTGTCGTTGTCGGGGTCGACTCCCTGGGCGCTGCGGCGCAGCACCTCGGCATTGAGCCGCTCACCATTGCGGCGGGCCAGCAGGGTCGAGGCGGAAAGGAGGGGGGCGGCAGGCTGCTGGGAGGGCGATGAATCCACCAGGCCGGCCAACCGATCGAGAGTGGGGGCCAGGTCGCTGAGCCGGGCGTTCAGCGCCCTGAGTTCCGCTTGCAGGGCGGCGATCTGAGCCGAGAGAACGGCCCAATCAGTGGCTGCCGGGCCATCGAGGGGAGCGCCACTGGGCTGCTGACTCAGCACCGACCGGGGCCCCATAGGCTTGGGTGATCGATCCGGTCACTTGCCCAGCCATGGAGCGTCGCGCCTGTCGTCATTGGTTCTCCATTCTCATCAGCCTGCTCGGGTCTGGAGCCATTCTGGCCACAGGCCCCGGGGCCCAGGCCCAGGAGGTGATCCCCAAACTTCAGGCCCTCTGCCCCCTGGGCTATGTGGACACCTTCAACGGCAAGTGCAGCACCCTCGGCGTCGTCAGCTACACCGTGGCACCGACCAACGGTGAAGCCTGCCAGTCGGGCTGGATGAACATCGGCGGTGGCTATTGCCGCCGCAAATGATCGGGCCTGCTCAACCGGGTGGATCCCAGCTCACCAGTCCAAGCCGCAGGGCAATCAGGCCCGCATCCAGCCGCGTGCGGGCCTTGAGCTTGCTCAGCACGGCCTTGATATGGCTTCGCACCGTTTCCACGGAAATGTGGAATCGCTGGGCGATTTCATGGGTTTCACAACCCTGCAGCATCGCTTCGACCACCTGCAGTTGCCGGGGCGTCAGCCGTTCCGGCTCACCATCGCCCAGGCCACGGCTGCTGCGCTGCAGCAGGGCGGCCACGGCCGTATCCATGTACACCCCGCCCGTGCCGAGCACGGCCTTGATCGCTGCAACCAGGGTGCCGAGACCGACGCGACGCTCCAGGCAGATGCCGTCACAGTTGGATTCAAGGGCCGCCAGCAGAACGTCAGGGGTGTCCCGCTCGAGCAGCAGCAGGCAGGCCAGGCGGGGATAGAGCCGTTTGGCCTCCCGGACGAACTGGCAGCCGCTGCCGGCCTCCAGGGGATGGGTCACGAACAGCAGATCGGGGAGCCGCCTGCTGAGCAGGGCCAGCCCTTCTGTCTGGCAGGTGGCAGCTCCGATCCACTGGGCTGGCTCGCCGACGGAATGGGTGATCAGGGTGATCAGCAGCCGGCGGCCACTGACGATCATCAGCGTTCGACCCCGGAGCAGCTCGATCGCCTCATCTCTGGCCTGGCCACCGGGCCCCAGCAGTGGGGTCATGTCCATGGACCAGGTCCTGAGGCATTTACGTTGATGCGATAAGCCCGGATGACAAGACCATGTCAGGAGATCCTGACATGGTCACGACGTCCCGGTCGAATCCTGGCGATCCCCTGCCGATCCCCGCGGCTGGTTGATCGGGACTGGGTCAGGAAAAGCGGCGTTGGATCAGTAGTAGCGCCGTGGGTTCTGGGAGATCGCCAGTTGCACCTCCACCAGGAAGAGCAGCAGGGCCAGGATCAGCGAGGCCATCGCCAGCACGAACACCGGCACCACGATCGCGGCAAGATCAACGGCCGCAACGGCGCTGATGAACAGCACCGCCACCACACCGGAAACCAGCAGGGCCGTGAACGTGGCGCAGAGGATGGCCCGATTGATCAGAAACAGGCGACGGCGTTGCACGGTCAGCACCGCCTTCAACTGCTTCGCCTGGGCGATGTTGCCCTTCTCCATCGCCTCCTGCAGAACGCGGGTGCGATCGATGATCCGACTCAGACGAGCCGTGAAGGTGCCCAGCAGGCCGCCGATGCCGGTGAGCAGGAACACCGGAGCAACGGACAGTTGAATCGCCCGGGACAGGCCGGCCACCGCTGTCGCATCAGTCAGGCTCATCGGCCCCTTGGCATGGCGGATCGTTTCAATGGTTGCAGCATCGGTCCAGGAGCAGCAACGGGATGACGAATCAGGCGAGGCAGAGGCTGGCAGCCCATGTCCGGGAGACCCGGCTGCTCGGCAGTATCCATGGAACGCTCTACTGGGATCAGAACACGCTGATGCCCAGCGCCGGCGCTGCCTGGCGGGGTGAGCAGCTGGCCCTGCTGGCCCGCCAGCTGCACGAGCGCCAGAGCAGCGCCGCCTACGCCGACATCCTGGCCGCCGCCGAAGCCGAGCTCGGAGCCAGACCAGCCACCGACCCCTGGCGACAGAACCTGGCCCTGCTGCGCCGGGACCTCGAGCGACAACGGCTGCTGGACCCTGCTCTGGTGGCAGCGCTTTCCCTGGCCAGGACGAGGGGTTACGCCCTCTGGCAGGAGGCCCGCAGCCAGGCCGACCATGCCCGCTTCGCCCCGGCCCTGGCCGAGCTGATCGCCCTGCGCCAGGAACAGGCCCGTCAGCTGGCCCCGGTCGAGCGCGATGCCGAGGGCCGGCCGCGCAGTTGCTGGGAAATCCTCGCCCAGCCCTTCGAGCCGGGGATCAGCAAGGCAAGGCTGGCAACCCTGTTCAAGCCCCTGGGCCAACGACTGCCCCCGCTGATCGAGCGCCATGGCCGACAGGTGTCGGCCATGGCGCTCGATCCGCACCAGGCGGTGCTGTCAGACACGGCGCAGGAGCGGCTCTGCCAGCAGCTTCTCCAGGAGTGGGGCTTCGACCCCAGCCAGGCGGTGCTGGCCCGCTCTCCGCACCCCTTCTCCACCACCCTCGGTCCGGCCGATTTCCGTATCACCAGCCGGATCGTGCCTGGCCAGCCGTTCTCCGCCTTTCTCGCCACCGCCCACGAATGGGGCCACTCCCTCTACGAACAGGGACTGCCCCGCCACGACCAGCAGTGGTTCGCCTGGCCCCTGGGCGATGCCACCTCGATGGGAGTGCACGAGAGCCAGAGTCTGTTCTGGGAGTGCCGGGTGGGACGCGGTGAAGCCTTTGCGCGGCGCTGGCAGCCGCGATTCCGTCAGGCGATCGAGCGGCAGACGGCCCGGAATGCCGGCCAGGCCGGCGCCCAGTGGCAGGACCCTGCCGCCTTCTGGCGCGAGCTCAACCCCCGACGACCAGGGCTGATCCGGGTCGAATCCGACGAACTCAGCTACTGCCTCCACATCCTGTTGCGCTACGAGCTGGAACTGGCGCTGCTGGAGGGTGGCCTGTCGGTGCAGGAGCTGCCAGCCGAATGGAACCGCCGCATGCTGGCGATGCTCGGCATCGCGCCCGGCAACGACGCCGAAGGTTGTCTCCAGGACGTCCACTGGAGCGAGGGCCTGTTCGGCTACTTCCCTTCCTATGCGCTCGGCCACCTGATCTCGGCCCAGCTGGCGGAAGCGATGGAGCGGGAGATCGGCCCGATCGAAGCGCGGCTGACGGCAGGGGACGACCGGGCCCTGCTGGACTGGCTGCGTCTGCACGTGCATCCGCTCGGCCGGAGTGTCACCGGCGAGGAACTGGTGCTGCGGGTGAGTGGGGCCCGGCTCGACTCCAGCGCCTTCCTCACCTACCTGGAAGCAAAGCTGGAGAAGCTCTCGAGTGGGCATCCGTAGGATCACGGCCGCACGTCCTTCCTCTGCTCTCGCCATGGCGAACATCGACCATGCCCCCAGCCGCACGATGCTCAACCTGCTGCATGTGCTGCCGGCTTTCGCCGATGAAGCCGAGCTGCGGCTGAACGCGATCATCGAGGTGAATTCGATGACGATCAACAAGTACGAACTGATCACCGAATCGGGCCAGCTCAAGCTCGATCGGGTCGGGTACTCCTCCCTGGCCTATCCATTCGCCTACGGCTGCATCCCCCGCACCTGGGACGAAGACGGCGATCCGCTCGACATCGAAATCGTCCATGTCACTGAACCGCTGGTGGCGGGCAGCCTGGTTGAGGCGCGGATCATCGGGATCATGACCTTTGACGATGGCGGCGAGGTGGACGACAAGGTGATCGCCGTGCTGGCCGACGACAAACGGGTGGAGCACATCACCAGCTGCGAGCAGCTCGGCGCGCAATGGCTGAAGGAAACCCAGTACTACTGGGAGCACTACAAGGACCTCAAGAAGCCCGGCACCTGCCACGTCAACGGCTTCTTCGGAACCGAGGAGGCGGTGAGGATCGTCAAGGCTTGCGAAGCGCGCTACAACAGCGAGATTGATCCCAAGCTCGTCAACTGACGCCCCCGTACACCTCCATGGCGATGAAGCATCTCTCTCCCCAGCGGCTGGTCCGTCTCCTCCCCGCCCTCGCTGTGCTGGCGCTTGGCACCGCCGCCCTGCCTGGGCGGACCGGGCAGAGTGCAACGCTCGTGACGCCTGCCCCGGTCCCCGCCGCTGTCACCCCGGCGAACCCCAGCACCGCCGCCGTCACCAGCACCAGGGAAATCGTGCTGGAACTCGGCAAGCGCACGATCAGCCTGCTGGACAACGGCAAGGTGATCGGCAGCTGGCCGGTGGCGATCGGAGATCCCTCCACCCCCACCCCCACGGGCAGCTTCAAGGTGCGCAACAAGGTGGTCAATCCCCAGTACCAGAGCACGGTCTCCGGCAAGATCAACCCCACCCGAGGGGCCCAGGGTCCCCTCGGTGACCGCTGGATCGGGTTCCACACCACCACCAAGGATCAGTACGGCATCCACGGCACCCCCACCGCCTGGGAGTGGACGGTCAAGGGTCGCGAGGCCGTTTCGCGCGGCTGCGTGCGGATGCTCACCCCCCATGTCCGGGCGCTGTTCGATCAGGTGGAGGTGGGGACTCCCGTCGTGGTCAAGCGCTGAGCTGCCGGGCCAGGGCCAGGGCCAGGCCGTCACGGCTGGCCAGTCCGCGCAGGGCCCCAATCGGCAGGCCATCGGCAGGCAGGCCGTGGGGAAGATATCCTCCAACCCCTTCCTCCACGGCGAACACAGGAACCTGGCGCAGGCCATTGGGAGTGAGTTGATCCTCAAGCCTGTCCAGCCTTGCCGTCAGGGGCAGCCAGACCAGATCGCTGCGGCGGCAATCGTTCACCCTCACGGCTTCCTGTCGTTCGATTCCAGCGCTGAGGCCCCGCTGCAGATCCTGCAGGGTGACCAGTGCCACAGCCCGGTCCGCCTCGACGGCGATCAGACAGTGGCCATGGACCTCGGTCAGTCGGGCCACCGCCGCCGCCGCCGGTGTGGCGGCCGGCAACACGAGGGGGACATCCGTCCCGAAAGCCTCCGACACCGGCAGGGCGGCCAGTTGAAGCCTGCGTTTCTCCTCCAGCGGGTCGGCGCCCAGCAGGCCACGGTCCTGGAAGCCCTGCCAGCGCTCGACCAGCAAGGCGCTCAGGCCGGTGGCGGCCATCAGGGGAAGCACGATGCGGATGTCATGGGTGAGCTCGAACAGCAGCAGCAGTGCGGTGAGCGGGGCCCGGGCGCTGCCGGCCAGCACCGCCGCCATCCCGACCATCGCGTAGGCGGGGGGTTCGGCCACGGGCAGATGCAGCCCACCCTCCCCCAGCAACTGGCCATAGCAGTTGCCCAGCACCGCCCCGAGAAACAGCGAGGGCGCGAATCCACCACCCACGAACCCGGTGGCATTGCTGAGCCCTGTGGCCAGCAGCTTCACGACCAGGAGGGCCAGCAGAGTGCCCAGAGCGATGCCCCCCTCATTGCCGAGCAGCGCTTCGATCGTGTCGTAGCCGACCCCGAGCACCTCGGGAAAGCCCAGGGCCAACACCCCGACCCCGAGCCCGCCGAGGGCGTTGAGCAGCCAGGGGGCGAGCCGGCCCATCTGGCGCTGCACCGGTCCGCTGCGCCCGGCCGCCAGCAGAGTCACCAGTGCCCAGGAGATCAGGCTCGCCACCACGCCAAGCCCGAGGTAAAGCGGTAACTCCAGCGGTGAGCGAACGTCATAGGCGGGCAGCCTGAAAATCGGTTCATCACCCAGGCAGAGCTGGGTGACCAGGGCCGAGCTGACCGCGGCCACCAGCACTCCCCGCAGGCTGGGGCGGCCGGGGATCGTGCTGTAGGCCCCTTCGAAGGCGAAGAACACGCCAGCGATCGGTGCCCGGAATCCGGCCGCCAGACCGGCCGCCACCCCCGCAGCCACCAGCGCCTTCTGGGACTCCGGCGAAAGCGAGCCGCGCTGGCCGACCCAGAGCCCGATGTTGCCGCCGCCTTCCACGCTCGGTCCCTCCGGTCCGAGCGATGCGCCACTGCCCAGACTGAGTGCGGCAGCCACCAGCCGCAGCAGCGGCAGCTTCGGTGCGGCCCGCACCATGCCATCGGCCATCGCCATCAGGCTGGGCAGCCCGGGGCCGAGATCCCTGGCGAGCTGGCGCAGCAGGCCAACCAGCAGCCCGCCCAGCATCGGCACCACCAGCACCGGCCAGGAGGAGAGCCAATTCACGGCGATGGTGGCTGCGGGCAGGGGTTCCGGGGGCGCCGGCGGTGGTGGCAGGAAACCGATTCCGCCCAGGCCGAGCTGCAGCAGGGCCTTGAGAGGTGTGCTGGATTCGGGCTCGGCGGGATTGAAGATCTCCACCGGGGTTTCGGGAGATCCCACCGTGCCCAGCACGCCCATCACCGTCTCCACCACGGTGCCGAACAGGAACTGGTTGATGTACCCGAGCAGGAAGTGGAAACCGACCACCGCCAGGCCGGTCAGCACCCCGACGAGGGCAGCCCAGGCGAGCAGGTTCCACTGAAAGGGAATCGCGCGGGGCTCGCTCTCCTGCTCAGCCACCGGAGGCGATGGAACCAGCTCAGTGCTCGCGGCCAACGGTTGCAAAGATCTCCTCCAGAATCTCTCCGGCGCCCTGGGCCCGGAGGCGCTCAGCGAGGGCGATGCCGACCGCTTCCGGATTGCTCTGATCGCCACTCACCTCATCACGGATCAGACGCTGGCCATCCAGGCTGGCGACCATGCCGGTGAGCACGAGGGCCTCGGCCTCAAAGCGGGTGTTCACGCCGATCGGAACCTGGCAGCCTCCCTCCAGTTGGCGGAGGAAGGCTCGCTCGGCCAGGCAGCGGCGGGATGAGGGAGTGTGCTCAAGGGCCTTCAGCTGGCCGATCACCTGTTCGTCACCACTGCGGCACTCGATGCCGAGGGCACCCTGCCCGACGGCATGAAGCGAGATCTCCGGGGCGATCCGCTCGTGGATCCGTCCCGACAGCCCGAGCCGCCCCAGTCCCGCCGCCGCCAGGATCAGGCAGTCATAAGCACCGGCATCGAGCTTTTCCAGCCGGGTGATCACGTTGCCGCGCACATCCTTGAACACCAGATGGGGGTAATGGTGGCGAAGCTGGGCCAGGCGCCGCAGGGAGCTGCTGCCCACCACGCTGCCCTCGGGCAGGGTGGCCAGGGATTTGTCGGCATGCCTGGCGTGCACCACCAGGGCATCGGCCGGGTCTTCCCGTTCGGTGATGCAGCCCAGCACCAGGCCATCGGGAAGATTGGTGGGCAGATCCTTGAGGCTGTGCACGGCGATATCGGCCCGGTCCAGGAGCATCTGGGCCTCCAGTTCCTTGGTGAACAGGCCCTTGTCGCCGATCTTCGCCAGGGCCACATCGAGAATCTTGTCCCCCTGGGTGGCCATCGCCTCGATGCTGATCTCCAGCCCCGGATGGGCCAGAGCCAGTTCATCACGCACCCAGTGGGTCTGCACCATCGCCAGCTGACTGCGGCGGGAGGCGATGCGCAGGGTGGAGCCAGCCATCAACTCAATCCTCAAACCGGCCAGTGGCCGTCCTACAGCCGCTCAGCCTAAGGACCAGCCGTCCACCACTCGCCCTGACCGGGAAAGATCGTGATCAGCCAAAGAAATCCAGGGGGAACGGTCCCCATGTGCCTTCGGCGTCCGGATCCGAACCGTGATGGCCGGTGATCAGCAGCCCGTGGCCCAGACCGGTTTCAGGTCGGAGCCTGAACAGACCGGTGCTCTGGTTTCCCTTGAGGAACACCGGACCCGCCGCCGCCGGGAGGGCGTCTGCCTCTGCGACCAGGGCCTGCCAGCCCAGGGCCCGCTCACAGCTGCGCAGAGCCGCGACGGCGGCCGCTCCGGATGGAGCCATCACCCCGACCGTGAACCACTCACAGCCCGCGACCGTGGCCAGCAGCTCCCGCAGGATCCGCTCCTGTTGCCGGTCATCGATGGACGGGGCGGTGCGCAGGCCGCAGAGGTCGGCGAGGGAGGCCAGCTCAGGAAGATCCGTGGGTGGGTTCATCGGGTCAGCGGGACGTCCGGCCACTCTGCCCCTCCAGGTCCTGGCTTGGGGCGAGCAGCCAGCCAGCCGTCAGCTAGGGACTGTTCCAGACAAATCGCGACGTGGCGGCATAGTTCCAGACGAACACCACGGCGATGCCGGCGATCTGCGCGAAGAAGGTGTCATTGGAAATCTGGTTGTAAAACAGACTCGCCAGTCCAACGTTGGCCAGCATCGGCAGGGAGGCCACCGCCAGAAACTTGACCAGACCCGCCAGCAACGGCATGCCCTGGAGCCGGCGATGGCGAAAGGTGAGACTGTTGTTGATCAGATAGTTGGAGATTGCCGAAACAAGCACGGCAACCGGCAAGGCCAGCTCGAAGGAAAGGCCGATCAGCATCAACAGCTTGGAGGCCAGCAGCTGGAGGCCGACTCCGCTCAGGCCCACCAGAGCGAAGCTCACCGCACGGCGCGGCACCAGCCTCAACAGCAGGGTGTGCAGGATCGAAACACCGAAGTCCCAGAGCACTGCCTGATCCAGCTTTGAGCTTCCGTGGCTGCGGCTCTGAAAGTGGAGCGGGATCTCAGCCACCTTCAACTGGCCCCGGCTGAGGGCCAGCAGTTCATAGAGAAACTTGAACCCCTGAACATCCACCTGCCGCACCCAGGGCATGCAGCGATCCAGGTTCATCGCCATGAAGCCACTCATGTAATCGGTGAGCTGCCGGTAGCGGGGCAGGCTGAACCGCGCCAGCCGGTTGGCCAGGATCGATTGATCCTGGCGTGAGTCCGACAGGCCCAGGATCGAAGCTTCAGGGTGAAACCGGCTGCCGATCACCAGATCACTGCCCTGGCTCAGCAGGGCCTCCAGCGCCAAGCCCACCGCAATCGGTTGATGCTGACCATCACAGTCCATCACCACGGCAAGATCACCGGTGGCATCGAGCAGACCTTCCTTGATGGCGCTGGAGAGACCGGAGCGGCCGACCCGTCGGATCAGGCGGATCTCCGGTTGCTGGTGGGCGAGTTTCCTCACCTGCTCGGCCGTGCCGTCAGCGGAGTCGTCGTCGACCACGATCAGCTCAATCGACCACCGATCCCTCAGCAACAGCAACTGCTGCAGGATCACGGTGATCGTGGCGCATTCGTTGAAGGTGGGAAGAATGATCGACACCCGAGGTGCCGATGCTGGCGAATGCCCTGCCTGGGAGGTGCGGGGAAGAGAGACCAATCCGCTGGGTTCGAAGCTGCGGAAGGTTACTTGATGTACTCCTTCAGGACGCCGTTGCGGTTTGGGTGACGGAGCTTGCGCAGGGCTTTGGCTTCGATCTGACGGATGCGTTCGCGGGTCACATCGAAGATCTGACCGATTTCTTCAAGGGTCTTCATGCGGCCATCATCAAGGCCGTAGCGCAGGCGCAGCACATCCCGCTCCCGGGGGCTCAGGGTGGCCAGAACGCCTTCAAGATCTTCACGCAGCAGGTTCTTGGCGACATCCTGCTCTGGATTTTCAATGTCGGCTTCGATGAAGTCGCCGAGGCGTGAATCTTCCTCCTTGCCGATCGGAGTTTCCAGGGAGATCGGCAACTGGGCTGACTTGGCGATGAAGCGCAGCTTCTCGATCGTCATTTCCATGCTTTCAGCAATCTCTTCTTCGGTGGGTTTGCGTCCGAACTCCTGGCTGAGCACCTTGGTGGTTTTCTTGATCCTCGAAATGGTTTCGTAGAGATGAACCGGCAGCCGGATGGTGCGGCTCTGGTCGGCGATGGCGCGGGTGATCGCCTGACGGATCCACCAGGTGGCATAGGTGGAGAATTTGTAGCCTTTCTCGTGGTCGAACTTCTCGGCGGCACGGATCAGGCCGAGGCTGCCCTCCTGGATCAGATCCTGGAAGGAGAGGCCTCGGTTCATGTATTTCTTGGCAATCGACACCACCAGGCGCAGGTTGGACTGCACCATCTTTTCCTTGGCGCGCCGACCCAGCATCAACCGCCGCCGGAACTTCAGCAGGGTCATGTCAACGAGAACAGCCCACTCCTTGACATCGGGGTAATGGCCGTTGTCCTGCTCGAACTGGGTTGCGAGCTCCTCGAGCAGAAGCAGGTCGGCGATCTTGCGGGCGAGCTCGATCTCCTCATCAGGCCGCAGCAACCGGATCCGGCCGATCTCCTGGAGATAGACCCTGATCGAATCCTCGGTGTAGACACCCTTCGGACCCACCTTGATGCTGGCCAGCGCCTTGCTGGCAACAGGCTTGCCGGCGGGGGCAGGATCATCTCCCTCGGCCGCAGCCAGGAGCTGATCGGCGACATCATCGAGTTCAACAATGTCAAGGGGCAAATCGAGGCTGCCGGTGGGCTCGGCCTTGGCCTTCGCCGCCTTGGTGGTGGCCGCCTTGCCTGCGGTTGACTTGCCTGCGGTTGACTTGGTGGCCGCTGCTTTCGTGCCGACTTTCTTGGCCGCCGGTTTGCGGGTGCTCGTCACTGTGTTGACAGCTCCGTCGCTGAGCGGGGCCGATTCCGGATCGGTGGCGGTGGGATCGGGCTTGGGCCTGGCTTTGGCCCGGGGTGCTTTGGGCTTGATCTCGACGGTGACCTGCTCGCCCGCCTGGTTCGCAACCGCGAGGATCTCGGGTTCGGCTTTCGTGGACTTCAGGGCGGCAACAGGGCTCATAGGAATCGGCAGCTAAAGAAGCGGGATCGGGCGAAGCGGATGGGGATGGACGGATCAGGGCAGTGCCTGTGGTGCAGGCGCGCAGCGAACGCACAAGCAAAAATCACCCGCCAAGAACCTGGCCCCTGCGCTCAACCGGCAGGGGTTGAAACGACAAGGGGAAAAACAGTGATCAGCGAGGTCGAGCCAACAACGAAGTAGAACAGCACGGAGGCCTTTGCAGGGTTGTCAGGGGTGATCGCAGACTGGGAGAAAGGAAGGAGCGGAAACTCCGACAGGCTTTCTCGCCGTGTCTTCCCTCTGAACGAAACACTGATCAGCACCGGGTGCAGCTTGAGAGGCTGCTCAACCCATGCATTCTAAGAACCTGTATCGGTGTTTGCAAGGCAAAGACACCACCCCATCGCTTTGAACCAGGATCCGACCTGCTGGCAGGTGTGGCTGGAGGCCGGCCGGGAGGGGCGGGTGTTCAGCTACACCAACCCTCGGGACCTGGTCCTTGCACCTGGAGATCTGGTCAGGGTTTCCTTGCGGGGACGTCGGCAGATCGGCCTGGTGGTGTCCTGCCAGGAGGCTCCTCCCCCGGGGCTGGATCCTGGCAGGATGCTGCCGATTGAAGCTCTGCACCAGGCGGCAGCTGTTGATCCGCAATGGCAGGCTTTGCTCATGGAGGTGGCTGAAGACTGCCACACCAGCCTGTTCAAGACGCTCAAAACAGCCCTGCCAACAGGCTGGCTGGGCCAGCGCCGCCAGCCTCCTCCGACAACAGCCCGCCAGCGCCACTGGGTGGAGCCACTGGAGGCGGCGGCAGCCCATCCGGATCTTCCCCCTCGCCAACGGGAGCTGCTCGATCGCCTGTGGATGCAGCCCGAAGGAGCCTGGCTACAGGAAACCCTTCAAACCTGGGGCTTCAGTCGCTCGGTCGTGCAAGGTCTGGTGGGCCGTTCGCTGGTGCGGATTCAACCCAGACAAGCCCCATCCCCCAGCCAAACCACAGCCAGAGCCACAGCTACATCGCCGTCACCGCCCCTCCCGCTGCAGCCACCCCGGCAACTGAACCGGGCCCAGGCCGAAGCCCTGCAGCGGTTCGCCAGCTCACCAGGGGGGGCGACACTGCTGCTCTGGGGTATCACGGGGTCCGGCAAGACCGAGGTCTATCTGCAGGCGGCGGCCCAATGCCTCGCCGCAGGAGAAAGCAGCCTGCTGCTCACCCCGGAGATCGGCCTGGTGCCCCAGCTGCTGGATCGCTGCCGGGCACGGTTCGGTGGGCAAGTGATCGCCTATCACAGCGGGCTGGGGGAAGGCGAGCGCATCGCAGCCTGGAAGCAATGCCTCGCCGCGGATCGTCAGGGTGCCGTGGTGGTGGTGGGAACCCGCTCCGCCATCTTCCTGCCACTGGCGCAGCTGGGTCTGATCGTGCTCGATGAGGAGCACGACAGCTCCTACAAACAGGAAAGTCCGATGCCCTGCTACCACGCCAGAACCGTGGCCCAGCGTCGCGCCCGGCGCTGCGGGGCGCGACTGCTGCTCGGCAGCGCCACTCCTTCCCTGGAATCCTGGCTGGCCTGCAGGGCGAAGCCTGGCCAATCCGATGCGGCCGCCACCCTGCTGAGATTGCCGGAGCGGATCAGCGGGCAGAGCGATGCCCCGGTCCGGGTGGTCGACATGCGCCAGGAACTGGCCGGCGGCAACCGCCGCCTGATCAGCCGGGCCCTGCGGGACCGCCTCGATCGCCTGCGGGAGCAGGACGGCCAGGCGGTGGTGCTGGTGCCCAGGCGTGGATACAGCAGCTTCCTGAGCTGCCGAAGCTGCGGCGAGGTGGTTCAGTGCCCCCATTGCGACGTGCCGCTCACCGTCCATCGTCACCGCGATGGCCACCAATGGCTGCGCTGCCATTGGTGCGGCCACCGCCAGGAACCGGGCCTCCACTGCGGCCACTGCGGTTCAACGGCCTTCAAGCCCTTCGGGGCGGGAACCCAGCGGGTAATGGAACAACTGGAGCTGGAACTGGAGGGGTTGCGGCTGCTGCGTTTCGATCGCGACACCACCCGGGGACGGGATGGTCATCGCCGACTGCTGAGCCAGTTCGCTGCCGGCGAGGCGGATGTGTTGGTCGGTACCCAGATGCTCACCAAGGGGCTCGATCTCCCCCGGGTGACTCTGGCGGCCGTGCTGGCCGCCGACGGACTCCTGCATCGGCCTGATCTGCGCTCCGGTGAACAGTGCCTGCAGCTGCTGCTGCAGCTGGCTGGGCGGGCCGGCCGCGGTGAACGTCCCGGCGAAGTGATCGTGCAGACCTACAGCCCGGACCATCCGGTGATTCGTCACCTCGTCGATGGGCGCTACGACCGCTATCTGGAAAGCGAAGGGCAGATCCGCCAGCAGGCGGCACTTGTGCCGTACAGCCGGGCCTGCCTGCTGCGCCTGGCCGGCCCATCCGCCACCGCCACCGCCACGGCAGCCGCCAGCCTGGCCGAGCAACTGCGGGGACCGCTCCAGGCAGCCGGCTGGCAACTGGTCGGACCCGCCCCGGCTCCGGTCGCCCGGGTGGCCGGGCGCTATCGCTGGCAGCTGCTGTTGCACGGACCAGCCGACTCCGCCCTGCCCCTGCCGCCGGAAGCGGATCTGCGTGCGGCCCTGGGCCAGCAGGTGAACCTCAGCATCGACCCCGATCCTCAGGAGCTCTGATCAGGACTGGGTTCGATCAGGTGAGGGAAGCTCCGGCCAGCCGAATCCCGCCTGCCAGCGCAGGCGCTGCAGGGCGAGGGCCAGGCTGAGCAGAAGCAGGATGGCCAGAACACCGAGGCCGAGGCGGCTCCACCGCCAACAGCTCAGCTCCAGGCTGTTGAGCGCCCCGATCTGCAGAGGCCAGCGCACCCCATCCGCCCTGGGCTCAGCGGCCAGGGGCTGGGCCAGGCGGACAGCCTGGGGACTCAAGGGCCCGAGCACCACGCTCAGATCGAGGCCAGGCAGGTCAGCCAGCTGGCGCAGGTCCACCTCCAGTCCGAAGCGCTGCCGGGCTCCGAGCAGCCAGTTCCGCTCCCGCAGGAAAAGGCCGGGAGGGGGCAGCGTCAACCCGCCCAGCTCAGCTGCGGTTGCCGTGCTCAGGGCAAGCAGATCTGCGAGTGCCGGACCAGACAGGCTGGCGCTGCTCAGCCTCACCACCCCCTGCTCAGTGGTGATTGCCAGGCCGGTTCCCGGAGCCATGGGCAAGGCTTTCAGACCCTGGACGAACGCCCGTTGCCAGGGCAGCGGGCGCGTGCTCTCGCTGCTGAGGGTCTGCTGGAGTTGAAGCCGACCGGGAGCGCCGAAGCGCAACTCCGTCTCCACCCGCAGGCAACCGGAGAGCAGGGTGGTGAGCAGAAGCAGCAGGGTCACCACCACCACGGCGAAGCCCACCGGGCCCCGGGTCGGTCCGACCGGAGGGGATGGCGGCGGAGCAGGGCGATGGCTGACTGAACGACGGACGCTGGCGCTGGCCCTGAGGCGTCCCTGCAGTGCATCGCTGCCATTCAGCACCGGCAGGGTGAGCGACCAGTTCGCCGGCCGCTGCAGGGGCGGGGCCTCGAGAATCAGTTGAAGATCCCTGGCCTGGCTGCGGATCTCCGGGTCCTGGCAGACCCGCAGGCTGCGGCAACAGGCCGTCGCCGCAGCATCCTGTCCCTGGCCCAGCAGGGCGGTGACCATCAGCAGTCGCAGGCTGCCGCCGAAACCACTGCTGGCGGGATGGGCCAGAGCCAGGGGTTCTAGCAGCCGCAGGCAGACCCCGTAATCACCCCGCTCAAGTGCTGAACGGGCCGGCAGAAGCGGATCCTCAGCCATGCTCCTGAGGGGAGCGCCCCAACAGCATCGTGCCGATGCCGGCATCGGTGAACACCTCCAGCAGCAGGGCATGGGGCACCCGGCCATCGACGATATGGGCGGCGCCAACCCCCTGGGCCAGGGCGCGGATGCAGCACTGGGTCTTGGGCGTCATTCCACCGCTGACCACGCCGCTAGCGATCAGCTGCCGCGCTTCGGTGAGGCTCAGCTGGCGGAGCAACGAAGCCGGATCGTTGCGGTCCCGCAGGATGCCGGGCGTGTCGGTGAGCAGGATCAGCTTTTCGGCCTGCAGGGAGGCGGCCAGCTCCCCGGCCACGGTGTCGGCGTTGATGTTGTGCGATTGACCCAGGGGATTCGGCGCCACGCTTGAGATCACCGGGATGTAGCCGTTCTGCAGCAGAGGGGCGAGCACATCAGGGTTGACCGCCGCCACATCACCCACCAGGCCATGGGATCCATCGCCCCAGGTGCGCGCTTCCACCAGTCCTCCATCGCTGCCGGAGAGACCAACCGCCCGGCCACCCAGCCGGTTGAGCCCGTTGACGATCTGCTTGTTGACCCTGCCGACCAGCACCATTTCAACCACGTCCATCGTGTCGGAGTCGGTGATCCGCAGGCCATCCACGAAGTTGGGCTCAATGGCCATGCGGCTCAGCCACTGGTTGATCTCCGGGCCGCCGCCGTGGACCACCACCGGTTGAACCCCCACACAGGCCAGCAAGGCCAGATCACGGAACACGGCGTCGCGCAGCTCCTGATGCACCATGGCGGCGCCGCCGTACTTCACGACCACGCGGCGACCGGCGAAGCGCTGGATGTAAGGAAGCGCTTCGCTGAGAACGGAAACCCTCAGGCTGTCCTGGGGACTGATCAAGGGGTCCTGGCTCAAGGGGTCCTGGCGTAAAGGGTCCTGGGGCAGTGGGTCCTGGGGCAGTGGGTCCTGGGGCAGTGGGTCCTGGCTCAAGGGAATCGGCCGAAGAAACGAACGGGCATCAGGCGGATGCCGCTTCCAGGGTGGTGTTGCCCGGCTCAGCCGGCAACAGGGACAGATCGAGTTCGGCACTGCCTTGGGGGTCCAGTTCCGCCACCAGTCCAGGCCCGAAGAAACGACCCAGCCGTTCCTGCTTGGCCAGCCAGCGCTCGAGAGGCACCCCCTGGGTTCTGAACCGGAGAATCAGCCCATAGCCGCCATGGCGCTCCAGCTCAGCAACGCTGATCAGTTCGGGGGGCTGGTCGTCGTCCCAGAGCTTGAGCGCCTCAAGAGAACTTTCCAGATGGGCTTTCTGTCCGTAGCGCCAGCGGGTCACGTCCTTGAGCAGGGCGCTGAGCGGTTCGCTGGCGTCCAGCTCCCGCAGGTCCCGGAACTGGGCCGGTGGAGTGAGCCTGACCGCCGGGGGCAGCTCCGAAGACTTGAGGGCCAACCCGCCGAGCAGCAGGGGAATGCCGTAGAAAACTCCGGCCAGGCTGATGTTGGGGCTGTCGGTCGCATAGGCGATCGTGCCGACCACGGTAAGCACCGACCCGAGGATCGTGAGCAGGCTGCCGGGAGACGTGAGGGCTTGCATGGCGACCATTCTCCAGCAAGGGGGATGCGAGATGATGGTTTCAACCGTTCCAGCTGCCATTTCAGCTCGAACCTTCCTTCCGCCAGCGCCGAGATGACCACAACTGGACCCGAGCCGGCCCCGGCGGCAGAGAAGGCCCCAGAGCCGATCAGCACCCTGGAGCTGATCGAGCAACTCATTGCCGACCGGATCTGGCTGCTCCAGCAGATCGACGGGGGACGCTGGAGTGATCTGCGTCTTGATCTGGCGGCGCTGGAGCGGGAGCTCGGTCAGATGCTCGACCTGGCCAGCGAACGGTTCGCGAAGCGCTGAGCGCCCGCTGCGAGGGCGCTCAGAAGCACCCTTCAGAAAGGGATGTCATCGTCATCGGGCAGATCGGGCACCAGCGGAGACGTGTTCCAGGTGGGGGCTTCCGGGGCACGATTCGGCGGGGAAGTGGGCGCAGCGGCTGGGCGGGCCGGCACAGGTCGTGGCACGGTGCGGGCCGGAGCCTGGCCGGATGGGGCCGAAGCGGACGGCGCGCCCATGGGATGGAGCCGGGAGAGGGTGAACTCGGCCCGCTTCTCCTTGACGCCATCGGGCCGCGTGAACGTGCTTACCCTCAGGCGCCCCTCCAGCATCAGACGCTGGCCCACCTGAACCCGGTTCTGGAGGTCCTGCGCCAGATTGCCCCAGCCGACCACCTTCAGCTGCCCAGGGGGATCATCCGGCCTCAGTCCGTCAATCTGAACAGCCATCTCCGCCACAGGGGTCTGGTTGTCCTGGGTGTAACGCACCTGGGGCACTTCGAGCACCTCCACTTCCAGCACACAGTGATTCACAACCAGGAACGCGACAGCGGGCCACATCCTGATGCACGGCCCTGATTTCGACCAGCGCCGCAGGATCTGGCTGATCGCCGGCACCGGCGAGGGACCCGTTCTGGCTGCAGCCCTGCTCCGGCATGGCTGGCAGCTTTCGGTGGCGGTGGTGAGCCAGACCGCCAGCCGTGTCTACCCGTCCCACCCGGCCCTGAAGCTGGAGGTGGGCCCCCTCGACGGAGCAGCAGCAATGGCACAGCGGCTGGCTCAGGCCCACTCCGAGGGAAACCCCTTCGCCTGGGTGGTTGATGCCAGTCACCCGTTCGCGAGCCGGGTCACCGCCGACCTGGCGAGGGCCTGCGGCTGGAGTGGCCAGCCGCTGCTTCGCCTTGAGAGGCCCCTGCTGATGGCCCCGGCCGGACTGGATCGAACCGTGCTGCCAGACCTCGAAGAACTGGGCCGGCTGGACCTGCGTGGTGATCGGCTGCTGTTCGCGATCGGAGCCCGTCACCTGCGGCA
Source organism: Cyanobium sp. ULC082 (assembly GCF_977927535.1). Lineage (NCBI taxonomy): Bacteria > Bacillati > Cyanobacteriota > Cyanophyceae > Synechococcales > Prochlorococcaceae > Cyanobium > Cyanobium sp. ULC082. The sequence continues at coordinate 903,448 of NZ_OZ376397.1, forward strand.
GGCCGTGGCCCTGGCCGCCGCCGCAGTGCCCTTCGCCAGGCTGCTGCCCAGTCCGGAGAGCCTGCGGCTGGGTCGGGCCGCTGGACTGGCCGACGACCAGCTGGCCTGCCACAGGCCGGGCCGGAATGCGGGCTGGCCCGAGTTCACCCTGGAGCGTGCCCTGCTGCGCCACTGGTCCGTCACCACAGTGCTCTGCCGTCAGTCCGGCGGCCCGACGGAGCACGGCTGGCAAAGCCTCTGCAGCAACCTGGGGTTGCGCCTGCTGCTGCTGGCCCGACCGGCGGAACCGCCAGCTGGCACCAGGCTGGAGCTGGAGGCCATCGTCGAGATGATCGGCGCCCCTGGCCTCAGCCCAGGTGGGTGGCGACCAGATCCGGCAGGGAGGCCTGGGAGCGGGGACCCAGCTGGGTGACCACCTGGGCGGCACAGAGGGAGCCCAGACGGCCACAGCGCTCGAGGGAATCACCACGGGAGTAGCCGTAGAGGAAACCGGCGGCATAGAGATCACCGGCACCGGTGGTGTCGACCAGGGGACCGAGCTGGTAGGGCTCGATCACCACGGTGTCGCCCCCACTGAGCAGAACAGATCCGCGCTCGCTGCGGGTCAGGGCAGCCACCTGGCAGCGGCCACGCACCTGCTCCGCCGCCGCCTCGAAGCTGGAGGTTTCGTAGAGGGCGGTGATCTCCGCTTCATTGGCGAACAGCAGATCGACGTGACCATCGACCAGCTCCAGGAAGCTGGCACGGTGCCGATCGACGCAGAAGGCATCGGAGAGACTGAGGGCCACCTGGCCACCGCTCCGGCGCATCACCTCGGCGGCGGCGATGAAGGCCCGCTTGGCTGCCTCGCTGTCCCACAGGTAGCCCTCCAGGTAGAGAAGCCTGGCCTGAGCCACCAGATCGAGGTCGAGGTCTTCGGGTTCGAGGCCCACCGATGCCCCCAGATAGGTGCACATGGTGCGCTGGGCGTCCGGGCTCACCAGGATCAGGCAGCGGGCCGTCGAGGGGCCCGTGGTGGCCGCAGGGGTGTCGAAACCAGCGCCAACGGAACGGATGTCATGGGCGAAGATCGCGCCGAGCTGATCATCCCGGACGCGGCCGATGAAGGCGGCCTTGCCGCCGAGCTGGGCGATGCCGGCCATGGTGTTGGCCGCCGACCCACCGGAGGTTTCCAGCCCAGGACCGCTGGCGGCGTAGAGCCGCTGGGCCTGCTCCTCATCGACAAGGGCCATGGCGCCCTTGGTGAGTTGGTGGTCATCGAGAAAGCCGTCGTCGGTCTGGACGAGCACATCGACGATGGCGTTACCGATGGCGACGACATCAAGGGACTTGGTGGTCTCAGGCATTCAGAAGAGCTCGTTTGGGTCCGTGAATGGGGTCTTCGACCACGATGGTCTGATCCCGGTGAGCGCCAAGGGAGACGATCGCAATCGGAACTTCCATCAGCTCGGCAAGGTAGCGGAGATAGGACATCGCGGTAGCGGGGAGATCCTCCAGTCGCCGACAGTCGGCCGTGGAGCACTGCCAGCCCGGCAGGCTGACGAAGATCGGCTGACAGCGGGCGAAGGCTTCGGCACTGCTGGGGAAATGCTCGATCCGCTCCCCATCGAGCTCGTAGGCGACGCAGACCTGGATCACGTCGAGCTCATCGAGCACATCGAGCTTGGTGATCGCCAGGCAATCCAGCCCGTTGACCTCGACCGCATAGCGGCCGATCACCCCGTCGAACCAGCCGCAGCGGCGGCGACGACCGGTGGTGGTGCCGAATTCGTGCCCCCGGTCGCAGAGGTGGTCGTTCAGGCTTCCCTGCAGTTCGGTGGGGAACGGGCCCTCGCCGACCCGGGTGGTGTAGGCCTTCGCCACACCGATCACCCGATCGATCAGGGTGGGCCCGACACCGGCACCGATGCAGGCCCCCCCCGAAACGGGGTTGGAGGAGGTGACATAGGGGTAGGTGCCGTGATCGAGGTCGAGCAGGGTTCCCTGGGCCCCTTCGAACAGGATGTTCTTCCGGCCGCGGGCCGCCTGGTGAATCGTGCGGGTGCAGTCGACCACATGGGGGGCGAGGCGCTGCCCATAGGCGGAGTATTCACGGATCACCGCCTCCGAATCGAGCGGCGCCAGGCCGTAGATCTTCTCGAGCAGGAGATTCTTCTCGACCAGCGGCGCGGCGAGGCGATCGCGCAGCCGTTCCTCGTCGAGCAGATCGATCACCCGGATACCGTTCCGCTCGGCCTTGTCCGCATAGGTGGGACCGATGCCACGGCCTGTGGTGCCGATGCGCCGATCGCCGCGCCGCTGCTCCATCGCCTGATCCAGCAGACGGTGATAAGGCATCGTCACGTGGGCTGTTGAGGCCAGCTTGAGCCCGGCGATGTCGATGCCGTAGGCCAGCAACATGTCCAGTTCGCCCAGCATCACCTTCGGGTCCACAACCGTTCCGGAACCGATCAGGCAGATTGTTTCGGGATAGAGAATTCCGGACGGAATCAGGTGCAGTTTGAGCACCTTGTCATCAACAACGATCGTGTGGCCGGCGTTGACTCCCCCCTGGTACCGAACGACCACATCAGCGGAGCGGCTCAACAGGTCGGTGATCTTCCCCTTTCCTTCGTCACCCCACTGTGCTCCGATGACAACGACGTTGGCCAAGGACACAGCGGCCCGAAGCCGCTTCAAAGCACAAGGTTGGAGCCTGTCAGATCAGAGGCCCTTCCGTCAAAGGAAAGGGCGATCCCGACGCTTCAGGCACCGCGGGCCACACTGGCCTCCGCTTTTCTGAGTTCCTTCTCAAGGCGTGAGCGCAGGGCTTCCGGCAACGGCCGGTTGGCATAGTTCGCGTAGTGGCCAGCCAGGGAATTGATCGCTGTCTGCATGGTGGTGAAGGAACTCAACCCATTCACCCTGGGCTTGGGTCGGTAGTAAGCCACGTAACCCGTGACCAGAGTGCGGGCGGCGGTTTCGGCTTCGGCCCGGCCAGGGTCGTCGGCGGCGATCGCGATGGTGCTCAGCAGGGTCTGGGCGACCGTCAGCGTGTCATCGACGTAGGAGCCGCTCAGCGGGCCGGCGGGGCTGCCACAGCCACTGAGCGAGAGGCTCAGGGTGAGACAGATGGCCAGCAGTGCAGTGATCGGGCGCCGGATCGCCGCACCGAGCCCCCCGAACCAGGCCCGAACCGATTTCAGGCCGGCCGTTCGATCACACGCAGCAGCCATGGGCACTCGAATCCAACCCGGCAATTCTACGAGAACCCCCTGAGCCGGGCAGAATCAGCTGATCTCCAGACCCCGCCGCCCGGCAACCAGCCGTGGCAGAAGCCTGGCCAACAGGTCCGTGGCCGGCAGTTCCTCGCTGGCATGGCTGACGCGCTCGACCAGCTCCACCATCCCCGTGGCGGCTCCTCGTCCGACCACCACCCGCCAGGGAATGCCGATCAGATCTGCGTCCTTGAACTTCACACCGGCCCGCTCGCTGCGGTCATCGAGCAGCACATCGACAGCCGCGGCCCTGAGCTCCCCGTAAAGCCGCTTAGCCAGGCTGAGCTGGTCAGGGTCCTGACCGTTGGCCACCACCACGATCAGCTCGAACGGAGCGATCGCAACCGGCCAGCAGATGCCCTTGCCGTCGTGGTGCTGCTCCACCGCCGCCTGGGCCAGCCGCGACACACCGATGCCGTAACAACCCATCCAGAAGGCCTCATCGGTGCCGGCTTCGGTCGTGAAGCGGGCATCGAGGGCTTCCGAATACTTCCGACCCAGCTGGAAGATGTGGCCCACTTCAATGCCGCGGCAGGCCACAAGCCGCTGCTGGGGGTCGTGGAGACAGGGATCGCCGGGTTGGGCGGAGCGCAGATCGACCAGCTCGGGAAGCGGCGTCAGCGCTGGCCAGCCGTCTACCACCAGATGTTGGTTCAGCTGATTGGCACCGCAGACGAAACGATCCAGTTCGGCGACGCTGGGATCCGCCAGCCTGAGGAACTGGCGCCGCCAGTGGTTCGCGCCCTCAAGCACCGCGTCGTCGAGCTGAGGGCCAAGGAACCCGAAGGGCAGGGCCGCCACACCCTCTGACTCCAGCTGCTCGGCGGCGATGGGCAGGAGATCGAGCAGGGGGTGTGAAGGATCGGCCAACGTGGCAACCAGGGCATTGCGCAGCTTGACCTCATTGAGCTGCTGATCGCCGCGCAGGCAGACCAGGACGGGCTGGGCAGGCAGGCCCGAGAACCGGGCCAGCAGCAGCAGCACCTTGAGAATCCGGCTGGGAGCGAATCCATGGGCTTCGCTGAGCGCCGCGATCGAGCCCTGCCCCGGGGTCGCCACCACACCGGCGGAGACATTCGGATCAAGTGGCAGAGCAGGGGGCGCCATCGAAACGGCCCTCTCCTGGTTGGCGGCATAACAGCCGTCGGGGCTGGAGAGGATCAGGTCTTCACCCACCTCTGCGGTGACCATGAACTCCTGGCTGGCCGAGCCACCGATCGCGCCGCTGTCGGCTTCCACAGCGACGGTACGGAGTCCGCAGCGCTGAAAGATGCGGCGATAGGCCTGGTCCATCGCCAGGTAGGTGTCGGCCAGGCTGGTGGGGTCGGGATGAAAGGAGTAGGCATCTTTCATGATGAATTCCCGGCCGCGCATCAGGCCGAACCGCGGGCGGATCTCATCGCGGAACTTGGTCTGGATCTGATACAGGCAGACGGGCAACTGGCGATAGGAGCGCAGAAGATCGGCAGCCAGGGCCGTCACCACCTCCTCATGGGTCGGGCCCAGTCCCAGGGCACGGTCCTGGCGATCGATCAGATGGAACATGATCCCCTCGCCGGCCGTGTAGCCCTGCCAGCGACCGCTGCGTTCCCAGAGTTCAGCGGGCTGAAGCTGGGGCAGCAGGGTTTCAAGGGCTCCTGTGCGGTCCATCTCCTGGCGCACGATGGCATTGATCTTGCTCAGCACCCGCCAGAGCAGCGGCAGATAGGCATAGACACCGGCAGCGATCCGGCGGATGTATCCACCCCGCAGCAGCAACCTGTGGGAAGCGATCTCCGCCTCGGCCGGATCGTCGCGCAGTGTCACCAGCATCAGGTGCGACACGCGCATGATTCAAGGCTGACCGGGGGTCGTGGAACCTATCATCATCGCCTTCCTCCCCTGGACGAACAGGCCCCGAAGCGGGAAACTTCTGTTAGCTTCTCAAGCCTGTCCCAATCGTCTTGAATTCGTCTCATGGCTGTGGCTCCGCAGGATCCCGATGGTGGGATCACCTCGGCTGGTCTTCGGGCCGACGTCCCCTCAGCTGCGGCCTATCCGGGCGGCATTCCCCTGGTGGCATTTCCAGGCTCGGGATCCAGTGGCCCCTCCGAGGCCCTGATCGGTATCGATGACGTGCAGAACGCCCTGAACCGTTCCAGGGCCTCCGTCTATCGCTACACCAACACCGACCCACGCAACCTCAATCCGCCCTTCAATCCACGGCGGCTCAATCCTGAATACCGCACCGACCAGAAAGATCCGCTCCAGTTTCACCCCAACGAAGTGGCACGCTTCGCCCGCGATGTCCTGCGCATCAAGGAGGTCACCGTTGAGGTGCTCAATTCCCCCTCAACGGTGACCCAGGAGTTGCTGGGCTCGATCCTGGAGGAGCTGCAGGCCATCCGCGGCCTGCTCAACACCATGGAACAGGCCCCCGGCCCCCTCGAACTCAGCCGCAGACGCGAGAGTTTCGAGCAGTCCCGTCCAGCGGCGTGAATCAACCGGCCCGGGGCTTGATCGCCCAGCCAATCTGGTGCCAAGATAAAGGGATCAATCAGGAAGAATGATCTGAGGTTGTGTTGTTCGGTTGCCGCATCGGTCGGTTTCCCAGCTTCACAGCAGCGTTCTCAAACCTGGTTGTGCTCACCGATCAACCTGATGCCTGGCTGAGCCTGGCGATTCCAGGATCCGGGGAGCTGCTCCTCATTCCCAGTCCATGGACTCCGCCCAGCCCCGATTCAGCCTCGACGACCTCCCCCAATCCGCCCAGGAGCCAGCTGGGGATCCAGGTGAGGATCCATTCAGTCCGGGCACCATTCTCGAAAACAGCTCTCCCCTGCTCGGGGCCCTGATTGCCATCCTCTCCCTGCTCGTGCCGATCGGCGGCGTGATGGCTGATCGGTTCAGTCAGCCGGCCCTGCCCTTGCCCATCTCCGCTTCTCTGGGCGAAGGCCTCCAGAAGTCGGCCCCCTGAGGACGGCAGGAGTGATGTCAGCTGCTCCGCTGCAGCAGAAACCCCTCGTAGTTGAGGGCCTGAAAAACCCGGGCCGGATCGCCGAATCCGGCGGCGTTCACAAGAGCGGTGAACCGTCCGACTCCGATCGGATGAAGGCCCTGGCTGAGCGACTCAACGACCCCCCTCTCCTCACCCAGCCCGCTCGCGCTCTGAAAGCCGAGTTGGGCGGCGGCCATCTGGTCCGTAAGCAGGGGCAGGGCAGGACGCATCAGATCAACCAGAACCAGCTGCCCGCCAGGTTGGAGGCAGCGGGCCAGGGCCGTCAGAAAGGCCAGCTTGCTGCCGTCGTCCGGGAGGGACTCAAGCACCAGCACCGAGAGCGCTCCGGCAAACCTGTCCTGGGCGTCGAACGCTTCCACGTTCGACTGGCACCAGCTGATCATGGTTTGGTCGCCGAGGCGCCGGCGGGATGCCGAGAGCATCGCGGCAGATGGGTCGAGGGCAGTCAGTCGCCAGTCAGGTCGCTGAGCCACCGCCTCGACCAGCTCGGCGCCGGTGCCACAGCCTGCCACCAACACTTCCGACCCGGCCGGCCCGGCGACCGGCGAAGCTGACAGCAGAGCAACCGCCAGGCGAGCCAGGCTTGCGTAGCCGGGAATCAGGCGCTGCACCACCAGGTCGTAGCCATCGCCCAGCTGGTCTGCGACCAGTTGGCCAGAAACCAATGGATCAGTCAGTGGATCGGCCGGTGGATCGGCTGGTTGATCAGCGACCGTGGGGTCGAGTGGAATGTCCGGCAAAAATTCAGCAGCCAAAGACCCGCCATGACGGAGACACAATTTAGCGGTGACAGCCGCCAAGAACCCTTGCTGAGCTGTGCTGAATCGACCGTCGAGCAGGTAAGTTTGGTGGCGCCGTCGAGCGTTGTCATCCGTGCCCACCATCCGCTTTGAACAGGAAGGCCAGCAGGTCGGATGCATCGAGGGAGCCAACCTGCGCAAAGCGGCACTCGACGCCGGCATCAACCCCTACAAGGGTCTGAACAATTTCAACAACTGCGGTGGCCTCGGCCAGTGCGGCACCTGCGTCATGGAAGTGCTGGAGGGTGCCCGCAACCTTTCTCCCCGCAGCGATGTGGAACAGGTCTATCTGGCTGATCGTCCTGCCAACTTCCGGTTGAGCTGCCGCACCTCCGTCAACGGCGACGTCACGGTGCGTACCCGTCCGGATGCGGCGGTGGGCAAGGGATCCAACAGCCTGGTCGGCGCCCTCAAGTCCCTCGTCGGCAGGAAGTGAGCCCCAGCCCGCTGCGGCTCTACAGCTATCCCCGTTGCAGCACCTGCCGCAAGGCGATCAAATGGCTTGACCAGCATGGCGTTGCGATGGTCTTGCACGACATCACCCTGACGCCCCCGTCCAGGTCGGACCTTGCGCTTGCCTGGGGTGAGCTGTCGCCCCCGCAGCGATTGTTCAACAGCAGCGGCCAGAGTTACCGCTCCCTCGGCGCCGCCACCGCCAGGGCGATGACCATGGAGCAGGCGCTTGATGCGCTCTTTGCCGACGGCAAACTGATTCGCCGCCCCTTCCTGATCAGGGCTGATCCTTCCCTGGTGCTGGTGGGTTTTGACCCGGAACGCTGGAGTGAAGCCCTTCTGACGACTCCACAGGCACCATCAAGGCATCCAGTTCCCCCATCAGCGCATTGATCCCCACCCGGTTGATCTGGGCCAGATAGGTGAGCTTGAGTTCCTCCAGCAGATTGCAGACCAGCTGCTGGCTCCGCTCCAGTGCCTCGCCGTTCTCGAGCGAGCTGGCCAGCTCCTCCCAGAAGCGATCCACCAGACGCTGCAACAGGTCAACCTGCTGGTTGTCGCGCTGCTGGAGCCGTTCACCGGTGCTGCGTGAGAGTTCCAGGAGGCTCACCGCCATGCCACCGGCCAGCTGCTTGGAGAGCCCCCGCTCGATCTGAAGCAAAGGCTGAAGCTGACGCAATCCGGGAGGAACCACCAGCCCCTGCAGGCTCTGCTGGAGGGAGTGGCTGAGCACCGCCGCCAGTTCAGGCTCGAGCCGTGGCGCCACCTGCCGCAGCAGCAGCGGGCCCCAGATCCTCAGCAGTTCCACCAGCTCCCGCTCGTTGTTGATCGTGACGATCTGGTGGCTGCGCAGGCGACGAATCCGCTGGGGCCACTGGGGGGAACGGATCACCCCCTGGGCTCCGTCCATCAACTGCAGGGCCAGCACTTCGAACAGCTCCACCGCCAGCAGGGCCACCACCACCCGACTGACCACAGCCCGCAGCGGCTCGAAGCTCACCAGTCCACTGGTCTGCAGGCGTTCGATGACAGGAATCAGCCGCAACAGGCGCCAGACGGGAAGCAGCAGCGGCAGGTCGGTCCAGCGACGCAGCAGGGCTCCACGCCAGCTCAGCCCGGGGACCCGGCGGCGGATCCGCACGACCCGAAGCAGAATGTCAACAAGAAAAACGCTCTGGAACAGCAGCAGGTCCGCTCGCCAGAAATGATCGGTCGGACGACCATTCTCATCGATCGAGCGCCAGTAGTTGGTCGCCACCAACGGCAGGATCTGCTGGCGCCAGAACAGCCGCTCGCTGGCCCAGGAACGGTTCTGCAGCCACTCGTCGCTCAGCAACCGGGCTGCCGCCTCCCTGGCGGAGGGGATGTCGGCCCGCTGACGCATCCGGTTCTTGATCTTCTCCAGGGTGCCGGATCCGCCGGAGGCCAGAAAGGGGTTGTCCTGGATCATGTCCTGGGCCAGCCGCACCTGGCGGAGCCGAAAGGCCTCGGCCCTTGAACCGGATTCCATCGCCCGGTCGAGCTGCTCGAACTGATCGAGGAAGGCCTGGCTTTCGCGGTGGGGTTCGATCCCCTTGATCGGGTCGTAGAGCGGGGTGATGTCCGGCAACCAATGCAGCGGCAGAGCCAGGGGCACCGAGGGGAGCGGATAGAGGTTGCGCTGCAGCCAGAAATTCCGCAGCGGCACGTAACTGAGGTCGAAGCAGACCCAGAGGAGATTGAGGCTGGCCCAGAGGGCTACGAACTGGTCCCAGCGACGACCGGGTGAGCGGGTCCCGAGCGTTCGGATCCTCTGCCAGCGGGGCCGGGCCATGGGGCTGCTCCATTCCTCACCAGCGTAGGCAGGGGTCCGCGTCCTCCAGCACTTAGGGTCGATGCCGGAACGGCAGCCGCGGCTGACGCCCAGAATCCCCATGCCACAACAGGTGCTTTGACCGCCGAGGACGTCCCGTCAGCCAACCTGGAGCCGCCGTCGACAACGGACGCAGATCCCAAACCGCCCCAGGAAAGCGCCTGGGCTTTCTGGCGCAGTGTTCTGCTCACCCTGGCGGTGGCCCTTGGCATTCGTCACTTCCTGATCGAGGCGCGGTTCATACCCTCCGGCTCGATGCTTCCGGGGCTGCAGATCCAGGACAGGCTGCTGGTGGAGAAGATCAGCTACCGCAGCCGCAGCCCGCGAAGGGGGGAGATCGTCGTGTTCCATTCCCCCTTCCACTTTGATCCTGCCCTGCGGGCCGATCACCAGGCCGGACCCCTGCGTTGCCTGGTGGTCAATCTGCCTTTGCTGGGATCGATTCCGGGAATTCAATCCCCCGCCTGTGATGCCTACATCAAGCGGGTGGTGGCGGTCCCGGGCGATCGAGTCGTGGTCAATCCCCGTGGCCAGGCCTGGATCAATGGCCAACGGCTGAATGAGCCCTACGTGACCAACCTCTGCCCGGTCGACAGGCAGGGGGTGGGCCCCTGCCGCACCCTCAACACCGTGGTGCCGGCCGGCCATGTCCTGGCCCTCGGCGACAACCGCGCCAACAGCTGGGACGGTCGCTTCTGGCCCGGTAGCCCCTTTCTGCCCCAGGACGAAATCATCGGTCGAGCCTTTTACCGGTTCTGGCCCCTGGATCGCCTCGGCACGCTCGCCGATGCCGACCAGCTCAGGGTTCCCCCCCCCGCCAAAGCTCCGGCAGCAGTCCCGACGCCAGCACCTGGCCCGTGAGGCTGCAGCCGGCGTAGGGCTGATTGGCGGCCCTTGAGCCGAAAGCATCGGAGCCCGGCTCCCACCTGCGCTCCGGATCGAACAGGATCCAGTGTTCGCTGCCGGGCTGGAGGGTTTCGGCGGCCAGACCAAGGAATCGAGCCGGCCCCCAGCACAGCACCTGCCACAGAGCCGGAATGCTCCAGCCGGCTCCCAGCACCAGCTCCTGCCAGAGCGCCGGCAACACGAAGCCATGGCCTGCCAGCCCCGGACGGCGCTGATCAATCGGCAGCAGGCACTCCTCCGCGTCCAGCGGCACATGCTGCACGGCCACAGCGCTCAGCACGCCATCAGCGAGGGCGGCGAGCAGAGAGCGGCGATCATCCGGTCCCCCCAGGGCGGGGACGACCCGCCAGCCTTCGGCGACCGGATCGAGTCGGCCGCTGTCGGCGACCAGATGCCACCAGCAGACGCTGGCGGGCAATGACCTGGGATGGGAGCGCAGTAACGTCACCCCCGCTGCGGTGGAGAGCTGGGCAAGCCTGATCTCCGCTGCCGGCAGCTCCTGGTCCAGGGCAAGGATGCTCTGCAGCGGCAGGGTTTCGCTGAGTGGGGGATCCAGCGGCCAGCCCACCCGCAACGCTTCCACCCCTTCACGCACGAAGCCACCACGGCTGAGCGCCGCATCCCTGGGAGCGAGCAGAACCGGCCGACCGGCGGCTTCGCCGAGGCGCAGCCCCCGCTCCAGCAGGGGCAGGGGGGGCAGGGTGTCATCCTCCGCCAGACCGATCGCACCCGCCGCGATCAGATCGGCATGGGGCGCCAGCTCGAGGCCAGCACCCCCCAGACTGAAGCCGGCCCAGAGGGGCAACTGGAACGGCGGCCTCGCGGCAAGCAGCAGGTGTTCCGGCTGGTCCCGCCAGCTGCGCCCCCTGGGCAGCAGCGCCACCGTGCCGTATCCCGCCGCCGCCGCCGCGCGCACCAGGCTCTCGAGGGTCTCGGCGACGGAGCCAGCCGGCTGCTCCAACACGCTGTGCGGATCCACAAGGGCCGGAGCCAGCAACCACCGGGCGGCCGGCCAGGGGGTGAGCCCGAGGATCTCGGCGCGGGCCACGGCCTGAGGACCGATCGCAGCCAGCCGCCCTTGCTCGATCAGCACATCCTCGTGGCGCAGGGCCAGGTCGGGCCCTTCCAGGTACTGGACCTGCTCAAGGAAGCAGGTCGTCATCAGAGGGCGCCAGCGGCGGTGCGATCGAGCACTCCACCCAGATGGGCGGTGAGATTCAGGCAGGTCACCACCGGAGCTGAGTGGGCCGGATCGGCTGGAAAGTCGATCACGCTGACCCCGCCATTGCCCTGCTTCACCATCCAGATGTCGGCGGGGCTGAGGCCGAGCAGAGCACACAGAATCGTTTTGTTGACGGCGTCATGGGCCACCACCAGGGCCGACTCGGAATCAGCCAGGCTCCCAGCGATCGTCCGAATCGAGCTGATCGAGCGATCCCAGACCTCCTGGAGATTTTCACCCTCGGGCATCTGAACGGTGTCAGGGGCGCGCTTCCAGGCGGCAAGCAACTCCGGCCAGCCCCGGGCGATCGCTTCCTCGAGTTCACCCTCCCAGAGGCCATGGCCGATTTCCACCAAGCCCCGCAGGCTGGTGAGCGGAATGCCGGCCCGATTGGCAAGGATCAGCTCGGCGGTCTGGCGGGGGCGGGCCATGGAGCTGGTGTAGGCCCGCTGGATCGGCTCGCTCGTCAGGCAGCGACCGGCCGCTTCGGCCTGGTGGCGTCCCTGGGGATTGAGGGGAATGTCGATCTGGCCCTGGAAGCGTCCCTGCCGGTTCCAGTCGGTTTCGCCATGGCGGACCAGCAGCAAGCGGGGGCCGGCCCCCTTGGCCGGCAACCCCTCGCCCAGATGGGCGGTGCCGTTCAACGACTCGATCTGGACCTCCCCAGCTCCATCGCCGCCAGGGGCGATGTTGAACACCGAGAGCGAGGCGTTGTCGAGACGCAGGCGCTGGAATCCGCCCCCGGGCAAGGACAGCAGGTTGAGGATCAGGCAGCGCAGGATGGCGTTGTGAGCCACGACAAGCACGGTGACCGTCTCGTCGACGGATGGATCGGTGAAGCGCTGCAGCAGGCGGTCGAGAAAGCGCCGGGCCTGGGCCATCAGCTCGACGATCGGCCGATAGACGCTGCCATCACCACGGCGCAGCTCCAGCTGCTCGGGTGACTGGCGCCAGAGCCGATGCTGTTCCGGGAAGCGCTGCCTCAGCTCACTGACGAGCAAGCCGCTCCACGGCTCGAGATCCACCTCCAGCAGGTCGTCGTCGAGGGTGGCGATCAGACCACCGCCCTGGGCGGCCAGCAGCAGCGTGGCGGTCTGCTCAGCGCGGCGGAGCGGCGAGCTGTAGACCGCCTGGAGGCTGAGGGGGCGGAGGGCAGCGCCGGTGGCCGTGGCCTGACGCTGCCCCAGCTCGGTCAGGGAGGAGCGATCATCGCGGCCCTGAACCCGATGTTCGACGTTGAAGCTGCTCTGCCCGTGCCTGACCAGAAGGAGCCTGAGGGGCACGGGTCGTCAAGCCGAGAGCGAAGCCATCGTATGGGAGGGCTTCGGGCCACAATCGAGACAGTGGGGGAACGGCGGTTGAAACCAGTGGTGGATCGGCAGCGGCCCGGACTGTGGAAGGTGGCGCTCGCCCTGATCAGCCTGGCCCTGAGCCTGTTGCTGTGGATCAACGGTCTGCTGGAAAGCCTGGACAGGCCCTCCGTCGGGAACGATCTGGTGATCCGCCAGCTGGAGCTGGCGGCCCTGGCCGCTCCCCAGGTGAGTCCTTCCCTGCACGACCTGCTGATCGGGGAGAACCCTGAAGCGGCCCTGCTTGAGGAGATCGAGCGGCAGTCCAGACCGGAGAACGATCCACTGCGCGCCCTGTTGCAGCTGAACGGCCCCGAGCCCAGCCGGGCCAGACCCCTGCTGGAAACGCTCCGGGATGGAGGTGATCCGGCCACCGCTGCCCTGGCCGCCAGGCTGCTGGCGGAGCCTGGATCAACGGACCCAGGCCGGCCACAGCCGGAGCTGCCGGGCTCCGACCCCCTGCTTCGGCGCCTGAGCTGCCTTGCCCTCGGTGGCAGCGGCTCCTCCTGTGCCCTGCCCCGGGAGGAACGGCAGGCCTTTTTCCAGTTGATCGGCGTCACCCTCCTGCCCAGCCTGGCGGCGCTGGGGGGAGTGCTGTTGATCGGGCGGGAGATCTGGCTGCGCTGGCGGGGACTGGTTCCCGAACCGCCGCCGCTGCTGGGCCCCCCGCTCGGCGTGATCGACGTGATCCTGCTGGTGGCCGGGGGATTCGTCCTCCTGGGCGAAGTGGCCACGCCCTTGCTGATCACGCCGCTGATCTCCGGAGCGCTGCATGGGCTGGCGATCGAATCGCCGCTCGCCGATGGCCTTTCCGTGCTCCTGCTGTACCTCGGTCTGATGGCGGCCCCCCTGACGATCCTGGCCCTGATGCTGGGCGGACAGCGGCCCGAGGGTGGTTGGCTGCAATACCGCTGGCGGCCGGTGGGCAGCGCGCTTCGCAAGGGGCTCAAAGGACTGCTGATCGTGCTGCCGCTGGTCAGCCTGGCCAGCTGGCTGCAGCAGCTGGTCTGGAGCGATCCCGGCGGCAGCAATCCACTGCTGGAACTGGTGTTGCGCAGCACCAGCCCCCTCGCCCTGTTCTGTTTCGCCTTCACAGCGATCGTGCTGGCACCGCTGTTCGAGGAGACCATTTTCCGTGGTGTGCTGCTGCCTGTGCTGGTTCGGCAGCTCGGCGCGGGCTGGGGCGTGGTCGTCAGCAGCGCCGTTTTCGCCCTGGCCCACCTGAGCCTCAGCGAGCTGGCGCCTTTGTTCGTCCTGGGGCTTGCCCTCGGTTGGCTGCGGCTGGCGAGCGGCCGGCTCAGCGCCAGCATCTGGCTCCACGCGCTCTGGAACGGCCTGACCTTCAGCAATCTTGTTTTGCTTGGAAGCTGATTTGTGCCTTGCTGAGCCTCCAGGGGCATGGTTCACTTGCGGGAAGGCTTGGTTTGATTCGGTGGTTGCTGCTCCGTCGCCACAACGTTCAGGTCGTCGGCACCCCTTTTCGCTGATTCAGGGATCCCTGGTTCAGCAATCGATGTCGGCCCGCAAGGTGGCCCGCCAGGCGCCGGTGCTGGCGGGGCTGCACCGGATGGCGGATGGCCTGCTGCTCGCCCTGGGCGGAACGATGGTGGGACTGGCAGCCCTCACTCTCCACTGGCAGAGCGCCTGGACAGAGAGTTATCAACGGCTGGAGGCTGCCCAGCTGCTGGAGCATCGGTTTCAGGAATCGTCCGCCGTGCTGGAGCACCACCATCTGGCGATGGCGAAGCGTCCTGGCCAGCTCGTTCCCACCAACATCCAGAAACTGATCTACCTGCCTTCCCCGGATTCCGGCGTGGCCCAGCAGTCCCCTGCCCAGCCAGATCCCACCCTGGCCGGATCACCGGCAGCAGCCCTGCCATCCATCCGGCCTGGCTACTGAGGTGTTGACACGTCCGTCACCGCCAGCCCGGCCGATCCCGATCCACCAGGCCAGGGGGCGACGCTCAGGGTCGGTGGGCACCGAACGCCAGCGACGGGTGGTCCCTCTCCAGCCGGTCCCGACCGCTCGGCTGATCATGGTCTACCTCCTTCTTGTCAGTGGCTTGACGGGCCTGGGGGTGCGTCTGGCCTGGTTGCAGGTGAAGGAGGGGGACAAGCTGCAGGCCAGGGCCAGGGCGATCCAGACCCAGCAGGTCAAGCCGATCGGCAAGCGCCGCCAGATCGTCGATCGCCAGGGCAAGCTCGTGGCCCTCGATGAGGAGCACTACACCCTCTGGGCCCACCCGCGCTACTTCAACTTCCCGGGCGATGACCCGAACGCCAAGCGCAGCCCCGGTGCTGTGGCCGAGAAACTCTCGGAGCTGATGGCACTGCCGGCCGCCGATCTGAACCGCAGGATGGGCAGCCGCCAGAGCGGCGTCAAACTGGCCACCGACCTGGACGCTGAAACCGCCAATCGCATCAGAAAGCTGGGCATCAGCGGCCTTGACCTGGAGCCATTCCCCCAACGGCTTTATCCCCAGGGCCAGCTGTTCGCCAATGTGGTGGGTTTTCTCAACCAGGACCGGGTGGCCCAGGCAGGCCTGGAGCAAAGCCGGGATCAGGAGATGTGGCGCCAGGAAAGCATCCGCTCGCTGCGGCGTGGTGCCGATGGAACACCCCTGCCCGATGGGCTCAAGGCCGGCGTTCTCTACACCGACGACCTGCGCCTCCAGCTCACCCTTGATGCCCGGTTGCAGCAGGTGGCCCAGCAGGCCCTGATGCGCCAGATCAAGCAGTGGAAGGCCAAGCGAGGAGCGGCTCTGGTGATGGATGTGCGCAATGGCGAGATGCTGGCGCTGGCTTCGGTCCCCAGCTACGACCCCAATCAGTTCTGGAAGTACTCCCCCGCCCTCTTCCGGGAGTGGTCCGTGCAGGACCTCTACGAGCCCGGCTCCACCTTCAAACCGATCAATCTGGCCATCGCCCTTCAGGAGAAGGCCATCCAGGCTGACGGCAAGGTCAATGACAGCGGGTCACTGATGATCGGTGGCTGGCCGATCTTCAACCACGATCGGCGTGGCAATGGACTGATCGATTTCCCGACGATTCTGCAGGTTTCGAGCAACGTCGCGATGGTGCAGGCGATGCGGAAGGTCAAGCCCGGCCATTTCTGGCAGTGGCTGCACAAGATCGGCATCGATACCGTGCCGGACACCGACCTGCCCGGGGCCGTCGCCGGCCAGCTCAAGAGCCGCCAGCAGTTCACCGGACAGCCGATCGAACCCGCCACCGCGGCCTTCGGTCAGGGGTTCTCACTCACGCCTCTGAAGCTTCTCCAACTGCACGCCATGCTCGCCAATGGCGGCCGTCTGGTCAGTCCTCACATCACCCGGGGCCTGCGCTCCGGTGATGGACTGGCCGGGTCAGGCGGGCCCAGCAACGGTCTCCAGGTGCTGGATCCAGCCGTTGCCAGGCAGGTGACGGCCTGGATGGAAACGGTGGTGGAACAGGGCAGTGGCAAGGGGGTGAAAGTGCCTGGCTACCGCATCGGCGGCAAGACGGGAACCGCCCAGAAAGCCCTCAATGGGGTGTACATCCCGGGGGCGCGGATCTGCAGTTTTGTGGCCACCCTGCCGATCGAAGACCCCCGCTACGTGGTGCTCGTGGTGGTGGATGAGCCCCAGGGGGGCAATGCCTACGGATCGACCGTGGCGATCCCGGTGGCGAAACAGCTGATCGAGGCCCTGCTGGTGATCGAGAAGGTGCCGCCAAGCACACCGCTCGTTCGGGGATGATCACCCCCAGGCTGCGGTTTGACGACCCCTGGCTAGCTTGATCATCTTCCTGGGTTCCCAGCTCCATGGCCAATCTGCTCGACCAACTTGCCGGGATGACCGTGGTAGTGGCCGACACCGGTGAGCTGGAGGCAATCAAGCAGTTCACCCCCCAGGACGCCACCACCAACCCCTCCCTGATTCTGGCGGCAGCCCAGATTCCCCTCTATCAGGATCTGATCGACACCTCCCTGCGGGACTCAAGGCTAGTGATCGGCGCCGATGCCCCGGCCGAGGTCGTGGTGCTCGAAGCGCTCGACGAGATCTGCGTCACCTTCGGCAAGGAGATCCTCAAGATCGTGCCGGGGCGAGTGTCCACCGAAGTGGATGCCAGGCTCAGCTATGACACCGAAGCCACGATCAACAAGGCCCGCAAGCTGATCGGGCTTTATCAGCAGGCCGGTATCGGCAAGGAGCGGGTGCTGATCAAGATCGCCTCCACCTGGGAAGGCATCAAGGCCGCGGAGCAGCTTGAGCTGGAGGGAATCCACTGCAATCTCACCCTGCTGTTCAGTTTCACCCAGGCCGTCGCCTGCGCCGAAGCCAAGGTCACCCTGATTTCCCCATTCGTCGGACGCATCCTCGATTGGTACAAGAACGACACGGGCCGGGATCATTACCCAGGTGCTGAGGATCCAGGTGTGATCTCAGTCACCCAGATCTTCAACTACTACAAAACCCATGGTTACAAAACCGAGGTGATGGGCGCCAGTTTCCGCAATCTCGAAGAAATCATCGAACTGGCCGGCTGCGATCTTCTCACCATCTCCCCCAAACTTCTCGATCAGTTGCGCCAGCGGCAGGGTGAGCTGGGCCGGCGCCTCAACCCGTTCGATCCAGGCCCGAGTGAAGCCCTCTTCTCCCTGAGCCACGCCGACTTCCAGCAGCGCATGGCCGACGATCGCATGGCCCATGAAAAGCTCGACGAGGGCATCCGCGGCTTCAGCAAAGCGATCGAAACCCTGGAAGCCCAACTGGCCCATCGCCTCGGCGAGCTCGAAGGCGAAGCGGCCTTCGCCCATGCCGCCCAGGAAATCTTCCTGCTCAACGACCTTGACGGAGATGGCTGCATCACCCGGGAGGAGTGGCTGGGGAGCGATGCTGTGTTCGACGCGCTGGACACCGACCACGATGGCCGTCTCGTTCCCGAGGACGTGCGCGGCGGGCTCGGTGCCCCGCTGGCACTCTCGGCAGCGGCCAACTAACCAGCGCTTAACCTCCGAGCATCAGGATGGAGAAGTTGCATCGCTCTTCCCTTGCCCATGAATGCTCTCGACACCATGCGCGCCCTTGCCAATGAAGGTGAGGTCCGTCATTTCGAGGCCGGTGAATTCGTCTTCGGTGCCGGCGATTCGGGTGACTGCATGTTCGGGGTCCTGGAGGGCACCATCGAGCTCAGCTGGAACAATCACGCCGGCTCCGAGGAGATCCAGGCCGGGGATGTCTTCGGTGCCGGCGCCCTGGTCACGGCCGACCATCGCCGTTTCGGCGAGGCCAAGGCACTCACTGCCAGCCGCATCCTGGTGATGAATCGGGAGAAATTCCTGTTCGCCGTGCAGGAATCCCCGATGTTCGCCGTTGAGTTGCTCGGATCGATTGACGAACGGCTGCGCAAACTGAAGGACTGCCTCAAGCGCTGAAGAGCAGGCGGCGGATCACCCGTTGGGCGATGTCGCCGTAGCCCATTTCACCGGAGAGGATCTGGGCGATCCGCTGGGGGGCCGTCGCCCGTTTGATCCCGAGCTGATAGCCCACCCGGGGCAGGCGGTAGAACACCTGGGCGATCCGCCTCCCCCAGGCCATCGACTGGCCCCATTCCAGCCGCATCACCTCGCTGTAGTCCGCCAGGGCCCCTTTGTTGCCGGCCAGCCATCGGTCCAGGGCCTCAGCGGCTCTGGTGCCGCTGAGCAGGGCAGGACGCAGCCCCTCGGCCAGGAACGGATCACACAGCGAGGCGGCATCCCCAACCACCACCACACCGTCGCCGTGCAGCCGGTGGTGGCCGTCCCAGACCCGCAGGGGCCAGTGGCTGCGGACACCGGCATCGGCAGGCAGTCCCAGGCTTGGCAGCAGCTCGGCCAGCACGGTGTCGGCATCGTTCAGTTCACGGCCCAGAAAGGTGCCGACCCCGATACTCAGGCCACCCTGCCGGGGAAAGGCCCAGCAGAAGCCATGGCGGACCAGGCCGAACTCGAACCGGGCGGTGCCGGGATCCGGCACAGCCCCCTCCACCTCCACGGCAAGGGCGGCGGCATAGCGCGGCCTGGGGGAACCGAGCCCAAGCGGAACATTGAACCGGGAGCGTGCCCCGTCGGCGACCACCACAGCCCTGGTCAGCAGCGCTGGGCCGTTCTTCAGTTCCACCCGCCAGTGATCACCGCAATCGCGCAGGCCGCTCACCGGGGAGCCATCCAGCAGATCGGCTCCGGCCTGCACGGCCTGATCCGCGAGGAACATGTCGAAGCGGGTGCGCTGCACGATCCAGAAGGGAGCCTCACCCGGAAGATCGGCCAGCACAGGGTCTTCCAGGCACCAGGTGAACCGCACCTGGGTGATCACCTGATCAACGGCGGGGGAGAGGTCGAAGGGAAAGAGGCGCTGCACCGATGCCGCCATGCCACCACCACAGGGCTTGGCGCGGGGCAACCGTCGGGCCTCCACCAGCTTGACCCGGTGCCCCCTGGCGGCCAGGTGGTAGGCCGCTGCCGCACCGGCGACCCCGGCACCGACAACGATCACATCGGCATCGAAGCGACCCGCACCGGCCTCAGCCAGGACCGGGACGCTCAAACCTTGAGGATGTCGACTTCCTTTTCGGCGAGATGCTTCTCCAGTTCAGCGATGAAGCGATCGGTGAGCTTCTGGACAGCCTCCTGGGCATCCCGGCTCTGATCTTCGGAGAGCTCGCCTTCCTTCTCCTGCTTCTTGACCTGGTCGATCGCGTCGCGGCGAATGTTGCGGAGCGACACCTTCCCCTCCTCGGCATAGCGGGAGGCCAGTTTGCAGAACTCCTTGCGCCGGTCTTCGGTGAGCGGTGGGATGTTGATGCGGATCACCTTGCCGTCGTTGTTGGGGGTGAGTCCGAGGTCGCTCATGGCGATGGCCTTTTCGATCAGGGCCATCGAGCCGCGGTCGAACGGCTGGATCTGAATCGTCTGGGAGTCGGGCGTGGAGAGGGTGGCCAGGGAACGGAGCGGGGTTTCCGCTCCGTAGTAATCCACTGAAAGTTTGTCGAGCAGGGATGGATTGGCGCGGCCCGTGCGGATCGTGTTGAAGGTGCGCTGGGTGGATTCCACCGACTTGCGCATGCTGGCTTCGATGTCCATGGCGGGAAGGGGGGTGGTGAGCGCCGGGGTCAGCCGGCGGGAGTGATGCTGGTGCCGATCGCTTCACCGGCCACCGCCTTGCCGATGTTGCCCGGTCCGAACAGGTCGAAGACCAGGATCGGAATGGCGTTGTCCTTGCAGAGAGCGATCGCGGTGCTGTCCATCACGGCCAGCTCGCCGCTGAGCACATCCTGGAAGGTCAGGGTGGAGTAGCGAACGGCATCGGGATAGCGGGCTGGATCCCGGTCGTAGACCCCATCCACCTTGGTGGCCTTGAACACCACATCGGCATTGATTTCCGCAGCACGCAAGGCCGCTGCGGTGTCGGTGGTGAAGAACGGGTTGCCGCAGCCCGCCCCGAACACCACCACCCGGCCTTTCTCGAGGTGGCGGATGGCGCGGCGACGGATGTAGGGCTCGGCGAGCTCCTGCATGTCGATGGCGGTCTGGACGCGGGTCGGCACCCCATAGCGCTCAAGGGCGTCCTGAAGGGTGATGGCATTCATCACCGTCGCCAGCATGCCGACGTAATCGGCCGTGGCGCGTTCCATACCGGCCGCCGAGCCCTTGAGTCCCCTGAAGATGTTGCCTCCGCCCACGACGATGGCCAGCTGGGTGCCGGTGGCCACCACCTCGGCCACGTCGTTGGCGATCGACTTGACGATCGCCGGATCGATGCCGTAGCCCTGCTCACCCATCAGCGCCTCGCCGCTGAGCTTGAGAAGGACACGCCTGTAAGCCATCTGATCGAGCGCTCAGCTCATGCAAACGGGCGAACAGTAGCAACCGCAAGGGCTCAATATTCGATCCCGGCCTGGGCCTTGACCCCCTGCTCGCGGAACGGATGGCGCAGCAGGCGCATCTCGGTGACCAGGTCGGCCCGCTCGACCAGCGCGCCGGGCGCACCCCGTCCGGTCAGGGCCACATGGGTGAGGGGTGGACGACGGTCCAGCCCCTCCAGAAGCTGGTCAAGCTCCAGGTAGCCCAGCTTGATGGCCACGTTCACCTCATCGAGAACCACCAGCTTGAAGCTGGCATCGGCCAGGTAGAGCAGAGACTGCAACCAGGCCTGCTGGACCAGCTGGCGGTCCCGCTCCCGGTCCTGGGTCTCCCAGGTGAAACCCTCACCGAGGGCATGCCATTGCAGGGCTTCGCCGAACACCTGGAGCGCCCTGGCCTCGCCGGGTTGCCAGCCCCCCTTGATGAACTGCACCACCGCCACGCGCTCGTCGTGGCCGAGCGTGCGCAGCACCAGGCCCAGGGCCGCTGTCGTCTTGCCCTTGCCCTCGCCGGTGAACACCAGCACCAGGCCCTTTTCGAGATTGCGCTCGCCGACCCGTTGTTGCTGCACCTCCCGGCGGCGCTCCATGCGGCGCCGATAGCCCGCCGCATCTGGCTCCGGCGCAAGCACGCCGCCCGGACCCAGCTCGGCGGCACGCTGGTCGAGCGACGCCGACTGGTCGGCGGCCGGGGCAATGGGATCAGGTTCAACCATGCGGACTTCGGAACCGACTGCTGATGCACTTTGACCGACCCTCCGCACGAACCGGTGGAGCGGCCCCCAGGGCGGCCCGTGCCTATCGCCGCCGGGCCAGGGCCGCATCCACCGCCTGCTGCTGGTCGCGGCGGGTGATCCAGTGGTGGTAGGTGCGGGTGTGGATCGTGACGGAGTGGCCCATCATCCGGGCTGCCACCGTGTCCGGCAGACCGATGTGGATGGTCCGCACCGCCCAGGCGTGGCGCAGGTCGTAGGGGGTGATCGGCAGGTCGTAGCGCCGGAACTGCTCCGCCACCCGGCGACCCACCTGCTGGAGGGTGGTACGGCGCAGGTCGGTGCAGACCGATGGCAGAGCCGCACTGGATTCGGCCAGCTTCGGCAGCTCGAAGTGCTCCACCCACTCCGGCTGAAACGGCCAGACCTGATGCTCGCCCGTCTTGCTGGTGGGAAGCACCCGCAGGACCCGATCACCGCCGGGAGCAAGGCTGGAAAGATCCGTGAAGAACACTTCGTGGTTCCGCAGTCCGTAGGTGGCCATCAGCCCGTAGGCCAACCGCCAGCGGGGGTTGGGAATGCGCTCCACCAGATCCTGCACCGCGGCGTCGCTCGGCAGCTGGCGGAACTGGGCCTGGTGCAGCCCATAGCCACCGGCCCGCTCCGCCCAGTCCGGAGCCAGGCGGAGGCCCAGCTGCCGGGCCAGGGCGGCCAGGGCGGTGCCGCACTGCTGACGGCTGCGGCTGGCGGCCGGGTAACCCTCGAGCACCTCGAGAAACAGCTCCGCATCGAGGTTCCGCTGGCGGCTTGCCGCCAGCGCCAGCAGCCGTCTGAGGTAGGGGAGGTAGGCACCCAGCCAGGTGGATCGACAGCCGGCAGGGTTGCGCCGCCGGCGCGGGTCGGCGAAGAAGCCGGCCTTGAACTGCTCCAGCACACCCTCAGCGACGCGGCTGGGATCAGCGGCCGCTGCCGGGGAGCGCTCCTGCCCGACAGCCCAGTCCCGCCAGTCAAAGCGTTGGTGCTGAAGCTGCTGCTGGAGTCGGCGCAGAGCCCGCTGCGCCTCGCGCAGGCCACCCTCACTGGCACACAGTCCAAGGCTGATCCGCTGCACCGGGAAGCCACCACCACCGCGCCGGCAGGGCAGCGGCCCCCGCAGGCCGAGCCGCTGACCGCGGCGCTCAAGTCGCAGCGACACCCCGCTGGCGCCCAGCAGGCCATTCTGCCGCTGCAACTCCGCATCGATGGCCGCCGCCGGGTCCAACCCCTTTGCTCCCCAGCCCTCCACCACCAACCGATCGTCCGGGTTGGGCCGACCTTATCGATCGAAGCCTCGAGCGGCCAGGGGGTCTGGTGACAGCGTTACGCTCGGCCTTAACAACGGAAAGATCGGGCATGGCCAGGGTCGGCGTGGTGCTGATGAACCTCGGCGGACCCGAGCGGATCGAGGATGTCGGTCCATTTCTGTTCAATCTGTTCTCGGACCCCGAGATCATCCGGCTGCCGATTCCGCTTCTCCAGAAACCGTTGGCCTGGCTGATCAGCACCCTGCGGAGCAGCAAGTCGCAGGAGGCCTACCGCTCCATCGGCGGCGGTTCACCATTGCGGCGGATCACCGAGCAGCAGGCCCGCGAGCTGCAGAGCGAGCTCCGTCTGCGCCATGTGAATGCCACCACCTATGTGGCGATGCGCTACTGGCATCCATTCACGGAATCCGCCGTCGCCGCGATCAAGGCCGATGCCGTCGATGAGGTGGTGGTGCTGCCTCTCTATCCCCATTTCTCGATCAGCACCAGCGGCTCGAGTTTTCGTGAACTGCAGCGGCTGCGCCAGGCCGATCCGGCCTTCAGCCGCCTGCCGATCCGCTGCATCCGCAGCTGGTACGACCATCCCGGCTATGTCAAGGCGATGGCCGAGCTGGCCGCCACCGAGATCCGCGCCTGCGGGGATCCGGCCAGCGCCCACGTCTTCTTCAGTGCCCACGGTGTGCCCAAGAGCTACGTGGAGGAAGCCGGCGATCCCTATCAGCAGCACATCGAGGCTTCGGCCGCGCTGGTGATGGCCGAACTGGAGCAGGAGCTCGGCCATCCCAACCCCCACACCCTCGCGTACCAGAGCCGGGTCGGACCGGTGGAATGGCTCAAGCCCTACACCGATGAGGCCCTGGTGCGCCTCGGTGCGGAGGGGGTGAAGCAGCTGGTGGTGATCCCGATCAGCTTCGTGAGCGAGCACATCGAAACCCTGGAGGAAATCGACATCGAATACCGGGAAATCGCCACCGAAGCCGGTATCACCACCTTCCGCCGGGTGCCCGCCCTCGACACCTATCCCACCTTCATCCGCGGCCTCGCCGACCTCGTTGAGATCGCTCTGGCCGGTCCGGAGGTCAACCTCGACCAGGCCGCCACCCTGCCCACCAAGGTCAAGCTCTATCCCCAGGAGAAATGGGTCTGGGGCTGGAACAACAGCTCCGAGGTCTGGAATGGCCGGCTGGCAATGCTGGGATTTTCTGCTTTCCTGCTGGAGTTGATCAGTGGCAAAGGTCCCCTGCATGCCCTGGGCCTGCTCTAAAGCGAGCCGCCTTGGCCTGACCGGCCTGGCTCTGCTGGCCTTGGTGGCCTCCACTCCGGTAGCCCTGGCTGACCAGAGCTGGCGCCAGGGTGTGTTCCCTGTGGCCCGCTTTCTGGCCTACACCAGCCCCTTCGGTGGCCGCATCGGACCTGACGGAATCCAGGAGCACCATGGCGGTCTCGACATCGCAGCCCCGCTGGGATCGCCGATCCTGAGCTGGTGGGGTGGGGTGGTGGAGTCGATGTTCAGCGATGGGCGTTGTGGCCTTGGCGTGCTGATCCGCTCGGGCGATTACCGCCACCTTTACTGCCACCTGGCCGGCCAGGTCAGCGGTCGCACCTACACGAGTGGCCGGCTGCGCCTGGTGGTGGGCCAACCGGTGCGCGGCGGCCAGCTGATCGGCCATGTGGGAATGAGCGGACGCAGCACCGGACCGCACCTGCACTGGGCGATCAGCCACCGCGGCCGCTGGCTCGATCCCGCAGCGATCTTGCGCGCCATGGCAAGAAGTCGCCCATCGCGCCAGGTCAGACCTTAATGTTGTGACTCTGGTTGAGTGCGTCCCAGCTGCCGTGACCCTCACATCCCTCTCTCCAGCGGCCACCACCGCCGAATCGTCCTATCCGGCTCCCATCCGGGGTGCGGAGGCCCTGATGGATGCGCTGCACCGGCATGGCGTCCGCCACATCTTCGGCTATCCGGGTGGCGCGATCCTGCCGATCTACGACGCTTTGCATCAGGCGGAAAGCCGCGGCTGGCTGAAGCACATTCTGGTGCGCCACGAGCAGGGCGGCGCCCACGCGGCCGATGCCTATGCCCGCTCCACCGGTCGGGTGGGTGTCTGTTTCGGCACCTCCGGGCCTGGAGCCACCAATCTGGTCACCGGCATCGCCACCGCCCAGATGGATTCGGTGCCGATGGTGGTGATCACCGGCCAGGTGAGCCGGGCCTCGATCGGCACCGATGCCTTCCAGGAAACCGACATCTTCGGCATCACCCTGCCGATCGTGAAGCACTCCTGGGTCGTGCGGGATCCGGCGGACATCGGCAGGATCGTGGCCGAGGCCTTTCTGATCGCCTCCAGCGGCCGGCCCGGGCCTGTGCTGATCGATGTCCCCAAGGATGTGGGCCTTGAGGAGTTTCTCTACGAGCCGGTCGAGCCCGGCAGCGTTGTTCCCGCCGGGTATCGCCTGCCCGCTCCGCCAGCCTCCCAGCAGATCCAGCGGGCCCTCGAGCTGATCAGGCAGTCGCGGCGTCCCCTCCTCTATGTGGGCGGCGGAGCCGTCAGCTCCGGAGCCCACGAGGCGGTCCGTCAGCTCGCCGAGCGTTTTGCCCTGCCGGTCACCACCACCTTGATGGGAAAGGGCTGTTTCGATGAGCGGCATCGGCTGGCGGTCGGCATGCTCGGCATGCACGGCACGGCCTATGCCAATTTTGCCGTCACCGAATGCGATCTGCTGATTGCCGTCGGTGCCCGTTTCGACGACCGCGTCACCGGCCGGATCGACAGCTTTGCACCAAGGGCCCAGGTCATCCACATCGACATCGACGCGGCGGAAGTGGGCAAGGTCCGGGTGCCGGAGGTGCCGATCGTGGCGGATGTGCGCGAAGCCCTCAACGCCCTGCTGCTCTGCTCCGCCGAAGAGCCGGCCACCCATCGCACCAGAGCCTGGCTTGATCGTATCGACAGCTGGAAGGCCCACTATCCCCTGGTGATTCCAGAACCGCAGGGGGCTATCGCCCCCCAGGAAGTGCTGATCGCCCTGCGGCAGCTTGCCCCGGATGCCTACATCACCACCGACGTCGGCCAGCACCAGATGTGGGCGGCCCAGTTTCTCAACAATCCTCCCCGGCACTGGATCAGCAGCGCCGGCCTCGGCACGATGGGCTTCGGTCTGCCGGCAGCCCTCGGGGTCCAGGTGGCCCACCCCACTGATGCGGTCGTCTGCGTGGCCGGCGACGCCAGCATCCTGATGAACATCCAGGAGCTGGGCACCCTGTCGCAGTACCAGCTGCCGGTGAAGGTGGTGATCATCAACAACGGCTGGCAGGGCATGGTGCGCCAGTGGCAGGAAAGCTTCTACGGAGAGCGTTACTCCGCTTCTGAGATGGAGGCCGGCATGCCCGACTTCCCTGCCCTTGCCGAAGCTTTCGGGGTCAGGGGGGTGCTGATTTCCGATCGCGACCGATTGCTGGAGGATCTGGCCACCGCCCTGGCCCACCCAGGTCCAGCCCTGATTGATGTGCGGGTGCGCCGCAACGAAAACTGCTACCCGATGGTGCCGCCGGGAGCCAGCAATGCCCAGATGGTCGGCCTGCCCAGCCATCCGGAGCTGGCAATCGACACCACCCGCCAATGCGGCTCCTGTGGGTCCACCACAATCAGCGCCCACCTGTTCTGTCCCACCTGCGGCGCCAAGCTCTGACTTCCCCGAGCCGATCCCTGCGATGGTTCAGCCAGTGGAGCCGGTCGATGGCACTGGCGATCTGCCTGATCACGATGCTCTCGGCTGCGCCGATGGCCCTGGCCGCTGAAGTGCTGCAGGTGCGCAGCGCAGATCTGCTCCAGGTGGGCGATCAGAATCGCAGCTATCCCGTTCGGCTCGGTTGCGTGGAAGTGGATGCTTCCCACACCGTGGCTGCCACCGAATGGCTGCGCAGGGCGCTACCGCGCCGCACAAAGGTGAATCTCAGGCCGCTCGGCAGCGTCGATGGTGTGTTGCTGGCCCAGGTGAAGCTTCTCCCCGGGGGCGCCGACCTCGGAACAGGCCTGGTCAGGGAAGGTCTGGCCACCCGCCTGACCCCGCCCGGCGCTCCCCTGGGTTGCCCGGCATCTGAGCCGCCGCCAACGCCATGAGCCTGAATCGCACCGCCAAGGGCATCGTGCTTGTCCCGAGCCTCCTGCTCGGTGGCGCTTTTCTGGCGGCGAGCCTCTGGAACCAGGGAGAGGCGGCGGCGAACCGGACCCTGGCGGCGACCCTGGGGGGGATCCTGATGGCAACCGGTTTGCTCAGCCAGCTGCTGCCGGAGCCGACCAAGCAGGATCCTGGCGAAGCTCAGCAGCCAGATGCTGATGGGCCTTGAAAGAAAAAGCCTGCAGGCTCACCACTAACCTGCCTCGGCGGGACGCAATCGATGATGGGCACGGGAAAGGTTGATCCCAGCACACCCTCAGAGGTGGGCTGTCCCGGGAAGCTTCGCTGGGGTGCGCTCGGTCTGGCCGCCAGCCTGCTCGGCGTTCAGAGCCTCGCTGCCAGCGGTGCCATCGGTGCCCAGGTGCTGATGATGCTGCCCGCCGATGGCCAGGTGGCTGGCATCGGCGATGGCTTGCGGCGGGGCTACGGCCTGGCGATGGACGAAGCCAGAGCTTGCGGCATCAACCCACCATCGCTGGAACTGGGCTGGTTGCCGACAGGGGAGGATCCCAGGCCGTTCCTGCAGGGCCGAACCTTGCCGAAACTGCTGATCGCACCTCCGGCCGTGTCGCTGTTGCCCTACGGCCTGCTGGCGCAACAGCTCCAGATCAGTGTGTTGCTTCCTCTGCAACGGGGCATCTCCCTGCAAGGACTGCCCAGCCAGCCGGGCTCCGATCGACTCTGGCCAGTGCTGCCCGCCCGCAGCATGGAGGCGGATCGTCTGGCCCGGGCACTGATCGAACAGGACAAGGGAAAAGCGATGGTGATCCATGACGGCTCCATCGAGCTGGTCGTCCTGGCCGACCGCTTGGCCGAGACCCTCAGCGGTGGCGGTGGCTGGGTGGTGGGACCGGCCAACGAGCCGACAGGGATGGAAAAGCCCGACCAGGCGAGCCTCGACCGGTTACGCGACGACATCGGCTGGTATCAACCTGAAGCGCTGATCGTGATGACCTCCCCCGGATCGCCCCTGGCCAAAGCGGTGGCCCGTGCATCCCTGCCGGAGACTCTGACCCTCGTCTGGCCGTTTCCAGTGGTGACCCCAGGCCCCAATCCCCAGCTGGGCATTGAGCCGCTCAGCCGTGGACCTGGCTGGAACCGCTTCGAGCAGGCGTTCAGATCGGCCCATGGATTTGATCCAGGCCTGGTGGAAGCGGCCGGCTATGACACCGGCCAGCTGACCGCCCTCGCCGCCCACGGCTCCGCCAAGCGGAAGGCCTGGGCCCTGGACGGGCTCGATGCCAAAACCCCGGCGCTTGGGCTGTGTGCGGCTCTGGAGGCCCGCGCCAAAGGGTCCAGCCTTGCCCTCAAGGGAGCCGCCAGTCGGCTTGAACTCTCGGCTGCCAATCCTCCCACCGGTGAGTGGAAACTCACGGCCCTGAAGCCACTGAAGCGTCCCTGAGCAGATCCTCCAGGCTGATCCCTCAGGCTGATCCGTCAGGCTGATCCGTGGGGGGTCTGTGGCAGGACAAACTCCGGTGCTACAGGGAGAGACAGAGCACAGCATGGTGGCCAGCCAGCGCGGGATGGCTGAGGCAAGGCTGGCATGTTCAGGGGCGCCTGGCAGCCTCGAGCGCCGTTGTCGCCAGGGCATAGCGCCTGCCGGGCACAGGATCAATCAACAGACAGCCATGACCCGACTCAGCCGGGCGGAGCGAACCGGCGGGTTGGTGGGCGTTGACCACGGCTTCCGCCGCCTGCACCGAACCCTTCTGCCAGAGGAGACGGGTGAGCAGCCCGGAGAACTCGGCCGTGCCGCCGGCCGTGCTGGCCAGAACGGTGCGTGGCTGAAACCGCTCCAGCAGGGCAGGCAAAACCTGACGACCCTTCACAAAGGCCCCCGCCACGGGCAAACCAAGATCGACAACAGGGGTGATCACCGCGTCGAGGGGTTGGGCCGGCAGCTCAGCTGCCAGGAATCCATGCGGTTCAAGGTAGAGCCGACCCTCTGCATGCTCGAGCAGGTAGCCGTTCTCCAGCTGCGGCACCGGGGCTCCTGCAGTGGCAGTGATCCGCAGCTCTCGCCAGTCCAGACAGTCGCCAGGCGCCAGGGCTGTCACCGCTGTGAAACCCAGTTGACGCGCCCGGACGGCGGCGGTGGTGGAGCCAACCACCGGCAACTGCTTATCGAGCAGCGCAAGGCTGGCGGGATGACAATGGTCGGGAAGACCCTGGCTGAGCAGCAGAAGATCCAGCCGCTCGGGCGCCGGCCACGGATCCGCCAGGGTGGCCTGGAAAAACCAGGGACCCGGCGGAAACTCCAGGCTGCCAGTCAGCCACGGGTCAAGCAACACCCGCAACGAACCGAATTCAAGCAACCAGCCATTGGCGCCGTAATAGGTGGCATGCAAGGCCATTGGCCGATCCTGGACTGAGCCGAGACCCTAGATCGCCTGTGGACAGGGACGTGGCAGCACCTCCAGCGGATCCTCAGAGCCCGGCCGTCGCCATTGCCAGACAAGGAGTGCATGGGAACTGAAGCGCACGGCACACAGAACTGCCAGACCGATGCAAAGGGGGCAGTGGGTCAGTCCCATGGGCTGGCTGCGCAGGGCTGCAAAGGATTCAGTGACTCCAAGCTTGGCAGCGACCGGAAGCAACCTGGGCCCTGGCTGCTGGAATGGTGGGGAAGTGACATTTCCACCGGCGAGCAGGCAGCGTGTTCCGGCTGAGCGAACTCAAGGTCCCCCTGGATCACTCCGACGCGGAGCTGCGTCAGGCGGTACTCGATCGCCTGGGCATTTCAGCCGAGGCCCTGCTGGCTCTCCGGGTGGTGAAGAGGAGCGTGGATGCCCGTCGCCGCTCCGCCGTGCAGTTCAGCTACAGCCTCGATCTTGACCTCGCCCTATCGCCAGGGACCCGGCGACGCCTCGGCCGTGATCCCCAGTTCCGGCCCAGCCCCGACGCCACCTATCGGTTTGTGGGTCGCGCCGCAGAATGCCCGGATGGCCGCCCGCGTCCGATCGTGATCGGGGCCGGTCCATGCGGTTACTTCGCCGCCCTGCTGTTGGCTCAGATGGGCTTCAAACCGCTGCTGCTGGAGCGGGGCAAGGCTGTGAAGGAACGCAGCGCCGACACCTTCGGCTTCTGGAGAGACCAGCGACCCTTCGATCCGGAATCGAACGTGCAGTTCGGCGAAGGGGGGGCGGGCACCTTTTCCGACGGCAAGCTCTACAGCCAGATCCGAGATCCCCAGCACCATGGGCGCAAGGTGCTGGAGGAACTGGTGGCCTGCGGGGCCAATCCCGACATCCTCCATCTGCATCGCCCCCACATCGGCACCTTCAAACTGGCCACCGTGGTGCGGGGCCTGCGCGCCAGGATCGAGGCTCTCGGTGGCGAAATCCGCTTCCAGAGCCGGGTGGTGCGACTGGAAACAATCCCAGCCAAAGCAGGTCCACTCACAACACTGCCGCCCGCCGGCCGGTCTGGCGCAGTCAGCGCCGGCATCGGTGACGATCGCTTCCCGGCCCAGCAGATGGCTGCGGTCTGGCTGGCTGATGGGAGCCGTTTAGCCGCCGATCAGGTGGTGCTGGCAGTGGGTCACAGCGCCCGGGACACCTTCGCCATGCTGCTGGAGCAGGGTGTGGCGATCGAAGCCAAACCCTTTTCGATCGGGCTACGCATCGAGCACCCACAGTCGCTGATCGACCAAGCCCGGTGGGGCGCCTTCGCCGGCCATCCGCGCCTCGGCGCGGCGGAATACAAGCTTGTGCACCACTGCGCCAATGGCCGCAGTGTCTACAGCTTCTGCATGTGCCCCGGTGGACTGGTGGTGGCTGCCGCCTCGGAGCCGGGCCATCTGGTGACCAATGGCATGAGCCAGCATTCCCGCAATGAACGCAATGCCAACAGCGGCATCGTGGTGGGTCTGCAGCTCGCTGACCTGGAACCCTTCGGCCAGGGAGCCAACGACCCCCTCGCCGGCATCGCCTTCCAGCGCCACTGGGAGGCGAAGGCCTTCGCACTCGGAGGCAGGAGCTACCGCGCCCCCTGCCAGCGGGTGGGGGATTTCCTGCAAGGGTCCCAGACCAGCACCAGCACCAGCACCAGCACCACAATCGACACCGGCAGCACGGGTTTGGCAGAAACGGGGGAAGCTGCGGATCTGATTCAGCCCTCCTACGGGCCTGGAGTGAACCAGGCCGACCTCGGAGCCTGCCTGCCGGCCTTCGCGGCGGCGGCGATCCGGGAGGCGTTGCCTGCCTTCGATCGCACGATTCCCGGTTTCAGCATGGCCACTGCCCTTTTGACCGGAGTGGAAACGCGCACCTCTTCACCGGTTCGCATCCCAAGGGGGGAAAACCTGCAAAGCATCAATGTCCGGGGGCTCTATCCAGCTGGGGAGGGAGCCGGCTATGCCGGCGGCATTCTGTCCGCAGCCATCGATGGCATCAAGGTGGCGGAGGCGCTTGCCCTCACTCGTCTTCGTCGTCAGCGCCGAGAGGAATCAGGCGAATCTGCTTGCGTCCCAACTTGATCTGGAACTCATCACCCGGCTTGAGATCAAGCAGGCTGGTGTAAGCCTTACCCACCATCAGATTACCGTTGAACTGAATCTTGGTGGTGAAGCTGAGCTTGCGACCACCCTTGCCGATTTTGCTCCATGAACTGAAATCCACGCCCTTGGCATTGAGCAGGGCTTCGTAGAAGGCTGTGAAGTTCAATCGTTCACTGCCATTCTTCTTTGCCGAGACGTAGCCACAAGCCCGTACAATCTCGGATTTGCTGACGTCTCCCATCTCCTTTACTTTGGCAAGAAGATCGGCGCCGGTAAGCATGTTGAACGGTTCAGATATCTTCAGGATTCTATAAGATCATCCGCCATCCGGCAAGCCAGCGGCGACAGGAATCCACACACAACTCTCTATCCAGAAAGGATGACCAGAGGAGGCTCAGGCCTGGGCCACGATTCCGCTCCATTGCACGGCCTTGACCTGATCTCGGCGCCAGGAATGAAAGAGCAATGGCTCAGCAGCCGTGCAGAGCGGACACACACTGATCTGATCGGCGGACAAGCCTTCAAGCCGCAACTGTTGGGCGGCGGCCGCACGGATGTCAAGCCTGAATCGATCGGGCTGGGGATCGTCGGACAGAGCACCGCAGCGTTGCAACGGCTCCAGCCTCGCCAGCCGATCGCTTGGGGCATCGAGCAGATCCGGTAGGCCTGCCGAAACCAGGCTGGCCGCCACCTCCAGGGCCACATCGGCGTGCACCTGATAGGCCGCGCCATGGATGGCTGGGCCAAGGGCAACCTGCAGGTCCTCGCGCCGGCTGCCGAGTCGCTCCATCTGCTCAATCGCTTCCGGCAGGATGCGACCCGCCACACCTCGCCAGCCGGCGTGGCAGGCCGACACCTGGCCGGTGGCGCCATCGGCGAACAGCACCGGGGTGCAATCAGCCCCGCAGACCCAGAGGCTCTGACCACCTTCCCGGCTGAACAGGCCATCGGCGGCGGGCCAGGGCTCCCCTGTCGCAAGATCGGCCCCGAGCACCTTCGCGCCATGCACCTGTCGGGTGCGGTGCACACTCACACCGGCGCTGATCGCTCCAGCCAGTTCCTCCGGGCCCCGTCCGCCCCACTGACGGGTGAAGAAGCCATGTTCGAAATCGGCCAGCCGATCAGCCTGGAGGAAATAGCCGCCATAGGTCCCCACCCAGGTCCAGCCGGGCAGGCTGTTGAAGGTCCGATCCGGCCGATCGAACGGCGCTTCGACGGCTTCAGCCATGGAGGTGGGATTGCTGGGGAGAGGTCATGGATCGGGAAGATCGCGGAGCAACCAGAAACCATCGAACCTCTCCGACTGGGGAGTGCTCTGGACGGCGATGAACTGCAGGCCAGCCACCTCCTGGCGGGCGAGGGCAAAGACGGCCCTGGCCGCTTCAGCCTCCGCTTCCTCCACCTTGCCCAGCAGCCAGCGGTTCTCAAGGGCAGCCTCAAGCAGCAAAGAATCGTCGTTGATCTCCAGGCGGACTGGCTCCAGCCCCGCCATCCAGCCGGCGATCGCCAGGGACCGATTGGCGCTGAACAGGCGGATGCCGGGAACAACAAGCTGACCTGCCAAACCGGCCGGCAAAGCTCCCAGTCCGCTGAAGCCGATCTCCCAGGCGGAGGCTTCCTGGAGAGCGGCCACCGTGAGGGTGGCCCAGCTCCAACGGTCACCGCGAACAGCTTCAGGCAGGATCACAGCCGGTGCGGCAACCGGAATCGGTGGCGGCGCCAGCGGGCCCGCCAGATAGCCCGCCTCCTCGGGATAGACCCGCTGCTCCCGTTCTGCCAGCCAGTCGAGCAGGGCATAGCAGCGGCGGCTGGGCACCACTTCGAGCCCGATCGCTTCGGCAGCACGCTGCACCATCGTGCGCATCGAGGCCCGCCAGCAGCGCAGGCGCCGGGGGGGGCGGTAGCCATCCCGCTCTGCAGCGGCGAGGGCCTCAGTGAGGGCCCCCTGCAGCCAGATCGAGTTGACGCTGGTGGCCGGACAGACGCTGACCCAGCGAAACCCCGCTTCGGTGGCGTCAAAGGCCGGAGTGGAGCAGATCAGCAGTTCCCAGCGCTTCTTGCCATCGGCCTCCAGCACCGGTCGGGAAAAGTAGTCCAGCTCCCAGTCGGCGGAGACGGAGCTGGCTGCAGCCTTGCTCATCCGGCGGTCTGCTCCTGCTGACGCAGGCCGTTGCGGGCCCGGTTGGCCCGGTCTTCCGCCTCGGCCATCACCTTCTCCTTGTCGACCAGCCATTCGCCGGGCTGGCCCTCCAGCAGGGCCGTGTTCAGTCCGATGCGGCCGCGGGACGGGTCGAGCTGGGTGATCAGGGCCTTGAGACGGTCGCCCTGGTCGAAGACCTCGCGCAGATCGCGCAGGGTGCCGCCGGTGATGCACGACTGATGCAACAGGCCACTGACGCCGCCGAGATCGACGAACAACCCGTAGGGCTTGACGGCCACCACCTGGCCCTCGACCAGCTGACCCACCTCCAGCTCCTGGAAGCGGGCCGCCGTGCTGGCCCGCTTTTCAGAGAGCACCAGCTTGTGGGTTTCGATGTTCACCTCAAGGAAGGCGGCGCCCAGGGTCTTGCCCACCAGCTCCTCGTGGTTCTCCCCGTTGATCAGCTGGGAACGGGGAATGAAAGCCCGCAGGCCTTCCAGGTCACAGGTGACGCCGCCGCGGTTGAAGCCACTCACCTTGACCTGCACGACCTTGCCATCCTTCTCCAGTTGCTTCACCTTGTCCCAGCTGTGGCGCAGGGCCAGGGCGCGGGCACTGACGGTGACCATGCCATCGGCATTCTGCTCGCGCGTCACGAGCACTTCCACCGGCTGTCCCCTGGGAAAGCGTTCCTTGAGGTTGATGATGACGCCGAGGCCACATTCGGCCTTCGGCATGAAGCCGGGTGCCTTGCCGCCGATGTCGACGTAGACGCCATCACTCTCCACCGTGAGCACGACGCCCTTGACCACCTCGCCGGTGGCCCCAACCGGCTCGTTTTCGTCCAGGGCCGCCAGAAAGGCGTCCTCGTCGAAATCAAACTCATCGACCGTGCGTGCCGGCGTGCTGGCAGGCTTCGGCCCAGGGCTGGCGCCTCTGGAGCTGGGCTTCTCGCCGCCCAGCAGATCAGCCATCGTCAAGCCTTCCAGGCTGGCCGTTTCAAACCGATCGCCATCCCGATCCTCAGGATCGATGCGATCTGGAGCAGGCTGGGCTGGATCGTAGTGGCCCTGGCCCGGTCGGAACGGGGCAGAGCGGGCTGGTGCAGAGGGCTGGAGGGGATTGGTGGCGCGCACCGGCGACTCCGCCTGACTGGGTTGAACATTGGGCTCATCCAGCACAGGGGCCGGTTGCTGCTCCTTGCGGCTGAGGTGCAGCACCTGAAGCGGCTTGCGCAGGGGGGTGGGGGGTTGCAGGCGAGAGCTGGAAGCTGGAAGCGGCCGTTGTGATCCGGCCTGGGGATCGCGCGCTGGCTGCTGATCGGATCCGGCCATGGTTCCAACGGAACTCGGGTAGGACCACACTGTAAGGATCACGGGCTGAGGGTTTCCAGGATGGATGCGGCCGGCCAGACCGACGCCCCACCAACTGGCGGAGCGCAGCGATCACTGGAAAGACTTCCCTGGCCGGCGATCGAGAGGGCTGCCGCTCGGCCCGGCAGCACGGTGATCTGGCCGTTCGGGGCGGTGGAGCAGCACGGCCCCCACCTGCCGATCGGCACCGATGGCCTGTTCTCCGAACGGGTGCTGGACGGCGTGCTGGAGCGGCTGCCGGAGGCGCTGCCGATCTGGCGGCTGCCTCTCTCCAGCTATGGATTCTCCCCTGAGCATCGAGGATTTCCTGGAACCCTGAGTCTCTCGGCAGAAGCGCTGATTGCTCTGGTGATGGCCGTGGGCCGTGATCTGGCGGGAGCGGGGTTCGACCGGTTGGTGCTGTTCAACGGCCATGGGGGGCAGATCGCCTTGCTGCAGGTCGCTGCCAGGCAACTCAGGGCCGCACAGCCAGCCATGGCGGTGCTGCCCTGCTTCCTCTGGAGTGGGCCGCAGGGTGTGGCCTCCCTGCTGCCGGAACCGGAACGCCACGAAGGTCTCCATGCCGGCCTGGCCGAAACAAGCCTGATGCTTCACCTCGCGCCGGAGCTGGTCGGTCCGCAGCGGCCCCATGACGGGCGCCTGGGCCGGGAAGTCGCGGCAGTAGCCCCGGCCGGCTGGAGCCTGGAGGGTTCCGTGCCGAACGCCTGGCTCACGGCAGATCTCTCCAGCTCGGGGGTGATCGGGGATGCCCGGAGTGCCAGCGCCGCCTTGGGGGAGGCTCTGTATGAAGCGTTGGTGATCGGCTGGAGTCAGCTGCTCGGAGGGCTCCTCAGCAGCGAGTGGCCGCCGAGGGGGTGATCAGATTCGTCGGGCGGTGGTTACAGTTGAATCAATCTCTGAGTAACCGCGGTCATGACCGTTGCGGAAACCACGTCGGCCCTTCTGGACGCTCTGCCGGATTTCACCACCAATGAATACAAAGATGCCTACAGCCGCATCAACGCCATTGTGATCGAAGGTGAACAGGAGGCCCACGACAACTACATGTCGCTGGGGTCGCTCATTCCCGATCAGGCCGACGAGCTTGCTCGCCTTGCCCGGATGGAGCTCAAGCACATGAAAGGGTTTCAGGCCTGTGCCAGGAATCTGGATGTGGTTGCTGACATGCCATTCGCCAAACAGTTCTTCTCCCCGCTCCACGACAATTTCCAGTCCGCACTGGCCGAGGGCAAGGTGGTGACCTGCCTCCTGATTCAAGCCCTGCTGATTGAAGCCTTCGCCATCGCCGCTTATCACATCTACATCCCTGTAGCCGACCCATTTGCCCGCAAGATCACCGAAGGTGTGGTCAAGGATGAATACACCCACCTGAACTACGGGCAAGAATGGCTCAAGGCCAACCTGGAGGCAAGCCGCACCGAACTGGAACAGGCCAATCGCCAGAATCTGCCTCTGGTCCGCCAGATGCTCGATCAGGTCGCTGGCGATGCGGCCGTGCTCCAGATGGAAAAGGAAGGTCTGATCGAGGACTTCCTGATCGCCTATCAGGAGGCGCTTGCCGAGATCGGCTTCACCGGCCGGGAGATTGCCCGCATGGCGGCCGCAGCCCTGGTCGGCTGAACCCTGGGGGGGCACGCTGCTGAAGCGATCACACCGAGCGGTAGCCTGCACTACAAGGTGGCCCGCGAACGTTGGTTCGCTTCGAGAGGTACAGATTCCATGTTTGGTCTGATCGGACATTCCAGCAACTTCGAGGAGGCTCGGCAAAAGGCAAGGAACCTTGGCTACGAGGACTACGCCGAGGGTGACCTGGACATGTGGTGCAGCGCACCGCCCCAACTGGTCGAAAAACTGACGATCACTGACCCTGCCGGCCAGACCATCGAGGGCGCCTACATCGACTCCTGCTTCGTGCCGGAGATGCTGTCCCGCTTCAAGACAGCAACCCGCAAGGTCCAGAACGCCATGGAGCTGGCCCAGAAGCAGGGAATCGCGATCACGGCCCTGGGTGGATTCACCTCGATCATTTTCGAGAATTTCGATCTGGCCAAGTTTCAGCAGATTCGCTCCACAACCCTGGAATGGGAGCGCTTCACCACCGGCAACACCCACACCGCCTGGGTGATCTGCCGCCAGGTCGAGATCAACGCCCCGCTGCTGGGCATCGATCTCAGCAAAGCCAAGGTGGCGGTGGTCGGAGCCAGCGGCGATATCGGCAGCGCCGTCTGCCGCTGGTTGCAGGACAAAACCGGCGTCGGTGAACTGCTGCTTGTGGCCAGGCATCAGCAGCGCCTGCTTGATCTGCA
The DNA here is from genome assembly GCF_977927535.1 of Cyanobium sp. ULC082. Lineage (NCBI taxonomy): Bacteria > Bacillati > Cyanobacteriota > Cyanophyceae > Synechococcales > Prochlorococcaceae > Cyanobium > Cyanobium sp. ULC082. Next base: position 940,682 of record NZ_OZ376397.1, read on the forward strand.
GGCGTCTTTGGCAGGGGGCAGGATTCTTCCCCTGGAAGAGGCCCTGCCCGAAGCCGATGTGGTCGTCTGGGTGGCCAGCTTGCCCCAGTCGCTCTCGATCGACTGGCAGCGGCTCCGATCACCCTGTCTGATGATCGATGGGGGCTATCCCAAGAACCTCGATTCGAAGATTCAGGCGGAAGGGGTTCACGTCCTCAAGGGGGGCATCGTTGAGTTCTTCACTGACATCGACTGGCAGATGATGGAGGTGGCCGACATGGATCAACCGAAACGCCAGATGTTTGCCTGTTTCGCAGAGGCGATCCTCCTGGAGTTCGAGGGCTGGCATACCAACTTCAGCTGGGGACGCAACCGCATCACCACCCAGACGATGGAGCAGATCGGTGCGGCTTCCAGTCGCCATGGCTTCAAGCCCCTTGGCCTCGATCCAGCCAGGATCCGTTCGCTGGCCGGCGCCATGCTCTGAACCCCCTGTTTTTACCTTTCTCTCCCCGATGGCCCGCCGCCCCCTGCTCGACTTCGAAAAACCCCTCGTTGAACTGGAGGAGCAGATTGAACAGATCCGCCAGCTGGCCAAGGATTCCGAAGTGGATGTCAGCCAGCAGCTCCTCCAGCTGGAAACCCTCGCCGCCCGGCGCCGCGAGGAGATCTTCGGTGCGTTGAGTCCCTCCCAGAAGATCCAGGTGGCGCGCCACCCCCAGAGGCCCAGCACCCTGGATTACATCCAGGTGATCACCGAGGAGTGGCTGGAGCTGCATGGGGATCGGCGCGGCTCCGATGACCAGGCCCTGGTGGGGGGAATCGGTCGCATTGGATCCCACGCCGTGGTGCTGCTGGGCCATCAGAAAGGTCGCGACACCAAGGAGAATGTGGCCCGCAACTTCGGCATGGCCTCACCAGGCGGCTACCGCAAAGCGATGCGACTGATGGACCACGCCGATCGTTTCCGGCTGCCGATCCTCAGCTTCATCGACACTCCGGGTGCCTATGCGGGGGTGCTGGCAGAGGAACAGGGACAGGGCGAGGCGATCGCCGTGAATCTGCGGGAGATGTTCCGGCTCAGGGTTCCGATCATCGCCACGGTGATCGGGGAAGGCGGATCCGGCGGCGCGCTCGGCATCGGTGTGGCCGACCGCCTGCTGATGTTTGAGCACAGCGTGTATACCGTGGCCAGCCCGGAAGCCTGCGCCTCGATTCTGTGGCGGGACGCGGCGAAGGCGACGACCGCGGCGGCAGCCCTGAAGATCACCGCCGCCGACCTGCTCCAGCTCGGCGTGATCGACGGAGTGCTGAGCGAACCGTCTGGGGGGAACCACTGGTCGCCCCTCCAGGCGGCCAAAACGCTGAAAGAGGCCCTGCTGGAGCAGCTGGCCAGCCTTTGTGCGTTATCCGAAGCGGATCTGCTGAACCAGCGTTACGAAAAGTTCCGCCGGATCGGCAGGTTCATCGAAGCCGGGGCCACAGATTCTTCTCTGAGCAATTAAAATAAAATTGTTAAGGAGGTTGTTTGGCTGCTGTTCTGATCACGGGTGCCTCCAGGGGTATTGGTGCAGCAACGGCACGACGCTTTGCCTCAGCAGGCTGGGATCTTCTGCTCCTGGCCCGTCCCAGCGCGGAGCTGGACCTCCTGGCCGACTCCTTGCGGAGTTCCGACTGCCAGGTCGGGGTTGTGACTGCCGATCTCAATGACGCCGACTCGATCACTGGGGCAATCCATCAGTTGCTTTCGCTCGGAATCACCCCTGCGGTGGTGATCAACAATGCTGGAGCTGCCTACACCGGCTCTCTGGCTGAGATGACCCTGAGCCACTGGCAATGGCTCCTTCAACTCAATGTCACCAGCGTGTTTCAGGTCTGCCAGGCCGTCTTGCCCACACTGCGGGCTACGGGATCGGGCCTGATCATCAACGTCAGCAGCCATGCTGCCCGAAGGGCCTTCCCCAACTGGGGCGCCTATTGCACATCGAAGGCCGCACTCGAAGCGTTCAGCCGTTGCCTTGCAGAAGAAGAGCGCAGTCACGGAGTCAGGGTCTGCACCCTGACCCTCGGGAGCGTGAATACCCCCCTGTGGGTGTCGGATACCGTCAACGGAAGTTTCGACACCCGTGCCATGCTAAGTGCAGACCAAGCAGCTGAAGCCCTCCTGTTTCTCGCTCAACAGCCTTCCACCCAAGTGGTGGAGGATCTCACCCTCATGCCCGCCACCGGAGCTTTCTGAAGTCTTCCATGACATCCACCCTTCCTTCCGCTTCACTCCCACGGGCAACGGCCCCGGAGCTGGCGCCTGCACCGATCAGCCATCGCATTCGGGAAAGGCTCGTGCAAGCCGGGGCCTCCTTCTTCGCCAACGACAACATTTCCGATTTTCTTCAGGATGGTGATCTGGAGCAACTGGAAATCGAGGTTGCCGGCAAGGTGAGGGAGATGCTGCGCAGTTTGGTGATTGATATCGACCACGACCACAACACCGAAGAAACAGCTGAGCGCGTTGCTCGGATGTATCTTCATGAAGTTTTCAAGGGTCGTTACCATCAACAGCCCAAAATCGCCAGTTTTCCAAACGTCAAGAAGCTCGATGAGATCTATACCGTCGGGCCGATCAGCATCCGTTCTGCCTGCTCCCACCATCTTGTGCCCATCCTGGGCAACTGCTGGATCGGCATCAAACCAGGGGACCGTGTGATCGGGCTCTCCAAATTCGCCCGGGTGGCAGATTGGGTCTTTTCACGCCCCCACATCCAGGAAGAAGCTGTGATGATCCTGGCCGATGAAATCGAACGGCTCTGCTGTCCGCAGGGGCTGGCGATCCTTGTCAAGGCCCAGCATTACTGCATGAAATGGCGTGGGGTCAAGGAACCACAGACCAGCATGGTGAATTCCGTCGTTCGTGGGGACTTCCGCCACGATCCCAGCCTGAAACAGGAATTTTTCGAGCTGGTCAGGCAGCAGGAATCGATGCTCACCAGCTGAGCATTCATATGCCCGGTATCCAGCTGCCGGAAATGTGATCGGGCAGTACGGAGATCATGCAGCAGGCTGTGGCTGCCGTGATCAGCGAGGGGTCTGAGTGACAGGCCCAACAGGTTGTGAGCTCTGTCTGACGGTTGTGGTGCCGGCTCCACTCACGGATACCACCATCAGTTGCTGACCCACATCCAGCATCGTCAGTCGGTAACTCGCCCCCCTTGCCTCAGGAATGAGCTGCCAGCTCTGCTGTCCCGGCGCGATTCGATACCAGTGGAAATCCACAGGAGAGGCTCCGGAACCTGTCAATGACGCGCTCAAGACAGCACCCACCAGGGCGGGGCCGGCCAGCAGTGCCTGCTGAACAAGGGCCTGTTGCTGGTTCACAACGGTTTCCAGGCCTTGATCAGCGCTGATCTGCTTCCGCAGGATCTGGATCTGCTGCTCGGGATCAGCCGTCAGTCCAGGCACACACTGCAGGCTGCCATCCACCAACTGACAACCGGGCACCATTCCCTGGGCCTGGGCCAGACCTGAAGCGAGCAACGAACCAAGCAGAGCAGCCATGGCGATGGCCGATCGCCTTGGTGCCCTCGACAGGCTGCGGACCATCGGCACGTCAGGAAGTCCCATTGAATCCATTGAATTCTGCAGATCCCCGAAGCTGGATTGCCCCGGACGCTGAGCCGTTTCGTTGATCATCCCCTCAATCCACTCCTGAAGGGCCCTGAAGGCCCCAGATGTCACAGGGCCAGGTTCCGTTGGCAGCCCATCCTCGGCTCAGGGAGCGAGCCGAGGATGGGCTGCCCTGATTGCTTCAATCAGCTGGCTCACCCTCCCCAGATCCTTGAGGCCCGGAGCCAGCTCCACCGAACTGGAGACATCCAGCCCATCCGGTTGAACCGCGGCCAGAACAGCCGCCACGTTCTCCGGAGAGATCCCACCGGCCAGCCACCACGGCATGGCCGGTTGAAAGCCGCTCAACCACTCGATCGGGATTCGCTGACCACTGCCCCCCAGCTGGTCAGGCACCCAGGCATCAAGCAACACGGCATCCACAGCACCGGCGTAGGCCATCACCCGCTGCAGATCAGCGGGGTGGCGCACGCGCAGGGCCTTCCAGAGGGGGCATCCCAGCTGCTCGGCCAGCTGACGGCAGTGCTGCGGTGATTCCCGGCCATGGAGCTGAACCACGTCGTGGCCGCCCTGCTCTGGCCGGAGCGAATCAAGCTCATCGTCCCCTGGATCCGCCACCACAAGCACGCCCAGGCAGTGCGGACTGCTCTGGTGCAGAGCGGCGAACAGGCCAGGGCGGAGGGGCGGCTCCAGCCAGCGGGGGGATCCCTCCACGGCGATCACGCCCACCGCATCGGCGCCGCTGCTCGCCACCGCCACCGCCTGATCACTCCGCCGCAGGCCGCAGATCTTCAACAACGGAACAGGCACGGCCTCAGGAGCGGTGGTCTTTCTAAGATTCATGTTCGACGACTTCGGGCTCCGCCTGAGGCATAGCCGGAATGAATCGCGTGGGCGAGGGATGGTTGCTGATGAGGATCCAGGGCATACCCCTGCGGATCCATCCCAGCTGGTTCGTGATTCTCGGCCTGGTCACAGTGCTCTTTCAGCAGCAGTACAGCGCCCAGTTCGCCGGCCAGGCCTCCCTGCTCAGTCTCTGGTTGCTCTCCCTGGCAACGGCGCTGCTGCTGTTCGTTTCGGTGCTGCTGCATGAGCTGGGCCATTCGCTGGTGGCGATCGCCCACGGCGTCAAGGTCCGCAGCATCACCCTGTTCATGCTGGGCGGGGTGGCCACGGTGGAGCGGGAGTGCAGCACGGCGCTGGCCGCTCTGCAGGTGGCGGCCGCCGGCCCCCTGGTCAGCCTGGTGCTGGCCGGGCTGCTGCTTCAAGGCAGTCACTTCGTTTCCCACCTCTCGCCGATGGCGGGCGAAATGGTGGAGCAGCTCGGGGGCCTGAACCTCATGCTTGGCCTGTTCAACCTGCTGCCCGGTCTGCCCCTGGATGGCGGTCTGATCGTCAAGGCGCTGGTGTGGCAGCACACCGGCAGCCAGCGGCGTGGGGTGCAGGTTGCGGCGGCGATCGGCCGCTTCCTGTCGCTGATGGCGATCGGCATGGGCACCCTGCTGGTGCTTCGTGGCGGCGGCTTCGGAGCGATCTGGCTGGTGCTGCTGGGTTGGTTCGGGCTCGGCGCCTCCAGGAGCCAGCTCCAGCTGCTCTCCCTGGAGACGGCCCTCCGCGATCTCAAGGTCCGTGAGGCCGCCGGCCGTCGTTTCCGGGTTCTCGAGGCCGATGCCTCGTTGAAGGAGCTCAGCGGGGTTCGCCGCAGTGATCCCTCCAACCAGCCTGCTGACTGGATCCTTGTCTGTGATCGGGGCCGCTGGAAAGGCCTGATCGACGATGGAGCCCTGCAATCACTGCCGGTCCAGCGCTGGGAGATCGAGCAGGTGGGGGATCACCTGCAGCCGCTTGCCTCGCTCAGTTCCATCAGCGAGTCTGCGCCGCTGTGGCAGGCGGCCCTCAAACTGGAAGAGCCTGGCGTCAATCGTCTGCTTGTGCTCAGTGACGCGGGCCTCCCATCCGGGACCATTGAGCGTCCGGAGCTTTCCGAAGCGGTGCTGAAGCGTCTGGGCCTGCGCCTGCCGACGGCCTTGTTGGATGCGGCCCGGCGACAGGGCAGCTACCCGATGGGCCTGGCCCTTGGCCAGGTAGCCCGTGGCATCGCCGGCTCTCTCCCTGCGGAACCCGGCTCACCGCCCGCCACCCCGCCTGCGATCAGCTCCGCGAAGTGAGGCCGGCCCGAGCCAGGGGCACTGGTTCGCTCCCAGCCTGCTGTCGACGGAGATCGATCGCGGCAAGCTCCGTCTCGTTGAGCGGGCTCGAATCAAATCCACCCCCACCCAGAGCCGCCTCTGCCGAACAACGCAGATGCGCCAGGAGGGCATCCCCATCGATCGGCAGGGCAGACAGCTCAGGTGGCTCGGCGCCGAAGATCTCCATCCAGAGGCCTGGGGTGGGCGAGAGCTGCACACTGCCGTGCTGAAGCAGATGGCCCTGGCGCCACAGCTGGGCACTCCCCACCCGCTTGGCTCCGTTGAGCTCCACCAGATCAGCGCTGGTGCTGGTGGCAAAGCAGCTGCTGCGCTGCAGCCCGGGCGCCGAAGAGCCGAAGGCCAGGGGGCAGCCAAGTTGCTGAAATCCATCCAGCAACCACTGGCTCGCCAGGCGATAACTGAGGCTGCGCGGCCCTGGAGCCTGGGGCCACAGCAGGGCATAGGTGAGGCAACCACCGTGCAGAACCGCCCGACCACCGCTCGGTCGCCGCACCACCTTGATCAGCCCCTGCTGCTCCAGAGTGGTCCAGTGGGGCTCCAGCGTGCGCTGGTGGAAACCAAGGGAAAGGGTGGGGGTCGACCAGGTGTAGAAGCGAAAGGCTGCCGATCCACGGCCAGCCACCAGCTCATCGAGCAGCCACTCATCGATGGCCATCTGCCAGTCGCCTGGGCCGTTGAGTGGCGGAATCCAGCGCCAGCGGCTTGGGAATGGTGGGGTGATGGGAGATCCTGGAGCCAATGGTCAGGAGTGCTCTTGATCCCACCATGGTGATGGAGCTGCTGCCCCTGCTGCCCCTCGGCCTGCTGGCCGGCCTGCTCTCAGGGCTGCTGGGTGTCGGAGGTGGTCTGGTCTTCTCACCCCTGCTGCTCCTGCTCGGCCTCACCCCCCACCAGGCTCTGGCCACCAGCACCCTGGCCATCGTGCCCACCACCTTCGGGGGGACCTGGTCCCATCTTCGAACCGGCAGGCTGGCCTGGCGTGAGGGCATTTGGATCGGCCTCAGCGCCGCCGGCAGCGGCCTCCTGTTCAGCCATCTCGGCAACGGGCTGAGCGGCTGGCACCTGCTGGCGATCCAGGCGGCCATGTACGGACTTCTGGCCTTCAGCATCCGTGCGACGCAGTCAGAGGCGGACAGCAGGGAGCAGCCACGAGTGGCTGCCATCGGCCTGATCGCCGTGGGCAGCGTCGGTGGACTCGGCGGCGGCCTGCTCGGCCTCGGCGGCGGACTGCTGATGGTGCCGCTGATGGTGCGCATTCTGGGTGTGCCGATCCATCAGGCCATCCGGCTCAGCACTCTTGCCGTGCTCTGCTCCAGTTCAGCCGCCTCTGCCGAGTTTCTGATCGGGGGGCGAGCCAATGCCTCGATGGCCCTGCTGCTGGGCGGATCCGCGGCCTTTTCAGCTCGCTGGTCAGCCGCCCGGCTGGACCGGGTGAGTGAACAGACCCTGGTCTGGCTGCTCCGGCTGGTCACCCTGCTGCTGGCGATCGACGCCGGCCGAAGGGCGATCAGCCTGGGGCTCAGCAGCTGAACGTCCGCCCCAGGCCCAGCAGCATTCAACCGTTCAGAGGCAGGGGTTGCCAGAACGCTGAGTCCAGTTCAAAGCCGAGCATCGCCGCCATCTGGGCCAGCCCACCGCGACAACCGAGCCCATGCAGCTGACTCCAGTGATCGAGCAGGAAGAGCCGGTGGGTGATCCAGAGTTCCAGGGATTCCGGGGCGAAACGGATGCCCTCGGTGCGGCTGAAGCCATGGGGAAGCAACATCGCCACATGACGACAGAGCTGGCCACTGCTTCGCTCCAGAATCAAGGGCAACCAGGGATGCAGCGCGTCGGCCCGCAGGCTCCAGAGCCGCAATTCGGGCAACTCGGAGAGTTCCCGCGGATCCGCCTCCGACCGCGGCCACTCGAAGTTCAAGGCAAGCTTGCCAGCACGCTCCAGCAGGGCCGCCGGGGGTAGATCGCGCCAGAGCTGGAGCGGGGTCAGATCGAGCGAGCGGATCTGGCTGGCCGAGATCGTGAGCGGAGCGGAGGAGGGAGCCATCAAGAGCTATGACAACCCGCGGCCTGGCAGCGGCGAGGGGTGAGTTGGAGCTGAACAATGGTGGCGACAATCGTTCCCCGTCGTCGGCCATGGTCACAACACTCAGCCAGGTAGAAGTGCTGATCGCTCTAGTGGTCGCCGCCCACGCCGGTGTGCTGGCGATTCGCCTCTGCGTCAGCCTTTACAACGCCTGATCCAGAAACGGGAAGCCCTGGACCTTGGCATCTGCACGGAGAGCTGTTAGAAGCGGGGCCTAGCTCGCGACTCCGCCTTGACAGCCGCCCAGCGCTCCGCTCCCTTCGGCTCAAGATCGACTGGATCATCCACGATCGGTTCTTCAACGGCGGGATCATCACCGTTTGAGCCCTCCCAGGAGACTGGCCGGCGCAGGCGCAGCGACGGACCGAGTCGTTCTGAATCTCCACGCCCTCAGCAGCGGCCCTCGGGCGAGCGGCAGGAGGTGTTGTGCAGCGTGATCGGGCTCACCGTCAAACTCGGTGTTGCCATGTTGGCCGCCGTGAGTCTCACCCATCTCGCCGCTGCCTATCAGCAACGGCTCGATCGTCACGGTGAACTGAGCGCCATCCTCGATATCGAAACCGCCCGGCTGCGGCGGGCCCAGGCCCGTTTCGACAAGCTCTTTTCAAAGGAAGGAGAACAGCAGCTGCTGCGAGAGCAGGATCAATGGATCGCCCCGAATCGCCTCCGGGTGGTCTGGGAGCCCCCCAAACAATCCAGTTCGCTTCACTCCCGCCTCTGAACATCCGCGGCGAGCCGGGCAACCATCACCTTCTGTTGAATTCCACTCATCCGGCAGCCGCTGAGGCACCCGGCTGGCTTTAGGTATGGGCTCAACGCAGCAATTCGCCAGCATGGCGTCCGATTCCGATCCAGCCATCCAGCCGTTGGCGACAGCCCAGCCGCTCAGCCCGGCAGCAGCGCAAGCCCCGGGCACCGTTCTGATCACAGGCTCTTCCTCAGGCGTCGGCCTTCATGCCGCCAAGGCCCTCGCAGCCAGGGGCTGGCATGTGGTGATGGCCTGCCGGGACACGGCCAAGGCCCGCGCAGCAGCAGCAAGCCTGGGCATTCCCGAGAGCTGCCTGAGTCATCTGCAGGTGGACCTCGGTGATCTCGCCAGCGTCAGGAAAGTGCCGGAAGCCTTCAAGGCGACAGGACGTTCGCTCGACGCCATGGTCTGCAACGCAGCCGTGTACCTGCCCCTGCTCAAGCAGCCCCGACGCTCCCCCCAGGGCTACGAACTCTCGATGGCCACCAACCATTTCGGGCATTTCCTGTTGATTCAGCTTCTGCTCAAGGAGCTCGAACGCTCGGCGCATCCATCCAGACGGCTGGTGATCCTCGGCACCGTCACGGCCAACTCAAAGGAACTCGGTGGCAAGATTCCTATCCCTGCACCCGCTGATCTGGGCGATCTGGCCGGCTTCCGGGCCGGCTTTCAGGCGCCGATCAGCATGGCCGATGCCAAGCCCTTCAAGCCTGGCAAGGCCTACAAGGACAGCAAGCTCTGCAACATGATCACCACCCGAGAGCTGCACAGGCGGCTGCATGCCAGCACGGGCATCGTGTTCACATCCCTGTACCCCGGCTGCGTCGCCGATACGCCCCTTTTCCGCAACAGCTATCCGCTGTTCCAGCGCATCTTTCCCTGGTTCCAGAAGAACATCACCGGTGGATACGTGAGTCAGGAGCTTGCCGGTGAGCGGGTCGCCATGGTGGTGGCCGACCCGGCCTTCGCCAGCTCAGGCGCGCACTGGAGCTGGGGGAACCGCCAATCGGCCAACGGCAGGCAATTCATCCAGGAGCTCTCCGAGAAAGCCAGTGATCAGGCCACGGCGGAGCTGATGTGGGATCTCACCAGCCAGCTGGTCGAGCGTGTCTGATGCTCTCGGTGGGTGACAGATTCACCGCCCTCCAAGTAGAGGGCGGAGCAGAGCTGCTGAAGCCTGCTAAGACAGGCTTGGATTGATCGGGTTCCGCAGGGCCTCGTCATAGCAAAAATCAGGATTCCCAATCCTGCGATTTTCAGCCTCACGTTCCCAGCCTGAAAGTTCTTAGCGAAGTATGCCGATGCCTCGACCATTGCGCTGGGCCCTGGCCATCGGACTGGCCGGGCTGCTGATTGTGGGCGGGGCTCTGCTGCTGCCCTTCTCCGATTGGTTTCCCGGTGGAACCGTTGCTGGCATCTCCAAACAGGAGGTGGTCAATGGGACGGCCTTCAATCGCCTCTTCCCCGCACCGGCAGCTGGAGAAGACCTTGTCTTCAGCCAGGAGAAGCGCGGTTTCAGTGAAGCCAGGCTGAAGCGCGATGGCGCCGTGGTGGCCCTGCTGGCCATCTCCGACACCAGCACGGCGCCGGAGGCCAGGGCCAAGTTCGAGTCCGCCAGCGAGGCGATCGCCGGTTGGCCCCTGGTCGAACAGGGGCCCCAGGCCAGCGCCCTGCTGGTGGCCGATCGTTTTCAGGTCAAGGTGATCGGCCAGGGCAGTGGGCTGGATCCGCAACGGAGGCACGCCTTGCTCGGCGCCTTCGATCTCCCCCGAATCGCAGCCCTGGAACCCAGCCGTCAGAGCCGCACCAAGCCCCGTGGCCAGCTGGCTGAGCAGCTCGGCGAAGCCCTGCCGGCAGCGCCTCCAGCCACCCTCCAGCCCCAGCCCGAGCTGCAACCTGCCGCATGAGCCGTACTGTCCTCGAACGCCTTGAGCGCCTGCCTCGCAGAGATCTCACGGTGCTGGCTCTCAAGGGCATCAGCACCCTGGTTCCTGGTGGCTGGAGCAACCCCACCAGCGCCGACCAGATGATCAGCGAGGTGATCGGTAGCCAGGATCCTCAGCTGATCCGACAGGTCAGGATCCGCGCCGATCAACTCAGCGGCGCCCGCGCCGAGGGGTATGGCCGGGCCCTGAGCCTCTACGACGCGGTGAACCGCTCCCAGCACGCCACCGGTGGATTGCGTCTGCTGGCCAATGTCACGGCCGGCCTGCCCCTGCTGAAGCGGATCTCAGGCATCACCCCGCCGGGGGACACACTCCAGGCCGTGGACCTGAGCCTGAAGGTCGGGGCTGAGCTGCTGGCCTTCACCCAGGTGAACGGCCTGCCTGGAGACAGCTTCGCCGATTTCGGCGCCGCCCTGGCCGACTACGCCGGAGAGGCCCGGGTGCGGATGGCAGCCCTGATCTGCTTCGACGGACTCCTCCCCCTCGGCGATCAGGCCCTGCAACGCCTCGACGGCCTGCTTGGAGCCGCCGGCAGCGGCGACCTCCACAAACTGCCGGCCTACGGGCGGATGGCAGCACTGATCCCTGGCCGGGGCGATGCTGCCCACATGAGCTTTCTGCGCCGTGGGGTGGATCAATGGCTGGGCTGGGCTGGTGGCTTCGTGGGCCAACTGGGCCTGAGCGGTCAGAAGGCGGTGGCTGCGCTTGAAGGAAGCATCGGCCCCTGGCAGGGGCGCTTTGATCAGCTGGCCGCATTCCTCGATGCCTTCACCGACACCTATGCCCATACCGGCGTGCAGGCGGTGGCCCGGCGACTGGTGGAGCGGGCAGCCGCGGAGATCTGACCGCCTTGGGCCTCGGCCAGTCCCGAGGCTGATCAACCACCCTGGTCCGCCCTCCCAGCTGTGGCCAGGAAGAGGCGCATCACCCGCTCGGCCGTATCGGCGACCATCTCCCGGCCTTGATCCATGGCCTGCTGAAGGCTCACCGGACCGGGCACCAGGGACACGATGCTGGTCAGACCCATGCCGTAGAGGAGTTCCGCTCCCGCACCGATGCTGCCGACAATGGCCACCACCGGGACCCCCTGCCGCTGCGAGCGCTGCACCACGCCTCGGATCGTTTTGCCATGCAGGGTCTGCTGATCAATCCGTCCCTCGCCGGTCAGCACGAGCTGGGCGCCCCGGATGGCTTCGGTGAAGCCGCAGGCCTCCATGACCAGGTCGATACCGGGCCGGAGCTCGGCGCCGAGAAAGGCGATCAGTCCGGCGCCCAGGCCCCCGGCAGCACCGGCGCCTGGCTGGTGGCGGACCCGACGGCCGAACGTGGGTTCGATCAGGTCGATCGCCTGGCCGAGCAGGGCTTCCAGCCTCCCGACGATCACGGCGTCGGCCCCCTTCTGGGGTCCATAGACAGCACTGCAGCCATCGGGACCCAGCAGTGGGTTATCCACGTCACAGGCCACCAGGATGTGGCTCTGCGCCACAGCCGGGTGGAGACCGGCTGGATCGATCCTGGCCACCTCAGCCAGGCCTTCTGCGGTGATCGGCTCAAGCATCTCCCTGCCATCGGCCCGGAAGAAACGGATGCCCAGCGCCTGGGCCATGCCGACGCCGAGGTCATTGGTGGCCGAGCCGCCGATTCCCACGATCAGGCGGCGTGCCCCCCGATCCAGGGCCGCGCCGATCAGCTGCCCGGTGCCATAGCTGGTGGTGTGGAGTGGATTGCGACTGGCGACAGGAATGAGCGGCAATCCGGAGACACAGGCCATCTCGATCACCGCTGTGCTTCCGCCGTGGATCAGTCCGATCAGGCCATCGACCGGCCGCCGCTGGTCCGGCAGGGGCCCGGTGGCCGCAACGCTGATCCGCTCCCCGCCACAGGCGGCGACGAGTGCCTCGGTGGTGCCTTCACCGCCATCGGCCATCGGCAGGGCAACCAGTTCGGCGTCGGGTCGAACGCGGCGCACACCCTCTCGAAACCCATCGCACACCTCCAGAGCCGTCATCGAACCCTTGAAGGAATCCGGCGCCAGCACGATCTTCATGGAAGGCTTTCGGATGGATCGTCGCGCTCAGCAGCCAGGCTGATCACCCTGATTCACCGATCGTTCGGAATGCGGCCAATGGGAGCGCCAGCCCCCAGCGCGACCGCACGGTCCATCTGCCCGTCAATCGAAGCCCAGCAGATCGAAGATATCCCGGTCCTTGAGCGACTCGGCCTCCAGCGGCTCCACGTCGCTGAGCATCTTCTGAGCCAGGCTCAGATACTCCTGTTGCACCGCTTCCACTTCCGGGCTGGCTTCCATCTCGAAGATCGTGCACTTCTTCAGGCGTGATTTCCTGATCGCATCCACGGTCTTGAAGTGGGCCATCGTGCGCAGGCCGGTGCGCTGATTGAACTTATCGATCTGGTCGGTTTCTTCGGAGCGGTTGGCGATCACACCACCGAGCCGCACCTTGTAGTTCTTGGCCTTGGCATTGATCGCCTGCATGATCCTGTTCATGGCGAAGATCGAGTCAAAGTCGTTCGCCGTGACGATCAGGCAATAGTGAGCGTGCTGCAGGGGGGCGGCGAAGCCACCGCAGACCACATCGCCGAGCACATCGAAGATCACCACGTCGGTGTCTTCCAGCAGGTGGTGTTCCTTGAGCAATTTCACCGTCTGGCCGGTGACGTAGCCGCCGCAGCCGGTGCCGGCCGGCGGGCCACCCGATTCCACGCACATCACGCCGTTGTAGCCCTCGAAGACGAAATCTTCAGGGCGGAGCTCCTCGGTGTGAAAGTCGACGGTTTCGAGGATGTCGATCACCGTGGGCACCATCCTCTTGGTGAGGGTGAAGGTGGAATCGTGCTTGGGATCGCAGCCGATCTGAAGCACCCGCTTGCCCAGCTTCGAGAAGGCGGCCGAGAGGTTGGAAGAGGTGGTGGATTTGCCGATGCCGCCCTTGCCGTAGACGGCGATCACCAGGGCACCCTCCTCGATCGCCATCGCAGCGTCCTGATGCACCTGCAGGCTGCCTTCGCCGTCTTCATGGCCCGACGGGGCCCCTGCGGTGGTGGGAGGCGTGAGTGTGGTGGTCATGGGAAATGGCAAGCCGAGGGAACGGCGATCGATTCATCTAAGGGCAAGCCCCCTGTGGCTGCAGGGGGTTCGTGCAAACCGAAACATCAACAATCGAGCTGATGCTCAGGCTGAGGATCGGCTCCACCCAGCGATTCAGCGGCTGAGCTGGGCCTTGGCGTCGTAGAGAACCTCCGCATCAATCCGGGCGACGCCCCGCTCCCGGGCAAAGATTTCGGTGTTGCGCCGCACCTTGCCGCGCACGAAGAAGGGGATCTTGGCCAGTTCCGCCTCCCCATCGGGCGTCCAGAGCGGAGATGCATCGACAGGGATGGCGAGATCCTGCACCGTCCCGATCAGCGTTGGCACCGGAGCTTCCTCTCGGCGGGGATCGGTGGCGCTGGCGACCGCTGGCGCCCCGTCTGCCAGATGGCTGCGGTGGCCCTCGATGAATTCGAAGTCGTGGCGGAACATGCCGATCAGGTGTTCCTCCAGCCCCATCATCAAGGGATGCACCCAGGTGTCGAAAATCACGTTGGCTCCCTCCCAGCCCATCTGGGGGGCATAGCGAGCCGGCACATCCTGCACATGGAGGGGGGCGCTGATCACCGCGCAGGGAATACCGAGCCGCTTGGCGCTGTGGCGCTCCATCTGGGTGCCGAGCACCAGCTCCGGAGCGGCCTCGGCCATGGCTTGCTCCACCGCCAGGTAGTCGTCGGAAATGAGCGCCTCAAGGCCGAGTTCTTGGGCGACGGCACGCACCTCACGGGCCTGTTCGCGGCTGTAGGTGCCGAGCCCCACCACCGTGAAGCCGAGTTCACGGCTGGCGATCCGCGCAGCCGCGATCGCGTGGGTGGCATCGGCAAAGATGAACACCCGCTTGCCGGTGAGGTAGGTGGAATCCACCGAACGGGAATACCAGGGCAGCCGCGAGCTCTGATCTGCCTCCAGGCTGGCCGGTGCCTCCAGACCGAGCAGGGCGTGAAGCTCCCTCAGGAACTGGGCTGTGGCACCGATGCCGATCGGCACCGTTTTCAGCACCGGTGTGCCGAAACTGCGCTCCAGCCAGCTGCAGAGGGGAGCGGCCACCTCCGGGTAGAGGCAGAGGTTCACATCGGCGGCCGGCAGCCGCAGCAGGTCGGCGGGCCTGGCGCCCAGCGGTGCCACCGTGTTCACATCGATGCCGTGCTCCGCCAGGAGGCTCCGCAATTCCCTGACGTCGTCACGGCAGCGAAAGCCCAGCAGGCTGGGGCCGAGGAGGTTCACCCGTGGCCGACGGTCTTCGGCACGCCAACGGGTCGGATCAGCCTTGGGGCTGCCTGGAGGAGGCAGTTGGTTCCTGAGCAGGCCGCGACAGAGCTGGTAGAGGGTTTCAGCCGCACCCCAGTTCTCCTTTTTCGAGTAGGCGGGCAGCTCCAGGCTGACCACCGGGATCCCAAGCCCCATGCCGGCTGCCAGCGATCCCGGCTGGTCCTGGATCAGCTCGGCCGTGCAGCTCTCACCGACCAGAAGGGCTTCCGGCTGAAACCGATCCACCGCCTGCTGGATCGAGCGCGTCACCAGTTCAGCCGTGTCCCCGCCGAGGTCGCGGGCCTGGAAGGTGGTGTAGGTGACGGGCGGACGGCGGCCGCGTCGCTCGATCATCGTGAACAGGAGATCGGCATAGGTATCGCCCTGGGGGGCATGCAGCACGTAGTGCACACCCTCCATCGAGGCGGCGACGCGCATCGCACCCACATGGGGCGGGCCTTCGTAGGTCCAGAGGGTCAGTTCCATTGGAGAAGATCGCGACGGTGCAGGGGACGGGCGAACAGTTCGGCCAGATCGGCAGCCTGGTCACAACCGTGAATCGGGCTGAACACCAGTTCGATCGACCATTTCGTGGCGATGCCTTCGGCCTCCAGGGGATTGGCCAGGCCAAGACCGCAGACCACGAGATCAGGTCGGCTGGACCTCACCCGCTCCAGTTGACGCTCCACATCCTGGCCTTCACTGAGCTGGGTCCCGGGCGGCAGCAGGGCCAGTTCCTCGGCCATCAGTTGCCGGTCGAGATAGGGGGTGCCCACCTCCACCAGCTCCATGCCGCACTCGCGGCTCAGGAAGCGGGCCAGGGGAATCTCCAGCTGGGAATCGGGCAGCAGGAACAGGCGCTTGCCCTCCAGCTGGCGGCGCAGGGGCTCAAGGGCCCGCCGACCACGCGCCACCAGGGGATCCAGCACCGTGTCCCGGTGGGCGGAGTCGATTCCGAAGGCGGCGGCGGCGGCAGCCATCCAGGCAGAACTTCCTTCCACACCAAGCGGAAATGGGCTGGCGATCCTTGTGGCTCCCCGGCGTTCGAGGGCCCGGACGGTATCACTGAGGAAAGGCTGGGCAAGCAGCAGCCGGGTTCCTGGGCCCACTGGTGGCAACTCAGTGGACTGGCGCGGCGGCAGACTGCGCACCGGCCCGATCCCGAGGCGCTCGAACAGGGTGAGGAACCGTTCCTCCACCCCATCCGCCAGGGTGCCGACCAGCAGCAGCTGGGTTTCATCCGTGGCGGGAAGCATCGGCACCAGGGCCGCCAGGGCCGCATCCTCGCCCTGGGTGAAGGTGGTTTCGATGCCGCTGCCTGAGTAGTTCACCACCCGCACCCGCCCCCTCAATCGGCTGGTGAGCCGCTCGGCGGCCTTGGCCAGGTCGAGCTTGATCACCTCGGACGGGCATGAACCGACCAGGAACAGCATGCGGATCTCGGGTCGCCGGGCAAGCAGATCGCCCACCAGCCGGTCGAGCTCATCGTTGGCATCAGCCAGGCCGGCCAGATCCCGTTCGCCAAGGATCGCCGTGCCGAAACGGGGCTCGGCAAAGATCATCACCCCTGCCGCCGACTGGATCAGGTGGGCGCAGGTTCGGGAGCCGACCACCAGAAAAAAGGCATCGGGCATGCGGCGATGCAGCCACACGATCGAGGTGAGGCCACAGAACACCTCCCGCTGGCCGCTTTCCTTGATCAGCGGCGGCAGGGTTGGCGTAGCGGCCATGGAAGGGTTCGATCGATCCCTTCCTGGTTACCTCAGAGGATGCCGAAGAAGATTTTGAACCGGCCCCATCCGCGCTTTCCTTCACATGGCTTCATATTTCTCAGGGTGGATGAGCAACGCTTATCAAGGCCAGCTCAGACGGTGATGAGTCATCACACCCAATTCACTTGACGGCGGGGTACGTCGAAGAGCACTGTTCTCATCGAACCTCCTTTTCTTTGTCCCGGAGTCGTCAATGGCGAGTGAAACCATGGGCATTGCCCTCGGCATGATCGAAACACGTGGCCTCGTGCCTGCCATCGAGGCGGCAGACGCGATGACCAAAGCGGCTGAAGTCCGTTTGATCGGCCGCGAATTCGTCGGCGGCGGCTACGTCACCGTCCTGGTGCGCGGCGAAACCGGTGCAGTCAACGCAGCTGTCCGAGCAGGCGCAGATGCCTGCGAGCGCGTCGGTGACGGCCTCGTGGCCGCCCACATCATCGCCCGCCCCCACCGCGAAGTGGAGCCAGCCCTCACCAGCAGCTTCGGAGTCGGATCCAAGGACTGAGTCCTGATGCGCCCCTGAATCAACGGGCGCCCAGCCCTCCCCTTCCCAATCGATCCACACCGACATTCTCCCCATGAGCAAGAAATTTGACGCCGGGGTCAAGGAGTACAGGGATACCTACTGGACTCCCGACTACGTCCCCCTCGACACCGACCTGCTGGCCTGCTTCAAGGTCACCGGCCAGGAAGGTGTTCCCCGCGAGGAAGTGGCAGCCGCCGTGGCCGCCGAGTCTTCCACAGGCACCTGGTCGGCGGTCTGGTCTGAACTTCTCACCGACCTCGACTTCTACAAGGGCCGTTGCTACCGGATTGAAGACGTTCCCGGTGACAAGGAGTCGTTCTACGCCTTCATCGCCTACCCGCTCGATCTGTTCGAGGAAGGTTCGATCACCAACGTGCTCACCTCCCTGGTGGGCAACGTGTTCGGCTTCAAGGCCCTGCGCCACCTCCGTCTGGAAGACATCCGCTTCCCGATGGCCTTCATCAAGACCTGCCCAGGCCCGCCGAACGGCATCTGCGTCGAGCGCGACCGGATGAACAAGTACGGCCGTCCGCTGCTTGGTTGCACGATCAAGCCGAAACTCGGCCTCTCCGGCAAGAACTACGGCCGGGTGGTGTACGAATGCCTCCGCGGTGGTCTCGATTTCACCAAGGACGACGAAAACATCAACTCCCAGCCCTTCCAGCGCTGGCAGAACCGCTTCGAGTTCGTGGCCGAAGCCGTCCAGCTGGCCCAGGAGGAAACCGGCGAGAAGAAGGGGCACTACCTCAACTGCACCGCCGCCACCCCCGAAGAGATGTACGAGCGGGCCGAGTTCGCCAAGGAACTGGGTCAGCCGATCATCATGCACGACTACATCACCGGAGGCTTCACGGCCAACACCGGTCTGTCGAAGTGGTGCCGCAAGAACGGCATGTTGCTGCACATTCACCGTGCGATGCACGCAGTGATCGACCGTCACCCCAAGCACGGCATCCACTTCCGGGTGCTGGCCAAGTGCCTGCGCCTCTCCGGTGGCGACCAGCTGCACACAGGCACGGTGGTGGGCAAGCTCGAAGGTGATCGTCAGACCACCCTGGGCTTCATCGACCAACTGCGTGAGTCGTTCATCCCCGAAGACCGCAGCCGCGGCAACTTCTTCGACCAGGACTGGGGTTCGATGCCCGGCGTCTTCGCCGTGGCCTCCGGCGGCATCCACGTGTGGCACATGCCCGCGCTGGTGGCGATCTTCGGCGACGACTCGGTGCTGCAGTTCGGTGGTGGCACCCATGGTCACCCCTGGGGTTCCGCCGCTGGCGCCGCTGCCAACCGCGTGGCCCTCGAAGCCTGTGTCAAGGCCCGTAACGCCGGACGTGAGATCGAGAAGGAAAGCCGCGACATCCTGCTCGAAGCTGCCAAGCACAGTCCCGAACTGGCAATCGCTCTCGAAACCTGGAAAGAGATCAAGTTCGAATTCGACACCGTCGACAAGCTCGACGTCAATTGATCCGTTCCCTTATCCCCTCCACTTAACCAAGGATCCCCATGCCCTTCATGAGCACCGTGGGTGACTACCAAACAGTCGCCACCCTGGAGACATTCGGCTTTCTGCCTCCCTTCTCCCAGGACGAGATCTACGACCAGATCGCTTACATCATTGCCCAGGGCTGGAGTCCCCTGGTCGAACACGTTCACCCCAGCCGCTCGATGGCGACCTACTGGTCGTTCTGGAAGCTGCCCTTCTTCGGCGAAAAGGATCTCGGCGTGATCGTCAGTGAACTCGAGGCCTGCCACCGGGCCTATCCGGATCACCATGTGCGCCTGGTCGGCTACGACGCCTACACCCAGAGCCAGGGTTCCTGCTTCGTCGTGTTCGAAGCACGCTGAAGGGTTTCGGTCCCGGCTCAAGCCGGGACCTCACCCCTTTTCCGAATTGTTCAGGCCACTTAACTCACCGGGCGGATATGGCAACTCAATCCAGTCGCGAAGCGGCTCTAGCGCGCCGCTTGGCCCTCTCCACTGCGGGAAAAGCGGCTGAAAAACGCTATTCCACCAGTATTGATCGGGTGCGCAGCGCAGCTGAAGCGCGGCCGATCCACTCCGCCACTCCTGTGAGCGTGGCTCCGACCCCCGCACCGACATCGCGTTCGTCACGGCCGGACCTGTCCTACCAACCATCCAGCCAACCCCGCTCGAGAACGGCGATCTCCAATCCCAGCCGCGATCTCGTTCTGGCTCGCCGTGAGGCCCTCAGCAAACGGGGCAAGCGAGCTGACACCAGCAAGGATCGCACCCGCACCGCGCCAGAACAGGCCCAGGCGAGCACCCCCCCCCCTGCTGCCGCCGCCACGGTTTCCGAACCGGTTCGTTCAGCAAAGCCCCTTTTTCAGGAAAGTGGCCATCGGCATTCAGCCTCGGGCGCCAACGGTGGCCATCGCCAGGCCCCGAAGCGAGCTGCCCAGCACAACCCCAGCCGTGCCGTCGTGCTGGCGCGCCGCGAAGCCCAGTCGAAACATGGCAAGTCGGCAGCCAGGAACGGCTCAACCGGAACCGCCGCCGTCGTGCGTCAGTCGAACCCGGATATCAGCAGCCGTGACCTGTCCCACCGCATCCGTGATCTGAAGAGCAAGACCGGAGCCGCCGCCGTCGGGGGCAACAACGGAGTCACCCGGCCCACCGGCCCGCGTCGTGGCATCAACAAAGTGGCCGCCGCCCAGGACGCCAGCTGGAAAGTGGGGGTCGGGGAGACCAGCCGTGGCCAGTTGGTGACGGGTACCCAGGCCAACCGTTCGCTGAAGACCACCGGCAACGAGGCAAGCACCTGTCGGCCGATCACCGGAACGGAGTACATGGGTGCCGACATCTTCCGGGCCTTCTGCCAGAGCGAACCCCAGCCCCTGCAACCCGCCAAGGTGGCCGTCACGGCCACCAGCCACGGCAACCGGGTCACCGGCAACGAAGTCGGCCGGTCCGAAAAGGTCACAGGAGATGAGCCGGGAACCTGCAAGATCGTCACCGGCACTGAATACCTTTCCGCCAACCAGTCAGCGGCCTACTGCGGCGGCACCAGTCCCGCCCCCCGCAAGGTGGGCATCGGCCAGACCCTGGCCGGCCGGCCGGTCTCCGGTGTGATGGTTGGTCGCTCCGAAAAGGTCACCGGCGATGAACACGGGGCCGGGCTTCGCACCACCGGAACCCAGTACGTCGGCGCCGATTCCACAGCCACACCAGGGCAGGCCCCGGCCAAGGTCGGTGCCGTCCACACCCTGCGTGGCACGGGCATCACCGGCACCCTCGTCGGGCGCAGCGAAAAGGTCACCGGGAATGAGCCAGGCACCTGCAAGCGCGTCACCGGTGACGAATACATCGGCAGTCAGCAGTTCGACGCCTTCTGCGGCACCCGTCCGGAAGCCGAAGCCCCCAAGGTGGGCTTCAGCCTCACCAACAAGCAACTGGTGGTCTCCGGCACCAGCACAGGGCGCTCCTCCAAGGTCACAGGCGATGAACCCGGCACCTGCAAAGCGGTGACAGGCACCCCCTATGCGGGCCTGGAACAGGCCGGCGAATGGTGCGCACCAACGGCGGTTCAAACCATCCGTCAGCGCACACCGATGGGGATGGGAACCCCCGGCCCCCGCCTCAGCGGCATCCAACCCGGAATCGGCGGTGTGATGACCGGCGCCGGCAAAGGAGCCTGTGAACCACTCACCGGCACCCCCTACGTGGGCGTGGAACAGTTCAACGAAGCCTGTGGTGCCGCTGAAGGCCACGAGGCCGATTTCCCCCAATCCCTCGATCTTCAACCCTGGCAGCAGTTCAGCGTCCAGTCGCCGGCCCGGGCCGCTCAGCAACAGCCTGAACGCCATGGCGCGGTCACGGGGACCCGCTACGAAACCAGTGCCAGGATCACCGGCCCTTTTGACCTCGCCGGTGACAAAGTCACCGGCACCGAACAGTTCCGCTTCGATCGTCGGCCAGCCCAGCTCGCCGGAGCTGCACTGAACCTGCCCCCCAAGGCTCCCGTCAGCGTTGACGAGGACAATCGGCCAGCCTCACGGGTGACCGGAGAAGGAATCTCGGCCGGTCTCCACATCACTGGAGACGACTGGGACCGGGGCAAACGGGTCACCGGAACCGAAGGGGTGTCGGCCCGACGCCGCAATCCCACCCGCACCGGTCCGATGCCTGCCATGGCCAGGGTTCAGCCGAAGCGCAATGAAGAGGTGACGAAACCGATCAGCCGGGTGACCGGCTCAAGCGGCAACACCGAGCACGGATCCCTGATCACGGTTTCCGGCGGCGCCCGAGGTTGATGGAATCGCTTCCCTTCTCCCCCCTCACCTGACCTTGCCAATCCCGCGACGCCAACCCCCCGGCCAGAAGTCCCTGGCACCAACAGCGCCGCGACGCCGCCCTGATCCAGGTCAGGTCCCGCTGGCCGCCCCCAGCCGGGCACGGTCAAGCCACAGCTGGAAGCCGATCGCCACAGGCCCCGTCCATCCACTCTGCGACCGGGCCGGCAACGAGCGGCTGCATGCCTACGAAAGCGCCGTCAAGGGATCCTTTGATCGGATCGTTCCGGTTCTGAAGCATCTCTCGGCTCTGCAGCACGATCCCCATTTCGTCGAGCTGGCCCAGCGGCATGCCAGAGCCGAGCTCGGATTTGCACTTCCCCTGGCGATCCTGGAGAAGGCCTGGGTCAGTCAGCTGGACATGCGCAGCCTGTTCGCCTGGTGCGTGTTCGAAACCTACGGACAGGTGAGCGAATCCTTCTTCCGCGACGATCCCCTCGATTGTCGCGACGGCACTCCGGCTGCCGAGGCGTTCAATGCCTTCCTGCTCGAGTGTGGCTTTCATCTTCTCGATGTGACCCCCTGCGCCGATGGACGGCTGGCGCACACGATCAGCTATGCCCTTCGCCTGCCGTTCAGCTCGGTGCGTCGCAGGCCCCATGCCGGCGCCATGTTCGACGTGGAAGACACCGTGGACCGCTGGGTGAAGACCGAGCACCTGCGCTACCGGGAAGGCCGTCCCAATCCGGCCCATGCCCCCACCCGCTACCTCAAGGTGGTGGTTTATCACTTCAGTTCCGTCGACCCCAGCCATGAGGGCTGTGCCGCCCACCACTCCAATGACGCCGCCGCCGCCAGCCAGGGCCTGTCAAGGCTGATGGACTTCCAGCAGGCGGTGGAGAACAGCTTCTGCTGCGGGGCTTCCGTCGATCTGCTCTTGATCGGGCTGGACACCGATACCGACGCGATCAGGGTGCATGTGCCATCCAGGGATGGCGCCACCGATCTGCACAGCTGGCTCGATGCCCGTGAGGCCCATGCCACCACCCTTGAGCTTGATCCTGCCGCCGCCCGCGAAAAGCTGCACAGCCTGGTGACAGCCGCCGCCGCGGGCGAGCCTGACGAAGGCATGGTGAGCCTGATCACCCGGCTGGTTGAGCACAACCTCTCCCAGATCGACTACGTGCGGAGCTTCCATGGCGGGGCCTATGCCGATGCCGGCCATGCCGAGCGATTCATCGGTGTGGGGATCGGCTTCAAGGAGATTCATCTGCGCAACCTCACCTATTTCGCCCATCTCGACACCGTTGAAGAAGGCGCGGCCGATCTCGATGTCGGTGTGAAGATCTTCACCGGGTTGAACGTTTCCAGGGGCTTACCGGTTCCTGTGGTGGTGCGCTTCGATTATCACGGCAGTGTGCCCGGGGCCAGGGAACGGGCCCTGCTGCATGGCCAGCGGGCTGAAGCCGCAATCCGCAATCGCTACAGCGATCTTTGTCGCGAAGGCCTGCTCCACACGCTCCTGACCGTGCGGGACCGCGACCAGCACGCTCCTGCCGAGGCCGTAGGGTCATCGATCAACCTCGAAACGGCGGGGGGGCATTGAAATGTTGATCTGCAAGGTCGTCAAACCACTCGTTTCCACCAACCGGATTCCAGGTTTCGAGCACAAGCACCTCCAGGTGGTGCTCGACGGCAGCTCCCAGAAAGTGGCTGTCGACGCCGTCGGCTGCATTCCCGGCGACTGGGTGATCTGCGTGGGAAGCTCCGCCGCCCGGGAAGCCGCCGGCAGCAAGTCCTACCCAAGCGATCTCACGATCGTGGGGATCATCGACCACTGGGATCCTGACAGCGGCAACGCCCCAGGGGGATCAGCCTGATGGAGATCATGCAGGTGACCGGATCACTGATCTGCAGCCAACGGGTCGATGGTCTGCGCCATTGCAACCTTCGGGTGCTGCGTTCCACCAAGGGCAAATTCAGCGTTGCCGTCGATCCCGTGGGTGCCTCACCAGGCAACTGGGTGTTCACCGCCAGTGGCTCGGCGGCTCGCTTCGCCTCCGGCGATCCCGATCTGCAGACCGACCTGACGATCGGTGGGATCATTGATTTCTGGGATCCAGATGGCTGAGTCCCAGTGGCCACCCGCCCTTCCCCCGCAGCCCCCACGACCTGACCACGTCCATCGACTTCCGCCATGGCCACCCCCACCCCCGACAACCCTCATCCCGTCGCACCACCGCCAGTCGGGGCGTGAGCAGCCCGTCAGCCAAAGCCCTGCCAGCGGCGGCAGGGGCGGCGACCCCTGAGCCCCAGACACCCCCTGTTTCAGCGCCAGCCGTTTCGGAGGGCACCAAGCCCCCGCGCCACCGGCACCAACACCCACCCACCCCCCATCGAGCACCGCCATGGCCCCTCTTCCACACGGCATTGCCCTCGGCATGATCGAAACCCGTGGGCTTGTCCCCGCCATCGAAGCGGCTGACGCCATGACCAAGGCAGCTGAAGTCACCCTCGTCTCCCGCGAATTCGTCGGTGGCGGCTACGTCACCGTGATGGTCCGCGGCGAAACCGGTGCCGTCAACGCCGCCGTCCGTGCCGGTGCCGACGCCTGCGAGCGGGTGGGCGATGGCCTGGTGGCAGCCCACATCATTGCCCGCCCCCATGTCGAGGTGGAACCTGTGCTCGTCCCCAGCGGCGCTGACCGGAGGAGCTGAGCGTGATCGGCGGCGTGCATCCGCGCGTGCTCGGCTACCTGGGCCGAGCCCTCAGCCTTGAGTACACCGCGGTTCAGCAATACATGACCCAGTCTTCACTCGTGGAGCTCTGGGGACTGGCTGACGCGGCCGAGCGGTTCCGGCAGGACACCGCCGAGGAGATGCGGCATGCCGAGCGGATCGTCATGCAGATGCTGCAGCTGGGTGTGGCTCCCGCCGCCTCCCAGCTGCGACCGGTGCGGGCCGCCTCCAGCCTGGTTCAGCTGCTGCGGCTGAACAGGGAACTGGAGGCGGATCTGATCCAGCATTACGCCGAAGCAGCCCGGTTCTGCACGATGATGCGGGATGAGGTCAACGGTTCCTTCTTTCGCCTTCTCTGGGAAGAAGAACTGCAGCATGGCAACGATCTCGAAATCTGGATCCAGGAACTCGATCGCAACGGTCCGGAAGGAGCAGCGCAGAGGGCCACCTTCTAGCCACAGTTTTGTGACGTTCTGATGGCGTACCCCAGACGCCTTTCCGTGTCTGGGGTACTCAACAGATCAGCATGGTTGCCTCGGCTCAGTTGTTGCCACCCTGCGGTGAAATCTGATCTTGGTGTCGTCGCTCCCCCTATCGGTTCAGCTGGCCTGGTTGATCCCGCTCTACGGCTTCGCAGGGGTGGGGATGTCCTTGCCATGGGCATGCGGCTGGATCCGCCGCACCGGGCCCAGGCCCGCCGCCTACCTGAATGTGCTCGTCACCCTGGTGGCCTTTCTGCACGGCACGGCGCTGCTCAATGCAGTGTTACAACACGGGGCCTATGAGATCAGTCTGGGCTGGTTTCAGGCCGCCGATCTGAAGCTGGAGCTGAGCTTCGATCTCTCCTTGACCAACCTGGCCTGCCTTGAGCTGGTCGCTGGGCTGAGCCTGCTGGCCCAGGTGTTCGCCCTCGGCTATCTCGACAAGGAATGGTCACTGGCCCGCTTCTTTGCCCTGGTGGGCTTCTTCGAGGCGGCGATGGCGGGGGTGGTGCTGAGCAGTTCCCTGTTTCTCACCTACTTTCTGCTGGAGATGCTCACCCTCTCCACCTACCTCCTGGTGGGATTCTGGTACGGCCAGCCCCTGGTGGTCACCGCTGCCAGAGACGCCTTCCTGACTAAGCGTGTCGGCGATGTGCTGCTGTTGATGGGGGTGGTCGCCCTCTCCGCCTTCGCCGGGGTGATGCGCTTCGAGGATCTCTACCGCTGGGTGCCCCAGGCCCAGCTTTCACCCCTGGCAGCCAACCTGCTGGGCCTGGCGCTGATCGCCGGACCGCTCGGCAAGTGCGCCCAATTCCCCATGCATCTCTGGCTCGATGAAGCGATGGAGGGACCCAATCCGGCTTCGATCCTGCGCAACTCCGTGGTGGTGACCTGTGGTGCCCTGGTGTTGCTGCGGCTGATGCCGATCCT
The DNA here is from genome assembly GCF_977927535.1 of Cyanobium sp. ULC082. Taxonomy (NCBI): domain Bacteria; kingdom Bacillati; phylum Cyanobacteriota; class Cyanophyceae; order Synechococcales; family Prochlorococcaceae; genus Cyanobium; species Cyanobium sp. ULC082. The sequence goes on from NZ_OZ376397.1 coordinate 966,321, forward strand.
GCAGCTCTCGCCGATCAGCCTGGACGTGCTGATCGTTCTGGGCTCGCTGACGGCGATCGGCGGGTCCCTGGCCGCCCTCGCCCAGGTCGATATCAAACGGGCCCTCTCCTACACAACCAGTGCGGCCATGGGGCTGGTGTTCATCGCCATCGCCGAGCAGCAGCCGGCCATCGCCCTGCTGCTGCTGTTTGCCCACGCCGTTGCCAAGGCCCTGTTGTTCATGAGCGTGGGGAGCGTGATCGCCACCACCAATTGCCAGGATCTCAGTGAACTGGGCGGCCTGGCCCGCTGCATGCCCGCCACCACCGTGGCCTTCCTGGTGGGGGCAGCCGGCAGCACCGCCCTGGCGCCACTCGGCTGCTTCTGGGCCTACGGACTCGACGTGGAGGCCCTGGCCCGCAGCTCACCCGCCCTGGCCATGGTGGTGCTGCTCGCCAACACACTCACGCTGATCAACTTCAGTCGGGTGTTTCGCTGTGTCTTCCTCGGGCCCCGGCAGACCAAGACACGGCGGGCTCCCGAAGTGAACTGGCAGATGGCCCTGCCGATGGTGAGCCTCACCGTGCTGGTTCTGCTCACTCCCTTGATCATGGTGAAAATCGATCCTGTTCCCGGGCTGGCTTCGTTCCCGCCCCAGGTGGCATGGGCGTTGGTGGCCAGCGGGGCCACGGGCCTGATCCTGGGGGGGACGGTGCCGCTCTACAAAGGATGGTCACGCTCGACCCTGAAGCCCCTGCGCCAACTGCAGGATCTGCTCGCCTTCGACTTCTACACCGAAAGGATCTACCGGCGCACGGTGGTGGCTCTGGTTGCGACGCTCGCCCGGCTGGCCGCCTGGTTTGATCGGCAGGTGGTGAATGGTCTGGTCGAGCAGCTCGCCTCGCTGTCAATGGCGAGCGCCGCTGGGCTCAAGCTCACTGTCGGCGGCCAGATGCAGACCTACGTGCTCACGGCGATGGCCTCCATCGTGGTGCTGCTTGGCTCGCTCAGCTGGGTGATGCGATGAGGGTGATGGAACCGTGCTGAGCGGCCTGCTGCTGATCCCCCTGCTGGGTGCCCTGATCCTGGCGATCTGGCCCGGCGATCCGGCGCCGGAGCGAATCCGGCGCAGCGGCGCCGCCGTGCTTGCCCTGCAGCTGCTCTGGTCCATTCGGGTGCTGGTGAGCTTCGATCCCAGCGCTGGCGGCATGCAGCTGGAGGAAGCCGTTCCCTGGCTCGGCAGCCTCGGGCTGCACTACCGGCTCGGGATCGATGGACTTTCCCTGCCCTTGGTGCTGATCAACGGAGCGTTGTGCCTGGTGGCTGTTCTGGCCACGGAGGCCGGGATCCTGAGGCCGCGGCTCTTCTTCTCACTGATCCTGTTGATCAGCGGCGCCGTCAATGGTGCCTTCCTGGCCCAGAACCTGCTGCTGTTCTTCCTGTTCTATGAACTGGAACTCGTGCCGCTCTGGCTGTTGATCGCGATCTGGGGCGGCAACGGCAGGGCGAGGGCCGCCACGAAGTTTCTGCTGTTCACCGCCGTCTCCGGAGGGCTGATCCTGGCCGGGTTCCTCGGCCTGACGCTGGCGACCGGCAGCGCCGATTTCAGTCTGCGAGCCATCAGCAGCGACGATCTCGGCCTGGGCGTCCAGCTGGCCCTGCTCGGGGCACTGCTGGTGGGCTTCGCCATCAAGATTCCCCTTTTTCCCTTCCACACCTGGCTGCCCGATGCCCACACCGAGGCTTCAACCCCGGTTTCGGTGCTGCTGGCCGGGGTGCTGCTCAAACTGGGCACCTACGGCCTGCTGCGCTTCTGCTTCGGCCTGCTTCCTGAGGCCTGGGCCCTTTGCGCCCCCTGGCTGGCGGGCTGGGCAGCGGTGTCGGTGCTGTTCGGCTCCCTGGCGGCGATCCAGCAGCAGGACATGAAACGAATGGTGGCGTACAGCTCCGTAGGCCACATGGGCTATGTGCTGCTGGCTGCGGCGGCGGCCACACCGGTGAGCCTGCTCGGGGCGGAGTTCCAGATGATCAGCCATGGCCTGATTTCAGCGTTGTTGTTCCTGCTGGTGGGAGCTGTCTACAAGGTCACCGGCAGCCGCGACCTCCGCGAGCTGCGCGGGCTGCTCAATCCCGAGCGGGGTCTGCCGCTGGTGGGGTCGCTGATGATCATCGGGGTGATGGCCAGCGCCGGGATCCCTGGGATGTCGGGGTTCATGGCCGAGTTTCTCGTCTTCCGGGGCAGCCTGATCGCTTTCCCGTGGCAGACCCTGCTCTGCATGGTCGGCTCCGGTCTCACAGCCGTCTACTTCCTGCTGCTGGTCAACCGTGCCTTCTTCGGTCGGCTGGGGGCCACCGTGCAGCTGGCGGCGATTCCGCTGCAGCGACATCTGCCCGCCCTCGCGCTGACGGTGGCGATCCTGGCGATCGGCCTGTTCCCCCAGGGTCTTGGTCTGCTGAGCGAGACCACCAGCACCGCGATGGCAGAGCCGAGCGGGGTGCTGCGATGAGCCCGCCCAGCGCCGAGCAGCTGATGGCCAGGCTTCTCAGCGGCCAACCCCTGCTGGAGGAATCGGCCGATCACCTGCTGGAGGTGGTGGGGGTGCTCGAAAGCTATGGCGAGGTGCTGGATGCCTACAGCATCAACCTCAACCATCAGGCCCAACGGGAGTTCCTCAACCCGCTGCCGATCTGGCGATTCTTCGATGGGGCGCTGAGCGCCGGGCGGCTCTGGCGCCACCTGATCCACGACCGACTCAACTACGAGTACGCCGAGTATTGCCAGCGGATGATGCTCTGGCATGGCACCGGCGGCCTCGACACCTATCTCGACAGCAACCCCTTCGCCGCCGACTGCCGCCTGGTGATCGCCCATCGCCGCCGCAGAGACCCCCTGCTGAATCTGCTGGATCGCTTCTTTCCGGACTTTCTGCCGGAGCAGATCCGCTCCGCCGCCACCGCCAGTGCCCTGGGACAGTTCTGGCGGGTGATGAGTGATCTGTTCCGCGAGCTCCGAGTCGCCCATCGCCATGGAAGGGTGGACTCGATCACGGCGGTGGTCGCCTTTCTGCGCGATGGCCTGGTGGCGGCGGCCGGCCAGCCGATCCACTATCGCGTGGAGCTCGACGGGAAAGGCTTCGACATCCTGCCGGCCGAAGCAGGGCTGACCTTCCTCGCCGATGTGGCCGTTCCCTACGTGGAGGCGGTGTTCCTGCGGGGCACCCCTTTCCTGGGCACGGTGTCTTTCAACGCCCAGGCCCAGCAGATCCCGATCGACCAGGGCCGTTTCCAGTACGGCGCCCTGTTCGCCGATCCCCTGCCCACCATGGGCGCCGGCATTCCCCCCAGCCTGCTGATGCAGGACATGAGCCGCCATCTTCCGGCCGATCTCGAAGCGCTCTACGCGAGCCGGGGCCGGGGCAGAGGTGATCTGCGGGTCAAGATCTGCACCAGCTTCCAGAAGGCGATGTTCTGTGTCACCAATGCCGCGATCGCCGGCACCTTTCCCCATCCGCTCCGGGGCGCCGGGGCGGCGGAGCAGGGACTCAACCATGCCCATGCCGAGGCCTGGGTGAAGCGGCTGCTCCAGGCGCAGATCGGCTGTCTGCCGGCGGCTGGGCCAGTGCTGGCCTCAGTTTCGCCTGGGCTAAGTTGCAGGGATGGATCAGCCCTGGACCAAACGGCAGCGCCCTGAACGCCTGGAGCGGCGTATCGAGTTCGACGACTACGAAACCACCCGCCTGTTTCTGGAGCAGCTCAACGAGCTCGCCGAGCAGCGCCAGTGCTACCCGGACATCAGCTTCGGGCGCACCTACGTGAACCTCACCCTGCGGGCCGAGCCCGACCAGAGCCCGGTGGGCGAGCCGGAGCTCGCCTTCGCCGCCGCCATCGACGCCCTCGTGCCCTGATGGAGCAGGCGCCGGTCGATGACGACACGCCGGTCGATCTGCGGGCCGCCTATGACAGCACCGGTGTGGATGAGGTGCTTGTTCAGCTCGATCGCGAGCTGATCGGCCTGAAACCGGTGAAAACGAGAATCCGTGAGATCGCCGCGCTGCTGGTGGTGGAACGGGCGCGCAAGCAGGTGGGCCTGGCCACCGGTGCCCCCAGCCTGCACATGTCCTTCACCGGCCATCCCGGCACCGGAAAAACCACAGTGGCTGAACGGATCTCCGACATCCTTCACCGGCTCGGCTATGTGCGCAAGGGTCATCTGGTCACCGCCACCCGCGACGACCTGGTGGGCCAGTACATCGGCCACACCGCCCCGAAAACAAGGGAAATGCTCAAGCGTGCCATGGGTGGCGTGCTGTTCATCGACGAGGCGTACTACCTCTACCGGCCTGAAAACGAACGCGACTATGGCGCCGAAGCGATCGAGATCCTGCTTCAGGTGATGGAGAACAATCGCGATGATCTGGTGGTGATCTTCGCGGGTTACAAGGATCGGATGGATGTGTTCTACCAATCCAACCCCGGCCTCTCCTCGCGGGTGGCCAACCACATCGATTTTCCCGATTACACCGCCGAGGAGCTGCTGGCGATTGCCAAGCTGATCATGGCAGCCGAGAGCTACCGGTTCAGTGAGGAGGGCAGCGCCGCCTTCTCCGACTACATCCAACGGCGCATGCAGCTCCCCTTCTTCGCCAACGCCCGCTCGATCCGCAACGCCATCGACCGGGCACGGATGCGTCAGGCCAACCGGCTCTTCAAACACCTGGGCCCAGGCCTGACCAAACGGGATCTGATCACGATCGAAGCCTCCGACATCACCGCCAGCCGCGTGTTTCAGGGCGAGGTGGAAGGGCTCGACCCCAGCCTGCCGCTGACCTGAACCCCTGCGAGCTGGCTGGACGATTCAGCGGCGACGGCGGCTATCGATCTGCAGGAGATCCCGAACCTGCTGGAGCTGGCGGGCCAGGCTCGGATCGATCGCCAGTTTCTTCTCGATCTGCTCCACCGCATACATCACGGTGCTGTGATCCTTGCCGCCGAACACATCGCCGATGCGGGGCAGGCTCAGGTCGGTGCTCTGACGCATCAGATACATGCCCACCTGGCGGGCCTGGCTCACGGCCCGCTTGCGGCTGCTGCTGCGCATCTCCTCCACGCCGATACCGAACACCTCCGCCACCTTCTCCACCACCTGCTGCGGCGTCACCACCACCTCATTGCCCACCGGATCGAGCATCGGCGCCACCGATTCCACCGTCATCGGCAGGCCGGTGATCGAGGCGAAGGCCACCGCCCGGGTGAGCGCCCCCTCCAGCTCCCGGATGTTGGAGGTGAAGCGGCCCGCCAGATACTGGATCAGGTCGCGGGGGAGCGTCATGCGTTCCTGCTCGGCCTTCTTGTGCAGGATCGCCATGCGGGTTTCCAGATCGGGGGTCTGGATGTCGGCGATCAGGCCCATCGAGAAGCGCGAGATCAACCGTTCCTGCAGGCGGGGGATCTGGCTGGGCGGGCGGTCGCTGGCAATCACGATCTGGCGACCCGCTTCGTGCAGGGCGTTGAAGGTGTGGAAGAACTCCTCCTGGGTGTACTCCTTGCCTTCGATGAACTGGATGTCGTCGACGAGGATCAGATCGGCGGCGCGGTAACGGTCGCGGAACTTCTGCATGCCGTCCTTGCGGATCGCCTGGATCAGGTCGTTGGTGAACGACTCGGTGGACACGTAGAACACGCGCGCCTCCGGGTCGATCTCGACGCGGTAGTGGCCGATCGCCTGCATCAGGTGGGTCTTGCCCAGGCCAACGCCACCACAGAGAAACAGGGGGTTGAACTCGCGGCCGGGCGCTTCGGCCACCGCCAGCGAGGCGGCATGGGCCATGCGGCTGTTGGGCCCCACCACGAAGCGGTTGAACACGTAGCGGGGGTTGAGGCCCGGGGCGGGGCGGCGGGGCGTTTCGCCGCGCGGAGGGGGATGGGGGCTGAATCGGCTGCGCCCCCGATGCAGCGACGACTTCCAGACCAGGGTCGTTCGGTACTCCCGAAGCCGTCTCCACATCCACCCGCACGGAGTGCCCAGCCAGCTCCGAGGCCACCGCCTCGATCGTGCTGAGGTAGTTCTTGCGCAGCCAGCCGCTCGCGAAGCTGTTCGGGGCCTCCAGGCGCAGCCTTCCATCGGAGAAGCCGGCACAGCGGGCCGGCCGGATCCAGGTTTCGAAGGTGGGCTTGCTCAGATTGGCCTGGAGTGCCTCTTGAACCCGGTGCCACAGCTCCTGACCCTGCTGCACCTCCGCCTCGTCCCACAGTGGCCGAATATAGGCAGATCCCCAGCCTCCGACCTGTGCCCGGCAAGCGGCCTTCGGCCTGGACCACCTCCCCTCTCCATGACCTCTGATCGGCGTCCTTGCCCGGTGGCCCTTCTGCCCAGCCTGATCGCTGCCTGTTCCGCCGGCCTCCTGCTGGGAGGCTGCACCCTGGGTGTGCCGAACCTGCTGAAGCAGAAGAGTGAGCCGGTCGCCGCTCCGAAGGTGAGCGACGCCCCCGCCGCCATCCCCCTCCAGGCCGGCAATCGCTTCATCGTCGACGCCGTCGACAAGGTCGGACCGGCGGTGGTGCGGATCGACACGGTCAAGCGGGTGATCAATCCACTGGGCGGCCTGTTCGGCAGCGCTCCCGCCGTTCAGCAGCAGCAGGGGCAGGGCTCCGGCTTCATCACCCGCTCCGACGGGGTGATCATCACCAATGCCCACGTGGTGGAGGGAACCAACGAGGTGTCGGTCACCCTGCCGGACGGCCGCAGCTTCAACGGCAAGGTGCTCGGCGGGGATCCGCTCACCGACATCGCCGTGGTCAAGGTGGTGGCCCAGGGGCTGCCGGTGGCCCCCCTGGGTGACTCCACCAAGGTGCGGCCGGGAGAGTGGGCGATCGCGATCGGCAACCCGCTGGGCCTCGACAACACGGTGACGGCGGGAATCATCAGCGCGATCCAGCGCACCAACGCGATCGGGGAAGGGCAGCGGGTGCCTTACATCCAGACCGATGCCGCCGTCAATCCGGGCAACAGCGGCGGGCCACTGATCAACGACAGTGCCCAGGTGATCGGCGTCAACACGGCGATTCGGCAGGCGCCAGGCGGTGGCCTGAGCTTTGCCATCCCGATCAACCTGGCCCGCCAGATCGCCGCCCAGATCCTCGAGAGCGGTCGGGCCTCCCATCCCTACATCGGCGTACGCCTGCAGGCCCTCACCCCTCAGCTGGCCAGGGAGATCAATGCCACCGCCGCCAAATGCCGCCTGCCTGAGATCAACGGCGTCGTGGTGGTCGACGTGCTGAAGGGCAGCCCCGCCGACCAGGGTGGGCTGCAGGCCTGTGATCTGATCGAGAAGGTGGGTGACAAGCGCGTGCAGAACCCCTCCGAAGTGCAGGTGGCGGTGGACGCCGGCAGGGTCGGCCAGGAGCTGACGGTGCAGGTGCGGCGGGGCGAGAAGGCGCTCAGCCTCACGGTTCGCCCCGCCGAGCTGCGCCGCAACAGTTGAGCCGCTTCAGCCAGCCGATCTGAGCCGAGCTGATCTGATCAGGACCAGACCAGACAAAATCGGACCTGACCTGACCTGACCAGGATCAGGATCAGGATCAGGATCAGGATCAGGGTGAATACCAGAAGGCGCAGCGGCGTTGGCGGGGCTCCAGCTCCCAGCCCTGCAGTTCGTAGAAGCCAACCACATCCGGATCAGCGAACAGGCTCACCCGCTCCACCTCCATCCGCCGCAGCCGCTCGAGCACATAGGCCATCAGCTGACGACCCAGGCCGGCCCCCTGGTAGGTGGGGTGGACGGCCACGTCCCAGACGGTGGCCTCCAGCACGCCATCGCCGGTGCAGCGGGCAAAGCCCACCAGCTTGGGGAGGCGGGGATCGTGCCGCCACAGACCGACCCGCAGCAGGCTGTGCTCCAGCGCCTTGCGCACCCGCCGCAGCGGCCGGCGACTCCAGCCGACCGCATCGCAGAGACGCTCCAGCTCAAGCAGATCGATTTCCCTGTCAAAGCTCAGCACCAGCTGGAGGCGGGGATTGGCGCTCGGGCAGATCCGGTGATCGGCGCCATAGAGGCTGGAGAGGTGAGCAGTGAAATCCAAATCCAGTGGAGGGCAGCCCGGAGATCGTCTGATCCTGCCCGATCCAGGCCCGGCGGGCGGTCGGGGGTTGGGGAGATCACCGGCCGATCAGCTGGCCTTGCCGTTCAGAGCGTGACAAGTCCCCGTTCCTGCAGGTCGGCCAACTGGGCGTAGAGCCCCCGGGCCGCCCGCAACTGCAGGTGACTGCCCTGCTCGATCAGCTGACCCTTGCGCAACACCAGGATGCGGTCGGCGGATTCGACCGTGGCGAGGCGATGGGCGATCACAATGGCGGTACGGGCGTGGAGCAGCCTGTCGAGGTCGCGCTGCAGGGTGGCTTCGGTGGAGGGATCCATGAAGGCGGTGGCCTCGTCGAGGATCAGCACCGAAGGATTCCGGATCGCGACTCGAACAACGGAGAGCAACTGGCGCTCCCCGGAGGAGAGATTGCCGCCCCGCTCCCGCAGCTCCGTTGCCAGACCATCGGGAAGGCGGCGCAGCAGGGCCTCAAGACCGAGCTCATGGCAGAGGCGCTCGAGTTCGGCGTCGTCGATCGGGGCGTCGAGGCGGAGATTGTCGGCCACGTTGCCGCTGAACAGGAAGGTGTCCTGGAGCACCACACCCAGCCTCTGGCGCAGGGTGCCGATCGGCAACTCACGAATGTCGATGCCATCGAGCAGGATCCGCCCCTGCTGGGCCTCATAGAGCCTGCAGAGCAGGCGGATCACGGTGGTCTTGCCGGAGCCGGTGGGGCCCACCAGGGCCACGTGTTCGCCGGGGGCAATCCGAAAACTGAGGTTGGTCAGGATCGGATCGTCGGGCCGGTAGGCAAACGAGACATCCTCGAACTCCACTTCGCCGGCACTGGCCCGCTCCAGGGCTGAGCGCCGCGCTGCCGGGCTGCGCTGGATATCGGCCATGCTGCTGATCTCGATCGGTTGCTCCAGAAGTTCACCAATCCGCTCCACCGCGGTGAGTCCACCCTGGATCTGGGTGAACCGTTCCGCCAGCTGACGCAAGGGGTCGAACAGCCGCTGGGAGAACAGGATGAAGGTGGTGAGGGTGCCGAGCCCCATCGAACCACTGGTGACCATCCAGCCCCCCAGGGCAATCACCAGGGCCACGGCGCTGAGGGCCACCCACTCGATGAAGGCGGAGATGGCACTGTCGTAGAAGATCGTGCCGCCCACGGCCTGGCGATAGGCATCGGTGGTGTGGGCGAAGCGGCGGCTGTTGATCGTCTCCCGCCGGAACATCTGGACCACCTCAAGGCCCTGGAGGTTCTCCTGCAGATCGGCGTTGAGCTGACTGAGCTCCTCCCGGACGCGGTAGTTGGCCTTGCGGTAGCGCCCCTGCAGCCAGAGGATGATCAGCACCACCGGGATCTGGATCACCAGCAGCAGCGCCCCGAGCTTCGGCTCGATCGTGAGCATGGTGATCGCGATCACCAGCAGGGTGACGAGGTCGGCGAGCACTCCGACGGCGCCACTGCCGAACACCTCCGCCAGGGCGTCGACGTCACTGGTCAGCCGGGTGAGCAGCTTGCCCACCGGGGTGCGGTCGTGGAAGCGGAGCGACAGATCCATGGCATGGCGGAACAGGTCGTCCCGGATCCGGGCGGTGAGCCGCTGACCCACCGCCTGCACGCTGTAGGTCTGGATTCCCTGCAGGCCCAGACGCAGCAGAACGGCGCCAAACAGCAACAGCACCAGCAGGCGGATCGCCTGGGGCACGGGCAGGTTGCTCAGCCAGGGAAGCGTGGGTTCATGGCGCAACACGGAGATGGCCTGGCCCACCAGGAGCGGCTGAACGGCGGCAGCCAGGGCCACCGGGATCAGCAGCAGCAGGGTGAGCAGCAGGCGGCGGCGATCACGGCCCAGGTAGGGAAGCAGGCGCAGCAGCCGCTGACGGTCCAGGTTGGCCATCAGGCCGTCACCGCTTGGCGGGCCGGGGGACTGGCCACAGCGATCCGATCCACAATGGACTGGAGTTCGCCCTGATCGAGCCGCAGGGCGATCGGGTGACCGATCAGGCGGGCCGTGCTTGTGAAGAGATCTTCGATGGCCACAAGGCCGTTGTCACGCAAGGTGCGTCCGGTGGCCACCAGATCGACGATCGCCTCGGACATGCCGGTGATCGGACCCAGCTCCACCGATCCGGTCAGGTGGATGAGTTCCACCGGCAGGTCGAGCTGATCGAAGAACGCTTCGGCACAACGCACGAACTTGCTGGCCACCCGGCAATGGGCGGGCAGGTCGGCAGCACGCCGGTAGCCACTGCTGGCCTTGACAGCCACCGCCATGCGACAGCCGCCGAAGCCGAGATCCAGCAGGGGCGCCACCGGCAGGCGGTGTTCCCGCAGCACATCGTCCCCGACGATGCCGAACTGGGCCTGGCCATAGGCCACATAGACCGGCACATCGGCATTGCGAACCAGCAGGGCCCGTGCCGTGCCGCAGGGGCTCGGCACCATCAGCTGGCGATTGTCGTCATCGAGCAGGGCACTGAAATCAAGGCCGGCGGCGGCAAACCGCCGAACCGAGTCTTTGAGGAGGGCACCTTTTGCCAGGGCGACGGTGATCATGGAACTGCACCGCAGATTGGACTTTAACGATGAGGAAGCCAGGGGGCGAGTGGCAGGCGGCAGAGCCGGGCGCCGGGGCCAAGCGGGCGGCGGCTCCCGCCGAGGATGTGGCAGTGGCTGTCGCCCTGGTGCCGATCCTCGACGACAACTACGTGTTCGTCCTCCATTCCAGCCACCAGGCGGTGGTGATCGATCCAGGCATTGCGGCGCCTGTGCTGAGCTGGCTGGAGCAGCGGCAGCTGGAGCTGGTGGCCGTGCTCCAGACCCACCACCATCAGGATCACATCGGTGGGACGCCAGAGCTGATGCGGCGCTGGCCCGGGGCCGCGGTGGTGGCCAGCCGCGCCGATCAGGAGCGGATTCCCTTCCAGACCCGTTCCGTTGCGGAGGGCGATGACCTCGAGCTGCTCGGCCGTCGGGTGGAGGTGCTGGAGCTGCCCGGCCACACCCGTACCCATCTGGCCTACCTGCTGCCGCCCGTGGCCGGCGGCCAGGGCGAGCTGTTCTGCGGCGACGTGTTGTTCGCTGGCGGCTGCGGCCGACTGTGCGAAGGCACGGCGGAACAGATGCACCGCTCGTTGCAGCGCCTCGCCGCTCTGCCCGACGCCACCAGGGTCTGGTGCGCCCACGAGTACACCCTGGCCAACCTGCGCTGGGCCGCCTCGGTGGCTGATGTCAGGCCAGCCGAGCAGGCTGCGGTGGCGGCCCGCCTGGCCGAAGTGAAGGAGCAGCGGCACCGCGGGGAGTGCACAATTCCCAGCACCATCGGCCTGGAGCGCCGCTCGAATCTGTTCCTGATGGCCGGGGACGCCGGGCAACTGGCGGCGCGTCGCCTGCACAAGGATCAGTGGAAAGGTTGAGGCTCAGCCCTGACTGGCAGGCTCGGCCACAGCCACCACCGACAGACCGTCGGGAAACAGCACGGCCTTCTGGGCCTCGCGGATCCGCAGCCGACAACGCTCGCCACGGCTGAACTCCTGATCGAGGGGCAGCCGCAGTCGCAGTTGCAGGGGAGGGCTGCCGGCCTGCTCCAGGTGCACCTGGATCAACCAGTCGCGGCCGAGAAACTCCCGGCCCATCACCCAGGCGTCGCCATCCGGGTCAGCCACCGGCTCAAGGGCCGTCGGGTCGAGCAACACCTCCAGTGGGCCCGAATCCCGCCCGGAGGTCATGGCCACGACGGGCTCGGCCGGCTGCAGCCAGCCCAGCGGCGTGCGCAGACGCTGGCCATCCCAGCAGGCCGGCACGAGATTTCCCTGCAGAACGAAGCGCCCGACAAAGGCGCTGGCCGGGCGACGCACCAACTCCCGGGGGCTGGCGCACTGATGGATGCGCCCCCCCTGCAGAACCGCCACCCGGTCACAGATCGCCAGGGCCTCCTCCGGATCGTGAGTCACGATCACGCCACTGGCACCGCAGCGGCTGAGCACGGCGGGGAGCTCGCTGCGCAGCCGCAGCCGCACCTCGACATCAAGATTGGAGAACGGCTCATCGAGCAGCAACAGGGAGGGGCCTGGCGCCAGGGCCCTGGCCAGGGCCAGCCGTTGCCGCTGACCGCCGGAGAGTTCGTGGGGATAGCGGTGCTCCAGGCCGCTGAGCCCGAGCAGTTCCAGCAGCCAGCGAGCCCGGCTGCGATCCTGATGGGGCTTCAGGCCAAAGCAGGTGTTGCACCAGGCATCGAGGTGGGGAAACAGGGCATAGTCCTGAAAGACCATGCCGACCCCGCGCCGCTCCGGATCAAGCCAGCGGTCGGGGCCGGCCACCTCCTGGCCCTGAATCAGAATTCTGCCGCTGGCGGGACGCTCGAATCCCGCCACCAGGCGCAGCAAGGTGGTCTTGCCGCAGCCGGAGGGGCCCAGCAATCCCACCAGTTCGCCGGGGCGAAGTGCAAAATCGATGGCTTCAAGGGTCCAGCCCTCGCCATCGGAACGGCCTGCAGCTGAGGCGATTGAGGCCCCGTCGTAGCGGTGCCAGACGTTTTCAAGCCGGACCTGGTCCCGGTGTGGCGCCTCACTCCAGAGAGGTTCCCGGCTCCTGACTGTGGGCGATCCACTTAGGCTCATCGCCTCATCTTCTCCTGTCATGGTGTCCCTGCCCGAAGCGATCCAAACGGCTTTGGCGCCGGCTCCCGTCGGCCCTTACAACCAGGCGGTCAAGGCGGGCGACCTGCTGTTCTGCTCAGGACAGATCGCCCTGGATCCGTCCACCGCGCTGATGGTTGGAGGAGGAGATGTGGAGGCGGAAACCAGGCAGGTGCTGGCCAATCTCGAAGCGGTGCTGGCGGCGGCCGGCTGCACCACCCGGCACGTGGTGCGCACAACGGTGTTCCTGGTTGACCTGGCCGACTTTGCGGCGGTGAACCAGATCTACGCCGAACACTTCGGAGCCGGAGTTTCGCCGGCCAGGGCCTGCGTGGAGGTGGCGGGCCTGCCGAAAGGGGCCAGAGTGGAGATCGACTGCATCGCCCTGCTCTCGAGCCCCTGATCAGTGGCTGTGGCAGGTTACGAAGCTCACGCTTGGTAATCAAGGTGACAGTCACCAGCTGGCACATGCCCAAGAATCGGAGGATGCACCAGCTCCCCCCATGGCGTACTCCTCCCTTGGCGTCAGGTCTGTTTTGAATGGCGGCAAAAATCGGCTCTACAGACTGGTCGATCAGCAATGCTCCCCCCATCCCGTGCTCGATGACCACTTCGAGACGATGGATGCGGCCTGGGAGGCCGCCCTGGACTGGTGGCAGGAACAGGTGGGCGCGGTGGAGCAGCCGATCGGAATCGGCATTGAAGTGAGCACCCCCCGGGGCGACTGGCGCACCCTGCGTTATCCCGGCACCTGGCCAGGCCTGATGCACTGACGGCTTTGCCGCCCGTCTCCACTCCGGTTTCACCTGCTCACCGGGTCGGGTGGTCACGATGTTTCTTGTCCATCTCTCTGCAGAGCAGGCCCCACTGCTGGCCGCAGCCGTCGCCGGTGCCTGTCGGATCGGCAATCGCTGGTCCACAGCCTTCCAGCCCCGCTTTCTCGCCCTGATCTTCCAGGAGCTGCTGGGAGTAACCCTGGATTTCGAACAGCTCGAAGCAATCGATGTGGAGGCGGCGGCTGGTCTGTTTCCCCAGCCGCAGCAGCGACGGGAGCTGGTCGAGTTGCTGGTGCTTGCCGAGATGCTGGTGAATCCAGTGCCGCCAGAGCTTGAACGGTCGATCGAACGCTGGGCGGCACGGTTGGGTGTCGATGACCGCAGCCTGGTGATGGCCCGCGATGTGGCGTTCAACAGCCGATCGCAGGCCCAGAGTGATTTCTACAGGCTCTTCTGGATGGGGGTGGAAGACCGCCAGACGGCGGGCTTTGAGCAGCTGCTGGAGCTGCATGGCCCCAAGGCCTGGACCTTCACGTTCGAGCCGGATGCGGCCCTAGCGGCCCGCTGGCGTGCCCTGGCCACAGCCCCGCCGGGGAGCCTTGGTGCTGCCGTCTGGCGGCATTACCAGACCAACAGGTTCACCACCCCCGGCGAACTGGGTGGCGCCAACGCGGCACTCGCCCATCACGACTGGCTGCATGTGCTGGGTGATTACCAGGTGGATGTGGTGGGTGAGGTGGAGAATGCCGCCTTTGGTGCCGCCAGCAGCTCAGTGCCGGGAGCCAATCTCTGGTTTCTCGGCGTGATGGCCATGTACGAAGGCGGCTTGTTCGACAGTGTGGTGGCCGGTGGGCAGCAGAACTGTGTGTCGGCGCCGGGGGTTCCTGAGCGGGTTGTGGCCGCACTCAAGCGGGGCAGGCAATGCTCCCGGGATCTCCTGGCCATCGACTATTTCACCGTGGCCGATCAACCTCTGAAGGAGCTGCAGGAAGCCTGGGGAATTGCTCCTCGCTGCTGACGAGCCGGTTCCACCCCACCCTGCCGCCACCAGCGCCCTGCTGAAGCCGGCTTGATCCCAGAGCTGGGGCGGCGGTTTCGGGCCAGGGCCACGAACAGCCGCAACCTATGATGGAAGAGGCGGGGCGTGGCGCAGCTTGGTAGCGCGGGTGCTTTGGGAGCACTAGGTCGCAGGTTCGAATCCTGTCGCCCCGACTTACTTCTCAGGGATCGGCAAGGGGCCATGTGAGCAAATGAGTGAGCAAATCTTCGGTTTGCTCACTCGTCCAGCCCTCAGCGTTTCCTCCTCGGCGCCAGGGCCACACCTGCGGCGGCTTGATCAAGATGTATGCCTTGGTGGCCCCGCACCGAGCAGCCCGTACAGCTGGCCCCCGCGCATGCTTCCACCGATGGGCCTCTGGTCCATGGCCTGGGGCAGTTGGCTCGGATCTTGGCCCAGTGCTGCAGGGCCCTTTCACGGAGAATCCGCAGGAGCGGCTGCCGGCGGCAGTGGGAAGCCCAGTTCCGGAACATGGAGACGCTGGTCACGGCAACAGCCCACACGGCTGGTTGGGGACTGCCCCCGTCCAGATGACCTGCCGATGGGCCGACCCAGGGGCATCGAGATCAACCCTGATCAGCCAGCTCCTCCTTGCGCGACACCCAGGCGAGAGCGCTGATCAGAAATTCAAAGGCGCCTTTGCTCACTCACGTGAGCAGCGCAACCCCCTACTGCCGGAGGTTGCGCCGGCTCCAACCGGTGATGGTGGCTTCCACGTTCTCGAGGTGCCACTGCAACGGACCCCTTCCCTCAGTGCAGCCCCAGCGGCGGTAGTGCTTGCCTGGTTGCAACACCCCCCGCAGCCGCAGCTGGCGGAGGGTCTCACGGCTCATCCCCAGAACAGCACAGGCTTCGGCGGTGCTCACCCAGACCCGCTGTCGTGCAGGTGTTGTCGGCGAATCCATCAGCCTCCTGCCAGCTGAGCGCGGAAGCGCTTGAGGGTGTCGATCAGCCATGAGCGGCGGTAGCTCTTCACTTGGCGCGGGGCCCCATCGACGAACTGCTGGCGCAGCGGAGGCTCCTGGCCGAAGTCTTCGCGATAGACCCCAGCCACCAGCATCCCGGCCGAGCGGTACTTGGCGCGCGGAAGCACCTCCTCAAACACCTCCAGCCAGGCATCGCTGAGGGTCAACTCATTTTCGGCAGGGGCGCCGGGCAGCAACCCCGCGCTGGCGGTGAGCACGTTGCTGCGCACGATGTCCTTGAACAGGAGCTGGTCGCGCTGATCCAGCCCGCCGAGCCGCTCGAACAGCCCGATAGAGCGCTCCACCAGGGCGATCACCTCGACTTCCCTGAGCCTGGGCGGGGGTGCCACCACCGGTGCCGGTTCAGCCTGCTGGACGCTCTCCAAGAACCAACCGTCCATCCACACCGCGAAGGGTGCGCTGATCCAGCGGGCCAGGTCCACGGCGACCTGCGGATGAACCCAGGTTCCGCCGCCCTGGCCCTGGCGCGACTCGATCAGGTCAAACATCCGAATTCCGGAGGTTTCCGCGAGGGCGTCCAGGTAGGTCTGACAGCGGTCGCTCTCGCGATACTTCGACCACTGCTTGCCGTTGGCTTTGCACATCGCCGTGGCATTGACATAGCCATCCGTCGTCCGGCGACTGATCGGTGTCCCGTTCCACGAGCGAGTCACCAACTCGAAGAGCGCCGGAGAAGAAACGATGCTGTTCATCGGTATGGATGCGGTGTGACGGAAGAAGCCCCGCCGGCGGCGGTGCCGGCAGCGGGGAGGAAAACGGTTGTGGTGCTGGCCGGTGTCAGCCGCGGCGGGACAGGGCCCGCGATCACCAGCAGCAGGGTGCTCAGCTGGAAAACCAGGACCAGCAGTAAGAGCCGGTACAGGTCCCGCAGGCTGCTCACGTAGACGGTGGTGGTGGGCCGGCGGGTGCGGCAGAAGGCCGGCAGCTGGGGTTTGTCCCCCTGGGGGCGTCCGCTGCCAACACCGCCGCGGACACTGTGGAGGTGGGTCATCAGAAGGGTGCCTCCTCGTCGTCATCGGCGGCCCAGTCACTGGAGCCGGAGCCGGTGGATGCGTTGACCGCGGAGTAGCCGTCGAGCTCGTCGAAGCCGTCGGTGGGATCGACCTGCTCGTAGGGGACGAACTCGACCACCTGGATTGCCCGCGGCTGAAAGGTCATGCCGCAGCCGTTCTCCCCGTCCCAGTCGTAGATATCGAAAGCGACGATCACCTTCGAGCCGTTGCCGATGGCGGCCCCATCCCAGGGATGCTTTCTCGCGTCGACGATGCGGGGGGCCTCGGAGAGGGAGCCGTCGCGCCGCTGAAACTGCGGAACCTTGAAGCGCACCACGGTGAGCTCGCTGGGCTTGTCCTTGTCGGCTTTCCAGGGGAAGCCCTTCTCAGCGCGGCGTTTGCGGCTGCCGTGCAGGGCGATGAACTGATCCTCCATCGCCAGCAGGAAGGATTGCGCCCTCTCGTCGCTATTGGGCAGCAGCAGGTCGCAGGTCCAGGCCAGCGGTTTGCTCTTGTCGAGTTGATGCCTGGGGGTGATCAGGTGGGCCCAGCGCACGGCGGCGAGGGGTGTGCGGAACAGGTCCTTAGCCATGGTGTGAATCCGGTGAAACGGTTGGTTGATCGAAGGGAGGAAGCGGCGGCAAGCCAAAGCGCTCCCGCAGCAGGTGGTGCACCGCTCCGCTGGCGGAGAGGTTGCGGGCCTCCATCAGCTCGCGGATCCGCAGGTAGACGTCGGTGCGCACCTGGGTCTGGATGAAGTGACGGCCAGCCACTGAGCGCGGCTGCTCGCCATAGCGGCGGGGCGGCCGGGGGCGATGGCTCGGGCTCATGGGGCGCACGGCGTGGGAACGACCTCCGGCTCCTGGCCCTGGCATTCCTCGAGGAAGCGCTCGATGAAGTCGCCGTGCTGGCGCTGGGTGATGCGATCGCCTATCGAGCGGGCACTGCGGGGCACCTGGAAGTGCTCACGGAACGCATTGGTGAGCTCGCGGCGAACGGCCGGCGGCAGATCCAGCACCTGGCGGTGGTAGCCGCTGATCTCCTCGGGCGTCAGTGGAAGCAGTGCTGGGTCGCCACCTTCATCGGGACTGTCACTGCTGCCGGCCTGGACCTCGGCCTGCTGGCCTGAAGCTTGTGCCTCAACATCGGGCTCCGGCCGAGCCACAGCCGTCAGTGGGCCGCCAGACTTGTCAGCCCCACTCAGTTCTTCACTGTCACAGGGCTTTGCAGCCTGAGCCTCTGGAGACACAGGAATGCCCAGCAGCATGGCCAGCATCAAGCCGGTCATTCCGGGCAGATCGCCGGTTTCGCCGGCCCAAGCCTCACTGTTGAGCTCAGCGCCAGCGGCGTGCCTCACCGTGACCTGCAGCCTGGAGCGGCCCTGCTGCTCGTCCAGTTGGGCGGACCAGCCGATGCCCTGGCGGAAGGCAGGGCGTGCAGCCTCCACGACGGCGCCCAGGTCGGGGCAAGGGATGGCGGAAACCTCGGCCTGAAAGCAGGCCAGGGCGTGGGTGAGCTGTTGCTCAGGGGGGTGATGAGACTGGGCCTCCAAGGGCCTGGCTGGTGTGACCATGGGGAATCAGATCGGGCGGTTGCCCGCTGATCATGATCTTAGAACTCTTTACTGAAAGCCGCATTAGCAGCGGCTGTTAATTCCTAGCCATTAGGCCGCGACGGGCTTCTTGCCCTTGCCCCTGCCGGGTTTGCGCGGCTGGCAGTTGGCGGTCTCCCACTGATCAAGCCAGCGCTTGGGCTGATACAGGTCGCCCTCGATCCAGAGGGGGGCCAGCTCCTCGGGCTTGTAGTCGCCAAAACCGGTGAGGACGGCGTAGAAGCGCTTGCGGTGTTCCTCGCTGGCTTCTGCCGCCAGGGCGGTGATGGCCTCGCTGGGCTCGAGCTCGCACTCGTCGACGACCCGCCGCAGCTGGTTGCGCCACTTGGTCGACAGTTCGGTGGCCTTGCGCTGGCCGATGGACGGGGCCGGCGTGGTTCGGAACGCATCTGGTACCTCGCGCAGGCCGCAGTAGCAGGCCCAGAATTCCAGTGGTGTCCAGATCGGGCAGTTGTTGTCCCCGATGGGAACCGCGCCCTTCAGCTTCTCCTTGATCGCCTGATCCTTGAGCGCGCCCCACGCCTCATCGGCGATGCGGCGGTTGAGTTCTCCCAGTTGCCAGAAGGCTTTCTGCCGCAGCTCGCCCGCCTTGCCCTGCTCGATCACCGAGAGGTTGCCGTAGGAGATCGTCTCGAAGCCAACCTCCTCAGCCCAGCTGCAGGCGGTGTACTGGGTCCAGCCGTTGCGTCTGCGCCAGTTCAGCAGCATGCGTCCGAATGCAGAACGGTTCTCCTCCTGGCGCTCAAGCAGCTCCGCGTAGGTGATGGCCACGTTCTGAACTCCGAGTTCTTAGCGGGAAGCTAAGACATACTTGGCAGGCACAGCCATAGCCTGTCATGTCCTGCTATGTCAGAACCGGTCAGGGTCAAGTCAGTAGGGGATCTGCTTGGCTTGATGTCCAGTGATCGCTATCCCTGTCTCCATCTGTGGTCTCAAAGCCAGTGTGTAGGGGTGCTCGCCGGGGTGGGCCTGCGCCAGCTGCCTGAGCCGCTTCTGCAGTTCTGCCCGATCCATCAGTGGCTTGCCGCAGCTGGCTTGTCACGGCGAGCGACTGCTCCGCTTCCTCGATGGAGCGGCAGACGGCCGCCACACCCCCGAGCTGCTCCACGAGATGCAGAAAGGCCCGCTGCTCAGCGCTGACGACACCGTGGGGCGTCTTGATCTCGAGGGCGACGAACTGGGCGATCTGCTGGCCGACCAGCTCAGGTGTGACCTCCAGCGACCGAAGGCCGATCAGGTCGCTGCTGCCCCTGCACAACCCGAAACGCACCTGCCGGCCTTGCTGATCGACCAGGGCACCGGTGTTGTTGCGCCAGAGCCGTACCGGCCCATGACCGCAGGCCAGGCGGATGCGCTGCTGGATCTCGTATTCGCTGTGGGGGGAGGCCATGCCTCCTGTTGCCAGACTGAGCACAGGAAACGTCGTGGCACTCGCCATGCCAGCCCGAAAGACACGACCTCGGTCAGGCAGGGATGCTGGGCCTCGCCGACACTGATTAAGTAGGAGAGACGCGCATGTCATCCAGGAGGAGACCAGGCAATACTGAGGCTTGTCAATCGCGTGCGAGTCTTACCTTTCTTCGCCCAATATTTGCATTACTGATTATATGCTATGGAATGCAGGACCGGGGCAACGGTGTCCTTGCGCAGTCACTCCACTTCACCAGGCTGAAGAGCACATCTGTTACATGCGCAGCAGCCCAGTCTTCGGTTCAGGCCGAATTAAAGTCACGGGGATTCTTTTCGCCTTACCGGGCCAACGACGGCACTCGCATAGCGAGGATGGTCTATCCAGCAGTGACGCTTGATAGCACCTCCATCGGGAAGTACTACTACGGAGCGCCTCCAGGTCGGCCGCAGCAACTGGACATCAACCTCTCGGGAGACTCTGACAAGCTTTATCAGGGCCTTCTCTCGTCGCCCGTCTACCTATCTTCTCTTGGGGCCCGGATCATTGAAGCGTGCCCCGACATTGGCATGGTGAGCTTCAACCACTGGCATGAGGGCGGGGTCCCGGTTGGGTTTTTCCCTGATGCAACAGCTCGCACTTTCCAATGGGTGGACCTTGGAGAAGGACCCCACACTCGTCAGGTCCCAGGGGAAGATGGAATGAATGTCATGCAGTTCGAGTGGGGGTACTACTTTTCACCATGACCATCCTGAGATCCCTCACGGCAATCACTCTGGCCCTGATCTCACTGGAGTGCATAACGGTGCTTTCAAACGAGCGCGTATCTGCCTATGAACATGCCTGGGGCTCGCCCCGCGACCGCGCTTAGAGTTGGTCATCTAGATGGACAACGGCATGAAGCAGGTCACGGTGGCGGAAGCCAAGGCTCAGCTTTCGAGCCTGCTCGATGCAGTGGAGAGCGGTCAGCCGGTGGTGATCACCCGACGCGGCAAGGCCATCGCTGAGCTGGTCCCCAGGCATGCCGTGCGCGATCTCGTGCCCCAGCTGCAGGCTCTGCGGAACTCCCTGCCCCATCAGGCCACCAGCGGCGTGGAGACCATGCGCGCGCTGCGGGATGACGTCGGCTCCTGATGCTTTACGTCGATACCTGCGTGCTGCTGGCGGCTCTCACACCGGAGGCCCATTCCGATACCGCAGCGGCATTTTTCGAGCAGGCCACAGCACCATTGGCGATCAGCCCTTGGAGTGCCACCGAGCTCCATTCCGCTCTCGGGCTCAAGGTGCGCACGAAGGCCCTGAGCCGCTCGCAGGCCGAGGCGGTGCTGCTGGGATTTGAACGCAGCCTGGCCCCAGGTCTTCTGATGCTGGAGGTGGAACCGCAGGACTTCCGTAATGCCAATGCCTGTCTGCTCGGCTGGACCACGGCCCTGCGGGCGGCCGATGCCCTGCACCTGGCGATCGCCTCCGGACGGGGCGCCACCCTCTGCAGCCTGGATGCCCCGTTTGTGCTGGCAGCACAACAGCTGGGGCTCGATGCCCAGCTGATTGGGGCTGACGAAACCTCCACTCAGGCCTGAAGGCCCCGCTGCCGGGCAGCCCAGACATGCCTGGCCCAGCCGGGTTTGTAGCCCCGCTCCTGCTCCCGCTGCTGCAACTGCTCGAAGCTGCGGCAGCCGGCCGAGGGCGACCGGCGGCGTGGCCGCTGCTGTTGGCGGGGCTTGGGCCGGTGGGCACCGGCGACGATTTCGACCAGATCGCCCTCGATCTGCTGCAGACCGCGGCGCTGCTCATCGCGCTCCTCACTGAGGAACAGGTGGCCGCAGTCAGGGCACTGCTGGGCCGCGCTGGGGCAGCTGCAGAAACAGAGCGGGCAGTCCTTGATTGGAATCGAGACTCCCTCCCGACGCTTCCGGCCGGCCAGGTTCCACTCGCGCTCGTCGGTGGGCAGCCCGTGGCGATGGGCATTGCCGACGTGATCAAGGATGACCGCCTCGCCCTTGCCTGGTGCGGACCGCAGGGCCCGGCCGACCATCTGCAAGTACAAGCTCAGGCTGGCGGTGGGGCGCATCAGGATTGCGCCGCCGACCGAGGGGATGTCGGTGCCCTCGGAAATGATCATGCAGCTGGTGAGCACCTGCACCTCGCCGGTGCCCAGTCCGGCAATCAGGCGCCTGCGCTCTTCTGCTGGGGTGCTGCCGCTGACCGCTGCGGCGCGAATGCCATCAGCGCGGAAAGCACCGGCCAGCTGCTCGGCGTGCTGGATCGTGCAGCAGAAACAGATCGCCGTGGCCGGATGCAGCCTGCGCCTGTAGTGCGAGACGGCATCACCGATGGCGGCACGATCGCCGAAGGCGCGTGCGGCCTGCTCCAGGTCGAAGTCGCCCATTCGGCGGCGAAGTTTGCTGTTCCGTGCCCCTGGCCAGGAGAAGACTCTGGGCCGGGCCAGCCAGCCCTGCTCCACCAACCAGGCCGCTGAGGGCCCCAGCACCAGGGCCTCAAAGAAGCCGCCCGCCTCAACGCCAAGCCCCTTGCCGTCGAGGCGCTCGGGGGTGGCGGTCTTGCCGATCAGGTGGGCGCCTGGCCAGGCGTTGATGATCCGGCCCCAGACGTTGCCCGCCACCAGGTGGTGGGCCTCGTCCTGAATGATCAGATCCGGCGCCGGCAGCTGAGCCAGCCGCCGCGCCACGGTCTGCACCGAGCCCACCGCCACCTGCCGCCCCTGGAGCTGATGGCCGGGGACGATGAGGTCGGGCTCCAGACCCCAGGCCCACACCGTGGCGCTGAGCTGCTCGATCAGCTCGGCCCGGTGCGCCAGCACCAGCACCCGGCGGCCCTTGCCGGCCGCACCGCGGGCGATCGCGCCGATGGTCTGGCCCTTGCCGGCGCCGGTGGGCATCACGGCGCAGACCCGCTTGTGCCGCTTCAGGGCGGTGCGGAGGTCGGCCAGGAGCTGGAGCTGGTAGTCGCGCAGGACGATCGGGGCCATGGAGAGGACTGGATGCTTGGCGCTGATCAGCGCGGGCTGACAGTGTTCAACTTACCAAGCCTTGCCCTGTGCGCTTAGGCTCTACTGCAAACTCCTAGCTAACATGGCCTCCTTTGCTCCGCCCCTGAGTTTCTCGATCACCGAGGAGCAGCTGACTTGGCTTGACCAGCGCCGCCGACACGGCGCCCTTAGCCGCTCGGCGGCGCTGCGCCAGGTGCTGGATGCCGCCATCGCCGCTGAGCAGAGCGCCAGCAGCGCCCTGCCTGTTGCTTCCGGGACCGCGCTTGTTGCCCAGCGCTGACCCGAGGCGATCACCATGGCCACCGATGTCCTTGCGGCGGCCAGTGGCCGCTGGAGCGAAATCCTTGAGGCACTGGCCGCTCTGCCCCCCGAACAACTGAGCAACCGCCATCAGCCCTGCCCCATCTGCGGAGGCAGGGATCGCTACCGCTTTGATGACCGGGATGGCAGCGGCTCCTGGTTCTGCAACCAGTGCGGCGGCAAGGACCACATGGGCGGCGCTGGCTCCGGAATGGACCTGCTGATGCGGGTCCGCCACTGGAGCTTTCGTCAGGCCTGCGAGGAAGTGGAGCGCTATCTGGGCCTGGCGCTTGAACCTGATCAACCACATAGGCCCCAGGCCAGCGCTTCCTCCAATGGCGCATCCGGCAGACCAGCAGCGGCATCGGCTGCCGGCCTCCCCGGCCATGGCGGCCGGCCCTGGCGGCAGCCCGAAACCCCGCCAGTAGAAGCACCACCACCAGCCCTCGATCAAGGGGCCATCGCACAGTGGTGCTACCGGGACGTCAGCGGCGCCCAGCTGTTTTGGATCCAACGCCTCTGCGGCGGCCGCAGCGGTCGCAAGGCCTTCCTGCATCGCGTCTGGCTCGATGGCGGCTGGCACCGGCCCAGCCGCCGCGACCCCTTCTCCTGTGAGTGGCCTGCGACCCGGCCCCTCTACGGCCTCCATCACCTGTTCGCCCGCCCGGAGGCACCGGTGCTGGTGGTGGAAGGGGAGGGCACAGCCGATGCGGCAGCGCTCCTCTTCCCGCAGCACGTTGTGATCAGCTGGCCCAACGGCACCAACGCCACCGCCAAGGCCGACTGGAGTCCACTGGCGGGGCGATCGGTGACGCTCTGGCCCGATGCCGATGCACCGGGGCGCAAGGCGATGCAACGCCTCGCCCCCCTTCTTGAAGAGCAGGGCTGCCTGGTGCAGCTGGTGGAGCCGCCGGCCACGGTGCCCGAGTGCTGGGATCTGGCCGATGCCGACTGGACGCCGGCGGAGGCGGCCGAGCGCCTGCAGGCATGGCTCATGCCTTTGCCGGCTGATGAGGCAGAAGGGAGCACGGGTCATGCGGCCTCTGACAGCACCGCTTCCGGCAGCGAGCCCCCGCCCCCCACTGGCGGCGCAGCTCCGTTTCAGTGCCTTGGCTACGACAGCGAGGCGAACTACTACCAGCCCAGCAGCACCGGCCAGATCCTGCGGCTGGGCCGCTCCTCTCACACGGCCACTCAACTGGTGGCCCTGGCTCCGCTGCGCCACTGGGAAACCCTTTACCCGAGCCGCACTGGCGTGAACTGGGCGGCGGCGGCCAGCGACCTGCACGAGCGCTCCGCTGCCACCGGCATGTTCGCCCCCGAGCGCATCCGCGGCCGTGGCGCTTGGTGGGACAACGGCCGCACCGTGCTGCACCTCGGCGACCGCTTGATCACCCCGGACGGGGAGCAGCCGATCACCGAACCCTTCCCCTCGCGGCACATCTACCAACGCCTCAAACGCCTCCAGGGGCCTGGCGGCGTGGAGCCCCTGTCGGTGGAGGACGCGGCCGTGATCGTGAGCATCGCCAACCGCTTCCGCTGGGAGGTGCCGGCCTCCGGCACCCTGCTGGTCGGCTGGGTGGTGCTGGGCCCGATCTGCGGTGCCCTGCCCTGGCGCCCTCACCTGTGGCTCACCGCCGGCGCGGGAACGGGCAAGAGCGCGATCCTCGATCGCTTCGTGGTGCCGCTGCTCGGGGACTTCGCCCTGGTGGTGAGCGGCGCGACAACGGAAGCAGGCCTGCGCCAGACGATCTGCTGCGATGCCGTGCCAGTGGTCTTCGATGAGGCGGAGAGCAACGAGAAGGGCGACCAGCAGCGCATGCAGGCCATCCTCTCGCTGGCGCGGGTGGCCAGCAGCGAGAGCAGCGCCGCCATGCTCAAGGGTTCACCGAGCGGCGAGGTGAGCCGCTACCGGGTGCGCTCGATGTTCCTGCTCAGCTCGATCGCCACCGCCCTCAAACAGGGTGCCGACAAGAGCCGCTTTGCCCAGCTCACCCTGCGCAGCCCGAGCGACATCCCCAAGCAGGAACGGGAAGCTCACTGGACGGCCCTGGACCGTGATCTGGAGCGCCACATCACCCCGGAGCTGAGCCGGCGCCTGATCGCACGCACCGCACGCCTGATCCCGATGATCCGTCAGGCCGCCGGGGTTTTCACCCGCGCGGCGGCGCGACACTTCGACTCTCAGCGGCTGGGCGATCAGTACGGCACGCTGCTGGCGGGTGCCTGGTCGCTGCTCAGCGATGTGGCCCCCACAGAAGCCGAGGCCGAGCTCTGCATCGCGGCCCACGAGTGGGACAGCTACAGCCAGAGCACCGAGATCCCCGACGAGCGGCGCTGCATCCAGACGATCCTGCAGCGGCCGATACGGGTGGAGACCAATGACAAGCCGCTGACTCGCACGATCGGCGAGCTGGTGGATCTGGCCACCTGCCGCGACAGCTGCATCGAGATCCCACCGGACCTGGCCGATCAGACCCTGGCCCGCCATGGCCTGCGGGCCGAACCAGAGCGCCTGCTGGTGAGCAACACCGCCAAGGCGATCGAGCAATTTCTGGCCGATACCGCCTGGGTGAACAGCTGGCCGGTGGTGCTCTCACGGCTGCCTGGAGCCATGCGCTTCGGCCCCGTGCGCTTCCGCGGCGCAGGGATGGTCACGCGCGCCGTTGCGATCCCCCTCACCTCCCTGTGACAGACCATGCGTCACGACATGAGCCTCTGGAGCACCGCCGGTCACGCCGAGAACGATTGCTGCATCTGGGTTTGCGGCATGCGTAACGGTGTGACGGTTCCGGTGGGGCAGAGCCCCCCTTACAGAGATCAAGAGGAATTCCCCTCTCTAGTGATCCCTCTTCTGCTGCTTGCTAAAGCTTCTATGCCTCTACAGATGGTTACCTCGTTACAAGGGGCTCTAACCCCTCTTCCAGCCAGGGATCTCGGTTGTGACGTCCACCGTCACCCGCCGTTGCAACCGAAACAGCGATGCTGAAGAGCACCTGGCTTGATCTCATCCCCGGCCTGTGGCGGGATGAAGCTGCCCACCGCTACTGGCTGGGCGAGCACCTGTTTCCGGTGTCGATCACCGGCGTCCTGGCCCATGGCCTCAGCGCCACGGCCCGCAGAGCGATCGAAGCCAAGCGGCCGGTCTGGGAACCACGCGGCAACACCGTGCACGCCGCCCTGGAGCGCTACAGCCAGGCCCGCTTCTCGGGCGGCCGCAACGCAGAGCAGGCCTTACTGGCAGTCGAGCAGCTGCCTGGGCACCACCGGTACCGGGACTGGATCCTGCCGCTGCTGCAGCTGCCGCTCTGGGACGAGGTGCAGGTGATCGCCAGCGAACGGCTCAGCTGCTGCCTCACCCGCAACCTGGCCGGCGGCTTCGATGGGGCCTATGCGTCACCGGCTCTCAGTGACCGTCGGGGCCGCGAGGTCCGGGTGCTCTACGACCTCAAGACCCTCTCGGCCCATGGCCGCCCCTATTCCACCGCCGCCCAGCTGGGGGGCTACATGGTGCTGGAGGCCGCTCAGGGAAACCATTACGACCTGGGCCAGACGCTCTGGAGCAAGCCGGGCGAGGCGTTCACGAGCACCTTCTACAGCCGTGAGCAGTGCCTGGCGGCCTGGGCCGCCGCCTGGAGCCGCTACTGCCTGGCGTGCCGGCCGTTCTGAGCAGCAACGAAAACACCATAGGAATTAGCAGCCGCTGTGATTGCGGCTCTTAGAACAGAGCCAATACACTTAACTGATCGCCAGGCTCCACTTCCCTGGCTTGCTTGTTGCTGTGCTGGCTGCCATGACCACTGCCCCTGCCGCTGTTTCTGTCTCTGCACCGGGCCCAGAGGCGATCGACGCCGTGCTGGATGCCCTCACCGCGCTCAAGGCCCAGCAGAAGCAGCTGGAGCAGGAGCTCGAACCCCTGTTGGAGTCGCTCAGCGCGGCGATGGACGCCGGCGAGCTGGATCCCTCCTTCTCCCACAACGACTGGGCCTTCTGCCACAACGCCGGCCGCCTGAACTACGAGTTCCCGCTGGCCGTGCAGCAGATCGAGCAGCAGCTCAAGGCTGCTCGCGATGCGGCAATCCAGCAGGGCAGCGCAACGGAGAAGCGCGGCAAGCCGTTCTGGACCATCCGCCCCCCGAAAGCAGCGGCACTGCCGATCTGAGCCCCATGCCGCCCCGGTCCGCTCCACCGACGCCAGATCCGATCGAGGAATTGCGCTCAGCTGCCAGCGCAGAGGATGAAAACGGCCAACCGCTGTATGAACCGACTGACCCCGCCAGGCCGATCGGGCACGCCAATCCTCCCCGCCGGCCCAGAGGCCTCGCCTCCCATCAGCCGCCCAGGCCCTCGCGGCTTGAGGTCGAACGTCGCATCGCCGAGGCGCAGTTGTGGATCGCCCAGCGGATACCGCTGGTGTTGATCTACGAAAAAGGTCGTGAAAGCTGGGGGGTGAACAACAGTCAGACGATCAACAGGTATCTCAACCTCGCGCGCGAACGCATGGTTGAGGAGCTGATCTCGGATCGCAAGCGTCACCAGGCCGAGCAGATCTACGCCCTGATGGATTGCGCCCGTCGGGCAGCGGACGCCGAGCAGTTTTCCGCCGCCGTGGGTGCCCATCGGGTGATCGCAGAGATCGCCGGGATGTTGCGTGCCCCGGCCAAGCCGTATTCGGAGCGGCCATGACGATGGCGCTGCTCACCTGGGCTGGGCGCGCTGTCGATGGCGGCCTGCTCCACGGCCCGCATCACCCGGATCCCTGGGCTGATCCCGGGGTGCTGGCCTATCGCGACCCCGATGAGCTGATCGCTGGCGCAGGTCCGCTCTCGCTGGAGCAATTCATTGCCCTGGCCTACCCCCGCTACGCCTTCCACCGCTGGGCGCTGGTACTGATCGCCTTGCTCCAGGCGATCGCCGATGGCCAGCTCTCGCGCCTGATCGTCACCTGCCCGCCACGGCTTGGGAAATCACTCCTGGTTTCCAAGCTGTTCCCCGCTTACTTCATCTACCGCCACCCCCATCTGTTCGCCGCCATCGCCAGCTACAGCGGTGAGCTGGCCTACGCCCATTCGCGCGAGGCGCGGCACTTCTACCGCGTCACTGGCAATCCACTCTCCAAGGATTCCGCCGCCGTCGGCAACTGGCTGACGCCAGAGCGTGGCGGCTGCATCGCTGCCGGTGTCGATGGTCCCTTCACGGGCAAGGGCTACAGCCTCGGCATCATCGATGACCCCTACAAGGGCCCCGCTGATGCTGGCTCCGCCCGGGTGCGGCAGCGCTTGGTGGAGTGGATCAAGGCGGTCTGGTTTCTCCGCGCTGAGCCGCAGTTCATCGCTGCCGGAGAAGGCGCCCTGCAGCGCAATCTTTCAGCCCAGGTGATCGTGCTCACCCGCTGGGACCACGAGGATCTGATCGGCTGGTTGCTGGAGCAGGAGGGTGGCGATGCTCCCCACGGCTGGCACCTGCTCAACCTGCCGGCGATCGCCGAGCTCCCGGCCGACCGGCAGACCTTCCCGCCTTCCTGCACCGTCGAGCCCGACTGGCGCCGCGCCGGTGAGGCGCTCTGCCCTGAGCGCTTCCCGCTCTCCGAACTGCTCAAGATCCGTTCCCGCTCTGGCTCCTACTGGTGGCAGGCGCTCTATCAACAGCGCCCCTCCCCGGCCACCGGCTCGATCTTCCTGCGCCAGTGGCTGCGCCCGCCCTTCCCCCGCAGCAAACCCCGCCGCTACGCGCCGCTGGTGCTCTCCTGCGATCTGTCCTTCAAGGGGGAGGAGGACTCCGACCACTGCGGCTTCGTGCTGATGGGGCTGCTGGCGCCGGAGTTCACCGATACCCAACAGGCCGAACCCCACAGGGGCCAGACCCAAGAGGCCGAGACCCAGAGGGCCGGACGCCAGGGCAAGACCAGCCCCCAGGAACTGCAGATCGAGGTCCTTTGGGCCGCCCGCCATCGCTTCGGGTTGCCGGAGACGATCCGCTTCCTGCTCTCCTCTCTTGCCGCCCTGCACCACCAGGGCCTCAAGCCCGATGCGGTGCTGATCGAGGACGCCGCCAACGGCCCGGCCGTGCTGCAGATGCTGCGGCGCAAGGTGCCGGGCCTGCTGCCGATCCCGGCGCGGGGCAGCAAGACCTTCCGCGCCCATGCCGTCGCGCCGCTGCTGGAGGCCGGCCAGGTTCGCTTTCACCCCCGCGCCAGCCAGCTCACCGAGGAGCTGCCGCGCTTCCCGAAAGGGTCCAAGGATCTGGTCGATGCCTTTGGCCACGGTGCGCTGTGGCTCGAAACCCGCTACTGGCGTGGCCTGGGCATCAAGCGGGATCCGCTGCCGATGCTGCTGACGCGGTGATCGATGCATCAACTCGCGTTGCCGATCCCGATCGGTGCTTCTCCAACCAAGCGGTGCTCTCGCCACCGCCGACGCGCTGCCTCGGAGCCCCACCAGGGTGATGAGCAGCTCTCCCTCAGCCTCCGGCACTGCCGCCCGCGGCCCCGTCGACACCGGCCGAGCAACCCGAACGCTGCAGCCCATGCCCTGGCCTTGGCGCACCTGGACCTGGCCGAGAAGATCGCCGGCAACTTCGCCCGCCGCACCACCCATTCCTTCGATGATCTGCGCCAGCTCGCGGTGATCGGATTGCTCAAGGCTGCCGCCCGCTTCGATGGCACGGGCGGGCGTTCGTTTCGCCCCTACGCCCGCACCTACGCCAACGGCGAGATCACCCACTACTTGCGGGACCACGGCTTTGCGATCAAGGTGCCCCCCTCCTGGCGCGATCTCTACGCCAGTGGGCAGAAGTTGTTGAGGGAGGGGCTGCCGCCCCATGCGGTGCCGGAGCGGCTGGGGATCACGGCCGAGCGCTGGCAGGAGATCCAGGAGGCCTGCTCGATCAAGGTGATTGCTCTGCAGCCGGATAACTGAAAGGTTGGCTCTTAAGTTGCTACACCTACGCTAATCGGTTAACCGACAGAGCACGTGCTGAACATTAAGTCGCATCCCGGCGCGTCCACTCGATTGCCAGGTTGCAGCGAGATGGATAATTTATTGGATTCGACGGCGTGATTTGCTATTTGCACCACTGCTTCTCGCAGGGGACACCATCGTTGTTTCCGTCCATCTTTGTGTAAGGACAATTCTTCAGGAAGAATGTAGCCTCAGCACAAGAGGTCATTTGTGAACAGTAGGTCCGGCCATCACACTTGAATCGCCCTTCAGATGCCAGTTCTGGGACTGCAGACGCTGCGGCTTCAGTAGCACCCACGGCAGGGGTCTGAGCTCGAAGTTGATACTGCTTGTAGCCGTACCAACCAGCTGAAACGAGCAACAGCAGCAAGATGATGTTCTTCATTGCGTCGAAAAATCTGCGTGCACCATAAGCGCTCAGTTTCAGCCGCGATTTTACCGCGAGGAAGCGGAGGCAGAAACGTCGGCTGGAACCTGTTTTTAGAGATACTTCACATTGACATACGCCTGGCAGAACTTGGCAGCCATTGAAATGATCAGGTCGATTGCCTCGTCTAGGTCGGTAATGACTCTCTTGGGCGGACTATTACCTGCAGCGCCATGTCTTGCATACACACCAAGTATGCTCATGTTGTTGCATGCTGCCGTGAATGCATTGATCTTATTGATGTCAGAAAACTCTTCTAGCGACAACTGTAGAGGCTTTGAATGGTACCTGACAGTGTCAAGAATCTTGTATAGTGTGCCCCAGGCAAGAATGCATTCAAGCGGCGAGTTTTTTGATACCAAACCAACAAGAAACAACAGAGCGCGTAAGTCGCTGTCAGCCTTCGAGAGGTTAAGGAGGTGCGATGGACATCTGGTCTTTGGATTGTTCCAACCACTCAGGTCTCGATCTATTGCAGAATTTCGATAGAATGGGTCTTCTTCGATGATGTTTGCGTAGACCGAATGTCGTCCGCCGCCATTGATTCGCGCGAACTCCGAAAAGCGGACTGGCACTGGATGAATATCGCCCCAGCAGAGGCGCAAGGCACCATTCAATAGGAGTTGCAGGCTATAGAGGGCACCTCGAAAAATCTACGTCGCTCCCTGACAGACTTTGAAATAAGCAATAGAATTGGTTCAGTTCAATACAGCTGAATGGGACAGCGTGGATTCTGGGATGAGGAGAAGCGCATCCACAGGCTTCAGCAGAAGAAGCCTACGTTAGCGACCCTATCCGAGACGATTCCTTGGGAAGCCTTCAGGCCCCTGCTGGAGCAGGGTTACAGCCATGAACGGAAGAGCAATGCTGGCAGGAAACGGATTGATCCGCTCATCCTCTTCAAGATGCTGGTGCTTCAGCAGCTGTTCAACCTCAGCGATGAAGAGCTGGAATTCCAGGTCAATGACAGACGCTCATTCGAGGAATTTGTCGGACTGGGAGTGATGAACACCATTCCTGATGCCACCACGATTGCCTTCTTCCGCGAGCGTCTCCGCAAGGCGGGCGTTATCGATGAGCTCTTTGACCGGTTCGAGGAGCACCTGCGGTCCGAGGGACTGGAGGCCCGTGGAGGGCAGATCATCGATGCGACACTGGTCCCTGTTCCCAAACAGCGAAACTCAAGGGAGGAGAACAAGACCATTAAGGATGGAGCCATCCCAGAGAAGTGGCTGAACAAGCCAAACCGACTGCGCCAAAAGGACACTGACGCCCGCTGGGTCAAGAAGAATGGCATCAGCCATTACGGATACAAGAACAGCATATGCATTGATGCCACTCACGGCTTCATTCGAAGATTTTCCATTACCCCAGCCAACATTCACGACAGCCAGATGCTTACACAGGTGCTAGACCCTGAGAACAGGGATGACTTCGTCTGGGCTGATTCTGGCTACGCCGGCGTGCGGTATGAGGATCTGCTGGATATGGCTGGTTTTGAGAGCAGAATTCATGAAAAGGGCTCACGCTGCCATCCATTGAGCGAAGAAGCCCAGGAGCGCAACAAGGCACGATCTAGTGTGCGGGCAAGGGTTGAGCACGTCTTTGGTGCAATCACAACTTGGATGCGCGGCAAGCTGACGAGGCGGATTGGATTGGCCAGAACGAGAGCTTGGTGGGGACTGCGTAATCTGACTTACAACTTTCTTCGATACCTGCATAGCAACTCAAAGGCAACGCCGGCCTCCTGATCATTCGACAGGGAGATAAACGACTCGACTTAAAGTAATTGATGCCAGTCGTCAGGAGCATCTGCACGTGCAGAGGATTTCCTTGCAGCGTCTCAATATTGCCTCAAAAGTGGCAATATTTCGAGGTTCCCTAGAGCCTCTGCGCTACATGAACAGGATCGTCGAGTTCGTCTACGTGGCATGAGTAGGCAAAGAACTGCATCCCTAGATGATCGTTCTCGTAACTGAGTCCGATGTCATTGCCAGGAAAGTTCTGGGTAAGGTCTGGATAGTACGACCCAGCCGAGACTGCGATTTCCCATTTGTGCGGTGGAAGCATGCCTTACCCCTTGCTTTTTCGACAGTTCAGCAAACTAAATTTGATAAGACTCTTCTTTCCGCTGAACACGGTTTGTGTCCCAGTCGGACACTGCAAAGATTAGCTCCGGCATCAACTCAGCGGATGTCCTGTCCTCCCCCTGGTGGACGCGGCTTGAAGGCGGGTGGCGCCGTTTGATGTCAGCCATGGGCCACCCCCCTTGTGGCAATAGTCCACAGCAGCCCCACGCGCTTGGCCTCCAGGAGTCGCAACCGAAGCCGCAACAAGTGGCTGCCGCTCTCCCCGCCCGAGGCACAGGCCTTGGCGGCGGCAGGCACCGCTCCACTGGTGCAGCCCTGGCGGGAGCATGCCACCCTCCGGTCCCTGCGGGAGCAGCTCCAGCTCTGCTTTGACTGCTGGAACCTGCTTGATGCCCCCGGCGGCACCAGCCGTCGCTGCGTCTACCTGCCGCCAGGCGCCAAGGAGCCTGACGCCAACTACCGCAACCGTGTGGAGAACGCCCGCCCGAGCGGTTTCTTCCGCGATGCGCTGCGCACCTACGCCGGGATGCTCTCCTTCCTGGAGTACCTGGCCCTGCCGCCCTCACTCCAGCGGGTGATCTCCGATGTGGATGGGCGCGGCACCGATCTGGGTGTGTTCCTGTTCATCGCCGATCTGCTGGTACTGCGTGATGGCGGCTGCTTGATCCTGGTGCTGCCGCCCCTGCGAGGCTGGCCATCAGAGGGCCACCGCCTTGATGCGATCCGCCGTGGTGATCGCCTCTCGCTGCCGCGCCTGTCGCTGGTGCCGCGCGGTGATCTGCTGGATTGGCACCTGCCCAGCCCCGACAGCCCACCGCATCGGATCAATTGGCGGCAGGACCGTCGGGCGCCGCAGCCGCCGCTCTACGACAGCGCCATCCCGGTGCATCATCTCGGCCCTGTGGGTCTGGGACCCAATGGAGCCGAGGCGCCGCGGCTCGAGGACTGGCTTTACCACCAGGCAACCCTCGGTGATGACGGTCTGGCCGTCGAAACCTTCGCCGCTGTGCCCAACAGCACGGCGGCCAGCGCAAGGGCCGTCAGTGTTTATGGCGCCAGCGGATACACCGCCCAACGGCTGGGCCCGCCGCTGCTGCTGCCCCGCCAGCACACCATGCCGGTGGTCTGGTATGCCGCCGATGGGGCGGCCTTTGGCGAGGGCGATCTGCCCCACCTGGGCCTCGCCAACCAGTACCTCACCCACTACCGGCTCAAGAGCGAATACGAGGACCTTCTCTCTCGCTGCGCTTTGCCGGTGGGGGTGCGCTCTGGCCTGGTCGATCAGTTCGGCTTCCAGCGCAGTGAGGACGGCGAACCCCGCCCCCCAGAGCAGCTGGTGCTCTCCACCTCCACCTTCATGGACCTGCCTGAGGGGGCGGACTTCAACTGGAAGGAGATCCGCGCCCGATCGCTCGCCGAGCACCGCGCCTACCTGACCCTGCTGGATGAAACCATGCGCCGTGATGCGCTGGTGCCGACTCAGAATCGGGGTGCCGGCCGCAGCGAAACCGAGATTTCGCTCACCGCCGGCCAGGCCTACGCCCTGCTCCAGTCGCTAGCCACCCAGAAGACCTCGGTGTTTGAGAACGTGCTGGCGCACTGGTGCTCACTCACCGGCGACAGCCTGATGCCAGGCGCCGGTCTGGCGCTCACCGTGACGCCGCTCACCCCGCCGCTGCGGCCCCAACCGACGGTGGGCGAGTGGCTCACGCTCCACGAGCGCGGCGTGATCAGCACCGCTGAGCTGCGCCACCAGCTCTCGCTGGCTGCTGCGCCGGGGGTGGTCAACCCGATCAGCGGCTCGGCCACCGAATCGTTCGCCGTACCCACAGCGGAGATGAGCTGATGAGCGGCCCACCTGCCAACCCCAACGCCTGGCGTCCGTCGGATCTGGAAGCGATCCGCCGCGCCCTTCTGATCCCCGTCACGGCGTCTGCTCTGCGGGCCATCAATGACGCGATGGCCCAGCTGGAGCGCAGCTATCCCGAGGCGATCCCTGGCGCCAAGGCCTCGCTCGACGCCATCGCCGTGATCGATGCGGGCCTGGCCGCTGGTGGCACGCCAGCCGAGCCCTTCGTGATCAAGACGACCCGCAAAGCGGCCGCCGGTCCGGTGCCAGCTGAGCTGCCCAAGAAGAAGCTCGATGTGATCGAGTACGCCACCGAGCTGCTGATGGAGGAGGTCTCGACGGAATACGCCGAACCCACCGCCAACAGCTATGGCCTCAGCCCCGGCGCCCAACGGCGCGGCCATGTGTCCAACCTGCTGCTGATCCTGCCGGTCCTGGCCTCCTGGTGCGCACCGGCGCCGACGCCGTTCTCCGGCACCCTCCTGCGCTCCTGATGAGCGCCAGCCCGGTCACAGCCCTGCAGGAGGTCGCCAACCTTCGCCTGATGTTTCAGCAGCAACAGCATCCCGGCGCCAAGAACCCGGTGACGGTCTGCCGGCAGGTGATCGACTGCTCGATTCAGCAAACCAAGCTGATCTCCAGCCGCGACAACGGCCCCGGCATCGACACCGGTGACATCCTCTGCGAGGGCTACCTCACCCGCGCCGCCCTGCTCCCGCCCGCCACGCCCGAGTCCAATCCCTGGGACTGGCTGGCGGCCGAGCAGGCCTGGCAGACCCCCGGTCTGCGGGCCACCTATCAGCCGCTGCCGGTTCCGCCAGCATCCGAGCCACCGCGGCCAACCACCGTGCAGGTGCCCGTCGAGGGGGTGTGCTGGCTGGGTGATCTGTCGCTGCTGGAAACACCGGGCGTGCTGCCGCTCAGTCCCCGCGCTGTCTTCGCTGGCGCCAGCCTGATGATGATCGGCCAGGCCTATGGGCCTGGTGGAATCGGGTTGCAGGTGCAGCCGGAGCTGGGGGAGGCGATCAGCTTTGCCCTCAAGCCCAACCGTGTGCTGGTGCTGGAGAGCGGCGACAGCTTGAACCTGATCGCCGAGCGCTATGGCACCACAGTGCAGACGCTGCGGGCGGTGAATCCGGATCTGGCACAGCAGGGGCCGATCACCACGGCCACGGGCGACACGCTCAACGTGCTGGCCGCCCGCTACGGCACGACCGTCGATTACCTGCGCAAGCTCAACCCGTCGCTGCTGCGCGCCGATGGCCACTCCACCGTGAGCGGCGACACGCTCAAGGCCCTGGCCGTGGCGTACGACACGACCGTGGATTGGCTGCGGCTCTACAACCTGGACTACGACCGCTGGCCCCGCAGCGATCCGCTTCCGGTTGGGGTGCTGCTCGATGTGCCGGCGATCCGCCCGTCCGATCCGCTGGACGTGGGCCAGGTGCTGCAGGTGCCGCTGATCCGCCCGGCCACCTTGCTGTCTGCCGGCGGCTGGATCTACCTGCCGCCCCTGCGGGGTGTGAATGCGGCTGACGATCTCTGGGATTTGGACCTGTCGCCGGATCCGCCACCTGCCACGCCGTGACCCAGTGACTGGCTGGTGGTGGCAATAGCTGGGGTGAGTGCAGCCCGGATGGGGCGCTCGCTTCAACCACAGCCGTGATGGGTGGACCGATGACCAAACGCCTTTCCCAGAACCTCCGCGTCCTGCCGCAACCGACCGCCGAGCATCAGCAGCTCGTCAGCTACGCGCAGCCGCAGCACTGGCCCAACCAGGAGCCGCCTGCCCAGCCGGAGCCGGAAGACGACGACCTCGAGGATGACGACCTCGACCCAGATGAGCCCCTCGATGAGCCCGGCGAGGAGGTTGAGGCTTCCCGCTCCGAGCCGTTCGATGCGCTCAAGGCGGAGCGGCGCAAGACCAACCAGCTGGAGCGGGAGCTGCGCACGATCAAGCGCCAGCTCGCCCAGTTCTCCAAGATCAACCCCGACGAGTACGAGCGCCTGCAGGAGGCCGAGCGGCAGAAGGAGCAGCTGGAGCGCGAGATCGCCAGCCGCGAACTGCAGCTCGAGGCCGCCGCCGCCCGAAAGGTGAAAGCGGCCGCCAAGGAACGCGACGAGGCACTCCAGGACGTGCAGAACCTGCGCAAGGAACGCCTGCTGGAGCGGTTGTTCGTTGACGCCGATGGCCGCGCCGGTGGGGACAACCGCGGCTCGTTCTTTGAGATCTTCAAGCACCAGGTCGGCGGCGAGTTCCGCCTCACCAAGGACGGAGCCGGCCGTGACCTGCTGGAGCCGATCGACTCCAAGGGCAACGTGCTGCTCGGTGATCACGGCAACCTCGATGCCGCCGATCACATCGAGTCGCTCCGTACCCATCCGGTGCTCAGCTTCCTGTTCAACCAGCGCGGCGGCCTGGGCCCCGCCACCGTGATCGCTGAGTTCGATGGCAACGGCCAGCCGACCAACCTGCAGAGCATGAGCGCCAGTGAGCTCTACCTAGCCAGCTACGCCAAGAAGCCAGCTGGCGCCCGGCGTTGATCCATCCGCGCTCCGTCCACACGGGCGGAGCGCATCATCGTGCAACCGATTGGTTGAGAGAGATTGATCGACGCACAATCAAGTGCCTGGCGGGGGACTCCAATTCACGATCAATCGAATCAAACGAAGTAGATAAAAGGGGGGGGATATACCCACGAATACGAGAAACGCGCGCGTACTGCTTCGGAAATGTCGCAAAATCTGGAAATTCGTTGCTCCGATCAACTCAGTGTCGGCTGACCTTCCTCCTACATCGACTTGCCTGCTTGAGGCGGCCACGGGGCGCAGCGCAACACCCGAGCAGGCGCGAGCGGGTGGAGCGGTGGGCCGCAGGCGCCCCGGCCTAGCC
Organism: Cyanobium sp. ULC082; assembly: GCF_977927535.1. Lineage (NCBI taxonomy): Bacteria > Bacillati > Cyanobacteriota > Cyanophyceae > Synechococcales > Prochlorococcaceae > Cyanobium > Cyanobium sp. ULC082. The sequence goes on from NZ_OZ376397.1 coordinate 1,003,382, forward strand.
GCAGATCTGGCAGTGTTTAGCAGGGGATCGTCCCGAACCCATTGCAGATGATGACAGTCGAAGTGTCGTTCTTGCCTCTGCAAAGACACGAGATATTATTATACATAATCATCAATTCTCTATTTTCTAAATGGCTTTTATGTGTAGGTTCAATCAGTTTCGGGCCATTAGCCGGGCGTTACTTACCACTGCCGCCGGCGCAATGGTCTTGGCATCGGCCCCTTTGGTACAGGCCTGCACCGGAATAAGGCTTACGGCTGCCGATGGATCGGTCGTGCACGCACGAACAATGGAGTTCGGGCTTGACATTGCCTCGGATGTGCTGGTCATTCCTCGCGGCTTCGCCAGAACTGGCCTGACGCCTGATGGCACCGCCGGGCTTTCTTACCGCTCTAAGTATGCAAGCGTGGGCGCTAACGGGGTAGGTCTTCCCTATCTTTTCGACGGATTGAATGAAAAGGGTCTGGCGGTTGGAACGTTCTACTTCCCGACAAGTGCCGGCTACATGGCCTACACGAAAGGCAATGCCTCTCGCACACTTGCTCCCTGGCAGGTTGGATCTTGGATCCTTGAAAACTTTGCCAGCGTGGAGGACGTGCGCAAGAACATCGCCAGCATCGTCGTTGCAGACGTCACGTTCAAAGCGTGGGGTTTTACGCCGCCGGTTCATTACGTGGTGCATGATGCGTCGGGTAAAAGTATTGTCATCGAATATGTTGGCGGCAAGCTGCAGGTCCATGACAATCCCCTTGGCGTCATGAGTAACTCGCCAACGTTTGACTGGCACATGACCAATCTGCGCAACTATGTGAACCTTTCGGTGACGAATGCCGCCCCGATCAAGCTGGGGCCCGTGAAGCTAGCCCCCCTAGGCATGGGTTCAGGCATGCTTGGTGTCCCAGGCGATTTCACGCCACCATCGCGGTTTGTGCGCGCCGCGATTTATAGCGCATCAGTTCTGCCGTCTGGCACTGGCAATGCAGCCGTGGAGCAAGCATTTCATATTCTGAACCAGTTCGATATACCCAAGGGTGTTGCTCGCGACCACGAGAAGGACGAGCACGGCAATATCGTTGCTGATTACACGATCTGGACCAGCGCGAATGACCTTAAGGCCAGGCGATTCTTTATCAGAACCTATGACAACAGTCAGATTCGCTCCATCGACCTGATGACTCAGGATCTAAATGCCAAGGGAATCGCTACTTACTCCATCAAGGGCAAGGAAAAATTCGTGCCATTAACTCGATAAGGAACCGTACGATCCCACTGCTGCCCTGCTTGCTGGCCTTCACCGGCGCCGGCCAGCAGGGGGGAAAGGGCAGCCAGCTGACGCCAGCCGCCCGACCGGGACGAGATCAGGCGCGGAAGCCGAACTCCCGGCGATAGAGATCAAGGTGGTGGGCTTCCAGCAACTCCATCGCCAGGAAGGCTGGGAAGGGGACCAGGCCAGAGAGCGTGACCTCCTGGGAGGACAGCCCACGCCGGGGGCGCGCAGGAACCGCCACAGGGACAGGCATCTGAAGCGGCTCGATCTGACGCAGCTTCTGCTCGAGCAGCGCCCACAGATACTTCGGGATGCCAGAGGGCCGAGGACAGCGCCACACCTTGCAGGTGACATCCCAGGGCCGGGCCTCTTCCAGCAGCAGCCCGTGCTTGCCGGCCTTGCTGATCTCGATCATCAGCAGGTGCTTGCTCACCGCCTTGCCGGTGACGGCCCTCCAGGTGATGCCGCTCATCGTGGACGCATAGATCGTGATGGGTGCCATGGCCGAACCAGGCAAAGGACCTCGAAGCACTGCGCGGGGAGGGCAAGGGGCGCCTCGGCGCCTTGCGCAGCCCTTGCGCCGCCGCGCACGCTGAAGCAGGCCGCCGCTACCGTCCGCATCACAAGCATGCCCGCGATTACCACGACGAACCCCTGCCGTCCGACATCTACAAGCAGGCCGAGTTCTGCTCGATGTGCGGGCCGAAGCACTGCCCGATGCAGACCAAGATCACCGATGAGGATCTGGCGGGGCTGGAGGAAGTGCTGAAGGCGCAGGAGCAGGCCAGGGAGGCTGCGGTTATCTGAACCGCAGGCAGCACCAGGATCAGGGCTGATTCGGATCAGGCTGATTTTGTGCCAGGAGCGCAAACGTGGGCTGCGATCTTGCGCATCTGGCATGGTCTGAGGCATTGATTGCCCCCTCAAGACCACAATCGGTTGATCTGCTCCTGATGGTTGCTGATGTTGCGCGCGTCCCTTTCCTCCCTGTTGGTTGGCTCCAGTTTCCTGCTGGCTCCGTTGCCGGTGGCAGCACAGGTGGCGCCATCGCCGGCTGAATTCCGGCAAATCGGCAGGGAGGCCTATGTGTATGGCTTCCCGATGGTGGACAACTACCGCATCCAATACGCCTACTTCGCCGATCCGAGCAACCCCGATTACAAGGCTCCCTACAACCAGCTGCTCAATGTTCCGCGCGTCTTCACCCCGGCTGATACGGCTGTGCAGACGCCCAATTCCGATACGCCCTACTCCTGGTTGGGCCTGGATCTGCGCCGCGAACCGCTGGTGCTCAGCGTGCCGCCGATCGAGCAGCGGCGCTACTGGAGCATCCAGCTGATCGATCTCTTCACTCACAACTTTGCCTATCTCGGCAGCCGCAGCACCGGCAATGGCGGCGGCACGTTCCTGATCGCCGGTCCCAACTGGAAGGGCAGCACCCCCCCTGGCATCACCAAGGTGATCCGCTCGGAAACGGATCTGGCCCTGGCCCTTTACCGCACCCAGCTGTTCAACCCCGCCGATCTGGCTTCGGTGCAGGCCCTCCAGGCCCAGTACAAGGTGCAACCGCTCTCGGCGTTCCTCGGCGGTCCGGCCCCTGCCGCCGTGGCGCCGATCCGGTTCATCAAGCCGCTCAGCTCGGCAGAGCAGAAAACCTCGCTGCGCTTCTTCGAGGTGATGAATGCCCTGTTGCCCTACGCCCCCGTTCATCCCAGCGAGCAGAAGCTGCGCGCCTCCTTTGCCCGGATTGGGATCGCCCCGGATCGGGCCTTTGACGTCTCGATGCTGTCGCCCCGGAACCGAACGGCCCTGGAGGCGGGCATGGCCGACGGCTGGGCTGATTTCGCTGCGCTCAAGGCCCGCATTGACAGAGGCGAGGTGACCTCCGGCGAGCTGTTCGGCACGCGCGACTTTCTGAACAACAACTATCTCTCCCGGATGACGGCCGCCGTGCTTGGCATCTACGGCAACAGCCGCGAGGAGGCCCTCTACCCGGTGTATTTCGTTGATGCTGCTGGTCAGAAGCTTGATGGCAGCCGCAGCAATTACCGGCTGCGCTTCGGTCCCAATCAGCTGCCACCGGTGAATTCCTTCTGGTCGCTGACGCTCTACCGCATGCCCGAGAGCCTGCTCTATGGCAATCCGCTGAACCGCTATCTGATCAATTCGGCGATGCTGCCCGGCCTCCAGCGCGATCCCGATGGTGGCCTCACCCTGCTGGTCCAGAACCCATCACCTGGCCAGAAGTCGGAGTCGAACTGGTTGCCGGCACCTGACGGGCCCTTCTCGCTGTTTCTGCGTCTGTACTGGCCCAAGCCGGAGGCCCTCTCCGGCAGCTGGAAGCCACCGGCCCTGCTGGCTGAGCCGCTCGGCGCCGGCGTTACCGCCGGCCCGCCTGCCGCTTCCAGCGAAGCGGTCACGCCCCAGACCTACATCCGTGCGGAGACCGATCGCACTTTCCAGAACATCGTCCGGCAGGCTGGTGGGGTGAACCGCTGGTTTGTGATCCGAAACCCCACGCCGCTCGATCAGCAGACGGTGGTGCGGATGAATCTTGACACCCTCTATTCCGCTTCGATCGTGGATACCTCCAAGGGCGCCACGGTCACGATTCCGCCGCTGCCGAAGGGGCGGTTCATGTCGGTGCTGTTGGTCGACAATGACCACTACGCTCCGGCGGTGTTCTATGAGCCCGGCACCTACGCCTTACCGCGCGACACCAAATATCTGGCGGTGGTGGTGCGCACCCAGCTGTTCAACCCCAAGGATGCCGCTGAGATCGCAGAGGTGAACAGACTTCAGGACTCGGTTGTGGTGAGGGCAGCCAGTGCCGATCCACTTCCACCCTCGCGCTGGGATCAGGCCTCGCTCAAGGCGCTCACCCAGCGCTATGAGCAGGAGGCCAAGGCCTACTCCAGCTACAAGGGAATGATGGGCCCTCGCGGCACGGTGGATGAACGCACGCGCCACCTGGCGGCAGCGGCAGCCTGGGGTCTTAATCCTGAAAAGGATGCCACCTATCTCAACACCAGCGGTTCCTTCGATCAGCGGGTGTGCCATACCGCAACCTATGCGGTGCCGGAAAACAAGGCCTTCTGGTCTATCACCCTCTACGGAGAGGATGGCTACATGAAACACACCAATGCGGTGGTGAATTCCAGTAATGTCAAACTCAATCCTGATGGCACTTTCACTGTTGCCTTTGGCTCCCAGCAGGTCTGCGGAGCTGTTGCCAACCGCGTGGATGTGGCGCCGGGCTGGAATCTGTTGATGCGGATCTACCGTCCGGGCCCTTCCGTGCTCAGCGGTGCCTACAGCCTGCCGAAACCGATCCCGACTCCCCCATCCCAACGGACTGCAGCACCCTGAATCCGCAGGGATTGCAGCTGGCTTGGTGCCATCGATAGAGCCACCTGAAACCCACGCCGGGCGTACTTGCTAACCTCCGCCGATGGGCTGTCTGGCTCACCGCAGGGTTGTGTTGGATTTGCGTTGATGGCGCCCGCTGGTCTTGGCCGAATCCCGTTGCTGGGCCAGGCTGGCTTGAGCCGCTATTTTGACGATCCACAACTGTGGGCTGAGCAGCTTAATGCGTTCACGCCAAGCCACATCTGTGAGCCCACAGCGCGTCAAGGTCCGTTCAGCAATTGCATGGCGATGCTACCGCTTGGTTGCATGCGCATTCTGAGCACGCTTGGAAACTCCATACAGCTCGCCAGCAGCGGTTCCGGTTATGCACATCTGGTGATGTCTTATCGGGGGCTGACGCGCTGGTGTGTTGATCGCCAGTGGTTTGACAACTGGACGAACGAATCACTGCTGTATGTACCACCTGGTCCGCTCCAGATTGAAAATTCGATCACTGCCGGCATCGTCACGTTTGTCGACCTCGACGCACTCCTGCAGACGGCTCTGACGATGGAGGGCCCGGACGGCAATCATCGGATGGTGAAGGGGGCTCTTCAGTCCACCCGCCTGATTCCCGCCCAGGATCCATCCAGTCGCAAGCTATTCCGTGTTCTCTATTCGGCTTATCGACATCTTGATTGTCTGTCGACTGCAGGGAGTGAGGTTCTTCGTCAGTCCTGCATGGAGGATCAGATCCTGCGCCTCTGGATTCTGTTGCTGATTCCTGAGTTGCGTGTTGGTGCCGGCAGGTCGTCTCGTCCATCCAGTGATGGGGATGGCTCCCGTTGGATCAGGGCACTCACCGATTGGATTGATGCCCATGCAGATCACCCCCTAGCGCTCACTGATCTTGAGCGGCAAACGGGCTATTCACGCCGCAGTCTTCAGCTGGCATTCCGCAGGCATATGGGCTGCACGCCCATGCAATGGGTGAAACGCTGCCGCCTGCAGAAGGCACGCGAGCGACTCCTCCATTCCGCTCCCGGTGATTCCGTTGGTGGGGTAGCTCAACGTCTGGGCTTTGCCAATGCGGCCTCCTTCAGCCGCGATTTCACCCGCCTCTATGGCGAAAAGCCTTCTGCGCTTCTTCGCCAGGCGCCTTCACGACTGGATTCCTTTCCAGAGAGATCAGCGGGTCCCGCGCTCTGAGCCCCCGCTGTCGCCCTTGTCGCTCACCAAAGCTCGTCTGGTGATTCGCAAGACAGAGAGAAAGGGGCCGATAGGCCCCTTGGGGGCTGCCCCCCACGGGCCTCAGATCACCGAAACGGTGCAGCCCTTGGTGCCCTGCAGCTTGCGGGCGATCGCGTGCGCCTTCTCGGCGGGAATGAAGCGCATCTTCTTGACGGGCTTGCCGCGCTTCCCGAAGAACTGCAGCTCGCAGGGGTGGGCGCTGCCCTTGAGGCCACCGGGATAGAAGTGGACGACGACGCAGCGGATGGGGCTGCTGGGGCCGGATTGAGCTGCCATGGGATAAACGGCGAGGGACCCCTCGGTGCTGGCCTCCCGCACAGGGGAAGGCAGGGGCGGCGTCGCCGCAGCGCGGCAAGCCGCTTGCGCAGCCCTTGCCGAGCCGAGCAGGAGGCCACCGTGGGGACCCATCGCCCAGCTCCGAGGTTCTGCAGCAGCCCCAGCTGACGCCGTTCGGCCGTGCTCCCGCCACGGGGGGTGAGCGCGATGGGGGACGCCAAGCGTCTGGCCCACTCCAAGGGCCATCGGCTGAGGGTGCTCAGCGAAACCAGAGCGAGCACCCGCCGCCAAAGAAGCGCTGCAGCTGCTGGCCGCGCAGCTTGGCGATCGGTGCGGGCACCAGGCGGCAGGGACGCACCGCCTGGCCGGTGGCATCGAGGAACCAGATGCGGGCCTGGGCGCCGGGGTGATCGGCCGGCTCGAGGAACTCGACGCCGATGCAGGCGATGGCGGACATGGATGGCGAGCGACGGACACCTGCGCCACGCCCCGTCAGGGGCATCCTGGCCGCGGTGCCGAGCTGCCATCCAGCCGCCACGGTCGCAGGATGCTGGCCCGGGCTGGCCAACTCGATGGAACTCCTGCTAGTACGGGTGTACTTCTTGCTTGGCGGTCTTGTGTCTGCTCCCCCTGCTCGCTCTCGTGGTTCCCATCGGGACAGGAGCCCCAGCGGGGAGGAAGCGACCGTCGAGGCCTGGCCCTATCTCGATGAGGCCTTGCTGCGCCCCAGTCGCAGCCGCAAGGTCTGCATGACTTGCCATTGGTTTCGCCATCACGCCGGGGTGAACTGCATCCCCCTGCTCACCTGTCAGCTGCACCAGGGACTGCTGGCTCAGGGGGAGCACCTCACGCACCGCTGTCAGGGCTGGACCGACGACATGACACGCCAGCGGGGCTGGTGCCCGGAGGTGGCCTGAGCAGGCATGGCCATCAGCAAGGGGCCACCCCTGTCGCCCAAAGACGGGTGGCTCAGCGACGGCCGCCAGGTGCTGCGTTTCCGCCCCACGCGCTGGGAGCGCACCTACCAGCGGCTGGAGATCACCAAGGGGGAGATACTCCCCGGCGAACCGGTGCCGCTGCTCAAGAACCGCCGGGAGATCAGCCGGGATGAGGCCCTCAAGCTGTGGGCCAGCAAACGCCAGGAGGGCTGGAGCCCCTGTGAGCCCCAGTGGTGATGGGGTGGGGCCCAGGAATGAGGTTTGCCGTACTGACACAACGGCCCAACGGATCTATCAATGAGTCAGAGGCCTCGACCAGGGCGGTTCAAACCAGTTCCCTGCAACCGGCCCTAGCCCTTGGCTTCTGCGCAGCAGTAGGGCGCCCGACACGGGGCGCCCTTCTCATTGGCTCCGATCCGGCTGCTGTTGGAGCAAAGCCTCAACGCTTGCCACCTTGTCTTCCAGCGTCTGGTCCCGATCGGTGCGGATGTTGACCTTCACGTTGGTGAAGATGCGATTGCACCCCATGGCATGCAGCGCCCCATGACAGGCCACGTGGGATCCATGGGGGCGATCCAAGCGCAGCGGGTGGTTGATAAGGGTGTTTCTTTGGAGATGTAGCCCGGGGGGTGAGTGCTGCTTTCCGCTCAGAGCCAGTGGTGCGGGTAGGGCATCGCCCCCTTGACCCAGCGGCTGAAGCTGGCTGCCAGAAGCACCAGCAGCAGCGAGCCACTGAGCACCGGAAACAAAACGAAGGGCCACTTGGCACCCAGCAGTACCCCCAGAAAGGCCAGGCCGCCGGCCGGCGGATGCAGACAGCGCAGCTGCTGCCCCAGCAGGATCGTCAGCCCCACGGTCAGGGCGATCACCAAGGGCCCTCGGCCCAACAGGGCCACCGCCGCCACACTCAGCAGCGCACCCACCAGATTGCCGAGCACGATGTTGCGCGGCTGGGCCAGGGGGCTGGCCGGGTAGCCGAAGAGCAGCACAGACGAGGCCCCGAGCGGCGCGGCGAGCAGCAACTTGCCGCTCCAGGCACTGAGGGCGCTCAACAGGACAATCGCCGTCAGGGCCCCCAGCCAGCTCACCCCCAGCTGCCCCAGGCGGAATTGGGGCTGGTAGGCCCGCCCCCGCAAGCGTTCGGCGGCGATCCGTGCACCCAGGCGCCGGCCGAGAGGTCCGGAGCACCAACGCCCGATCGGCCCAAACAAATCCGTTGATTCCCCGACGCAACGGCTGCAATTCCAGCAGAGACCTGGAGCGGTTTTGGTGTTGAGCCCGACGGGTGCAACTGCCGCCGAGACCTTGGAGGAGTGGCCGTTTCTCGATCAGGCCGTGCTGATCCCCAGCTCCAGCCGCAAGGTCTGCATGACCTGCCACTTCTTTCGCCACCAGGCCGGGGTGAACTGCATCCCCCTGCTCACCTGCCAGTAGCACCAGGGCCTGCTGGCCCAGGGGGAGCACCTCACGCACCGCTGTCAGGGTTGGACGGACGACATGACACGCCAGCGGGGCTGGGCGCCGGAGGGGAGCGTGAGGGCTGGGGCCAGCCGGCAGCCACCGCTCTCACCCAAGGAGGGCTGGCTGATCCTGGTCGCCAGGTGCGCTTCCGCCCGACCCGCTGGGAGCGCCAGGTGCAAAGGCTGGAGATCACCACCGGCGAGTTGCTCCCGATAAGGAGATCCCCTTGCTGAAATCACGCCGGGAGCTGAGCCGGGCTGAGGCCCTGAAGCTCTGGGAGGACAAACACAAGCAGGGCTTGACGCCCTGCAGCCTCCAGTGGTGATCACGACCACCGCACAAACCGATCGCACCCCCACCAAGCTGAGCTCAGAACCGATGACCACTTTCTTGCCGAAGAGCAGCAGCCACCAGCCACGGCGTTATCGCTTGGTGGATCATCACGGCCAGCCACACCTTGAGCCCGATGAGCACTTCGACTCGATCGAGAAAGCCTGGGCCTTCGCCACCCTCTGGTGGCAGCAGCCGCAACCCGCTGGCGAACCGGCCACCCTCGTTGGCCTTGGCCTGGAGGTGAGCACCGAGAACGGCAGCTGGCGCACCCTTCGCCATCCGCAGGGATGATCCCACCCCTGTCAGGCCACAACAAAGGTGACCACACAAGCCACTCCTGCCCTAAGTAGATGATCATTATTTTACTGCAGATACAATCGATAGGAGCTACTATTTCCTCTCACTTGGCGAAACTTGTTGGACCACTGTGGAGGGCGTTGATCTATGGCCTGATTAGCTATTCTGGGCTTGCTCTGATCAACAACTCAGAGCTGGACCTCCCCAACATATGGATTGCCTATCTGCCGATGTTTATCGGTGTCTATGTGGTCACGCAGTGGCTAGATAAGAAGTTTGGGGGCTGAAAGCCTCGGGATTGGACGCGTCTTCATCAATCGAGGACCAGACCGTGCGGATCGATCACAGCCACTCCACCTAAAACGCCTACGAGCCAGCGGAAGCCCACGGTTCAATCAACGCCTCCAGCTCCTGGGCCCAGTGGCTGCCCAATTGAATTGATTCGCTCCTGGCGGCAGCAGGGGGCGAGACAATCACATCCCTGATGATCAGCCTCCCTGGCCCCAATGACCTCTCCGTTGCCGATCCGGCCCATTGAATCGGCCGACTGCCCGGGGCTTAGCGCCTGCTGGAGCGTATGTTCTGCGCCGGGGAATCCTTCCCCCACGACCGTGCGCTCACAGAAGCCGAGGTGAGAGTTCTGTGGGTGGAGGAGTCCCAGACGGTGATGGAGGCCCTCGCTGCCAATGGGGCCGTGGTGGGGACCTACTACCTGAGGCCCAATTCCCTGTGCCTTGGTGCCCACGTGACCAGCCTGGGACTGCCGCCTTGGTACTGGCGGTAACGCCGGCCCAGGCCGATGGCTTTATCCGCGGTGGCCTGACATCAGGCTTCCTACACCTGATCACCGGCCAGTTCGACTGGCGCCTGGCCGACTGTCCCTACCGGGTGGGCAGCCCCCTCGAGTTGGATCCGCTGCGAGGGGAGCTAGGGCAAAGCCTCTGTCTGGCACGCTCGGTAAGGGCAGCCGCAGCGATCCTCAGCCAGCCAGGAGTGGCTGGTAGACCCCCTGCCACTGAAGCGCGACCGCGGAGGCGGTTCCCGCACTCCTCTCGCCAATGGTGCCTAGAAGCATTCTCCAGGCACAATAGTGTTGGCTCACGCGTATCACCAAGGTATTCAATGGTCTCCAAGCCAGATCTTCAGTCTGCTCGCCATTCAGATCGACACTCCAGCGACGACGACATCTACGCCTCCGGAAATCTTTCGTCAGGGATGCCGAAGCGCATATTTCCAGCCAAGGAGAATAATCCCAGAGCTGTGTATGCCGCCATTCACGATGAGTTGATGCTCGATGGCAACTCCCGCCAGAATCTGGCCACCTTCTGCCAGACATGGCTGGAGCCAGAAGTTCATCAGTTGATGAATGAGTGCATCGACAAGAACATGGAGGACAAGGACGAATATCCCCAGACCGCTGAAATCGAAGCCCGCTGTGCGCGCATGCTGGCGGACCTCTGGAATGCCCCATCGATCGACGGTGCGATCGGCTGCACCACCCTGGGCTCCAGCGAGGCAGCCATGCTCGGCGGCATGGCGATGAAACGCCGCTGGGAAGCCAGCCGTCGCCAGCAGGGAAAACCCACCGACAAGCCCAACCTCGTCACGGGGCCTGTGCAGATCTGCTGGCACAAGTTCACGCGCTACTGGGACATCGAGCACCGGGAGATCCCGATGGAACCCGGCCGCTTGCTGATGACACCCGAGCAGGTGCTGTCGCACTGCGATGAGAACACGATCGGGGTGGTGCCCACCTTGGGGGTGACCTTCACGGGTCAGTACGAACCGGTGCAGGAGGTGGCTGCAGCCCTCGATGCCCTCGAGCAGCAGACCGGCCTCGACATCCCCATCCATGTGGACGGCGCCAGTGGTGGATTTCTTGCCCCCTTCTGCCAGCCTGATCTGCTCTGGGATTTCAGGCTGCCACGGGTGAAATCGATCAATGCCTCAGGCCACAAGTTTGGCCTGGCGCCCCTGGGTACCGGCTGGGTGCTGTGGCGGGAAGCGAAGGATCTCCCCGAGGAGATGGTGTTCTGGGTGAACTATCTGGGTGGCAACATGCGCGACATCACCTTGAACTTCTCCAAGCCAGGTGGGCAGGTGATCTGCCAGTACTACAACTTCATCCGGCTGGGCAAAGAGGGCTACCGAAAGGTGCACGACGCCTGCTATGCCACCGCCCAGCATCTGGCGAAGGAAATCGAGAAGCTCGGCCCGTTCGAGATGATCTATGGCGGCGATCCCAAGACGGGAATTCCATCGGTCTGTTGGCGGATCAAGGACGGGGAGGATCCGGGCTTCAATCTCTTTGACCTGGCGGATCGCCTGCGTGTGCGCGGCTGGCAGGTGCCCGCCTACACCCTGCCCGCCCACTGCAGCGATCAGGCGGTGCAGCGGATCCTGGTGCGGCACGGCGTCAGCCGTGACCTCGCCGACCTGCTGCTGGAGGACATCAAGGGTGCCATCGACCATCTCCATCTCCATCCCCTGAGCGCCTCGCTGAGCAGTCAGGAAGCCTCAGGCTTCCATCACTGAGCCGACGTCGATGCTGACCAGCAGCCCTGGAAGCTCCGTGCTGGAGCAACAAGGACCTTGGCCGTTCATCACCAGGCGTGTGGCCAGGAGAGAAGGGCAGATCGTGAGCCTGTGGCGCTCGCGTCATCAGCGCAAGGGTCTGCCTGTGCGGCGGACCGGACAGATCCTGCTCCTGGAGGTGGCCCTCAGCCGCTGTCTCTGGATGCCGCTGGAGCTGAACTGGTGGATCGGGGTGTTGTTTGCCCTCGGTTCGCTGCTGTTTGCTCTTGGCAGTTGGCTGAGCCTCCAGCCGCTGCTGGCCCAACAGTGGCGCCTCAGCCCCGAGGCGGTGAGCCGGGTGTTCTTGTTGGGTTCGATTCCTTTCACCACAGCGGCTTACCTGCAGTTGTTTCAGGCCGCCAACGCTCCCCTGCCCTCCGGTCAAGCGCAGGCCCACGGCCAACACCGGCGTTGGTTCGGCTGGAAGCCCAGGGATCCGGGCTGGCTCAGCTGTGCCCTGCAATTCCCAGGCACGCTGCTGTTCAATCTCAACACCTACAACGCACTCAACACCGGGCTGGATTGGTTCGATCAGGAGCTGATGGTCTGGGCCCCGGACCTGCTGGGTTCTGTGCTCTTTCTGGCCTCCGGCTATTTGGCCTTCATCGACTCCTGCCACGCCCACTGGGCATGGCAGCCGCGCAGCCTGTCGTGGTGGGTGACAGCCATGAACCTGATCGGTTGCGTGGGGTTCATGCTCTCGGCCGTGCTCAGCATCGTTCTGCCGTCCACGGTGGGACCCGCTTGGCCAACGGCATCGCTGCTGTTCACCCTGGCGGGGGCCATGGGATTTCTGATCGGTTCCCTGTTGATGCTGCCTGAGGCAGTCGTTCCTTCCTGAACCTCTCGTCAGCCGGTGATCACGGCACTGCACCGGCTAAGCGGAGCGTGGATGAGTCGTTCCCAGCTGACGGTCTACAAGGTCAACAACTATTGGCTGGCAGGGATCGGACGGGTCTTCAGCTCGGTTGTGACGTTCACCAGGGGATAGGTGCTGTCCCCCCAGCCATCGGGAGGCAACAGCAGGGGTGCATTGGGGCCTGGGGCCGCTGCCGGCCCAGCTGCGAAGGCACCATTGGTCCAGGCCAGCAGCAGCGCTCCAAGCGGCCCGCCACCTTGCTCCAAGGTGGCGCGAAGGTTGAAGTGGGTGCCGCCCTTGGCCAGCACGACCTGATGGCCGCCGCCCACGTTGCGGGCCTCCTGGGCCATCGGGATCAGCGCTTCAGGTCCGGAGGGAACGACCCAATCGTGCGTACCGCTCACCAGCAGCACCCGGGCGTTCATCTTGCCGGCCGAACCCACGTTGAACAGCAGCGACGTCACCGGACTCACCACCATCACAGCCTTGATGCGTGGATCAGCCCGCCCGGCCCGGTTTGCCGTCTTGAGGAAGCTGCACTGGAGCACCCAGCTGAGATTGCGGGCCGGATTGCTCAAGTTCGGGCATCGCTTGATCATCAGCGCGTTGCTGGGTTGGGCGCCCGCCAGCTGGAGCATGTCGGTAGCGCCCCACGACTGGCCCATCCCCACCACATCGTCGGTGCGGAGATTGGCGGGAAGGTCGGTGAGCGTGCCCTTGGCGGCCGCGTCGATCGCTGCCGAGATGTCCATGGGCCGCAGGATCAGGTCTTCGGGGCTGGGCGGCGGGGTTTCGCCAGCGAGCATCGAGCGCTGCTGGCTGAGGTCGCTGCCGGGGTGGCGGGGGATCAGCACCGTGTAGCCATGGCTGGCCAGGTGCTTCGCCCAGCCCTGGAAGCTCTCGGGATCGTCCCAGAGCCCGTGGGAGATCACCACCAGCCGTCCGTTGGCACCAGTGGTGGGCATGACCGACACAATCGAAAGCGGCTGGGGCCGGTAGGCCACACGGATGGTCTGTTCCGCCAACTTGATCGCCCTCGGCCCCATCCGGGTCAGGGCCGGATCGATGGCCGCCGTGGGGATCGCCTTCACCAAGCGCTCACCTTCCGCCTGCTGACGGATGAGCCGGTCCGCAGCCAAAACAGCCTGCTCTAGATCCAAGGTGGCCGACTGCCCCGGGATCGCCTCCAGCACATCGAGCAGGGTGGGAGATCCCTTGGCGGCGGCCCGGTTGAACACGGCGGCCAGCTCCTGGCTGTCAATCGGCTGGGGTACACCCTTGACCTGGAAAATCGCTGAAACGATCATCAACGCCTGGTTCAGCAGCGGTGATCCCACCGAGGTGTCGGTGAAGCGGGTCACCTCCAGGGGCAAGGGTGTGTTCACCAAACCCACCAGCTTGCGGCCCAGGTCCCCATTGGTGGCCTGATCCAGCTGGGCCAGATCGCTGTTGCCACTCAAGAGGGTGCTTGGGTTGCGCAAGTCAGCCAGTTTCACCGTGAAGCTCGTTTGAAGCAGGGGCAACGGCACCACGATCTGCTCGAGGGCATGGGCGGGAGCGCCCAGACCTCCCAGACCAAGAACCACCAGACCGCTACAGCCTGTGGAGAGGGCCCATCGCCGCAGGGCGGGATGAAGGCGGGCTTGTTTCAGGTTCTCAACCACTTGGCGGTCCATTGGGTAGATGGGCATGGGTTGAAAGGGCTCCAGTGTTGCGGTGAAACATCAACCCTGGAGCCATTCACACCTATTTCAGCTGATCATCCAGCAGGGATAGATCACAGGGAGAAAGCCGCTTTCCGTAGGGCCGATCGCTGGCCTCCCACAGGTGCCCCACGTCGGTTGATCTGAGGCGCCCATCCACGTGCTCCCTGGCATCACCCCCCCCCCAGTGCGTGATTCTTCCACTGGCCCCTCTAGCTCCAGACCCTTTCCGCTCAGCCAGGTTCAGAGGCCGTACTTGGCGGCAGCCTTCTGCTTGCAAATCGTCTTGGCGCTGCTGATGCTCATGCGCGCATTCACCTGTTCGACGACGCAGCTGCAGGTGTAAGTGGCCAGGCCTGCCGGTGCCGGCTTGCCCGAGAGCGCAACCTCTGCGTTCACGGCATTGCTGCAGTAGTGCATGATCAGATCGTCTTTCATGTTCTGCGCCCTGGCTCCAGGCGCGACGCAGGCGAGGGTGCCGCAGCTCATTGCCGCCATGGCTAGGAACCGCGCTGATGCCGACATTGCCAAACTTTCCAAAAATCAAGCTTAACTGTAGCGGCTTGCAAAGTTGTCCTGCAAAGCAATCTGAGGCCCTGAGATTCGTCGGACATGCATCCTCAATCAACAAGAATGGATGTCCTTCATGAGAGCGTCCGCAGTCGATCGAGGCGCAAAGGCGTGGCTTTTGGCTGGGACAACACATCTAGCGGCCCGTCTACTGCCACTTTCATGCTGGATGATGATCTGAGGCTCCTAGCGATCTGTCTCGAAGCTTGAGCTGACGGTGGGCAGGAAGTCTCAGTAGCCCGCACCCCCACTCGACCCCTGAGCCGACTGCCCATGGCCACTGCAGCTGATCTGACCTCCCTCGCCCTCAAGGTGTTGCCGCTGGCCCTGGGAGCGGCGGTGAGCCCGCTGGTGCTGGTGGGACAGATGGTCACGCTCAGCCAAGGTGGTGCGGGCCTGCGGCCGGGCTGGAGCTACGCCGCCGGGACAGCTGTGGTGGTGGCTCTCTGGTTGGCCCTCGGCCTGGCGGTGGGCGCTGCCCTGCCGCCCCACCCCAGCGGCCCCGACCCGGTGTCAGCAGGACTGCACCTGATGCTGGCCCTAGTGCTGGTGGCGATTGGTGCTCGGATTCTGAGCCGCTCAGCCGCCCCCGCGGAAGCCAATACAGCTCCACCTCCGCCGGTTTCTGCTGGAGGTCATACGCTCAGGCATGCCTTTCTGCTAGGCCTGGGAGCCATGGCGGCCAACCTCACCTCCTTGGTGCTGGTGTTGCCCGCCAGCGAGATGTTGTCTCGCTCCAGCCTCCCCGGAGGTGCCAAGGCCCTGCTGGTGCTGGCCGTGGCCTTGATCACCCTTTTGCCCTCCCTGGTGCCGCCGCTGGCCCTGGCCCTGGCGGGGGCGAGCGGCCGCAGGGCCCTGGAGCGATTCAGCGCCTGGAGCGAAGCCCACCAACGTCAGATCACCGCATCACTCTGTTTCGGCTTTGCCCTGCTGCTGGCCTGGAGTGGCCTCGGTCTGCTCTGAGCGGCCCCCGCATCACCTATAGCTAGGCACCATGGAGCTTGCACCCGCTGGCCCTTGGTTATGGGCACGAAGGGGCTACCACCCGGGCGGGTCCAGCGCCTCCAGTCATTCCCCATCTTGTCCTTACCCAGGAAGTGCGCCGAACACCTCAAGGGCTGGCTCATCTATGGCCGTCAGGAGCTGCGCTTCCGCCCGACCCGCTGGGAGCGCGACGTGCAACGGCTGGAGATCACCAGCGGCGAACTGCTGCCCGATCAGGAGATCCTGTTGCTGAAGCGGCGGCCTTGAGCAGAGCGATCACCGCGAGTTAGCGCAGGTCGTCGAAGGGATGGGTGGTGCAGCCGACAAAGTTGCCGGCGATCATCTTGGCCAGGGCCAAGTGCCCCAGGGCAGGTCAGCGGCGTTCGAATGGCTCGGCTGGCAGCCACGGGGCCTGTGGTCGCAGGGCCGAAAGCCGAGCGAGGGCTGTTGCTCACCCTGGAGGGTCTTTGAGACAGCGCGAGCACGGCGGCGAGCGCCCCACTCAGCCGGAGCGACGATGGCATAGGCCTGTATGAACAACTCAGCAGTCTGTCAAGGCTTTTCGCTGCCATTGATCAAGTGTTCGCCAAAATGAGGTTGGATGAGAGATCCGGTCTAAGGACCCGCAGTGTCGTCAGGGTGAGATGTCGAATTGCTCATCAGCCATGTAGTGCCTGATACGAAAGATTGTGGCTTGGAACGTTCATTCGGCGAGATCCGAAAGCATTGTTAAGCAATGTTTCAAGGGGGGGGGGGTGACAGGGTCTTGCAGGCCAGCGGGGTCACAGTTAGAAGTCGCGACATAAGGGTCTGCCAAGTCTTACCAAGTCCGCATTCAGCATTAGCCCTCCATTTTGAGCATCAATTGCGTGGTAGCTGCTCTTAAGACTTCACGACCGATGCGGGAGCAGGAATGAAAGCGTCCAATCAGCAGATCTTGGCCTTTGCATTCACGATCGCGGCTCTCCTGATTGCCTGCCCAGCTGCCTTTGCCTGCCCAGCTGCCTTTGCCTGCCCCACTGGGATGGTAGAGATCCATGGCGGAACCTTTCGCATGGGGACAGATACCCAACTGCCGGAAGAGCGATCGGCGGAAGCTGTCACGGTTGAGGACTTCTGCATGGACAGCCATGAAGTCACCAATGCCCAATTTGCCCAGTTTGTGAAAGAAACTGGCTATCTCACGATCTCAGAACGGCCTATACCCAAAGACCAGTATCCCGATTTGCGGGATGACCAGCGAATGCCTGGTTCGGTGGTGTTTCAGCCAGTGGCAGCAGCAGGGGAACCGATTCCAGATTTAAGCTGGTGGCATTGGGTTCTTGGCGCAGATTGGCGTCATCCGGAAGGTCCGAGCAGCAGCATTGAAGGCAAGGAAAGTCATCCCGTTGTTCATGTTGCTTTTAATGATGCTCAGGCCTATGCCAAATGGGTAGGTCAGTCGCTGCCAACGGAGGCACAGTGGGAATTCGCGGCGCGCGGGGGGCTTAAAGACAAAGTCTTTAGCTGGGGAAACACTTACTCGGCCAAGAAAGCCAACACTTGGCAAGGTAAGTTCCCGGTAAATAATACCCAGGAAGATGGTTATCTCGGCACGGCCCCAGTTGGCTCGTTTCCTGCCAATGGATACGGCTTGTATGACATGACAGGCAATGTTTGGGAATGGACGAATGATTGGTATCGTTTCGGACACGAGGGAATGGCCAACACCATTAACCCCGTTGCCAGCAACGAACAGGAAAGCTTTGATCCTCGAGAACCCGGTATCACCAAGCACGTGATCAAGGGGGGATCGTTTTTGTGCGCCCGTAACTATTGCAGTCGTTACCGACCTTCGGCAAGAGAGGCCCTGTCCCCAGATTCAGGTACGTCCCATGTTGGTTTTCGTCTTGTGGATGTATCCACCAACTCATCTTAAGCCAACCTTGATGCAACGGCTTCCCTTTTAAGTAAAAACTTCGTTAAATGAACAAGCCATGAAGCATTTCTGTCGATCTCACCTTCGGCGTTTTACAAGCCTGTTAATGGCTCTTTGTTTGAGCATCTCATTGGTGGCTTGTGGTGAGAAATCCCCAGAAGCCACAGTTGCCGCCCCTTCCTCGACAGCAGTTGCCACATCAAGTGGCCAACCTGTTTCTCGCGCGATGGGGCTTCCCAACAAGGAATTTGCTGAAAAACCGAACATTATGTTCATCATGGGTGATGACATCGGCTGGATGCAGCCGGGCATCTACCACCGTGGCTTGATGGTCGGGGAAACGCCCAACATCGATCGCATCGGCAAAGAGGGCGCAATTTTCATGGATTACGTCGCCATGCAAAGTTGTACTTCTGGGCGCAATGCCTTTTTCACTGGCATGTATCCGCTCCGCACCGGCATGATCCCGCCGCAGTTACCCGGTAGCCCTTCCTACCTGAGGCCTGGTACTCCGGCACTTGCTAAGTTCCTCCGCGATCGCGGCTATACAACCGGAGAGTTCGGCAAAAATCACCTTGGTGATCATACCGCCGCCCTTCCGACGGCCCATGGATTCCAGGAATATTGGGGCTATCTGTATCACCTAGACGCGATGCAAGGAGTCAGTTTTCCCGACATCAACAAGTCACCGACGGTGCAGGGTATCGCGCCGCCCTGTAGAAATACGCCTGTTCCAGGACTCCCCCCAGTCCCCGGTGCTGTGGATGCAGCCACCACAACATGCCTGACGCCGCCACGCCCCGTCGTCTACTGCACATCCTCCGACGGAACTGAGAAAAACCAGACCTGCAAGGATGAAGGCCCGTTGACGCTAGATCGGTCCAGAACCATCGACGAGGAGATCTCGACCAAGGTGATCGACTTCCTTGATCGCAACGACCCGAAGAAGACCAACAAGCCTTTCTTTGTCTGGTATAACCCAGCCCGCATGCACGTCACAACCGTGCTGCCGCCGAAGTATGAGGCCATGATTGGCGAGCCGGGTGGCAAGGACTGGGGCGCGAACGAAGCAGGCATGAAGCAGATGGACGACAACATCGGCTATGTCATCAAGAAGCTCGATGACATGGGTCAGCTCGATAACACCCTGCTCGTCTTTACTACCGACAACGGTGCTGAGGCCATCTCCTTCCCCGACGGCGGTGTCACGCCCTTCAAGGGTCAAAAAGGAGAGGCCTGGGAAGGTGGCTATCGCGCTCCCATGGTGGTCCGCTGGCCCGGGCACATCGAAGCGGGCACGGTCAAGAATCAACTGTTCGCTGCCCTCGACTGGCTGCCGACGCTGGTGGACATTGCCGGTGGACCTAAGGGAGACGGCCTGAAGAAGCAGATCGAGGCGGGCAATTACCCAGGCATCGTCAAGACAACCCTGGACGGTGTTGATCAACGCGATTATCTCGAAGCCAAAACAGAAAAGTCGGCACGCGACGTCTTCTTCTATTACTCAGGTTCGACCCCTTCCGCGGTGCGTTACAAGAACTGGAAGATGTACTACTCAATGGCTCAGCCGGGACCCGCCGGCTGGCTCATGCCTCTTATCCCTTTCCACTGGACCTTGGTGCAAAACATCAAGCGTGACCCCTTTGAGCAGGCAGTTGGAATCGAGCAGAAGACGGCTATGAGCATGGGCGGTGCACTTGGTTCTCCGAGTACCGCCTACATCTACGACTGGAATATGCTGCCAATCGGACAGCAATTGTGGCTGAATGAACTTGAGTCCTACAAGACATTCCCACCACTTCAGAGTCCAGAAACTTATAATCTTACCGGGATTCAGGAGAAGATAAGGGAACAGGTGAATGCTAGTCATGCCAATCATCCCAGCGACTAGTCGCTAGAGACAAGGCTGACGATATGGAGCGGGTACATCGCGTCAATGTTTCCGCTCTCTTTTCAGAACTCTCTTCATTGCACATTCCACAGTGAACCAACTCTCATGTTGAACCTCAATCCTGAATCATCCCAGGACCCTCAGCAGAACCACAAGAGCGCAAGCGCGATCGCTGTGCTCATGATTCTTCTGGGTGCACTGGCCATCTTCTATCCACTTTTTGCGACGGTCTTTACCTTCAATGTTCTCGGCTTTGTGCTGTTATTGTTCGGCACATTGCAATTATTCTATGGAGCTCAGACTCGCACGATGCAGGTCGGACACCATGTTCTCAATATTCTGATGGGGATTTTTTACCTTATTGTAGGATTTTGGATTTTAAGACATCCCGTATTTTCCATCCTTGATCTGACCCTGGTGATCGGTATACTCTTCTTCATTCAAGGAGCTATACAAGTTATCCATTCCTTTGAAATGCGACCAGTTCAGAACCGTGGCTGGATGCTCGCCAGTGGCATTGCTGGCATCATCCTCGGCATTCTGATCTGGAGCAACTGGCCTGTTGATTCCTTGACCCTGCTCGGGTTATTGGTTGGCATTAACCTGATCATAACGGGGGTCAGTCTGTTGGCCATTTTCAATCAAGCTAAGCGTTCGACTGCCGTAGACAAGGCTTGACTTGATCAAGTCAAAATGAGAGTCTCTCAAGAGAAGCGATCATGACATTCATCCGCAAGTCGTATTCGTTGACGCTATCAATACTGTTTGCGGTGGTATTCTTAATCGTCTTTATCACCCTGACGAGGGCAATTGCACTGCCGCAGCCTTCTGATCCCCTTCCTTCCTGGAATCAGGGGGAAGCCAAGCAGACGATTATCAAATTTGTGCAATCAACCACAACCCAAGGCAACCCGGAGTTCGTGCCTCCGGCCGAGCGCATTGCCGAGTTCGATCAGGATGGCACCCTCTGGGTCGAGCATCCGCTCTACACCCAGGTGATGTTCGCGCTGGAGCGCGTTCCGGATCTGATCAAGGCCAAGCCGGAATTGGCTCAGGTCGAACCGTTCGAGACCGTCCTCTCGGGCAATAAGGCGGGCCTAGCGAAGCTTACTGACAAAGACTGGTTTGAAATCGTGCTCGCGGCTCAGAGCGGCATGACAACCGAAGCGTTCACGCGGGACGTGAACGCCTGGCTCGCAAAAGCGCGGCATCCGCGCTGGAGCCGTCCTTACACCGAGCTGACCTATCAACCGATGCAGGAGGTACTGAAGTATTTCCGGGCCAACGGCTTCAAGACGTTCATCGCCACAGGCGGCAGCCAGGGCTTTGTGAGGCCCTATTCCGAGCGGGTCTACGACATTCCGCCCGAACAAGTCGCAGGCACCGCGCAGCCGCTTCGCTACGGGTATGGCAATGATGGGCTGCCGACGCTCACGCGCCAGCCGAAGCTGCTGCTCAACAATCTCGAGGCCGGCAAGATCGAGAACTTCTATCTCCTGTATGGACGCCGGCCCCTCGCCGCTTTCGGCAACTCGTCCTCGGATGATCGTCAGATCCTCGAATACACCACCGCCGGCCCTGGCCGACGCCTTGGCATGCTGGTGCTCCACGACGATGCCAAGCGTGAATACGCCTATGGCCCTGCGCAAGGGCTACCCGATACGACGGTCGGCACCTTCAACCAGGAGCTCTACGAGGAAGCGAAGAAGAAGGGCTGGATCGTGATCAGCATGAAGAACGACTGGAAGCAGATCTTTTCTTTTGAGCCTCGCCTCCCGTCCCATCGCTGACATCAATCCCCAATTATGGGGGCATAGTAATGTAGAATTAAATCTTGTTGATCTGCAGTTATGAAGCTTCTGGCCATCTCCCTTCTGAGCGCATCATTAGCCCTCGGTGTTGGTTCAGCTGCAGAAGCGCAACCGAGTTGTACCTTCCTGCAACCAATCGGCGGCAACGGCATCACTCCGATCGTCTCCAAGCAAGTCGGTCGCGACAAGCTGATCGGCAGGGACAACTGGAACACAGACTTCATCGTCAACCAGCCCTACAGCAGCTTCAAGTTCTTCTTCACGGCTAACTCTTCCGACGCCAATGCGAAGTACCCAGTGGAGGGCTTTATGAAGTTCAGCGATGGTTCTAACCTGCAGGTGATCACTGAGACCATGAACCCACCGATCGGCACTGGGCGGATGTTCGGACCATTCCCAGCCATCCCCGGCAAGCAGGCCAGTCAGATGAACTTCAAGGTGGGCGCCAGCAGCGACCCCGGTGCCCTGGGCTTCAGCTATCGGATTTCAGTGCAGGGCTGCATTTGAAGCCTCCGAGGCGACATGGTAAATGATGTATTGAGAATCTACCTACCTGGTTAGTTTCGTACTATTTGCCATTCCTGCTGTCGCTTCGGAGCCGAGAGTATGCAATCAGGCGGCACTTGACCCCAGTGCCGCACAACTCCCGTCATACTCCAAAGCGCGTGCAGCAGTCTTAGTATGCTTCCTCCGGTAGGCGATACGGGGCGTTCAGCTGCTTACTGGAGGCCGAGCCTTTGATAGGTGGTACGCCGTGACAATGACATGTGGAACCCCTTGGTCAGCTTTAAACTTGAGGGAGTCGACACACCTAAAAATGATTAACAGGCACGCCACAATCTAATTAAATCACAGGCCGTGGTGGCAGCCCTACTCGCGGACATGGCCGGCCAATTGTTCGGCTCCAAACCTTGTGAGATTGAATCCTTAAGTTGGCTGAGCCGGCACGGCCATCAGCAAGGGACCACCCCTGTCCCCCAAAGAGGGCTGGCTGATCCATGGCCGCGAGGTGCTGCGCTTCCGGCCGACACGCTGGGAGCGCACCTACCAGCGGCTGGAAATCACCAAGGGAGAGTTACTCCCCGGCGAACCGGTGCCGCTGCTCAAGAACCGCCGGGAGATCAGCCGGGATGACGCCCTCAAGCTGTGGGCATGCAAGCGCCAGGAGGGCTGGAGCCCCTGCGAGCCTCAGTGGTGATCACCATCACCACCCAAACCGATCGCAACTCCACCAAGCTGAGCTCAGAACCGATGGCCACCTCCTTGCCGATGAGCAGCAGCCACCAGCCACGGCGTTATCGCTTGGTGGATCAGCACGGGTTACCCCACCTTGAGCTTGATGAGCACTTCGATTCGGTTGAGGAGGCCTGGGGCTTCGCTACCCACTGGTGGCAGCAGCAGCAACCCGCTGGCGTAACGGCGACGCAGGTTGGCCTTGGATTGGAGGTAAGCACCGAGAGCGGCTGCTGGCGCACCCTTCGCCACCCGCAAGGCTGAACCCTGCAAAGGTGAGGCCACAAGCCACCTCCGCCCTGGCACGCTCGTCTCCGACCGATCAGGCCCAGGCCAGCGCGCAACCCAGTGATGTGCTGTCGGGATCGATCGAGCGCGTCACCTTCCACAACGCTGAGAACGGCTTCTGCTTGCTGAGGATCAAGGCCCGTGGCCACCGCGACCTGGTGACGGTGGTGGGCCATGCCGCCGAGATCGTCGGGGCCTCGGCCATGGCCAGGGGCAGCAACACCAACGCTGCACCGGCGTACAGCAGACCCGCCACGAGCACGGGAGAAGGCCCGTGGCTGACGCTGCCGATCAGCGGAGCGCTGGAGCCGAACAGCGCGGCGGCCAGCAGGCCCGACAGCCAGCCGCGGCGCTGTTCTCGCGTCTGGGAGGTCATCAGGATCACCACAGCAACCGGACGGGCTCCATTGCAAAACTATGGGGAAGTAGTCCGTTGGAACCGACAGGACAGAAAGTGTTGCTCCGCGCCGCCTGGTGTGCGATGGCTGAACCGCTCATGGCTGAGCAACGAAAATGCATTCCCCAGGGTTTCCTGAAGCCTCACAGGGCTGTACCGCACCACAGGCAAGCCACTGCAAGTGGTGGGGCCATCTTCTGCAAAGGTTTCCAGGAGAAGAGTGCCACCAGGCTTGAGCGCCTGCAGCACGGCCTGGACATAGGCCTGCTGATCGGCGGGGCTGGTGAGGAAATGAAACACCGCCCGGTCATGCCAGACGTCATAGGCCTGATCGGGCAGGGTGGCCGTGAGGATGTCGGCCTCCAGCCACTGCACTGCAGCCGCGCGAGCGCCAAGCCGCTCTTTGGTCACGGCCAGTGCCGTGCCGGAAAGGTCCAGAACCGTGATCCGTTGATAGCCAAGGTTCAGGAGGTCATCCACAAGCGTGGAGGCACCGCCACCCACATCAATGATTGCCGCATCCAGTGGTAGGCCGGCAGCCTGAAGCAGCCGGAGTGAGTCATCGGCATGGGCTTGATACCAACTCAACGACTCAGGGGCCTTGGTGGCGTAGATCGTCTCCCAGTGCTTTTTGCTCGTCATGGGCCCACGCAGAGGCTGCTGTTAACAGTTCAGCCGCCCCGCAGCACCGCGCTGAGCAAGGAGACGTTGATCATCACAATCACACTGGCGCACAGCCAGCCCGCGGCCTGCAGAGCGAGCGGCGCTCTGAGCTCGCCCATCAGAGCGCGCCGCCCGCAGAACCACACGAGCGGGATCACCGCGAACGGCAACTGCAGCGACAGCACCACCTGGCTCAGCACCAGCAGGTTGGTGGTGGCCCGTTCCCCGAACAGGATCACGGTGGCCATCGCCGGAATCAGGGCCAGGCCGCGGGTGAGCAGCCGCCGCTTCCAGTCGGGAAGACGGATCTGCAGAAACCCCTCCATCACGATCTGGCCAGCCATGGTGGCGGTGAGCGTTGAGCTCTGGCCCGCCGCCAGCAGGGCCACCCCGAACAGCACGCTGGCCAGCGAGGTACCCAGCATCGGCGTCAGCAGCCGGTAGGCCTCGCTCAGGTCCGTGACCGGCAGCGGCAGCCGTCCGTAGAAGCTGCCGGCGGCCAGCACCAGGATCGAGACATTGATCAGAAAGGCCAGGCTGAGGGCAATCAGGGTGTCCCAGGTGCTGAAAGCCAGGGCCCTGCGCTGCGTCCCCTGGCCGCCGACCCAGAGGCGGGATTGCACCAGCGAGGAATGCAAATAGAGGTTGTGGGGCATCACCGTGGCCCCGAGAATGCCGGCGGCCAGGAACAGCTGCTGGCCGTCCCTGAGGCTTGCGGCCTGGGGAAGAAAGCCCAGGCCCACCTGGCTCCAATCGGGTTGGAGCAGCAGCATCTCGACGGCGAAACAACCGCCCACCAGAGCCACCAGGGCGATCACCAGGGCCTCCAATCGGCGGATCCCGAAGCGCTGCAAGGCCAGCAGCAAAAGGGTGTCGGCGGCCGTGAGCCCCACCCCCCAGAGCAAGGGGAGACCGAAGAGCAGCTGCAGGGCAATGGCGCTGCCCACCAGCTCGGCCAGGTCGCAGGCAATGATGCCCACCTCGGCCAGCAGCCACAGGGGAATCCGCCAGAACCGCGGCAGCAGCTGGCTGCAGGCCTGGGCCAGATCCAGCCGCGTGGCGATGCCCAGCCGGCAGCAGAGCGACTGGAGCACCATCGCCATCAGGCTGGAGAGCCCGATCACCCACAGCAGGCGGTAGCCGAACTGTGAACCGGCCGCCAGATCCGTCGCCCAGTTGCCTGGATCCATGTAGCCCACGGCCACCAGGTACCCGGGGCCGAGCACCCGCAGGAAGGTGCGCAGGGTGCCCAGGCCGGCGGGCACCTCCACGGCCTGGGCGTCGATGCGAGCGGCGGTGCCGAGCGGTGCATCAGGCATGAAGCGATGCCAGCGGAGCTGGAGGGTAAGGCGAGGGAGGCTGCGATCTTGCCGGGGCATCGCTGGCCTGACCCCGCCCTGAAGAAGGGATCACCGCCAGTTCAGAAGTCGCGGGAACCGGTGTAGCCACTGAGATCAGCGAGAGTTTTCAGCGGCTTGACGCCCGAATCCACAACGCCCTTGATCTGCCAGCTGGGATAGCCCTGAACCCCCTGCTGCTTGCAGAGCGCGGCCTGGCTGTTGACGCCGTCTTCGGCACATTCGATCACCTGGAGCTTGGCGGCGGCTTCCTTGCCGAAGGCCTCCTTCTGGTCATGGCAGTGGGGGCACCAGTACGCCGTGAACACCCGGGCACCACTGCTGCTCAGATGCTCCGCCAGCGCAATCTTGGCTTGCGAGCTGGCGCTGACGACAGCTGGAGCCACCCGTCCGCTTTGAGCGACAGGCTGGTCCGCCGAGGCCGCCCAGCCCAGCCCCAGCAGAGCGACAAGAAAGGCCGTCATCAATCCGCGAAAGATCATTTGGCTGCGGTCGATCCAGAGACCTCCAACAAGGCTCAACAGGAACAGCGCGAGGCTAAGGGCGGCTGACACCACACAGAAGGTGCAGAAGGCCTTGATCTCGAACACCAGGAGCCCCATCAGCACCAAGCTGAAGACGGCCATGCCGCTGCAGGTGAGGAACAGAGCCCACCGATTGCCCTCCGATCCAGGGGCCCGCAGACCTCCTCGCAGCAACGGCATCAGGGCCAGCAGGAGCACCGTGGCGTAGGCAAGAAAGCCAAACAGAGAAAGCGGTTGGCCCAGCAGCGTGCCCCAGGCGCTGCCGAGCACCTTGTCGCAGCCATCGCTGCCGCCCGGACAGGACAGGCTGCCGATCCAACCCCAGCGCTTAGCGGTGATCGAGCCGGTGTCGATCATGCCGATCGTGGCGAGCACGGCCATGGTGAGCCGCACCCAGGGCCGGCCTGGCTCCTGGCCGGCCCGGCGGGAGAGAGGTTTGGTTCGCGTAGCGCTGCTCACAGGCTGAGAGAAGGTTGGAGATGGCGCCATTGAAAAGCCTGAAGTGGCTCCAGGGTCAAGGGCCTAATGTGCCCAACAAGGGGTTGTCACCTACCGGGGAGGGAGCATCGATGCAGATCGGCGAGTTGGCACGCTCCACCGGGGTGAAGATCGAAACCATCCGCTATTACGAACGGGAGCACTTGCTGCCGGTGCCACAGCGCACGGATGGCAACTACCGCCTCTATTCGCCGCGGCATGTGGAGCAGTTGCGTTTCATCCGCTACTGCCGCGGCCTTGACATGAGCCTGGAGG
Source organism: Cyanobium sp. ULC082 (assembly GCF_977927535.1). Lineage (NCBI taxonomy): Bacteria > Bacillati > Cyanobacteriota > Cyanophyceae > Synechococcales > Prochlorococcaceae > Cyanobium > Cyanobium sp. ULC082. The sequence continues at coordinate 1,030,079 of NZ_OZ376397.1, forward strand.
AGGTCCGCATCCTGATCGAGGCGCGGGAAACACCAGCCGGGAGCTGCCAGACAGTCAACCTATTGCTGGACGAGAAGATGGCCGAGGTCGATGCACGGGTCGATGAACTGCGCCAGCTTCAGGATCAGTTGTGGACTCTCAGAGGGCAATGCCCGCAACCTGATGAGGCGAAGACCTGTGGGATTCTCGTGGAGTTGAACCGTTCGGCTCGAATCAACAAGGCACGGATCTGATCGTTTCCTGGCTGGCTCAAACTCTGATCCGCTCAAAGATGGGTTGGTGGAGAAGACGAAGACCATTGGCGATCACGATCAGGCTGGTGCCCATGTCAGCAAAGACCGCCATCCACATCGTGGCATTGCCCGCCACGGTGAGCACCAGAAAAAGGGCCTTGATTCCCAGCGCCAGCGCAATGTTCTGACGCAGGATTCGGAAGGTGCGGCGAGAGAGAGCGATCGTTTCCGGAACGCGCATCAGATCGTCGTTCATGATCACCACATCGGCGGCTTCGATGGCGATGTGGGTGCCCGCGGCCCCCATCGCAAAGCCGATGTCCGCCTGGGCCAGAGCCGGCGCATCGTTGATGCCATCGCCGGCCATGGCCGTGAATCCGTAGCGGGCCTGCAGATCGGCCACCGCCTCGAGCTTGTCTTGAGGCAGCAGGTTGCTCCTCACCTCCTCAATTCCTGAAAGGGCCGCGATCGCAGTCGCGGTGGCTGCGTTGTCGCCCGTGAGCATCACCGGGGTGACGCCGAGGGCTCGCAGGGCCTCCATGGCTGCCGCGGAGCTGGGCCGAACGGTGTCGGCGACGGCGATCAGGGCGAGCACGCCGCTGTCATCCGCCAGCAGGCTGAGCGAATGGCCCTGGTGCTCGTGAACCTGCATCGAGGCTTCCAGTTCGCTGGAGCAGAGCCCCAGCTCCTCGATCCAGCGGTGGTTGGCCAGCATGAGCGGCCGCCCCGCGATCAGGCCGCGCACCCCCCGCCCCGGCAGGGCCTCGAAGGCCTCCACGGCCAGCCGCTCGCCATCGAGGCCTGCGGCCATGGCCCGCGACACGGGATGGTCTGAGCGCTCCGCCAGGCTGCTGGCCAGCTGTTTCAGTGCGCCAGCGTCCGCCCCTTCTTGCCGAGGGGAGAAGGCCACCAGCTTGGGCTGCCCCAGGGTGATCGTGCCGGTCTTGTCGAGGGCCAGCACCTTGATCTTGCGGGCCTCCTCGATGTAGAGGCCACCTTTGATGATGATGCCGCGGCGGGCGGCGGTGGCCAGGCCGCTCACCAGCGTGACCGGGGTGGCGATCACCAGCGCACAGGGGCAGGCGATCACCAGCAGCACCAGGGCCTTGTAGATCGCCTGGAGTGGGGTGAACCCCAGCAAGGGTGGCGCCAGCAGGGCAACGGCCAGGGCCATGACGAACACGGCCGGGGTGTAGCGGGCCGCAAAGCGATCGACGAAGCGCTGGATCGGGGCACGGGAGGCCTGGGCTTCCTCCACGGCCTGGATGATGCGCGCCAAGGTGCTGTGGGAAGCCGGCGCCGTCACCTTGATGTCGAGGGCGCAGCCCTGGTTGATCGTGCCCGCAAACACCTCATCCCCTGGACCTTTGTCGACCGGCAGGCTTTCGCCGGTGATCGGGGCCTGGTTGATCGCACTCTCGCCGCTGAGCACCGTGCCATCGAGCGGCAGCCGTTCGCCCGGGCGGACACGCACCACAGCTCCGATGGCCACAGCACTGGCCGGCACCCGTTGCCAGCGGCCATCGCTCTGGCGGATCTCCGCCTGATCGGGGGCCAGGGCCATCAGGCTGGTGATCGCCTGGCGGGCCCGCTCCACCGCCCGCGCTTCGATCGCCTCGGCGACGGCATAGAGCGCCATCACCATGGCGGCTTCCGGGAAGCGGCCGATCAGGAAAGCACCCGTGACCGCCACGCTCATCAGCGCATTGATGTTCAGCCGGCCCTGGCGCAGGGCCGCGAGGCCCTTGCGAAACACGGAGAAGCCCGCCAGGGCGATCGCGGCGATGGCGATCCCGATCTCCAGCAGTTCATGGCCCGGGTAGGCGGGAACGACCAGATGCAGCAGCTCCGCCGTGATCGCCAGCGCCAGGGAGCCCGCCAGGCGGAGCCGTTCACGGCGGCGTTCGGCGCGGGTCTGGGCGGCGGACGGCCGGTGATCGGGGCTGATCGGCTCCGGGTTGAACCCCAGCCGGCGGATCGCGGCGAGCGCGGAGTTGAGCGCAGCTGTTTCGGCATCGATCGCCAGAACCCGCTCGGCCAGCGAGAACCTCAGACCTCGGATGCCGTCGAGCCCTGAGAGGGCATGGCGAATTTCGGTTTCTTCGGTGGCGCAATCCATGGCGCTGATCCGAAACAACCTTTCGGTACCGGCGGCCGGCTGCGGCGCTGGGAGGGCTCCGGCCGTCTGCTCGCTGGTTCCGCTGCTGCAGCAAGGATCCGCCATGGTGTTGTCATCCAGATCCCAGCAAACAGCCTGTAGTCGCTTCAGGGTCAAGGGTCTGGCCATCACCGCGTGGCCACAGGTTGTTGATCAACGCAGCTGGGGGCACTCCTGATCCCGCAACGGCTGCAGCAGCCGATCGGCTTGCCGGGCCAGCTTGGCTCCAGCCGCTGTGTAAAACCTGAACCACTGGCGATTGACGTAGAGAACCCGCTGGTTGCGCACCAACTGTTCTTCCGCCTTGTGGCGGCACTCGAGCAGGGCCTGGTAGTCGATGGTCAGCCCGTTGCGGTCGTTGGCGTTGGCCCCATCGGCCTGCTGGCTGAGCACCGGGCAGATCCGTTCACGGGTGGTACGGACCAGGGCGATTTCGGCCTTCATGGCCTGCTCGGCCAGGGCATTGCGTTGATCCAGCAGTCTCTGACACGGCTCCAATTCAGCCGCCATCACCGGGGCTGCCAGCCAGCAACAGGTCATTAACAGGGTCAGGACGTGGCGCATGCACGGATCAATTCGAGTCCTGTGTCTTTGGCGACGATGGGCGTGATCAGCTTGAGAAGAGTCAGACCATTCACTCATCGATCTGCAGCACCCCCATCAGCCCCAGATCCTCGTGGTTGAGGTTGTTGCAGTGGTCAACAGTGCGCCCCGGAAAATCCCGGAAGCTCACGCGCAGGCACACCTCCTCGCCCGTTTTTGAGCCCCTGCGAGCCCCAGTGGTGATGGGGGGTGGCCACGTCTAGTGCTTCCGAAAGCGTGACGGTCGATCCAACCATTGCTTGACTCTCCCCTTTACTGGAGCCCTTATGGTTGAACTTCTGCGTCTGTCGGTGTGATGGCCAGCCGGAAAATCAGTCCCACTCGCCCCCTTCACCACCACTGGTCTGGGGTGCAGCGCCGCGGACCACTGCTCGCCGCGATGCTGGCTGGGCTGAGTGCCGCCGGTCTTGGCACCCTGCTCTGGCTGTCCAGCTCTCGGCCAGCACTGGCTGAGGGAGGCATGCCGAGCGTTTCCAAGGCAAGGAGCCTGCAAGTGATGGCCTACCGCTCCGCTGGCTGCAGCTGCTGCAAGGGGTGGCTCAAACACCTCCGCGCTGAGGGCTTCAGCGTTGTGGATCACGTGGTGAAAAATCTCGATGAGATCAAGGTCAGCCGTGGAGTCCCCAGGGATTTGGCGTCCTGCCACACCGCCACGGTGGCGGGGTACGTGATCGAGGGTCATGTTCCGGCCGAGGCCATCCGCCGGTTGTTGCGCCAGCGACCGGCGGTGGCGGGGATTGCTGTGCCGGGGATGCCTCTCGGTTCGCCGGGCATGGAGTCCACTTTGCGGAAGGAGTCCTACACGGTCTTCTCCTTCGCTCGTGATGGATCCATCAAACCGTTCCTCAAGGTGGACGCCTGAGGATGTCGATGGCCTCCCATTTCGGTCGCCGCTCCTTCCTCGCCCTCGCGGCAGGGGCCTCCGCCTCCGTCGCGGGTACGGCCCTGATGGGACGCTCCGCCCCCCTGCGCTCAGGCGGCGTCTCCCAAGCACCGAACCCATCACGTTTCCGCTCCAGCGGTGGGCGGCTGGACGTGGATCTGGTGGCGCAGGAGACGGCCGTGACGATTCCCCGTGGCCCCAGAACGGCGCTCACTTACAACGGCCTGCTGCCTGGTCCATTGCTGGAGGTCGAACCCGGAGACGCCGTGCGGATTCGGCTGCACAACCGCCTGAATCTCCCCACCAATCTCCACTATCACGGTCTCCACATTCCGCCCAGCGGTAACGCTGACAACGTCTTTTTGAGCGTGGCCCCGGGGGCCAGCCAGACCTACGAGTTCAGCCTGCCCGCCGACCACCCTGCCGGCACCTGCTACTACCACCCTCACCATCACGGCACCGTGGCCGATCAGGTGTTCGGCGGCCTGGGCGGTGTACTGATCGTGCGGGGTGACCTTGATCGCATCCCCGAGGTGCAAGCGGCCCGCGAACAGGTGCTCTTCCTCAAGGATCTCCCCGGAGATGGGAATTTCGGCCCGATGGGCATGGGGAGGATGCTGGGGCGGGAGGGAGCGGTGCTCACCGTCAACGGCCAGGTGAATCCTGCGCTCACGATCCCCGCTGGCGGCCTGCTGCGGCTGCGGATCGTGAACGGATCCAATGCCCGCTTCTGGCGGCTGTCCCTGGAGGACCATCCCTTCCACCTGATCGCCACCGATGCCGGTGCCCTCGAGACTCCGGTTCAGCTACCTGAGCTGCTGCTGGCCCCAGGCGAGCGGGCCGAGGTGCTGGTGCGGGGCGAACGGCAGGGCGGCCGCTACCGGCTCCTGAACCTTCCCTATGCCCGTGGCTCTGGCGGAATGATGGGCGGCATGGGCCGAAGCAGAGGAATGGGCCGAGGGATGGGAATGGGAATGGCCCGAAACCAAGGCCAAGGCACTGCTCAGGAGGGGCCGCTGCCGGTCGCCACCTTGGAGTACGAGGGATCTGTGGCGACCCTGCCGTTACCCGAGCGCCTGCTGCCGGTGACCCCTCTGCCGGAGCCGGTGCGCACCCGCCGCTTTCTTCTCAACCACGGCATGGTCCCTGGCCTGGGCATGGTGTTCACGATCAACGGCCGCGCTTATGAACACGGCAGGATTGACACCCGCGTGCGACTCGGTGACACGGAAGAGTGGGAACTGGTGAACGACGACGGGATTATGGATCACCCCTTTCACGTGCATGTCAACCGGTTCCAGGTGATCAGTCGCCATGGCACCCCCGAGCCTTACCGGGCCTGGAAAGATGTGGTGGTGGTCCGAGCGGGGGAGACTGTGCGGGTCCGCACCCGCTTTGAAGACTTCACCGGCCGCAGCGTGTACCACTGCCACATTTTTGATCACGAGGAGCTGGGGATGATGGGCACTCTGGAGATTGCTGCTTAGCTCACCTCAAGCACACCGCGCACCATGTTCATGCCGCAGTGGAAGGGATAAACCCCCGGCTCAGTGGCCGGCAACTCCAACTTGGTGGTGGCGTTCAGGGGCAGATCGAGGGTTTTGTGGAAGTCAGGGAAGATCACCTGGGCCACACAGCCGCTGGGATCGATGCGGTGAAAGGACAGCCGCAGCGGGCGGCCGGCCATCGCCTTGATCCGGGCGGGGGCATAGCCGCCATCCACCGTGATGGTGATTTCCTGGATTCCTTGCTCTCCTACCCGGGCCGCCACGCCCGATCCATGGCGCCCCAGGAACCACCAAAGCTCCCAGGCGATCAGGGCCAGACCCACCATGAACACCAGCACATTCAGGCCCGAGGGCTGCTCGATCGAGCGCCAGAGGGGCTCAGCCGCACCGCGGGCTGCACTCCCCGCCATCAGAAAAGGAAGCAACATCAAGGTGCCGCAACGGGGAGTGGAGTGGGCCTGAAACGGCGCAACCGCAACGCATTGGTCACCACCGAAACCGAACTGAACGCCATGGCGCCGCCGGCGATCATCGGGCTCAGCAGCCAGCCGGTGAAGGGAAACAGCAGACCGGCGGCGACGGGGATGCCGGCAACGTTGTAGGCGAACGCGAAGACCAGGTTCTGGCGAATGTTGGCCATCGTGTGGCGGCTGAGTTCGATCGCCGCCGGCACCCCGGCCAGGTTGCCGGAGATCAAGGTGATGTCGCTGGCGGCGATCGCCACATCGGTGCCGGTGCCCATGGCGATGCCAACGTCGGCCTGGGCCAGGGCGGGGGCGTCATTGATGCCATCGCCCACCATCGCCACCGGGCCTTCCCCCTTCTCCTGCAACCGGCGGATCACCGCGGCCTTGTCGGCGGGACGCACCTCGGCGATCACCCGCTCAATCCCCACCTGGGCGGCCACCACCTCGGCGGTACGGCGGGCGTCGCCGCTGAGCAGCACCACCTGCAGGCCCAGGCGCCGCAGGGCGGCCACGGCGGCGGCAGCGCTGGGCTTGAGCGGATCGGCGATGCCGAAGCAGGCCTCGATTCGGTTGTCCACCACCACCGCCGCGACACTGCAGGCCGATGCTTCCATCCGTGCCACCAGGGGTGTGAGGCCCGTGATGTCGAGGCCGAGTTCGCTCAACCAGCGGGGTGTGCCCACCAGCACCCTCAGCCCGGCCACCGTGCCCTGCACCCCGAGGCCCGCCACCGCCTCGAAGCCCTCCACAGCCGGCAGCTGCGGATCCTGGAGCTGGGGGCGGATGTAGCCCACGATCGCCTCAGCCAGCGGATGCTCCGAGCGCTCCTCCAGGGCTGCGACGGCGGCCAGCAGGGTCTGGACCGGCAGCTGGCCAGCGGGCAGTCGCTCGAAATCGGTCACTTCCGGGTGGCCAAGGGTGAGAGTGCCGGTCTTGTCGAGCACGATCGTGCGCAGACCGCCGGCGGTTTCCAGCGCTTCGGCGCTGCGGAAGATCAGCCCGCTCTCGGCTCCTTTGCCGGAGGCCACCATGATCGAAGTAGGCGTGGCCAGGCCCAGGGCACAGGGGCAGGCGATCACCAGCACGCTCACCAGGAAGAGCATCGCCAGCACCGGATTGCCGCTGACGAGGAACCAGACCACAAAGGCCGCGATGGCGATGGCGATCACCACCGGCACGAACCAGCCCACCACCTGATCGGCCAGCTTCTGCACCCGGGTGCGGGAGCTCTGGGCCTGACGCACGAGTTCCACGATCTGGGCGAGCACGGTGTCGGCTCCCACGCGGCTGACACGGAAGCTGAAGCTGCCGCTGCGGTTCATCGAGGCGCCGATCACGCTGTCACCGGGAGCCTTTTCAACAGGGGTGGGTTCACCGGTAAGCATCGATTCCTCCACCCAAGAACTGCCCTCCACCACCACCCCATCCACGGGCAGCTTCTCGCCGGGCCGCATCTGGACCAGATCACCAAGTACCACCAGCGCCACCGGGATTTCCTGCCGCACACCGTCGCGAAGCACACGGGCGGTGGGCGGCTGCAACTGGAGCAGCCGACGGATTGCTTCTGATGTCTGGCCCCGGGCTCGGGCCTCCAGCAGGCGGCCCAGCAAAATCAGGCTGATGATCACCGCAGCGGTCTCGTAGTAGACGTCTGCTGGCAACCCCTCCGCGGTGAGCAGCTGGGGAGCGAAGGTGGCGACGAGGGATGCGAGCCAGGCGATGCCGGTGCCGGCCGCCACCAGGGTGTTCATGTCGGCGCTGTGTTGGCGAAAGGCCGAGGCAGCGCCTGTGAAGAACTCCCGCCCACACCAGAACAGCACCGGCGTGGTGAGGATCAGCTGGATCCAGGGACTGGTGAACCAGTCCGGCAGGAAGGGGAGATGCATCCCGCCGAGCATGTGAGGCAGGCTTGAGAGGACCACCAGGCCGGTGAGCACCGCCGCCACGGAGACCTTGCGGCGCAGGAGCGTGAGCTCATGGGCCAGCTCCCGCTCCATATCTGGGGTCGACGTGCCGCTGCCGTCGTCCTGGCAACAGGACGGCTTTGTCGTCGTGGATGTCATCGGGTTGTCTCCCCTTTCGACGGCCTACTGGTGCAAACTAATCTCTCCAGCATGCTGGAGAGTCAAGCCTCCGTGGCCGTTCGATACTGAATCAGTGTGGCGCTCTTCTAGGCCGTTGAGGTGTTCTTACGGCGCCCGCCAACGAACAGAGCGACTCCAGAGATCGCGATGAGCAGTGAAAGGATTCCGATGATCACCGAGTAGTAGGGCTGAAGATTGATGATTCCGAAATTGCCGGTATGGATCTTCATGAGCCAGAAGGCCTCGACGTTGTTCGCCAGCAGCAGGCCGTAGATCGAGCCGGAAAGGGCGGTGATGATCAGCGGCACTGCGGCGATCGGAACCAGGGCGCGATGAAGGCGCCGCCGAAGGTGTCGCTTGCGCAAGGTACTGCTTGGGCCGGTCATCAGTTCTTCTGCAGGGCCTCATGGAGAGCCCGCTCGTTGGCGCAGGGCATCCACACCGAACCCATCGCGAAAGCGCCCTTGCACTTGAGCTCAGCGGCCCGTTTCTCCGCATCGGCTTTGGTCTTGAACATGCCCTGCATATGGGCCTCTGCGCCAGGCGGCATCAAGACAGCCAAGGCGCCAGTGAGCACCAGGATCAGGGCAGCACGACTACCAAGGTCGGTTCTAGAAGAATGAGTCTTCATGGTCATAAAGAAAGCAAGGTGAGCCGAAGAGTTCTGATCGAGGGGCATTAGGCGAGCCAACGGCTCACTTTTCTTTCGACACGGCCTTCTGGTATGTCTCGAAGCTGGCGCAGGGCATCCACTCGCTTCCCATGGCAAGCGAGCCAGTGCACTTGAGCTCCTTGGCGCGCTTTTCAGCAGCGGACTTGGTAGGGAACATGTCGTTCGCCTGGGAGTGAACCAGCGTTGGCATGAGCAACTGGGAGAGCATCGCCAAGGCGGCGATCGGGAACAAGCGAGAGAAGGTCATGATTCGCTCTGCGGGTGTGAATGGATTCGTAGGTCTTGACCGGATCATCCGGCCGAATCACATGAATGAAAAGAAGCGGTCGTCGGCCAGGCCAGCGGCTGGTCAGAGAGTGAAAAGGGCGTCGTACTTGTGGTACTCCGGCTTGCGTAATCCCTCCACGGCCAACATCTTGCGCAGCTGCATGATCTCCGCCCGTTGCGCCACGATCACGCCCACAGCGAAGCGACGGATCGTCGGATTGGTGCTTTTGGCTAAGGCGTCGTGGGCCATGATCAGTGCTCCGCCGTGGTGATCGAGCATTCCCTCAAGGAACCACACCACCCGGTTCTCCTTGGTGGGGCTGTCGACCATCATCCGCATGCCGTCGATCTGGGCCTGGCTCATGCGGCTGAGGCCCGAGAGGCTGTTGGGATCACCGCCGCTCGTCAGCGCCACCGGATAGACCGGCGCCTGGGGGTACCAGGCCTTGCGCCAGAGGCCCATGGCGCGAATCTCGCCCGCCTGATCGCGCCAGATTGCCCTGCCCAGGTGCCCAACGCCGGGCTGGCCGATGCCGAAGACGAATTCGCTCATGCGCAGCGCACCGGTGTGGTGCTGCACCATGCCGTCGATGAAGCGCAGGTCGTAAGTGGAGCCCGCTGGGCCCACCTCGTGCGCATGACCAGCATGGGCGCCAGATGCGGGGTTCATCGAATCAGGCTGGGCCGGTGCCTGGCCACCCTGGGGCATCGTGTGCATGTCGTGGTTCATCGGCATCTGCGCACGGGCTCCTGCCAGGGGGGCCAGCGGCAGCAGCGCCAGTGAGGCAAGGAACAAAGCAGGCTTGAGGCGCATTCGCTCGACGATCCATGGGACTAACCCTAGGATGCAGTCTCCATCAGATGGAGAGTCAAGTGGTCTCCGCAGCTTCTACCAACATGCCATCGAGCAACCATCCAACCATCGGCAAGCGCATGGCCGTCCCGGCGGCAAGGATCAAGAGTGCGGTGCTCCCCAGCACCGGGGCCGAGGCGGAGGGAGCCATGAAAATTGGCGAGGTGGCCGAGCGTTCGGGCCTGCCCGTCAAAACCATTCGCTTCTACAGCGATGAAGGGTTGATCTGGCCGATCGGGCGCTCCCAAGGTGGTTACCGCTTGTTCGACAGGAACATCGATCAGGACCTGGAACTGATCCGGGCCTTGCGGGCTATGGAAATCCCACTGAGCGACGTGCGCCAGATTCTCGATGCCCGGCGGGCGGGGGTCTGCACCTGCGACGAGCTCAAGACCACCATTGCCGCCAAGGCCGAGGAGATTCAGCAGCGGATCTTGGGACTCAAGGCCCTGCGCAGCGAGCTGAACATCCTGTTGAAATCCTGGGAAGACTGCGGTGGCAGCAAGCGTCAGGCCCGGCCGTAACGACTAGCGATTGCATTGGGTACTGGTTCGCTGTCGACCAACCGGTACGTTGTGGGGAAATTCAAGGAATCCACCCATGGCACTAACTGGTGCAGATCTACTGGCCAAAGTGAAGGAACTCGGTGATGCCAGCAAGTCCGATCTGGTCAGGGCCGCTGGCTACGTCAGCACCAAGAAGGACGGCAGCGAGCGGCTGAACTTCACCGCCTTTTACGAGGCTCTTTTAGAGGCCAAAGGCGTCAGCTTGGGCTCAAGCTCGGCCGCTGTGGGCAAGGGCGGCCGCAAGCTGAGCTACGTGGCCACCGTGCAAGGCAACGGCAATCTGCTGATCGGAAAGGCCTACACCGCATTTCTGGATCTGCAGCCCGGCGATGAGTTCGAGATCAAGCTGGGACGCAAGCAGATCCGCCTGGTGCCCGCCGGCGGGGCTGACGACGAGGAGTGATCTGCTGAAACTGGCGATGGCCGCCTCATCCTTCAGGTGAGCCCTCCGATGGCCAGCACCACCAGCTGGCGCAGTTGCTGCAGCTCGGCGGGGGTGACGCAGGAGTCAGTGGCTGTGGTGATGCGTGTCTTGGCCACACAAGTGAGATTCTGAGGGAGCAGATAGCTCACCTTCTTGCAGCCGTTGGCCGAGCTGGGTTGCAGCACCACAGTCAGGTCGGGAATGGCCAGTTCGGGGTCGCTCGTCATCGGCGCCACCAGGACTGTGGGATAAGCAAGGTCAAACAGTTCGCAATCTTGCACGACCACAGCCGGTCTGAGCTTGTTGGGCTCCGGGGGGTGAGGGTCTTGATCGGGGTCATCTGGATCTTTGCGCCAGTCGACCGTGACAATTTGCCCTGCCTTCAGCTCCACGCTTGCGCTCAGTGGCCGAGGAGCTCAGGTGTGGCCCAGTCGCCGATGAAAGAGTTGGCGTCCGGATCAGCCGCGATGTGTTCGGCCACGGTTTTGCTCTGGGCCCGAATCCGTGCCCGCAGAGCCTCCATGGCGCTCACCGAACTGCTCACCTGCATGACGCTTCTCCCCCCACGTTGCCTGCGGCGGACGGAGAAGGGAGCTTCGAGGTTTTGGCTGGCTTGATCGGCTGGGGTCATGACGGCAGCGGCTTTCGCCAACCTCATGGGCTGAGGCTTCAACGTTAGACGTCATTCCGGTCTCGGCCCGATGCTGACGGCACCACCTGGCTAGGCCAGGTTCTCCATGGGTCAAGGGGCCTGCACGACAAAGCCCGGTGACGAGGCCACCGGGCTCTGAAGCAGTTGGGTTGGTGGGGGCGGAGCTGCTGACGCTGGCACCTGGGGCCAGTTGACAAGTGGGACCTCCCGTTGGGTCCGGGGCACCTGAGGCGAGGCCGTTAACGGTGCAATGGACGGCGTTGCAGCCAATCAAACAGCCGCGACACGCCAGGGAAGTGAGTGATCCGTCGAGAGTGTTGGAGCAGGGACCGGATCGTCAGCGCACTCCTAAAGGATGCTCAGGTGGGGTGTCTTCCATGCTCTGGAGCCTCCCGATTGTCGATGAACTCACAATCGGCCGGCCAGCTGATGGGGGCAATAGGGGTTTATGCCTGAGTCAGCCAGCCCCGGATCCGGGCCAGCAGGTTCGCTTCCTGGACCGCCTCGATGTAGCGCTTGGCACGACGCCACTGCTGCGCAGCCTTCGGCTAGAGGTCGTCCTGGCGGGTCGCGTCAATTACGGAGGCGGGTAGGAGCCCCCCACCCTTGCCATGGCAGCGAGGTGGTGCGGATCGTCAGCGCCGAGAGGCTGGGCGATGCCGCCTGCACATCGCTGACGTGGTGCTGGGGGCTGCTGCTGGAGTGGCGGTTCCGGCGGGAGCTGGATCCAGCCACCGGCTGCGCCGAGCTACTACGTCAATCCTCAGGCTCCTGCTCAGGTGGTGGCAACCGCTTGGGGGGATCAGATGGTCAAGGCTCCGCCAGAGCTGTGATCGCACGAAGCGTCTCAAGCAAGTCCGGCAGTCGTTGCTGGTTGGCCTGATCAGGTGGGAGAAACGCAGGAAGTGCCTCGACGAAAGCGGGCGTCGCCAAGAGGTCCTTGAACTGTGCCGCGAGATCGTTCCGCAGCTCAGGCAGGCTCAGCCGACACTCCTCCAGCAGCGACTCACGACCGTCGACCACGGCCATCAGGTCCTCCAGATCGTGGCTGAAAAGAAACTCTCCCTGGCCACGCCCGTGGAAGGCCTCCAGCTTGGTGGCCAGGAAAACCGGTGCGCTCACCATCCGAATCGAGCGACCGCTCGGCAACGCCTGAAGCTGGGCGGTATCCATGGCCAGGGGATACCAGCGATTGGAAAAGCCCAGAATCTCGCCCTGGGTTGGCATCAGGTCGAGGATGATCTCCTCGATGCACCAGCGGCAGAGTGGTGCGCCGGGCCGTGTGTCTTCCTGGAAGCCCCGTCTCTTCAGCTGCATCCCCAGCTGGTAGTAGTCGGACCTGGCGATGACTCGGCAGATCACATCCACGTCCTGGGTGGGCCGGATGTCCGGCATGGCGGGATCTGTGATCAGCACACCGGCCACCACCCCGCCGACAAACACCAGTTGATCGAGCAGGGGATCTCCCAAATGCTCAGCCGCCCGTTCGAGCAGGGAGACGTTGGGATCGTTGGGGTTCATGGCTGCAGCCGCTCCTCCAACAGGGCCACGGCCAGGGCCTGTTCACGGGCGCTGCCGCCACGCACCGCGTCGAACAGGGCCAGCAGTTCGCCCAGTGCCGGATTGCGCGCCGCCGCCTCAGGGACACTCGGGTAGAGCGGGTAGAAGGCGATGCCACGGGCCGTGCCCTTCTTCCACGGCCAAACCGGCGGCGGATCGTTGCCTGACCGGAACTGCTCGTTGAGAGGCGAGGCGGCGTAACCAGTGGGCACTCCGCGGGTCAGGCCGCCCTGGCTGGCCGGGAAGCAGTAGCGGGCGCCGTGCTGCACAAAGGATCTCAGGGCGGCACGTACCACCGAGGGCTTGCCATCGACACCCTTGGTCGCCAGCTTGGCAGCCACGGCACGCTCCACCGCCGCATGGGCCTCAGAGGCCGTCATGCCCAGCTCGGCGCCAAGGTCCGCATAGGTGGGCGCCGGGCCATGATCGAGAGCCAGGCGCAGCAGCACCACCAGATCCTGCGGGCGCAGGACGAGCTGAGGGTTGGAGGGGGATCGGGCCAACGTCGGAGGCATTAATTCGCCATTCGCGAATAGCGAATATAGAGCGCTGAAGCTGTCTTGGCCACCCTTCTGCCTCATGGGGAGGGTGGGGCGGAAAACAGCCGCCGCTCGATCACCTCATGGGGCACACCCACCTGCTGGGCGATCAGCATCACCAGCTGCTCCAGTCGAACGAGGCCCAACCCTTCGGGGAGCTGGCCGCCAAAGTCAAGAAGGCGCGCAGCGCGATCGCCGCCCGGGATCTGCGGCAGGAGCAGCCCCAGGAGCTACGGCAGGACGCGGTGAGCTACTGCAGCCGGGGGGTGTCATCCATCGTTGGGCCTCCGAAACTGATACGTGAACGATCGGCCTACCGGCAGGGGCAATAGGGGTTTATTCCTGACTCAGCCAGCCCCGGGCACAGGCCAGCCGGCCTGCTTCCTGGACCGCCTCGACGCAGCGCTTGGCCCTGCGCTTCAAGTCGTCCTGGCCCTGGGACCGCAGCAAGTAGGCCTCCATCGCTTCTGGGGTTTCGATCACCGCCAGCAGCCCACTGGTGCGATCACCGATGGCGGGATCGTTCAACAGACGGCTCACCAGGCTCAGCTCCCAGAGTTGCGCTCCAGTGCCGCCGGGTTGGAACAGCTGCTGGTGCAGCACATTCAGGCAGCTCGCCTTGAGCGCGTCCAGCTGACCGGGCTTGAGGCGGCGACTGTTGGGCAGGCCTTCTGCGGGGCCAGCGGGGATCGCTGCGCGCCGGCCACTCGGCTGACACCAAATCCTTCCTGTTCCTAACCATTTCAGCCCAGCTCAAGGCAGGCCAAGCCGTAGAGGTCTTGCAGCGGTAGCTGGGGTGGCCCACCGCGGTACATGCGCACCGTATGGCTCACTACCGAGAAGCCCGCCGACTGCAGCAGCGGTCCAGAGCGGGGGTTGGCTTCCGGCGCATCGATCAACACCGGGCCATGGCGGTGGGCGGTCAGCTGATCGATCAGGGCCTGCGCAATGGGGCTGCTGTCAGCAATCAGCGGCCCTAGCCGCCAGCCCCCTGCCCGCTCCAGCCCATCCAGCAGGCAGGGCCGGATGCGGCCGTAGCCGCGACAGCAGTCCTCGGCGTCGAGCGCCACCAGAACAGCGCCGGAGTCCGGCTCCCCCAGCCAGCGGCCCAGGAAGAGCGGCCGGGGAGTGGCCTCGTGGCGGGCGTCATAGTCCTGCACCACATCCTTGGGCACGGCGGCTGCCGGCAGCAGGGTGATCCCCTCTGGTTCGGGCGCAGCGGCGTCGCGATCCCCCCGGCCACCTGTGTCCCGCCGCCAGCGCAGGGTTGCGCCTGCGGCGGTGAACCCCCAGCCGGTGTAGTCCACCAATCGCGCATCGGCCGCCTCCAGTCCCACGCAGGCCACCCCCTCGAGGTGGGCCAGGGCCTGCTCCCAGAGGGCCACGCCGTAACCATGGCCGCGGTGCTCAGGGCGGACCAGGAACAGGCCGATAAAGCCGTATTGGTCGTCGTAGCGGACGCCGGCGATACACCCCACAGGCTCGCCGTTAAGGCAGCCCACCCATAGGCCGTCAGAATCGGTGTCGCGATAGTCGTCGACATCGCATGGGCCAGGGCAGAAGCCTTCCCGCCGCGCCCACTCGGTCACCTGGGGCAGATCTGCAGGCCGCATGGGCCGGATCGAATAACCGGACATGGGCGAGGTTTGGGAAGGTTGCTGGAGCAGGCTCCAGATGTTGCGGCTGCAACCGTTGCTTTGGTGCCTAATTATGGAAGCCGAGGCGTTTCCCTTGATCGATGGACCCGACGCCGCGCCGGCCTCCGTGCTGCTGGCCCATGGGGCCGGCGCACCGATGGACAGCCCGTTCATGGCGGCGATCGCCAGCGGCCTGGTGCTGCAGGGCTGGCGGGTAGTGCGCTTTGAATTCCCGTACATGGCCCGGCAGCGAATCCTGGGCAGGCGTCAGGGACCCGACCGGATGCCAGTGCTGCAGGAGGCGTTCCGCCAGCAGGCGCGGCTCGAGCAGATGGAGGAGCCGGACCGGCCGCTGTTTATCGGCGGCAAGTCGATGGGCGGCCGAGTGGCAAGCCTGCTGGTCGATGAGTTGGCCGCCAGCGATCGGGTGCGCGGCTGCCTCTGTCTGGGCTATCCCTTTCACCCGCCCGGCAAACCGCTGCAGCTGCGCACCGAGCACCTGAGCGCCTTGGAGGCGTCCACCCTGATCCTGCAGGGGGAGCGGGATACGTTCGGTCGCCGCGAGGAGGTGGAGACCTACGTCCTCTCGCCGCAGGTGCAGCTGCGCTGGATCCCCAGCGGTGACCACAGCTTCAAGCCCACCCGCAGCTCCGGCCTCAGCGAGGCGGAGAACTGGGCCACGGCGGTGGCCTTGAGCGATCAGTTCCTGCGGGAGCGTCTGATGCACTGAGCTCTCATCTCCCGGAAGGAGATCTGCACCAGCGAGACCGATCGGATGTTCAATGCTGGAGGCCGCCTCGATGAGTTCCCTTCATGCCGCGCCAGCGCTACCGGCAGAACCCACTGCCACTCGGTCCTGATGCTCCGCCGGTGGAGCTGTTTGGGCCAGATCAGCCCAATCCATCCGGACTCCAGGTGGTGGAACAGGGCCAGTTGGGGGTGGTGCCGCTGGGGCCGCTGTTCGACGCTCAGAGCGGGAACACAAGCTGCAACGAGGCCTGAGCACCACCATGGCCGACCTCACGATCACCACTCAGGACGAACTGCCAGGACCCGGTGACGATCGTCCCTATGTGATGTTCGTCAACCAGACCGAGTACGGAATCGGCCGGTTCCTGCGCACCAATGTGCTCTCGGCACGGCCCGATCTCAAACGCTTCACTTCCATCCGCTTCCGCATGACCCTGAAGCGGCATCCGAGCGACAGCGCCGGGGAGATCGTGCTGGCCCTGCTGGAGGCGATCGATCTGGATCCGCCCCTGTCGGTGTTCTGCGGCGACCTGCATCTGGAGATGGAGGGATATCCAATGGAGGAGGGCTGCACGATCGAGGTGCCGCTGCTGCCGCCTGGTCGACGGCCACCGGCCAGGGGCTTCAGCTGAGGACGCTGAGCGGCGGGTTGCCCGGTTGAAGCTCCAGGTTGGCCACGTTCACCTGGCTGCTCTCGCCATCAGGTCAGGCGACGGTGGCCAGCACGAGGGAGCTGCCAGGGCTGATCGGCGCCATCGCCGTCACGGTGCCCCTGGCAAACGGCCCCACCCTCGTGGAGGCTTCCCATCCTCGCTGGGGAGGCGAGGAGCGGCCGATACCGTGGGGACACTCCTGCCGCAGCAGCCTCTTGGCGATGGTTGAGCACGCGCTCCTACCGGCCGTGACCCGCATCCTCCAGCGGGTGGAAGCGGTCAGCGGACTACCGGTGGCCGTGGCTCAGGAGCCCGGTCTCAGCACCCTTGCCACCCTCAAGCCCGCCAACAAGGAACGGCAGGCGCACTTGATCCTGTTCAGGCAGGATGACGAGGCCAGCAGCTATCACGTGGCCTTTGAGGCGGCGCTGCTGCTGCGGCTGGTGGAGGTTCCCCAGGAGCTGCGGGTGAACCTCACGGAGAAGCGGGAGGCGCGCGAGCAGGTGGTGTCGCAGGTGGAGAAGCTGCACAAGGGCAAGCTGCCGTTGGCCCGGGCGCGGGAGCTGGGGCTGGGCTTCTACAACGGCCTGATGGTGCAGCTGCGCTCAATAGGACCGGGGCTGTGCGCTGACAGGTGGCTGTTTGAGGAGGCACCGGAGCTGCGGGGCTTGCAGGCGGCGGTGCTGCAGGAGCAGGTGCAGCAGAACGTGCCCAGCCTCAATGCCGACATCGACCGCCTGGCTCCTGCCGCGGTCGTGAAGGCCAGCCGGGGGATGAACGCGGCCTATGCCTTCCAGGCCGCTGAATTGGTGGGCCTGCCGCCACTGGCGGTGCCGTATCAGGCGGCAGGGTTCGAGGTGCTGGCGCGGGAGCTGATCGCCACCACCCGAGAGCAGGCCACTACGGCGGATCCGGATCGGGAGATGATCGACGCCTGGGCCGAAAAGCTCGGGATTGCTCGCTGGTACAACTGGCAGCCTGCCTATCCCGCTGGGGTTTGCTGAATGGGCATGCAGGCCACCTCGTTCACGATCGAGGAGACGACCTTCGATCGGAAGCTGCTGCCGGAAGACAGCGGTAAGCCGGGCAGCGCGGCCTTTCACCGGGCGGTGACCGACTACTTCCAGCAGGCCTATGGCGCCATGGGCGGCCGGGTGGATGTGGTATTTGCCAACGGGCGCATCGAAGTGAACTGGAGCCCAGCAACTGAGAGTGCAACTCCTACAGCCGAGGCGATGGCGGCCATCACCCCGCTGCTGAAGCAGCGCCGCTACGGCGAGGCCCGGCCGTTGCTGGTGGCCCTGCTGGAAGCGGAACCAGAGAACCGTGACGCGCTCTACAACCTGGGCATGGTGGCGAGCGATGAGGGTCAGCTGAAGGAGGCCCGCGAGCTGCGGCGGCGGGCGGTCGCGGTGGATCCTTCGTTTGCCAATGCCCAGGTGGCCCTGGGGGTGGCAGCCCTGCGGGACCAGGACCAGGCAGAAGCACGCCAGGCGCTGGAGAGCGCGATTGAGCTGGAGCCTGGCAACCCCTATGCGCTGCGCACCCTGGGCAGCCTGCTCACCGCGGCGGGCGCCCTGGCGGCAGGGGCAGAACGGTTCCGGCATGCCCTGGCGGTGGCACCAAACGATGCTGTGGCCAGCCTGAGCCTGGCCCAGGCGCTGCTGGAGTTGGATCCAGGCGAGCACCGCGACGAGGCCGATGCGCTGTTGCTACGGGTGATCGAGCAGCAACCGTTTGGGGAGCTGGGTGAGCAGGCCAAGGCGCTGCGGGGGCAGGTGGCCGCACGCGATCTACGCCAGGCCAGCAGCAATGGTTTGAGGCAGGACGCGGTGACCTACTGCCTCGATGCCCTGCGCCGCTTCCAGGCGATGGACCAGGCCGAGTTCATGGCGGTGATCAGCGAGGTGGCGGCCGTTGGTCAGAGCGGGCTGCAGATCAATGAGCCAGGCACCAACCGCACCCTGAAGACCCTGCCAGGCAGCTGGAGCGACCTGGCGCTGGCCTGCCTGATCCATGTGGGCATGAAGCGGCTGACGCCGGATGAGGACTCAGGTCTGGGGATCGAGACGGAATACGTGGAAGCGCTTCGGCTGCATGGTGGTGAAGGAGCGCATCAAAGTCTGGGCAGACCAATGGTGTAGGCCTGCCACTGAATGAAGGGCAGCGTGCGCCGAAACCTATGCACCCAACGCATCAATGAAGCGAAGCCTGTGACGACCCCAGAAGCTCGGCGGCACCTGCCGTTGCCAAGCGGCAGACTGCCGCAAGAACGCTGCCGGCCTGCATGCGCAGACAACCTTGGTGCGGCCCCCATCAGTGCCTTCCCAGGGCTGCCAGCTCCCTCCGCCGCATGCCCGCCCGCCGCTCCAGCCCCAAGCTCCCGAAAGCAGCAGCTTCCTCGCCAGACCTAGCGGCCCTCGGCTTCCGCATCGCCAGCAGCGGGCCCCACACCAGCAAGACCCTGATGCTCCAGGAGCTGGTCGCCCTGTTTGAGGCCGTACCGGCTGATGCACCGACGAAGGCCTACCGCATCGCGATCGTGGAGGAGAATGTGCTGGGTAAACGGACCGCGACGACCCGGAAGGAAACTGCCAGCCGCCTGAAGGCCCTGCATGGGCTGGATCCCTCCAAGCCCATGTTCCGAGTGATGCGGCGCCTCTGGGACATCGACTCCCAGGCCCGGCCACTGCTGGCGCTGCTCACTGGCCTAGCCAGGGACCCCTTACTGCGTTCTTCGGCTCCTCTGGTGATGGGCATGGCCCCTGGGACTGTGCTCAGCCGCAGCGACCTGATTGAAGCGATTCGGGCGTTCACGTTGGAGCGGCTGAGCCCCAGGGTGCTGACAGCGGTGGCCCAAAACACAGCTAGTAGCTGGACCCAGACGGGCCATCTGCAGGGAAAGGTGCGTAAGGTTCGCCAGTCCGTCACGCCAAGCCCCACCGTTGTGGCCTATTCGCTCTGGCTTGGCTATTCAGAAGGCCGACGCGGCAAGGGGCTGCTGAATACGCTCTGGACGTCCGTGCTCGATTGCTCCCCCTCGGCATTGATCGAGCTGGCGTTACAGGCCAAACGTCTGGGCTTGCTGGAGGCGAGTCACGGTGGTGGTGTTCTGGCGATTGACCCCACTGGGCTCGATCCGCTCCAAGAGAGAGCACGTTCATGAGCCGGATCGATGAACTGGCCCACCGCTACGGCGACCACATCGGTGCTCCGTGGCAGCAGGGCCTTCCCGCTGCCAACCGGGTGGTGATGCTGGTGTACGAGAAGGAGCTTGAGCGGCAGCTGCGCGGCAAGCTTGGCGAATTTGAGCAGCGCACCAAGGCTGCCGGCCACGGCTGGCAGCTGGTTGACCTCACCACTGCCTTTGCCGACTGGATGGCCGTCATGAAGTACCGGGACTCCTATTTCAACGGTCCAGAGAAGATTCGTCTGAAGCTCGACAAGGCCTTTCTTCAGCATGTGAGCGATCTGACCAAGGCTCAGCTGGAACAGGGCGGGGACAACGACGTCGTGGCTGTGCTGGGGGCGGGAAGCCTGTTTGGCTTCCTTCGGCTCTCCGATGTGATCAAGGACATCGAGCGCGACATCCAGGGCCGGCTGGTGGTGTTCTTCCCCGGCCAGAAGGACGGCAACAACTACCGGCTGCTCGACGCCCGCGACGGTTGGAACTACATGGCGGTGGGCATCACCCGCCACCCCACAGGAGCGGTGGCATGACCAAGAAGATCTTCGAGACCCTGCAGCGCGACCCGCGCACCAGCCCGCTGGCCAACAACGGCCAGGCACGTATCACCACCCTCGACGACGACAACGCCCGTAAGGAGCTGGAGGCTGAGCTTCACACCTTCGTGTGCGACGGCCAGTACGGCCGGGCGATGGAAGTGATCCTGCAGAGCTACCTCAGCCAGCAGGGCCAGGCGCGCCAGAACGCTGCCTGGATTGCAGGTTTCTACGGCTGTGGCAAGTCCCACTTGCAGAAGATGCTCGGGCATCTCTGGGCCAACACCGATCTTGGTGGCGGCAGACGGGCCCGAGATCTGGTGCTGGAGCTGCCGGATGCGGTGCGAGCCCAGTTCAAGGAGCTCGACACCCTGGCCCTGCGCAGCAGCAAGCCATTGGTGGCGGCCAGTGGTGCCATGCCATCCGGCGCCAAAGACGCCGTGCGCGCCACGGTGCTGGCGATCCTGCTCAAGGCGCAAGGGTTCCCAGAGACGGTGCCCCAGGCACGGTTCTGTTTCTGGCTGCAGAAAGGTGGGCATCTCGATGCGGTGCGTGCAGCGGTGGAAGCAGAGGGTTGCAGCTGGTTTGAGGAACTCGATGACCTGTACGTGAGCCCAGTGATCGCCAGTGCGGTGTTGGAGCGAATTCCAGACTTGGCCGCTGGCATCACGGAGGCCATTGATCTGATCGGCCGGCAGTTCCCCGATCGGGAGGGCGACATCACTACCAAGGACTTTGTGCAGTTGGCGCGCAAGGCCCTCGCTCCCGATGGTGGCGAGCTCCCCCACACGATGCTGGTGCTCGATGAGGTTCAGCAGTACATCAGCGACTCCAACGATCGCGCCACCGATTTCGTGGAGCTTGCCGAAGCCCTGCAAACCGAACTGGACAGCCGGGTGTTGCTGGTGGCCTCCGGCCAGTCGGCGTTGTCATCAGAGACACCTCAACTGCAGAAGCTCAAAGACCGCTTCCGCATCAACGTGCAGCTCTCGGACACCGACGTGGAAACGGTGATCCGCAAGGTGATCCTGCAGAAGCGGCCTGATGCTCAGGCTGCCGTTGAACAGGTGTTGGATGGCAATGCCGGTGAGATCTCCAAACAACTCCAGGACAGCGGCATCAAGGAACGCTCGGAAGATCGCCAGGTGGCGGTGGCCGACTATCCGCTGTTGCCCACCCGCCGCCGCTTTTGGGAAGCCTGTTTCCGCAGTGTCGATGCTGAAGGCACCAACAGCCAACTGCGCTCCCAGCTGCGGATCATCTTCGATGCGGTGAAGGACATCGCTGCTGCAGATGTGGGCCAGGTGATCACCGGTGATGTGTTGTTCCAAGCGATGGCTGGAGATCTGGTGAACTCCGGGGTGTTGCTCAATGAGCTGAACAACCGAATCGCGGCACTGGATGACGACAGCGTTGAGGGCAAGCTGAAGCAGAGCCTCTGCGGGCTGGCCTTCCTGATCAGTCGGCTCCCACGGGAGCAGGGAGCCGATCTTGGGGTCAGAGCAACAGCTCGCTCCTTGGCGGATCTGATGGTGGCGGATCTGCGCTCTGACAGCGGCCAATTGCGCCAGGACGTAGCCAAGTTGCTGGAGGCCATGGCGGAAGACGGCACCTTGATGAAGGTGGTCGATCAGCCCGGGCTGGAGGAATACCGGCTGCAGACCACCGAAGGCGCGCAATGGCAGGGCCAGTTCGAGGAAAAGAAGCAGGCGGTGCGCAATGACGCCAGCGAACTGAGTAGCAAACGGGAGCAGCTGCTGGGCCACGCCATCCAGGAGGAGCTCAAGGCCGTGAAGCTCTCGCAAGGTGACGCCAAGATGGCGCGCAAACTGGCGCTGTGGATCAGCGGTGAGCCGCCGGCTCCTTCCAAGGAAGGGGTGGTGGTGTGGGTGCGTGACGGCTGGGGCTGCAGTGAGAAGGAGGTACGGGACGCAGCCCGCGAGGCCGGCGCTGATGATCCGGTGCTGCATGTGTTTCTGCCGCGTCGAGGGGCCGACGACCTGAACGCCCGGATCATCGAAGCCAGCGCAGCCAAGCGGGTGATTGATCATCACGGCACCCCCTCCACGAACGAGGGCCGAGAGGCCCGCTCCTCGATGCAAAGCCGCCAGAACCGGGCGGAGGAAGGAATTGGTGAGTTGATTGGGGATGTGATCACCAATGCCCTGGTGTTCAAGGGCGGCGGGGCTGAGGAATACGGAACGAAGCTTGCTGCCAAGGTGCAAAGCGCGGCGACCGAGGCCTCCCTGGCGCGGCTGTTCCCAGAGTTCACCAAGGCAGACTCCGCCGGCTGGGGCCTGGCCGTGAAGCGGGCGAGGCAAGGCAGCGACAGCCCACTGGAGGCGGTGGGCCATAAGGGCGCCACCGAAACCCACCCGGTGGCTCGCCAGGTGCTGAGCACCATCGGAGCGGCCAAGGAAGGCAGCACGATCCGGGCTGAGCTGCTGATCGCGCCCTATGGCTGGCCCCAGGATGCGATCGATGCGGTGCTGCTGGCGTTGCATCGCGACGGCACGCTCAGTGCCAAGGACGGCAGCAACAACACGATCACACCGGGCCAGCTGGATCAGCAGAGCCTGGCGAAAGCCAAGTTCGTGCCGCAGCAAGTGCGCCTGACGGCCATCGAGAAAGTGGGGGTGCGCGGGGTGTTTGGCATCCCCGGGGTGGGTGTCAAACCGGGGGAGGAAGAAGCCAAGGCGAGCGAGTTTCTCGATGAAATGGAGAACAAGGTTGCCCAATCCGGTGGTGCCGCTCCCCTGCCGGCACCCATGGCTGCGCCTTTGCTCACAGAACTGCGTGGGCAAAGCGGCCCCGAACAGCTCAAGGCGATCCTTGAGGCCAAGGCCCAGTTGCAGGCGCTGTGGGATGACGCCAGCACCCTGGCGGATCGCAAGGACAAGCGCCTACCTCAGTGGGAGCGCCTGGTGACTCTTCTATCCGAGGCCGAGGGTCTTCCAGTTCATCAGGAGCTAGAGCCACAGGTGGCTGCCATTCTTAAGCAGCGCTCCCTGCTGGATCCCACCACCGACTACGTGGCACCGCTGCTCCAAGAGGTGGAGAACGCCCTCAGCGCGGCGATGGATCAAGCCCAAAAGAACCTGGTTCAAGTGCTTGCCGCCGAGCTGAAAGATTTGGAAGACACGGCCGAATGGAAGGCGCTGACGGATGAGCAGCGCACCACCATTGCCCAGACGGCCCAGCTCCCCGCGGAAACCATTGAGGCCGAGCCGTTGGAGCGCAATCAGCTTGTGGATGCGCTGCAGCAGCGCTCCCTGACCAGTCGGGCCGAACTGGCCGACTGTTTGGCGGCCCGTTTTGCCAACGCCCGCACGGCCGCGGCCCAAGCCCTGGAGCCCAACACCCAGGCGGTGAAGCTCAGCAGCGGGGTGCTCAAAGACGAGGCTGCCCTCGATGCTTGGTGGGCCGCCAAACGCGCCGAACTGCTCTTGAAGCTGCCCCAAGGCCCGATCCAGATCAACTAGCCAGCCCTGCTACTCAGCCCCCATGCCAGCCCTCGCCTCAACCCTGCGCCAGTCGCTGGACAAGACCGTGGTGAAGGCCCGCGACCTGGCCGAGCGCGGTGCCCGAGAAGCGCTTATGGGTTTGGCCGTGGGGGCCAAAGAGCCCTTCTCATCTATGGGAGAAGAAGAGCGGCGCCTGCGTAACCGCTTGCGAGCCCGCGGCCGGCAACTGGGTGATCAGCTGGATGCCCCAAAAGGCACCCAAAGCATTGAGCGATTAGTGCGGGAGATGGCCTACGAGCATTGGCACCGGATGCTGTTTGCTCGGTTTTTGGCGGAAAACCAGCTGCTGATCGAACCCAGCTCCGGAGTATCAATCAGCCTTGATGAATGCGAAGAACTAGCTGCTGAGGAAAGCACAGATCTCTGGGAGCTGGCAGCCCGTTTTGCCCAGGGGATGCTGCCCGAAATCTTTCGGGTTGACGACCCGGTGCTTGCGGTCAAGCTGCCTCTTGAGATCCGCCAGCAACTACAGGCGTTGGTGGCAGCGTTGGAGGTGGAGGTGTTCACCGCCAGCGACAGCCTGGGCTGGGTGTACCAGTTCTGGCAAACGAAGCGCAAAGACGAGGTCAACGACTCCGGCGTCAAGATCGGCGCGGATGAATTACCGGCGGTCACGCAGTTGTTCACCGAGGACTACATGGTGGACTTCCTGCTCGACAACACCCTCGGTGCCTGGCACGCCGGCAAGGTGCTTGCCGCTAATTCCCAGCTGGCCACCACTGCCCGAAGCGAAGACGAACTCCGCCAGTCCGTGTCGCTGCCCGGCTGCCCGTGGAGCTATCTCCGCTTCATCAAAGGCGAGGACGGCAAGTGGACACCCGCCGCCGGCACGTTTGAAGGCTGGCCGAAGACGGCGAAGGAACTCAAGTGCCTCGACCCCTGCATGGGCAGCGGGCATTTCGTCGTGGCGATGTTCGAGCGGCTTGTCGCGCTGCGGATGGCGGAGGAAAAGCTGGACGCGCCCGCGGCGGTGGCGGCGGTCATCCGCGACAATCTCTTCGGGCTGGAACTCGACTCGCGCTGCACGCAGATTGGCGCGTTCAACCTGGCGCTGGCCGCGTGGCGTCGCGTGGGCCACTGCGCGCTGCCGGCGATGAACCTGGCCTGCTCCGGCCTCGCGCCGAACACGCGCGAAGCCGACTGGCTCGCGATTGCCGGCGACAACCAGAAGCTCCAGCGCGGCATGGAACGGCTTTACCGGCTGTTCCAAAAGGCGGCGGTGCTGGGCAGCCTCATCAACCCGCGCGCCGGCGAGGGCGACCTGCTGGTGGCCGCGTTCCATGAACTCCAGCCGCTGCTGGAAAAGGCGCTGGCGCAGGAAGCCAAGGACGACACCGCGCACGAAATGGCCGTGACCGCGCGCGGCCTGGCCAAGGCGGCGGAAATTCTCGCCGGCCAGTTCACGCTCGTCGCCACCAACGTGCCCTTTCTTACTCAATCGAAATTCTCCGCCGAACTGAAGGAGCACATTTATTCGTTTCTCGAATTGGCAAAGGAGAATCTCGCCTCCGCATTCTCACTCAGAATGGTTGGCCTTACCGCCAAACACGGGGTGATGGCTTTTGTGTCACCTCAAAGTTGGTGGTTCTTGAAGCGATACACGGACTATCGAAAATGGCTTCTGGAACGGCAAACCATCAGGGCGCTTTATCGTCTAGGTGAAAAGGCGTTCGAAAGCCCGCAAGCAGGGGGCGAGTTGGTTGGTCTTTCAATTATTCAGAACATCGAACCTACACGCGATGCTGCGATGCTTATCGCGGATGCCTCCTACGGAAAAGAGCCCTCGGAGAAGGCAGAAATCCTTCTGGATGTGGGCGGTTCGACCGTCAAATATGCTGACGTCTTGAGGAGTGAGGACTTAGCGTATCGCCCCCAAGTGACTAACGGCGGAAAGATCGGCGACATTGCGTCAGTTTTGCAGGGATTAGTCACTGGTGATTCCGCTCAATACTTTGGCAAGTTCTGGGAGAGGCCAAGAAATGGTATTGAATGGGAGTTTCTTCAGTCCACTTCTTCAAGAACAACTTACTACGGTGGGCTGACGGATGTAATCCTTTGGGAGAAAGAACAAGGGCGGCTTGCGGCTCTTGCGGAGTCAGTGAAAGGAATCAACCATTCTGCGCAGAACTGGCGGAAGGGGAAGCCAAACTGGGGCAAGCCGGGCGTTGTAGTCAGTCAAATGGGCAACTTTCCTGCCACGCTTTATCTTGGGAATATTTATGACCACAACTGCTGCGCGATTGTGCCAAATGACGATTCAGATGTCGTTCCTCTTTGGTCGTTCTGCTCATCCGAGACGTTTGCCAAATCTGTTAAAGCACTAAACCAAAACAGAAAGATTGAGGTCGGAACAGTGCTCAATACTGATTTCGACCTGGCGCACTGGCAGAAGGTGGCGGCGGAGAAGTATCCGCAGGGGTTGCCCAAGCCGTTTTCGAGCGACCCGACGCAGTGGTTGTTCAACGGCCATCCAAAGGGCGCCGATCAGCCGTTGCATGTGGCCTTGGCCCGCTTGCTCGGCTACCAGTGGCCGCGCCAGACCGGTTCCAATTTTCCAGATTGCCCGGCGCTCGCTACGGATGGTCTGGAAAAACTGGCGGATGACGACGGCATCGTCTGCTTGTCGCCCACCCGCGGTGAATTAGCTGCTGCCGACCGCCTAAGGAGTTTGCTTGCCGCAGCCTTTGGTGAGGAGTGGAGCAACGCCAAAGAGCGGGAGCTGTTGCTGGAAACAGCCGTGGCCAATGATGCCAAGAAGGCCGCAACCGATCTAGGCGACTGGCTGCGCCAGAACTTCTACGCCGAGCACTGCAAGCTCTTCCATAGTCGTCCGTTCATCTGGCAGATCTGGGATGGCAACCCCAACGGCTTCTGCGCCCTGGTGAACTACCACAAGCTTGCTGCCCCCAACGGCCAAGGCCGCAAAACTCTGGAGCTGCTCACCTACACCTACCTGGGCGATTGGATCGATCGCCAGAAGCTCGATCAAGCAGAAGGCATCAACGGCGCCGATGATCGCCTCGCCGCCGCCCTTGATCTCCAGGAGCAACTCAAGAAGATCCTCGAGGGCGAGCCGCCTTACGACCTCTTCGTGCGCTGGAAGCCCCTGCACCAACAAGCGATTGGCTGGGATCCAGACATCAATGATGGTGTGCGTCTCAACAGCCGCCCCTTCCTCAACGCCACTCTTCGCAAAGGCGGCAAGACCGGTGCAGGCATCCTGCGCTCCAAGCCCGGCACCATCAAGTGGGCCAAGGACCGCGGCAAGGAACCGATGCGCCCCAAAGGGGAGTTCCCCTGGTTCTGGTGCTGGGATGAGAGCAACCACGCCCTCGCCACAGATTTCGGCGCCCCCATCGCAGGCGCTCCACCGGTTGGCACCAGCTTCGATGGCAACCGCTGGAATGATCTGCACTACAGCCGCGCCGCCAAGGAAGCTGCACGGGCCCAGCATCGGGGAGAAGGCTGAAGCATGCGGATCCGCAGCCATCCCTTCCCCGACGCTGCGGCTTTGCCTTACTGGATGTGGGATGACGACCAGCCGCTCAAGGCTCATCCCGCTTACCGCAAAGCCAAAGCCGGTGAGCAGGAAGCCGCCATTGATCTGGTCTGGGATCTGACGATCGAGTTCCTTGCTGGCTTGCAAGCCAAGCTCCCGCTTGAGCTCACCTACGTGGCCCCCTATGCCCGAGAAGCCACCGGCGACAACGCCATCCCGCTGATGCTTGCCAGCGCCTGTGCCGAGATCCTTCACGGCGATGTCGAAACCGAAATCGTCCAGGCCTCCCGTGTTTTCCACACCGGTGCCAAGGCCATGGAGCGCCTGTTGCTGCGGCCCCAATTCGATGGACCGGTCACCCCTGGCACCGCCTACGTGCTCGTCGACGACGTCACCTGTCTGGGCGGCACCCTCGCCGAACTGGCCGACTACGTCCAGGCCGGTGGCGGCCAGGTGGCAGCTGTCATTACGCTGGTGAATGCCGGACGGCTCAAGCCCCTCAAGCCTGAACCTCTGGTAACCCGCCGTTTACGCGAGAGGTGCCCCGATGCCATCCAACACATCTTCGGCATCGACCCCGGTGCCCTCACAGCCAACGAAGCCTGTTACCTCAGTGGTTTCCGAACGGCTGACGAACTCCGAAATCGCGCAGCTAAGGCAGCAGAAGAGATCGATCTCCGCCTACGCGCAAAGGGTTTTCAACTTGAGGCTCAGCCAGCGCCCTTGAGCCAGGAGGGCATCAGCTGATGGCGCTGCCCCGCACCCTGCTTGAGGCCCTGATCCAGAAGCTGCGGGGTTGCAACGTCTGCAGTGATGCCGAGGTGGCGCCGGTTGCCATCCTCTGGACCGATCCCAAACGGGAGTGGCTGCCCCTGATCCCCCAGCTGCGCAGCGCCCTGCCCGAGCTGATCAGCCTTGGCACCTACGACGCCGAGCAGCTGCAAGGGCCCAGCCTCTGGCTGCGCTGCATCGTTGATCGCACCTTGGCGGAGCCACCCATCCCCGAGGGGCAGATCCCCATCCTTTATCTCCCCGGCGTGAGCCGCCAAGACCTTCGGGCCGGTGAGGGTTGCCCCTGGGCCTGGGAGCCGCTGATCGAGCTGATGTTCCTCGGCACCCTCTGGCTGCAGCGCAATGGCCGCGACTGGACCCTGCAGGCTTTCCTCGGCTCTCCTGATGCCTTGGGCCTTGATGTGGCCAGTGATCAGGACACAAAACTAGCGATGGCCAGGGCCCTCACCGAATTGGCGATGCAGCCGCTGGCCCAGCTTCGGGGTACACGCCTGGAGGCCAAGGATTTCGACGCCATGCTGGTCGACGATCCGATCCGCGACCTCCTGCGCTGGATGGTCGACCCTTCTGGCTTTCAGCAATCCCGCAACATCGATCAATGGAACGCTCTGGTGTCGGTGTGGAAGAAGGACTACAAGTTCGATCCGTCCAAAGACAGCGAACTCACCGCCGCTGAGCGTCTCGCCACTGGCAAGCCCGAGTGGGAGAAAGTCTGGAGACGTTTCGACGACCAACCCGCCGCCTACCCAGGCCTCGTTGATCTCCTGCGCCGCGCCGCTCCACCCACCAACCAAGTGGATCTGCTCGGAAGCAGCAGTGATCCCTCCACCTCCCGTTGGCCCCACCGCAACGACGCCATGGAGCAGGAGGTGCAAGAGGCCCTCAAGGCTTTGCCCAAACAGCCCCATGCCCAGGCCTGCAAGGCTGTGCGCGATCTAGAAGCCAGCCACGGTCAACGGCGGCAGTGGATCTGGGCCCAGTTGGGCCTCTCCCCCATGGCCGAACTGCTCGCCCCCCTCGGCCTCCTCGCCCAGCGGGCTGATCAGCCCTTGGTTGGCACTACCCCAGCAGACTTCATTGCGCCCTACACCGAATCCGGATGTGAGGCTGATCTGGCGGCTTGGCAGGCGGTAGCCCAGGCCAGGCCCGAGCATGAAGCCATGGTGCTGGCAGCTGTCGCAGCGCTGTTGGAGCCCTGGCTGGATGACACCGCCAAGCGTTTTCAGGCCGCTGTTCAGAGCCACGGGCTTCCCATCCCGGTCGATCAACCCGCCATCGCGGCCCCACCAGGTGGCTGCCTGCTGTTTGCCGATGGCCTCCGCTACGACGTGGCTCGCCAGTTGCAAAAACGGCTTGAGGAGATGGGCATCACAGGGGGACTCACCACCCGCTGGGCCGCTCTTCCCACGGTGACCGCCACCGCCAAGCCGGCGATCACTCCCCTGATTCATCTGATCCAGGGACAGGCTCTGCCAGAGGATTTCGCCCCCAGCTTCCGCAACGGCAAGGCCACCAGCGCTGCTGAGTTGCGCAAGGCCCTCGAGGCCGAGGGCTATGTGGTGCTGGCTGACGGCGCCTTGGATTTGCCCACCAGTGCCGCCGCCAAGGGCTGGCTGGAGATCGGCGATCTCGACCACCGCGGCCATCAGCTCCAGGATCAATTGCCCAGCGTCATCGGCCCGGAGATCGAACGCCTGGCCCTGCGCATCCAAGCGCTACTGGCGGCGGGCTGGAATTCAGTTCAGATCGTCACCGACCACGGCTGGCTGTACTGCCCCGGTGGTCTGCCCAGCGCCCAGCTGCCCAAGCACCTCACCGCCAGCAAATGGGCCCGCTGCGCGGTCATCAAAGGTGATTCGCAAGTGCCGGTGCCCACGGCCGCCTGGAGCTGGAATGCTTCGGCGCACTTCGCCACCCCAGCGGGCGCCGCCTGCTTCAACACCGGTTCCACCAACTCCTACGCCCACGGTGGCATCAGCCTCCAGGAGTGCCTCACACCTGTGTTGAACGTGTCCGGCGGATCCAGCGTTGTGGCGGCGGCCAGCATCAGTGCCATCACATGGAAGGGGATGCGTTGCTATGTGGAGGTAGCCGGGGGGGCTGAGGGCCTCAAGGCCGACCTGCGCCAGGGCAGCCCCGGCGGCACCTCCGTTGCCAATCCCAAGCCCATCGAAGACGGCAGTGCCCGCTTATTGGTAGAGGATGAGGAGCTTGAGGGTGTTGCGCTTGTGATGGTGCTCCTGGGCCACGAAGGCCGCCTGATTGCCCAGCGGCAGACCCGAGTCGGAGAAGACGCATGAGCAGCGCGCCTGCCATCACCAGCGAGATGGACCATCTCGATGAGCTGGGTGCCAAGGCCTTCGACGGCTACCTGGTCCGTAAAGACCTGGTGCGCAAATACTCCCGCCAATACCCGGTGCCCACCTACGTGGTGGAGTTCCTGCTCGGTCGCTACTGCGCCAGCACTGATCCAACTGAGATCGAGGAAGGTCTGCAGATCGTCGAGAAGCAGCTCCAGGGCCGCACGGTGCGCACCGGAGAGGAGGAGCTGTTCAAGGCCAGAGCCCGTGATCAGGGCAGCGTCAAGATCATCGACATCGTCAGGGCTCGCCTCGATACCCGCACCGACTCCTATATGGCCGAGGTACCCAGCCTCGCCATCAAGGACGCCCAGATCGATGACGACCTGGTGCGCTCCAACGAGCGCATGCTCACCGATGGCTTCTATTCCGAGGTCACCCTCGAGTACGACCCGGTGATCGCCCAGGAACGCAATGGCCGGCCTTTTCGCATTGCCGGACTGCGGCCGATTCAGATGTCCAACCCCAATGTGTTGGGGATCCTGGCCAAGGGCCGAGCTGCCTTCACCACAGGCGAGTGGCGCGACTTCTTAATCCGCTCGATTGGACTGGAGCCCAACGCTCTCGATGAGCGGGCCAAGATGGTGGTGCTGCTGCGCATGGCTCCCTTCGTGGAGCGCAACTTCAATCTGGTGGAACTGGGGCCAAGAGGTACTGGCAAGAGCCACCTGTTCCAGCAGATCTCCCCTTACTCGCACCTGATCTCGGGGGGTAAGGCCACTGTCGCCAAGATGTTCGTCAACAACGGCAACGGCCAGCGGGGTCTGGTGTGCCAGTACGACGTGGTCTGCTTCGACGAGGTGGCGGGGGTCTCCTTCGATCAGAAGGACGGCGTCAACATCCTCAAGGGCTACATGGCCTCCGGTGAGTTCAGCCGCGGCAAGGAGAGCATCCGCGCCGAGGGCGGGATCGTGATGGTCGGCAACTTCGATGTGGATGTGGAGCAGCAGCAGCGCATCGGCCATCTGCTTAGCCCGTTGCCCCGTGAGATGCGCGATGACACCGCCTTCCAGGATCGGATCCACGCCTATGCCCCCGGCTGGGATTTCCCGAAACTCAACCCCAACGAGCACCTCACCAACCACTTCGGCCTGGTGAGCGATTTCCTCAGCGAGTGCTGGAGCAGGCTGCGCGAGAGCGGCCGGGTGTCGGCGCTGCAGAACCGGGTGCACCTTGGTGGAGCCCTCAGTGGTCGCGACATCGAGGGCGTCAACAAAACGGCGAGCGCCCTGATCAAGCTGCTGTTCCCTGATCCCCAAATGGAGATCCCCGATGAGGATCTCGAGTGGATCGTGCGTGTGGCACTCGAATCACGCCGCCGCGTGAAGGAGCAGCAGAAGCGCTGCCTCAAGAGCGAGTTCCGCAACACCCACTTCAGTTACACCCTCGGCCTGGAGGGGGTGGAGAAGTTCGTGGCCACGCCCGAGCTCCACAGCGATGACGCCATCGACGGCGACCCTCTACCACCTGGCCAGGTGTGGGCGATCAGTCCAGGCACTGGGGAGACAGGGCCGAGCCTCTACCGAATCGAAGTGGCCGTCGGACCTGGGAGCGGGGTGAAGATCCTCAATCAGCCCGTCCCGCCCCCGTTCCGCGAAAGCACCAAGGTGGGCGAGCAAAACCTCTACTCCCGCGCAAAATCCCTCGTAGGGGACCGTGACCCACGTGGCCACGAATACTCGGTTCAGCTGCGGGCCATGGACAACGACCGTTCAGGGGCTGGGCTGGGCCTGCCCATCCTTGTGGCCCTGGTGGGCGGCCTGCTGGAGCGCAACACCCGGGGGAGCACGATCATCGTGGGCTCCCTGAACCTCGGCGGTTCGATTGAGATGATCCCAAACGCGGTCTCGATTGCAGAGCTGGCAGTCGAGAAGCAGGCCCGAGTGCTTTTGATGCCGGTGTCGGCTCGCAGAGCCCTGAATGATCTCCCCGATGATCTCTGGACCAAGATCTCGATCGAGTTCTACAAGGATCCGGAGGATGCGGTGTTTAAGAGCTTGGATGAGTAGAGACTGGGGAATGACGTGCAGCGCTGATTCAGCTCAGCATGTACACATCATCGGTGCTCTGATTGAGATAGAGATCACTAGGCGGCCCGCTCGGCACCGTGGTGGGAGCAGCGCTGTTGGTGAACTAGCCGCTGCCACCGAGATCAGCCCCAGCGGAGACTGAATGGCCGGGCGAGGGCCACGGGGCATTCAGCTGGCCTGGCCCTGGCCCTGTGGCTCCTGCTCCCCAAGCGCCTCTGGGCAGATCAGATCCGCCGCCTGCCTTGCCTCACTGAGCACCTGAAACAGCACCTTCGGGGACTCCTTGAGCAGCTCGATCCAGTGGCCGAGATAGGCGGCATGGCTCTCGATCTCGCTGCCGATCTCCAACCGATCACCCAGCAGCACCGCCCCCAGCTCAGCAACCAGCTCCTCACGGGCATAGCGCCCCTTCCCGAAGACACCGCCGAGATCCCGCTTCAGGCGCGATTCGTGGCCAGTGGAGTGGATGGCTTCATGGGCCCAGGTGGCACAGAACGCCGCTGGTGAGTGGAAGCTGGCTCGATCAGGCAGCTGGATCCGATCAATCGCAGGCAGGTAGCAGGCGCGATCACCCCCAAAGCTGACCGGCACCGGCCAGGCACCCAGCACGGCTTCCGCAGCCTCCAGCCGCTCGGGCTCCGGCTTGGGCTCCACGCCTTCCGCTGCCTTGCGGGCTTCGATCAGTGAGGGAAGTGCTTCACCCTCGAGATCGGCGGCATTGAAGACCGCCACCGGCCGGTAGGTGGCCCAGCTGTGCAGGGTGACTTCACCGCCCTCGCCTTGCTCCTCGCAGCTGTGGAGCTGGGGCCGCAGGATGTGAACCGCCTTGCTGCCCTTGCGGGGGAAGATGCCGAGCTTTTTGGCTTCGGCAAAGCCGCACCAGAACAGCAGGCTGGATCCGCGCATGTGCAGGCCGAGGGTGAGCAGGATCGGATTGGCGCCGCGGTAGCGATGACCCGAGATCAAGTTGACGTGGTGGCCACCGCCGCTGCCATCCCAGGGCCGGCGCCAGGGGGCTGAACCGGCCTCCAGCAGCTCGATCAAGGAGGCGACGATCCTTTCCTCGGCCGTGGGGCCAGTGAAGCTTTTGCGTGAGCGGGACTTGGACGCGGCCATGAATGGCAAAGCGCGGGACGCCCGAGTGGTGCCCCGCGCAGGCAAGGGCGGCGACGGCGCCTGTCGCCGAGCCGCTTGCGTCAGCCCTTGCCCGTGGGGCGACCATGAGGAAGCCCGCGCGCCTTACCCCCCAGCGCTCAGGTGATCCGCAGCAGATTGCCGCTGCTCCAGCCACCGGTGCGCCGCACCCGTGACGGGCGGGAGAGCGTGCTCTTGGTCATCTGCCGATCGAAGCTGCCCCGCGAGGGGGCCATAGCGACAGAGAAGGCAACCCCCGGTGCTCCGACGACCTGCTGGGGCCAGACGCCGGTGCGTGGCTTGGCGTGAACCCGGGCGACCTGAGCCGGGGCCTTCATCGACCTGGCGCTGATCATGGTGGCGGGCATGGCTTTGCTCCTTGTGTTCAGGCTCCATTGCCAGGCCACGGCCGCCGCTGGCAAGGGGTGTTGACGTCTTGTGGCTGCGCTGATGCCTCCTGCTACTCGTGGCTCTGCCAGCCGTGGCTCTGCCAACCGTGAACCGCCGCCACAGGTCCCACCTGGCCCCTGGCGTGTGACGGCCAGGATCAGTGGCGGCCTGGTGCAGATCAGCAACAACCACGAGTCGCGGGTGATCCGCAAAGCGGAAGTGGAGGCCTACCTGCGGAGCGGCAAGGCCTGGTGATTCGAATCCTGTGGAGTTCAAAGCGCCTGTGCGGCGCCTTACGCCGTTGGTGCCCAGTTATCAACTTGCAGACCGGGCACTTGGGCAAACTCACGGGTGTTGTTGGTGATCAGAGTGGCCTGCAGGCTCAGGGCATGGGCCGCGATCATCGTGTCGAGTGAACCAATCGGTGTACCCCTGCGTTCCAGCTCCGCACGCAGGTCGCCGTAGGCCCAGGCGGCGCGCTCGTCAAAGGGCAGGATCGTTAGTGGGGCCAGAAACATCTCCAGAGCCTGACGGTTGCGCGCCGAACTACTCTTTGCCACACCAAAGGCCAGCTCGGCAGCTACCACACTGCAGAGGCCAATCTCTCCAAGTCGGTAATTCTTGAACCGCTCCAGCACAGCGGCTGGTTTGGCATTGATGATGTAAATACAGATGTTGGTATCGAGCAAGATCATGGGCTGATCGCTTCTCGGATCTGCTCTTCGGGTTGCTCGCGTGTGATCACAAACCCCGGCTCAAAGGCTGCCAGCCCCGCCTCCAGGGTTTGCCAGGGGTCATCGATGGGCAGCAGCAGCACGCCGTTGCCGAAATGCTTCACCACCACCTCGTTGCCGCGGAAGCGGTAGTCCTTCGGGAGCCGTACCGCCTGGCTGCGGCCCGATTGGAACAGACGTGCGGTGTCCATCGGATGCCCCGGATCTGGTGATGACCCATGGTAGCTACCAACGCTGGAACTCGACTTGCGGCGACCAGGTCAGCTGGGCAGGCCCCACTCACGATCCATGCCCTTTTCGCTGCGTTAGCGGGCCAGCGGCAACACCTGTTGACGCTGAGGGCCGCCTCAAGCGGCCCCATCAGGTTCAGCCCTGGGCCACGAGCTCTGCGGCCATGGAGGCCTGCACTCGCTCGACCTCGCCCTCATTGGCGACCTCCAGCGCTGCATCGATTTCTTGGATGCGAGCCAGGAACTGCTCCAACGCGGGGATCAGCTCCTCCTCCAGCAGGGTGATCTCCTCCTCGCCATAGGGGTGATCGATCCAGAGGCGGCGGATCGGCTTGCCCCGGTGGCAGCGCAGAAGCCTGCTGAGCCCCTGATGGCAGGAGTGGACAAGGGCAACGGGATCCTCGCGGCAGAGGGCATCGAGCCAGAAGGACATGGAACCTGGCGCCCGGTGGCGCAGCGATGGGACGCCAGCAGCACCGCCGGATCTGGCAAGGGCGGCGAGGAACGAGCCGCTTGCGCAGCCCTTGCCCCGGCGGATGATGC
Source organism: Cyanobium sp. ULC082 (assembly GCF_977927535.1). Classification (NCBI taxonomy): domain Bacteria; kingdom Bacillati; phylum Cyanobacteriota; class Cyanophyceae; order Synechococcales; family Prochlorococcaceae; genus Cyanobium; species Cyanobium sp. ULC082. The sequence continues at coordinate 1,065,548 of NZ_OZ376397.1, forward strand.
GCGATCCCACCGCCAGCCCCATTGGGGCCTCAGGCCAGCACGGCCCTGAGGGCGGCCAGGCCCTTCTGCCGGCGCCGCTGCACCGACATGGCGCTGATGCCAAGCTTTGCGCCGATCTGGCGGAGGCTCTGGCCCTCCAGCACCGACAGCCGGATGATTGCGGCCTGGCCAGCCGGGAGCCGATCCAGCAAGGCCTCGATGCCCTCGCCGCAGGGCTGGCCCGGCTGCTCAGGCGCCTCCAGCTGATCGATCCAGTGATCACCGCTAGGCATGGGCGCATGCAGGCTCTGGTGCGCCCAGGGATGGATGCCCTTCTCGTGCTGACGCCGCGGGACGCGGACCAGGCGGCCGTGATCACGGAGGTGATGGAGCAGGGCGCCTTTGATGCAGCGCCTGAGATAGCCGGCGGCAGAGGCTGGCTCGCTGACCTGCCGGCAGGAGAGCCAGAGCTGCATCCGGGCCACCTGGCGGGCATCCTCCAGCTCGATCACCCGGCTGCCGGCAGCGATGCCGCGGGCGATGGAATCGGCGAGGGGCAGGAACTGCTGAAAGAGGGCATCGGCCTGGGATTGGGTGTGGGCCATGACCTGATCGCGAAGGACGCGCGACCCAAGGCCTCGACGCAGGAAGAGGCCAAGCTGAGCAAGGCCAAGCAGCAGGCCAGCCCACCAAGCCCCACCGATCTCTCCCGGCACCCCAGACCCTGCCGCCATCGCTGGCTGAACGTCTCCAGCCGATCGAGTGATGCCTTGGTGGGGCCTAAGGCCCTGGCGGCCTGTTGCTGTCGCTCAAGGCCTTGCCGCCGAGCAACGCCAGCAGGGTGTTGAGGGCGACGCCGAAGGCGGTGTGGACGGCGTTATCAAAGCGAGCACACAACCCTCCCTGGGGCACTAGTTGCTGAGCGCTGCGCCAGGCGCAGACACCTGCGCCAAAGGCGTAGAGCGAGACCTCAGCGATCAACACCACAGCGACCAGGCGCAGCAGGAAGCGCTCGCGGTTGAACGGCCGCTCCTCCACCGGCTCAGGGCTCCTGGAAGACGCCGACATAGACCGTGCCCTTCTTGTAGAGGGGCAAGACCTTGTCGCGCAGGTCGACGTTGTGGAGGCGGATGCAGCCAAGCGTCGGCAGCAGTGGCTGGTTGGCGGCCCAGGCACCGGGCCAGCCGCAACCGGAGCCGCCGCCATGGAGCATGATCCCGGCCCGGCCGACCGTCACCTCCTGGTTCTCCAGCTCGACCAGATCGAAGCTGTACCAGCCGTAGGACATGGCCGTGTCCGTGCAGGGCGGGTTGGGATCTAGCTCGTAGTCGGGATAGAGCTGGCCGAGCTTGTAGAGCCCCGGCGGTGTGTCGGTGCTGGTGTGTTTCCAGTCGTTGTCGGCACCCTGGCCCCTCGCCAGACACGGCACCTTCCACAAGAACTTGCCGGTGTGATCAAACGCTTCCAGGTCCTCGTCGCGGTCGTTGACCAGCAGATACGAGTCGCCCGGCTTGACCGGTGCGGCGATCTTGGGACCCACCAGGCCGGCTTCTTCTGAACCGCGTGGATCAAGGCCACCGGTGGGAGCTGGGGGAGCCGGTGGAGTCGGTGGCTTCTCGCTGAACTTGAGCGCCCATTGGGCCTGCTCATCGAGGATGTCGCCGCTGCCTTCCAGCTCGGCGATCGAGTCATACAGCCCCCAGATGCCTGAAACCTGCTGGGGTTCCCCCTTGAAGGCCTCCCAGCGGTCCTGGAATCGCTCCGGGGTCATCGGCGTGGCCATGGCGGCAAGAGGGTCTTGGGTTCAACCCATTGCCAGCACCGCCAGCGGTACGTTCTGACCTACGCGTATGGCGCTCTGCTCTGCTGCGATGGCCAGCCTTTTTCGGGCAGAGGCCCGCATGCTCGCCGCCGCAAGAGCAGCCATCCCACCTACGCTGTAGAACGAACCGTTCAACAGCAGGGGATCATGGCGATCGGGGTGCGGGTGGAGCCGGAACTCGAGCGGCAGCTCGATCAGCTGGCCCGGCAGCTCGGCAAGAGCCGCAGCGCCTGCGTGCGAGACGCCATTGCCCAGTACCTGATGCGCCACGGCGATCGCGAGGAAGCCCGCCGGCAGTCAGAGCGGCTGGCCGAACGGGAACCTCAACAGCACTGGAGCGAACAGATGCCCGACTGGAGCGACTGGACCGCGTGAGCCTGCCTGAGCTCCGCCGCGGCACCGTTGTGACCGTGGCCAGTCCGGGGGTGTACTCCGGCAAACCCAGACCAGCAGTGGTGGTTCAGGCCGATCGCTGGTTGCAGGCCCATCCCAGCGTCACCCTCTGCCCGCTCACCAGCACCCTGGTGGAGGCGCCCCTCGTCCGGCTTCCCGTTCAGCCAACGGCACGCAACGGCCTGCAAAAGCCATCCCAGCTGATGGTCGACAAGCTGTTCAGCGTGCCGATCAGCTCCCTCGGCAAGGTGGTGGGGCAACTGGAGCCCCAGCTGTTGATCGAGCTGGATCTGGCCCTACGGGGTTGGCTGGAACTCCCCTGAGATGGCCGTCACTTGAGGCCATCAACGAATCAGCAGGATTCGCGTTCGCCTTGTTCCTGGGAAGCCCGCTCCGCCAGAAAGTCTCCTGTCACTGTCGGACCACCCAGGAAGAAGCTGTCCCAGCTGCGGCCGAGCGGCGCGATGATCCGCTCCTGGCCGCAGGCCCGGACCTCCACCTCCTGGACGGAGTCGGGAAACCGCAGATGGGCCGGGAGGCGTACGGCCTGGCTGAGGTTGCTCATGAACAACTTGGTGACAGACCGCATCGAACCGGCTGGATCTCCAGCGAGTCTGTCTCTGGGTGGCTTGTCCCGCCATCGGCATGGGAAAGCCCGGCCGCAGCCGGGCGGGAGCTGCGCTCAATAGGGCAGCTGCTCCAGCTCCATCCAGGCCGGGAAGCTGGCGGGCGTGAGCAGCTGGCGTTCAAACAGGATCTGCTCAGCCAGCTCGGCCAGCCGATCGCAGGGGATGGTGGCGAGACGGCAGCAGTAGCTGAGGCGCTCCAGTGAATCGGAGCTGTGGCGCTCCAGAGCAGAGCGGCGGAAGGCGGAAGCCATGGGGAGCTGGAGAAGGACCCCAAAGCCGGGCGGGGTGGGGTCAAGGGCGGCATCGCCGCTTGCGTCAGCCCTTGAGGCCACCCCGCACCATGACGGGGCCTGACCAGCCACCAACCCTTTCAGTCGCTGGTAATAGCTGGAGACGTTGCTGGGTACACCCGGAGCAAGCATGGGCCTCTCCCTGATCGAGGCTGCCAAACACGAGACGCGGGTGGAGCGCCTGGCCGTGATCAAGACCTTCACCGAGGGTCAACTGATCAGCCGCCTGCCCTTCCGCAACCTGCTTGGTGGTGCTCTCAAGTTCGCCGTCGAGAAGAAAATGCCCCGCGTCGGCTTCCGTGCCGTCAACGAGGGCTACCGGCGTGACTACGGCGCCGTCGAGAACGACACCGAGTTCGTTCACCTCTTCGGGGGGGACCTTGATGTGGACCGCTCGATCGTTGACCTCAACGGCCCTGAGGCCAGGGCCAGCCAGACCGAGCAGAAGGTGCGCTCGATGCGGCTCACCCTCGAGGCGGCTGTGATCAACGGCGATGCCGCCTTCGATCCGCGGGCGTTCAACGGCCTCAGCAAGCGGCTCACCCCCGGCGGCCCCCAGACCGTCGACAACACCTCCGGCAGTGTCAAGCTCACCCGGCTGGAGGCCCTGGTGGACTCCGTCAATGCCTACGGCAGCGAGAAGGTGCTGCTCACCAGCAAGGCAGGACGGCGCCAGATCAGCTCCGCCTGCCGCGCTGCTGGTGGTGATCTCTATCAGGTGATGGACGGCCGCCACTGGTTCGAAGACACCGAGATCCTCTGCCTGGAGGAGGACGCCAACGGCAATGACGTGCTCGGTTTCGGCGAGGCGGGCGGCACCACCTCGATCTACTGCTGCGCCTTTGGCGATGAGCAGATGACCGGCCTGCAGGGACCGTTCGAGGGTCGCTACGGGATCTCGGTGCGGGACTTCGGCGAAGTGCAGGACGCCCCGGTGTTCCGCACCCGCGTCGATTGGTACGTGGGCTTTGCCGTCTGCGATCAGAAGGCGATCGGGCGGCTGTTCAACATCGGCCCCGCCCTGACCTGAGGGCCACACCCCCTGATCTCTTTTTTCTGAGGACATGACCATGACCGCTTCTGGCAACAAGCTCATCGATGCCGTCACCACGCTGGTGGGCTGGATCAACTACAGCGCCACCGACCCGTTCGAGCGCACCCGGGTGAGCGCCGAGATCGTGCGCCTGAGCGTTCCGCTCGACACCGTCGAGCACTTCACCCTGCTGTTCTCCCACCCCGGCGCCGCCGCCGCCGTGACAGCGCTGCTGGAGGTGGCGCCGTTGCTCAAGGACGGCACCACCGGCACCTGGCTGACGGCCGCCACCGTGGCGATCCCCGCCGCCGGCGGGCAGATCGAGGCGACGATCAGCGGCGGCTCGCTGGTGCCTGCTGCCGGTGATCTGGCCAACGTGGTGGACCCGTGCTTCTTCTTTGCGCGGGCAACCCTGACGCCATCGACGCCCGCTGGCGCCCACGTCAGCCTCACCCACGCCTGAGCCGATGAGCAACTCTGAAAGCTCACTGGTACGGCCGACGCAGCCCGGCACTCCCTGGGCACCGCCTCAACCGCTGACGCAGGGCTCGGATCCGACGGTACCGACCGCACCGGAGCTCAACCCCGTCCCGGAGGGACCTTCCGACCGCATTCGCCCCGTTGATCCGACCATCCCGATGGCCCTCACCAATGCCGATTCCCTGCTGAGCGTGGCGGCCCCGGAAGGGATGGTGCGGATCACTTTTGGCGATCAAAGCCGCTTCTGCTTCCCCTGCCACATGGATGGCTGGCAGGCCCTCGGCTGGACGGCGCACCCTCCAGGCCTTGCCGGTGGTGATGGGGAGGACGGTGGTGGATCGCCGCCGGACCCACCGGATCCGCCTGCGGCGCTGCCAACAATCACCGCGATCAAGGGCGGACCGTATGTGGTCAAGGGCGAGGTCGTGGAGGCTTACGTGGTGGGCACTGGCTTCTCTGCTGATGGTGACCTCGAGGTCCGGGGTGAGAGCCAGGCAGAGGCGGGTGAGTACAGCTTCTTGGGCGCCACGGAGTTGAGCTTCCAGCTGGATTGCAGCCTGATCACTGAACCCACCCGGCTGCCAGTTGTGGTGGTGAACGGGTCGGGCAAGAGCGAGCCGTACAACCTGGCAGTGGTGGCTGCCTCAGCTGTTGATGCCTCGGTTGTGGCCCTTGCGGCGACTGCTGAGGACCTGCCCGATTACGCCGCGATGACCAAGGCGCAGATCATCACCGAGGTGGAACGCCGCTATGGCGTGGCGCTGGATCCGGGCATGACCAAGGCGGAGCTGGTGGCCGAGGCTGAACGGCTGGTCTCCAAGGGTTCACCGACGGTGTCCCCGATCGCTGGGCTCGATGGACCGCCGGCGAGTGATGAGGAGCCTGCCCTGCCGCTGGATCTGCTGCCCTGATCCAGCAGCATCGCCATGCCTTACCCGCTGCCTACCGGCTTCGATGACACCAATGGGCGGGTGCGGATCCTGCCGCCGGTGGGTTGCCCGGGCAGCGAGGAATGGGTGCTGCTCCATGAGGCGCCGCGCTGGCTGGAGCTGAGCTTCCGGCTGGGGCCGGTGCCGGCCCTGCCGCTGGAGTTGTTCTGGATGCCGGCGCCGAGCCGCTGGAATGATCCGCTCGGTTCAGCGCCGATCGAGCTGGCGGTGAACCCTCTGGGGCTGCCGGCCCAGGACTTCCAGGTGGACTGGGGCGATGGCACAAGCGAAACCGTGCCCTGGACGCCCTACCGGCCCGATGTGCCCAAGGTGCGGCACGTCTACGGGCAGCGGCTGGACCTGACCGTGACGGTGACGATGGGGGTGAACATCGCCGCGTTGCCGGTGGCGCTGCTGGGCTGCCCCCTGCCGCCGAATCTGGTGCCATCGAATCCGATTGGCACCGGTGGCGTGGGCACCCTGGCCGGTGTGGAGCCGCTGGTGCCGAGCGACGGCCTCGACGGGCTCGCCTACAACGGCAGCCGCGCCGAGGTGTGGCGACTGCGCCTGCACCCCCAGGGCGGGCTTGCGCTGCTGCCCTCGCCGGTGGACGGCAAGCCGTCGCTGGTGGTGATGAACGGCTCCGGCGCCGCCAGCCGCGGTACGCGCTGGTATGCGGGCGATGGCCCACCACCGAGCGAGGGGCTGGTGCCGACACCGGCACCGGGTGATCTCTACCTCAACCGGACGAACGGCCAGGTGTTCGAACTGATCGTGTGAGGCCGGGGCCGGGCCAGCGCCGGTGGTAATAGCTGGGGTAAAACGCTGGGGGAGTGGATGACGTCTTGGGGCGCCCTCGGGCTGTCGCTGCGGGGGCCGGAAGGACCAGCGGGAGCTGCTGGAGTCGCGGGCGCCCAGGGACCAGCCGGCTCCCAGGGCCTGCAGGGTGTGCCAGGCACCACCGGCAGCCAGGGTCCAGTCGGCCCCGCCGGGCCGAGCCTGTGGGGTGGCATCACGGGCAGCTTGAGCAGCCAGAGCGACCTGCAGGCGGCGCTCAACCTCAAGCTCAACGCCTCCAGGTTGACGGTGGGACCAACGGCACCGGCCAGTCCACAGGTCAACGACCTCTGGGTGGACACCAACTGATGGCGATCACCACCCGTGACCAGCTGATTGCGGCCTTGGCGAACTCTCGCCATGTGCTCTTTGACAAGTCCTCGATCGCCAACGCCGTGGCCGGCCGCTTCTACTCCCTGTGGCGAGCGAACGGCCAACCGGTCCAAGGAGCGATTCCGACTGCGGCAGCTTTCTGCGACAGGAACCTGCAGGGTGCTCTGGGCATGGAGAACCCGATCACGCCGCTGCTCAATTACCTCGCCTGGGTGGATGTCGCCACGGGAAATGCCACCAGCACCTTGGAGATCCATGACCGCCTCTGCCATCAGGGCGGCCTCTCCGGAACCATCGCAGCACCGACAGCCCAGATCACCAACCTGCCGCTGACGCTTGCCGCGGTGCCTGCGGAGCGAATCGGTGCACCGGATCACAGTCAGTTGCAGTGGTGGCTGGAGTGGTACGCCGACACCGGCTCCACGGGGGTGAGCGCGACCGTGAATGTGACCTACAGCGATTACACCAGCGGCAACGTGACAGTGCCGCTCGCGGCCACCAGCCGCGCCTCAGGCCTCTATCAGATCCTGCCCTTTGCCGCCGGCAAGACGGGCATCAAGGCGGTCAACAGCGTCACCCTCAGTGCCACCACTGGCACCGCCGGCAACTTCGGCGTGACCTGCACCCGCTACCGCGCCGGCCTGTTCACGGTGGTGGCCAACAAGGCGGAGGTGTTCGACTGGGCCGCCCTTGCCCTGCCGGAGATCGCCAACGACTCCTGCCTGGCCCTGCTCCAGCTCTGCACCACAACCACCACCGGGATCTCCAAAGGTGTCGTCCGTTTTGCGGCCGGCTGAGCATGAACCGCAGCAGCCGTGATCGCGCCCTGCCATGCAGCGGTGGTTCGGACCGTTGGGACCGGGGCCCGGCCGGAGAGATCATCACCACCGAGTTCTTCTGGCTCCAGGAGCTGCCGCCGCCGCTCGGCAACGGAGAGTTCGCCGTCTGGATGGGCAACGGCTGGACCACGAGGCCCTGCAGGGTCTGGACTGGCACCAGCTGGGTGCAAAAGCCGATCCGCTTCTGGAGCGGTGCTGCCTGGCTACTGGCCTGAGAGGGCGTGCTCGCATCATTGGCACTCCTATGCAATGTCAAGGAGGAAGACGAGTCAGAGGATTTTGAGCAGCGCCGCGCCGCTTGCAGCAGATAGACCGTCACCAAGTCCAAAGCCCCCTCTGCGGCGACGTTGGACAGCGAGTTAGGGGGGCATGGGTTCAAACCATCACCGCCTCGAGGGGCCTGCGGGCCGAGAAGGGCAGTGCCGCGCCGCGCCCAAAGCGCATCACGATGTCCGGGCGCCGCCCAGGCAGGCCAACCAACGCCGAGAGATCAGCGCGCAGCCCCGGCACCTCGACCGGCTGGTTGAGAAAAGCGCATTTCAGGCCCAGCGCGGTCGCCTGAAGGGCAAACCGCTGGCAGGCCCGCCCCACCTGCACCCAATGCGCAGGTTCCGCCTCGGCCCCGACGAACACCGCGATCCCTGCGGACGAGGCGATCTGGCGTGAATATCTCTCCCTCTCGGCCTTCACAGTGAAGACCCGATCGAACAGCCAGGGCCCCATCCACTCCGGCAGGGCCGGGTTGCCGCTGGCGGCGCTGAACAGCCCGTCTCCCGAACGCAGGGCAGCATTTGGGCTGAAGCGCAGCCAGTGCTTCAGCTCAGCGATGAATGCCGGATCACCGATCTGCGCGGTGTTGCCAGCAATGATCAGATCGCGGAGCTGATCCATCGGCGGCCGCTCGGTGATCAGCACCAGATCGACCCCCGGAACCGCTGCCGCCGCTCTCAGCAGGCGCAGGTCTGGGGCGCCGACGGTCGAACCGTCGTAGTCGGCCCGCGTCGATTGGCGGCGTGGGATCGCATCGAACAGGGCCTGCTCGCCGCCGTTGCCCGTCCCGAAGCGGACCAGCACCGTCCCGCCGCCGGCCGGATCGAACTCGATTTCACCGGCCCGGCCCGCAGCAGCAGCCGCCAGGGCCAGATTCTCGGCGGCACAGCCCAGTGACACGAACACATGGTGATCGTCGGGATCAACCACTGGGGTGCGTCGGCCGAAATCGGGAAGGATCGCGATCCCGTTCTTGCCCGGGCGGAACAGCCAGGGCTGGGTGTTGTGACCGTTCGGGGCCAGGCTCGCGTAACGGATCAGATCGCGGGTCTCCGGTGCCGTGGTCGGGATCCGGCGCAGCTCGGCAACCGCAGCCTTGTATTCGGCCATCGACCCCATGCCGTTCTTGTTCGCCCAGGCCGCACTGCCCACAGCCACTGCGGCAGTTCCGGCCCCCAACAGCAGATTCCTTCTCGTCACCATCGCCGCACGCCCTTGCTGAGGATCGGCGGCACCTTGCGGTGCGGCAGGCCTGAACTTTCAAGCTACTGCCCGTTTCTCGGCTCGACTCACACCAGACGAAACGAAGATTTCAAAAGGGGTTTGTCAGGCAGCAATTTTGCCCCGCGCTGAATCACTCAGTTGGTGTTGAGGCTGGGCCGTAGGCCTTCAAGGTGATGGTAAGAGCGACGAGAAAAAGGCAACCCTCCAAAACCATGAAGGCTATGGAACTCGCGCCCTGGATTGCCTGCTGATACTGACTTGCTGCGAACATTCGGACGAGGCCGAGGAGAAGCAAGAACCAACCTGCAAGAGTGATCAGCACAGTCCAGTTCTTTTCCCACACATTGTGCGCTCGCACGAGTGCCAGGCCTGCGACGAACATGATGATGCCCGAGAGATAGATGACCGGTGGAATTTGATCGTCATAAAGGTGAGGCTGAATCAACGGGAACTCAGAGAGGAGTATCACGCCGATGGCAGGGCCAAGGAGTCCGCCAAGTTGCCTGGAATTCGCCACAGAGGCCTCCGGAGTCAAGGTTGTTTGATCTGATCATCTGTCTAAAGCTGAGCTGTGCAAGTCCGTCGCAGGCTGGGTTAACCAGCGTTCTGCAGGCGGAAGAAAAGCCACGGTGCGAGTGTGATCCAGAGGAGGAAGAGAATCCAGACGCGGCCGGCGAAGAGGTTGTACTGGTCGAGAACTTGCGCCAAAGGGCGATGCTGTAGCACCAAGCCCATGAAGAACTCGAAGGCCACCGTGAGACCAAGCCAGATGAGCCCAATGAGAAGGGCCTGGTGGCCCGATGATGGGGGCCAGATGTACACAATCAACCAGATGAAAAGCCCCATGAACATCGAGCCGATGAGGGTCGAGAGCTGATGAGCGCGAAGCTCTGACATGACCTTCCCGAAGCTCAACTGCCGGAGAGCACCGTTGGCGACGGCGATGACCAGCATTGGAATCCAGGCGATTACGTATTTGGTCAAGGGAAGAATCTGATGTGGGTTGTCATCCAGAGGCCAGCGATCCTTTCTTGCTGGCGGTTCAAGGCTTCTCGCCAGCCGCTGCTGGTTGAGGGTTCAGCCACTGCTTTGCTGCGTCATCCATGGGTTTCGCCTGCCCTGCTTGTCAGTACGGCAAGCCGATCACGGGGGTGTGTTGCGCCGTGATGGCGACTGCCCGCCAATCTCCACGCGGTTGCCCCGGACCATAAACCGCCCGTCAAAGCACGTGGCAATAGATCGTGAGAACGGCCTGCTGAGTCGATGACCTCCTGGGCGAACACCGGCTCGATCCGTGGACCGCAGGGGGTGCCAGGACCCACAGGACCTGGTGGCAGCACTGGCGCCACGGGGCCGCAGGGCAACAGTGGACCGCAGGGCTCGCCGGGCCCCGCAGGCAGCCAGGGACCGGCGGGAGCCACCGGCCAAGCAGGCAGCACGGGAGCCGCAGGACCCCAAGGCCCTGCCGGCCCCCAGGGCAGCGCCGGCACCGGCATCAACCTCAAGGGCAGCGTGGCCACCTTCTCGGCGTTGCCCACAAGCAACCGTCAGCAGGGCGACGCCTACATCGTTCAGGACGAGAACGACACCCTCTACAGCTGGAATGCTTCCGGTAATGCCTGGGTGAACGCCGGGCCAATCTCAGGCCCCGCTGGTCCGGCTGGACCGACCGGCGGTATTGGACCGGCTGGCCCGACCGGGCCGAGCGGAGCGGCCGGCAGCACCGGCGCCGCTGGGCCGCAGGGGATTCAAGGCCCGATCGGTGCCACTGGCGGCACAGGCCCTGCCGGCAGCCGTGGCACGGGCTGGTACGCAGGCAGCGGGCCGCCGCCGGCCACCATCCCCGGCCAGATCGAGGGCGATCTCTACCTCGATCAGAGCAACGGCGACGTCTACAAGCTCAACGTCGCCGCCAGTGGCACCCCGGTGGCCAGCCTGCCGGCGATCGGTGCCGCCTACGAGGGCGGCTACTACGGCGGGCTGATCTCCCAGAGCATGAATGGCGTGGCCACCCACGCCCTGATCATTGCTCCCAAGGCCACCGGCCAGAGCAGCCGAGCTTGCAAGACCACGGGCACGGCAACGACGGGGGCATCGAGCACCTTCGATGGCTGGGCGAACAGCAACGCCGCCAACGATGCGGCCCACCCGGCGACGCAATGGGCGCGGGGGCTCACCATCGCCTCCTTCTCTGATTGGTACATCCCGGCGCTGTTCGAGTTGGAGATCCTCTACCGGCGCTTCAAGCCGGACGGGAGCGAGGGCAATGCAACCAGTCATGGCGCCAACCCCTATGCGGTGCCGGCCAGTGCCAACTACACCTTCTCGTCTCCGGCTCAGACCGCCTTCCCGCTGTTTGCGATCGGCGGTGCCCAGGAGTTCCTGGCGGGGGGGATGGGCACCTCCACCCAGGACTCAGCAACCACCCACCAGGTGCAGGACTGGTTCTATGGCAACTGGGAGCCGCTGGGCAAGACGTTTCCCCAGACCGTGCGGGCGATCCGCAAGATCCAGGTGATCCCCTGATGCAAGTTGCTCCCCGCTGGGTGCCCCGCATCGACACACCCCGGCGGGCCCTTGAGCAGCAGGACAGCGGGCCACTGAGTGGTCCGTCGGTGTTGGATCTGAGCTTTGCGTCCCTTGGTGTGGACGGACTGTTTCTCGAGGTGAGCTGCTCGGTGGCGGCCTGGGTGAGCTTCTACGACTCCCCAGCAGCGCGGACGGCCGATGCAGCCCGGCCGATCGAGGAGGACCCACCGCTCTCGGCCGGTGTGCTGCTCGATCTGCGCTATTCCGCAGAAACGCCGACCCTCAAACTCGCGCCGGGCTGCAGTTACAGCAATGGCGAAAGTCCCCTGCAGCAACGTCTCTGGGCGCGCATCCGCACCGAGGCCACTGGTGCCCACACGGCCACCGTGGCGGTGCTGGCGCTGGTGCTCAACGATTCGGTGGGCGGTTGATGGCAGCGACGATCACCGATCTCAGCCGCCGCGGAGACCAGGGCTTTGCCCTGCCGGGCCTGTTTGGTGAGGCCCATGCCCTGCTGATGGCCTGGCTCACGGCCGCGAACGGCCAGAACCCGACCCAGCTGCTGAGCCTGCTCAATGGCCCTGCCGGTGCGCCGGGCTTCTGCGGCTGGACGATCAAGGCACGGCTCGCGGAGCTCAGTGGTGGCCAGCCGGCGGAGCTGATGGCCCAGTGGGTGGCAAATCTGAACACTGGCGCTGTGACCACCCACGCCAGCCTGGCAGCAGGCTTCTCGCCGGGCTCCGCCCTCGGCGGCCACGGCAGCCTCACCGGCGGGGTGGGCACCACCAACTCCCTGATCACCTTGGGATCACAGCCTCTACCCCTGGGGGCGGTGGTGGCCTCATGCATGGCGGCAGGGCAGGAGTTCTTCTGCTTTGCCTTCTCCCAGCACTCCTTCTCCAACCGCCAGGCAGTGGCGTTGCTGATTGCCAAGGATGTGGTTTCCGGCCAGTGGCACATCTCGCTCACCGACATGGCCGGTGTGATTGCCACGGTGGCCTGGAACCTGGCGCGGCCCCAGGTGCTGCTTGCCACCGCTTTCCGCGCTGACTTCTTCTCATCGGCGGCACCGCTGATGCTGGTGCGCCCGGCCCAGTGGCTGCCGATCACACCGACGGTTTTCTACCAGCAGCCACTGCCGCCGGTGCAGTGGTGGGACCCGGTGGCATTGCCGGTGGACCTGGCGATCTACAACCGCACCTTCACGAGCCTGGGATACATCAAGCCGGCCGATGGCAGCGAGTGGCTGCAGCTCGGCCCCTCACGGCTGGTGGTGCGCCTCAAGGACCCGGTGAGCTGACGCGATGACCATCACCTGCTCCGCCCTGCAATGGCCGCTCTGGAACTGGACCAGCAAGCTGCCAGGCGCTCCGGGCATGAAGCTGGCGGAGGCCTTCAGCGCCTTTTCAGCTGAGGTGAATGCCACGCCGGCCAATGCTGCTCTGCAGCTGCAGGTCGTCAAGGATCACAGCGCCGCAACGGGCGCCACGAACTACGGCTACGTCTGGCGGCTGGGCCATCCGCAGACGCCGGTGCTGCTCAGCTTCTACAACAACTCCAAGGTCCAGGGCTACAACTCCAGCAGCAGCTCCGCCCGCCTGCAGCTGGGCCTCGAGAGCGCCTACACCAACGACAGCAGCAACAGCGGCTACGGCAGCTTCTCGGCGACCTTGTTCAGCGTCAATGCCGGCTTGTCGCATTACGCCTCCGATGGCACACCCACCTGGGACCTGGCCGGTTTTCTGCTGATTCAGGCTGATACAACGCCAGGCCGTGAGTTCTTCTGCTACACGATCGCGCCGATCGGAACTGACATCAACACGCAGAATCACACCCTGCTGCTATTTCGCTCAGCGGCGGTGAGCGGCTGGAGTGTTGTTCTCAATCGCTCCAACTCCTACACCGGCATGTTCTATTCACTGAACAACTACACCTGGAGCAACAACGCTTTGGTGGCGGCCTCGATCATTCCACTGCCACCCACGGGCAGCGAGCAGCAGCTGATCCAAGGCTGCGGGCTGTATGCGAACACCAGCAGCGGTGTGTTCGCGCCGGGGATCATCCAGCCCCGCATCGCACTGCCGGACTGCTTCTGGTTCGGAAGCAACCAGCACTCGGACCCGCGCCGTCTGGGCCGGGTGAGCAACCCAGGCGGAGCCGGCACCTTTTACCAGCTGGCGGCGGCCTACAGCGGCGCCACCGATCTCTGGTACCTGAACCCAGCGGGTACGCAGCCGCTCTCTGGCTGGGACACGGTCGGTTCCTTGCCCTGGAGCACGATCCCGGATCGGCTGAGCTTCTGCCCGCTGCTCACCCCAGGCCCCGTCGCGATGGGACCAGCCACCGGCCCGGACTTCTTGATCGACTGGTCCACAGCCGCGCTCGGCGCCGCGGGCGTGCGGCAGCACCCCTTCTATGCCAAGCAGCTCCAGGGGAGTGGCAGTGGTGGTGGCAGCGGCCGGCCGAGCACCGGAGTGCTCTGGCCGAGAGGAACGCCATGAGCTTCCGCTTGTGCTGGCACGACTCTGACTCGATCGGAAAGCACTCGCATGACAGCCGTGTCGGCAGAAGCAGGCCCGAGGCGTTGCCACTTTCTTGGCCGTCACACGGCCCTTATTGCGAACGATGAGAACCGTTGCGCTGCAGCGCTTCTTGTGGCAAGCGCTGGAATGAGGTTGTGGCGGTTCTCGGGATGCCCAGCCGGGACGGCTCTCGCAACCAGATCACATAGGGGCGATCCTACGGCTGACCACCAAATCTGGCAATCGCCGAAGGCCTTTACACCATCCCTGGTGTCTTCTGGCCGTCTGTGCCCGAAAGCCGGTGCTAGACCTTGAACTCCGCATGGGGCGGCCCTTCTACGCAAGAAGGGCCCAGGGAATCTGACCTCCCTGAGCCTCCCCTTGCGGGCTACTCCACTGGTATTGGAGCCATTTCATGGTGAACCATTCCGGGCAGCCTCCGGGGCCCGACCCGCACAACTCAACAACCGCCCACCCATACCGTGGGACTGGGCCTGCTTCCCTCAACTGCTCCCACCGGGTCACATCAATGGAGATGTCCCCGGCGAGGACGGCAGTCGATCGCGAGTGAGGGGAGGGCTGATTGATGACGACGGATCAACCGACGCGAGCCCTGTTCCACAAGGTGGTAACGACAGAAGAAGGGCCCTCTGGCACTTCCTACACCGTTGCTTACTTCGAAGATGCAGATGGCGCCAAGCTCCTGGCATTTGCCACCTCCGAGCGCTTCGGGGACCTGGATCTTCTCCCGTTGATGACAGGCCAAGAGCTCGCTCTGGCGTCTGGGAGCCCTTGCCTGGAAGTGCTGCCGCTTCAGCTTCAGAGCGAGGAAGTTCAGCAACACGTTGCCGAGCAACGGACCCTGCTCTCGCTGCAGCGGTTGATGGTGACCGGTCACTGACCCGCTTGACACAGGTGGGTGCAATCAAGATCCCCCCCACCTGGAGCGCAGCCGCTTCTGCTCCTGGAATCACGCCGGCACAGCTGCGTGCTGCACCAGGAAGGCCTCGATCCAGTCGTGATGGCGCTTCTGCAGGATCCGATCGGCGATGGAAGTTGCCTCCTCCGGGACCTGAAACCGCTTGCGGAATGACTTGGTGAAACCCTCCAGCACCGGCCTGGGCAGGCCGCGCAGGGTGGCCAGGATCTGGCTGATCGTGGCCGGATCGAGGGGCGACAGGCTGGGGTCGCCTGTGGCTTCTGCTGCGGCGTTCTGTGCCGCGGGGGAGGGGCGGCGGTGGATCGACCTGGTGCCGTTGCTCGCAGGAACTGGACGGGCGCTGTCCTCATCCGATTGGGTGACCTCCCGCTGCTGCTTGTCATAAAGCGCCAGCCCAAACGGGTTCCCGAAGGTCATCAGGGCACGCTTCATAGCATCGGTTTCGGCCTCCTTGATGGCGGATTCATGGGCCTGGCCCAGGTCCACGTCAATGCCGTGCCCGGCGCCGGTTCCCTCGCGGATCAGAGGGGCGGTGCCCACATGGCTTACGGTGATGCGAACCCGGGCTGTGTAGGTGACGCCCCAGCCAGGGCGGTTGTCCCGGCCGATGCTGCGCTCGCTCTGGTTGACGCAGCGGACTGAGGTTGTTTCTCGCATCCAACCGTCAAAGCCAAAGATGCGGTTGGCTTCCGCGATCACCTGCCACCCCTCCAGGTAGCTGACGGTGCTCCGGCCCTGCTCCCGCTGACGCACCTTGGCGCGATCGAGGGGTGCAGTGAGGGCGGCGATCTGCTCGGCAGAGAAAGTGCTGACCATGACGATGAGTAAGGAATGAACTGGCGTGAGGACTTGGACTGGCTGGCGGTGGCTGGTTTGGGAATCAGCTGCTGTTGTCTTCTGAATTGGTGATGGGCTCGATCAGCACCCAGCAGGGCGGCTCGCTGCAGTGAATGTGATCGGGCGAGGGCCTGCGGCCTGGTTTGCGGGTGATGGGCACCACCCAGCTGGCCAGGCGGGTGGACCAGATATGGCCTTTGGGCCGTGGCGTGGTCGCTTTGGCGCCAGAGGTGAGGCTGTTGCTGTAAGGGGTGAGCTCCATAGCTTCTGAGGAGGTGGGAAGGAATGGGTGTGGGTCCGCCTATGCAGCGGACCTGTATCGAGGGGGCCTCTGGCCCCCCGCTCAGTGGATGCGCCAGCTACGGCGCGACACCAGCTGGACGCCGGCGATCTGGTGGCCGGCCTTGATTGCTTCCTTGATGGCGGCCTTATCCGGTTGGCTGGTGGTCTTCGTCACCAGCCACTCCTGTGCCAGGGCCAGCTCGTCGTCGATCTCGACGGCCTGGGATTTACGGCTGCTCAGCTCGTGGTTGGGGAAGGAGAAGCGGGTGGCCCCCGGCTGCAGCCGGGTGAGCACCAGAACCAGGGAGTCCTCAAGGGCATCGGCCCGGCCGACATCGGAGCGGGAGAGCTCCGTGAGGCGCTTGGCCTGCTGCTGGCGGTAGGCCGCCTGGCCGCGCAGATGCTCGATCACCCAGCAGGTGGCATCGGCCTTGGCCGCGAGGGCCTGCTTGTTGCCTTCCTCGGCCAGCAGGGCGGCCTCCAACTCCGCCAGGGCCTGCTGGCGCTGCTCGGGCTCATCGGCCTCCAGCTGCTCGGCCAGCTGGCCGATGGCGGTGGTGAGCTCCTGGGCCTCGATGCCCAGCTGCCAGAGGGAACCGGAGCGGCGGATGGAGGTGGCGGGACCGGCGGCTTCTGGAGCAGCCACCGCTGGGGCAATGCCAGGAGCGACGGCGATGGGGGTGAGAACAGGCATGACAGTGAAAAGGGGATGGGGAACGAAGGCGCCAACAGGCGCGGAAGGCTTCAGGGGCAAGAGGCAGAAGCGGGCTTGGCCCAGAGACCGGCGGATGGGTTGACCTCGACCACGGCGATCGGCACCGGGGCGCGGGAGGCCATGCGGCGGGCCTGCTGCACCAGCGAGGCCGTGCCGGACCCACCGGGGAAGGCCACCACCAGCACGGAGGTGGAGACACCAGGGGAGGTGTGGGTCACGGCCCGGGCCACAGCCAGCTCGAGCAGATCCCGATTACGGATCGGCCCAGCGGCCCGGCCATGGCGCCGCCACTCGGCGGGCATGACCAGCGCCGACCAGCCCAGCTGATGGGCGGCGCGGGCGATTGCGGCATCGGCCCCACGTGCTCCGCCGTGAAGCAGCAGATGGACCAGCCGGCCCCCGCTGCGGGCCAGCAGCTCAGCAGCCACCCGCTGATGGGGCCAGGCCAGATCCCGGCCGCCGCCGGCCGCGATCACAAGAGACCGGCAGGGGGCCACCTTGGGCCCAGATGAAGTACAAACAGCCATGGAATCAGTTGCCGTAGGTGACAACTGATCGGGGCATCATGCCGCTGTTACGAGTGCGGCGGCGATGGCGAGATCAGGGGATGACGTTGCCGCAGGCGATGGGCTCGGGGCCTTTGGCGCTTACCTAATCCTAGCAGTACAAATGCACTTCATGGAGGCCAGAGCTGCTGCAGCAACTCCGATCTAAAGGATCGCAGCTCACGCCAAACGGGACGAATTGAGTGGAGACCAACTGGGCATCATTCCGCCGGCCTTGTGATCCAGGCCTGATGGATAGCCGCGCAGCCGTGCGGGGTGGGCAACGGGAAAAGCCGGTACAGCCCAGGAGAGCAAAAGGCCAGCCACCGCAGCCGCGGAAGAGAGCCTGAGCTCTTTACCCCCAACACCGGCCCCAGAGCGGAGGACGGAGGCGGCTGGACGACACAAGCCACTGCGCAGCTGTGGCACGTTGAGGACGGCCGCCTCCGACCGAAGGCCTTCGGTGCATTGCTCTCCCGCAGGCCATCTTCAGGAATTCCAGCAGCAGCCCGATTTGGTGGGTGCAATTCAACATTTTAATGGCCCGAGAGACGCCGAGCCAATAATTATGACTTCCATTTGGCCCCTTACATCTGAAATGAATTCCACTCGCTTTTGAAGGAAGTGCGGAGTTTGCAGTGCCTATCGATAAGAATTGCCTGGTTCAAAAGCAGACAAAAGAGCTAGCCTGCACGAACTCCAACCGAACCTCCTAGAATACGGTGAAGTCACTAACCTACGAATATTACGTACGGCAGTTTAGAGAAGCACTTGGATCCGAAATCCAAGCGCTTCGCAAGCAGGGCGGGCAGACAACAATAATTACTGATGGACGCAGAATAGGCACAAGAAATGGTAAACACATTTACTTATTTAGCACTGACAACGAAATCAAGCTTCCTGATGACACCTCAATTGAGGTCATCTGTCAGAAGAGACACTATTCAGGAATGCTTTTATCAACAGAAGGATTTGATCTTCAGGTAGCCATATCTAAAAACATTGGTGAGCTGGTTGAAATCGCTCGGATCACAACCGAGCCTTGGTTTTTGCTCGAAAAGCTGCAAGAAAGACTCAGTGAAACAGTTGAAATGGCTGACGCCAATCGTGAATTAGGACTAGAGCTGCTTAGTGGCCCCACGCAAACCTTGGCGAGTAGTGGCGGGAGGCTTTCTGAGATCATTCTGAGGATAGAAGCAGAAATAGGGACAACGATTAGGGCGAATAAGCACCAGTTAATGGCCGTAAAAAAAATCCTCGACTGTCCTGTGAGCTTTGTATGGGGCCCTCCTGGAACAGGTAAAACATCTACATTAGGACTGAGTGTTGCGTCCTTGGTTCACGAAGGCGAAACAGTTCTAATACTTTCACATAGCAATACTGCCGTTGACACCGCGATGCAAAGCATGGCAAGATATCTCCACAAGACAAGCTATTATAAAGAAGGTCTTATTGTCCGCTTCGGCATTGGTAGTGAAGAGACTTATGGTCTCTATCCAATGGTCGACATTCGCGGAATCGCGAAGAAACAGAATGCTACTCTTGTCGCAAAAATTGATGCGCTAGGGAAAGAGCGAACGCGGATTATTAAAAGACTTCGTGACAGCGATCTTAGTGAGAAACAAAAACAAGTCTTACAGAACAGAGTGGCAGTTATTAAAACTGAATTGCAGCCTCTCAAGCAGTTAATTCGCGACAAGCTATCAGAGCTTGTCAGCCATGCAGTTGTGGTCGGCTGCACGTTTTCTAAAGCATCGATTGCAGAGGAGATCTTCGGACGACAGTTCGATGCTGTTATCATTGATGAGGCAAGCATGGCTTACATTCCTCACTGCATCTATGCAGCAACACTGGCCAGAAAGAGAATCGCCGTCTTCGGCGACCATCGCCAGCTTGGCCCTATATGCCAATCCGACACGGATGCTGCCAATCAATGGTTGAAGAGAGATATCTTTGACGAGTCTGGGGTAACCAAGACTGCAAACGGTATCGGAGGAGAAAACGGAATGATTCTGCTGAAAACTCAGTACCGAATGCACCCTTCAATATCCTCGATACCTAATACAATCTTCTACGATAATGTACTCGAAGATGGTGAGCTACTCACTGATAAATGTGCCACTATCGTTCAGGGCGAGCCAAATCCAGGTCACCCGCTTGTTTATTATGACTTAGGAGAGAGATTTGCATCCTGCTTCAGGGAAGAGGAGTCACATAGCAGATTTAATCCAATCTCAGCTTTAATCGCGGTTGACATTGCAATGAGAGCCCAACGCAGCGGTATCGAAGGGATTGGAATTATTACGCCATACAAGGCTCAATCTAGATTAATTCATCGAGTTATCCAGGACTGCCGCCTAGATGGCATCCTTTCATCGACGGTCCATCGCTTTCAAGGTTCCGAAAGATCCTTAATAGTCTTTGATACCGTTGAAAGCCATCCTCAAACAAAAATCGGGAAGTTATTGGCAGGTGGAATGAAAAGCACTGCTGCCCGCCTTGCGAATGTGGCTGTCAGTCGAGCACAGGGCAAGTTTGTCTTCTTGGCAAATAATACTTATATCAGAAATCAAATTGATCACTTCAGCGTTTTTCGCAAATTCAACGATCGCCTTTATAACAATTCTGAGCGTGTCGATATATCGCATGCTCTGCTTGGAGAAACCTGGTCTTTTGAGCTTCCTGGCCTTACCTATTTCCCGTCCCGCACTTCTGCTCGGGACCAAATCAATAAGGATTTGGCTGGGGCTCGTCACACTGTCGCGATTGATTGGCCCAGCAGCTTTGGTACTCAGGAATTCTTTTCTCCATTCTGCATCAGGCAAGGAACAAACATACTTTATCGTGGATGGGGCAAATTCAGAGACTCAATCAAATTGCAAAACGTCAGATATTGGCAGACAGACTCGTTCTCGGATGACGCACTTATTGGCCTCGATCAAGAGATCCTATGGATCTGCTTCAGCCCAAAAGGCAAGAGTACACCGTGCCTTCGGATCCACCTTCCTAAGGCTGTGGCTCTGTTGCATTCCTTTCTTCAGCTGGCTCCTACTGATCATGGACCAATCGAAGGGGATATTCATGTATTTGGAACTTGTGGAATATGTCGAAATCCTCTTTGGTATCAGCCAAGTCTTCATTGCAACGGACAGCCCCGCGTTGCGTGTGTGAAACATCCTCAGGAAGGGCGCAAAATGACCAAGGGTGACGCCACAAAACTTGCTCAACTGACGAAAACAATATGTGAGGTCTGTAATTCGGCGCTGATCGGCAAGCAAAACGGTGCGAACGGTAAGATCTTCCTAGGATGTAGCCAGAAGGGTTGCAAGGGAAGCCTAGACATCGGCCAGCTTGTATAAGCCAAATGTCTGCTATCAGGAAACTCGTTACGAAAGCGTCCGTTCTCTTTAATGTATCCAACTTAAGACGGCTTTCCACCTTACACGGCTTCTTCTGAAATCAAGAATGAGGCAACGATCATCCTAACTTCCCGGGCTAACGCTCGCCCGTGAGCCCTAGCCGAGCGGGAATTGTCTCAACCGCGAGCCGCCTTCTGAGTAACTTCTGCCCCCTCGCATGTAGCTCCCTCCAGCACCCTGGCACCGAAATCATGAAACCCTTCTCCCGTAGGTAGTGGATGATTTCTCCGGTCACGAAGAAGCGGACTTAGATGATGAAGTGATTGGGGCTGCGCCCTGGCTGTTCGCGGTGGTAGCGGCGGGATGTCTTGATCAATCCGATCGCCGCCAGATGACGAGGTCTTCATTGGAGTGGCCAGTCCGTCGGGCGTAGTTGACCACGACCTTGGCGGCAAAGGGCAAGCGCTCATCCACCAGGTTGTCGTAGGTTGCATTGGAGAATACCAAGAGTTCAGAAATCAGTACGTCGTTGCCGCTCAGAAACACGAGCTGCCCGGTCTCCAGCAGCGGCGACACCAAATAGGCGCGGCTGAGCTTGCTGCCCTCTTTCCTATTGGCTCAAACGTTCCGCTGCTCGCTCGAAGGCGACATCCACCACGTCATCGCCGCACCACTTGCTGTAGGCCGCTAGGTGTGTTTCGACGCTGTGACCCATGGCAGCGGCGGCCACCTTCGGTGGCAGTTCGCAGGTGAGGTGAGCACGGTGGGCGTAGCCATGGCGGGCGGAATACAGAACCAGCTTCTCTCCTGCCGCCTCGTACTCCCGGCGCAGATCCTGCCAACGTTGGCGCCTGCGCATGTGCAGGCCCAGATCTTCGGCGCCATACCCCGGGCGCATCGGCGGTAGTTGCTGGCCCTTGAACCGCTCCACCAGCTTCCAGTCCTTAGCCCAGTCGTCACAAGGAAGCAGGCGCAGCGGCCTGGGCTTTGTCTGGCCCCGGCTGGTGCTCTTGCAGTAGTTGCACCACAGGCGCCCGTCGCGCAGCTCAAGGTGCTGCAGCTCCTCTGGCCTCAGGCCAAAGGCCGCCAGCAATTGAAAGGCGAACCGCCATCGAGGGTCGGTGATGGCCTCCACCAGCCCGAGGATGTGCTTCACCTCGAGTGGCGTCGTGATCGTCTTCGCCACTCGCTTGCGGCCTACAAATGGGTCGAGGTCGAGTGGTGGCGCCCACTCCAGGCCCAATGTGCCGTGATCGACTCCCCAGCGCAGCAGCGCAGCCGTCTGCTGCACCTGCATCTGGCGACCACGGGTGCCGGGCTGATCGGCCCATCGGGCAGTGACGGCCTCCAGCAGCTCACGTGGATTGGTTGGTGGCTTCTTGCCGGTGAGGGTGGCCAGCAGCTCTGTCATTCGGCGCTGGTACACGTTGTCCCAGGTCTGGGGCTTAATGGCACCACTGCTCAGCTTGCGGGCTTTGAACCGTTCCACCAGGGCAGGCCAATCAATCGGGCCGGCCTTTGGGCCTGCTGCTGGCTCATCGGTGGCCAGGACGGCGGCGATGGCACGGTCGAGGGGTAGGCCGTCAATGTGGGCGGCGTGAATCGCCAACACGGTCTCTCGGATCAGATCGGCCTGGTCCTGTGACCATTCGAAGGGCAGCAGAACTTGATGGCGGCCACCGATGGCATCGACCGTGAGGCGGGTACGGCCACGTAAATCGGACACGCGCCAGCCGCTACTGGTGCCCCGCTGGGCGAGAGAGAGGCGCAAGCCGGAGCGCAGCACGGTGGCCCAGGTGCCCGAGGCTCTAGAACTCCCCATGTGAGCAAACAGGTGAGCAAATCACCCCCTGAGATTGCCACGCTTGGGCGCCGCCTGTCAGTAGCTGGCAACGCGAACAGCAGTGATAGCAACGTTCTTTGGCCTAGACTTCAGTCGCTGCAGGCACCTCACCAAGCCCCCAAAAAAGAGCTTTGGGAGCACTAGGTCGCAGGTTCGAATCCTGTCGCCCCGATTGACTTTTCAGGGATTGCAAAACAGGAGATCGCTGGGCGGGAGCGTTCATGCCAAACCAGTGGGAATTCTCAGGGCGTGCCCGCAGGCCAAGACCCAATGGTCCAGTACTGGGACCCCCGGCAACGAGGCCTGAGGGTCACACACAGCTGAGCAACAGCTCTGAAAATTCGGATGACTGATCTGCTCCACCAGATTCAGGGCAGCAACTGGAGAGTGCTGCACCTTGACGAAGTGTTGCCTTGGCCTGAATGGGTTCACCCCTGCCAAGGCGGCGATGGGGCGCCAACGGGTTCGAATCGAGTGATCACCGCGACCGTTCTGCACACCCCTCAAATACAATTGATCTTGCACGAGCCAGCTGCAGGCCCCTGGAGCAATGTGATGGGTGCCAATTGTCAAATGGGCGGCAGGTGTTGTTTGAAGGTGGATGATTCACGGAATCCCCGATACAAGAATCCAAACCACTCTCGAACCACCTCGTTCGACCATCAGGCGTGGAACAACCAAAGCCTGACCACGGCCCCAGCAGTCCAACTGTGTCAATGAAAACAGGTGGTTATCGGACCCGTCTATATAGGGCTAGACAGGCTCAAGACCGGTTGCGGAGCCGTATCCCCAGAGATACAATGGTGGGGTACTGGAGATTCGGGAGGCCACTGCCTATGCCGAATGGTTCCGTGGCCTGCGTGATCGAGCAGCGAAAGTTAGCATCGACATTCGGATCAGGCGTCTATCCCTGGGAAACCCAGGTGATGTCCGGCCAGTCGGACAAGGCGTCTCTGAGCTTCGTTTTCACCACGGCCCTGGCTAACGCATCTAATTCATTGACCCGGCCAACACAGTCGTCGTTCTTCTCACTGGTGCAGACAAGAGTGCTCAAGACAGGGACAACCAGCATGCCAATGATCTAGATCGAAACCTATTGGTGGTGTCAATGACAAGAACCGAAACAACCATCTGGGATCCAGTCAACCATTTCACAACCAGCGAAGCCATGGCGGCCTATCTTGAAGCCGCCTTTGAAGATGGAGATCCAAGCCTAGTGGCTGCTGCCTTAGGTGATATTGCTCGTCCAAAAGGCATAATGCAAATTGCGCGTGAAGCTGGAATGGGTAGAGAAAGTCTCTACAAGGCTCTCTCGTCTAGCATTAACCCTGAACTGGCCACTGTCTTGAAGGTTATCTCTGCACTCGGGCTTCAGTTACATGCCAGTCCAGCCGATGAGGCGGAGACGGCCATCTAGCAATGCCATCCACCTGGTCTGCCTCCAATTGAATCTTGATCGACGCCTCGTATCCTTGCGGCCAGGTGATGGCAAGCGTTTTACCGATGGAGCAGCAATGGCATGAACATCATCATTCTCGGCAATGCCGGAGCAGGCAAGAGCACCTTGTCCAGATCGATCATTGCCACGCGACCAGCCGCTGAATTATCACTGGACGAGGTGGCGTTTCACGGCAGCACCGAAAGACGGCCACTTCAAGATAGTATTGAAGATGTTAAGCATTGGATTTCAAGCCATGATAGATGGATCATCGAAGGCTGTTATTCTGACATCATTGAACCAGTATTGATCTTCTGCGATGAGCTGATCTTTCTCAACCCTGGAGTAGATGCATGCGTTGCCCACTGCCGCATGAGGCCATGGGAGCCTGAGAAGTTTGGTTCACGTCGTGAACAGGATGAGAACCTGGACAACCTGATTAAATGGGTTCGTTCCTACGAAACTCGCGCAGACGAGTACGGGCTTTCCAGACATAGAGCTCTCTACGAATCCTTCCATGGGATAAAATCTGAGTTTGCGCATCCAAGCCAGTATGTAGCGGGGTAACAAGGCCATCCACCATGTCCGTAGCCGCAGGGTTCCTGCTTGGAACCTCAACATGCTTGCGGCTTTGTCCAGGTCAGCACTATTCAGAAGTAAGCATCCTGCTGAAGAACAAGCTTTGCCGCCGATTTCGCTGATATCGTTTCGATCAATATCAAGGCGGAATGATAACGAAGGCCTAACTGGCTAAACCCAACGCCTCGGCGTGCACGCTTTCAAGCCACCGACCCACAGCAGGTCACCAGAACCAGATCCGGCTCCGCAGCTGGTGTGATCAGAAAGGGACCGAGGCGAGCCTGCTGCTGCGGGCCGGATTCCGCCAGTAGGGCAGCGAGGCTTGAGCTCGCCGCACCAGGCGCACCGTTCAGCGCCATGGTCTGGCCATAGAAGCGATGCAGCTGGGCCAGGCTGGTTTGCGCGTTGAAGGCCAGCACCAGGCCGACCGGAGGGGACGACGGCTCCGGGTCTGGGTCGAACAACCGATCCATCAGTGGCTTGAGCTGGGTGCGCAACGCCACGAACACATGATCTCCAGGCTGGAGGGCCGTTCCGCCACGCGGCATCACCACCTGCCGGCCGCGCAGGATCAGGGTCATCAGCACCCCATCGGGGAGGGGAAGATCTCGCAGCAACTGGCCAGCCACCCGGGCGCCGGGCTTCACGGTGTAGTCGACGATCTCCCCATCAACCTGACGCAGGGCATTGATCTCCACCGACAAGGCGGGCACGGCGTCGGCAGGGCGGCCGATCTGCAACCAGCGTGCCACCAGTGGCAGAGACCAGCCCTGAGTGAGCGCCGAGATCAGCACCACGAAGAACACGGCGTTGAAGATCGTCTGGCTCTGGGGCACACCCGCCATCAGCGGGAAGGTGGCCAGGGTGATCGGAACCGCGCCCTTGAGCCCAACCCAGGACAGGAACAGGAGTTCACGGCGCCGGAAGCGGAACGGCCAGGTCGCCACCGCGACGGCGACGGGCCTGGCCACCACGATCAAGACCAGAGCGATCAGCAGACCTTCGCCGGCAACCGCCAGCAGGCGGCTGGGGAAGCTGAGCAACCCCAGCATCACGAACAGAATGATCTGGCCCAGCCAGGCGGTGGCGTCGTGGAAGGAGAAGATCCCCCGGCGAAACACGATCGAGCTGCTGCCGAGCACGATGCCGGCGATGTAGACAGCGAGGAAACCACTGCCACCCAGCACCGCCGCCAACCCGAAGGCCACCAGCCCGAAGGACAGCGCCAGCAGGGGGTAGAGGCCCGGGTAATCCAGGTTGATCCGGTTGACACTCCAGATCGCCAGCCGCCCCACACCGAGGCCCACCAGGCTGCCGATGCCGAACTGGGCCAGGAACAGCAGCGCCAGGTCCTGGGGGGAAGAGGTGTTGCCGCTGATCACGCCGATCAACCCCAGCGTGAGGAAGATCGCCATCGGATCGTTGGAGCCGCTCTCCACTTCAAGGGTGGCCGTGAGCCGTTCGGGAAGCTTCAGGCCGCTGGAGCGGAGCACCGAGAACACGGCAGCCGCATCGGTGGAGCCGACGATGCTGCCCAGCAGCAATCCCTGCAACAGGGGCATCTTCAGCACCCAGGCCGCCGCCAGGCCCGTGAGCAGCGAGGTGAGCAGAACGCCGATGGTTGAAAGCGACAGCGCCGTCCGCCAGACCCGTTGCACAGAGGTGAGCGAGGTCCGCAGTCCGCCGTCGAACAGGATCAGCGACAGAGCGACGCTGCCGACACTGTTGGCCAGGGGATAGTTCTCGAACGGGATCCGCCCCAGCCCTTCCGAGCCCGCCAGCATCCCCACCGAGAGGAACAACACCAACACAGGAACACCGAACCGGGCCGAGAACTTGCTGGAGACAATGCCCAGCAGTAACAGCACTCCCGCCAGCAGCACGGCTGCGTTGATCGACACGCTCCCTCAGCCAGCACAGCCCTTCAAAGAATGGCCCAACTCCTGAACCATGCACCATCTCAGGGCCCAGAGAAGCTGGTTGCGCTGCTGAGGGGCTTCAGGCGTTCTGCCGCACCCGTTTCACAGCCAGGCCCGCCTCTGTGGCCGTGACACCGGCCAGCACCACCAGGCCGACCAGCCCCACCAGCTGGTTCTGGGCTTCAGCAGCCGCCTCGGCGTTCTGGGCCAGCGCGGCTCCGGCCACGAACCAGGCAGTCGCCAGGGCCGAGGTGATCCAGTAGGCCTTCCAACGGCGCTGGTAGAGGTAGCCGGCACCCAGCCCTGGCACCACATTCAGCACCACCGCCACCCAGCCGGCGGAGGCGGCCAGGATCTGCTCACGGGTGGGGGCCATGGTGTGATTCATCACTGAGCTCACTCTGGCGGTGGTGGAGCGCTGGTGGGGGCAGGTTCAGCAGGGCGCACCCAGCAGCTCCGCCAGCGGCACGAAGCTGTAGCCGCGTTGGCGCAGCTCGGGAATGATCCGCCGCAGGGTGGCCTGGGTGCGCGCGCTCAACGCTGGCGTGTCGTGGAGCACCAGGATCCCGCCGGGGTGGGCATTGAGCCGCACGAACATCCGCACGAACCACAGCGGTGGCAGATAGGTGTCCCAGGGAAAGATCGAGCCCAGCACCAGCCGGTAGCGGCGCTCGGCCAGCCAGCCGAGCATCGCCGTATGGAACAAGGCCCGCCCCGGACGGCACCAGCGCCAGTGCAGCGTCTGCGGTGCGGCGGCCGGCTCGATCGCCTGTTCGGTGCTCTCCAGTTCGTCCAGGAACTCGGTCCTGTCGAGGCCGGCGGAGCGCGCGTCGATCCACAGGTGGTTGCCGATGGCGTGGCCCTGCTCCAAGGCCCGGCGGGGAAAGTGCGGGTCGTTCGGCAGATGGGAGCCGATCAGGAAGAAGGTGGCCGGCACCTGCAGCTCCCGCAGCAGCTCCAGCAGGGCGTCGGAGCCAGGGCCACTGGGGCCGTCATCAATCGTGAGCGCCAGCCGCCGCTGCCTGTCACCGCCACAGAACACCACCTGCGGGTTGAGCGGCGCCAGCAGCCCCCGGATCACCAGCGAGGGCAGCAGCGCGATCACCCCAGCCACCAGGAGCAGCAGGGCGAGGGCGAAGCCCGGCAGGGGTGGGAGTGGGGACATGGCGGGGGATTGGCGGCTGGCGGAGGCGGTTCAGGCCGTGCTGGTGGCTCAACCAAAGCCGGCCCCACCGGATCGCCGCTGACGTTCCCTGCCTGGCACGGCCACCGGCCACAGCCACCAGCGCCCCTGATCTCCACCGGCGGCCAGATGCAATCCGTCCGGACGCCAGGCCAGCGCCTGGAACCCCTGGCCTTCCCCTTCGAGCGCCTGCAGCAGGCGGCCGCGGCCATCCCAGAGGCCCACGCTGCCATCGGCGGAGGCACTGGCCAGCAGGGGGCGGCCCGGCGCGAAGGCCAGGGCCTGCACACGCTGTTCATGCCAGAGCAGCGGCTCCGGTTTCCAGCCCTGTTCACTGCGATCCTGCTGTTGCCACAGCACCACGTGGTCGGCGGCGGCCACGGCCAGGGAGGGCGCCAGCTTGCCGGGCTGATCGCTCCAGGCCAGCGCCCGCACCTTGGCCGGGAAGCCACTGAACTGCCAGGGCCGCCCTTCGCCCGCCTCGGGCCAGAGCAGCAGGGAGCGGTCCATCTGGCCACAGGCGAGCAGGTGGCCCACCGGCGAGAAGGCCAGGGCCAGACCCACGGAAGCGGTGGGGGCACGCCGGGGGGCGGCGGCGGGATCGAGCGGGTTCCACAGCGCCAGCTCGCCATGACAGCTCGCCGCCAGCCGCCTGCCGTCGGCACTCCAGGCCAGGCTCTGCGCGGTGCCGGGCAGCTCCAGGCTGCCGGGGTGCCACTGCCGCACGGCCCCATCCCAGAGCCGCACCCGGCGGCCCGCCGCCACAGCCAGCAGCAGGCCAGCCGGCTGCCAGACCGCCGCATCCAGCCAGCCGGCGCCAAGCGGCAGCGGCGCGAAGGCCATCGGCCGCACCCCGCTGCCCCCCAGCTCCCAGAGCAGCAGCTCCCCGGCCTGGCCCACCGCCATCAGGAACTGACCATCGGCACTGAAGCCGATCGCATCAAGGCTGGCATCGTGATCGCCCCGCAGCAGCTCCTCGCAACCGGCGCGGAAATCGAGCAGCAGCAGTTCGCCGCCGGCACTGGCGATCGCCAGAGCGTTCCCATCCGCTGACCAGCTCAGCGCGGTGATCGCTTGCTGCAGCTGCCCGCAGAGCCGTTCCTGCACCAGCGGCGCCGTGCCCTTCACTGCAGCAGCCCCCTCAGGCGACACAAGCATTGAAGCCAGACCGCAGGCCTTCGGTATCAAGATCGCGGCCGATGATCACGAATTCGGTGCAGCGCCGCTCACCATCTTTCCAGGGGCGATCGAAATCGCCATCCAGCAGCATGTGCACCGCCTGGAACACGTAGCGCTCGTCCTTACCCTCCAGCTGGATGATGCCCTTCATCCGAAACAGATCGGGCCCCCGCTCGGCCACCAGATCCGACAGCCAGCTGCCCAGCTTGTCGAGGCTCATCGGCCGCTCCTCCACGAACGCCACCGAGCCCACAGCGTCGTCGTGTTCGTGGGCATGCTCTTCGATCAGGAAGCCGGGATCGAGGCTCAGGGCCCGCTCCAGTTCGAACGCCCCCACACCCAGCAGCTGATCGATCGGTGCATCGGCGTTGCAGGTGGTGAGCAGCCGTGCCATCGGGTTGATCGCCCGCACCCGCTGCTCGATCGCCTGTCGTTCGGCCTCCTCCACCAGATCCGCCTTGTTGAGCAGCAGCACATCGGCAAAGGCCAGCTGTTCCTGCACCTCCTCCGCCTCCCAGTGCTGTTGCACGTGCACCAGATCCACCAGGGTGATCACCGCATCGAGGCGCAGTTCATCACGCAGATCTTCATCCACGAAGAAGGTCTGGATGACGGGGGCGGGATCGGCCAGGCCGGTGGTTTCGATCACCAGATGATCGAAGCGATCGCGCCGTTTCATCAGGTTGCCGATGATGCGGATCAGATCGCCACGCACGGTGCAACAGATGCAGCCGTTGTTCATCTCAAAGATCTCTTCGTCGGCATCGATCACCAGTTGGTTGTCGATGCCCACCTCGCCGAATTCGTTCACGATCACCGCCACCTTGAGGCCGTGCTCGTGGGTGAGGATCCGGTTCAGCAGTGTGGTTTTGCCGGCCCCGAGATAGCCGGTGAGCACGGTCACCGGCAGGCGGTCGGCGGCTGGAACGGCGCTGGTGAAGGCCATGGCAGGGGGGTGGGGAGCAGCCGGCAAGGCCGATGCCCCGCAGGAGTGAGAATCGTTGTCGTTCTAGCAGCGCTGGCGCCAACTGGGCGGTGCCGGCCGCGTGGTGAAGGCCTCACCGCAACCAGGCGATCGATCAGGCCCCGATCGGCCTCAAGCGCCGACCATCCGGCTGACTGGGCTCGAATCAGCTGCCTGTTCAACTGCATCAGGCGCGCCGAAGGCGACAACAAAGCTGGACTGCTGACGGCTTCAGGAGCAGCCGGATATCACCACGCACCACACTTCAACGCATGGCCGATCAGGGGAAATAATCGCTGCAAAAATGACCAATCTGCAGTGACATTTCATGTGAATGTTCAAGGCCGCCTACCGACTGCTAGCTTATCTGTGGTTACCTGCAGGCAGCACATCAGCCAGCCAGATTTCAATTTGCCAAAGATTTGCATCAGTCACCCTGGCCTTCATCATCCCATTCAGGCAGGAATGAAGGCTCAGCCGTTGAGAATCGAAACCAAAGGAATCCATCTTCAGACACAGATATGATTGTCAGCGTGATAACCCCAACCAGGCTCTTGCCGGATCGGCTCAGCATGCTGGTGGAGTTGAATCAAAGTCTGAAGAACAATGAGTGCGAGGTTGAACATGTGATCGTGATTGACGGCTCAAGCCGCAACACCCTGCCCGATGGGATTTGCGAAGGGGCTACCGTCATAGCGACAGAACGCCCGATCGGTCAGGCGGCGGCACGGAACCTGGGTCTTGTGATTGCTGCAGGAGGGTGGATCACCAGCGCCGATGACGACGATTGGCTTTACCCCCATTCCATTGATCTACGGTTGCAGGCCATCCAGGCTCAGAACGGTGCCCTCTGGTCGGCTGGTTACTGCCAGGACGACTCCAAGTCCGACCCAAGAATCGTGCCCGCAGGACCGAGTGCTCCTGGAGACATCTGGCGTGCCTGGCCGACACCAAAGGCAAGCATCCCATTGGGTCCGACAACCTTGCTGGTGGAAGCCAACCTGCTGAAAAGAGCTGGAGGCTGGATGGGCCTGCCCCAGGGAGAGGATATCGGCATGATGATGGCCGTCACCAGCATGGCTCCAGGCATCGTCATTGAAGCTTTCGTGTATCACATCCGGTTGCATGGTGGGCAGATGACCAAAACAAAATGGTTTGACGACCTGGAACTTCTCTCCCGAAGATGTGCCTGGCAACGGGGCGAGCAGATTCTCTCCAGACGACAGGTGGAAGCGTCTCTCTGGAATGGCGGTTCAATCCAGGACTGCCTTCCTCCCCTCAGGGCTCAACCGACGGCTCTGACCAGGCTTGCTGCCCGATAACTGCTGATCGAGGCATGTGCCAACAAAAAGCCCCCGCCATGGCGGGGGCTTGGCTTCAATCCACGCGAAGCAGTTGGTGGACCCTATGGATCAACCAGCCTGGATCAGCCGATCGCCGGGGCGATCAGGGCCACAGGGGTGGCTTCTGCAGAAGCCAGATCGAGCGGAAAATTGTGAGCGTTGCGCTCGTGCATCACTTCCATGCCAAGGCCTGCACGGTTCAGCACATCAGCCCAGGTGTTGATCACGCGGCCCTGGCCATCGAGGATCGACTGGTTGAAGTTGAAACCGTTCAGGTTGAAGGCCATCGTGCTCACGCCCAAGGCGGTGAACCAGATGCCGATCACCGGCCAGGCGGCCAGCAGGAAGTGCAGGCTGCGGCTGTTGTTGAAGGAGGCATACTGGAAGATCAGGCGACCGAAGTAACCGTGGGCGGCCACGATGTTGTAGGTCTCCTCTTCCTGGCCGAACTTGTAGCCGTAGTTCTGGCTCTCGCTTTCGGTGGTTTCACGCACCAGCGAGCTGGTGACGAGCGAACCATGCATCGCCGAGAACAGCGAACCACCAAACACACCGGCCACACCCAGCATGTGGAAGGGGTGCATCAGGATGTTGTGCTCGGCCTGGAACACCAGCATGAAGTTGAAGGTGCCGGAGATGCCGAGGGGCATGCCGTCGGAGAACGAACCCTGACCGAAGGGGTAGATCAGGAACACAGCTGAAGCAGCGGCCACTGGGGCGCTGTAGGCGACGCAGATCCAGGGACGCATGCCGAGGCGGTAGGAGAGTTCCCACTCACGGCCCATGTAGCAGAAGATGCCGATCAGGAAGTGGAAGATCACCAGCTGATAAGGGCCACCGTTGTAGAGCCACTCATCGAGGCTGGCGGCTTCCCAGATCGGGTAGAAGTGCAGGCCGATGGCATTGCTGGAGGGAACAACAGCACCGGAGATGATGTTGTTGCCATATATCAGTGAACCAGCGACGGGCTCACGGATGCCGTCGATGTCAACGGGGGGTGCAGCCACGAAGGCCACGATGAAGCAGATGGTGGCAGCCAGCAGGGTGGGGATCATCAGCACACCGAACCAGCCCACGTAGAGGCGGTTGTTGGTGGAGGTGACCCACTCACAGAACTGACTCCAGGCAGAAGCGCCTTGGCGCTGCTGAAGAGTTGAGGTCATGAGGACGAGAGATAGTGCCCCCGAAGGGACGAGGAAGGAAGACAAGGCAAGGCGGAAGCCGCCTGCGGACCCGCTTGCGCGGCTTGTCTGACAAAGATTAACACGCTGTTGCGTTTTGTTAAGAGGCGTTTCCTGATCAGCAGGAGGTTCCCGGGCGTCTTGCCTGGATCACCGCCAGGACGTTCGCCGTTCAGAGATGGGTCGCCTGAGATTCGAACTCAGGACCAATCGGTTAAAAGCCGAGTGCTCTACCGCTGAGCTAGCGACCCGCCCGGATGGGCCAGCAGCGAACGTATCACAAGGGGAATGCACTCCCCATTGCACCGGAGATCCTCCGGCTGAAGGCCATCCCAAAAACTTGCCTGACCACAATGGTCATGCTGTCGAAGGCTCCGATCCGTGACCGCAGACCGTTCTCCCTGGCCTGAGCCCAACGTCCACCCCGAGGCCTGGGTGGCACCCAGCGCCGTGCTGATTGGCGACGTGTCCCTGGCGGCTGGAGCAAGCCTCTGGCCGCTGGCCGTGGCCCGCGGCGATCTCTGCTCGATCGTGGTGGGCGAGAACAGCAACGTTCAGGATGGGGCGGTGCTGCACGGAGATCCAGGCCAGGGCGTCTGGATCGGGGCGGAGGTCACGATCGGCCATCGGGCCGTGGTCCATGGGGCCGTCCTCAAGGATGGTTGCCTGATTGGTATCGGCGCCATCGTTCTTAACGGTGTGACCGTGGGAGAAGGGGCCCTGGTGGCGGCAGGGGCTGTGGTTACCAGTGACGTGCCACCGGCCACGCTGGTGGCTGGTGTGCCTGCCAGGCCACGCCGTGAGCTGAGTGCGGCAGAACTGTCCGACCAACGCCACCATGCCCTCCGTTACAGGACATTGGCCGCCGCCCATGCCGGCAGGAGCGATCGAACGGGCTTTGAACGCTGAAATCCAGCCTGGATCGGTTTCGGGACCCACTGCAGGTTCGCCCCACCCGCTCCGGATTGTCCTCAACGGGGTCCTCGGGTCCGTAGGATCACCTCACCCTGCATTGGACCCGATGGACGCAAGGCTTCTGCTGGTTTCAGCCCCGATCCTGCTGGCTGTCAGCTGGGCTGTGTTCAACATCGGACGGGCGGCCGTCGGCCAGCTCCAACTCATGCTCAAGCGCTCCCGCGCCTGATGATCCAGGTGATCGGTGCCGGCCTCGCCGGTACTGAAGCGGCCTGGCAGATCGCCCAGTCCGGTGTGCCTGTGAGGTTGTGGGAAATGCGGCCGGTCTGCCGCTCCCCCGCCCACCACAGTGGCGAATTCGCAGAGCTCGTCTGCAGCAACAGTTTTGGAGCCCTCTCCAGCGACCGGGCCGCCGGGTTGCTTCAGGAGGAATTGCGCCAACTTGGTTCGGTTGTGATCGGCACTGCCGATGCCCATGCCGTTCCTGCGGGCGGGGCCCTGGCCGTGGATCGGGGCCGTTTCAGTGAAGCCCTCACCGTCGCCCTGGAGCAGCATCCCCTGATCAGCGTCGAGCGGCGCGAGCTGAGGGAACTGCCACCACCTGCCGAAATCACGGTGCTGGCCACCGGTCCACTCACCAGTGACGCCCTGGCCGAGCAGCTCCGCGCCTTCACCGGTCGCGCCGAGTGCCACTTCTTTGATGCCGCCAGCCCGATCGTGGAAGGCGAGAGCATCGACATGCAGCGGGCTTTCCGGGCCAGCCGCTATGACAAGGGCGACGCGGATTACATCAACTGCCCGATGAACCGGGAGCAGTACCTCGCCTTCCGCGAGGCGCTGCTGGGCGCCGAACAGGCGGAACTGAAGGATTTCGAGCAGGAAAGCGCCACGTTCTTCGAAGGCTGCCTGCCGATCGAGGAGCTGGCCCGCCGCGGCGAAGACACCATGCGCTATGGGCCGCTGAAGCCGATCGGTCTGTGGGATCCCCGCTGGGGCGACCTCTACGACGCTGATGTGCGCCGTGCCCGGCGCGCCTATGCGGTGGTGCAGCTGCGCCAGGAAGACAAGGACGGCCAGCTCTGGAACCTGGTGGGCTTCCAGACCAACCTCAGGTGGGGCGAGCAGAAGCGGGTGCTCCGCCTGATCCCCGGCCTGGAGAACGCCAGCTTCGTGCGCTTCGGCGTGATGCACCGCAACACCTTCCTTGAAGCGCCTCAGCTGCTGGATCCCACCCTGCAGTTCCGCCAGCGCCCTTCGCTGTTGGCGGCCGGACAGATCACCGGCACCGAGGGCTATGCAGCGGCGGTGGCCGGCGGCTGGCTGGCCGGCACCAACGCCGCCCGGCTGGCGCTGGGCCAGGAACCGATCTGCCTGCCTGTCACCACCATGGCTGGCGCCCTCACCCACTTCATCGCCTCCGCCCCCAGTGAGCGGTTCCAGCCGATGCCGCCCAACTTCGGCCTGATGCCGGAGTTGCCGGAGCGCATCCGCGACAAACGCCGCCGTTACGGCGCCTACCGGGATCGGGCCCTGGCGGATCTGGCCCCCTTCGCGGCACCTTCAGCAGCACCGATCGCGGCGCCGCTGGCGGCCACCCCCGGGGCCGACCTGGCGCTTGCCTAGCCTCGGCGCACCGGCAACATCTCCGTGCAGCAGACGAGCGGCAACACCTCCCCGGCGGCGGGAGGCGGGGCCTTGGATGCCGTGGTGATCGGCTCGGGCATCGGCGGGCTGGTCACCGCCAGCCAGCTGGCGGCCAAGGGGGCGAAGGTGCTGGTGCTGGAGCGTTACCTGATCCCGGGCGGCTCCGGTGGCAGCTTCAGGCGCGCGGGCTACACCTTTGATGTGGGGGCCTCGATGATCTTCGGCTTCGGCGAGAAGGGGCACACCAACCTGCTCACCCGCGCCCTGGCGGACGTGGGTGAACGGCAGGACACCATCCCCGACCCGGCCCAGCTCGCTTACCACCTGCCAGGCGGCCTTGAGCTGGCCGTCGATCGCGACTACGACAGCTTCATCGCCCGGCTCACGGCCCTGTTCCCCCACGAAGCCACCGGCATCCGCGCCTTCTACGACACCTGCTGGCAGGTGTTCCGCTGCCTCGATGCCATGCCGCTCCTCTCCCTGGAGGATCCTGCCTACCTGGCCAAGGTGTTCTTCAGAGAACCCCTGGCCTGCCTGGGGCTGGCCCGCTGGCTGCCGGTGAACGTGGGCGATGTGGCCCGCCGCCACATCAAGGATCAGGCGCTGCTCAGGTTCATCGACATGGAGTGCTTCTGCTGGTCGGTGATGCCGGCCGATCGCACGCCGATGATCAATGCCGGCATGGTGTTCTCCGATCGCCATGCCGGCGGCATCAACTACCCGAGGGGCGGCGTCGGCACGATCGCCGAACACCTGGTGCGTGGCCTGGAGCGCCACGGCGGCGCCATCCGCTACTGCAGCAGGGTCACCAAGGTGGTGCTGGAGGGCGGCCAGGCGGTGGGCGTGGAGCTGGCCAGTGGCGAAACGATCCGCGCCCGGCGGGTGATCTCCAATGCCACCCGCTGGGACACCTTCGGCAGCCTGGTGGATGCCGCCCACACACCGGCGGCGGAGACGGTCTGGCGGCGGCGCTACAAACCCTCAGCCTCGTTCCTCTCGCTGCACCTGGGCGTGAAGGCGGAGCTGATTCCCGCCGGCAGCCACTGTCACCACCTGCTGCTGGAGCACTGGGAGGAGATGGAGGCGGAGCAGGGCACGGTGTTCGTTTCGATTCCCACCCTGCTGGACCCGTCCCTGGCACCGCCTGGCCATCACATCGTGCATGCCTTCACCCCGTCGGCGATTGACAACTGGAAAGGCCTGGGACCCACGGCCTACGCCGAGGCCAAGCAGGCCGCCGCCGATCGCCTCATCCGTCGCCTGGAATCCTTTCTGCCGGGCCTCGGCGCGGCGATCACCCACCGGGAAGTGGGCACGCCCCGCAGCCACCGCCGTTTCCTGGGCCGGCACCAGGGCAGCTACGGCCCGATTCCGGCGCTGCGGCTGCCTGGCCTGCTGCCGATGCCGTTCAACCGCACCGGCATCCCCGGGCTCTACTGCGTGGGGGATTCCTGCTTCCCCGGCCAGGGGCTCAACGCCGTGGCCTTCAGCGGCTTCGCCTGCGCCCACCGGGTGGGCGCCGACCTGGGGCTCAACCCCTGGGCCCTGCCGGACTGAGCAAACAGGCGGAAACCCGAAGACCCAATTCCACGGATTGCCGGCCAGGAAACTAAGATTGAAACAGTTCGCAATATTTCCAGGTGGGACAGTCTGAAACGCCCAGCTCGCAGGACCTGGCCCGGTACCTTGAAGAAAAGGGAGCCCTGACCAAACCCTGGCTGTTGATGCAGTTGAGGCTCAGCAAGCTCAAAGAGGAGAAGGCCTCGATGACATCTGACGAATACCTGCTGCGCATCCAGGACGCCCACACCGATCTGATGCGGATGGGCCCGTTCTGGAAGGGTCAGGAGCGGCAGGTGTTCGGGCTCTCCGGCGACCCTCTCCCCCTGACTGATGGCTGAGCTTCAGCCGGTCATCGGCCCCCCAGACAACAAGCCCTATCGGATCGCTCCGTTGATCCGCACCACCCTTCTGCTGCTTTATCTCTCCCTGGTGGGTCCTTTGCCTGTGCTGGCACCGCCGGAGCTGAGGGTATGGCTCCTGGCTGCCCTGATGCTTGGGCTGGTGCTGGTTTTGGCCATGTTGAGTGAACAGGTGGTGCTCGAATCCGATGCCATCCGGGTGGGTCATCCACGATGGTGCGCCTGGCTGTTCCGCCGGGGCTGGCGGCTGGATTGGAGCGAGGTCGGCCGGTTGGTGCCGATCACCACCAGCCAGGGCGGCACCGTTCACTACATCCGCTCCCGACAAGGCGAGCACTTTCTGTTGCCGCAACGCCTGGAACGCTTTGCCGATTTTCTGATGCGCTTCCAGCAATCCACCGGGCTCGACACCAGGGGGATTGGACGGATCACCCCCGCCTGGACCTACTGGACCCTGGCGATGCTCAGCCTGCTGCTGCTGATCGGCGAAGGGATCAGCTTCGCCTGGCTCCTGCCTGCCCAGGCCGGCTGATCAGCCAGCGCTGGCAACCTGGCGCAGCGAAAGGTTGCCAGACTGGGAATCGCCGTCTTCCGGCAGGGTTTCAAGACTGAATCGATACCCCTGCTGCCGCACGGTTTCGATTCCTCCCCCTTCTCCCAGACCCGCCAACTCCAGCTTGCGCCGCAGCGTGAGCACCTGGGTATCGACGGAGCGGGGGCCACCACTGAACGGGGGCCAGGCCATCCGCAGCAGTTCCTGGCGGCTGCGAACCATGCCTGGCGGCATCAGCAGCGCGCAGAGCAAGGCAAATTCCCGCGGACTGAGCTCGACAGGCTGATCGCGCAGCATCACCTGGCGCAGCAGCAGATGCACTTCAAGCGGGCCCACACAGACCCTCTCCTGCAGGCCACTGCCGCTCCGCCGCAGCAGACTGCGACACCGGGCCGCCAGCTCCTCAAGACCGAAGGGCTTGCGGAGCACGTCATCGGCGCCGGCATCGAGCATGGCCACCACGGCATCCGCACCGGTTCGGGCGGTGAGCACCATCACCGGGCAGCGCAGATGGGCCGCCAGCCGCAGCGCGGAGCTCTCCTCGAGCAACTCGGCGCTCACCAGCAGATCCGGCATCTGGTCTTCGCAGAGCTGGAGCGCCTCGGTGGCCGATGCCACAGCAGCCGCCAGATGGCCATCCTGCCTGAGGCGCTGGGCCAGCACCGTGCGAAGCGTGGGGTGGGGATCCACCACCAGAATGCGCTTCAGGGGTGAAGCGGAACCACGCCGTTCTCCAGGCCCCTGGCCCTCGGCCTGGGGTGGATGTTCAGAATTCAGGCTGGGCCTCAGCTCCACAGCGGATCCCTAGGGAATCCCTAAGCTACTCGGCATCCGGGTTCCGACGATCAGGTCGTTGCCACCCCTGCTTCAGTCCCCCCCACCGGCCGAACGCCTCACCATGACCGCGCTGCAGAATCCTGAGGCCATTCGCCACTTCCAGTCACTCTGCGATGCCTGTCAGGACCTGGTGAGCCGCTACCACAGCCCATCGGAACTGCGGCTCTATGCCGATGGCTACCTGCACGCCCTGCGGCGCACCGCCGTGCTGGATTCCCAATCCCAGCGAAGGCTGGAGGAACTGATCGATCGCTGGATCCTCGATCCCTCTGGTTTCATCGGACCCGGTGGTGATCTCAGCACCCTTTACCAGAGCGGTCACCACTGAGCCGACAGGGGCATCGCCAGCAGGGCCTCAGGAGGCCAGGGCCACCGCGAGGGTTTCGCGCAGCTCACCAGAGTTATACAGCTCGATGAGAATGTCGGAGCCGCCGATGAACTCCCCATTCAGATACACCTGGGGAATGGTTGGCCACTCGGAGAATTCCTTGATTCCGTGGCGAATTTCAGGGTCGGAGAGCACGTCGAAGGTTTCGAACGACACCCCAAGGGTGTTGAGGATCTGAACCACATTGTTCGAGAAGCCGCACTGCGGCATCAACTTCGTGCCCTTCATGAACACCACCACCGGAGCGCTGGTCACGAGGGTCTTGATGCGTTGCTCAACGGTGGGTTCCATGGGCTGCTGGGGGTGGGGATCAGAAAGGTTGAAGGAAGCTGGGCCGGGCTCAGCCAGGGGATGAGGTCTGCAGAGCCAGGGCATGGATGGCCTCACTGGCCAGTTCGCTGCGCAGGGCTCCGTAAACGAGCTGATGCTGCTTGATGCGAGAAAGACCGGCGAAGGCGGCGGAAATCACCTTCACCTGGAGGTGGTCTCCCCCTCCGGTCAGATCGTCAACCTCAACCTGGGCATCCGGCAAGCTGTTCCAGATCGCTGCTCTGACTTGATTCGGTTGCACCATGCTCTCGTCGGAACTCACAGAACGGGAATCTAGAAGCTGGGGCG
Source organism: Cyanobium sp. ULC082 (assembly GCF_977927535.1). Classification (NCBI taxonomy): domain Bacteria; kingdom Bacillati; phylum Cyanobacteriota; class Cyanophyceae; order Synechococcales; family Prochlorococcaceae; genus Cyanobium; species Cyanobium sp. ULC082. The sequence continues at coordinate 1,104,841 of NZ_OZ376397.1, forward strand.
CCATGGCTGGCTGATCGCTCCATCCCTGGCTCAGCGGATTGTCAGAGGGAACGGACGGATCAGCCGATCACTTGCTGCCGGTGGTGGCAGGGGCCGGTTCTCCGGCCGTGTAGGGGGTGGTGGCAAAGCCCAGCTCCACCAGGCTCTGGTAGGCCCTGCGCCCTTCCTCCCGGGCCGGGGTCATGATCTTGATCACCTCCACCAGCAGCGGCACCGCCACCTCCGGTTGGTTCTGACGGCGCAGCAGGGCCGCCAGCCGCAGGTTGGCCTGGGCCAGGGTTTCCAGAGATTCACGGCCCTTCTGGTCCATTTCCCTTGGGATGCGTGCATCCAGGCCCCGGAAGGATCCACTCAGGTCGCGATAGAAACCGAGTAGCCGCAGGCTGGCGTCACGGGCGAGGTCGTAGTCCTTGCGGGCCGCGGCCAGATCGCCGCGGGCAACGGCGGCGTCGCCTCGCACCAGCAGGCCGTTGATCGAGGCAAGGTTGAAACCGACACTAGCGCCCTCAAGCACCTTCTGGGGTTCCGCTTGGGCCGAGGCGGCCGGTATGGAAACGACGGGGGCGAGGGTTGCCGCCAGAGCAAGCCCGAGGGCGACAGGGGGCCAGCGCACGTGGAAGGATCGAAAAGTTCTGATCAACTCTAAAGGGCGTCGATCGGACGCCCCAAAGCCAGACGGGCCGCTTCCTCGGCTGATTGCATGGCCAGGGCCAGGCGTTCGTTGAGGGTTTTCACAGCCACACGCCCCCTGCCTTCCACGCTCAGCACGGGGCCGAAGCAAAGCGCTGCCCGACTCCGGAAGTGCGGACGCTCCTGTTCATAGCCGATCCCAACGGGAACCACCTGGACAACCACCCCCTGGCTGGCGGCCAGGACAGCCAGCCGGGCCAGACCCTGATGCAACCGGATCGGACCATCCTGGCGACGGATCTGGCCTTCCGGAAAGACGACAAGCTGCTGGCCGACCCTGAGGAGATCCACTGCGTAGCGAAGGGTGGTGGTGCCCGGCCGGCCCTGGTCGACGGGGAAACAGCCCAGACGCTGCAGAAACCAGCCCTGGATTCCCTTCATCTCCGTCTGGGTGACCATGAACCGGCAGTCTCTGCCGCTGACGCGCCGGCCGGCGGCGCGCGGCAGCAACAGGGCATCCCAGCGGGCACGGTGGGTGGGGGCCAGCAGCACGGCGCCGTGCAGGGGCAGGTGCTCGGTGCCGAGCAGCTCGATCCGGCTGAACTGCCATGGCAGGGCCAGATCCTGGGTGACCGCCATGGCCAGTGGAGCCAGGGCCGGGCTGACCCCGAAGCAGATCCGGCGCTCCCGACGGATCAGGGCGTGCTCAGCTGCCGATGGTTCGGCTGCAAGCACCGTTTCCGGCCCGGTTGCCGGCCCTTCGGCTGGCTCGGTTGTCGGGCTGATCTGCTGCCGCGAGCTCACGGCCACCTGCCATCACGGAACTATCGGCAAGCTAGGGGGACAGGCTCCCCGCCGATCCACCCGACGGGCAGTTGCCGCTGCGGCCCGGATTCAATCCATAGGATCAGGCAAACCATCCCGCTTCTGCCGTGGCCAGCCTTGGCGTGAACATCGACCACGTTGCCCAGGTGCGCCAGGCTCGCCGCACCGTGGAGCCTGATCCAGTCAGTTTCGCCCTGTTGGCGGAACTGGGGGGAGCCGACGGCATCACCGTGCATCTGCGCGAAGACCGGCGCCATGTTCAGCTCCGGGATCTGGAGCTGCTGCGGGCCACCGTGCGCAGCCGGCTCAACCTGGAAATGGCTGCCACCGCTGAGATGGAGGCGATTGCCCTGGAGATCAGGCCCGACATGATCACCCTGGTGCCGGAAAAGCGCCAGGAGGTGACCACCGAGGGAGGGCTGGACGTGCTGACCCAGCGTCCGGCCCTGCAGGCCCTGGTGGAGCGACTGCAGATGGCCGGCATTCCCGTGAGCCTGTTCGTGGACCCGGAGCCTGCCCAGCTGGAGGCCAGCCAGCTGTGCGGTGCCCGCTGGGTGGAGCTCCACACCGGCGCCTACGCGGAAGCGAGCTGGCCGGAGCAGCCCCGCGAACTGGCCAGGCTCACCGAGGCCGCCGCCCTGGCCGGTCAGCTCGGCCTGCGGGTCAACGCCGGCCATGGCCTCACTTATCAGAATGTTGAGCCGGTCGCCGCGATCGCCGCGATGGAGGAACTGAACATCGGTCACACGATCGTGGCCCGGGCCCTGGCGGTGGGGCTGCAGGAGGCGGTGCGGCAGATGAAGGCCCTGGTTCAGAATCCTCGCCACGACCCCCTGTTTGGTGGCATCAGCCCATGAGCGCCTCAACGCCGACCACCTATTTCTTCGTAGCCGCCAGCACAGCCTTCCTCACGGAGGAGGAGCCGCTCGAAGAAGTGCTCCGGGAGCGGGTTCGGAACTACGCCGAGGGGAACAAGCCGATCGATTTCTGGCTGATCAGCTCCCCGGCATTTCTTGCCTCCGTCGATCTTCAGAGCGTTGCCGCCTCCCTTCCGAAACCGGCCTCAGCCGTGGTGTCCACCGATCCGAAGTTCATCGATTTTCTCAAGCTGCGCCTTGAGTTCGTGGTGAAAGGGAGCTTTCTGGCCCCAAGTGCCACCATTCCGGATCCATTGGCCGCCGCCGGCTAGGCCACCTGGCGCTGCTTCTCAACCACCCAGCCGGCCAGGTGCCTCTGCTGGCGGTGGTCAAGGGCCCGATCAGCCAACAAGCGCTCACGCAGACGCTCCAGATCCTCCGGGTGAAGTTCACCGTTCGACTGCCAATGGAGATTGGTGGGGATCAAGGTGTTGGGTTGCTGACGCAAATCTCTGTCCATGTTGTCAGAGCGAACAGCCCTGGGGCGACCCTGAAATCGGTTGAATTCCTGCAGAGATCTCAGAACAGGCCGAGGAAGCGTCGACGTCCCTCGGAGGGTCTGCCAGCGGGAGTGTCCCTGCCGTCCTGCTGATGGCGAGGCCGCTGATCGCCAATCGTCAGCAGGGCCTCCTTGTTCTTCCACCAGATCCAGTCGCGGATCGGCGGTGTGGCGAGCAGGTCGTTGCGGCTGAGCCGCAGTCCGAGCCGCGATGAGGCATCGAGCAGCACCTCGACCATGGCCTCCCCATCCGTGCAGGCAGCCAGTGCCTCGTTGGTGCGCTTTGCTCCATTCAGCGCCTTCACCAGCAGATTGACCCTCTGGGAAACGGAGAGGGAGGCTGGATCCATGGGCCTGCAAAGACATTGGGCGGACGGTACCAGCGCCAGTGAACCGGTGGCAGGCGGCAAAACTGACAAAAGGCGCTCGAAGGTTCAGACTTCAAGAGCGCAAGCTTCTTCAACCCGCCCGTTCCATGGCGTCTGCACCGCCCCATCAGCCCCACTGGGTGATCGGTGATGTCCATGGTTGCGCCCAGGCCCTCGCAGAACTGATCTCCAGGCTCCCCAGGACTGATCGGCTGATCCTCTGTGGAGATCTGATCAACCGTGGGCCCCAGATCCAGAGAACGATGGAACTGGGCTGGAGCCTGGTCCAGAGTGGTCGGGCGGTGTGGTTGCGCGGCAACCACGAGCAGAAGCTGCTGGATGCACTGAGCCGGGGAGATTCGATCCGAAACCGCAGCCTGGCCGGGTCCGACACCTTCCGCCAGCTCGGTACGGAGCAGTGCCGGTTCTGGCGGTGCCGGCTCGCTTCCCTCCCGCTGGCGTACTGGGGCCAGGGCTGGGTAGCGACCCACGCCGGCTTCGATCCATCCACCTGGAAGCCTGATCTGGGAATCCGCGCCCCCTTCTGGCGGGCCTACGACGGACGTTTCGGCGACGTGATCATCGGCCACACCCCTGAGCAGGTCGTGAAACGCCGCCGCAATTCGATCGTGATGATCGACACAGGAGCCTGCTACGGGGGGCGGCTGACGGCCTACTGCCCCGAAACCGGCGACACAGTCAGCGTGCCGGGCGCGGGCTCGCTCCCGGACGACCGGACCATCAGGCAGGAGCTGGAGCGATCCTTCCTGGCCCCCTGCCCTTGCTGACGGTCTATCGCAGCAACCGGGCCGAGTTTCTCGCCCAGTTGCTGGCCCAGCAGCTCCGCCTCGACCCTCCCAGCCCCTGGGAAACCATCCAGGTGGTGGTGAACACCTGGCCCACCAGCCGCTGGCTGGGGGAACAGCTCGCCGTGGAGCTGGGTGGAATCGTCGCCAATCTGCGGTTTCCCTTTCCGGCCAGCCGTCTGCGTCAGATCGTCAATCACCTGCTCGACGATGCTGCCGCGGCCGACGATCCCTGGCGTGCCACAAATCTGGTCTGGCCGGTGCTGGAGCTGCTGCCGGAGCTGGCCAAGGCGCCTGAGGCGTTTCTGCTCGAGCGCTGGCTGCAGAGTCGCGGTGACAGCCAACGGCTCGACGCCCCGCTCTGGCAGCTGGGCCGGGCCATCGCCGACAGCCTCGACGATCTCACCCTCTACAGGCCGGCCATGCTGGCGACCTGGTCGGGCGGTCAAGACCGCGATGATCGCGGCGAGCCGCTGCCCGAGTTGCAGCGCTGGCAACCACTGCTCTTCCGCCAGCTGCAGGCCCGTCTTGGGGTGCAGCCGTTCGGTCTCAGGCTGATCGAGGCGATCGAGCGGCTGCGCCTTGGCACCGCCCGGGTGGAAGGACTGACGGGCACGCTGCGGCTGTTCGGTCTCAGCAGCGGCGCCCCACTCCAGGTGCAACTGCTCCAGGCCCTCTCGGCTGTTCTGCCGGTCGACATCTACCTGCTGACCCCCTGTCGCGACCTGTGGCAGCGCTGCAGCCAACGGCGCCAGGAGCTCCGCGATGCCGTGGCTCTCACCGAGCCCTTCGCCCTCGACTGGCTGGTTCAGGCTCCGGCTCTGGAGGGACGCTTCGGTCGCCTGGGCGGGGAGTTTCAGCAGCTCCTGGAGGGAACCGGCGAAGCCCAGCTCGGTTGTGCCCAGGAACGGGACCTGTTCTTTCTTCCCGCCACGGCCGCCACCGCGCAGGGGCGAAGCCCCCGGCTGCTGGAGCAGCTCCAGGAACAACTGGTGGAGGGAGCCGCTCCGCAGGCACTCAGCTGGCGGGCGGGGGATCGCTCCCTGGAGTTCCACCCCTGTCCCGGGCGGCTGCGGCAGGTCCAGATCGTGCGTGACCGCCTGTTGCAGCTGATGGCCGAGGACAGCAGCCTGGAACCGCGTCACATCCTGGTGATGACGCCGGATGTGGACCGACTCGCTCCCTTGCTGGCCGCCGTGTTCGGCGACACGGCAGCCACCGGCGTGGTGTTGCCGTGGCGACTCACGGACCGAAGCCAGCAGGAGGAAGCGGGCCTGAGCGCGGCACTGCTGCAACTGCTGCTGCTGGGGGGTGAGCGGCTCACCGCCAGCGCGCTCGAGACCCTGCTCCAGAACACGGCGCTGCAGGAGCACTTCCAGCTCGAGTCGGGCGAAGCCGCCGCCCTCAGCTCCACGCTCCAGACCTGCGGCTTCCGCTGGGGACTGGCGGCCGAACAGCGCGGAGGAAACGCCAGCCACAGCCTGTCCTGGGCGATTGATCGCCTCTTGCTCGGCCTGGCCCTGCCCGATCAAGCCGGAGTGGCGGTCGGCGACTGCGCTCCCCACCGGCTGGGGGGAACGGTCGAACAGCTGGGTCGCTGGATCCGTTTGCTCACCAGCCTGCGGCAGGTGCTGACTGAACTGGCCCGCGCCCACAGCGCCGCCGAATGGGCCGCCCGGCTGCCGCCGCTGCTCACGCTCCTGTTCGGTGATGGTGGAGATCGGGCCTGGGAACTGCAGACCATCCGGGAGGCGATCGCCAGCTGGCATCAGAGCGCGGCCAGCTGCGACCTTCAGCTCACGGCTCCAGTGGTGGCCGCGGTGCTGAAGGAACGTCTCTCAGCCGACAGCGGTCGTTTCGGGCACCGCAGCGGTGCTCTCACGATCAGTGCCCTCGAGCCGATGCGCGCCATCCCCCACCGGGTGATCGTCCTGATCGGACTCGATGCCGGGGCCTTTCCCCGCCAGGGGACACGGCCGGGTTTCGATCTGATGGAGAACCACCGCCGCCTGGGTGATCCCCACAGCGCCGATCAAGACCGCTACGGCCTGATCGAGGCGCTGCTCTCGGCCCGGGATCATCTGCTGATCTGCTGGAACTGCCGCGAGGAACACAGCGGCGAACCGATTGCACCGGCTGCTCCGGTGCGCCAGTGGCTGGAGCTGGTGCGCTCGGAACTGGGGGAGGAAGCGGCGGCTTCCCTGCTGGTGAACCATCCCGCCAGTCCGCTCGATCGCCGGAACTTTCTGGTCGAGGACGGGCGCCAGCCCGCCAGCTGTGATCAGCGCCTGCTCAGGGTGCTGCAGCAGCTGGAGCGCTTAGGCAGCCTCGGACCAGGGACTGATCGATGGGAGGGGGCCACCGCACCCCTGATCCTGCGGGGTCCTGGCCGGAACGTGCGGGGCGAACCTGGCGTCGCGGCGGCAACGGAACGGCTGGAAGCGGAGGAGGCCTACCGCGATCTCCGCCACTGGCTGATCAGGCCCCAGGATCACTGGCTTCGCAGCCTGGGCCTGGAGGCGCGGGAATGGAGCGAGGCCATCGAGGATCTCGAAGACCTCGAACTCGATGAAAGGCAGCGTGCCGCCCTGCTTCGTGGCGTGCTGGATGCGGATCCCGCCCCAGGCGGAGCCGATCCGCCGGACTGGATCCAGCGCACCCGGGGGCGTGGCCTGCTGCCCCCGCTGGCGGCCGGCATCCTCGAAGCCCAGGCCCTTAACGAACGCTGGGGTTCGCTGAAGCAGTGTCTGGAACGTCTTGGCACCCCCCACCAGGAGACGCACCACTGGCAGCCGCCACTGGCTTCGCTCCAGCCCCTGCAGGCCACCGTCCTCTGGCATGACACCACGCTCGTGCTGGTCAAAACGAGCAAAGCCCAGGCCTCCCATCGCCTGGAGCTGGCCTTGCAGCTGATCCTCTCGGGCGCCTGTGGGGCCCAGACCTCGGGTGCTGTGTTGGTCGCCCGCCACGAGAACTCCTTTGCGGTGGTGGAGAAGCTCCGCCCCCCAACTTCCCTTCAGGCCGGTTCGATCCTGGAGCAGTGGCTGGGCTGGCACCAGCGCAGCCACTGCTGGCCAGTGCCACCGGCCACCGGCTGGGCCTATGCCGAAGCGGAGCTCGCCAGCCCCGGCACCGGTCTTGCCAAGGCCACGGCCTGCTGGGAAGGCAGCGGCTTCGGCCAGAGAGCGGAACGGGAGGACCCGGCCATCAGCCTCTGCTTCGGCCGCGACACAACCGCCAGGGAGCTTGTGGCGGGGACGTTCGGGCCGTTCCATGAGCTGTCGATCGAACTCCAGACCCCTCTGCTGGCCCTGCGGTCAGAACCATGACCCAGCTCCAGCCGCAGCCGGGAGCGCCACCGGTCGACTTCGAGGCCAACGGGGTGGGTCTGGAAGGCGGTGTGCTGCTGCTGGAAGCGAGCGCCGGCACCGGCAAGACCTTTGCCCTCGCCCACCTGGTGCTGAGGCTTGTGGTGGAACGGCAGCTGTCGTTGCGGGAACTGCTGGTGGTGACCTTCACCGATGCCGCTGCCGCCGAACTCAGGGATCGCATCGGCCGGCGACTGCTGCAGGCGCTGCAGGGAATCGCTGATCTGGAATCGGCGGCTGGAGAGGCCGCTGGGATCGAGGGGATCGACGACGTCCTGCGGGCCTGGCTCGCCAGCCAGGGGAGCATCGAGGCCAGCCCACGGCTGCGGGCACGGCTGTTGCTGGCCCTCGAAGACCTCGATGCCGCCGACATCACCACGATCCACGGATTCTGTCGCCGCACCCTGCAACGCCAGGCGCTGGAGGCCGGGCTCGGCCCCGACGTCGAGCTGGACACCGATGCCAACACCCTGGTCGAGCAGATCTGCCACGACTACTGGCAGCAGCAGATGCTGCCCCTGCCCAGCCACCTGCTCGATGGGCTCAGGCGCCGGGGGGTGAGCCTGAAGGGATTGATCAGCCTGTTGGCCCAGCTGGAGGGGGATGCGGCCCTGGGTCTTGCCCCCCTGCCGAGCGGTTTCCAGGCCGAGCTGCCACTGCCTGGCCAGCTGATCAACCTCTGGGACCAGCTCTGGAACGCGTTCGTCCAGCTCTGGCAGACCAGAGGGGAGCTCCTCTATGGGGCCCTGCAGGCAGCCCCGGCCCACTGGAAGTCGCTCGGTGCCAAAACCTCCAGGGAGTATCCGCTCAAACCGAAGATCGACCGCCACCGGAAGCTCTCCAACTGGCTGATCGCCCAGCAGGCGGGGGATGGGATGGGGTCCTACGCCGACACGGTGAAGGATCCGAACGGCCTCAGTGACTATTTCCACCCGGGCCCCTTCACCAAGCAGGCCAGTCGCTGGGAAGGAGCGGCTGTTTCCCTGCCGGAGCGCCCCCTGATGGAGGCTGTTGCGGGCCTGGTGGATGGGCCTGCCGAGGCGATGCTCGCCCATTTCTGCCACTGGGCCCGTCGGGAGGTGGCAGAGCGGCGGAGGCGCAGCGGCCGGATGAGTTACGGCGATCTGCTCCGGGGGCTGGATCCAGGCCTGGAGGGCACGGCCCACCGGGAACTGATCGCTGCGGTGGCGCATCGCTATCGGGTTGCCCTGATCGATGAATTCCAGGACACCGATCCGATTCAGTGGCGCATCCTGCGGCAGGCCTTCCTGAACCCATCGCTGCCCGGAGACGGGCCGGATCACCTGCTGGTGATGGTGGGCGACCCCAAACAGGCGATCTACCGCTTCCGGGGCGGTGACCTGGCCACGTACCAGGCCGTGCGACAGATCACCCCCCGGGTGGTGGTACTGCGATCGAACTTCCGCGCCTCGGCACCCCTGGTGGCCTCGCTGAATGGACTGATGGCGAAGGGGCTGGCACGCTCCGGCCTGGAGGTTCCCGCCGTCGTGGCCGAACGCTCCGGCGGAATCAGCCTGTCCCTGCCGGCTGGCGACTCCCCCCTGCAACTGCTCTGGCTTGGCGGCACGGTGGCTGATGCTCCCCTGCCGAGTCGCAGCGCCCTGGAGCGGGAGCTGCCCCAGCAGGTGGGCTGCCTGATCGTTCAGCTGCTGGGGCGGGGCATCCAGGTCCGGGAGGGTGATCGCTGCCGTGCCCTCCTGCCCCAGGACATCTGCCTGCTGGTCAGCCGCCACGACCAGGCGGAGGCGCTGCGCCAGGCCCTGGAGCGGCGAGGCGTGGCCTCACGGCTGGTCAGCAAGGAGGATGTCTTCCTGAGCGAAGGAGCGGCGGTGCTGCAGCGGCTGCTGGATGCCCTGGCGAAGCCTGGCCAGGCTCGAAGCCGGCGCCTGCTGGCGGCCTCCCCCCTGCTGGGCTGGAGCGCCCAGCAGATCGCCGAGGCCAGCCCCGGCAGCTGGGACGCCCTGGCCGGCCAGGTCGCCCGCCTCTCCGCCGACCTGGCCAGTCGCGGGCTGCTGGCCGCCCTGGGCGAGCTGATCCGGGCGGAGACCCTGGCGGAGATCACCCTGCGGGGCGGCTTGCTGGCGGATCTGCAGCAGTGCGCCGAGCTCGTCCAGGAGCGCATGCATCAGGAACGGTTCGGGGCGGCGGCCGCCGCCGACTGGTTGCGGCGACGCCGGCATCACCCCCCGGCGACCCTGCCGGAGAAGCACCAGCCGAACAGCGCGACCGTTCCTTCCGCGGTGGGTCTGGTGACGGTGCATCGCAGCAAGGGACTGGAATTTCCCGTGGTGATCTGCCCCTATCTCTGGCAGGCGCCCGGCAGCAGCCGCGGCCGTGCTGGCGCCAGCAGCCTGGGGCGACGCTGGACGCCGCCGGGGGAACAGCAGGTACGCCTCGACCTGCATCGCAATGCCTGCTGGGGCGATGGCCTCGCGGCGCTGCAGCAGGAGCGGCAGGAGCTTGGGGCGGAAGCCGAGCGGCTGGCCTATGTGGCCGCAACCCGGGCGATGCAGTTGCTGATCCTCTGCTACGGGCCCGCCAAGGAGCAGGCCCTCAATCCGCTGCTGCCCTGGTTGTTTCCCACGCTCCCCCTTCCGTCTGAAGGGGATGATCTCGCCCCCATCCAGCGGCGCATCGACCTGGAGCAGATCCGCGGGCTGCAGCTGATCACCCCACCGGAGGCGGCGGACCAGGCGGAACGCTGGCAGCCCCCCTCCCCCCAGGGGGTGCTGGCCACCGGGCCGAGACCCGAGCGGTCCCTTGGCGATGGCTGGGGGCGCAGCAGCTATTCCAGCTGGACCCATGGCGCGGCCTCCAGTCTTGGACCGATCGCCCTGGAGGAAGGACGCGAAACCGATGGAATCAGCGCTGGGATCAGCGATGCGGTGGCGGCAGAAGACCTGGCGGTGGGCCCAGGCCAGGCGTCCCGCTCGATCTGGGCCGGGGAGGGGCCACTGGCCTTCTTCCCCCGGGGCGCCGGAGCTGGAGACTGCCTCCACCGCATCCTGGAGCAGGTGGACCACCAGCTGCCCGCCAACACCCCTGCCCAGGCGGAGCTGGTGGAACGGGAGCTGGCACGGGCCGGCATCGAAGCCGGTGAACGGGACGCCGTACTCCGGTTCCTGGATCAGCTGCGGTTCACGCCGATGGGCGGCGCCCTGGGGGCGTTCCGGTTGGCTGATCTGCCGATCAACCAACGGCTCAATGAAATGGGTTTCGATCTGCCGCTGGCGAGCGGCGAAGGTCAGCTGGTGCGGGCTTCCGGCCTGGCCCGGGTGTTCCGGCAACAGCCTCTGGCGGCCGCGCCCACCTATGCCGACCAGCTGGCCGATCTGCCGGTGGCCAGCCGGGGGTTCCTGACCGGTTCGATGGACCTGGTCTTCACCGCCCCCGACAGCGCCGGGGCGGAGCGCTGGTGGGTGGCCGACTGGAAAAGCAACTGGCTGGGCGAACGGGACCAGGCGGGCCAGCCGCTGGCCTGCGGGCCGCGCCACTACGGCGAGGAGTCGATCGCAGCGCTGATGCGCAGCAACCACTACCTGCTTCAGGGCCATCTGTATCTGGTTGCCCTGCATCGCTACCTCGACTGGCGGCTGCCGGGTTACAGGGCCAGTCAGCACCTGGGGGGCTACGTCTATGTGTTCCTGAGAGGTGTGCCGGGCCCCCTTCCCAGGCAGGCGGCGGAAGGGAGCTTCGTGCCCGGGATGCTGGTGGAGTCCGTCGATCTGGCCAGGCTTGAATCCCTCGATGCGCTCCTGCGGGATGGCCAGCGATGACGGCAGCCGTGCCGGCGGGTCGAGCACAACAGCCGTGGCACGGTCCCCTGGCGGAGGCGATGGCCGAAGCCTTGCCCCGGCTCTATGGAGTGGCGCCCGACCCCCTGCTGAGTGAACTGATCAGGGCCCTCACCTCGGCCCTGGAGCGTGGGGAACTGGAACTCGACCTGACTGGCCCACCCCCGGATGGGGTATCCGCCGCTGCCTGGCCGGCCGGCCACGGCGCCGCCCTGAAGCGATCGGGCCTGGCGGCAGTCAGCAGTGATCCGGCTGATCCACCAGCGCCGCTCGTGGCAACGGCGACGGGAGGAATCGCCTGGCGCCGCTGGTACGAGCAGCAGGAATCGGTGCTTGCGGCTCTCCAGGAGCGGGCCCTTGCTCCCCGCCTTGAGCTGGTAACAGCAGCAGCCCAGAGCCAGGTCGCAGCAGAGATCAGCCTTCGCAACGGGCTCGACCCGCAGCAACAACGCGCCCTGCAGGCCCTGCTGCAGCATCAGCTCGTGGTGCTCGGCGGTGGACCCGGAACCGGGAAAACCTCCACCGTGGTGGCGATGCTGGCGGCGGTGATCAGCCTCAACCCAGGGCTGCGGACCTGGTTGGCAGCACCCACAGGCAAAGCCTCCAGCCGGCTGAAGCGGGCCATCGAAGATCGCTGCGCCGTGCTGCCGGAAAGCCTGGCTCTGGCCTTGCGGGCCCTGCCCTGCAGCACACTTCACCGCCTGCTCGAAAGCAATGGGGAGCGGTTTGGCCGTAACCGCAATCATCCCCTCGCCGTCGATCTGCTGGTTGTCGATGAAGCGTCGATGCTCGACCTCAACCTGGCAACCGCCCTGCTCGACGCCCTGCCGCCCCAGGCCCAGCTTCTGCTGGTGGGAGACCCGGCCCAGCTGCCACCGGTGGGAGCCGGAGCGATCCTGAGCGAACTGCATCGACCGGAGCGCTGGCAACAGCTGGGCGAGGCTGCCGTTGAGCTCGGCACCACCTATCGCAATGCCGGTGCCATTGCCGGCGTTGCCTCGCTGCTGCGCCATGGGGACCGTTCCGCTGTCCTGGAGCGACTGGATCGCCTCAGCCCGGCTGACAACCTCAGCTGGCTGAGAAGCCCCACGCTCCGATTGCCGCTGGAACTGGAGAAACGCATGCTGGAGCAGCAGCGGGAACTGCGCCGCCTGGCGGAAGGCTTCAGCCTCGATGATCCCCACACAGCAGACGTGTTGCTGCAGCAACTTGAGGCCTTCATGGTGCTCTCCCCTCTGCGGCGGGGGCCATGGGGGGTGGAAGAACTCAACCGCCGGCTGTTGGGGGAACGGTTCAACGGTGGACCTTCGCGCTGGCCCCCCGGCACTCCGGTTATCTGCACCCGCAATCAGGAGGAGGCAGATCTCGCGAATGGAGACGTGGGGGTGGTGGTGCAGCCATCCGGAGGGGCTGTCCTGTTCGCGGCTGCAGGCGGCAGGACGCCAGCGGAGCCGAAGCTGATTCACCCAGCCCGGCTGGAAGGAGCCGCCGCTGCTTTTGCCCTCACCATCCACAAGGCCCAGGGGAGTGAATACGAAACCGTCTGCCTGCTGATGCCAGTCACCCAGCATCCTGATCCACGATCCCTCTACACAGGACTGACCCGGGCCAGGGATCGCTGTGTGCTGATCACCCCCGAGGGAACCGATTGGTTGCCAGGGGGGTGATCAGCTGTGGCTCAACGGACGAACAGCATCTCCTGATAGGTGGGCAGGGGCCAGATCGCATCATCCACGAGCGTTTCCAGGCCATCGACGGCTTCCCGCAGGGTTTCCATCAAGGGCAACAGGGTGTGGGCGCAGTGGTTCATGTGGGCCTGGGCATCGCCGTGGGGTGGGCTGGCGATGGCCTCTTCCAGCTTCGTGCAGGTCTGGAGGAGCTGCTGGTTGAGGCTGGCGATCTTGCCTGCCATCGCCCGGTCTGGGGGAAGGCCGAGGTTTTCCTGGTGGTGCAGGGAGCTGGAGAGCTGGCCCAGATAGGTCATGACGGCCGGGTACACCTGGGTGCGGGCCATCTGAAGCGCAAGCTTGGCTTCCACCTCGATCGCCAGCACGTACTGCTCGGCGTAGACCTCGTAGCGGCTTTCCAGTTCAACGGCACTGAGCACCCCTTCACTGACGAACAACTGGCGGACATCCTCCCGTTGCAGCACGGAGAGAGCATCGGCAGTGGTGCGGAGATTCTCCAGTCCGCGCTCTTCGACGGCTTTGTGATGCCAGGCCTCGGAGTAGCCGTCGCCGCCGAACACAACCGAACCATGCTCCTGCATGATCTGCTTGAGCACCGAAAAGGCTGCGTTGGGCAATGTTTCACCCGCCCCGAGCTTGGCTTCCAGCTGATCGGCCACGAAGCGGAGCGAATCGGCCAGGATCGTGTTCATCGCCACCAGGGGCCCCGCCACCGACTGGTTGGAGCCGACGGCCCGGAACTCGAAGCGATTGCCGGTGAAGGCGAAGGGTGATGTGCGGTTCCGATCGCCTGGATCCTTGGGGAATTCAGGCAGGGTGTCGACACCGAGCTGCATCACCCCGGCGGTGGCGGATCCGGTCACTTCGCCTTCGAGGATCTGCCTGTAGACATCTTCCAGCTGGCTGCCGAGGTAGACCGAGATGATCGCAGGAGGGGCTTCGTTGGCCCCGAGCCGGTGGTCGTTGCCGGCCGTGGCCACCACGGCCCTCAGCAGGGGGCCATAGAGATGGACGCCGCGAATCACGGCTCCACAGAACAGCAGGAACTGCATGTTCTCGTGGGGGGTGTTGCCGGGATCCAGAAGGTTGCCCTGGGTGGCATTGCCCACCGACCAGTTGACGTGCTTTCCGGAGCCGTTGATGCCTTCGAACGGCTTTTCGTGCAGCAGGCAGTTCATGCCGTGCTTCCGGGCGGTGTTCTTCAGCAGGGTCATCGTGAGCTGCTGGTGATCGGTGGCCACGTTGGCGGCCTCGAAGAAGGGGGCGAGCTCGAACTGGCCCGGCGCCACTTCGTTGTGACGGGTCTTGGCGGGAATGCCGAGGGTGTACATCTGCCGCTCCACGTCTTGCATGAAGACCTGGACCCGCTGAGGGATCGCGCCGAAATAGTGATCGTCGAACTGCTGGCCCTTGGCCGAAGGAGTTCCGAACAGGGTGCGACCGGTGAGCAGGAGATCCGGGCGAAGCGCCACGAAAGCACTGTCCACGAGGAAGTATTCCTGCTCGGCGCCGCAGCTGGAGTTGACCGGAGCCACGTCGGTGTAGCCGATCAGCTTGAGCAGCCGCTGGGCCTCGTGGTTCATGGCCGCATTGGAGCGCAGCAGAGGCGTTTTCTTGTCGAGTGCCTCGCCGGTCCAGGAGATGAAAACGGTGGGGACGCAGAAGGTGACCCCGTTCGGAGTCTCCATCAGGAAGGCCGGGCTGGTGATGTCCCAGGCGGTGTAACCGCGGGCCTCAAAGGTGGAGCGGATGCCGCCGTTGGGGAAGGAGGAGCCGTCAGGTTCGCCCTGGACAAGCACCTTGCCGGTGAACTCGGTGATGGTGGAGCCGTCTCCCTGGACCGAAATGAAGCCGTCGTGCTTTTCGGCGGTGGAGTTGGTGAGCGGATAGAAGACGTGGGCGTAATAGAGAGCTCCCCGACTCGTTGCCCACTCCTTCATGGCCTGGGCAACCATGTTGGCCACCGAAACATCAAGCTTGCCGCCCTCCTTGACCGTCTTCTGAACCGACTTGAAGACGTCCTTAGGAAGAGCCGCCTTCATTTTGGCGAGATCAAAAACGTCCTGGGCCCAGAGCTCCTGAAGGGGTGCATTGGGGGCCGTTGCCGCCGCCGGACGTTCCTGGATTGAACGGAAAGCGGCAAGGCGCTGGGGACTGGGCATGGGTCAGGAATTTGGCTCGGTTTGCATCTTTGGCTGCGGCGAGGCGCTGAGATGAAGCCATTGCTACCGAACCCCCGGGCCGGGCTGATGGGAGAGACTGAAGGAGCAACAACGAGCTCGGCCCTCATGATCCGCTACTACCTGCTCTTGCCGGATCCGACAGGAGGTGAGGCCACGCTGGGGCGGATGCTCGAAGATCGTTCGGAAGCCTGCTTCGACGGCTCGGCCACGCCGCCCAGCTGGCAGACCTGCAGCAACCAGATCCAGCGGCGGCTGCACTCCCACGACAAGATCGCCGAGATCAGCCTGGCCCGGGCCCAGGCCTGGAAACCGTCCGCCTTTTCCTGAGCTGTGCCCCCCTTCGAAGCAGAACGCTGTGAACGACCCTGGGGGTGGTTCGAATGCCTGGTCAGCGGCCCTGGTTATCAGGTGAAGCGGCTTCAACTCAAAGCGGGCCAGCGGATCAGCCTGCAGCGTCACCAGCAGCGCAGCGAGCACTGGGTGGTGATTGAGGGTGCGGGAACGCTGGAATGCGATGGGCAGGTCATCGAAGCGGAGCAGGGCACCCGCCTGCTGATTCCCCTGGGCGCTGTGCACAGGGCCACGGCAGGCGCCATCTCTCTGGCGATCCTGGAGGTTCAGATCGGATCGAGGCTCGACGAAGACGACATCGAGCGACTCGCCGACGATTACGGAAGGACGGCCTCACTCCGCTGAAGCATCCGGGAGTGGGTGGAGTGCCTGGTGATACAATTCTTCTTCACCCTTTGATTAAGGGCAAGGCAGTCTTGCTTCAGGCCCAATAGGCCAAAGATTTGGATCGCTGCCGGCCTGCGTTGAAGGACATTCCAGGCCAACGCCTCCACAATCTCCGTGACCCAGCCTTCCGCTTGCGAGAGCTTCGCGTGCTCTTCCGACAACCTCACGACTTCCGACAACCTCACCACGTCAGACGCCACCACCACGTCAGACACGATCAGCGAACAGGTCAGCTCCCATCCTGAGCCGGATTCCCTGATCCCTGCCGAGCCTCTCCAAACGGCCGCTCCCTTGATCTCCGTCTCTGGCACCCCAGGCGGCTTCGATGGCTTCGGCCTCAGCGCTCCCCTGCTTGAAGCCGTCGAAGCCTGCGGTTACACCACTCCCTCGCCCATCCAGAAAGCGGCGATTCCCGAACTGATGCTGGGCCGCGATCTGGTCGGACAAGCCCAGACGGGAACAGGCAAGACAGCGGCTTTTGCCCTCCCCCTGCTCTCACGGCTCGACCCCAGCCAACGCACCCCCCAGGTACTCGTTCTCACCCCGACCCGGGAGCTGGCTCTGCAGGTGGCCGAAGCGTTCAACACCTACGCCAGCAAGCTGCCCCAGGTGCGCGTCCTGCCGATCTACGGCGGCGCCGACTTCCGTGATCAGATCGTGCGCTTGCGCCGTGGTGTCCAGGTGGTGGTGGGAACACCGGGCCGGGTGATGGATCACATGCGCCAGGGAACCCTCGATCTGTCCGGGCTGCGCAGCCTCGTGCTCGACGAAGCCGACGAAATGCTCCGGATGGGGTTCATCGACGATGTCGAATGGGTGCTTGAGAAGCTTCCCGAACAGCGGCAGGTTGTGCTGTTCTCCGCCACCATGCCTGCGGAGATTCGGCGCCTTTCACGCCAATACCTCAAGGACCCCGCAGAAGTCACCATCCGCCAGAAAGGCGCCGAATCGAGCACGATTCGCCAGCGTCATCTGATCGTGAACGGCTCCCAGAAACTCGAGGCCCTCACCAGAGTTCTGGAAGCAGAAAGCAGTGAGGGTGTGATCATCTTCGCCCGCACCAAGGCGATCACCCTGGCCGTCACTGAAGCCCTCGAGCAACACGGCTACGACGTGGCCGTCCTGAATGGCGATGTTCCCCAGTCGCAGCGTGAGCGCACCGTCGAGCGGCTGCGAAGCGGCCAGGTGAACGTGCTGGTGGCCACGGATGTGGCCGCCCGGGGCCTCGATGTCGAGCGGATCACCCTGGTGATCAATTACGACATTCCCTTCGACAGTGAGGCCTACGTACACCGGATCGGCCGTACCGGCCGAGCCGGCCGCCAGGGCGATGCAATCCTGTTCCTCACCCCTCGGGAGCGCCGCTTCCTGACCGGTCTGGAGCGTGCGGTGGGCAAGCCGATCGAGCCGATGGCGGTTCCCAGCAATGCCGACATCAACCAGAACAGGCTCGACCGTCTGCGCCTGGAGCTCACCACCCTGGTCCAGCATCCCCGCGCTGCCGAGCAGGAGCTGGCCCTGCTCAGCGAGATCCTCCAACGGGTTGGAGGCGAGATCGAGGCAAGCCCGGAGCAGCTTGCTCTGGCTGCCCTCCAGCTTGCTGTCGGCACCAAGCCCCTGCTGGTTCATGGCAACGAAGACTGGCAACGCTCCACCGGCCAGCGTGATCGGGAACGCAGCCGCGATGACGACGACCGTCGTGGTGAGCGGCGGCGGCCCGATCGGCAGGGTCGCGATGGGTTCTCCAGGCAGGATGGGCCCTCCGTGCCGGATGCCGATATGGACCGGTTCCGGATCGAAGTGGGCTGGCGCGACCACGTCAAGCCGGGCAACATCGTCGGCGCCATCGCCAATGAGGCCGGTCTCGCCGGTCGCAGCATCGGGCGCATCCAGATCTTCGACACCCACAGCACGATCGATCTGCCCCAGGGAATGCCGGATGATGTGTTCACGGCGTTGAAGCAGCTGCGGGTCATGAACAAGGAACTTCAGATCAGCCGCCTCTCCAGCTGACGCCTTCCCTTTGATCGAGCAACCCATGCGCCGAGCACCGGATTTCGTCCCATCGTCCGACCAGAGGATGCGATACGTGCCCGGCTGGCTGGCTGTGGTCTCGGCCTTTTCCCTGATGCCGCTGGTTGCACTGGTGGGCACTGAGAAGGCTCAGGCCCAGAGCAAGGACGAGGTTGTGGTCGAGCGACTCTGCCTGGCTGGATTCAGCGCTGCCTTCCAGGCCGCCGGCAAAGTGGCACCACCAGGAATGAGCACCTACACCTGCTCCTGTTTCCTCGATCAGATCAATCAGGGGAGTGGACTGGATGCCGCCCAGTCCACCTGCCGAAAACGCACACAGGAACGGTTCAGGATGTGATCATCGCAGCCCTCCCTCAGGCGGTCTGGCCGGTCAGTCCGTCGGTGCAGAGGCAGGACACTTCCTCCAGGGATAGTCTTTCCAGGCTGGCGACGAACGCGTATTGAACTTCAGGGGTTTCGGTGCGAATCAGCGTTTGGAGCAGGTCAAAACGGTCGGCGAAAGCAAGCTCTCCGCTCTCACTCCAAGCCAGACTCCAGGCAACGGGCGAAGCCATGGGGTGAAATCGCAACGTTAGGGTTTCAGCACAATGAACCCAGATGGGCCAAATTGGCAACGCGTTTTTCGATCTCTTCGGATTTTCTTCCAATGCATCCCAGGGCTGGCCTCAGGGTGAATCACGCTAATTGATGGATTCAGAGCCTGCCGTCCTGCAGCTCGTCGAGATCAAGACTCAGATCCCGTGTCCAGCCCTGGGAGCGCAAGCTGGCGGCGGGCTCAAGCAGAAGCAGTTCGCCCTCGCGCTGCTCAGGCAATGAAGCGCGCAGGTGTCGACGGCGCAGTTTGGCCGTCCAGCGCTGGAACCGTGTGAAAGAGCGTGAGCGAGTCAACGGATCTGCTCCAATTGGAGTCTTTCCCGTTCTAGTGGCGCCGGCTGGGCAAAAACAGCTCATTTCAAACCGATCCTGAATTCCGCCTTCCGCATGGCTGCATCACCCGAGCATCCCGCCCTGGCCCGTCTGCTGGCCACGCTCGCACCCCATCGACGCCTGGTCTGGCTGGCTGCCACCTGCTCGGTGCTCAACAAGCTCTTCGACCTGGCCCCACCGGTGTTGATCGGCCTGGCCGTCGATGTGGTGGTGCGGCAGCAGTCGTCCTGGCTGGCGGCTTTCGGCTTCAGCAGCGTTCCCAGCCAGCTGGCGGTGCTGGGGGTGCTCTCCTTTCTGATCTGGAGCGCCGAATCCCTGTTCGAATACCTCTACGGCGTGCTTTGGCGCAACCTGGCCCAGACCGTGCAGCATGAGCTTCGCCTCGACGCCTACGACCATCTCCAGCGGCTTGAGATGGCCTTTTTCGAAGCGGGCAGCAGCGGAGGGCTGCTGGCCATTCTCAACGACGACATCAACCAGTTGGAGCGCTTCCTCGACCACGGCGCCAACGAGGTTCTGCAGCTGATCACCACGGTGCTGGCCGTGGGTGGCGCCATGCTGGTGCTCTCACCCGGCGTGGCTGGAGTCGCCTTTCTGCCGATCCCGGCGATTCTCTGGGGCTCCCTGCTGTTTCAGAAACGGCTGGCCCCCCGCTATCGCGACGTGCGCGATCGGGCCAGCGATCTCAACAGCAGCCTGGTCAACAACCTGGGCGGCATGCTCACGATCAAGAGTTACGCCGCCGAGTCCTGGGAACTGGAGCGGATCGGCCGGCAGAGCGAGGCCTACCGGAGCAGCAACCGCCACGCCATTCGGCTCTCGGCGGCCTTCATCCCTCTGATCCGCTTCGCGATCCTGTTCGCCTTCGTGGCGATCCTGGTGATCGGCGGCCTCCAGGCCTGGCAGGGGGCGATCGCGATTGGCAGCTACAGCTTTCTCGTCTTCATCACCCAGCGGCTGCTGTGGCCGCTCACCACCCTCGGCCGCACCCTCGATGACTACCAGCGCGCCATGGCCTCCACCGACAGGGTGCTTGACCTGCTGGCCACCCCGGTGGCGATCCCCAGCGGTGATCGGCCCCTTCCCCTGGCGGCGGTGCGCGGAGCACTGGAGTTCCTGGATGTGAGCTTCGGCTACGCCGGACGGGAATCCCTGCTGAAGGGCTTCGATCTGACCATTCCCGCCGGTCACACGATCGGAATCGTCGGGGCCACCGGCTCCGGAAAGAGCACGCTCGTCAAGCTGTTGTTGCGGCTCTACGAGGTGGATCAAGGAGAGATCCGGCTGGATGGGGTGCCGATCCGCAGTCTCAGGCTGGGCGACCTGCGGCGAGCGATCGGGCTGGTCAGTCAGGAGGTGTTCCTATTCCACGGCAGCGTGGCCGAGAACATCGCCTACGGCAGCTTTGACGCCACCCCGGCGGCCATTGCCCACGCCGCCGCGCTTGCCGAGGCGGCCGGCTTCATCGAGGCGCTGCCCGACGGCTACGCCACGGTGGTGGGAGAGCGGGGACAGCGGCTTTCCGGAGGCCAGCGCCAGCGGATCGCCCTTGCCCGCGCCATTTTGAAGGATCCACCGGTGCTGATCCTCGATGAAGCCACCGCCGCGGTGGACAACGAGACAGAAGCCGCCATTCAGCGCTCCCTGGAGTTGATCACCGCTGAGCGCACCACCCTGGTGATTGCCCATCGCCTCAGCACGGTGCGCCATGCCGACAGGATCGTGGTGATGGAGGAGGGCAGGATCGTCGAGAGCGGCCACCATGACGATCTCCTGCGGCATGGCGGTGTCTACGCCAATCTCTGGAGGGTGCAGGCCGGGCTGCGGGCCAGCGAAGCCCTGACGGCCTGAGCCGAGCGGAGGGCATGGCCGGCGGCAACGCCGCTAGCTGCCTGGATGTTGCACGATGTGAGGGAGGGCTCTCTTTTTCCGCACCAGCTGTGCTCGCCCATGGCGCCGATTCCAGGCCCGTTTCAGCCGTTGCCCCCGCCGGGGGGTGAACTCATCGAGCTGCCGCTGAGCTGCCTCCAGCCAACACAGCTCTGCCTGGGACTGGCGGAAGTGGAGGCACGCACCAGCGACTTCCGGCTCGAATCACCCCAGAGTCTGCGGCGCTATCTCCGCAACCGACCGGTGCCGATCGCCGTGAGCAGTGCCGGGGAGCACTGGATGATCGATCGCCACCACCGTCTGCGGGCCCTGCTTGATGTGGCCCCGCAGACCACGGTCTTCTGCTCGGTGGTGCTGGAGCTGGAAGGAGCCAGCCAGAGCTACTGCCTGGAGGAATTGAACCGGCGTGGCTGGCTGTATCTGATCGACCGGGACGGCCAGGGTCCCTACCCACCGGAACGCCTGCCTCGCCATCTGGCTGAGCTTCAGGACGACCCGTACCGGAGCCTGGTCTGGAAGCTGAAACAGGAGGGTCTGATCCGCCCGCAGCCCTCCGTGCCGTTCCTGGAGTTCCACTGGGGAGCCTGGCTGCGAAGACAACCCCTGCCGCCGTTCAGCTCCAGGAACCTGGAGCCGGCCCTGCAGGAGGCAAGAATGCTGGTGCGGAGCCGCCGCGGCGGCGGAATCCCAGGGGAAGGCTGGATCTGAAGCCAACACTTTTTCACCACTGTCGGGACAGCCTCTCTCCTTGCGATCTGGACCTGGCTCAGCGAGCGCCCCGGCAGCAAAGGATCAGGGAAAGATGAAATAGGATTAAGAGATGATGCCTCCCGTGGTGCAGCCTTCCCGGTCGGCTCTTCAGACCAAGTTCCTCCACCTACAACCGTTGCACCGACATTGAGACTCAGTTCCAAGCGGTCCAGATCCGGTCCCTGGATCGTGGTTTTCGCCATGGTGGCCGGCCTCAGCGGCGGGCTGTTGCTCGCGGCACCACTGGCGGGCCTGGTCAGCTCCGGCTGGAAGATTGACACCCGGGCCATCCCCAATCCGTTCACGGCCTGGGCCAACACCGACCAGGATTTGCTCGTGCTCGGCTCCGACGTCGGCGGTGGAAACACCGATGTGATGCTGACCCTGCGGGTTGCCGACGGCCACACCACCATCACCCAGGTTCCCCGGGACACCTACATCAATTCACCACGGTTCGGGCCGATCAAGGCGAATGCTCTCTATGCCTACGGCGGCACGGATGCCGTCAAGGAAGAACTCAGCCATCGGCTGGGCCGTCCAATTGGCCATCACCTCCT
The DNA here is from genome assembly GCF_977927535.1 of Cyanobium sp. ULC082. Lineage (NCBI taxonomy): Bacteria > Bacillati > Cyanobacteriota > Cyanophyceae > Synechococcales > Prochlorococcaceae > Cyanobium > Cyanobium sp. ULC082. The sequence continues at coordinate 1,126,836 of NZ_OZ376397.1, forward strand.
GATCAACCTGGGTGCCATCCGGAGGATGGGCGATGTGCTCGGCGGTGTGGAAGTGAACGTGCCGAAGCGGATGTACTACGTCGATAACAGCCAGGGGCTCTACATCGATCTCCAGCCTGGTGTGCAGACCCTGAAGGGCAGGGATCTGGAAGGCTTCCTGCGCTGGCGCCACGATGAAGCAGGGGACATCGGTCGGATTGATCGCCAGAAACTGGTGCTCAGTGCCCTGTTCGCCAAGCTGACCCGGCCTGAGAATCTGGTGCGGCTGCCGAGCTTGCTGGCAGCGGCCGGCGATGACGTCAAGACCGATCTCGGGCCGATGCAGATCGGCGGCCTGATCACCGCGATGGCCGCCACCAACCTCAGTACCGAACGGATCGGTGGCCGACCCTTTGATCAGAATGGCATCAGCTACTGGGAAGCAGACTGGCCGGCCGTGAGCACGGACAGCTCCAGCAGTGGCGATGGGGCCAGCGAGGGTCGCTACCGATTCCTGTTCTGATTGCACACCGCCGGGGATGAAGCCCGACGATCAACCACGGTCATGGGGCTCCCGAAGACGTGGATCCTGGGGAACGGTTCTCGCCATCGCCCGCCAACGATGCTCCGGTTGCCACGGCATGAGGTGATGGGGAGCAAAGGCAACCATCGGTTCTGCAGATCGGGCGGCTCTGCAAGGCTGAGCTTCGGCCTGTTCGCCTGCTGGCTGGCCCTGCAGGGGTCCGCCATCCCCACCGGCACCCGGGCTCTGGAGCGCTCCTGGCAGCGGCTTGATTCAGAGCTGCAGTGGCTGGATCAACTGCTGCCGGAGCCAGCCCCCGCGACAGACTCCGCCGGCCAGAAGCCCAGTGGCAGCACACCAGCCGGGCTGGAGGCAACGCCGCCGCTGGCCCTGCCGAGCGCAACCCAGCTGAGGCGGGCAGGAAGCCAGAACCTCAGCCTTGAGCAATCCATCGCCATCGCCCTCGCCCAGAGCCCGAGCCTGGAGGCCAGACGGCTGGACGTGGCCGCTGCCCTGGCGCAGCTGCAGGCGCAGCTGGGGGCTTTCTGGCCAAGGATCTCTGCCCTGGCGGGCCTCGGCTACAGCCAGAGCGCCAGCGCGTTCGGGGTACCCCAGGGCAATGGCCGGCTGGGTTTCGGGCCCAACTTCGCCGCCAACGGCCTGCTTGCCGCAGACGGATCGACCACCGACGGCCCCTTCTTCGTTCCAGGCGGCGGCAACGCCAGGCTGAGTCAGGGGGTGCGTTCGGTGGCCGGGAGAGTGGAGCTGGAACTGGCCCTGCTCGATTTCGCCCGCCAGCCGGCGATCCAGGCGGCCCGTGCCCGGCTGCGGATGGGCCGCCAGGCCTACGCCAATGCCCTGCGCCAACGGCAACTGGAGGTGAGCGAGGCGTACTACGGCCTGCAGCGCGCCGACCAACTGGTGCGCATTCGCGACGCTGATCTGCGCAATGACCTGGTGATCCTCCAGGACGTGCTCGCCCTCAAGCAGGCAGGGCTGGTGCCCCGGCTCGATCTGCTGCGCCGCCGGGCGATCGAAGCCGACAGCGAAGAACGGCTGATCCAGGCGAGGGCGGATCAGGCGATCGCCCGTCGTCGCCTGGCCCTGCTGCTCAACCTGCCGCCTGGGATCACCCCTGGCGCCGGCGATCCGATCGCCCTGCAGCCGCGCTGGCCCCTCGATCTGGAGTCCAGCCTGCTGGCCGCCTACGCGGGAAATCCCCAACTGGAGGCGTTGCTGGCGATGCGAGAAGCCCTGGCCAACGAGAAGGAGGCCCGGGCCGCCGAGCTGTTGCCGAGCCTGAGCCTGGCTGCCAGCGCCGGAGCCGCCGGCAGCCAGAGCCAGCAATGGGATGCCAGCGGCGACTGCTGTGGTGCCACCGTGATCCCGATCCTCAACACCGGCAGCACCGAGTGGTCGGTGGCGCTCACCTTCCGCTGGCTGCTCTTCGACGGGGGACGGAGCGCCGCCGAAGTGCGGGCCCTGGCCCGCCGCGAGGAAGGGGAGGCCCAGCGGTTCGCCGCTGCCCGCAACGACATCCGCCTGCGGCTGGAGCAAGCCTTCTTCAACCACGAGGCCAGCCTCGCCCGGCTGGCCTCGGCCCGGCGCGGCGTGGCTGCCAGCCTGGAGGCCTTCCGTGATGCTCGCCTGCGCTATCAGAGCGGCCTGTCCGATGAGGTGACCCTCTCGCTCACCCAGGACCGGCTGATCACCAGCCTGGTCGGGCGGCTCGAAGCCACCGTGGCCGTGAACATCACCTATGCCCAGCTCTTGCGTGACCTGCTTCCCGGGCCCTGGGACAGCGCAGCCGCTGCCCCGCCGGTGACGCTGACCCTGCCGAAGGAGGAGGCCGCGCGATGGGATTCCGCCCGCTGACCACCGAGCAGTGGCACAGCAGCCTGCGCATCGGGATCGCCAGCCTGATTGCGGCGGCGATCACGCTGCGCTGGAACGGCTCCAGCAGCCTTGATCTCTGGTACTGCCTCTACGGGGTGGCCCGCAGCAACCTGGCCGATCAGAGGCTTTCCAGCCGTCTGGCCAGGGAGCGGATCGTGGGCACCCTGTTCGGAGGCGGCGTCGGCTGCGCCCTGCTCCTGCTGGGACCGGGGTGGATCTGGATCGGGGTCGGGTATCTGTTGGTTCAGCTGCTCGGCAGCCACTGGAACCTGAGCGGAGGCAGCCGCAGCAATGGCGCCGTTGCTGTGCTTCTGATGATGATGGTGCCGGCGGATTCAGCTGCCGGTCCCACCTATGTGCTCGCGAGGGTGCTCTGGCATCTGCTCGGGTTATCGATCGGCATGGCGGTGGAGCACCTGTTCTGGCCGAGGGGCGACCGGGAACAACGGGAGCAGCTGGAGGCGAAACTGCTGGGCCTGCTGGCCGATCTGGATCTTCAGCCCGATGCCGTCCGCGCCCAGCGACAGGAACGCCAGCTGGTTGAACTGTTCAGGCAGATCCGGGAAATGGCGCAGCTGAGCGCCCATTCCGACCCGTCCGTCGGCACGGATCTGCCAGGGGAAGGGCGGCTGCAGGCGCTGGAGCAGGCGGTGATCCATGGGGCGGCGTTGCTGCGCCACCCCCATGGACCGAGCGCCGACGGCCCCCTCGCCCAACGCTGCCTGTCGCTGGAGCGCGAGGCCCTGGCGGGCAAGCTGGCCTTCCTGACCGGAGCGGTGGGCCCGGCATGGGCAGTGGTCCCGGCAGGGGCAGCCGCGCCGGCATGAACACCGCCCTGACCGTGCGAAACGCCGTGGTGCTCAGCCTCACCGCCGGGCTGGCCGAACTGTTCCGGCTGCCTGAAGGGCTGTTCATGGTGCTGGCGGTGTTGCTCAGTCTGGAGGGCTCGATCGGCCAGGGCCGCAAGGCGGCGCGCGAGCGGGTGATCGGCACCTTCTGTGGAACGGCGGTCTGCCTGCTGCTGCTGGGCCTGCTGCAGTGGAGAGGGGTGCCGGCCGCGACACTCGGGCTCAGCCTGGTGCGGGTGCTGGGCCACGGACTGGGGCTGAGCAGCGGCTTCATCGTGGGTGGCCATGTGGTGGCTGGCTCGGTGGCGAACCACAGCAGCGACTGGCCCACCTACATCGGGCTGCGGGCCGTGGAAACCCTGGCCGGGGTGCTGATCGCGGTGCTGGCGGCCCGCTGGATCATGCCGGTGCGAGCCAGCCACCGCCTGCAGCTGGCCCTGGGCCAGTGGCGCCGGGAGCTGGCGGCGGCGCTGCGCCAGCCGGAGCGCTCAGCAACACGGTTGAGCCTCCTGCGGGGCCAGCGGGATCAGCTGCTCGACCAGCTTCCCTTCGCCCGCGAGGAACTGCTCCCCACTCCCGGTGCCCTGGCAACACAGTGGGATCAGCAACTCTTCCATGGCGGCGCCCTGCTCAGCGGCCTGCGCGACCTCAGCCAGCCGGACCCGGCGGTGCCGCCCGAACTGCGACGGGCCCGGGACGCGCTGTTGCGGCAGGCCGCGGATCTGCTCGATGCCAGCCTGGCGGGACGGGACCAGGCTGGCGTGGAGCAGCAGCGTTCCTGCCTGCAAAAACTGAGGCAGGCCTCCAGCGAACTCGTTGCCCTGGCAGGCCGACCCGACTCCAGCCATGACCCCGGCGAAACGGCGCTGGACCTGCTGGCGCAGTGGATCCACCGCAGCCGGTTGATCGGTCTGCACGCCGAGGCGATGGTGGAGGCTGCTCAGGGGGAACCATCCTGAGCAGCCTGGAGCCAGCGCTCCAGCCGGTAGGCGAGCAGCACCACAAGAACCACCAGCCAGAACCACAACTCCGGCGCATTGGCGTTGAGCAGCACCACGAAGATGGCCGCTTCGGCGATCAGCCAGGGCAACTCCCGCCGCAATGTGGTGGTGGCCGGAGGTGATTTTCGTGGACCTGGCGAACTCACTTCCGATCCCCCGGGCCTGGGTTGGCATCGAAGCCGCGGAATCCACCGGTGAGGTTCCGCAGCCCCGGCAGCACGTAGGAAAGCGGAGTGCGCCATTCCACATAGGCGTGGGTCACGGTGGTGAGCCCCTCCCGCACCGGAAAGACGCGACTGCCCTGCGACAGGGTCCAGCGATAGCCATCAACACTGCCGGGGTCGCGCTCCAGCCCGATCTCGGCCCGCATCACCGGTCCTGCTTCCACCAGCGCCTTGGCGAGCTGGGGGTTGCCGATCGTGGTGGAGATGTCGGCCTCGGTGGCGGGAAGCACGTTCACCCTCTTCACCTTGCCGACGATGCCACCGAAACGGCCCCGCTGGTTCCAGTCGGGAACAACCTCTACCGGCAGGCCATCGCGCAGGCGGCGGGCATCGGCCGGAGCGAAGTAGGCGATGGCCCGCAGCGCTGCAGCGCCCGGATCCCGGCCGATCGTGCCCAGCCGCTGGCCCACCGCCACGGTCTGGCCGGGGATCACCTGCAGGTCGAGCACCACACCGTCGCGGTCGGCGTGGAGGCGGCCGTCAAAACCAAGCTGGGCCTCCGTGACCCTCAACTGACGGCGCAGATCATCAATGCGGAAACGCCGCTGCAGGGCCTCGGTTTCAATGCTCAGCCTCACCTGCTGGAAGCTGGTGAGCAGCCGCTTCTCCTCGATCCGCACCTGATCGAGGCTCACGCCGGTGCTGGTCAGACCCTGCTCGACCGCCACCACCTCCGTGGAGAGCGGGGCGACCACGTCGCGCTGCGCCAGCCAGTCGAGGTTGGAGAGCTTTTCGCTGTAGGTGCCCTTGAGACGGCCGAAGCGGCCGCGATCCGCCGCCAGCTTGGCCAGAGCCGTGTCAACCGCCTCTTTCTCACTGAGCAGTCGCAGCCGATCGCGACCGGAGAGCTGCAGGTCCTGGCGTTCCAGCTCCCGCAGGTTGGCCCGCTGTTGCTCCAGCTGCCGCTCGAGCACGGGCAGGTGGAACGCGATCAGCACCTGCCCCCGCCGCACCCGATCGCCCACGGCCACATGGAGCCGGCGCACCTGGCCACCGGCACGGGCATCGAGCAGACCGGCGTTATCGGGCAGCAGCAACACCCCTTTGCCCACCACTTCGGTCGGCACGGCCCAGAAGCAGGCCCAGAGAACCAGAGCTCCAGCCATGGCACCCAGGCTGCATCCCACCTGCTGATGAGGTGTGAGCCCCTTCCTGGCCGTGGGAAGTGGAGCGTTCATCGGCTCAGCATGCAGGGTTTCGCTCCAGCTGTCAGCAACCCGGCAGCCGTTCCAGGGCAGCGGAGTCGCCACCGATCGCCGCCGCCAGCAGGGGGGCCAGCGGCGGCACCAGGGCAAACGGGCCGCTGAAGCCGGCAAAGACCCACAGCCCCGGCCAACCCGGAACCGGTCCGACCAGGGGAACTCCCGTGCTGGTGAAGCTCACCGGCACCTGGAGGAACGGCGCCTCCAGCACCCCCAGCCCCGGGTCGATGGCAGCCAGGGCCTGGCGAAGGGCCGCTTCGAGTCCAGCAGGTGATGGTGGCGGCCCGCTGGCCACACCCGGCCGCACCAGGGTGGTCTGGCCCAGCAGCAACCCCTTCCCCCAGGGGGCGAGGCCCGCATCGACAACCCACTCCTCGCCCCTGAGCCCGGCAGCCCGGTCCTCCAGCCCCTGGCGTCCACCCAGCAGCGGCATGACGATCTCCGCAGCGTCGGCCAGCGCCTTCGGCAACAACGATGAACAGGCAGCGGCATCCTCAATGGCCAGCAGACCGGCCCAGCTGACCCGCAGCCGATCAGGCAAGGCCGACAACAAGGAGCGGCAGCCGGCTCCGGCCGCGAGAACCACCTGATCAGCCGGAAGCGATTCCGCCCGGAGGGGGCAGGCAACGGCCTGGATCCGCTCCACCCCGGCCCGATCGAGGGCGGCGGGGAGGGCGCGGAGGAGGCTGGGGACATCGACCCGGCCATAGGGCAGCCGCAGGGAGCCCGCCGTTCCTTCTTCAACCGGCCATCCCGTCCCGGTGGGCAGGTGGCGTTCCGCCCGATTCCGCACCCCGGCGAGGGCGGTTTCGATCGCAGCGGCCGCAGCCGCACAGCCGCTGTTCCGCCAATGGAGCAGCAGGCTGCAGGGCTGCCAGCCGAGCGGCCCATGGCGCGCTTCCAGGTCGTGCCAGCAGGCCGGGGCCGTTGCCATCAGGGCACCGAGTGGACCAGGGGGGCCAGCCCACCAGGGCACTCCCCCATAGCTCAGCCCGGTGGCGCCAGAACGGGCTGAGCCGGAATCCTGCAGCAGGACCCGGGCTCCGGATTCGGCCAGGGACAGGGCCAGCAGGCTGCCGGCCAGGCCGGCACCGATCACCAGCACGTCCGCCAAAGCTCAGATCCGCAGCGTGAAGGAGGTGATCACCTGGTGGAAGAGGGTGTGCACCTTCTGCCAGCGGTCCTCGTTGGTGCTGGCAGCCAGGGTGTAGAGCCGGCCGCGGTCGACCACAACGGTGGCCAGTTCATGGCGGTCGCGGCCGGCCAGATGGACGGCGTATTCAAGGTCGAAGAAGGTGTGGTCACCGTCCTGGCGTTCCACCGCCTCGACCAGCTCGGCGCGACGTCCGCTGCCCTCGGGGGCGATCACGATCCGGCCGAGTTTCTCCCCCACCGCCTCGGCGCTCTCCAGCGAAGCGAGTTCATTGGTGGCGTTCACCTCGGAGATCACCAGGCTGAGGGTTTCGTCGCTGTTGATCAGGTCGTGGAACACCACCTGGGGTCCACCACTCACCGCCACCCGGCTCCAGCCGGTGGGGTAGAGAAAGGCGTAGCGCCCGTCGGGGCTCTGGAAGGAGTTGAGGCCAGCGGCGGCGGCACTGCAACCGGCCAGGCCACCGCCGATCGCGAAGACTCCGAGCACCAGGGCCAGCAGCCGGGAAAGCAGGGGAGCGGGAAGGACAAAAGGAACGCGCGGAACCATCGTCGGCTGGCAGAGGCGAGGGAGATGCGCCATGGCACTCAGACTATTGTCGCCGCCGCCTGGCGGACTGCATCACCGCCGGCCTGGCCCCTAGATTCCGGCCAGTTGCGGCGGTTCGCTGAGCGGCTTCACCCGGCCCCTGGCCCGCCTGATCGACCAGTTCGAGCGGCTGCCCGGCATCGGCCCCCGCACCGCCCAGCGGCTGGCGCTGCATCTGCTGAGGCAGCCGGAAGAACAGATCCGCAGCTTCGCCGACGCGCTGCTGGCGGCCCGCAGCCAGGTGGGCCAGTGCCGGCGCTGCTTCCACCTGTCGGCGGAGCCACTGTGTGAAATCTGCCTCAACAACGAACGGCAGAATGGCCAGCTCTGCGTGGTCGCCGATTCCCGCGACCTGCTGGCCCTGGAGCGCACCCGGGAGTTCAAGGGGAGTTACCACGTGCTGGGCGGATTGATCTCGCCGATGGATGGGGTGGGCCCGGAGCTGCTCCATGTCCAGCCCCTGGTGGAGCGGGTGGACCGCGAAGGCATCACCGAGGTGATCCTGGCGCTCACCCCGAGCGTCGAAGGCGACACCACCAGCCTTTACCTGGCCAGGCTGCTGCGGCCGTTCTCACCGGTCAGCCGCATCGCCTACGGCCTGCCGGTGGGCAGCGAGCTTGAGTACGCCGATGAAATCACCCTGGCCCGGGCCCTGGAAGGACGGCGCAGGATGGACGAGCAATGACCGGCACGGAGAAGAAAGGAATGGGTCCGAGCAGCCGATACAGCGCCATCGCCCCGGCCGAGCGTCTGCCCGAGTGGCTGAGACGGCCGGTGGGGAACGCCTCTGATCTGGAGACGGTTCAGGGGGTGGTGAAGCAGCAGCGACTCCACACGATCTGCGAGGAGGGCCGCTGCCCGAACCGGGGCGAGTGCTACGCGGCCGGCACGGCCACCTTCTTGCTGGGCGGTCCGATCTGCACCCGCAGCTGCGCCTTCTGCCAGGTGGAGAAGGGCCAGGCGCCGGTCCCCTTCGACGCCGGGGAGGCCGAACGGGTGGCGGAAGCGGTGGAGGCCCTGGGCCTTCGCTACGTGGTGCTCACCGCCGTCGCCCGCGATGACCTGGCCGACCATGGCGCCAGCCTGTTCACCGGCACGATGGCCGCGATCCGGCGCCGCACGCCCCAGGTGTCGATCGAGCTGCTCACCCCCGACTTCTGGGGTGGCCACCGCAGCGAAACCGAGGGGCTGGCCGCCCAGCGACGGCGCCTCGGCACGGTGCTGGAGGCGGGGCCGGTGTGCTTCAACCACAATCTGGAAACGGTCCGGCGCCTCCAGGGGGAGGTGCGTCGCGGTGCCACCTACGAGCGCTCCCTGGGCCTGCTGGCCGCCGCCCGCCAGCTGGCTCCCGCCATCCCGACCAAATCGGGGTTGATGCTGGGACTCGGCGAAACAGCAGACGAAGTGATCGAAGCATTGGCGGATCTTCGCCAGGCCGGCTGTGAACGGCTCACCCTGGGGCAGTATCTGCGGCCCTCCCTGGCCCATCTACCCGTGCAGCGCTATTGGGAACCCGAGCAATTCGTTCGCTTCGGCGAGGTTGCAAAACAGCTGGGATTCAGCCAGGTGCGCAGTGGGCCGCTGGTGCGCAGCAGCTACCACGCCGGGGAGGATTGAAGAGCAATGCAATTCGAAAGCTTCTCCACCTTCAACATTGCCATCGTTGTGCTGGCGATCGGCCGATGGCTCAATCAACGGGTGGCGCTCTTGCGGGAGTTCAACATTCCGGAGCCGGTCAGCAGCGGGCTACTTGTCTGCCTTCTGCTGGCCCTGTTCCACAGCGTCACGGGAATCGAGGTGGGCTTCAATCTGGCCACCCGTGATTTCCTGCTTCTCTACTTCTTTGCGGCGATTGGACTGAACGCCGACATCAGGACTCTGCGGGCGGGCGGGCGGCCCCTGCTGGTGCTGGTGGTGGTCACGGTGGTCTACATGATCCTTCAGAACCTCACCGGCGTGGGCGTCGCCACCCTTCTGGGCCTCAATCCACTGATCGGCCTGCTGGGTGGATCGGTGTCGCTGCTCGGTGGGCACGGCACGGCAATTGCCTGGGCACCGCGGTTCGCCGCCAGCCACGGGGTGGAGAACGCCCTGGAGATCGGCATCGCCTGCGCCACCTTCGGCCTGGTGCTGGCATCCCTGATGGGTGGCCCGATCGCACGTCTCCTGATTCGCGGCAACAAGCTCCAGCCAGCCGTCCGCAGCATGGCTTCAAGGGTGGATGACGGTGGGCGTCCCGCGGAGCCGATTTCCTATTTCAGCCTGCTGACCACGCTGTTCTGGCTGAACGTCAGCCTGGCGCTGGGCGAGGCTCTGCACGAAGGCCTGCGTGCCATGGGACGCCAGTTGCCGTTGTTCGTCTGCTGCCTGTTCGCCGCCATCCTGCTCACCAACACGGTGCCACGGCTGGCCCGCTTTCCATGGCCCGCCGGCAGCCGCTCCCTGGCGATCGTCTCGGACGTCGCCCTGGGAATCTTTCTGACGATGTCGCTGATGAGCCTGCAGCTCTGGACGATTGCCGAGCTGGCCGGCCCGATCATCACGATTCTGGCCGCCCAGTTCGTGCTTGCCTTTCTGTTCGCCATTTTCGTGATCTTCCGGGTGATGGGTCGTGATTATGAAGCCGCCGTGATCTGCTCCGGCTTCGGTGGCATCTCCCTTGGCGCCACCCCCACGGCCATGGCCAACATGGCAGCTGTGACCCAGACCTATGGCCCGGCCCAGCGCGCCTTCATCATCGTGCCGCTGGTGTCGGGGTTCTTCGTGGATATCAGCAATGCCATTGTGATTCAACGCTTTCTGAACTGGCTGGGCTAAGCCGGCTGGCTGCTAGATTAAAACAAGATCCTCACAACTTCAAGCCGCAGGGAGAGTGTCTCATGACCATCAAGATTGGAATCAACGGGTTTGGCCGAATCGGCAGACTGGTATTTCGGCGTGCCATTGAAGCCAGCGATGTGGATGTAGTTGGCATCAACGATCTGCTCGATGTTGATTACATCGCTTATCTGCTTCGTTACGATTCAACCCACGGCCGCTTCCAGGGGGATGTCACCGTCAACAGCGGCAATCTGATCGTCAACGGCAACACCATCCGCGTCACCGCCGAGCGGGATCCCCGCCAGCTCAACTGGGGAGCGGTGGGAGCTCAGATCGTGCTGGAGTCCACCGGCTTTTTTCTCACGGATGCCACCGCCAGGGCCCACATCGAGGCCGGGGCCAGCAAGGTGGTGCTCTCCGCCCCCTCGAAAGACGACACGCCGATGTTCGTGATGGGGGTGAACCACACCAGCTACGCCGGCCAGGACATCGTTTCCAATGCATCGTGCACCACCAACTGCCTGGCGCCGATCGCCAAGGTGCTGCACGACAACTTCGGCATCAGCTCAGGCCTGATGACCACCGTGCATGCCACCACCGCCACCCAGAAAACAGTTGATGGCCCGTCCGTCAAGGATTGGCGGGGCGGCCGTGGCGCCGGCCAGAACATCATTCCCTCCTCCACCGGAGCGGCCCGGGCGGTGGGCAAGGTGATCCCGGCCCTGAACGGCAAGCTCACCGGCATGGCCTTCCGGGTGCCCACTCCCGATGTGTCGGTGGTGGATCTCACCGTGAATCTCTCCACCCCCACCACCTACGAGGCCATCAAGCAGGCGATGCGAGCGGCGGCCGCAGGACCGATGCAAGGGGTGCTGGGCTACACCGAAGAGGAGGTGGTTTCGGCCGATTTTGTTGGTGAAACCTGCACCTCGGTGTTTGATGCCGGTGCCGGCATCGCCCTCACTGACACATTTGTGAAAGTGGTGGCCTGGTACGACAACGAATGGGGCTATTCCTGCAAATGCCTCGACCTGATCCGTCACATCGCCGGCCCCAGCCCAGCGGCCCAGGAAAGCTGAAACAGCCAGATCCATTCTGCCAAGCTGATTGAGCGGTTCATTCCTGATGAACCAGCGCTGACCAGCGGCATTCTCACCAGCAGGTCGATCTGCAGCAGGTCGATATCCGGAGCTCGAAGCTGGCAGGCTCAGAAGTTCCTCACTTCTTAACCTTCAAGGCCTCAAGCTTGCCTGGCGGATCGCTAAGATCATTGTCTGGATTCTGGAGTTTCAAGCGGTGACGTATTGCATCGGTTACTGGCTGGAGAAAGGGCTCGTCCTGGCATCAGATTCACGCACCAATGCAGGAGTTGATTATATCTCAAGCTACAGCAAGATGCATGTTTTTCAGCCGGCTGCCGATCGGATCTTCGTCCTTCTTGCTGCGGGCAATCTAGCCACAACCCAGGCTGTGATCAGCTGGATTCACCGCGATCTCGATCAGAAGATCGAAGCTACACCTGCAGCCAATAAAGACCTCCGATCATGCCAGTACCTCTTTGAAGCAGCCAGCTATGTCGGTCGTGTGAGTGTGGCTGTGCAACAGGAAAATGCTCCTGCTTTGCAGCAAGCTGGAGCCAGTGCCGGAGCTTCCTTCATCCTGGGCGGGCAGATCAGAGGGGAGGCCCATGGCCTGTACCTGATCTATGCTCAGGGCAATGCAATCAAGGCAACACGTGAAACTCCATACCTGCAGATCGGTGAAACAAAGTATGGGAAACCACCGCTCGATAATGTGGGGCATTCCAATCTTTCCCTGGAGGATGCAGCCCGGCTTTGCCTGATTTCAGAAGTTCTCACCCAGCGATCCAACCTCACCGTGGGTCCGCCCTTCGAGCTGGCCCTCATTCCACGGAATCACCTGGCGATCAGCCATCAGCTCAAGCTGGATGGGGATGCTCCCGAGCTTGCTGCCATGATCGAAACCTGGAGTGACGCCCAGAGGGAGGCGCTCTACCGCCTGCCTCATTTCTCCTGGGAGCATTCGGCGGCATCCTGACGCCGCAATCAGCCCACCCCCAATCACTCTCTCCTGCTCCTATTGGTGTAGTGGGATTGGTGTAGTGGAAAAGACTGAAGCCCCATAAGACAACAACTCTGAGGAGTGAGTGGATTGTCGATGCGGCAAGTTCAGTTGGTATGGACAGGCAAGCCTGACGGCTCAACACGTGGTATTCTCAGAATAATGATGATCATGTTTCAAGGTTGCATGCCTTCATTTGTTCTGGACGAACAGGATCTCGTCCTGGCGTGAGCAGCACCGACAGGACCCCCTGCTTGCAAAGCCAACTTTCACTGCTGTCCTGATTTGATTGAGCATGGAATTCCTAGCCGTATCACTCCTGTCAGCAACACTGCTGGGCCTGGGCATGGCTGGAAGCATCGAAACTGGCTATCGAATCGGGCGGCGGAGATTAATCAGAGATCCCGAAAGAACGATCGAAGGATTTAGCGCCGTTGAAAACTCTATCTTTGGAATTCTAGGGCTGCTCCTGGCTTTGACATTTACTGGAACACTATCTCGCTACGAGAATCGGGTCCATCTGGTATTAAAGGAAGCCAACGCTATTTCAACCGCCTACCATAATCTCGATGCACTGCCGAAGCAAGATCAAGCGAAGTTGCGGCCACTCTACAATGATTATGTTCAATCGCGTATCCAAGTCTTCCGATACTATGATGATCGAGAACGATCGAATGCCTACTTCCGTCAAAGTCTTGCCCTGCAAGACAAGATCTGGGTCATTGCCAGTGCCTCTGTTCTAAAGGATAAAAATCGAGGAATCATCACTCTTGTCCTGACATCAACCGGCGAGATGATGAATGTTGCCAACGAACGGCTGCAGGCGACTCGCACCCATCCACCGCTGATTGTTTACATCTTGCTGTTTGCTCTCGCCTTGGCTTCTGCCTTTATGGTTGGCCAGGATATGTCCGTAAATTCAAAACGGCCGCTCTTTTATATGATTATTTTCTGCCTGACCATATCCCTCATCACCTTCATCATTATTGACCTGGAAAACCCACGGGTTGGCCTGACAAGAATCAACATCCAAGGAGACAAGATCCTTTTGGAAACCTTGTCCCACATGAAATAAGGTTGGTTCTACCTCCAGGTGCACCCTCCCGGTGGGATGAAAACCAGCCCGGCAAGGCATCACTGGATGGCCTCCAGAGGTACGGGGCTGCCGATGTCGTCGCCCATGCGCAACTCCAGCCGTACCAGGAGTCATTCAAGCTGGAAGCCTGAGCGCTGAACCGGCGGGAGAGCGATCTGCACCAATGACCCAGGAAGTCCTGGTCGATGCAGTCGAGCCCCCAGGGCTATCCGCTGCCGAGCTCAGCGATCGGCTTCGATCAGGGCCTCGATCCGCCCGGCGTCCACAGCCGCCTGGAGGCTGGCGTGGTCGCGCTCCGTCTGGTCGGCATAGGCGATGGCGAAGCGTTCGATCGCCCGGTCGGCCGCCTCTCCCACACCCAGGTAGCCGCTGATCGTGGCAGCGTCTCCGCCGCGGGCGTGGGCACGGGCCAGCGACCAGCCGCAGTAGTCGGCGTAATGCTGGAGTCGCAGGGGGGAGATGTCCTCGATCGGGTACGACATTTTCATGTCACGCAGCTGGCGCACGAAGTAGTCGTTGCCGATCCGGCTGCGGAACCAGCCGAGAAACAGATCGCTGCCGGATTGCATCAGCCGCTGGCCCATCACCACGCGCTGGCCGTGGTTGGGCAGGGTGCTGGGCAGGGTGTAGGGCTCCAGCACCGACGGGTTGGCCTGCTTGATCTGCAGGATCAGGGGATGGCCATCCTCGGAGAAGTAGAGAGCCACCAGGCAGCGGGTGCCGACACTGCCGATTCCCACCACCTTGAGGGCCACATCCTCGAGGGTGTAGCGATCCAGCAACACACGCCGCTCATCGGACAGGGAGAGTCGATAGTCCTCCAGGTCTTCGCTGATCCGCTGCTCCAGTTCTTCATGGCAGACATGGGTGAGCACGGGAGGTTGGTCGGTGAGCCGGCAATGGCCATCCGCCAGGGTGGTGATCTTCGGAAACAGGTGATGGGCAATCCGCCGGCGAGCCTTGGCAGTGAGTGATTGGCGCGACTTTCTGATGGCCTTGGTCGGTGCGGCCTCGATCAGATCGTCGGCATCGAAACGGGCATACCAGACCTCCAGTGGGCTGGCCTCGACGTACTCCCGCAGATGCTGCCGGTAGGAGCGGACGCATCGCCGGGCGGCTTTACGGCAATCCACTTCGGAATGGTTGTTGTCGCGGCCCGCCAGCACGAAACTGGTGGCCAGACGCTTCACATCCCACTCCCAGGGGGCCGGGTGGGCCTCATCAAAATCATTGAGATCAAAGATCAGATTCCGCTCCGCCGTGGCAAAGAGCCCGAAGTTCAGCAGGTGGCAATCCCCGCAGGCCCACACCTGGATGCCGGAGCGCGGCAGCAGGCTCAGGTCATGGGCCATCAGCGCCGAGGAACCCCGCATGAAGGTGAAGGGGGAGCGGAGCATCCGGCCGATGCGAATCGGAATCAGCTCCTGCACCCGCCCCGCATTGGAGGCTTCCAGCAGGGCGATCGGATCACGGCTCCCCAGCAGGGAAGACCATTCCGCCTGGGCCGAGCGGGGAACCGCCGAGCGCAGCGCCTTTCCCCTGGCCAGGCGCTGAGCGGCGGTGTTGGACCCCGCCCAGGAAGGACTCAAAACGATGATCCGGCTCAGGTGGCGCCCATCGTCCCATGGCTTCCCTTGTTCAGATGGTCACACCAGCGTCAGCCCTTGAGGCGGCTGGCCTCTTCCAGCGTCAGGGAGAGCACGGAGATTCCCCGGCTTGCCCAGGCGCCGGCGGCCACCGCCACCCCCACCGTGGCCAGGCAGGTGAGGGTGGCCAGGGTGGGTCCGCCCACCCCCAGCACCATCGCCATGGCGGTGAACGGCAGGCGGTAGCCACCGGCGATCCCGGCCGCCGCCCCGGCGGCACCGGCCAGATCGGGGGGCACCCCGAAGGCCGCGGCGAACACCCGGCCGGCGATGTCGCCGATCGCCAGGAACGGCACGAAGACGCCCCCACAGCCTCCGGCCGCCACCGCCGCCGTGGTGGCGGCGGCCCGCAGCAGGGCGACGGCCCCAGCAGGGTGAGGGGGGTGGCGGCCGGTGTGGTCTCGGCCCAGACGATCGCCGCACCGCCGGGCCCGAAGCCCGCAGCCGGCGCGGCGATCCAGCCGGTGGCCAGCGCAATCGCCAGCATGGCAAGGGCTCCCAGGGCCAGCTTTCGCCACGGTTGAGCCTTCCAGCCCCGGGCCCAGTAGATGGCCTTGCCGGCGAGCGCCGTGACGGCCCCGGCAATGGCGCCGATCAGGAGGGCCGCTGCCACCGCATCCCAGAGATCGGCCGGGGGCACTTTCGGCACCACCAGGCTGATCAGCGTCAGCTGAAACGTGACGTTGATCCCCCAGCCCACCAGGCCACCGGCCAGGGCCGCCGCCACGCGATCGACGCTGAACGGCACCTGGCGGCGACGACCGAGTTCGAGCATGAAACAGGTCCCCACCAGGGGGATCCCCATCAGGGCCGCCACCCCGGCGGCCCCACCTCCCACGGCCAGGGGCCGCAGCAACGGCCGCAGCCACGGTCGCCACCGGCCCATCCAGGCTGCTGCGGCCACCCCCAGGTGGGCGGCAGGCGACTCGGTTCCCATGGCGCCGCCGAAGCCGACGGTGGCCAGGATCGCCAGGGCCCGCACCGGCGCCAGCCACCAGGGGAAGCGCTCCTCCTCCCCCGCCGTGGCCAGCACATCGGCGGTGAGATCGGCGCGGGCCGCATCACCGGGGAAGGTGGTCCAGATCCGCAGCGCCCTGGGCACCGGCACTCCGGCCAGGGGGAGCAACGGCAGCCGACCGGCCCCCTCACCCTGGGCCAACCCCTGCAGCACCAGCACCGCCAGGGCGATGCCCAGCACGGGCAGGGCCAGCAGCCAGCCGGGTTCGAGCTGCCAGACCCGCGCCAGGCTGAATTTGATCAGTTCTGTGACCAGAACGGCTGCCGCCGCACCTGCCAGGCCACCAAGAACCCCACCGGCAGCGCCGGTGAGGCCTCGTAGAGCGAGCTGTGACAACGGCTGCATGGCATGAGGAATCGCCCCAAAACCATCCTGGGCAGGATTAAGAATGCCCTAAGGGCTGATCGAAGCAGTGTCACAACAGGAAAGGCCTGAAGCGTGGCAACAGGGCTGACGACGATCCCAGTGGAGAAGGAGCCGCTCCGGAGGTGGTTCAGAACCGCAGCGTTGCCCGAATCAGTCCAGCCCAGACGCCGAGCGTGGCGTCCGTCGATCCAACGGGGAACAGCAGTGCCTGGGATGGATCATCGCTGGCTGTCATGGCCCCCCGAGGGCGGGTCAACCAGAACACGGCAGGCGTCAAGCTGAGCTCGTCACTCACCACAATCCGGTAATAGAGCTCATAAGCCAGGCCTCGATCGTCGATGGGCCTGGTCCCCGATGCCTGGATGCCCGTCACATGGGCGGGTGACCCCACAGCGAATCCCAGGCTGTTGCCCTGGCGGAGCACATCACTCCAGACCAGCCCGGTGTACCAGGACTGGGTACGCAGCCCCGACACGTTCGCCACCGGATAGGCACCGAAACGAAAGCTGTCCTGACCCAAGCCAACGCTGATCGAGGGGATCCACCTTGACCGCCGAGGTTGCCAGTACCCCGCCACCGACCAGGACTGGAGCGATCCATCGCGCGCCCCTGCGGCCAGGAGGCTGGCCAGTGGCGTCCCCCTCAGCCTCACCTGGGGGCCGCTGAAGGTATAGGCCCCGGTGATGTTCCACTGGGGCCTGGTCAGGGCCAGCTGGAGGGTGCTGGTTTGGGAGGAGACAGGAGAGAACAGGCCACCACCTTGAGGGGATCCACCGGCGCGTTCGGCCACGTAGGCATAGCCAAGGCTGAATCCCTGGAGCACACCCCGGGGCTGCCACCAGGCACCGAAGCCGCCACCGGATCGCTTGCTGTAGGCACCGGGGGCCCCGGCGTACTGAAACAGATCGAGAATGGGGGAGTCGTTGTAGACACTCGGCCAGACGGGGAGCTTATCGAGCTGGCTGATGATGCCACCCACACTGATGCGGAGCTCGGGGCTGAGCGGAACCTGCAGATAGGCCCGGTTGACACTGATCGGATTGTCGGATGCGAAATCGAGGCGCGTCAGCGGAGTTGGTGGATTGGAGAAGAAACCGGAGGCGCCGAAGTTGCCGCTTCTGAAGCGGACCCTGAGCAGGTCCTGCCCCGTGAAACTCGTGTCGATCGTGACCCGAGCGTCATGGTTGACGCTGAGTGCGTTGAGCAGGGGAAAACCCAGGGCTGTATTGGAACCCCTGTCGACAACGTCGCCCTCAAAACTGAGGGCGCCCATCGCCGTATTCACCTGGGCATGAATGATGGTGGTAGGGGTGAAGTCCTCTGGCTCCTGAGCCCTGAGCGGCTGGACGTCTGTTGCCACGGCCATCGCAAGAGCAAACGCCACGACAGCGCCTGGGGCTGGCTGTCGCAGCCACAGATCTGCTGAGAACTTCCCTGACCACGAAACCAGCCGTCCCACCGATTGCCGGGGCCAACGGCCGTGCCGCTCAGGCCTGCACCGAACGCATGAACCGCTGCAAGTGGCGGCTCTCCAGCTCCAGCACCCGGCGGCCAAGGTCGTGATCCTGATCGAGCATGGCATCGAAACTATCGACCGGAACAGCCAGCAGGCGAGTGTTGTCACGCTCGGCCACGATCGTGTTCTCGGTGGCGCTGTGGGTGAGAACTTCGAGTTCATCGAGAACCTGGCCAGGCTTGAGGGGCTCCAGGCGAACGCGCTGTTCTTCCTGATAGTGGATCACCGCTTCCCCATCAATCAACAGCAGCAACTCGCGGCAGGTGTCGCCGGCTTCGGTGATCAGCTCACCCGCCGCGTAGGTGTGCACGCTGGAGGCGTCAGCAAGGGCTTCGAGGGTTTCCGGCCGGGTGCGACGGAAGAAATCGCTGGCCGCCAGGCACAGCCGCAACTCCAGGGCGGGAAGATCGGCCAGGACCAGCTCCGCCGCCTCCAGGTTGAGCAGCTGCTGGGCCGTCTGACCCAGCAGCTGTGCCACCGGTGCAGTGCTGAGAGCACCGGCAAGCTGGCGGGCGCGGCTCCGATCCAGCTGGGCCAGCAGGAACAGGGCCGCCGCTGCGGTGGTGGGAGTGCGTTCCTGCAGCAGGGTTTCGAGATGGCCGAGCGTGACCGGCAACGGGATCTCCAGGGAACAGGCGGAGGGTTCAGCTCCAGGCGCATTGAGATCGGCAAACAGCTGCGGGGAGAGGCGCTGCCTCCACGGCCCCCGCTCCAGCATCTCCAGCAGCACCAGGGGGGACTGGGCCCGCAAGCGCACAACCAGGCCTGGCAGGACCGGATCGTCCTGGAGGATCACGAAGGCCTCAAGGATCGCGCCCATGCTCAGCTCCAGGCGGTGGCGGATGTGATCGGTGAGCACAATCCGAACAAAAGGGTGCTGGGGGACTGAGGGTTGATGCAGGGCGCGCCAGGTCTCGCTCAGCCCTGGCAAGCGATCCAGCAGCGCCTCGACCTTCCTGGCGGCGCCGACTGCGGGCTTGAGCCCATCCAGCACGTTCTCCTGCTCCTGGTCGGTGATCGCGTACTCCAGTTCCAGAGGAGTGAGCATCGATGGGGTGGCTGAGCCCTGCTGGCGGGCCTGGAGCAGGAGCAGCCGCTCCAGCGATTGGCGATAGCCATTGAGGCGGACCTGATTTTCAAGGCTGCGGCGGCTGTCGGGGTCGAGCAGATCGGGATCCTCCACGCCCAGCTCCTCGAGCAGCTGTTCGTGCTCGGCGTCGGAGACACCCAGCTCCACACGCATCTGCTGGAGCACATCCAGACTGCTGGCCACGTTCACATAGCCCTCGGCAAGGGCATCCCGCACCACCCCCTTGTAGGCCTCCTGGCGTTTTTCACGGGTGAACCCAGGCAGCACCTTGGCGAGCACATAGACCTCATGGGTGTTGAGCTCGGCCAGGCTGCGGCCGTCGAGGTACTGGGCGACATTGAGCTGCAGCCGCTCCAGCTGTTTGCGGAAACGGCTCGCCAGGTTCTCCCGGCCATACAGATCGGGATCACGATTCCAGGCGCGGTACAACCACAACGTGCTCAGCATCATCAGGAGCAGGTCGTAGAGGGTTTGCACCCAGAGGGGCAAAAGCTGGATCAGAGGCCGGCCGGCAAACAGAAAGAAGACATTGAAGATGGCAAAGGTGCACAGGCAGAACAACCGGTGCCGAACCACCGTGAAAGCAGGGCCAGCCTCGTGGCGATGGGCGCTGATCCGGCCCCTGTTCTCGATCCAGCGTCCGCACAGGGCACCCAGCCAGGTGCACAGACCGAGAACCAGGGGAACCGCCACCAGTTTCGGCAGATTGATCGGTTGACCCCACAGGAAAAGCCCAGGCCTGAGCAGGGATGCGAGCTGATCACTCTGGCGTAACCAGGCACCGGAGAAATAATAATCCCAGTTACCAGCATAGAGATAGTAAAAACCGAAATAGCCGATCACCAATCCCACATAGCCATAACGATCAAAGCCAGCGGCGGGTTTGTCGATCCCGGCCCAGTACATCCGCTCGGCATCGATGTCGATGCAGGGTTGCTGGCAGGCCACACAAGCACTCTGCTCGGATTGATCCGGCAACACCGTGCGGCACATCGACTGGGTGATCAACTGTTCACTGGTGTGGGCCCGGCTGCCCAGCAGGCCGGCCGGTGTGGAGTAGATGCTCTGCACCGGCGCCATCGGGCAGAAATACTGACACCAGGCCTTGCCACCGAACAGGTAACCCACCGCGATGGCGGCCGCAATCGTGAACAGCAACCAACCGGCCAGCACGATCCGATCCGCATTGAAAAACAGCAATCGTCCGCAAAGCCCAACGAACAACCAGCCGAATTGCAACTGCTGGTAATGCTGACCCAGCCAGGAGTCTGCTGGCACCTTGGCGATCTCGAAGCGTCGCTTGCCGGTTTTGGCATTGAGGCGCTCGAACTGACGCTGCAGGCCGAGGGCGCGGGGAATCTGGGAAAGAAAAGACAGTGGGCAGATCCGCCGCCAGAGCTCGTGGCCGAACACCAGGAGAATGAAGATGCCGGCTGGCACGACCACCCCCCAGAACACCGTGGTGCCAAGGGGATAGGGTTGCTCGATCAGACAGGAACCCTGCACCTCAACGCACTGCCGCGATAACCGCAGGGGGCTCCAGGGGTGATCCGGATCGGTGAATCTCGCCGTCCAGGGGTCATAAAAGAGCGAACCGATGATCAGCAACCAGCCAACGGTCAAGATCCAGCGAACCAGATGCATCCGAGCCTCTGAAATCTGAATCACCATCCCCCCTGATCATTGCGTTCGACCTTACCGGGCCGATGCCTCAACCAGCAGGGCGCTGCAGCGCCTCAGACCCTCCTGGCAATCGCCTGCCATCCGCAGGCCGGCACCACCCCAGAGCAGCCGCTGGGGCCAGTCCAGCAAGCCCGCCCCAACGGTCTGGACCGGTTGAAATCCAAGCCGTTCGAAGTAACGCACCAACCGGCAGTGCTGGACCTCTTCATCGTGAATCGCCAGCAGCTGGGCGCGACGGCAGGGGGTCTCCTCCAGGGCCCAGGCGAAGGTGGCAGCCCAGATCAGCACCCCCACCCGATGGGCCCTGCCCTGCACCCGCAGGGTGTCGAGGTGGAGACCGCTGGCAGCCGGCAGGGCCCAGCCCTTGAGTTCACCGAGCAGTTGCGGAGCCTGCTCCGGCCGGCTGCGCGCCACCCCCACCCTCAGGGCCCAGATCCCCAGCTGTCGCCGCCTCTGAATCCGGAGCAGCAGTCCCCGCCGCACCGCACAGCGCTCCAGCTCCGCCAGGCTCAACGGCCCGGCCCCGGCGCCGGTCATCCTGCTGGGTAGGGCTCCACCCCCACCACCGCCGTCAGCGGCAGGGGGCCAAAGAGATGGGGAAACAACTCCCCACTCCCGGGAGCAGGCTCCAGCCGGCAGATGGCCGCCAGTGGCTGTGGATCGATCGTGAGCAGGCGCACGGTGCCGGCATCGGCGTAGAAGCGCTGGTAGGTGGCGTCGATCTGGTGGGCCTGGCTGGCATGGATGAAGCCCACCTCCTCCAGGCTGCGCCCACGGGTGGAGCGGCGGTACTCACCGGCCAGCTGGGCGTCCTGCCAGTCGGTGGCCAGGGCGAGGTGATAGAGAAAGCGGCTTGAGCGCCAGCGTTCCCGCCGGGTCATCACCGCCGCGAGCGCTTCGCTGGCCAGGAAGCGGCTCAGCCAGGTCTGCAGGACTTCCAACCCAGGCTCGGCCTGAAAAGCCTCCGGATCCACCCGGGCAAACTGACGCACGAACGGCAGCAGGGCGAGATCAGCCAGACAGGGGTGATCGCCGAGCAGCCAGGGCGCCAGGCGGGCATTCCAGTGATGCAGGATCTCCAGTGCCTGTTGGCGATGCCGCAACGGCTCTGAGCCAGGGAAGCGCTCGGGGTACTTGAAGTGATCCAGGTGGAACTTGAAGGGGCCGTCATTGGTGCTGATCAGGCTGGCCATCTCCTCCACCAGGGCCGGCTGTCCATGCCGGAGCAGATCGCCAGGGTCGTGCTGCTCCAGAGCCCAGCGCATCACCGCCAGGCTCTGATCAATCACCTGGCCAGCACCACTGGCTGTGGCGGGAAGCACCAGTACCGGCACCGTTCCTTTCGCCGATACCTCCAGCAACTCGGCCGGTTTGGCCCGAAGGCTCACTTCACGCAGTTCAACGGCGACACCGGCAGCCCGCAGGGCCAACCGCGCCCGGATCGCGAAGGGACAACGGCGAAAACTCCACAGAACCGGTGGTGCGGCGCTCAACGCTCGGCCAGGAGCGCCGCGAGCCGTTCCTCAACCCCCTCCCGTTCGGCCGGATCACCAACGACCGTGAGCACACCGGACTGGGGCCACCAGTTCAGACGGAGATTGGTGTCTTCCTGATCGGAAACGAACAGTTCGAACTGGCCCTTGTGTTCCCAGTGACCGGGGAAAGCAAGACGATCCACCAGGACCTTCAGCTCATCGAGCGTGCCGAGGAAGGTCATCACGAAAGAGGCAATGCAGGCAGCTTACGAAGCGGCGGGCAGCTCCGCCCTGATTCAGAACCAGAACGGAGACAAGGAGCTGAAGCGGTGCGCACCGAATGCGGAACAAACATCGTTTTGTCTTGCTGGATACCTGGAAGGAATGCCATTTCAAGGCATCATGATCGGATCAAAACATATGGCGCCCCTGGCTGCGGCCAGGAACCAAAACCCTTGGATCCTTGACATAATGAGAAAATCCTGAGCGAGCCTACCGGCCAACCCGATGGTCCAGGTCATCCTGCCCCCCTGAGGAGCCTTCACGCCTGGTTCCCAGACGCAGGCCGCAACCAAACGACCCGATCGCCCAATCGACAACCCCTGCCATCGTGCTGGTACAGGAAATGACGATCACAACCAATACCAGGCCCACGGACAGGCAATCGGAGCGATTGCGAGTTCCGTCTTCAACCCCTTGCCCAGTCGCTGTTGGCCACTGGTTCGGCTCTTTCGCCGGAGATAGCTCAGCCAGAGCTCCTGAACCCCCAGTTCAAATGCAACAACTGATACCGATTGCCCATCCACGTCGCTATCAGCCATCCCGCCATCAAGCCCACTGACTGACCCGCCATTTCATGTCATGGACAAGCACACTCAAGGCAATGGGGACAATCTCGTCACTGATCGCATCCATGCCCTCTCAATGGCTCTGAGGAGCTCTCCCGATCTGGCCAGCATGGTGCGCTCCAGCACCAATCCACAGCAGATCGTCGACATTGCCCAATCCCTGAACATCGAGATCAGCATCCCACTGCTGCGCAAGTTCTCCAGCCAGCTATCTGCCCCCTACTGGCCCTGGGAAAACCAGAACAGCGAGATGCGGCGCAAATTCTTTGACGATTGGCTCCAAGGACAATGAAGAGTTTAGCCGGGCTTCATGGCAATCCTGAGCTCTGCTTCGCAGTCCTGGAAAGCGTTTTGTTTCCCGTAGCCAACGCCTTCCGCGCAGCCGCTGCCGCTGTGGCAACGCATCCCGAACAACAACTGCTTGCCCATGGCAGCCGAATCCTGCAGTTCAGGATCCATCACCTTGGCCTTGTTGTTGGTGGAACTGGAGGCCTGGAAGTTCCTGGTTAGATCGGGGATGCTCCCATCGATCTGCCCGATTCCGGCGAAGCGCCTGAGGACGTCACCATGTCACAGATGATCACTCTGGAGAGGCATCGAAGTGCCTGGATCACTGATCCTGTGGGTCAGCAGTCTCTCGACTTGAGGGGAGTGAGCCTGATCCGTTGATCACGGCTCTACGGCCACCCTGGGGACGACAACGCAACACGATGACGCAGTCGATCCTTACCGCCCTCTCCCGTGCTGAACGGCTGTCGATTGCCGGCACCTACACCCTCACCCTGCTGGAGAACCTCTGCATGCTCGCCTATCCGGCACTCACCGGATGGGCGGTGGACGGGCTGCTGAAGAACAGCTACCGGGGCCTTTCGGCGCTGATTGCCGTGTGGCTCGTGCACCTTGTGATGGCTTTTGGGCGGCAGCGCTACGACACCCGTGTCTTCATGGGCCTGTATGCCCGGCTCGCCGTGCTCACCGTCGCTGAGCAGAGGCACCAGGGCCACGGCACGAGCATCGTCTCGGCGCGGGTCGAGATGATGCGCGAGATGGTGGGTTTCTTCGAGGCCGATGTGCCGGCGATGTTCTCCCAGGTGGTAACCGTGATCGGGTCGCTGGTGATGCTGTTCACCTTCGACCTGGAGGCGGGATTCATCGCCATGGCGGTGCTGCTGCCGATGGCGCTCATCAATACCTGGTACTGGCGGCGCGCGCTCCGGTTGCATCGTGGCCTCAACGACCAGATCGAGCACGAGATCGCTGACATCGAGGCGGCTCGGCCGCTGCGCCTTCGTCGTCACTTCGGCCGGGTGCGTCGCTGGCACGTTCAACTGTCCGACAGCGAGTCGTGGACCTGGACGGTGACGGAACTCGCCACGATCATCGCCCTCGTCGTCCTGCTGATCGACTTCACCCGGTCGCCGGTGTTCAGCGCCGGCGCCATCTATGCCGTGCTCGCCTATGTGTTCGATTACCTGCAGGGCCTCGACAGCGCTCCGGCATTGGTGAACAGCGTCGCCCGGCTCAGGGACATTCGTGCGCGGCTGGGCCACTGAGCGTCAAACCAGCAGACCTTGCAACTGTGGGGTCAGGTCACACCACCATTCCCACTGGAACCCTCTGGGGAGCGCCCATGGCGATTGGGCAGAGCCCCCTTGATCAAACGATCCTCGAGCACGTCCCTCTGCAGCGGTCGCAGGTCGTCCTCGGTTGTGATCTGGAATCCTGGCACGGCATCAAACAGCGGCCCCAGCGGCACCACCGCCAACTGGCCCTGCTCGGCCAGCTGCAGTCCGGGTGGGTTGGCCTGCTCCGGTCCGAACAGTTCAGCGGCGGGGGCCACGGCACCGAGCGGCAGCGGATCCTGGCGGTAACGACGGCGTGGCATGGACAGAGCGCATAGAGCTGTCCACCAGCATCGAACAATCAGCCGCCCTGATCTGGATTTGTGCCTTGATCAGCAGGCTGAGCAGCAAGAGCACCGTGGCCTGCAGGTCGGCGATCCTGGCGGCGGTGAGGGGGGAGGGGGAGAGCAGGAGCATCGGAAAGGGGCGAGGGGCGTGTACCAATCGTGACGAGGCTGGTGCTGCTGCTGGGGAGCAAGCCCACAGCTGGATCCGTCGTCACCCCAGAAGCCCAACAAGCTCAACTTGGCAGTGGTCGTTCTGAACGGTCAGATGCCTGAGCAAGGACGACCAGCAGAGCGGGTTGTGCCGCAGCCGAGTGCAATCCACGGCGACAGAACGGCGAGCTGACTGTTGCCGCAGATCAACTTGAACCCCCACAGTGTTGCCACCTGTGGATTTCAAGTCCGCGATAAACCCAGTTTTAACAATGGTTCCCGGCAGTTGTGTGACCACATGCTGACCACAGCTGATCGCGTTGCCGGAGCTTGGCATTGGAGGTTTCCACGGAATGGAATGCGGAGAACCCAATCCACCCGGTGCCCCGTTGGTGGTGGTCAGGGCACCGCCAGCTGCTCGCGTCAGTCCTTGCCGGCTGCCGGCGAACCCCCAACCCAAACCAGCAACAAGTGGGTGTGGGCACCGAAGGTGGTGAGGGTCTTTGCTCCCGCTGCCGGACCTCCAACCAAGACCAGCAGCGCCAAGTTCAGCTGTGGCTCACCCCCCGCACAGAAGCAAGCCTCAAAGAGCACCACTGCCGCCATTCTCAACCAGCCGGGAGATCACAGCAGGAGCTCTCCTCGATCTGCTGGTTGAGAATGGCAGTGGTCCCCGCAGGATCAGGAATCCCAGCCGGAGACGATCAGCAATGGCTCATCCACCTCCTAGGCAGGGTTCCTCTGCCGGCAGCCAGGAGTGAGTTCGTATCAGTGACAAGCGGAATCATGCTGGCAAGATGCGCAGGCACCTTCAACATGGATAATAGAGACTATTACGACCCCTGTAATGATGGCAGGAAGATGGGTAGTGTTGGCAAGTTTTATATTCGATTTATGATGAGACGTCTGGGGAGATTGCTAACAGGTGCCGCTGTCACGACGACATGTTTGTTCGTTCAGGCAGCTCCATCTCATGCTGCGAATGTCACAGGGACAGACAGCACAGGCGTTCTAGGCGTCCCCGGCGGTAGTGGTACCTCATTTGGTTCTCTTTTGCCAGGTGATACCTTCCGCATCAACCTGTTGCCATACGTCCTGAGCATTGTCGATGACGATACCTCATTCAACGCAATCGGAGCGGCAATCTCTTTTGGCAGTGGACCTGCAGCATTCAAGGATGTGGGGTTAATCGCCGGCGGAGATGTGGATTTGGGCATTTTTAGCAAAAGCTTCACTGATCAACCGATTGCTTTGTGGGGATTTGTCCCTGTGTCT
This sequence comes from Cyanobium sp. ULC082, assembly GCF_977927535.1. Taxonomy (NCBI): domain Bacteria; kingdom Bacillati; phylum Cyanobacteriota; class Cyanophyceae; order Synechococcales; family Prochlorococcaceae; genus Cyanobium; species Cyanobium sp. ULC082. Next base: position 1,153,224 of record NZ_OZ376397.1, read on the forward strand.
GCCACAAGCAAGGACGTGTTGTCTTACACTGCAAAGGGTGAAGAAGAGCTATTCAACAATTATCGCACTGCAGACTTTACTCTTCTACCAACCGGCACTCTGGGGCAGCCACGAACGGCAAGCATTGGAGGTCTGCTTGCAGCAGCAACCCAATTCAATTTATCCAATCCAACTCGATTTGACCTTGTAGGAACTTATGTTGGCGGTGGCGATAACAACACGAAGATTAATTTCGGCCTGGCTAGTTTCACAAATCGTGGAACAACTGGCAATCCCAACCAACCCAAACCCGGTGATCTTGATTTCTCAACAGCAAGATTCAATGGTGGCTTCTTCACGTTGAAGGAAGATCCTGAGTTCATACCAGTTCCCCCACCCGAGTTTGACCCTCCTGATCGGAACCCTGGGCCTCCGGGGCGAGATCCAATCACATCTGCAACCGTGCCCGGGCCATTGCCTGTGCTTGGTGCAGCTGCAGCCTTTGGTTGGAGCCGCAGGCTGAGAAAGCGTATCAAGACTTGAAGGAAAGCCCCAAAGACAGCCTGTCCGCCCTTTTCAACCACCTGGGAGATCACAGCGCTGGGCTTCGTCGACCTGCTGGTGGTTGATCCAGTGGTCACCGCATGAGCAGGAATCCCAGCCGGAGACGATCAGCGATGGCTCATCCACCACCAGCTCCAGGTTGGTTTGTTGGCAGACAGGAGCAGGTTCCTTTCTGCCAGCTGTTCGGCGACGATTAGGTAGGCGGGTCCGCGCAACTATATAGGCGGGTCTCAGGACGCGACAACAGGGCTCCGATCTCGGTCTGGAGAGTTGTCATGCCCGCCCCTTTGTCGTTGCGGATCAAGGAGCGGTACATGGCCAAACGGGCCCAGGCACTCCGGCTCAGGCTCCTGCCAGCCCTGGGCACAAGCAACCTGCCAGTCCTCGATCGTGGCGGCCAACTGAGCGCTGGTGGTTGCAGGTTGAAGTGGAGAAGGCTCCATGGCAGGAACGGCGTAGAACACCGTCCCCTCCCAGCGGCAGCAGCAGCTGAGGCAGGGGTGCCAAAGGCACTCGCGTCAGCCCTTGCCGGTTGCTGCCCCCATCCCCTGAGTGTAGCGAAGGTCGATGGGGTGCCGCAGGATCATCGGGATGGGGGTTGTCGGGCCTGCCAGAGCTAGAAACTCACCCTTAGGGCTGACCAGCAGCGGCTACCCGAGGTTTCTTGAGGTAGAGGTAGAAACCGGGAATAATTACCAAGTCCGGACCAAAGGCCAACTTTTTAAGCGTACCTCTTGCGCTTACTACAGGGCACCTCGAAAAATCTACGTCGCTCCCTGACAGACTTTGAAATAAGCAATAGAATTGGTTCAGTTCAATACAGCTGAATGGGACAGCGTGGATTCTGGGATGAGGAGAAGCGCATCCACAGGCTTCAGCAGAAGAAGCCTACGTTAGCGACCCTATCCGAGACGATTCCTTGGGAAGCCTTCAGGCCCCTGCTGGAGCAGGGTTACAGCCATGAACGGAAGAGCAATGCTGGCAGGAAACGGATTGATCCGCTCATCCTCTTCAAGATGCTGGTGCTTCAGCAGCTGTTCAACCTCAGCGATGAAGAGCTGGAATTCCAGGTCAATGACAGACGCTCATTCGAGGAATTTGTCGGACTGGGAGTGATGAACACCATTCCTGATGCCACCACGATTGCCTTCTTCCGCGAGCGTCTCCGCAAGGCGGGCGTTATCGATGAGCTCTTTGACCGGTTCGAGGAGCACCTGCGGTCCGAGGGACTGGAGGCCCGTGGAGGGCAGATCATCGATGCGACACTGGTCCCTGTTCCCAAACAGCGAAACTCAAGGGAGGAGAACAAGACCATTAAGGATGGAGCCATCCCAGAGAAGTGGCTGAACAAGCCAAACCGACTGCGCCAAAAGGACACTGACGCCCGCTGGGTCAAGAAGAATGGCATCAGCCATTACGGATACAAGAACAGCATATGCATTGATGCCACTCACGGCTTCATTCGAAGATTTTCCATTACCCCAGCCAACATTCACGACAGCCAGATGCTTACACAGGTGCTAGACCCTGAGAACAGGGATGACTTCGTCTGGGCTGATTCTGGCTACGCCGGCGTGCGGTATGAGGATCTGCTGGATATGGCTGGTTTTGAGAGCAGAATTCATGAAAAGGGCTCACGCTGCCATCCATTGAGCGAAGAAGCCCAGGAGCGCAACAAGGCACGATCTAGTGTGCGGGCAAGGGTTGAGCACGTCTTTGGTGCAATCACAACTTGGATGCGCGGCAAGCTGACGAGGCGGATTGGATTGGCCAGAACGAGAGCTTGGTGGGGACTGCGTAATCTGACTTACAACTTTCTTCGATACCTGCATAGCAACTCAAAGGCAACGCCGGCCTCCTGATCATTCGACAGGGAGATAAACGACTCGACTTAAAGAAATTGATGCCAGTCGTCAGGAGCATCTGCACGTGCAGAGGATTTCCTTGCAGCGTCTCAATATTGCCTCAAAAGTGGCAATATTTCGAGGTTCCCTACAGGCATCCACTCCAGTTTCTCACCCATGGCATCAAGTAAAGTGATGTACCTCTGGACTCCAGACTCCTTCGTGTCAGCGTTCAAGTGACAGAGTTCGCCCGACCGGGACACAACCCACAGCCAAGGTGTACCTCCGTATTTGGAATCTCCAATTCGGTCTTCTCTCTCTGTCAGCCAATGCCTAAGACATTCGTCAAAGTGTAAGCGGTTCATTGGCAGCTTCGACGACATTTTTGCTAAACTCATTGAACTAATCCCTTGGCCTTTGGTAGGCCAATATATGCGGCAATCTGAGTTCACGAGGACGCGTCCACGGATGGTGACATTATGGCACCCAGATTTCCAATTCACTTACAATCAGTCCGCTCCTATCGGCCATGCATGTACCGGACCAACTCTGAAGTCGTAACTAGAGTCCACAAAAGCCTCCTCGCCAACTTGCTTAGCTTTTGCGAAAGCCACAATATTCACGATTGGAAGGGCATACAAGAATCCAGAATCAAGGAAGTATTTGATCAGCCACTGTGGAAGCTGCTCGAACTGGAGGGGAAGTACGTGAAGGACTACGTCTCTGAAGGGGTGGTCAGCATTGAGGACAATACTGGCCAGCCGGTCAATCCAAACAGTGGCAGGTGGACAGATGATGACCTCAGAAGAGCATTCCCGGAACTTGCCAACGTCCAAGAACCCTCAAAAGAAAAGGCATTTAAATGTCAACTGGAGCACGTTAACTCTCGCAGGCTTCTAGTTGAGAGCTTATTGCTAAAGCGTATAACTCTTGATGAACTAGTAGAGAAGCATCTCATAGGTTGTGTTGTGACTTTAGCGGAACACACGCGACTCAGAACGAAACACGAGAGCCTTGATGACCCTTGGCTAAAGTACAGAAAGGCAGACCCTCCTGTACGCGTATGGAGCAGGGCGAATCAAGAATGGCTGTTCTAGAGTTATTTCGTGCCGTGGAATATCTGGGCAGCACGGCCAAAGGTTGCCCCTAGAGCTAATCATGCTTGCATGGTTGTCTGGTCTTTTCTCGGTGTAGAATCCCAACGCGGATTGATCAGATCTTGCTGTTCAACGAAGATTCACTGCATTTCGACTTTTTTGCGAATTAGGCGGAGCGACCAATTGTCAAATCCTGTCTTGTGGATTGACTATTGAGGAAGATGAGAAAGTGTCGTCTGGGCTGCCAGGTCAACGACCTTGTTGCTTCGTCATTCAGCTTCACATGTCGTGCCCCCACGAAGTTTTGGGATAGACCAGAGGAAGGCTTTTTGAACAGGGCGAACTTTGTGGATGTAGTAAGGTCAAAAAAGCTTGATGCAAAGTCCATGGCTTCACCGCATGATGAGATTATCGCCGCGTTTCAAGAAGTGGATCCTTCCATCTCAGTATGAGCTCGGGGCGCTGGCAACAAGCGCAATTGCTATAGTCACATTCACGGACCAAATCAACAGCGGCGTGCAAGTTCCTGCAACACCCACAGCATCACCGTCCTGCAGATAAACGGAACAGTTTCAATCAGAAGACCTGTGATGAAAGCATTGGGTGGCGATAAACGACCCGATCAAAGTGTGACGGTCAATCCCATCGGCCACACAACTGGACCGGTCTATGGAGAGTTTGATTATGCAATTACTGCTAGTGACATTCTAAACCGATGGGATTCCTATCTCGAGTTTGCTCGGGACGTCGTTGCGATTGAAGTAAGTCGAGGGCGATGGTAAGCGTCAATCAAGCTGATGGTGTGGTACCGATACCTCCACCGCCCGCCTCGCCTCACCGAGCACCTGAAACAGCACCTGCGGGCTTTCTTTGAGCAGCTCAACCCAGTGGCCGAGGTATGCCGCATGGTTTTCGATCGCGCTGCCGATCTCCAGCTGGTCTCCGAGTAACACCGAGCCCAGTTCTGCTATCAGCTCCTCCCGGGCATAGGCCTTGGAGCCCATCCGACCGCCCAGGTCTCGCTTGAGGCGGGAAGCATGGCCGGTGGAGTGGATGGCTTCATGGGCCCAGGTGGCATAAAAACCGGCGGCGGAATGAAAGGCAGCCCGCTCAGGCAGCTGGATGCGATCAAGCTGCGGGAGATAGCAGGCCTTGTCGCCGCCATGACTCACAGGCACCGGCCAGGCAGAGAGGATGGTTTCAGCAGCGGCAAGTCGCTCTGGTTCTGATCGAGGAGCAACCTGCTCAGCAGACCTGCGAGCAGCCAGTTTCTCGCCTTGCAGGTCACTGGCGTTGAACACCACCACCGGGCGGAAGCTCACCCATCCCCGTTCAGCCGAGCTGCCATCGGCAGGCCTGGAAGTAGTGGCCTTTGGGGGGTCCTGGCCACCGGAGCCGACAGACCCGACAGACCCGGCAGCATCGCCTGGGCAGATCAGCTGCGGCCTGAGGATTCTGATGCCCCGGCTGCCTTGGCGGGGAAACACCCCATGGGCCTTGGCCTCCGCAAAGCCGCACCAATACGGCATCACCGACCCCCGCAGGTGCATCCCCAGCGTCAGCAGAATCGGGTTGGCCCCCCGGTAACGATGACCACTGAGCAGGTTGACGTGGTGGCCACCCCCAGTGGAATCCCAGACCCGCCTCCAGGGGGTGGTGCCAGCCTCCAGCAGCTGGATGATCGCTGCCACCAGCAGCTCGGCGGAAGATGGTTGCTCCGCTCCGTCTTTGCAGCGTTTGGAGCGAGACGTTGACCTCTGGCGGGAGGGTGGTGAAACAGCAGCCATCGGGCAGCAGCGCAGGACCCGAAGCACCGGCGCGGCCAGCAGCAAGGGCTGGCCTTGGGCCTCGGTGTATCACCAGTTCCCAGGCCGTCACCAAACAGAGGAAGGCCAGCTCGTGAAACCCTTGTGCGGCCGCGCATGCTGAGGAATCCCTGCAAGCAACTGAGGATGTGTCCGAGCAACCGATGAACCGATCTGCCGTGGGGGTGATGAATGGAAAACCGTGCTGGGTTCAGGTGGTGGCACGCCGTGATCATTTTTGCCGCAGCCAACGTGACCAGTGCCCTGCCGGCTGGTTTTGGCGGGGACTACGCTTTTTCAATTCCTTTCAGCAGCCTGAACTTGCACCACCAGACTGGCCTTTTGCGCCGGTCTGGTTGTTCCTGAACGCGACATCCCTGGTTGCCTTGTCCCGGATCGCCACCACCGCCCAGACCCTGGCCGAACTGGAGCTGGAGATCGAAACCCTCAAGGGCCTGGACAAGCTGAGCAAGAAGGTGGTGGATCAGCGCTGCGACGCCAAGTGGAGCGAACTCGATCGGATCCTTGATGACGAGCAGATGCGCGAGCCCAATGGGGGCCGCCGCAAGCTGGTGCTGTTCACCGAGTTCAAGGACACCCTCACGGATATGGCGATCAAGATCCGCGATCGGCTCGGGAGGCCAGAGGCGGTGGTGGAGATCCACGGCGGCAGTCTGGCTTCGGCGACACTCAGATCACCCAGATTCTGCAGCAGCTTCTGGCCGCCGGGAGGGCGCCCCATTGACGAGCGGTGCCATGCTTGGCCGCAGAGTCCAAGTTGTGGAGATCGAAACCATGAAAGTGACTGTGGAACTTTCGGACGCCGAGATGGCCGAAATCCTGGGCCTCACAGGTGAGCACAAGAAAGGTCCCGCCATTCGCCGCCTGATGGAAGAGGCCCTCCAGCAACGCCGCCGCGCCCAGATCGCACAGCGTTTCCTCAGCGGCGAGTGGGGCGTGGAGTTGGAGACCTACGAGACCGACCGGGAGCGCGAGCGTCAATGGGACCAGGAGATCGCCTCGTGACCATGCTGCTCGACACCAGCCTCTGGATCGACTTCACCCGTGCCCGGAGCCCGGCCCCGTTGAAGCAGTTCATCGCTCCCTTCGTGTTGGACCCTGAGGCGCACTTGGCCGAACCAGTGCGCTTCGAGTTGCTGCGCGCAGCCCGGCCGGACGAGACCCGCCAACTGGAGGCCCAGTTCGCGACCCTGCCCACACTCCCCACCCCGGCGGATCTGTGGCAGCGGGCGATCGAGCTGGGCCAGGCCTGCCATCAGATCGGGCGCACGGTGCTCAGCCTCGATCTGCTGGTGGCTGCTGTGGCCTTGCACCACAACGCCGTGCTCGTGAGCTTCGACGCCGACTTCGAGTCCATCGCCTCGGTGAGTGAGCTACGCCTGCAGCGCCTGGATCGCCCTGCCTGACTCCATGACCTCCCACGTCATCCGCCGCCGAATGAAGGTGATCGAGATCGCCATCCCCATGGAGGCGATCAATGCAGCCTCAGCGCGGGGAATGAGCATCCGTCATGGCCTCCCCAGCACCCTGCACCTGTGGTGGGCCGCCCGCCGCCAGCTGCTCACCTGCTCTGGAAACAGGCCCCGCTCACGGCAGTAGGCGCTCAGCTCAGTGGCGTTGAGGCCAGCGGTCTCCAGCACCACCGTGAACTTGTCAGCGGCACTCCAGCCCTCAGGTTCTTACTCGGATGCCGGCACCACCTCTCCCTGCATCCGCCAGGACTTCCTCCATTTGTAGAGGGTGATCGCGTGAATGCCCAGCTCTTCTGAAATCCCGGCCTCGCTCTGCCTGTGCGGCGGGCTCATCCGCCTCCTCACATCAGTCCTGACGGCCTCGCTGTATCTGCGCATTGGTCATGTCCTCAAGCCCCCGGATGTACTGATGAGAGGGGTGACATCTTTCCTGAAACCGGGGGGAGTCAACAGAAGAGCAGGGTGCATCCCACAGCTTCGCTGCGGGTCGGGCCCTTCCAGTCCCCTTGCGCTTGGGCAGCACCACTCAAGCTGCCCCTGGTGGGGGCTGGGCTCAGAATTCCGCAATGTGCGGGTCGGGTCAAGGGCAATGGCACGCCCGCTGCTGGCTCTGCTTGGGGTGTTGACCACCCCCCCTCTGCCTGTAGGCGCGGTCCCTTGACTCCCACCCCCTTTCTGCTGACGTCCATCCCGTCAGCCCGATGGCTACCAATCGTTCATCCAGTACCAACAGGACCACCTTGGGGAGCTGATCGATCAGCTGCTCTTCGATGGCCAGCTCAGCAACCCAATGATTCCGATGGATCCAGGGATGGAGCAGGAGTTGTCGTTCTGAGGGTTGCGGCCCTCTGCTGTCTGCGTGGCTGAGTCAAGGGTTTCATGAGCTGGCCACGCACCGGGCGAGGGTCCTTTGCGCTTGGGGCCATGACTGACTCTCCTTCTGATTCCTTGCAGCTCCAGGCCACGATCGAGGCCTGGGAAGCGGAAGGCAGGAACCTTCTCCTGTCTGCCTGCAGAGCACTCTGGAGCTGGTGATCGATGAACCATCACTGATCGGCTCCACCGCCTCAGAACCAGATCCTTGAGGGCGCGGTTGATGCGAGCCAGATTAAGGATCCCGGGAGGCCATGGAAAACCGTGCCTGGTTTGGCCCTCTCCGGTCAATTCAGGGCCTAAAGCATGCCTGGCAAGCTGGAGCCCGCAAAAGTGTCGCTACCCACAACTCCACTGCCCTGCAAGCGATCTCAGCGATGGGGGCAGGGGGACTTGAACCCCCACAGTGTTGCCACCTGCGGATTTTAAGTCCGCTGCGTCTACCGATTTCGCCATGCCCCCTGGCGCGGACAGCTTAGATTTCAGGCAACGGTTCCAGAACCATGCCATTGCCAGGGTTGCTCAGCTCGCTTTCCCCGGAAACCCTGGGCGTGCTGATCGCTTATGTGGTTGTGGCCGGTGCCTATCTCGTGGTCGTGCCGCTGGCCCTCTACTGGTGGATGAACAAGCGCTGGACCGTGATGGGCAAGCTGGAACGCCTGGGTGTGTATGGCCTGGTGTTTCTGTTCTTTCCAGGGCTGATCCTGTTCTCACCCTTCCTCAACCTGCGCCTGGCCGGCCAGGGAGAGGCCTGAGCCGATGACCCGGGGTCAGTCGCTGCTGCTTGGTCTCGGCGTGTTCGCTTTGGGTGGGCTGGGCTACGCCGGTTTCAGGTTGGCGGGCTTTGAAGCGAGCTCAGCCGGCATCGCCGCCGAGGCCGTGCTGATTCTCGGCGTGGTCGCCTGGACAGCCAGCTACCTGTTCCGGGTGGTGACCGGCAGGATGAGCTTCATGGAGCAGCGCCGCCAGTACCGCGCCGCCTACGACCAGCAAACCACCGACTCGCTCCAGAAGCAGTTCGACGCCCTCTCCCCAGCCGATCAGGAGGCCCTGTTGCGCGAAATCGGCCAACTCACCGACGACCCCGGCAAGCAGCCGGCTCCTTCCCCCTGAAAGCCACCTCCGCCTTGCCCCAACCCCCAACCGATCGCCTTGCTGCCGGCGCCATCCAGGCCCGCTTCCAGGCCCTGGCCGCCGCCAGGAGCTGCGCCCTGATGCCCTTCCTGATGGCGGGGGATCCCGACCTGGACACAACAGCTCGCACCCTGCTGGCACTGCAGGCTGCCGGGGCTGATGTGATTGAACTGGGTGTTCCCTACAGCGATCCCCTCGCCGATGGTCCGGTGATCCAGGCTGCCGCCGCCCGTGCTCTCGCCGCCGGCACCACCCCAGCCAGGGTGCTGGAGATGCTGGCCAGCCTGCGCGGCCAGCTCACCATCCCGATGGTGCTGTTCACCTACACCAATCCCCTGCTCAACCTGGGCATGGCGGCCTTCTGCCATCGGGCCGCCGCCGCCGGCGCCGCTGGCCTGCTGGTGCCCGATCTGCCGCTGGAGGAAGCGGAGCGGCTCTCCCCGCTCGCCGCCGCCGAAGGCCTGGATCTGGTTCTTCTGGTTGCCCCCACCACCCCGGCGGCGCGCATGGCCAGGATCGCCGCCGCCAGCCGGGGCTTCACCTATCTGGTCAGCGTCACCGGCGTGACCGGGGTGCGCAGCCGGCTGGAATCCCGGGTGGCAGGGCTGGTGGAGCAACTCAAAGAGTGTGGCTCCACTCCGGTGGCGGTCGGTTTCGGCATCTCCGGCACCGACCAGGCCCGCCAGGTGCGGGACTGGGGCGCCGATGGCGCCATCGTCGGCAGTGCGCTGGTGGCGCGCATGGCAGCGGCCAGCCAGGCAGGAGGCGATCCGGTGGCAACCGCGGCAACGTTCTGCGCCGAGCTGCGCCAAGCCCTCGACAGCTGAAACCGATGCCTGAACAGCCAGCGATCTTCGGTTTCAACCTCGACCTGCCCTATTCCGAAGCCTGCGAACGCAACAAGCAGCCGATCCTCGAAGCCCTGCGCAGCTGGCTGCCTCCGGAGGCCACGGTGCTGGAGCTGGGCTCCGGGAGCGGCCAGCACGCTGTTCACATCTGCAGAAACCTGGCAGTGCGCTGGCAACCCAGTGATCGCCCCGGCTATCTGGAGGGCCTGCAACGCCGCTGGGCACTGGAGGCTGAGGGGCTGAAACCCGGCACACTCCAGCCACCGATCGAACTCGACGTGACCCGCCCAGAGCAGTGGCCGACGGGGCCCTTCGATGCCCTGTTCACGGCCAACACGGCCCACATCATGCCCTGGGCTGCCGTGAAACAGCTCCTGGCCCTCAGCGCCCGGCTGCTGAACGCCGATGCGCTACTGCTGCTCTATGGCCCGTTCAGCGACAACGGCGCCCACACCAGCGCCAGCAACGCCGCCTTTGATGCCCATCTGCGCAGCCTCGATCCGGCCATGGGTGTGCGCGATGCCCGGCTGCTGGCTCTTGAAGCAGCAGCGGTGGGCCTCAGGCCGGCAGCCGACCTGAACCTGCCCGCCAACAACCGGATCCTGATCTTCCGGCGCTCCGGCCATCCCATCGATTCAGCCCCAGGGTCTTCGTAGCATTGGGGGTATGAGCCACAGCCGATGAACCCGCTGGCACCGTCCTGCCATCGCCCGGCAGCGGCCGGGCCCCTGCTCCAGGGGGTCAGGCGGGTGGCCCTGCTGGGCATGCCCAACACCGGCAAGTCCACCCTGTTCAACTGCCTCACCGGTGGCGAGGCGCGGGTGGCCAACTGGCCGGGCCTCACCGTGGAGTTGTTGCGGGGCGCCCTGCCGAGCGATTGCCACGGCCGCCCCTACGAGCTGGTCGATCTGCCAGGCATTCACGATCTGCTGGGCAGCAGCGAAGACGAACTGGTCGTCAGGCGATTTCTGGAGCAGCACCCGCCGGACCTGGCGGTGGTGGTTGTCAATGCCAGCCAGGTGAACAGCCAGCTGCGCCTGGCCCTGGAGCTGCAGGCCACCGGCCTGCCGCTGTTGGTCGTCCTGAACATGGCTGATGAAGCCGAGCGCTTCGGCGTGGTGGTCGATCAGGCGCGGCTCAGCGAGGAACTGCAGCGGCCGGTGCTGATGATCAGCGCCCGCCGCAACCAGGGAATCGCCGAGCTGCTCAGGTGGATCCATCAGGCCGATCAGATCCACCCTGCCGCCCCTATTGCCCTGACTCCTTCAGGGCTCGACCAGCGGCTTCTGGAGTTGAACGAGCGTTGCGTGCAGCTGCCGGAGGGCCTGTTCGATCAACTCAGCCATCAGATCGACCGGGTGCTGCTCAACCCCGGCGTGGGCATGGTGGCCTTCCTGGCCGTGATGCTGGCGATGTTCCAGTTGATCTATGCGATTGGCGTGCCGATCCAGGAGTTGATGGGACTGGGCTTCGACGCCATCCAGCGCAGCACCCTGCTGCCGGCCCTGGCCGCGATCGGCCTGCCGGAGTTCCTGATCGGCTTGCTGAGCGATGGGCTGTGGCTGGGAATCACCACGGTGATCAGCTTCATGCCGATCATCTTTCTCTTCTACCTGATGATCGCCCTGATCGAAGATTCAGGCTATCTAGCCCGCTCCGCCTTCCTGATGGACGGTGTGATGCACTGGCTGGGCATGGACGGTCGCTCCTTCGTGCTGCAGATCATGGGCTTCGGCTGCAACGTGCCGGCGATCATGGGCACCCGGGTGATCCGCGATCGCTCCCAGCGATTGCTTGCGATGCTGGTGATTCCCTTCTCGCTCTGCCAGGCACGGCTGGCCGTGTTCGTGTTCATGGCCGGAGCCTTCTTCGCCAGGCCCTGGTGGGCCCCTGGCCTGGTGATTTTCGGCTTCTACAGCATGAGTTTCGTGGCGGCGATCCTCACGGCGCTGCTGTTCCGCCACCTGTACCCGAGTTCCGAAGCCTTTGTGCTGGAACTGCCGCCCTATCGCCTGCCGAGCCTGGCCACCATGCTGAAGAAGGCCAGCCTGGAAATGAAGAACTTCTTCGTCACCACCCGCCAGTTCATCATCGTGGGCGTGATCGCGATCTGGCTGCTCAATCACCTGCCGCTCGGGGTTGATCAGCTGGCCGGTCAGTCCTTTGCCGGCCAGATCGGCCTGCTGACCCAGCCCCTGCTCGGGCCGATCGGCATGAATCCCCAACTCACCGTTTCGCTGATCTTCGGCTTCATCGCCAAGGAAATCCTGCTCGGGGCGATGGCGGTGATCTACGCCACCTCCCAGGCCAATCTGGGGGCGGCGATGGTGGCTTCGATCACGCCACTGCAGGCCCTGAGCTTCATGATGTTCACCCTCCTCTACACCCCCTGCCTTTCAACCGTGGCGATTCAGCTCAAGGAATCGAAGAGCAAGGCCTTCACCTGGCTATCGGTGGGCTGGTCGCTGGCCCTGGCCTGGCTGCTGGCTTTCCTGCTCTATCAGGGTGGCCTGAAACTGGGGCTGGGCTGAGCTCGCTCAGTCGCTGATCGGCGCCACCTCCATCTGGATGCCATCCCGGCGGCGCAGCATGAACTCCAGAAGCCCCACCCGCACATGCAGGATGCCGCCGGGGAAACCTCGTCGCACCACCTGGAGCGTGATGCCCGGTTTCACTCCCATCGCCCGCAGGCGCTCCCGCAGGGAAGGATCGGCCGGAAGGCTGCCCAGCAAGACCATCGCGCCGATCGGGGCTTCAGCCAGAGACATCGACCCCTTCCGGTCCATGGATCTGACCCTAGGGCGGCCGATGGCTCGCTAGTTTCAGCAGTGCCGATGGGGCCATGGGCCGATGCGTTTCGTCCTCTGGGGCACCTACTGCGACGACGCCCTCACCAGGCGGGCCCCCTACCGCAGCGAGCATCTGGCCGGGTTGCAGCGCCAGAAGCAGGAGGGTGTGCTGATCACCCTCGGCCCCACCGAGGGCAGCACCCACGTGTTCGGCATCTACGAAGCCGATTCCCGTGAGCAGGTTGAAGCCCTTCTCCGCGACGACATCTACTGGCGCCAGGGGATCTGGACCGAGCTGAAGGTGTATCCCTGGATTCAGGCCTTCTGAGCGGGAGCAGGGCGGGGCCAGTCAGCCAGGGCCTGCCGCCACACCCACTCAGCCACCAGGGCAGGGCCATCTTCGCCGAGCACCTTGGCGTAGCCACCCATCTGGCCGATTCCACCGGCGGCGATCGTGGCGATCAGCTCCGGACCCTCGATGCCGTTGCGTTGCAGCGCCGCCAGTTTCAAGGTCTTGTTGCGGCGGAGGATGTTGCCGCCATGGATGTGGCAACCGGAGCAGTGGGCCTCGAAAAGCTGCTCACCACTGGCCCCATAGGCCGAGCTGGGCCAGCTCAACAGCAGAAAGAGAGCCAGCAGGAAGGCAGCGGCCAGCAGGCGCCTCCACCAGGGATGGGCAGAGGCTTCGGTCATTCGGCGCCAGCCCTGGCAAGCGAAGCGTGGTGGGGCTCACGACAACGGATCAGGGCGCCCATGGCCACCAAGCTCACTGATCGATCGGCAGACCAGCCTGCTTGGCCCTGAGATAGCGCTGGTAAAGATCGAGCGGCGAGCGGTAGCGCTGGGGAAGGCAGTCATGCAGGCGCTGCAGATTGTGCCAGCAATGGGTGCGCTCAATGCGCTCCTGGCTGCGATCATCAGCGACCAACCGCCGGAGGGCCTGGCAATAGGCGGAAAAACCTGCTTCCAGTTCTCCGATCGTGAGCGGTTTGGAATCGGCCATGGTCATTCGCTGCTGATCTCCATGGGCCTGCGTTGACCGTATAAAGGAACGTGCCTTGAAGGTGAGTGTATCGGCCCGTTCGGTCCGATCTCGTTTCATTTCTTCGCAGCCCTGGAGCAACCATGACCCCGCTGCGGCCGCTCGGCAGCCACGACATCGACGAGGTGATCGCCGTTTACCGCGACGCGGTGCTCAGCCAGGCTCCCCGGATCTACAGCCACGCCCAGGTGAAAGCCTGGGCAGAGCTGGCTGCGGGCCGTGCCAGCCTGCCGCTGGAACTGGCCCGTGGCATCGGGATGGTCAGCACCGGCGGCGTGGATCGAGACGGCAGCCCCTCCGGGCCGATCGAGGCCTTCGCCCTGCTTGATCCCGTCGATCGGATCTCACTGCTTTACTGCCGTGGGCGCTCCTGCCGGCAGGGGAGGGGGCGAGCCCTGCTGAAGGCCCTTGAAAGTGAGGCCCGCAGGGCCGGGGCGATCCGGCTCCGTACGGAGGCCAGTTTTCTCTCACGGCCGCTGTTCGAGCGGCTGGGCTGGCAGGTGGACGGGCTCGAGACCCTGCCGCTGGGCGGGGTGATCTTTCACCGCTTTCTGATGTCAAAGCCCCTGCTGCCCTGAAGCCAGCCCACCAGGCAGACTGACCACCCCCCCGCTGCTCCGATGGCCGAGAAGGACCTGCAGCGCTTTCTGACCAAGGTGGACCAGCTCAATGCCTTCGTGGCCCTGAGCCGCCGTGACCCCGGGCTCGGCGAGGCCCTGCGGAACTGCTCCGATCACGCCAGCGTCGTGGCCCTGGCCCGAAGGCATGGCTTCGAGATCGGCCGCCGCTGGGGCGAAGACCACCAGGATCAGCCGCTCGATCCAGGCTCGGGGCGGGGTCTGGAGGCCCCCCCGAAACCGAACCCGAAGCCGCCCAACCTGCTGGCGAGCCACTGCCCGGAACCGGGCCAGGAAGCCACCGAGTTGGTACTAGAGGCGCCCGGACTGCGGCTGGAGCGGATTCACTCCTGCAGCCACAGCGGGGAGTGGCAGGAGCAGAGCGGTTCGGAATGGGTGCTGCTGCTCAGCGGCCGGGCGCAGGTGCAGTTCGCCGATGAGCCGCAGCCACGCCAGCTGGCCTGCGGAGACTGGCTGGTGATCGCCCCCGGCCGCCGCCACCGGGTGGTGGCTACCGATCCGTCACCTGGAACGCTCTGGCTGACGCTGACCTGGAAGCCTTGAGAGCCTTGAGATCAGCCTGGCGCACCAGCCAGTAGCCGATCGAAAGACCCACCACCATCAGGGCCAGACCGAGGAGCAGCTCAGGCTTGTTCTCGGCACCCGGCGGCAGCACGATCACCTTCCGAGCCACGGCCGTGAGCGCCGTGATCAAGACCAGCTCGATCTGCACGACATGGCGCCGCAGATAGGCGGTGACGTTCTGAAGCACCTCCAGGGCGATCAGCAGGGTGAGGACGTCACCGAGAATGCGGATCATGTCATCACCCAGCCAGCCGGTGGCGGGGTTGCCGAACTCCGCGAGCACGGAGAGAACCAACTGAACGGTTCCCGCCACGATCACCACACAGATCAGCAGGGAGAGAAGCTTGGCGAGCTGCCGCTCAAACCGTTCGACCATGCCGAGGAAGGCCTCGTCGGCGAACATCGCGCGAAAGCGGCTCATCAATTCTTGAAGGGGCTGTACTCGGGCTTGGCCGGGGTATCGCTGGGCGAGTTCTCGATCGCCGTGTTGCAGGTGACCGAACCATCCGCCGCCGTCACGCAGTCCACCGGCTTGATCCGGGTTGAAGGACCGACGTTGCTGCCGCGTTTGAGCAGGTAGCTCTCACTCTGGGCCCAGGCAGCCGGGGCACTCCAGGCTCCGGAGGCAAGCATCAGTGACGTGGCCATCAAGGCCAGCCCTGGGCTTCCGGAACGGGGGCGAAATCGCAGCAGCATCATGGCCGGGGCAGGGGCCCACCACTCTGCCTGCTCATCCCTGGGTTTGGCGCCCCTCCCGGATCTCGTTGAGCAGGGCATCGAGGTCAAGATCGAGCTGGGTGAGGGAATCCGGCTCGCTCTGCCAGAGGGCTTCGATCGCGCAGAGCCGCTCCGCCACACCCCTCAGCCCCTGCTCATCGTGGAGGCGCCGGAGCTCTTCGAGCAGAACCGGCATCCGAATTGATTCGGCCCGCAACGCCCTGCGCAGGTCGGCCTGGGTGCGGCCGCTGTGACGCAACCACTCCTTCAGGAAAACCTGCAGCTCCTCAAGCTGATCGGGGCTCAACGTGACCATCAACGGGACGGAGGAAACCAGCGATCCAGCTTGCGCCTGGCCCGCAGTTTGATGTCCGGGGTCAGGTGGGTGCCGGCCATGCCCAGCAGGGCGGTGAGAGCCACCAGGTCGTCGCTGAAACCCGCCACCGGGATGAAATCGGGGATCAGATCAAGCGGCAGAACCAGGTAGGTGAGCGCGGCGAGAACCGTGAACCTCACCTGAACCGGAGTGCTTCCATCCAGCAACAGCTCCAGACATTCGATCGCCGGCAGGGCGATGGCACGACCGGCGCGTCGCAGCAGACGCTGCAGCAGACCTTCGTCGACCACACTGCTTTGAAGGACCTCGGCTTCCAGCGTGGTGCCGTCATCAGAGGCGGCACTGGATGGGTCGGACGAAGCGTCGAAAGGGATGTCGGAGCTGGCCATGGTCGTTCCACAGCAATGAACCTGTTCATCATCCTCTGCCGATCCCAGGCGGACAAGTTCGGTTTCAGGAACAATCAGGATCGGAGATCTTCCCCTAGGCGATCTCTACAAGACCGCTCTGAAGGCCGATCTTGCGCATCTTGCGCAGGGCCCGCTGCACCACCAGCCGGCAGTATTCCCGGCTGCAGCCAAGCTGCTCGGCCACATCGACCAGGGTGCGCCATTGATGGTTCTGATCGAGGCCGAATCGCAGCAGAACCACGGACCGTTCCCTTGGAGAGAGCTGGGCCTGATCGAGCAGGACCCACACCATGTCAAGCCGCTCGGCCTGCTCGGCTCGCTCCAGCGGGGAAGCCTCGGCGCTGGGCAGCACGTTGAGCAGATCGGACGGATCCAGCAGGGCGTGGACATCCCCCTGAAGGCTGACGGTTCCACTGCGCAGTTCGCATCCCTGCAGCGCCTCGACCTGCAGCACACTCAGCCCGAGCTGCGCCGCCAGCTGGGGAGTGGTGGCAGCCTGGCCATGGAACTGCAGCAGGGTGGCCCGGGCGGCCCGCAGCTGGGTGAGCTGCTCATTCACGTTGACCGGTATCCGGATCGTGCGGCTCTGGGTGGAGAGGGCGCGGTTGAGCCCCTGGCGGATCCACCAGTAGGCGTAGGTGCTGAAGCGATTCCCCCGGGTGGGGTCGTACTTCTCGACGGCGCGGCACAGACCGAGCGTGCCCTCCTGGATCAGATCCAGCAGCTCAAGGCCCTTGCCCTGGTAGCGCTTCGACATGTTGACCACAAGCCGAAGATTGGCCACGATCATCTGATCCTTGGCCCGCTCGCCAAGGCGAATCAGGCGCTGATCCTGCTTTGAAAAGGTGGGAGCCGTCTCCAGACCATCGATCAGGCGATGACGCTCCTGTATGCCGATCATGGTCTGAACGGTTCGACCGAGGGTAAGTTCCTGGACCGGCGTAAGCAATGGATGGCACCCAATAGAATTGAGATAGGCACTAAGAGGACTAAGCATCGGATATTTCTTCTGGTTCAAATTTATCCTAAAGCCCATAACTTTTTCAGAAACCGGAGAACCGAACCTCCAGGATTAATCTCCTGATTATCTCCCTTATTGAGATCTTCTCGCCGTCTTCTCTACAGAACCAGCTCATCCTTCGCCGCCGCTGCTTCCAACCAACTTCCAACCAACCAATCCAGCCTTCCGCCACGCTGTGGTGATGGTGGTGGACTCGCTACGGTCTGCGCAGCAACCCAGCCCAGGATTCCGCAGCGATGGCCCCCTTCCCCGCTCTCCCCCACCTGATCTCCCTGGGTTTCGTCTTCCCCACCGGCGTCCTGCCCAGTGCGGTGGTGGCCTACGTCCACTACCTGAGTTTCATGGTGTGCTTCGGCGCCCTGGTGCTCGAACGCCGGCTGATCAAGGCCGACCCGGCCAGGGGGGAGGCCATCCTGATGGTGATCACCGATGTGGTGTACGGCATCGCCGCCCTCGCGGTGCTGCTGAGCGGCATCCTGCGGGTGCTGCACTACGGCCAGGGCAGCGACTTCTACACCGAAAACCCCCTGTTCTGGTGGAAGGTTGGGGTGTATCTGGCCGTGGGGACCCTGTCGCTCTATCCCACGATCACCTACATCCTCTGGGCCATCCCCCTCCGCAAAGGGGAGCTGCCCGCGGTGAGCGAAGCCCTGGCCTCCCGGCTGCGCTGGGTGCTGAACATCGAGCTGGTCGGCTTCGCCACCATCCCCCTGCTGGCCAGCCTGATGGCGCGGGGTGTGGGACTGCCCGGCTGAGGGGTCGATCGTTGCCCAGTCATCCCGAGCCATCCCGAAGCCAGGATTGGCGTTCCTTCGGGGTGCTGATCGCCGCCTGCTGGCCGCTGCTGTCGCTTGGTCTGCAGCCAGGCCAGGCCAGGGCTCAACCAACCTGCCCGCTGGCCGAAGCAAGCCGGCCCTGGGCGGAATCAGGCCCTGCTGAACCGATCACCGCAGCGGTAGAAACGCCAGGCGACTACCGCCATGTTCTCGCTCCCTCCGCCGCCGGCTGGCCGGTGCTGTCCCACTGGTGCGTCTGGGTGGAGCCCCAGAGCCTGGAGGGCCCCGCCGCCCGCTTCCAGCTGCTGTGGCTCCAGGCTGTCGAGGCTGCCCTCGGGCAGTGGCAGGAGCATCTGCCGCTGCAGCGGGTGGAGGATCCCCGCCGGGCCCAGGTGCTGATCCGCCGTGAGCGGCCGCCCCGGCAGCAGCTACCCACCGGCCGCTCACGGGCCAGCCACGGCAGGGCCACTCTCAACCTGCAGATCACCGCAAGGCTGGGGGTCTGGCGGCTGGAGCCCAGGGTGGAGGTGCTGATCAGCCCGGACCAACGCCGGGCGGCGATCGAGGCCACGGCGCTGCACGAGCTGGGGCATGCCTTCGGGCTCTGGGGCCACAGCCCCGACCCCGACGACGCGATGGCGGCGGTGCCCGGCGCCGATCCGGTGTTGCGGCTGAGTCCCCGCGACCTGGCCAGCCTGCGCTGGCTCTATGGCCAGCCGACGCGCTTCGGTGCCCCAGTGCCCTCAGCGCCCGTGCCCTGAACAATCAAGCTGCTCAGGCAGACCGCCGCGCGGCACCACGGCGGGTGGCCAGCACGTTGAGCACCTGGCGCCAGGCCACCCCATGGTGGGCCAGAGCCACCTGCAGATGAAAGATCAGATCAGCCGCCTCGCCGGCGATCGCAGCGGGATCGTCGTCCTTGCAGGCCATCACGAACTCGACGCTTTCCTCGCCGATCTTCTTGAGAATGGTGTTGTCACCCCCCGCCAGCAACCGGTTGGTGTAGCTGCCGGGCTCCGGCCGGCGCCGGCGGCCTTCGATCACCCGGGCCAGCTCGGTGCAGGCATCGGCCGGCGGCGGCAGGGCCGTGGCGCCGCCGGAGGTGGGAGCGGCGTCCGCTTCGTAGAAGCAGCTGCGGGCGCCGGTGTGGCAGGCCACATCACCGACCTGCTCGATGCTGAGCAGCAGCACATCGGCATCACAGTCGTAGCGGAGACCCCGGAGCCGCTGCCGATGGCCGCTGGTGGCGCCCTTGTGCCAGAGCTCCTGACGGGAACGGCTCCAGTAGTGCACCTCCTCTGTGGCCAGGCTGCGCTCGATCGCCTCCCGGTTCATCCAGGCCACCATCAACACAGCCCCATCCAGCCAGTCCTGGGCGATGGCGGGAATCAGGCCGGCGGCATCGAAACGCAGGGAATCGATCAGCCCCGGGGGGGGCAAAGACCCAGCGGCGGGGCTGGGGAGCTGAAATGATTCCTCCAAGGCCTGCGCTGTGCGGCGGCTGCAATCCTCCCCCATCCCATGACGGCAGCGACCGCGGCGCCCTACAGCTGCTCCAAACGGTTCGGCGGCTACCCCTGTTGCCACCGGCAGTGGCGCCACCCTGGCCATTGCCGCTTCGTGCACGGCTACAGCCGCGAGTTCACCTGCTGGTTCCGGGCCCACCGGCTCGACGCCAACGGCTTCGTGGTGGACTTCTCCAGCCTGCGGCCGCTGGCGGAACAGCTGGCGGAGCAGTTCGATCACACCGTGCTCATCAATGCCGACGATCCCCTGCTGGTCCAGTGGCAGGCGCTGCACAACCTGGAAGCGCTGGATCTGCGGGTGATGGCGAATGTGGGGATGGAGGGCAGTGCCGCCTGGGTCTGGGAGCGGGCCAACCGGCTGCTTGCGGACCGCGATGGTGGCCGCAGCTGCTGCTGGAAGGTGGAAGCCCGCGAAAACGAGAAAAATGCCGCCTGCTTCGAGGCGCTGCCCGCCTGGTTCACCGCTGAGGGCCACTCCACCAGCCAGCCAGCCCTGTGAACCCGGAGCGCCTCGCCACCACCTGGGCGCTGTTCCAGGCCCTGCTGGTGGAAGCGATGCCATTCCTGCTGATCGGGGTGGCGATCTCGACGCTGGCCCGCTGGCTCAGCCCGGGCGGCTCCTGGGTGCGGAAGCTGCCGGCCCACCCCCTGCTCGGGCCCCTCACCGGTGCCGCCCTCGGCTTCGCCCTGCCGGCCTGTGAATGCGGCAACGTGCCGGTGGCGCGGCGGATGCTGGCGGGCGGCGCCCCCCTGGCCACGGCGATGGGCTTTCTGTTCGCCGCGCCGGTGCTGAATCCAATCGTGCTGGCCAGCACCTGGGCCGCCTTCCCCGACCAGCCCTGGCTGCTGGCGGCCCGCCCCCTCGGGGCCCTGCTGATCGCCCTGGTGCTGGCCACGCTGTTGCGCCAGCTGCCGGAGGCCGAGCTGCTCACCCCTGCCCTGCTGGAGGAAAGGCGGCTGAGCCAGCCGCTCAGCAGGGTGTCGTTGCTGGAGCGTCGCAGCGGCCTGATCGGTGCCGAAGCATCGCCGATCCCCCCCGCCCTGCCACCGCAGCGACTGCCACTGGCCGAACTGCTGGGCCACGGCAGCGCCGAGTTCCTCAATCTCGCCCTGCTGCTGGTGATGGGCTGCGCCATCGCCGCCCTGGTCCAGACCGTGGTGCCGCGAACCTGGCTGCTGGCGGTGGGGGGTGCCCCGACCCTGTCGATCCTCAGCCTGATGTTGCTGAGCCTGGTGGTTTCGGTGTGCTCGAGCGTGGATGCGTTCCTGGCCCTGGGGTTCGCCGCCCAGGTCACCCCTGGTGCCGTGCTGGCCTTCCTGCTGCTGGGACCCGTGATCGATTTCAAACTGGTCGGGTTGTTCGGCGTGTTGTTCCGACCCCGCGCCATCCTGTTCACAGCGGTGGCGGCCAGCCTGGTGGTGTTGCTGATCGGCCAATGGGTGAACCTGGTTTTGCTGTGAAGCTGGTTTTGCTGTGAAGTGGGGGATGCTGTGAAAGCGGACGCACTCCTGCAGCCGATCAGCCTGGCGTTGTGGTCGGCGGTGCTGCTGCAGAGCGCCGCCAGTGGCCGACTCGACCTGCTGCTGCGCGCCGTTTTCCACCCGCTGGTCTTGGGCAGCGGCCTGGTGCTGCTGGCCCTGGCCGCCGTGGGGCTGGCAGCAAGCATCCGGAGCGATGCCAGGAGCGGTGCCTGGAGTGGAGCCCGTCTCACTTCAGGCCAGCGGACAGCCCTGCTGCTTGGCTGCGTCGCCGCGATCGCGGTGTTGTGGATTCCACCCCGTCCATCCTTTGCCGATCTGGCTGCCAACCGGGGCCGGGAGCTGCTGGAGGAACCGGGCCTGAGCTTTGTGGTGCCCCCCGGCCAGCGCAGCCTCACCGAGTGGGTGCGGCTGCTGCGCAGCGAGCCCGACCCTGGCCTCCACAGTGGCGATCCGGTGCGGATCAGCGGCTTCGTGCTGCCGGTGCCAGGCGATCGGCCCCAACTCGCCAGGTTGCTGGTGCGCTGCTGCCTGGTGGATGCCACGCCAGTGGGTCTGCCGGTGCTCTGGCCAGGCGATCGCCCCATTCCCCCAGCCGACCAGTGGCTGGAGATGACCGGTGTGATGACCAGCGAGCGCTTCGAGGGCCGGCAGCGCAGCGTGGTGAAGCCATCGCGATGGCGGCCCATCCCCCGTCCCCAGCGACCCCTCGAGCCATGAACGGCCTGTCGGTGGCACTGGCAGCAGGGCTGGGCCTGGCCCTGGCCCAGCAGCAGCTCCTGCTCCAGCGTCCGCCGCGACTGCTGGAGCTGCGGCAGGCAGCCGCCAGTTCCGGACCGGCAGCCCTGAGGCTGCGCTTCAGCCGGCCCCTGGAACCGCAAAGCGTGGCAAGCCGCACCACCTTGAAGCCGGCCCTGCCCTTTGACATGCAGGGCAACGGCAACCCGCTGCTGCTGCTGCCGAAAGCCGGCGAGCGCATCCTGGCGCCCCTGCGCCTGCACCTGGGCGGCGAAGACGGGCGTGGGCTGGCTCTTGCGGGCGTCGAGCGCCACTGGGACCCTCGCCCCCACCTGCTGGCCGTGGTGCCGGTGGCGGGTGGGGAGCAGCTTCAGGTGCGCCAGCACGATGGCCGCTGGACGGCACTCACGCCGGTGTGGCCTTCGATTCCGGGGCTCCAGCCCCTGGGGGATGGCTCCGGTGTGGGCCTGGTCAGCCGTGACCAGCAGGGCAGCCACCTGGTGTGGCGGCTGGACCTGCATACCCGCAACCTGTCGCCCACGGCGGCCGGACTCGGACTGGTGGAGCGCCGGAAGCTGGAGCGGCTCGGCGATCAGCCGCTGCTGTTCGCCCACCTGAGCAGCAACCGGGCCGGCGACCTGCTGGTGCAGGCTTCGCCGCGCAGCGATGGGCAGGCCAGCACGGTGCTGTGGAAACGGGATGGCGGACGTCAGTCCCTGGAGCTGGAGGCGAGCGGTCCGATCGCCCTGCTCCCCCAGGGGGGCGAGCTGATCGTGCCGGAGAGCGAAGGACTCTCCCTGCGCGCCCTGCCGCCGCAGCCTGCCCGGCGGCAGGTGCTGCCGGGCAGCCGTGACCTGAGCAGCTTCTGCCCGGTGGCGGGGCGGGCCCTGCTGGTGCGCCACTGGCCCGATTTCCGCCGCTCCCTGGAGCTGGTGGAGCCGGGGCAGGCGCCGCGAGCCCTCTGGCTGGGCAGCGCCGGGCTGGCCGCCAGCGCCTGCTCCCGCGGCGGCGAGCGGGTCTGGGCATTGCTGATCGAGGGGCTCCGTCAGCCCAGGCTGGTGCTGCTGGGGCTCGATCAGCGCGGCAGGGTGCTGCAACGGCGGGAGCTGACCGGCCTGGAACTGGAACCTGGCACCGACCTTCACTACGACCCCACCACCGACCGCCTGCTGCTGGCGGTGCGTTCCCGGCCAGAGGCCCAGGGCGTTGGAAGCGCCAGTGAGCCACAGCGTCAGCAGGCCCGGGCCGCCCTGATCGATGCCAGCAGCCTGGAGATCGACCTGCTGGAGCAACCGGTGCGGCAGGTGAGCTGGCTGGTAGCGGGCTGATTCAGTAACGACTAAAGTGCAGATTCGATTGTTGTTTGTCTGAGCCGCTTGGCGCTGGAGATCCTCTTCATCCTGGTGCTGATCGTCGCCAACGGCATCTTCTCCGGCTCCGAGATCGCTGTTGTCTCCGCCCGCAAGGTGCGGCTCCAGCAACTGGTCGAGAAGGGAAACAAGCCGGCCCGCCTGGCCTTGCGCCTGGCGGAATCCCCGAACGATTTTCTCTCCACGGTGCAGATCGGCATCACCCTGATCGGCGTGCTGAGCGGCGCTGTCGCCGGGGCGACGGTGGCCCAGCAGATCAGGCCGGTCTTCGATCGCATCGAGGCTCTGCGGCCCTACAGCGAAGGGTTGAGCGTGACCCTGGTGGTGGCCCTGATCACTTATCTCTCCCTGGTGATCGGCGAGCTGGTGCCCAAGCGCATCGCCCTGGCCAACCCGGAGCAGATCGCCTGCCGCATCGCCCCCGCCATGCGGGCGCTCTCGCGGCTGAGCGCTCCGGCTGTGCACCTGCTCGGCGCCTCAACCGACATCCTGCTCAAGCTGCTCAACGTGGCCGCCAGCACCGAACCCGACATCACCGAAGAGGAGATCAAGGCCCTGATCCGCCAGGGCGCCGACACCGGTGTGTTCGAGGCCAGCGAGCACGACATGGTGCAGCGGGTGCTTCGCCTGGGAGATCGATCGATCAAGACGCTGATGACCCCCCGCACCGAGATCTTCTGGCTGGATCTGGAATCCTCCCTGGAGGAGAACCTCGCGGAAATCAAGGAATCGAACCATTCCCGTTTCCCGGTGGGCCGCGGCAGCCTCGATGCCTGCATCGGCATCGTGCGGGTGCGCAACCTGCTCACCGCCCAGCTGGGCAGCGAACCCCTGGATCTTGAGGCCCTCTGCCAGGAGCCGCTCTATGTGGCGGAATCGACCCCTTCGCTCACCGTGCTGGAGGAGTTCAAACGCACCGGCGTTCACGTCGCCCTGGTCACCGATGAATTCGGCGGGGTGGAAGGCATCGTTACCCTCAACGATCTGATGGAGGGGATCGTCGGGGATCTTCCCAATCTGGAAGACGAGGAGGACCCTTCCTTTGTGAGCCGCGAAGATGGTTCCTGGCTGGTGGATGGCAGCCTCGACATCAACGAGTTCGATGATCGGATCGGCGCCAAGTTGCTCGGCTCAAACGAGCAACTCCCCTACCACAACATGGCTGGATTCGTGATTCATGCCCTGGAGCGCATTCCCAGATCCTCCGATCATTTCGAGTGGAAGGGCTATCGCTTCGAGGTGGTGGACATGGACAGCAAGCGGGTCGACAAGATCCTCGTGTCTCCATCTTCAAGCCCGACCCACGCTTGATCAGCCAGCCATTCAGGCATCGGCATGGGCACGGCGGCGCCACAGACGCCACACCTTCTCCAGCTCCAGGTAGAGGAAGAATACCAGGCTGAAACCAAGGCAGATGGCCAGGTCCTCAAGTGTCAGGGGCGTGGTGCCGAAGAAGTTCGAAAGCACGGGCACGTAGAGCAGGGCCATCTGCAGGACGGCGGTGAGCAGCACGGCACCGATCAGCCAGGGGTTGGAAACCGGGTTCACCTGCACCAGGGGCAGATCGCTGCGTGCGGCCAGGGCATGGCCCATCTGGGCCAGACAGAGCGTGGTGAACACCATCGTCTGCCAGGGGGCACCTGCTTTGACGGCATAGAGCATCAGCACGATCGTGATCGCCGCGAACACCACACCGACGCGCAGGATGTAGCTGCCGATTCCGCGCGCGAAGATCGACTCACCGGGTTCGGCCGGCGGGCGCTGCATCAGACCCTCCTCACCAGGCTCAAGGGCCAGCGCCAGGGCTGGAACACCATCGGTCACCAGGTTCATCCAGAGGATCTGGAGTGGCGAAAGGGGGACCCCCACCAGGCCGAGCAGGGGCGCCGAGGCGATCGTGATCAGCTCACCGACGTTGCTGCCGAGGATGTACTTCACGAAGCGGCGGATGTTGGCGTACACCAACCTCCCCTCCTCCACCGCGTTCACGATCGTGGCGAAGTTGTCATCGAGCAGCACCATGTCGGAGGCCTCCTTGCTCACCTCGGTGCCGGTGATGCCCATCGCCACGCCGATGTGGGCCTGCTTGAGCGCCGGGGCGTCGTTGACGCCGTCACCGGTCATCGCCACCACCTGGCCATTGGCCTGCAGGGCCTTGACGATCCGCAGCTTCTGCTCAGGCGGCACCCGGGCATAGATGCTGCAGTGGCTGACCACCTCCTGCAGCCGGGCATCGTCGTAGCTCTCCAGCTGCCGGCCCAGCACCACCTCAGCCTCGCCGGCAACCAGGCCGATGCCCTGGCCGATGGCGCGGGCGGTGAGGGGATGGTCGCCGGTGATCATCACCGGCCGGATCCCGGCCTCCCGGCAGCGGGCCACCGCCTGGGCCACTTCCGGACGGGCCGGATCGAGCTGGGCCATCAGCCCGAGCAGCACCAGATGGTCGAGCTCAAGCTCGGGGCTGTGGTGGTGGGGCGCGCAGGCGAAAGCCAGCACCCGCAGGCCGGAAGCGGCCAGATCGCGCGCCTGCTCCAACCACCACTGTTTCTGCGGATCAGACAGAGCACTCACACCGGAGCCTGAGATCCAGCGGTCGCAGCTGCCGATGATCACCTCCGGAGCACCCTTGCTGATCGCCAGGGAGCTGGAGCCGGCCGCCACCTCTCCAAGCGGTGCCTGGAGCGTGCCGTCTCTGTCCTGCACCCACACCGCCATCAGCTGGCGCTCGGAGCTGAAGGGAATTTCAGCGGTGCGCTCGTAGCGGCTGCGCAGGGCGAAGCCATCCAGCCTGGCCTTGCCGGCCGCCACCACCAGGGCACCTTCGGTGGGATCGCCAAGCACATCCCAGCTGCCGTCTTCCGCCTTCCTGAGCTCGGCATCGCTGCAGAGCACACCAGCGGAGAGCAGCAGATCCCTGGCGCCAGGGGCAATGCCTGCTGCGGCACCCTCCGGGACGGGGAGCTCGACAGCAGTGAAGGAGCCATGGGGGTCGTAGCCCTGGCCGCTCACGGCGATCGCTTGACTGCCGCAGCGCAGCTCCTCCACCACCTGGCGGTTCAAGGTGAGGGTGCCGGTCTTGTCGGTGCAGATCACCGTGACCGAGCCGAGGGCCTCCACGGCCGGCAGGCGGCGGATCAGAGCGGCCCGCTGCACCATGCGCTGGGTGCCGATCGCCAGGGTCACCGTGATCACAGCCGGCAGACCTTCCGGCACGATCGCCACGGCCATGCTGAGCGCCACCTCCAGCAGGCCCAGCAACGGCTGACCCAGCAGCCAGCCCCCCAGCACCACCACGGCCACCAGGGCCAGGGCCGACACCACCAGCACGCGGGCCAACCCATCGAGCCGTTCCTGCAACGGGGTGGATTCGCCGCCGGCTGTGTTGATCAGCTGGGCGATCTGGCCCAGTTCCGTGCCCATGCCGGTGGCCGTCACCAGCGCCGTACCCCGTCCCCGCACCACCTCGGTGCCCTGAAACAGACAGTTCTGTCGCTCAAGCACTGGCGTGGAGGCCTCCAGCACCAGTTCCGCCTTCTTGAACACCGCTTCCGCCTCGCCGGTGAGAGCCGCTTCCCGCAGGCCCAGCTCGGCCCCCTCCAGCAGGCGGGCATCGGCGGGGACCCGATCGCCCGCCTCAAGGCGGATCAGATCACCGGGCACCAACTGCTCACTGCTCAGGCGCTCCCAGTGGCCGTCACGGCGCACCGTGACCAGGGGCTGGGCCATCTGCCGCAGGGCGAGCAGGGCTTGCTGGGCACGGCTTTCCTGGAGATAGCCCAGCAGGGCGTTCAACCCCACGATCAGCACAATGGCGATCGCATCCTTGGGGAACTTCTGCGCCTGGAAAGCGATGGCGGCCGACACGGCAGCCACGGCCAGCAGCATGATCAGCATCACGTTGCTGAGCTGATCCCAGAGGATGCGCAGGTTGCTCCGGCCCGCGGCCAGCTCCAGCCGGTTGAGCCCCACCCTGGCCAGCCGTGCCGCGGTCTGGGCGGTGCTCAATCCCCCCTCGCCGGCCTCCAGTTCCTGGAGGCATTGCTCGGGGGTGAGGCTGTGCCAGGCAGGCGCGACAGGACCGGTCAAGGGATCGCGGAACCGCTTGGCAACTCACCCTACGGTCGGGATTCTGGCTCTCCATACAAACTGGGCGATCGGTTGGCCGCAAACGGCCCTGGCGCGATGACATCCAGCCCCCTTCATCCCTTCTGGAGCCGCCTGCTGCTGTGGCGCCATCGCCTCTCGGTTCCCCAGTTCACCGTGGTCACCGGGTTGCTGGTGATCGCCCTGGGAACCGTGCTGCTGGCCTCCCCCCTCTGCTCCAGCGACGACGTCGGACTCTGGCAGGCCCTGTTCACGGTGACATCGGCGATCACGGTGACGGGTCTGTCGATCATCGATGTGGGCAAGGATCTCACCTTCTTCGGGCAGTTGACCCTGGCCGGATTGATCATCACCGGCGGGCTCGGCCTGATGGCGATCACCACCTTTCTGCAGGGTTTCGTGCAGGGTCGCGGCGGCCTGCGTCATCGCCTCGACAAAGGCCGATCGCTCGATGAGTTCGGCGTCGGTGGCATCGGCCCGACCTTTCACCGCATCCTGATCACCGCCGGTTGCGTGATGGGGGTGGGCACGGTGATTCTGTATGTCTTCGGATTCACCGATATCAGCAACCACGGCGAGCGGCTGTGGGCGGCGATGTTTCATTGCATCAGCGCCTACAACAACGCCGGCTTCGGTCTCTGGAGCGACAACCTGGTCGGCTACCGGGCCAATCCGGTCGTCAATGGGGTGATCGCCAGCCTGATCGTCACCGGCGGCATCGGTTGGCGCGTCACCAACGATGTCTGGGAGAAGCGCTACAAGCTGCGCAAGCTCCACCGCCTCAGCCTGCACACGCGGCTGGTGCTGCGCAGCACTCTGGTGCTGATCGTGGTTGGCGCCCTGGGGCTGCTGTTCACCGAACAGTTCACGCCGGACGGGATCATGAACACCCTCCCCTTATGGGACAAGCTGCAGGTCACTGTTTTCCAGTCGATCACCACCCGCACCGCCGGGTTCAACACGGTGCCGCTTTCAATCACCACCCTCTCGGATGCGGGCCTGCTGCTGATGATCGTGCTGATGTTCATCGGCGCCAGCCCCGGCGGCACCGGCGGCGGCATCAAAACCACCACCTTCGCGGTGCTGATGGGTGCCACCCGCTCCACCCTCGAAGGCCGCAAGGGGGTGATCATCCGCCGCCACGAAATCCCCGGCGACATCCTGCTCAAGGCGGTGGGAGTGGCCCTGGCCTCCGGTCTGTTCGTGATCCTGATGACCCTGCTGCTGGGCCTCGGTCCAACGGCGGGCGGGGAAAGCGCCCAAAGCTACAACTTCCTCGAGAAACTGTTCACCTGCATGTCGGCCTTCGGCACCGTCGGGCTGGATGTGGGCGTGACCGCCAATGTGAACCGCTGGGGCCAGCTGGTGCTGATGGTGGGCATGTTCGTGGGACGGCTGGGCATCATGCTGTTGCTCTCAGCCTTCTACGGCAGCAGGCCCCAGTCGAGGGTCGGCTATCCCCGCGAAGAGGTGTTCATCTGATTCCTGGGGGCCGCCACCGCCAGGGCCACCAGAAAGCCCACCAGCTGAAAGATCACCACACAGGGCCCTGAGGGCAGATCGAAGCGGCCGGAGAGCAGCAGCCCCAGCACGGCGCAGATGGCCCCCAACGCCGCGGCCAGAACCACGTAGCCATCGAAGTGGCGGCTCACCAAGCGGGAGGCACAGGCCGGGATCACCACGAAGGCACTGATCAGCAGCACCCCCACCGCCTTGATCGAGATCGCCACCACCACCGCCAGCAGCACGATGAACAGCAACCGGTGCAGCGGCACCGCCACCCCACGGGCAATGGCGAGGGGTTCATCGAGGGTGAGCAGGATCTGGTCGCGGCGGGTGAGGCCGAGATAGGCCGCAGCGGTGAGCAGCAACCCCACGATCAGCCCCAGATCCAGCCAGGAGATGCCGAGGATGTCGCCGAACAGCAGCTGGTGGATGCCGCCCTTGTAGCTGCGCACGAAGCTGAGCGCCACCACGGCGATCGCCAGCGACGACGAGTAGATGATGTTGAGCAGGGCATCGGTGGGAAGGCGGCTGTGCTCCACCAGCCGACTCACCACCAGGGCGAACAGCACCGCGAAGGGGATCAGCACCAGGGTGGGGTTGAGGCCCAGCAGGATGCCGAGCGTGATGCCGAGCAGGGCCGAATGGCCGAGCGCATCACTGAAGAAGGAGAGCTGGCGCAGGATCGCGAAGCTGCCCAGCAGGCCGCCCAGGGCCCCGGTGAGCAGGCCACCGATCAGGGCCCGCTGCATGAACGGCTGGGCCAGCAGCTCGCCCAGGGCCACGCCGTCGTTCATCGGTGGTGATGGTGATAGGGCACATAGCCACGGCCGTAGACCCGCTCCAGCTGGGCGGGGCTGAGGGCGTGATCAGGCGGGCCTGAACAACGCAGACTGCGGTTCAGGCACAGCACGCCATCGCAGGTGCGTCGCACCATCTCCAGGTCGTGCGACACCTGCAGGATCGTCCAGCCCTCGCTGCGCCGCAGGTCGAACAGCAGGCCGTAGAACTGCTCCGCCGCCTGGCTGTCGAGGCCCGCCTGGGCTTCATCGAGCACCAGGAGGCGGCGCGGGCGCACCACACAGAACGACAGCAGCACGCGTTTGGTCTGGCCGCCGGAGAGTTCGCTGATCAGCTGATCGGCCAGATCACTGCAGCCGGTTTTGGCCAGCGCCTGGCGCACCGCCTGCCGCCGCCGCTCCGACCCGTGCCAGGGCAGCTGCAGCCCCGGCGGATCCCAGCCCAGGCCCACGAAATCGGCCACGCTCAACGGGCAGCGGTTGCGCACGGTGAAGGTCTGCGGCAGGTAAGCCAGCTGGGCCCGCACCGATGCGGGCAACTGGCCCTGGGGACCCATCGGACGGCCCAGCACCTGCACCTGGCCGCTCTGGTGCGGAAGGATGCCGAGCAGCGCCTGCACCAGGGTGCTCTTGCCGGCTCCGTTCGGACCGACCAGGGCGGTGTCGGACTCCGCAGCCAACGCGAAGCTCACGTTCTCCACGGCGGTGACCCCCTCGCGCCGCACCGTGAGGCCCCTGACTTCGAGAACCATTTCCGCCATCACTTCAGCCTACCGAGCAAAGGGGAAGCGCACCGCTGGGCGGAAGCCGCTCACGATCCGAAAGCCCCGACCAGATCATTGACATTGCGACGCATCTGGGCGGCGTAATAGCCGGGCTGATCAGCCTCGGCGGGGCCGGTTTCCAGGGGGTCGAACACACTCACCCGCACCCCGAGATCGGCAGCGAGGGCGTTGAAGGAACGGCTGCCTTCCTGGGGCTCGGAGAGCAACGCCTTGAGGTCGGATTGCTTCACCTGTCTGGCCACCCGCTGCAGATTGGCCGGGCTGGGATTTTCTTCAGGGGCTTCCACCACGAAGGAGGCACTCAGCTTGTAGCGGTCGGCGAAATAGGGGGCGAAATCATGGAAGGCCACGAAGGTTTTGCCCGCAAACGGCTTCAACCGGGCCGCCAGCTCGGCATCGAGGGCCCGCAGCTGGGCGCTGAAACTGGCGGCATTGGCGGTGAACTGCTCCTTGCAGGCGGGCTTGGCGGCGATCAGTCCATCGCGGATCGTTTCCACCTGCTGAACGGCCCGCAACGGATCGAGCCAGATGTGCGGATTGTTCGGGCCATGGTCATGGCCGTGGTCATGGGCGTGGTCATGGCCGCTTTCGGGCTTCTGCTCAGGGTTCGCCAGGGTGGCGATCCCGGCGCTGGAATCGATCACCTTGAGCTTGGCGTTACCGGCGCCACTGATCAGCTTGTCGAGAAACTCCTCGAGGCCAAGGCCGTTCTTGACGAGCACCGATGCGTTCTGCAACCGCACCAGATCACTGGGTGTGGCCTGGAAATCGTGGGGCCCCACGTTGGCGGGAATCAGGGCCTGCACCGTGGCGCAATCTCCGGCCACCGCCCTGGTGAACTCGGTGATCGGCAGAAAGGTGGTGACCACCTGCAGCTCCAGGGCGGAACTGGTCGCCGGCCCCTGGCCGACACGAGTGCAGGAGGCCAGCAGGGCGGCTGCGGTCAGCACCGCCATGGGGCGCAGGACGATTCGCATGGGGAAAGCGAGCGGTGACAGGCGAGGCGCCGGGAGAACGGCAGATCCAGCTGAGAATGATACTCATTCAATTCCATTGGTCCTGTTGCCCTTTCGTTTCGGATCGGCTCAATGGGCTGGGACGGCGCTCCATAGGATCAGCGGTGAATCGCTGTCGTCCTGGCCATGGCTTCCGAGGCAGCCGTTTCCGTTATGAATGCCAGTCCGCGCAACGCCAGCCCGCTGAACGCCAGACAGAGCCACCTGCTCGACCAGCTGCAGGCGGCCGGCCATGAGCTCTCCGGCCAGGACCTACACGCCCGGCTGCGGAGCACCCCCCACGGCATGGGTCTGGCCACGGTCTACCGCCACCTGCGCCAGCTGCAGCAGCGCGGCCTGGTGCGCTGCCGCCACCTGCCCAGCGGCGAGGCGCTCTACGCCCCCACCGAACGGGACGAGCACCATCTCACCTGCGTCGACTGTGGCCGCACCCTGCCCCTGCGGGCCTGTCCCATGCACGACGTGCATCTGCAACCCCAGCAGCTGGAAGGTTTCCGGCTGCTCTTCCACACCCTGGAATTCTTCGGGATCTGCGCCAGATGCCAGGAGCGGCAGGACGTGCCCTGAACGCCGGGGCCCGGATCAGCGCTGCTCCCCCCACATCCTCAGGAGGTTGCTGTAGCTGCGGCTGAGCAGATCGAAGGCCTCCGCTTTCCCCTGCTGGCTGAACAGCAGCCGCCGGGCCGTGTCGAGTTCGAACAGCAGCTCCCGCTGCTCAGCGCAGCGGATCCGGCTCTGGATCCAGCCCACACACACCAGCCGCTCCCCCCCCGTCACGGGCTCCACCCGGTGCAGAAGGGTGCTGGGGTAGACGATCACGTCGCCGGCGCCGAGGCGAACCGCCTCCTCGCCGTGGGGGAACTCCAGCACCAGGGCGCCGCCCGCGTAGGTGGCCGGCTCCGAGAGAAACAGGGTGAAGGAGAGATCGGAGCGGCCATCGGCCATGAAGGCGTTGTCGACATGGCGGCCGTAGCCTTCCCCCACCCCTGAGCGGCTGAAGAGCAGGCCATGGATCCGGCTCGGCAACGCCGCCGAATTCAGCAGTGGGTGGCCCCCCAAGGCCTGGCGCACCTGGAGCGCCAGCTGCCTGTGCAGGCTGGAGCCCCGCTCCAGCTGGTGGTTGTGCTTGACCGCCCGGGCATGCCAGCCGGCCGTCTGGTGGCCTGGACGCCAGTCCACCCCAGGCTCCAGAAGGCGATCTCGCCAGGCAGCGATTTGCTCAGGTGTGAGCAGCGATTCGATCTGGAAACGCATCAGGCCGTCTCCATCCTTGATCTGCACCGGTCGATGATCGGGTTGCTGGTGCGCTGATCGAATCCGGAACAACCAGCAGCAAGGAGTCCGTAACCAATGACACCGGTCCTTGTGCCAATGGTGAGACCTTCATGCTGGCCGCGATCCACAATCGGCCTCATTCGCATTCGATCCACGATGCAGCGCTCCAGTGTCGCCCTGTTTCTTGCCGCCACCGGTCTGATTGCCGGGATGACCGGCTGTGGCAAGCCTCCTGAATCCAGCGAACCGCAATCGCCGGCGGCCGAGCAATCCGAGCCTGATCACGCCGATGACCAGAAGGACAAGGAGGACCGCGACGACAAGAAAGGCGGTCAAGACAAGAAAGGCAGTGAGGAAGGAGAAGGCGGTGAAGGTGGTGAAGGCGGCGAAGGCTGACCCAGCACCGCTGGTGATGGCACAGCCGGAGGAGCAACCGGTCGATCGGACCCAGGATGATTTTGATAACTATTATCGTTCTCGGCAGACTCAGGACAGGCCGGCCGCCGTGTCTGTCCCGCCAACCTGGATCTCCCCCTTGATGACCCTCTCCCTGGCCCGCCTGATCGCTCCCGCCGCTTTCGGCCTGCTCCTGCCAGCGGCTCCGCTGGGCGCAGCCGCCTCAGAGCTCAAGCTCGATGGCATCAACCGCTATGCCGCCAGTGGCGCTCCGATCAGCCAGCAGCAGGTCACCAGCATCACCCAGTTCTCCGATGTGCAGCCCACCGAGTGGGCCTACCAGGCGCTCGCCAACCTGGTCGAGCGTTACGGCTGCGTGGCTGGCTATCCAGATGGCAGCTTCCGTGGCAAGAAGCCGCTGAGCCGCTGGGAAGCTGCCGCCCTGCTCAACGCCTGCCTCGACCGGATCACTGAGGTGACCGACGAACTCCGCCGCCTGATCAAGGAGTTCGAAACCGAGCTGGCCGTGCTGAAGGGCCGCGTCGATGGTCTCGAAGCCAAGGTGGGTGAGCTGGAGGCGAGTCAGTTCTCCACCACCACCAAGCTCAGCGGCCTGGCCACCTTCGTGGTGGGAGCCAACGCCTTTGGCGGCAGCGCCGATGCCCTGCTCGATCAGACCCGGGCCGAGGTGGGCGCCACCACCTTCAACTACGACGTGCAGCTGGTGCTTGACACCAGCTTCACCGGCAAGGATCTGCTCCGCACGGTGCTTCGGGGCGGCAACTTCGGCAGCAGCGCCTTCGGCGGCGCCGGACCCACCGGCAATCTCTCGATCATGGAGATCGCGTTTGAGGAGGATGCCGGCCCCGATGCGCTGGGGATCGACAAGCTCTATTACCAGTTCCCGCTCAGTGCCAATTTCACCGCCACGATCGGCGGGAGGCTCGGCCAGGAAGACATGTTGGCGGTATGGCCCACCGCCTACGTGACCGATCCGATCCTCAACTTCTTCTTCCTGAACGGCATCCCATCCAGTTACAACAAGAACGCCGGACCTGGCGCGGGCCTCTGGTGGCAGAGCGAAGGCTGGAGCCTCAGTGCCGCCTATGTGGCCGCCACAGGC
This sequence comes from Cyanobium sp. ULC082, assembly GCF_977927535.1. Lineage (NCBI taxonomy): Bacteria > Bacillati > Cyanobacteriota > Cyanophyceae > Synechococcales > Prochlorococcaceae > Cyanobium > Cyanobium sp. ULC082. Next base: position 1,187,270 of record NZ_OZ376397.1, read on the forward strand.
TTCCTGGGGGATTCCGGAATCGGAGGGATCGGCAACGGCAACAGCCAGGGCACCGCAACCGCCCAGCTTGCCTATGCCAGCGAACGCTGGGCCGTGGCTGCGATCTACAACTACATCCAGCAAGGTGTCGCCATCTCCGGTGCCACGCCATTGACAGCCGCTGTGTTCGAGGACAATCCCTCCAGCAGCACCAACGCCTTCGGCCTCAGTGGCTACTGGCAACCGGCTGCATCCGGCTGGCTGCCCTCGATCAGCGCCGGCTGGGGGATCAACAGCACGAGCTACGACGACTCCCAGCCCGATGGCAGCGTCAGCACCAGTCAATCCTGGATGGTGGGTCTGCAGTGGAGCGATGTGTTCTGGAAGGGCAACGCCCTGGGCATGGCGGTCGGCCAGCCGATCTTCGCCACCGCCCTGGAAGGAGGGGGCAGCCCGAACGACGGCAATTTCGTGTGGGAATGGTGGTACAAGGTTCAGGTCACCGACAACATCTCGGTGACGCCGGCTCTGTTCTATCTGAGCCGGCCACTCGGCCAGGAGACGCCATCGGGAGACAGCTTCAACCAGCTGGGCGCCCTGATCAAAACCAGCTTCAGCTTCTGAGCGAACGGCCCCACGCCGATCAGGATGGAACGACGTCTCCGCCAACCCCATGAGCCTGCTGCGCGAAATCATGCAGACGTTCGGGCGACAGAGGCGCCGCGATCCGGCCACCAATCCGGCCTACGCCGCACAGCTGGCCTGCTGCTCCGACGACGAGCTGCTCTACGAATGGACCTGGCTGGAGCGCCGCCTGGAGGAGTCTTCCCTGGCCAGCGGCCCGGAAGCCCTGCTCCAGCGGCAGGAGGCCAGCCTCTGGCGCGGTGACCTGGTCCGTGCCATGGACCACCGTGCCCTCTCGCCGGTGCCGCAGCGGGGGCCGATCGACCCCGCCCACCACGCCTGGGAGGTCAGGGACGAGGCCATCCGCCTGGCCTGGCGCCTTGGGCGCAGCCAGGCTCCAGACTGATTCGATCCGATCTCCCGCCATCTTCCCCAGGCCATGAGCAGCATCACCAGCCGTCCCAGCCCATTGCCGGTCACGATTCTCACCGGGTTCCTGGGAGCCGGCAAAACCACCCTGCTCAACCACATCCTCGCCAACCAGGAGGGCTTGAAAACAGCCGTGCTGGTGAATGAGTTCGGTGAGATCGGCATCGACAACGACCTGGTCATCGCCACCGGCGAAGACATGGTGGAACTCAGCAACGGCTGCATCTGCTGCTCGATCAACGGCGAACTGCTCGAAGCTGTGGAGCGGATCCTGCAACGCCCCAACCCGGTGGATTACCTGGTGGTGGAAACCACCGGACTGGCCGATCCGCTGCCGGTGGCGATGACCTTTCTGGGCAGTGAACTGCGCGACAGCACCAGGCTCGATTCGATCATCACCCTGATCGATGCCGAAAATTCTGACCAGGCCCTGCTGGGCAGCGAGGTGGGCCGGGCCCAGGTGGTCTATGGAGACATCCTGATGCTCAACAAGGGAGATCTGGTATCGGAGCAACAGCTCCAGGCCCTTGAGCAGCAGCTGCTCAGCATCAAACCGGAGGCCCGCATCCTGCGTTCCGTGAAGGGGGTTGTGCCGCTGCCACTGCTGCTGAGTGTCGGGCTGTTCGAATCGGATCGGGTGGTGGCCCAGCCAGCCACCGTGCCTCACCACGATCATGACCACAGCCACGATCACGGGCACGATCCCAATCACGGGCACAGCCACGATCACGGCGATCACCATGGCCACGACCATGCGGACTCCAGCCATCCGGCCGATCACCTGGCGATCGAAGGCTTCACCTCCCTCTCGTTTGCCGCCGATGGACCGTTCGGCCTGCGCAAGTTCCAGAACTTCCTGGACAATCAGCTCCCGGCGGGGGTGTTCCGGGCCAAGGGGATCCTCTGGTTCAACGAGAGCGAGCGGCGCCATGTGTTTCATCTGGCCGGCAAACGCTTCTCGATCGACGACAGCGACTGGACCGGTGCCCGCAAGAACCAGCTGGTGCTGATCGGCAAAAACCTCGATCACGCCACCCTGCGGCAGCAGCTCAGGGCCTGTGTGGCCAAGGATGCCGGCAAGGGTTTTTCCTGAGTCAGCCCCTCTCCGGGGCAGATTCGCCGCCATCGACACAATTCAGCCGTGGAACCTGGTTACGCTGAGACGACATTGAGCCGGGGCCATGGTCGATTTTCTGCTCTTCGCCGGGGTCCTCGCCCTGTTCGGTCTCGCCTTCTGGCTCACCGCCAACTCTGACGACGACAATTCCGGTGGAGGGTTGATGCAGCCAGCCCTGGTGCCGGTGCGGGTCAGATCCCGCCGGTGAGGGCTCCAGGGGGCCTGAGCCGCCCCAGGCTTCATCCCTTCGTCACATTGGTCACGTCAAGCCGAACCCTTTGGTCGCAGACGTTGATCACACGATTCCTACGCTCCGGAGATTGATCCAGCGCCCTCAAAGCGCATCAATCTCAAGATGAATCGATTTCCATTCACGTTCCTTCAGATTGCCACCACCGGCCTGTTGGCCGTTTCAATCGGCGGCGCCATCAGCGCCGGCCTCGCCCAGCAATCCCCGGCCAACCGCAAACCGGCTGAGATCGGCGTCTACTCCGGTCGTCACTACAACACCGACAAGGAGCTCTACCGCCAGTTCACCGCCCGCACGGGCATCAAGGTGAACGTGCTGGAGGCCAAGGACGACGCCCTGCTGGAGCGGCTCAAGAGTGAGGGCAAGAACAGCCCCGCCGATGTGCTCGTACTCGTCGACGCTGCCCGCCTTGACGCCGCCACCGATCAGGGCCTGTTCCAGCCCAGCCGCTCGGCCGCTCTCCAACGGGATGTGCCGGCCAACCTGCGGGACTCCAAGGGTCGCTGGTATGGCCTCACCCGCCGCGTGCGAGCGGTGGTGGTCAACCCGAAGCTGGTGAATCCCGCCACGATCCGCACCTATGCCGATCTGGCCAGGCCGGGCCTGAAAGGCAAGCTCTGCCTGCGGGAACGCAAGAGCCCCTACAACCAGTCGCTGGTGGCCAGCCAGATGATCCTGCGCGGTGATGCGGCCACCCGGACCTGGATGCGCGGCATGGTGGCCAACGTGAAGCAGCCCTTCTTCACCTCCGACACGCCCCTGGCGCGGGCTGTCGCCAGGGGGGATTGCGGCGTGGGGGTGGTGAACTCCTACTACGTGGCCCGGATGCTCTCCGGTGAAGGCGGCGCCGACGACAAGCGTCTGGCCGAGCAGCTCAAAGTGGTTTACCTCAATCCGTCCCACGTCAACATCAGCGGTGCCGGCGTCACGCGCCATGCCAGGAACCCCCAGGGAGCGATCAGGCTGATCGAATTCCTGGCTTCCCCCACCGGCGGCCGCGGCTACGCCGAAGCCAACAACGAGTATCCGCTCAAGGGCTTCGGGGACAACCCCATCCTCAAGCGGTTCGGCACATTCCGGGCCGATGGCGTCTCGGTTGAGCAGATCGGATCGAGGAGCAAGGCGGCCACCTTGATGATGGAATCGAACGGCTGGAAGTAGAAACAGCCGATGGTGTCACTGACAGCAGCTTGGGTCTCGGCCCCGCCCCGGCGATCACCCCTGGTGGTGGCTGTGCTGCTGGTCTGTGCGCTGGCGTTGCTGCCGGTGCTGGTGCTGCTGGGTTATGCCCTGCTCGGCACCGGCCTCGGCAGCCTCAGGCTTGGTGCGGAGGGGGTGGAGCAACTGCTCAACACCCTGGCCCTGCTGGTGGCGGTGGGGCTGATCGGCGCCGCCCTGGGAACGGCCAACGGCTGGCTGACCGCCTGCTGCCACTTCCCTGGCCGGCGCTGGCTGCGGCTGGCCCAGGTGATTCCCCTGGCGGCACCGGCCTTCGTGCTTGCCGCCGTGCTGGTGGACCTCGGCAGCCGCTGGGGCCTGCGGGTCCATGGCCTCGGCTGGGCCGTGCTCTTGCTGAGCCTCACCACTTACACCTATGTCTTTTTGCTGTCCACCGAGAGCTTCTCGGTGAGTGGCCGCCGCCAGCTGGAGGCCTGCCGCAGCCTCGGGGTGGGACCCTGGGGCAGCTTCCGGCGGGTGGCTCTGCCGCTGGCCCTGCCATCGATCGGGGCCGGCGTTGCCCTCAGCGGCATGGAGGTGGTCAACGAGCTGGGTGCGGTGGAACTGCTCGGCGTCCCCACCCTCTCGCGGGGCATCCTGCAACGCTGGCAGGGGGAAGGCGACCTGCAGGGCGCCGTGGGGCTGGCGCTGCTGGCCCTGGTGATGGTGAGCCTGCTGGTGGGAGCCGAACGCTGGCTGCGCCAGCGCAGCCGACGCTGGAATCTGGGCAACGAGGGCGCCAGCCCCCTGCAGTGGCAGCTGCGGGGTTGGCGACGGGCCACCGCCCAGCTGCTCACCCTCCTGCCACCCCTGGCCAGCCTGGCGATTCCGCTCACCTGGGCCTTCGTGAGCCGGGACCAGCTGCAGAGCGATTCCCTCGACGACCTGCTGGCCCTGAGTCTGCGCAGCTTTGGCCTGGCCCTGGCGGCAGCCCTGGTCACCGTGGCGGCCGCCCTGCTGCTGTCGATCGCCCGGCGCTGGATTCCCCAGCCCATCCTGCGGAAGCTCACCTTCGCGGCGGGCATGGGCTATGCCATCCCCGGCACCGTGCTGGCCCTGGCCCTGATGCTGATCGGCGGTCCACTGGGATTCAGTCCGCTGCTGCTGCTGCTCTGGGGCTATGGCGATCGCTTCCTGGCCGTCTCCAAGGGAGGCCTGGACGCTGCCCTCGAGCGCATCCCGCCCAGCGTCGATGAAGCCGCCACCGGGCTGGGCTGCAGCTGGCTGCAGGTGCTGCGGCGCGTGCATCTGCCCCTGCTGCGGGGTCCCCTGCTGGTGGGAGGGCTGCTGGTGTTCGTCGACACCGTCAAGGAACTGCCGCTCACCTTTTCCCTGCGTCCCTTCGACTTCGACACCCTGGCGGTGCGGGTCTACCAGTACTCCAGCGACGAGCGGGTATCCGCCGCCCTGGTGCCGGCCCTGCTGATCCTGGCCCTGGGCCTGCTGGCCTCCCTCGCCCTGATGCCCAGCCTCGAAGATCCCGATTCAGGTGTTCAGCAACGCTGAGCCATCCAGCCGGCGGATCACCACCACGCCGGGCCGGGGGGGACGGCCGGGGGCGCCGGTGGGCCAGTTCGAGCCGAGTGACACCTGGCGTAGCTGGGGAAAGCGGACGCCCTCGCGATCGACCAGCTCGAAGGACTGAAACTCCTCCATGCCGGCCCGATGGGTGCCATTGGCCTCGCCAGGGTGCTGCACAGCCAGCAGCAGGCTGCGCTCGGCCGGATCGAGGGCGAGACCGCAGAGCTCACACTCGTTCGGGCCGATGGCGAAGCAGAGGGCCTCACCGGCGCCGCCCCCCTGGCGGGGCAGCAGCCAGCAGCTGTTGTTGCCGAACAGATCGGTGGAGGAGGAGCCACTGCTGCGATCGGTCACCATCCAGAGGTTGCCGGCCCGATCGAGGGCCAGGTTGTCGGGGTTGGTGAAGCCCATGCCCCCCGCCCAGGGTTCACCGCCGGTGGCCACCATCCGCCAGCGGAATCGCCCCTCGCTGGCGGGCCCGGCTTCACTCAGCCGCATCACGAAACCGTGGGGCCAGGTCATCTCCCCCTGCGGCCCCTGGAACATCGCCGGGTCAGCGCCGCCCTCGCTGTCGGAGCTGCCGGAGGTGAAGGCGATCAACAGGTCACCCGTCACCGGATCGAGATCGGTGTCCTCCGGCCGGGCCGTGGGGGTGGCGCCCACCGCATTGGCCGCCAGGTGAGCATCGATCAGGATCGCCCCCTGTTGCTCCTCACCATGACCTGGATAGAGGGCGGCCAGGGTGGGGAAGCGCCGCACGTACGCCCCCACCCCGGCATCGTCCAGGAAGGCGACGCCGCCGGCCTGGAGCCGGTCGGGGTTGGGAAGCATCACGGGCACCGCCAATCCGGCGTTGCCGAACCCCGAAGGCAGGAAGGGATCGAGGGGAGTGGAGGGCAGCAGCGGAATCCAGCTGCCGCTCCCATCGGCGAAGAATCGGGCCACCTCCAGCCGCCCCTGGCCGAACAGACGGGAATTGCGCTTGTCGCGCCGATCCTTCACCAGCCCGGCACTCACGAACCGGTAGAGGTGGCCGCCGCGGCGGTCGCAGCCGGAGTAAACCACAAGCGGCTGCTCCGCCTCGGCCCGCACCGCCACCGCCTCATGGCGGAAACGGCCGAGGGCGGTGTGCTTGGTGCCGGGGTCGGTGGGATCGGCCGGATCGATCTCCACCATCCAGCCGTATTTGTTGCCGGCCAGGCCATACACGTTGCCCAGTCCACTGAAGGATCCGGGCCGGCAGGCCAGGGGCCGCTCGCGGGGGTGCTGGGAGCTGCCGTCGGCATACACCGGCTCGACAACATGGGTCTGGAAGTTTTCCTCGGCGCTCAGCACCGTGCCCCAGGGGGTGGTGCCGCCGGCGCAGTTGGCAAATGTGCCGATCACCCGATCGGCGAGGCCGTCGTCGTAGCCGAGCCGCTGGCGGCGGCGGAACACGCTGGCCGCAGGCCCGCTCACCTTGAGGCGTTGCTCCGGCCGGCTCAGGCCACTGATGCCGGTGATCCGACGATCGAGGGGGCCGGGGGAGCGCAACCAGCCCCCGCCGGGTGCCGCCGTCAGGCTGGCCACGCCGATGCCGAGGTCGGTCATCGCCTGGTCCACAACGCCACGCAGCAGGGGCCAGAGGGGGTCCGCCGCCGCCAGGTCCGTGCAGTCGATCCGCCCACCGCGGGGCTGAAGTGCTTCAGCAAGCTCCGCAAAGGGCAGCGGCTGACCCACCACCTCAGCGAACCCCTCCAGCCAGGGGCGCTCGCTGATGTACTCGAAGTTGATGGTGAGCAGGGCCCGGCCCGGGCCCTGGGGGGTGAGGGCCAGGAAGTCGTTGTTGTAGCCCACCCGGCTGTCACCGAGGGGATCACCCCAGGCCAGCAGCAGGTCGGAGCGGAAGCCCTCCGGCACCACCAGCCGGTCCTCAACAACCTGGCGCCCATGGCGCCGGCGCTGCTCAGCGGCGGTGAGGCCTTCGCTGGCCAGGGGGAGAGGAGCCAGAACCGGCTGGAAAGGCAAGACGGCAGCGGCAGGGCTGCGGGCAGCGACAGGGCCTGATCGCAGCGGTCCTGGAGCCGCCAGGGCTGCACCGCTCAAGCCGAGCAGAGCCAGAAAGCGGCGGCGGGGAAGGGTCATCGGGGCGCCCGGCAGCGGGGGGCGATGCGGGCCAGGCGGTTCGCCTGCAGTGGACTGAAATTGTCATCGCTGACCAGCAGCAACGTCGGTCGTCCATCCGACAGCGGCGGGCCAGCGGCGAGACCTTCCCAGTTCTCTGGAGTGAGACCGGCAGCAAGCAGATCCCACTGCTGCAACGGGCCCGGAGCTGGGACGGCGGGCCCAGGGGTGGGCAGCAGCACCAGACGGCTCCACCAGCGCGCCGGGGCCTCATAGCCGCGGATCAGTCCGAGCAGACCAGCCGGAACTCCAGCCCGGCCACTCTCTCCGCGGAAGGCGAGCAGGTCGGTGAGGCCCCAGCGGGGGCCGCCGAGGGGAAGGTCGAACGAACCGAGCGGCTGAAAGCCAGGCGTCTGCGGCGACAAGCCAGCCACGGCGCCCGCCAGGGGGCCGAAGCCCAGCAGCCGGACCTGGCCGGGCGGATCCTGGAGCAAGGGCCGCTCCGCAGCCAGCAGCAACGTGCTGAACTGGGGAGGCAACAGGGTGAGCGATTCCGGCCCCTGGTTCACATCCAGCCCCCGTCCCGGCTGGGCACGCCAGTCGTCCGGGAGCTCCAGGGACTGGAGCAGTTGGCCGCTGCGCCGATCGAAACGCATCAAGCGGGCGGGTTGCTCCGTGGTGCGGCGCCCCTCACTGACGATCCAGAACTCCCGGTCCCGCAACACCAGCCCCTCGCCGTCCAGGGGTTGCTCGAAGGGCTGACCGTTGGCCGCGCTGAGCGGCAGGCGACGACCGAAGACAGGCGGCGGCGCAGCGGGAGAGCCCAGGCGATCAACGCCGTGAAGCGGAACCAGAAAAGGAAGCGGCGCATCACTGAGCAGCCAGAGGGTGGTTCCGTCTGAATCGAGAGCAGCTGCGGAAAAACCACCCAGCGGCTGGCCGTCACGGCCTTCGCGCGGCAACGGCACGTCGCCGATCAGCTCCCAATCACTGGGTGCAGGGCAAGGCATCACCCAGACCATGGCGGCGGGCTGAGGCGGCAAGGGAGACGGCGTGATGGGAACCAAGGGGAAACACACCGGACCGGTTGTTCACGATGGCCGAAATCCCCTGAACAGGAGGCGGGGGATCGCCAGGAATCCAGCACCGAACAGGCAGCACCGAACAGGCTTCACCGAACAGGCTTCACCGAACAGTCATCAGAAGCTGGCCCACTGATCCGGCTTCAGGCTGGCCTGGACTGTGAAACCTCCCTTGCCGTCGGGCGTGAGCACGTAGGCGATTCCCTGGGGATCTGGATAGATGCCGGTTGCCGCCTCAAAGAGATCATCATGGCCAACAACCACGGTATTGGTGCCCGGCCTGGGAGGCGCCGTGAGGAAGGGCAGCAGATTGGCCTTCATCTCAGCCATCTGAGCGTCGGTGTAATCCTCGAAGGGAAGAAAATCAACTTGGCAGACTGTTGATGCCGTCCGAAGGCCAGATCAGCCGTCTGCCAGGCGCGGCAATACTGGCTGCTGTAGACAGTGCCGACCGGAATCTTCAGCGTCTGGAAGGCCTTGCCAATCTCTCTGGCTTGTTCGATGCCGGCTGCGCTGAGTTTGCGCTGGGTTTCGCAACTCGCCAGGCTCATCTTCGGATCGGCCTGGTCTGCGTAGTCTTTGGTGGTCTGGGCATGGCGGAAGTAAATGATGTTCCCGCCCGAGCGCAATGCCGCCAGCAGCTGCTGGGAGCCGAGCCTGTTCACGAAGGCGGCATTGGCCTTTTCACCGGCGCTCATCTCCTCAACCTTGGCCGCAGCCTCACCACCTTCGCCGCCCTGGCTCAGAAGCCAGACGTCGGATTCGACAGGGAGTCCAACAATTGCTCCACTGCCGAATGATGCTGTTTCAACTGGAACCCTCATAGTGGCAGACAAGACCGGAGTGGCAGCGCCAACGATGCCAAGCCCAAAAAACAAGGCGATTGAAGTGATTACTGGATGCATGACAAAGGGAAAGTTCATAATTCTAGACAATAGCGGCAATCGCTCCAATCTCAATACTCAAAAGATACCCAATCGCTTGAGCAATGATACAAGATGTGTTACCGGTCAGTGTTACGTGGTTCCCTGATGCCGGGACACTCAGTTGTCAGAGCAGAGCAATGCCGTGCCGAGCCCGGGCTCGAACAGAGCAATGCCTCCACGCCTCGGTGTTCAGTTCGCTACTCCAGACGGTTACAAACTTTCGTTCAGGCATACCCGCAGCCGAGACAATGATTGTCCAGAAGCAAGGCAGACAGGATGGATGGATTTGCAGAGGAGCAAGAATTCGTAAACCGAATTCTCCAACTCACCCAGCTCCGGGATTGGTGCATGGAAAGGCTATCGGTTCTTTCACTCAGAGCCGACCCGGAGGATGCGCGGTGCCTCACCAGTGAACATCTGGAAATGCTGGTGGAAACAAATGCCTGGAAAACACTGTGGGTTGATGCGAGATGGCGAGGACAAAATCACCAGGGGTGAGCTAGAACATACGAGGAGCTTCACGCCTCAGTTGAGCCAACCAGCTGATCAGTCGCTCATCTGTCAGGTCCGGCTCACTGTCTTCATCAAGTGGAAGCCCGCAGAACAGGCCATTCACAAGGCTCTTCGATTCAGAGTAGGCATAGCCTGAAGGAGATACTTTGCCAACAATTGTTGCCCCAGACTGAAGAAATGCTGTGTACAACTCTTCCATGGCATCACAGAAATAGGCAGGATAAGATAACGAATCACCCAATCCCACGATGGCCACGAAGCGTCCTGCCATCTGCAGATCAGGAATCAACTCCAAGTGACTGTCCCAGGCTGTACCTGAACACATCGAATCGGCTCCTGTATTCCAGGTGGGCACACAACAGATCAAATCTGACCCTCCGGCCAGATCCTCAGTGGCCGCGAGATCATCCACATCCTTCAGCATGGCCGTTGAGCCGATCAGCTCCGCCAGGCGGGTGGCGATAGCTTCCGTTTTCCCGGTGGTGGTAGCGAAGAAAATGCAAACAGCCATTGAGTTGAAACAGTACCCGTGAAGTTCCAGTCGTTGAATCTATGCCTTGGCAACTGAAACAAACAATATTGAGTGACATCTACTCCATCGATGGGACATCTTTCAGTTTCCTGAACAGAAGACTGAAGGACAGGCCGCAAACACTGCCCCTAGTGCCATTCTCGCCTGCATCTATCAAGCCACAAGCTCAGATTCGATCATCCAGATCTGAATAGATCTCTAGGCAATCTTGGCAAAATGGAGACAAGCCCTGGGTGGATGATCCAGGGCATCACCATTACTGGATTCACTGAATGCCAGTCAAGCCTGATGTCAGGTAGGTTCGCCTGAGAGTCGTAGCCCTGAATCCAGCTGCCAGATCCATTGAAGATGGGGTTACCTGGGTCTGTGACATTGCGCTGGGCCTGGGGTTTGGGATGACCGAATAGTCCCTTGGGAGTTGAAGGCTCAACATCAGCCGATGATCCATCTCTGTCAATTGAGCAGGTGATTCCGGCTCTGCAGCCAGGGCAGTCCCGACCGTAAGCGGCTGTGTCTCATCCAATTGCTTGCTGGCATCACCGGCCCGGCGTGAGGCCCGCTAGATCCGCTACTCATCATCACAGCCCTCAGCCTCTGAAGCCTTCAGCTCAGCAGCCTTTACCTCAAGCTCCGCTTGAGCCTTGCGGATCCACTCCAACAGAGTGGAGCGGCCGTGCATCTCTTCCGGGAGTTCATCGACCCGCCTGCCCTAGCGATAATGCCAATTCCCCTTGTCATCGATGAACTCGAACTTGCACAGCGGCCCACACATCTCGCCATCCTGCTGCCGCTCACATCTGGGCATCCGCTCGTGGCTTGTGGCCCTTAAAATGCTGGCACTGGCTTACAACTTGGTATGGTCAGGCACCACTTGGCCAGGTTCGCCATCCCCGGACTTTGACAGAGCCGACCTCGTAAAAGGCATTTTCGAGACTGGACGCCGAGTTGACATTGGTAGAAATCGCTCATTAGGGTACTAGTTGCCTGTGAGAACCCAGAAGCAAGCGGCAACCCAGCAGGCATTCTCGATCTGGTGCCTCCCACAAGCAGGCATGGGACCAGGTAAATGGGAACTGGGAAGCCAGGTGCAGTAGGCGTACAGGAGTAGCAGAACAATCATCTTGGGGCGTACGGCTTCTGCAGACGTTGATCCTCCTGCCGGTTGACTGCGTGAATAGTCTCGAGATGAAGTTTAGCGGCCCGATCCGGAAAAAAAGTGCAGTGAGTTCTCAGTAAGCCACTCGACAGCTATCGGCGTGAAGTGCAGCGTCTGGTCGGGATTCCAGGGGGAGGGGGGAGGAGGTGGACTTGACCAGAGCCATTAGTCCTACTGAGAACAATGCAGCCACAGGGGGTTTAGGCGGAATTTGGAGCGGCTGTGGAGGGCCTGGGCGCTGATCAATACGCAACAGCCTCCTGACCGGGAGCCCGCAGCTGGGCTTGGATCGTGTAAAGTATCCCCATTGAAACCTGATATGCCTGCGTGGCCATTCTTAACGGCGACAATCTTAATAATATCCTGTTCGGCACCGCCTTCATGGATGTTATCAAGGGCTTTGCCCTTAACGATTTAATCAACGGCGCGGGCGGCGCCGACTTCATCGAAGGCGGAGCAGACGAAGACATCCTTCTCGGCGGTGGCGGCAACGATACCCTCTATGGCGACAATGAAGCAGGAGGCGCCGTAACAGGAAACGACCTCCTCGATGGCGGGGCCGGCGATGACTTGATCGATGGCGGCAGGGGGAACGACACCATCTATGCCAACGAGGGCAGTGACAGAGTGTTTGGCGGCGAGGGCGATGACGAATTCTATTTACACGGCGACGGCCTCGGCGGAGATGTTTTTCTCTCCGACTCGGGCGGAATTGATACAGTGAATTTCTCGCTCGCCGGGGCCGGTGTCAGCGCAGAACTATCCAGTGCCTTGTCCGGTGTCATTCAGTCGTTCAATGTCGATGGACGGACGATCCGTTTGGGAGCCCTTGGTGTTGGAGGCCTGCCGTTCGTCCAACCGAGCACCTTTGAAAACGCAATCGGCAGCGCTTTTGACGACAGGCTTGTCGGCAACGAGTTTGACAATCGACTTGCGGGCGGCGACGGCAACGATCGTCTTTTTGGCGAAGGCGGCAATGACACGCTGTTGGCGGGCACTGGGACAGATTATCTCAGCGGCGGAATTCAGACCACGCTGCACGAGCTAACGCTTAACTCAACTGTCGAATTGACGCCCGTCGATAATTTCAAACTGATATTCGAGTCGTTCGATCCGGGCGGCGATCAAGCGCCGGGATCGGGAACGAGCGCCCGAGTCCGCGTGTCGTTCGACATCTTCACGAACAATAGTGCCTCCATTTCAGAGACGACGTTTTTCCTTACTGTCTCTGTGAATGGCTTTATTAGCGACTTTTTCTTCGACGGCAACAACACGTCTTTCTTGGAGTATAGAGAGGTCGTCGCAACGGGCACAGATGGAGCCATATTTGCAAAGACATTTGACCTGATCGTGCCCGGCCTTGTTTTGGGCGCCAGCAATGCGATTGGGATACAGATTTTCGCAAACAATAATTACGATGATTCGGCTAGCACAGTCTTCGTAAGCGACCTGCTCGCCCAGCAATTCACGGTCGACAGCAGCGTGACGCCCTTCTCCGGCAACGATACGTTGGACGGCGGCGCCAACGGGGCAGGCGTGACGACCATGCGTGGCAGCGACGGAGACGATACCTATATCGTGCGCGACGCAGCTGATCTGGTTCAAGAAAACGCGGACGACGGAACAGACACCGTACAGACAGATATCAGCTATACGCTTCCCTTCGCAGTGGAGAATCTGATTCTGCTGGCCGACGCGAACATCAATGGAACCGGCAACGACTTGAACAATGTGATTACGGGGAACAACGGCGACAACGTATTGCTCGGGGGCTTTGGTAATGACACGCTGATCGGCGGATTGGGCAACGATGTATTGGGCACCAGCGATCTGAGCAGCGAGTTGGGCGACGACGTGATGATGGGCGGCGGCGGCAACGACCTCTATTTCCTCCGCGATGGCGGAGATGCCGTGATTGAGTCGCTGGCGGGACCAGCGGGTGGTGTCGATACTGTCATTTCAACCATTTTCAATTACACGCTCGGCGCGAACATAGAGAATGCCGAGCTGTTTCCCACGTTCGGGTTAAATCTCACGGGTAACGCGCTGGACAATCGCCTCACGGGCAATCTGGGCGACAACGTTCTGAATGGTGGTCTGGGCAACGACACCATGACTGGCGGCGATGGCAACGATACCTATTTCGTTGGGCAGACTGGTGATCTGGTTGTCGAAGCCAACGGGAGCTTTTCGGCCGGATTGAGGGATGGGGTGCAGTCGTCCCTTGCGACCTATACGCTAACGAACCATGTCGAGAACCTGACCCTGTTGACCGGAGCAGTTACGGGCATTGGCAATACCCTCGACAACGTCATTACCGGCAATTCCGCGAACAACTCACTCAGCGGTGGCAACGGCAACGATACGTTGAACGGTGGGCTTGGTGTCGACACGATGAACGGCGGAGCCGGCATTGATACCTATGTCATTGATACTCTGGGCGATGTCATCGTTGATTCGTCTGGTATCGATGCCATCCAGGCCAATTTCAACGCGACGCTGAGCATCTTCTCGCAGATTGAGAACCTCACCCTGACAGGCTTTGCCTTCCAAGGCTCTGGCAATGGGTTGGCGAACCGCATTGTGGGCACGTCGCTTGCGAATTCCCTCATCGGAGAAGCTGGCAATGACACGTTGGAGGGCGGCTCGGGCAACGACCTCTTGACCGGCGGGATCGGCAATGACCGGCTCGATGGCGGGATTGGCAACGACACGATGACCGGCGGCGACGATAACGACGTCTATCTCGTGGATGCGACCGGCGACACGGTTGTCGAACTGCCAGGCGGTGGCACCGCCGATCGAATCGAGAGCACAATTACCATCGCGGCGCTGGCGGCGGAGGTGGAGCAGCTGACGCTCTTGGGAGCAGCAAACCTCAACGGCACGGGCAATGCGCTAGCCAATCGGATAGTCGGCAATACCGGGAATAACATCCTGGACGGTGCGGCCGGTGTGGACATCATGATCGGCGGTGCCGGTAACGACGTCTACAAAGTTGATGTGACTGGTGAATCGGTCGTTGAACTTTCAGGCGAAGGCATTGACCGGGTTGACAGCCTGGTGTCCTATGCACTGACTGCCAATGTTGAGAACCTCACTCTGCTTGGTCTGGCGAACATCAACGGCACGGGTAACACGCTCGCTAACACGATTGTCGGCAATGGCGCGGATAACGTGCTGAACGGCGGCGTGGGCGGCGGCGATGTTCTGCGGGGTCTGGGCGGTAACGACACCTATGTCGTTGACGAACTGTCCGACACTGTTACCGAGGTCAACGCGGTCGGCGTCGATCTGGTGCAGTCCTCGGTCAGCTTCACGCTCGGCAATTTCGTCGAGGATTTGAGGCTTACAGGATCGGCGGCGATCAACGGCACGGGCAACACGCTCGCTAACGTCATTACTGGCAATGCGAGCGACAACATTCTCGACGGGAAGGCTGGCGCGGATACGCTCTCGGGTGGAGCGGGCAACGACGTCTACGTTGTTGACAATGTGGGTGATGTGATCGTGGACTCGAGCGGCACGGGTGACGAGGTCACGGCGAGTGTCACACGGACTCTCGAAACGACAATTGAAAAGCTGATGCTAACGGGTGCTACCGCAATCAGCGGGACCGGCAACACGCTTGCCAACACGATCGTAGGGAACAGCGCGGCCAATACGTTGGACGGCAAGGCGGGAGCGGATACGTTGACTGGCGGATTGGGTATCGATAGGTTCCAATTCTCCGTTCTTCAGAACCTACCTGACAGGATTACTGATTGGGAAAACGCAAATGACGTGATTGCCATCTCCGCATCCGCGTTCGGCGGCGGACTTGTTGCTGGGGGGGCCGTCCCCTTCGCATTCGGTAACGGCATTCCTGCCACGTTTGGAACCAACGGTCAGTTTCTGTTCGATGACATTAACGAAAATCTCTTTTTCGATCAGAACGGTTCCAATCCAGGCGGTCTGTTTCACATCGCCGTCGTTGTCGGCGGCGGCGGGTTCTTGGGTGACTCAAACTTCAGCATCATCGCTTAGGATAGTGACCGGGTGATTACGTGCTCCGGGCAACAGACTCCTGGGTATTCCTGACAAAGTTAGGTCAACTGCGACACAACTTGTTTCAGCATTCGAACCCCGACAAACTGGCTGCGCGCTGGGCAATCGATGATTGCTGCACCTGCTGATCAGTACAGATATACCGTTAATATCATACCGACAGGTCTCAATCGATGAATTCTGCGTGCATTTTGGAGGCACCTTGGACCTTGGACCCGGACAACCGCTGAGTGCGCTTCTTTTCTGAGATGCCCTGGGCAGAGCTGGGAAAAACAATTTGTAGCTAAGTTCACCCCCACGATTGGTCCCCCCGCAAAGCCTGTAAGGCTGGCCTTTGGAGTGCTGCTCATCAAGCAACGGCTCGGCTTCTCCTATGAGGCGTACCGGCTGCACCGGTTGGTGTGCCCCTGCTGCTCCACCAGCACCTGCGCGGCGTTGCCGGTGGATGTGGAGCTCAGTCGCCGCTAGCCTCGGCTCATTGCCTTGGTGGTTTTGCTGGGTTGCGCCTTCCCCCCTTGAGTTTGAGCAAGACCCAGGCGCTGCTGGTTCAGCTGCTGGGAATAGAGGGCCGTCGCGTCGCCATTGCGGCAATCCGCCAGTGCCTGAGCGCTGCACTGGAGCAGCCCACGCATCAGGCCACCGCTTTCGCCCGTCAGCAGCCGGTGGCCTACGTGGATGAAACCGGCGCACCCACAGGCAACGCCGACGGATGCAATCCCACCGGAAAGCGCGGCTGGCATTGGGTCATGGTGACAGCTGTTGTGACGGTTTTTGTTCAGGGCCTGAGCCGCTAGACGTCCGCTGCGTTCGAGCTGAATACCCCCACCATGTGTGGGCAATCGACTTCCAGTTCAACCAAACAATGGATGGCCGCACGCTCAAGCTTCTGAACGTGGTGGTTGAATTCAGCCGCTTCTGTCTGGCCACTCGAGTGGGCCGGCGCTGCAAGGCTGTGGATGTTGTCAATCACAACTTCTCTCAATCGCACCTGGCATGGGTGCCTTTGCCGACAGAGCTGGGAGTTATCGGCGACAGACCTCTGCCGGCTCCATTCCAGAATGGCCATGGTGACGGACTCCCTCACCTGGTGGGGTCAGGGAGTTTTTCTTGTTCAATCTGGAAGTGAATGTGCCCCACTGCACTTCCGGGCAGGACAGGTGTGCACCACGGCGACAGGTCGCAAGTGCAGGCCACAGCGCTGACCCAGCGGCAGGGAGGTATCGATGGGCAGGCGCACCCGCAGCCGTATCCCTCCCTGGCCCACCTGATCGAGCCAGTACCGGCCGAGAAACTGCCTTCCCACAATGATGGTCACTCCTCCATTGCCAGGGCAGAGATCAAGATCATCTGGGCTTGCCAGCCCCTCCAGAGAAACGTCTGACGCCACCGGGAGCGTAAGAGAGGTTGATTCGTTCACTGACTGAGTTGGCCCCAGCAGGGTGTGCAGGACGCAACCCTGCCACCAGGCAGGCAACACGTTGCACTGCAGCACGGAGCTCCCAACAAAGGACGTGACGGGCCCACTGACCAGTTCTCGCGGGCTGGCGCATTGACGGAGGCGACCATCCTTCAGCACAGCGACACGATTGCAGATCGCCAGGGCCTCCTCAGGATCGTGGGTGACAAGCAGACCGCTGGTGCCGCACTGCGCCAGAACAGCGGGAAGCGCGTCCCTTGTTCTGGCGATGCGGAAGACCGAAGCAGACGGTCTCCCAGGCGGTCAGATGGGGAAACAGGGCGTAATCCTGGAAAACCATGCCGACACCTCGCCGTTCCGGTGGCAAACAGCGGCTGGGTCCCACCACTTCGCGTCCGCCCAGACGGATCACGCCTCGCTCCGGTCGACCAACTCCGGCGATCAAGCGCAGAAGTGTCGTTTTTCCGGAACCAGAGGGACCAAGCAATCCCACCAACTCACCAACACCAAGTGATGGTTCAACGCCCTGGAGAACCCAATCCGTGGACCCAAACTGGCTGGGAAAGCGATGCCAGAGACCCTCAAGTTCAATTGAATGTCGACCAGCATGGCAGGCCGATTGGGAGTGGTCGATGGATGACATCCAGGCAGAGAAGGAGTTTTGTTTCCTTACCACTGGAGAGGACCAATCAGATCCCAGAGACAAACTGCTGAGCACTGACGCTGCCTGGAGCCGAGCTCGGAGCCGGAAGCAGAACTGAGGGTGGGCTCAGTCGCGGCCACAGCGGCAACAACCGCCCTTCCAGTGGGAGCATTTCGACTGCTTGCAACCCTTCTTCTTGGAAACCCGAATCAGATCCTGGCGCAGGGCGCGAACAGCGGCAGGTTCGGGAGGGGGGGCAAGATCGGCCATGCCATCGGAGGTGGTTGGTTCAACCCTAGAAGGCCATCACCCCCCAGCCGCAACCATGATCACCCCCGGCTGTAACCAATCGAACATCGAGCCAGGATGGATCTCCCATCTGGGCCTGGTGCCCGCTTGGGTCCCTACGCTGAGTTCAAACCAACGATCAGCACAATGACTCTGAGCACCCAGCCCGTTGCCGGCAGCCTGCAGAGTGGTGGGAGGCCTGTGGCTCAACCGATCCAGGAGTCGCTGCTGGAGGCACTGCAGCAACATCTGGCGATGGAACTGAACGCCAGCGCCTCCTACTGGGCCCTGGCGATCTGGTTCGCCGAGCGGGAATTACGCGGCTTCTCCCATCATTTCAAGCAGGAATCCGATCAGGAACGCAACCATGCCGGCCTGTTCGCCGACTACCTGATTGCCAGGGGACAGCCTGTGGCACTGGGAGCGACCCTGGCACCACGACAGGTGTGGAGTGATATCGAAGACATCCTGGCGGCTGTTTTTCAGATGGAAGTGGATGTCACCACATCACTCCATCAGCTCTATGCCATGGCGGAGCAATCCGGTGATGTGCGCACCACCGTCTATCTCGATCCGTTGATCGACAAGCAGACGGCTTCGGAAGATGAAGCCGCCCATCTTCTCGGTCGTCTGCGGCTGGCCGCCGGTAATCCTGCCGCTCTGTTGATTCTCGATACCGAACTGGCAAACGGTCAGGCGGCACCGTCCAAGATCGGGGAGTAACTCAGCCTCAGGCCGCCTGCTCCTGAAGCGCTGTCGCTCAGGCCAGGCTGGTGCGGCGGGTGAGTTCAAGCAGGAAGGCGATCCCGACGGGATCGAGTCCGGGCCGGCCCTGCCAGGCCCTGACCACGGTGCGCAGTTCAGCCTGGCGCTCGGCGCAGCGGTCGAGTTCGCCGTGCAGCCGGCCGATCAGATCGGCATCACGGCAACGGGACACCTGGGCCTGGATCTGGCTGCGCCGGCTCAGGAGGCGGCCCATCTCGCGGCAGAGGCTTCCAAGCAGGCTGTCGGCCACGTGAACCGGCTGCCGCGGACAAGCCAGAACCGCAGGGCCCGCCGGGGACAGGGAAGAAGAAGGAGAAGAGGAAGGAGAAAGAGTCATGGGGCAGGGATTCCGTTCAGCCGAGCGCAAGGGGAGCCGATTCCACCAGGGACGGCGCCAGACGCAGGCCGCTCTGGCCGCTGGGAGCCTCCAGCAGCTCGGCCTGGCGAATCCGGGAAATCAGCCGTGTGGTGGTGACGCGGGTGGTGCCGATCAGCTCTCCGATCCGCTCATGGGTGAGGCGGAATGGCAGATCACACCAGGGACCGCAACGGCGGCCCAGCCGACGGACCAGCAGGCCGAAGAGGGCATGGAGCCGCTGTTCAGCACTGCCGAGATGGCGAATGCGAAGCAATTGCAGAGTCCATTCGTTGACAGGATCGAAACCATCGCTCTCGCCGGCTTCTCCGTCGCTGCGGAAACGGAGCGGAGTGAGCGCCTCGACGCAGACCCCTTCACTGCAGAGACGGTCGGTACGCAGCCGGTCGCCGGCCTGAAGGAAGGCAAGGGTCATCCCCTCGGTTTCCTCGCAGGGGCAATAGACCCTGGCCACCCCTTCGAGCACCTCAAGGCAACAGCCGCCGGGACGGCCAGCGGGATCGAGCAGAACGGTCTGACCGACAGGCATGCGCACG
The DNA here is from genome assembly GCF_977927535.1 of Cyanobium sp. ULC082. Classification (NCBI taxonomy): domain Bacteria; kingdom Bacillati; phylum Cyanobacteriota; class Cyanophyceae; order Synechococcales; family Prochlorococcaceae; genus Cyanobium; species Cyanobium sp. ULC082. Next base: position 1,206,792 of record NZ_OZ376397.1, read on the forward strand.
GCGGTGGAAGGCGAATCAGGCAGGAAGCGAAAGGCCACGGACCCAGCACTGTTGCGAATGACTCGCAATCTAGACAGTCAACCCGCTTTCTTGCAAGTGGTTCTCAATAGCAACTGGTTGTTGCAAGTCGGTCGGCCGGCGATCGACCGGCGGCGGCACCGACAGCGGTGTCATTTGGGCTCAACGCCGGTGCCATCAACTCCCGGGCTCGCCTGGAATCCCCGCAGGATGGAACCCGTCCCCCACCCGACCAGGCCATGATCCGGATCCTTGGCGATCGTGCCTCCCTGCTGGCAGCCCTCACCGCCCACTGGGCCGACCAGCAGCATGGCCTCAGCTCTCCCCCTGCCAGGCGCCGGGCCATCAACCCGGGCCAGGCCATGGCCGCTCCGCCCAGACTGAGCAGCCCCCCTCAACCGTTCTGAACCGCGGCGCAGCCAGGGCACAGCGCCCGCACATTCAGCACGCACTCAATCAGGCGAAATCCTTGGCCGAGCGCCGCCTGCTCTCCCGCCGCGAGAACCGCCGAACTCTCGAATTCCTCGGTACGACCGCAACCGACGCAGACCAGATGATGGTGGTTGCGGTGGGTGTCACCGGCCAGTTCGAAGCGTCTGCCCCCCTCCGGCAGTTCCAGCTCCCGCAGCAGCTCCATCGAACTCAACAGCCGCAGGCTGCGATACACCGTGGCCAGGGAAACCTTCTCCTGGGAGCCGAGCAGTCGCTGATGCACCTCTTCGGCACTGAGGTGGCTGCCTTCCCCGATCCGCTTGAACAGGGCCAGCACCCGCTGGCGCTGGGGAGTGAGCCGCTGGCCACGGCCATGGAGGCTGGCGCGCAACTCGCCCGCTGCCAGCGGAGCGGCCAGGACCTCGGTTGACGGAGCTGCGGAGTCGATCAAAACGGACAAGGGCACAGCGCCAGGCCGGGCGTTCTCAATAATAGGCCTTGTTGCGAAGATCGGAACCGGTGGTGCCTCCGGGGATGGTTCAGCTCGCCAGCGATCGGTTCCGAGCCGCCGCCGCCACCAGCAGGCCATCCAGGCGGGCCAACAGGGCCGCCAGCAGATCGGCCAGGGTGGCCACGAGCCGATAACTCAGGGCCACCGCGAGCAGGGGAGCCTCAGCCAGTTCGGCGCCGAGCAGCAGCAGCAGCATCGCCTCGAACACCCCCAGGCCGCCTGGAGCACCCGGCACCACCAGCCCCACGGTCCAGGCGAGCAGGAAGCCGCCCAGCCAACCGGGCCAGCCCAGGCTCAGCTGCTGATCGAAGGCCAGCACACAGCAGGCGAAACCGCCGAAGCGCAGCAGCACGAAAACGAACTGGGGCAGCAGGGGCAACAAGGGATACCCCGGCAGGGAGAAAGGCGCCGGGGCCGGGGTATCCCCCCCAGGCTCCTCCAGCTTCAGCTGCCGAGCCCGGCGCCGCTCCAACCGCCCCAGCAAGGGATTGAGCCAGCGCGGCAACAACAGCACAGCCGGGAGAAGGGCGAGCAGGGCCAGGCCGTTCTGCCAGCCAGCAAAGGGCACCAGCAGCAAGGCAGCACTGGCTGCCAGAACCGGATCGAGCATCACGGCCACCACAGCCTGAGGAGTGGAGAGCGCGACGGCCAGCAGCGGCAGCTCCCCGGGGAGGGCAGCCTCCTCCCTGCGACGCAGCAGCTGCACCCGGGCTGCCAGGTGCCAGATGCCACCTGGCAGGTACTTGTAAAGATTGCTGCGCAGATAGAACCGGACACAGGCGGCCCAGGCCGGCCGAAAACCAAGCCAGCGCAAGCCCACCGCCCAGGCCATCCCGCAGATCACCAGGCTCAGCAGGCTGAAGCCGATTCCCATGGTGAGCCAGAGCCAGCCCTGGGGATCGAGGCGCAGGGCCAGCAGCTGCTCGCCATTGCCCAGCAGAGCGGCGAAAACGAAGCCGAAGCTCAGCAGACTCACCCAGACCCGCGCCCCCCCCGGCAGAGCCAGCTTGGGCACAGCCAGCCTGGGCAGAGCCAGCTTGGGACGTCTGATCATCGGGCCGCGTCGCTGCTGGGATCTGGATTGTCGCCGGCCAGGGCGCGCAGCGCCGCTTCCCGCACCTCCTGCAAGCTCAGGCCATGGGCCCTGGCCAGGGAGGCCAGGTCGTCGTGTTCAGGCTTGGAACGGTGGCTGCCATCCGGCAGGGTGACCCACTTGATCCGCACCTCTCCCCAGGCCGTACTCACCTGTCGCTGCAGGCGCGGCAGACACCAGCGCTGCTCCAGGTGCTCACGCACCCCCAGGCTGCTGCCATGGCGCCACCAGATCGCCCGCAACGCAGCAGCCCGCTCCGGCTGGGCCACAACCGTGAGCAACACGCCGCATCGGCCCTTTTTCATCTGCACCGCCTGGCTGTAGACCTCCAGTGCTTCTGCCGCACGCAACTCCTCAACCAGAAAGGCGAGATCCTCGGCCGTGGCGTCGTCAATCTGGGCCTGCTGCAGCAACACCGTTTCCAGAATCGGCCGGGCAGCCGGGACCAGCTCCGCTCCCTCCGGTTCCATGGCTTCCGCTGCCAGCCAAAGCCGGAGCAGGTTTGGACGATCCAGCTGACGGTGGCCGAGGCCGATCCCCACAGCCGACGGCACCATGGCGGGGGCCGGCCCGAAACCGTCCACCCAGGCTGCGATCAGTGCCATTCCCGTGGGCGTGGTGAGTTCACCGGCGGGCCGGCCATCCCCGCCGGCCAGGGGAACGCGATGGCGGCGGGCCAGCTCCAGCACCGCCGGCGCCGGCAGGGGCAGCAGGCCGTGGGCTGTCGCCACCACACCATGACCGGCCGGCGGCGGGGCACAGATCAGGCGGTCCACCTGGAAATGGAGCAGGCCGGCGCAGACCCCCACCACATCAACCAGGGCATCCACGGCCCCCACTTCATGAAAATGCACGCGCTCAGGCGGGTGGCCATGCACGGCGCCCTCCGCCTCGGCCAGCAGCCCGAACACCTCCAATACCTTCTGACGCAACGGCGGCTCGATCGCACTGGAATCGATCTGGCCTCGGAGCTCCAGCCAGCGACGATGCTCCAGCTGGGGCTCCAGAAGATCCACGCTGAGCCGGCGGCCGCGCAGCCCACCGCTGCTGGCCTCCTCGATCCGCAGCCGGTAGGCACCGCTCAACCCCAGGGCAGCCAGGGGGGCTTCCACCGTCGAGGCAGGCAGTCCCAGATCGAACAGGGCCGCGAGCACCATGTCGCCGGCCACACCCGTGGGGCAATCGAGATAGGCCAGGGTCATGGCGTCAGCGCAACAACCGGGGGGCGCCGGAGAGCAGATGCTCGGCGCGCTCCTCAAGGCGAGGCTGCTCCCGTCGCAGCCATTGCACCACTTCCCGCCGGGCCCGGCGTTGTTCCAGCTGGGCGGTGGCCACATCAAAGCCCGACAATCCCCAGAGGCGGCCGAGCAGGGCCCGGTCATCACCGCCACCGCGGGAGCGGCCGTAGATCAGGCTTTCGGCTGCCATGCCGGCCTGCAGCACCCGGCTCCAGCGGCGCAGATCTTCAGCGGCCAGTTTGGCGTGGGCGGGAATCTCGAACTCCGTGCTGCCGCTGGCCCGCAATCCAGCCTGCAGGCAGGCGAGGCTGCCGACAAGCACCCGTCGAATCGGCAGGTCGTTCTGCTCGGCCAGCAGGGAATGGCCCGCCTCGTGGATCGCAATCCGCCGCAGCCGCTGCCGGCCACCGGGCAGGGCTTCAGCCAGCAGATGGCCGCCCCTGCCACCGAAACGGGCCGCATCCACCGTGAGACCAACCAGTCCAGCACCGACCGCCAGACTGGTCAGCCAGGGGGAGATCCCCAACACCGGCCCGAGCACCGCCAGGCCTGTGCCAGCAGCCACCACGATCCCCGCCGTCAGCGTGCTGATCGAGCCATCGCCGGGATCCGGAGCTGGAACCCTTCGCGTGGAGCTGGATTCGGGATGGTCCACAGAACGACCTCAGCTCCCCGGCCGAATGATCGCCGTGCGGCGGCCGCCAGGGGGCAGGGCCTCACCCCGGCTGATCGGATTCCTCGGTGGCTTGCGCTCGCTCCGGTCGGCGCTGCTGCGACCAGAACCGCTGCGATCCTTGCCGCCCCGGTTGCCGCGCTGGGCGACCGGACCGATCACTTCGAAGCGCTCCACCTCCAGCTGACTGGCCTGACGTCGCAGATCGAGGGAGACGAAATGGCGCAGATGCTCCAGGGGGATCTGGCCGCGCAACTGCAGCTTGAACGGTTGCACCCTGGTGCCATCGGCCCGGGGTTTCTGACGCACCTTGATCACCAGGTCACCACTCTCGGGCCGGGTGAAGATCAGCTCGCCGCGCACGGAGAAGTAGTCATCCCCTTCCGGAAGGCTGTCCTCTGGGGGCTGGTCATCGGCCGGGGGTGACTCGACGGCATCGAGGGTGCTGGGCTCCCACACCCCCACCATCTGGAGATGGAGGCTGCCAGGCTCGCGAATGCGGGGATACACCACCCAGAGATGGGGGCTGGCCATGTCGAGATGGCGACGCACCAGGCTGAGAACCCTGCCCAGCACAACCGCTTCGATCGCTGTGCCATCGGCGGTGTGGATCAGGCCACGGGTGGGCTGCTCCGCATCGGTTGGAACGTACTGGCCGCGAACCACGCCAATGGCCCGGTACTGCATCGGTTCGGTGACCGGGGAAATCGGATGGTGACGCATCTTCAGGGGGGGCAACCATTGGCCCGTGCCGCAATCTAGCCAGGCCTCCAGGGGCCAGACTTGACTGAACTCCGATCGATCCATGGCTTCCCGACTGAGTGTCGGCCGCATCGTTGCCGCCCGCCGGGGGCTCTGGCTTGCTGCGGCAGGCCTGGCCCTTTCGCTCGGCGGACTGGGGGCGGGCTGGTGGCTGGCCCAGCGTGACCCTGCCCCCGCCAATGCCGATCGATCCCGGCTGGAGGCTCAGAAGCAGGTGGCCCTGCTCAAGGCCGACCTTGCCCGGGGCAACGCCACCCAGGGGCAGCAGCAACGGTTGCTGGAACTCCTGCTGGCCCTGCAGTCCAATGCCGAAGCCACCGTTCTGCTGGAGCGGATGGCCGATCAGCAACCCGACCGCTGGCCGCTGCGGCTGATGCTGGCCGAATTGCGCCGTGCCCAGAATGACCGCAGCGGTGCCGAGCGGGAAGTGCGGCAGCTGCTCAACATGAATCCTGAGCGGATCGAAGCCCTCCAGTTGATGGCCCTGCTGCAGTGGGAGCAGGGCCAGGGAGAAGCGGCCCAGGCGCAGCTGCAGGCCCAACTGCAGAAAGCCTCGTTGCCCCAGCTGAAGCCCCAGGCCCTCCCGATCGGCCTGCTGCTTGGAGACCTGCGCCAGCGGCGCGGCCAGCTCGCTGAAGCCGACGCCCTCTACCAGAGCCTGGCCAGAAGCTTCCCGAGTGACCCCAGACCCGTGCTGGCCAGGGCCTTGCTGAAGCAGCAGCAGGGGCAGACCCAGGCCGCTCTCGCCATCCTGGCCGAAGCGCGGCGACGGCAACCGGATCGCCAGGATGCCCGCCTCGATCAGGTGGCCGCAGCCTGGGGGCTGGCGCCCTTGCGCAGCCCCGCCAGCGGCCAGCCTCCTAAGGACCCTTCATCCCCGCCGATCCAGGGGTCTGGCCTGCCGGCACCGTCTTCACCTCCAGCTCCCTGAGCGCCCGATCAATGGCATCGCCGGGGTCGGTGGCGTTATCGAGTGCCTGACCGCGGCGGATCCGGTTCATCAGCTCGATCGGGTTGGTGGTGTTGAGAATTCCCTTGTTCTGATCGGGGCCGTAGTCGTAGAGCTGCTTCTCCTGCACCGACTGACCGGCTCCGAACCCATCGGCGCGCACGATCCCCGGCACCACGATCACAGCGGCGGCCAGCAAGGCAACAGCACGGAAGGCCAGGGGAGGCGCCATGGCGGGGCAGGCATCAACGGGATCCGATGCTAGGGCTCATCGCCAGCCGCTCTCGTTCAGGCCATGCGCATCGCCACCTGGAATGTGAACTCCGTCCGCACCCGGCTGGCCCAGGTGCTGGCCTGGCTGGAGCGGCAGAACCCTGATCTGCTCTGCCTGCAGGAAACCAAGGTGGAGGACCGGCTGTTTCCCACCGAGGCCTTCCGGTCCCTGGGTTACGACGTGGCGATCAGTGGCCAGAAGGCCTACAACGGCGTGGCCCTGCTCAGCCGGTTGCCCCTCGAGGATGTGCAGGTGGGTCTGGCGGCCCTGTTGCCCGAGGATGCTGACGCCAGACGGTTGAGCGAGCAGAAGCGGGTGATCAGCGCCCGGGTGGCGGGCGTGAGGGTGCTCAACCTTTATGTCCCGAACGGCTCAGGACTGGGCAGCGAAAAGTATGGCTACAAGCTGGAGTGGCTGGCCTGCCTGGGCCGCTACCTGGCCGTCCAGGCGGAGCGGGGCGAAGAGCTGTGCGTGCTTGGAGATTTCAACATCGCCCTCGAAGACCGCGACATCCACGATCCGGCCCGCCTCAGCGGCGGGATCATGGCCAGCACGGCCGAGCGCCAGGCGCTGCAGGCGGCCCTGGGTGGAGATCTCCATGACGTCTTCCGGCTGTTCGAGCCAGCCGGCAACCACTGGAGCTGGTGGGACTACCGCAGCGGCGCCTGGGACCGGGACCGGGGCTGGCGCATTGATCACATCTATCTCAGTGAGAGCCTGCTGGCCTGGGCCACCGGCTGTGCGATCGACAAGGTGGTGCGGGGCCAGGAGCAACCCAGCGATCATGCGCCGGTGCTGGTGAATCTCCAGCTCCCCGAGGATGACGACGACAACGACAACGACAACGACGGTGACGGTGACGGTGACGATCACGGGGCCGATCTGGACGGCGGCTTCAGCTTCCAGACCAGCCCGATGGCAGGGTGCTGAGCGCAGACAGGGGCGGCTCGGCGCCTGCTGAGAGCCCTAAGGTTGGCGCCAAAACAATCCCGATGCTCAACAGCGATCTGAATCGTCGTTCACAGCGGCTCAGGCCGAATCAATCCTGGCTGAGCCTGGCGGCCGTGCTGGCGCTGGGCTGGTCGACGGGCGCCCAGGCCGAACCCGTCTGCAGCTTCCTGATGCCCCTGGGCGGCAGCGGCGATCCGGTGGTGGCGAAGCGGGTGGGGCCAGGTCGGTTGCTGGGCCGTACCAACTGGAACACCGACTTCATCGTGGACAGACCCTTCACGAGCTATCGGTTCTTCTTCACCGCCACCTCCACCGACCCCGCCACCTACCCGGTTCGGGGCTACATGCGCTTCACCGATGGCGCCAGCCTGCGCCTGTTCGACGTGACGATTTCACCGCCGGAGGGGACAGGCCGCATGTTCGGCCCCTTCCCGGCGATCCCCGGTCGCCGCACCAGCCTGATGAACTTCCACATCGGATCGAGTTCCCAGCCCGGTGCCCTGGGCTTCAGCTATCGCATCTCCGTGCAGGGCTGCAACTGAACGGGTTACCAGTTCCGGAAAACGCCACCGCGGGGGACAGCGTTGACAAAGCCGCCGCCGCCATAGGCCCCATTCACGAAGCCACCGCCGCCGTTGACGAAACCTCGGCTGCCGCCTCCGTAATAGGGGTGACCGTTGACGAAGCCGCCCCCGCCGGGACCGCGTACGGCGCCGCCGTAGCGACCATTGGCGAAACCGGCGGCGAGTTGCTGGTCACCGCTGGGTGAAGCCGGATCATCGATCACACCCTGCCTCTGTCGCAGGGCGGCGGCGATGCGGCTCAGCCGTTGCTCGATCGTGCTGTCGGGGCCAGCGAACGCCGGCGGGCTGCCGGCGGCCTGGCCCTGCGGCGCGCTGAGCACGGTGAGGGAAACCAGCAGGCCGAGCATGCCGGCACGGGAGGTGATCGTCATGGGGCTTGCACCGACGGAGTGGCAGAGGACGTTGCTGGAACCAGGATCTGTTCGTGGTTGAGCAACACGGTCTGAAAGTAATCCTTGATCAGCTGGGGAGGAAGGCCGAGCATTCCCTCGGGGCCCAGCCACCGGTTGACCAGCTGCACATCCGCCTTGTTGTCGTTGAGGTAGCCCTGGATCAGCTTCGCCACGGCCAGATTGGCGAGATTGCGGAACGTGGAATTGTTCTCCGGCAGCATGCACCCCACGGCATAGCGTGCCAGGGGCGCCTCCGGCACGAGTGCAAATCCCTGGGCACCCTTGCGTTGCAGGGCGGCGGCGACCAGGAGCGAATCGCCAGCCACAGCATCGAGCTGACCGGCGACCAACTGGCTGACCCCTTCATTCAGGCCAGCCACGGGCACCCGCACCGCCCTGGGCTGCAGAGCCTTGATCGCCCGATCCCCGAGCGAATCGGCAACAACCCCCACACGCTTGCCCAGCAAGGAATCGGCGCTGCCGCTGAGCCGCCCCTGCGGGGTGAGCATGCGGATGCCGGAAAGGCTGAACGGCAGGGTGAAATCAACGAACATCTCCCGCTCCCAGGTGAACTGGGCGCCGCAGACAAGATCAACTTCGCCTGTCTTCACCTGGCGGAAGAGCGTGGCCGGATCATTCACCGGCTGCACATCAAGGGTGATCGGTTTGCCGAGATAGCGGGACACTTCGGCGGCGATCCGCTCCGCAACGGCGATTCCGTAGCCCGTCGGCTGTTGCTTCTCGTTGAGAAAGGAGTAAGGGGCCAGGTTGGTCGGCCCACCCAGGCTGATCACCCCGGTGCGGGCCGCCCGCTCGATCACCGTTTCCGCCCTGGCGGTGGAAGGGGTCAGCAGCGGCACCAGCAGGGCCGCCAGGGCCAGCACCAGGGCACCCGGAGCCGGAATCGGCAAGCTCAGGATCTTCAGCACACCGAATCAGAGCGGAGAACAACCGACTCAGTATGCCAACCCTTCCAGAGCAGCACTGGAGCGGGATTCAGTACACCTCAACTGTTGCGCCGAGCGCGGCGGCATCGGCACCGTTCCCATCTCCGCTGCCATCGCCGGAGAGTGGCAAGCCATCCAGCTGAAGGCCGATCGAACGGCCGCGCCGCGCCGACTCCCCACAGCTGCGCGGGGTGGGAAAGAGCTTGCCGGGGTTGGCCCTGCCTTCGGGATCAAAGGCCCGGCGCACCCGTTGCATCGTGGCCAGATCCTCGGAACTGAACATCCAGTCGAGGTAGCAGCGCTTATCGGAGCCGACACCATGCTCACCGGTGATGCTGCCACCGGCGTCGATGCAGAGCCGCAGAATGTCGGCGCCGAGATCCTGAACCCGCTGCAGCACCCCTGGGCTGCTGGCGTCGTAGAGGATCAGCGGGTGGAGATTGCCGTCACCGGCATGGAACACATTGGCCACTGAAAGGTCATAGGCCCGGCTGAGAGCTTCGATCGCCGCCAGCGTTCTCGGCAGAGCGCTGCGGGGCACCACCCCATCCTGGACGTAATAGGTGGGCGTGATCCGGCCCACCGCCGCAAAGGCCGATTTGCGGCCCTTCCAGAGCTGGGCCCGATCAGCTGCACTGCGGGCTCGCCGGATCGAGCGGGCACCCGCCTGGAGGCAAAGCTCAATCGAGCGCTCCGCCGCAGCCTGCACTTCCTCTGAGCGGCCATCAAGTTCGATCAGCAGCACCGCTGCCGCATCCCGGGGGTATTCGTCGACCCCGAACAGATCATCGACGGCGTTGATCGTGAAGTTGTCCATGATCTCCATGCCGGCCGGCAGCACCGCAGCGGCCGTCACGGTGCGGACCGCCTCTCCGGCCGCCTCCATGGCGCCGAAATCGGCCAGCAGCACCTCGACGGTCTGGGGCTGGGGCAACAGGCGCAGGGTGATCGCGGTGGCGATGCCGAGGGTGCCCTCGCTGCCGATGAACACGCCCCGCAGATCCAGACCCGGCATCTCCGCCAGCGATCCACCCAGGCTGGTGATGCTGCCGTCGGGCAACACCACCTCCAGCTCCAGCACATGGTTGCTGGTGACGCCGTACTTGAGGCAGTGCACCCCACCGGCGTTCTCGGCCACGTTGCCGCCGATGCTGCAGACCACCTGGCTGGAGGGATCCGGGGCGTAGTAGAAGCCTTCACCACTGACCGCCCGGGTCACCCAGCTGTTGATCACACCGGGCTGCACGGTGATGCGCTGGTTCTCGAGATCAACGGCGAGCACCGATCGCATCCGGCTGGTGACAACCAGCAGGGCCTCCTGCTCCACCACCGCCCCGCCGGAGAGCCCGGTGCCACTGCCCCTGGCCACGAACGGCACCCCCATGGCGTGACAGCAGCCCAGGATGGCCGCCACCTGCTCGGTGGTTTCCGGCAGCACCACCAGGGGCGGCTCATGGCGGTGCAGGGTGAGGCCGTCGCAGTTGTAAGTGAGCAGTTCCTGGCGGCGCGCCACCACGGCCCGCTCCGGCAGGATGCGGCGCAGGTGCCGCTCGATCCGCTTCCAGGGGAGCCTCGATGTGCTGGAGGTTTCCACCAACGGGAGCAGAATCAACCAAGCGGACTTTACCGACCCGGCAACGACTGGACGGAAGGAGCCATTCCTGCGTAAGGATGGGAAATGGCTGTTGCAACGGGGGCGCCCTGCCGTTCCCCTCGACGGGCCGCCCCCAACACCCGCGGATTCAGCTTTGACATCGGCCCCCGTCTCGGTTCCAGCCCTGAACACCACCCGCTCCAAGGAACTTTTCGCCGCTGCCCAGAAGCTGATGCCGGGCGGCGTCAATTCGCCGGTGCGGGCCTTTCGCTCCGTCGGCGGCGAGCCGGTCGTGTTCGATCGGGTCCAGGGGGCCTACGCCTGGGATGTGGACGGCAACCGCTACATCGATTACATCGGCTCCTGGGGGCCGGCGATCTGCGGCCATGCCCACCCGAAGGTGATCGGCGCCCTGCGTAACGCGCTCGGCAAGGGCACCAGCTTCGGCGCCCCCTGCGCCCTTGAGAACCAGCTGGCCCAGATGGTGATCGATGCCGTCCCCTCCGTGGAGATGGTGCGCTTCGTGAACTCCGGCACCGAGGCCTGCATGTCGGTGCTGCGGCTGATGCGGGCCTTCACCGGGCGCGAAAAGCTGATCAAGTTCGAGGGCTGCTACCACGGCCACGCCGACATGTTCCTGGTCAAGGCGGGCTCGGGCGTGGCCACGCTCGGCCTGCCCGATTCCCCCGGCGTGCCCCGCAGCACCACCGCCAGCACGCTCACGGCTCCTTACAACGATCTCGAAGCGGTCAAGCGGCTGTTCGCTGATAACCCCGGTGAAATCGCCGGCGTGATCCTGGAGCCGGTGGTGGGCAACGCCGGCTTCCTGCCTCCCGAACCAGGCTTCCTGGAGGGCCTGCGCGAGATCACCACCGAAAACGGCGCCCTGCTCACCTTCGATGAAGTGATGACCGGATTCCGCATCGCCTACGGCGGCGCCCAGGCCAAGTTCGGCATCACCCCTGATCTCACCACCCTCGGCAAGGTGATCGGCGGCGGTCTGCCCGTGGGGGCCTACGGCGGCCGCGCCGAGATCATGGCGATGGTGGCCCCGGCCGGACCGATGTATCAGGCGGGAACCCTCAGCGGCAATCCCCTGGCGATGACCGCCGGCATTCACACCCTTGAACTGCTGCGCCAGAGCGGCACCTACGAAAAACTCGAAGCCACCACCTCGCGGCTGATCGCCGGCATCCTGGCGGCCGGCAAGGACGCCGGCCTGCCGATCTGCGGCGGCAGCATCAGTGCCATGTTCGGCTTCTTCCTCTGCGACGGTCCGGTGCGCAACTTCGAGCAAGCCAAGGCCGCCGACACCGAGCGGTTCGGCAAGCTGCATCGGGCCATGCTGGAGCGGGGCATCTACCTGGCGCCGAGCGCCTTCGAAGCCGGCTTCACCTCCCTGGCCCACTCCGACGAAGACATCGACGCCACCCTGGAGGCGTTCCGCGACAGCTTCGCCGCCATCGCCTGAGCGGCATGCAGTTCCGCCTTCGCCCGCTCCCCCGCCTGCTGCTGGGGCTGAGCGGCCTCACTCTGGCCTTGGCTGGCTGCGCTTCCACCGGCAGCGACAAACCGCTTGATCTCAGCCAGGGGGTCCCGGTGGGGGCGGTGCTGGCTCTCACCAGCAACGCCAACGTGTATGGACAGGATCAGCAGCTTGGTATGCAGCTCGCTGAGCGCTGGTTCAAGGGAAAAGTGATGCCGATCCGGCTGCGAATCGAGGACTGCGGCGGCGACGAACAGGCGGCCAGTCAGGCCTTCAACCTGCTGATCGATGCGGGAGTGGTGGCGCTGATCGGCCCCACCCTGTCCCAGCAGGCCTTCGCCGCCGACCCGATCGCCCAGCGGCGCGGTGTCCCGGTGGTGGCGCCCTCCAACACCGCCGAGGGCATTCCCCAGATCGGCAGTTTCATCAGCCGTGTGTCGGCCTCCAGCGCCGTGATCGCGCCCCTGTCGATCAAGGCCGCCCTGAAGCGCGACCCATCGATCCGCCGCGCGGCGGTCTTCTTCGCCCAGGACGACGCCTACAGCAGCTCGGAAGCGGCGATCTTCCAGAGTGCTCTGGCCGCCAAGGGGCTGAAACCGGTCACCGTGCAACGCACCCAGCTCAACGACCAGGATTTCCAGAACCAGATCACCGCGGCGCTGCGGTTGAAGCCGGATCTGATCGTGATCTCGGCCCAGGCGGTGGATGGCGGCAACCTGATCCGCCAGCTCCGGGAACTGGGCTACAAGGGCTCGATCGTGGTGGGCAACGGCATGAACACCCCGAACATCTACCCGATCTGTCAGGCCTATTGCGACGGCATCCTGATCGCCCAGGCCTACAGCCCCGAACTGGATTCGGCCATCAACAAGGGATTCGTGACGCTCTACAAGGAGGCCACCGGAGGCGCCATTCCCCCCCAGCTCTCCGCCCAGGCGTTCACCGCTTATCAGGTGGTGGCCGAAGCGCTCACCCGGCTCAACCGCCGCACGCCCATCAACGTAAGGCCGCTGATCGAGGTGCGCCAGGAGCTGATGCAGGAGCTGCTGAGCGGTCGCTACGACACGCCCCTCGGCGCGATCGCCTTCACTCCCGAGGGTGAGGTGGTGCAGGAGCGCTTCCACGTGGCCGAGGTGCAGATGGAGCCGGGCGGACGGAGCGGTCGCTTCGCCCTGCTCGAATGAGCAGCGGCGTTGAGCACCTGCTTCAGGTCCTCTTCAACGGGCTGGCCAGCGGGGCGGTCTACGCCCTGTTCGCCCTTGGCTACACGCTGGTGTTCTCCGTGCTCGGAGTGATCAATTTCGCCCAGGGAGCGCTGTTCACGCTTGGGGCCTATTTCACCTACCTGTTGATCGGCGGGGCGGTGGGATCAAACGGAGCCCTCGCCGGCTTCCAGCTTCCGCTCGCCCTGCCGTTCTGGCTGGCCCTGCTGTTGGCCGGTGCCGGTGCCGCCGGGATGGGGCTGGTGGTGGAGGCCACCGCCTTCGCACCGCTGCGCCAACGGCGGGCGGAGCCGCTCCTCTTTCTGATCTCCAGCCTGGGGGCCGGGGTTGTGATCGTGAATGGAGTGCAGCTGCTGATGGGGGCCGAAAGCTATTCGATTCCAGCCGGCAGCCTGGGGAGACTGCCGGCTGCGGTTCTGATCGGTGGCGCCCAGGTGCGTACGGTGCAGCTGCTGCTGATGGCCGTGGCGGCCGTTGTGCTCGTGGTTCTCACCCTCTGGCTGGAGGGCAGCCGGCTCGGCAAGGCCCTGCAGGCCGTCTCGGAGGATCCTGTGACAGCGAGGCTGCTGGGCATCGATGCCGGGGCGATGATCCGGCTCGCCTTTGCCCTCAGCGGTTTTCTCGCCGGTGTCGCCGGTGGGCTGGTGGCCCTCAGCGTGAGCATCGCCGGGCCCTACTTCGGCATCGGCTTCGGACTCAAGGGGCTGGGAGTGCTGGTGCTCGGAGGGCTGGGCAGTGTGCCGGGGGCCATGCTCGGCGGGCTGGTGGTGGGGCTGGCTGAGGCGCTGGTGCCGGCTGAATTCTCCGGCTACAAGGACGGGGTTGCCTATGGCTTTCTGTTCCTGGTGCTGCTGCTCCGGCCCCGGGGTCTGCTGGGCAAAGCCACGGTCAGCAAGGTGTGAGTGACCTCTCCCTGCTGGTTCAGATGGGGCTCGGCGCTCTGCTCGCCCTTTCGGTGTACCTGCCGTTGCGCTGCGGACAACTCTCGCTTGCCACCCCGGGCTTCTATGCGATCGGCGGCTATGTGGCGGCCCTGCTCTCCACACGCTGGCCCGCCCTGGCCGCTGCTGGTGCAGGTGGGCTCTACCCGTTGCCCGCACTGCTGCTGGAGATGGTCCTGGCCGTGGGACTGGCGGTCGGGCTTGCTCTGCTGATCGGCCGACCGGTGCTGAAGCTGCGGGGCATCTACCTGGCCATCGCCACGATCGCCCTGGTTGAGATCCTGCGGGTGGTGAACCTCAACGCCGGCTGGAGCGGTGGGGCCGTGGGGATCTTTGCGATTCCACAGCCGTTCGATGGTCCCGGCGGCTACCTGGTCTGCACGGCGCTGCTGCTGGCGCTCTGCTGCTGGTTCTGCGCCCGACTGGAGCAGACGCGTCTGGGGCGGGCGATGGCTGCGATCCGGGAAGACGAACTGGCGACGCGCTGCATGGGGGTGCCCACGGCCCAGGTGGCCTTGAGCGCCTTCGTGCTGAGTGCCGCGATCGCGGCCCTCACCGGAGTGGTGGCCGCCCATTTCCTCAACACCTGGAACGCCCGCCAGGGTGGCTTCGATGCCAGCATCACCACCCTGGCCTTCGTGGTGTTCGGTGGATCCCGCACCTGGCTCGGGCCGGTGCTGGGTGGCCTGGTGCTCACAGCCCTGCCGGAACTGCTGCGGCCGGTCGGTGACCTGCGCCTGATCGTGTTCGGCCTGGTGATCCTGGTGGGCTCGATCCTGGCGCCCCAGGGGCTGATCACGCCGGAGAGGCTGGCCGCCCTGGCACGGGCCTTCCCGGCTCGCGCCGCAGGCGGCAACGGAGTTCGCCGGTGACGGCACCACCCCTGCTGGAGCTGGAGGGACTTTCCAGGAGCTTCGGCGGGCTGGTCGCGGTCAACCAGGTTTCGCTGCAGGTGCAGGAAGGCACGATCACGGGCCTGATCGGACCGAACGGGGCCGGCAAGACCACGCTCTTCAATCTGATCTCCGGGCTGACGCCCCCCCATGCCGGTCGCATCCTCTGGCAGGGTGCGGCTATCGGTGGCCTGCCACCGGAGCGGGTGAACCGGCTGGGCATCGCCCGCACCTTCCAGAATCTGCGCCTGTTCGGACCGCTCAGCTGCCTCGACAACGTGCTGGTTGGCCTGCACAGCGCCGACCGATCGCCGCTGCTTGCCGGACTGCTCAACCGGCCCGCCTTCCGTCGCCAGCAGGACCAGCTTCGGCAACGGGCCCACGAACTGCTGGAGCTGCTGGAGCTCGATCGGCTGGCCGATCAACCGGCCGACAGCCTTGCCTACGGCCACAGACGCCGACTGGAGATTGCCCGTGCCCTGGCAACCGGCCCCAGGCTGCTGCTGCTCGATGAACCGGCCGCCGGCATGAACCCCGCGGAGAAAGCGGCGCTGGCCGACCTGATTGAGAGGCTGCGCCAGCGCTTCAACCTCACCGTGCTGGTGATCGAACACCACGTGCCGCTGATGATGCGCCTCTGCGATCGCCTGGCGGTGCTCAACTTCGGCCAGCGGATCGCGGAAGGAACCCCCGCCGAGGTTCGCAGCGATCCGCTGGTGATCGAGGCCTACCTGGGGAGCCAGGCATGACCCCGGCACCCCCTGGCCCCGCCCCTCTGCTCGCCCTGCGGGGGCTCACGATCCGCTATGGAGCGATCGAGGCCCTCAGCAACCTCGACCTGGACATCCACAGCGGCGAGCTGGTGGCGCTGCTCGGTGCGAATGGGGCCGGCAAGAGCACGGCGCTCCGGGCCATCTCCCGACTGGTGGATGCGGCGGCGGGAACGGTGGAGTGGAAGGGGCGCCCGCTCGCTGCGTTGTCCACTGAAGCCACCGTGCGCCTGGGCATCGGCCACTGCCCGGAAGGCCGCCGGGTGCTGGCCCGCCAGAGCGTGGCCACCAACCTGGAACTGGGCGCCTTCCTGCGGCGCGATGCCGGCGCAATCCAAGCCGACCTGGACTGGTGCTACAGCCTGTTTCCGCGCCTCGCCGATCGGCGCCGTCAACTGGCCGGCAGCCTCTCGGGGGGCGAGCAACAGATGCTGGCGATCGCCCGTTCCCTGATGGGACGGCCCGAAGTGCTGATGCTCGATGAGCCGAGTCTTGGCCTCGCCCCCAGGCTGGTGGAAGACCTGATGGCCGTTCTGCGCGATCTTCACAGCCAGGGACTCACGATCCTGCTGGTGGAGCAGAACGCGCTGGCAGCGCTGGCGATCGCCGACCGGGGCGTGGTTCTCGAGGCCGGCAGCGTGCGGTTGCGCGGCTCTGCCACCGCGTTGCTCAGCGACGACCACCTGCGAGCCAGCTACCTGGGCTCGTGAACCGCAGTGCCCTGAATAGGCTTCAGGCCATCCGGCCTGCACCCCCATGCCCCGCGAGCGCTTCTTTCTGGAGTTGGAGCCGCCGGCCGAAGAGCTGCGCGATCGCCCCCATGTGGTGATCGTGGGCGGTGGTTTCGCGGGCCTGGCCGCCTGCAAGGCCCTGGCCGGCGCCGATCTGCGCGTGACGCTGATCGACAAGCGCAACTACAACCTCTTCCAACCGCTGCTGTATCAGGTGTCCACCGGGCTGGTGGCCCCAGGGGATGTGACCGTGCCCCTGCGGCTGCTGGTTGGTCGCCAGCGCAACGTGCAGGTGCTGATGGGGGAGGTGAAGGAAATCGATGCGGACGCCAAGGAGCTGGTGTTCAACGAGCGCCGCCTGAGCTACGACCAGCTGATCCTGGCGGCGGGCTCCGGCAGCTCCTACTTCGGCCACGACGACTGGCAGGCGATCGCCCCGCCGATGAAGCAGCTGGACGACGCCCTGGAGATCCGCGAGCGCCTGCTGCTGGCGATGGAGGAGGCGGAGCAGACGCACGAGGCAAAGAAGCGGCGCTTGCTGCAGTCGGTGGTGGTGGTGGGGGGTGGACCCACCGGCTGTGAGCTGGCGGGGTCGGTGTCGGAGCTGCTGCGCCACGCCATGGCGCGGGATTTCCGCCAGCTCGATCCCGACGACACCCGCATCCTGCTGGTGGATCCCGGCGACCGCCTGCTGCGCGGCATGCATCCCGACCTGAGCGAAGGTGCCCGGCGCTTCCTGGAATCGATCGGCGTGGAGGTGCTGCTGGGGGGCCGGGTGAAGGCGATCGAGCCGGGCCGCGTCACGATCAGCACCGCTGCCGGGGAGCAGGTGCGGGAGGCGGCCACCGTGTGCTGGACGGCCGGGGTCAAGGCGTCCCCACTGGGCGCCCGGCTGGCCGAGGCCACCGGCGTGCCGCTTGATCGGGGCGGCCGGGTGCCGGTGGACGCCGATCTCTGCGTGCCCGGCCATCCCGAGATCCGGGTGGTGGGTGACCTCTGCGCCTACGCACCCAGCCCCGGAGCCCCTCCGCTGCCGGGGCTGGCCAGTGTGGCCGTGCAGATGGGCAGCTGGGTGGCCCGTGACCTGCGGGCCGGGCTGGAGGGCCGCCGCCAGCTGCCGTTTCGCTTTGTGGATTTCGGCTCGATGGCGATGCTGGGGCGCCTGCACGCCGAGGCCGACCTGCGCGGCTGGCGGGTGGACGGCCCGCTGGGCTGGCTGATCTGGGGCGTGGCCCACCTGGGCTTCATGCCCGCCAACGAGAACCGGGTGAGCCTGCTGACCAAATGGCTCTGGGCGATCGCCGCCCGGCAGCGCGGCTCCCTGCTGATCATGGGAGAACCGCGCTTTGAGGAAGCGGAGGCCGTGAGCCGTGCCGCTACAGACCCGGGCTGCTCTGCATGATGCCGCCATCGGCAAAGATCGTGGTGGCGGTGATGTAGCTGGCGGCGTCGCTGGCGAGGAAGGCCACCACGCTTGCCACCTCTTCCGGCCGGGCCATGCGGCCCAGCGGAATGGCGGCATCCAGCTTGGCCATCAGCTCCGGATCCTTCATCGTGGCGTCGTTGATCGGAGTGGCCACGGCGCCCGGGCCCACATTCACCACGGTGATGCCGTGAGGTGCCAGCTCCAGGGCGGCGGTGCGGGTGAGCATGCGCATGCCGCCTTTGGCCAGGCAATAGGGCGTGTTGTTGGGCATCGGCCAGTCTTCGTGAACCGAGGAGATGTTGATGATGCGGCCGCCGCCGCCCTGGGCGATCATCTGCCTGGCAGCAAACTGAGTGGCGAAGAAAACACCGCGCAGGTTCACATCCAGCACCTTGTCGTAGTCGTCGGGGGTGGTGGTGAGAATGGAGGTGCGGGTTTCGATGCCGGCGTTGTTCACCATCACATCAATGCGCCCGTATTTCTCCACCGCCGCATCCACCAGCCGCTGAAGATCCTCCAGCTTCGCCACATCAGCCTGCACACCGAAGCTGCTGCCGCCAAACGAGCCGATCTCCCGCTCGATCTCCTCGGTGGCCTCCGGGTGAGAGCGGTAGTCGATCACCACCTTGGCGCCGCGGTGGGCGAGGGCTTCGACGATCGCCTTGCCGATGCCGCTGTTGCCGCCGGTCACGATCGCCACCTTGCCCTCCAGCAGCTTGGCCAGGGTGCGGAGGGCGTCGGGATTGACGGTGCTGGTCACGGAATCCATGGGTGACAGGGCCGACTTTGAAGGTAAGCATGGGCCCACCGGGCAGGGTTGAGCGCCGTGGCGAATGTGACTCCATCCACACCCCAACAGGCGGACGCCGCATCGATGCGCTCCCTGCTGCTCGGGGCCGCCCTGCTGGTGCTGGCCTTCCTGGCGAACACCGCCCAGAGCGCCTTCGGCAAAGCGCTCGGCAGTGGCATGGGGCCCGTGCCTTTCACCTGGCTCACGTTCGTGATCGCCCTGGTGTTGATCCTCCCCTGGGTGCTGTGGCGCGGTGGCCGTGATCTGCGCACCGCTGTGCCGCTGCTGCACCTGCTGCGCAGTTGCACCGGGCTGGCGGGTTTCTTCCTGTTCATCACCGCCGCGCGGCTGGTGAATCTGGTCAACGCCAATGTGCTGCTCAACACCACGCCGCTGTTCATCCCGCTGCTGGGCTGGCTGGTGCTCGGCCAGCGGGTGCCCCGGGTGCTGTGGGGCTGCCTCGGCATCGGCTTTGCCGGCATGGTGATCGTGGTGCAGCCCAACGCCTCCCTGCTCACCCGTCCCGGCGATCTGCTGGGCCTGGCCGCCGGCCTGCTCTGCGCCGTGGAATTCCTGGCCGTGAAACGGCTCGACCGCAGCGAAGCGCCGCTCACCCAGATGATCTATTTCCTGCTCATCGGCAGCGCCGGCTCCAGCGTGGCGATGCTCGGCCCCCTGCGGCCCGAGGGGCCGATCGCTGCATTGCTGGGCGGGCTGGAGGCCAGCCAGTGGCTCACGGTGCTGGCCTCCGGCTTCTGCCTGGCCTGCTTTCAGTTTCTGCTGATCAAGGCCTACACCTATGCCGAACCTGGTGCGATCGGCGCCTTTCAGTATTCCTCGGTGGTGTTCGCCGGCCTGATCGGCTGGATCTGGTTTGCCGAACAACCCACGCTTGCGGTTTGGCTCGGCACCGCCTTGATCAGCCTGGGCGGCGTGCTCAGCATCGTGTTGCAGCGCCCCGGCGGCACCCCCCCAGCAGGCACCACCGGCCCATGACGGCCGCCACCGCCGGCCCCGGCCCCCACATCGAAGCGGTGGCGATCACCTGCAGCAGTGCCGAGCGCAGCGCCTCCTTCTTCTGCGGATCGCTCGGCTTTGTGCGGCTGGGAGACCACCGGCTGGTGCAAGGCCCTGAAGCCGCCCTGTTCGGGCTGCCGGAAGGGCGGCTGCTGCGGGTGCAACTGCAGCTGGGCGAGGAGCGCCTGGATCTGATCGAGGTGCTCGATCCCGGCCCAGGCGAGCGGCCGGGCCGGCCGCTGCCGCCGGACTCACGCAGCTGTGATCTCTGGTTCCAGCACCTCTGCCTGGTCACGACGGATCTGGCGGCCAGCCAGGCGCGCCTGCAACCGTTACTGGCCGCTGGCGTGCTCACGGCGGTGTCGGAGGCCCCCCAGCGGCTGCCCGACTGGAACACCGCCGCCGCTGGCATCTGGGCATACAAGTTCCGGGATGCCGATGGCCACACCCTGGAGCTGCTGCAGTTTCCCGCCGGCAAGGGAGATCCCCGCTGGCACCGCCCGCGGCCAGCCTGTGCCTGGGAGCTGCTCGGCATCGATCACAGCGCCATCGCCATCGCCGATTCCGGCCGCAGCCGTGCCTTCTACAGCGATGGGCTCGGCCTGATCGCGTTGCCGAGCGGCGAGAACAGCGGCGTGGAACAGGACCGGCTCGATGGGCTGAGCGGAGCGAAGGTGCAGATCACGCCGCTGCGCTGCAGGGCCGGCATGGGCATCGAAACCCTCACCTACCTGCCCCCCAACCAGGGGCGTCCGCAGCCGGGAAATCCGGCCCCGCAAGACCTTTCCCACTGGCAGATCCGCCTGGCGGCCAGCAACCTCGAGCAGATTGCCGCCACTGCGGCGGCCTTCGGGGCGCAGGTGCTTCCACCTGGCCTGATGGAGCTGGAGGCGGGGGCCTCACCCTGGACGCGGGGCCTGCGCCTGGCCGATCCCGATGGCCACGAACTGCTGCTGCTGGAGGCGGGCGGCGTCAGCGGCTCCTGAACCCCATCGACGCAGCCGGGCGCCTTGGTTACGTTGATGGCCCGAAGCGTGCAAACTCCCGTGGCTGTGGAGATCGTCGAGGTCCTGGTGCCGATCGGCCCATCTCCCCTGGCCGAAGCGGCGCTGACGTTGCTGCGGCTGTTCACCGGCATCGCCTTCATCCGCCATGGCTGGCCGAAGCTGCGCAACCTCGGCACCTGGGCCGCCGCCATGCGCACGCCCCGCTGGCTCTGTTTCCTCTCGGCGGCCTCGATGTGGGCGGGCGGCATCGCCTTGATCATCGGGCTGCTCACACCGCTGGCCGCCCTGGCGATTCTGGTGTCGATGGCCTATGCAATGGTGCTGGAGGTGTTCGCGGGCACTCCGTTCATCGCCCCGGACCCCTATCAGATTCCGGCTGGAGATTATGCCGGCCCCATGGGTGTGGGGGAACCGCCCAGCTGGGAAAAGGCGGCCATGTATGTGGTGATGTGCCTGGTGCTGATCAGCGCCGGTGGTGGCGCACTCTCCCTCGATGGGCTGCTGATAAGAGATCTCCTGCTGAGCAACTTCGGCTGAGAAGCTCAGCCGCGTCGATGCGGATGGTGTGCCACCGGCCTGATCAGCTCTGCAACCGGGCGATCAGATGATCGCCCACCCGCAGGGCGTTGGCGATCGCGGTGAGCGAGGGGTTCACGGCGCCGATGCTGGGGAAGAAGCTGGTGTCCACCACGTAGAGGTTGTCGAGCTCGTGGGCTTTGCAATCGAGATCCAGCACCGAACTGGCCGGATCGGTGCCGAAGCGACAGGTGCCGGCCTGATGGCCCACGGCGGCAATCGCCATGCTGGATTTCACGTAGATCTGACGCTCCACCAGGTGATTCTTCAGATAAAGAGAATCCAGCAGGCTGCGCAGAT
The DNA here is from genome assembly GCF_977927535.1 of Cyanobium sp. ULC082. Taxonomy (NCBI): domain Bacteria; kingdom Bacillati; phylum Cyanobacteriota; class Cyanophyceae; order Synechococcales; family Prochlorococcaceae; genus Cyanobium; species Cyanobium sp. ULC082. The sequence goes on from NZ_OZ376397.1 coordinate 1,228,370, forward strand.
TGTGCTCCAGCCTGGCGCTGGCCGTTTGATTGTTGGGGGTGTAGGAGAGCGTGATCGCCCCCTCCTTGTTCACGGTGATGCGGTTCTCTGGGTCGGGAAGGTCCTCGCTGCTCAGCCAGAAATCCAGCGCATGCTCGGCGATCTTGTCCATGCTCCAGCCCGGCATCAGGAAGGTTTCCAGCGGGGCATAGCCCTTCATGATCGTGCCGCTGGTCTTGCCCGTCATCTGGATGTTGCCCATCGGGTAAGGAAACGCCTCAGAGCCCAGATACCAATCGTTGATCGACACCGTTTTCTGAAACACGGTGGTGTTGGGTTCATGGGCCAGCGCCACCAGGGCCTTGCTGTTGTGGAACATGTAGTTGCGGCCCACCTGCCCCGAGCCATTGGCCAGGCCGGCCGGGTGGCGGTCGCTGGCAGACATCAGCAGCAGCCGGGCGCTGTTGGCGGCACCGCAGCTCACCACCACCACATCGGCGGAATAGCGCATCGGCTCGCCATCACGCAGGAGTTCCACCGCCGTGACCCGCCCACCACTGGCATCGGTGAGCAACCGCTGCACATGGGCGCGGGTGAGCAGTGACACATTCGCATCGGCCAGGGCCGGCCGGATGCCCACCACTTCCGCATCTCCTTTGGCATGCACAAGGCAAGGAAAGCCATCGCAACGGTTGCACTTGCGGCAACGGCTGAAGGGCAGGTTGGCCTCATCGAGCATCACCCCGCTGGGGGCGTGGAAGGGGCGCAGGCCGGCGGCGCGCAGGTCGTCGACCAGCTTCTGCATGCGCGGCTCATGGGCGATCGGCGGATGGGGATAAGGGGCACTGCGGCGGGGTTCGGTGGGATCCTCCCCCTGCTGGGCATGCACATGGAACAGCTCTTCAGCCCGCTGGTAATAGGGCTCAAAGACGTCGTAGGGAAGGGGCCAGGCCGGTGAGATGCCGTCGTGGTGAATCAACTCACCGAAATCCGCCTCGCGCAGGCGGAAGTGGGCGGCCCCATACATCTTGGTGGCGCCGCCCACCATGTAGTGGCTGCCGGGCTGAAAGGCCTTGCCGTGTTTGTCGTGCCAGGTGTCGGCAGACACGTAGCGGCCCTGCTGAAACACCGCTTCGGCGCTCCAGTTCTGCGGTTCCTGGGGGAGCCAGTCGCCGCGCTCCAGCACCAGCACCTTGAGGCCGCTGCCGGCCAGATGCCGCGCCAGGGTGCCACCACCGGCACCACTGCCGATGATCAACACATCCACGTGGCTGCCATCCGGTGGATTCAACTGGCCGGCGCCAGGAAGCGGCGAGAGGGTGATCGGGGGAGCGGTGATCGAGGCCGGTGGGGTGGCAGGCATGGCGGTGTTGGAGGCGGCGGAACAAGAAAACAGACCAGACCGATGCTGCGTTCAGGGAAGTGGATACTGGGCGAGCTGGGTGATCATCTTGCAGACGATCGCGCTCCAGCCGGTCTGATGGCTGGCGCCCACCCCACGGCCGGTGTCGCCGTGGAAGTATTCGTGGAACTGGATCAGATCACGCCAGTGGGAGTTGCGTTGAAACAGCTCCACATCCCCCAGGAAGGCGCGCCGGCCCTGGCTGTCACGGCGAAAGAGATTCACCAGCCGCTGCTCCAGCTGCAACGACACATCCCAGAGGCTGAGCCAGTGGCCGGAGCCGGTAGGGAATTCCACCAGAAAGCTGTCGCCATAGAAATGGCCGAACTTCTGCAGGGATTCGATCAGCAGGTAATTGAGCGGCATCCACACCGGGCCGCGCCAGTTGGAGTTGCCTCCAAACATCGCCACCGGGCTGTCGGCAGGTGAATAGGCAAGGCATTCGGATTCGTCTCCTTCGGTGTAGCAGAAAGGAGCCGTTTCATACACTTTGGAGAGCGAGCGAATGCCATAAGGCGAGAGGAATTCAGCCTCATCGAACAGCCGTTCACAGATGCGGCGCAACCGATCCTCCGGCACCAGCGAAAACAACAGCCGATCGTTGTGCCGGCGGCCCAGGTGCGTTTCCACCCATGAGGGAGACGTGCGCTCGTGGATGTACCACGCCATGCTGCGCTTCACATCCAGCACCGGCAACCGCTCCAGCGTTTCCTGATCGAAGCTGGCCACAGCCAGCAGGGGAATCAGGCCGGCGATCGAGCGGCTGCGGAGATAATCGGAGCTGCCATCCGGCCGCTCGATCACATCGTAATAAAAGCCATCCTGCTCGTCCCAGTTCAGAAAGCCGTTATCTGTGGGTGTGTTGAGCGTGAGGTTGAGCTGCACGAAGTCGTAGACGAAGCGTTCACACAGATCGGCATACTCCGGCTCACTGACACTCAGCTCCACGCTGATGTTCAGCAGATTCAGGCTCAGCGACGCCATCCAGGCGAGGCCATCGCTCTCACCGATGCGGCTGCCATCCGCCAGCGGAAAGCGGCGATCGAACACGGCGATGTTGTCGAGGCCGAGGAAGCCTCCCTCGAACACATTGTCTCCCGAACGGTCGTTGCGGTTGGCCCACCAGCCGTACTCCAGCAGCAACTTGCGCAGCGCGGCGCGCAGAAAGGGCCTGTCCGCCGCACCGTTCTGCTTGCGATCGATCTGAAACACACGCATCGCCGCCCAGGCGCCGATCGGTGGGTTGGGATCGGAGAGGGCCCATTCATAGGCGGGGGTCTGGGCGTTGGGCGCCGTGAAGCGGGGGCTGCGCAGCAGCATGCACTGCTCCTTGGCGGTGGCTGGATCGAAGCCGGCGAACGCCACGGCGTGCACCATCAGATCCCACTGGCAGAAGTAGGGGTACTCCCACGAATCGGGCATGGAGATCACATCTTCCACATGCAGACGCCGCCAGGCCGCATTGGCACTCCTGAAGCGCTCCGGCGGCGGCACCGGCTGGCCGGGGTCCCCCTCCAGCCAGCGCTTCACATCCCAGCTGTAGTACTTCTTGCACCACAGCAACCCAGCGGCGCCTGCGAGGTGAATGCGGCGGTCGTCGTCGGCCAGACCCGGCACGCAGTGCTCGAAGTAGGCACGCCATTCCTGTTCGCGCGCCTGATGCATGGCGTCGAACGCCGCTCCGAAGGCCGCCGGCTGCTCGCCCGCCCAGAGGCGCAGATCCACCACCCAGGTTTCACCCGGCGCCAGGGTGCGGCGCAGCAGCCGGGCCGCCTTGGTGCCCCGCTGGGCGGGATTGATGGCGCCCCCCTCCCCCTCGACCACATAACGGTGGAAACCGTCTTTCTGAAACGGCCGCCGGTTGGGCTGGCGGAACAGCCGCCCGGTGTTGGTCTCGTTGTCGGTGAAGATCCAGGGGCCCGGCTCAGCGCAGGCCAGCCGGTACGAGCCGAGGCCGGGCAGCCCAGGGGCGCGCAGTTGGTCGCCCTCGAGCTCCAAGGGCTGCTCGGCGGCGTCCGCATAACCCCAGCTCCAGGTGTTGCGCAACCAGAGGGTGGGCAGCAGGGTGAGCGGCGCCGGATCGGGCCCCCGATTGGTGAGCTGCAGGCGGATCAGCAGGTCGTCGGCCGCCGCCTTGGCGTACTCCACCTGCACGTCGAAGTAACGGTCGTCGTCGAACAGCCCGGTGTCGACCAGCTCAAATTCCGGGCTGTCACGCCCGCGGCGGGCGTTCTCGTCGATCAGGTGCTCGTAGGGGAAGCGGCGCTGGGGGTATTTGTAGAGCCCCCGCATGAAGCTGTGGGTGGGGGTGTTGGCCAGGTGGAAGGTGTAGTCCTTGATGTCTTCGCCGTGGTTGCCTTCGGGGTTGCCCAGTCCGAAGGGCCGCTCCTTGAGGATGGGATCGAGGCCGTTCCAGAGCGCCACCGAAAAGCAGAGGCGGGCGCGCTGATCGCAGAGGCCCAGCAAGCCGTCTTCCCCCCAGCGGTAGGCGCGCGAGCGGGCATGGTCGTGCGGGAAGGAGCGCCAGGCGTCGCCGTCGGCGGAATAGTCCTCCCGCACCGTGCCCCACTGGCGATCCGGCAGGTAGCTGCCCCAGAGCGCCCAGGGCACCAGCCCCTGATCCCGCTCGGCCATGCGACGCCGTTCGGCGATCGGGCTGGCATCGCTGTCGGGCATCAGAGCGTGAGCAACACCAGGCCATCCTGGCCGCGACCGGCGTTTCCGCAGGCCGCTCTGTGGGTTACCCCACCATCAGGCCGCCATCTTCGCTGAGGCATTCCTGCCAGCTGCGCAGATCGAAGAGCAGTTCTTCGAGCGTGAGCAGGGCCAGTTCCCGCTCCAGCGCCCGTTGCAGGCGCCGCACCAGGGCCTGGGCCACCTGCTCACCTGCCAGCGAAGGGTCGCTCGCCATGACCACCGCGGGCCCCAGCGCCGGCCCCAGCGCCGGATCGGCCCGCACGGCCTGCAGCACCTCAGCGACGGGGATCGCCGCCGGCGGGCGCCGCAACCGGTAGCCACCGCTGCGCCCCCGGCGCGCCTCCACCAGATCGGCCCGCCGCAGCTGCAGCAACACCTGCTCCAGCATCGGCGCCGGGATCGACTGGGCGGCGGCGATCTGGGTCACCGAACACCAGCTGCCAGGCTGCTTGGCGAGCTCCAGCAGCGCCTTGAGCGCCTGCAGGCCGCGGCGCTTGATCAACGCCGCGCCGCCAGCCGCTCCAGCACATGCTCCAGGGTGTAGCCGAACAGGGTGGGATCCGGTTCGGAGGCGTCGATGTCAGCCAGACCCAGCTCCGGCCAGCGGGCATCGAGCCGGTCTTCGATCGCCGCCGGCCGGCCCAGCGGTTCGCCCCACTCGTGCCGTTTCTCCGGCCCGATCTTGGTGGTGGCATCGATCGCCAGGCGTCCGCCCAGCCCCAGCCGTTCGCTGGCGAAATCCAGCGTGTCGAACGGGGTGTCTTCGAGCACGAACAGATCCCGCTGGGGGTCCACCTGGGCGCTGATCGCCCAGATCACCTGGCGTGGGTCGCGGATGTTGATCGACTTGTCGACCACCACCACGAACTTGGTGTAGGTGAACTGGGGCAGCACCGTCCAGAAGGCCATCGCCGCCCGCTTGGCCTGGCCGGGATAGGCCTTGTCGATCGAGAGCACGGCCAGCTTGTAGCTGAGCCCTTCCATCGGCAGGAAGAAATCGATGATCTCGGGCACCTGCTGCCGCAGGATCGGCGTGTAGATGCGGTTGAGCGCGATCGCCAGCATCGCCTCCTCCTTCGGCGGGCGGCCGCTGAAGGTGGTGAGAAACACGGGGTTCCTGCGCTGGGTCATGCACTGGAAGCGCACCAGCGGCGAGGCTTCCACGCCGCCGTAGAAGCCCATGTGATCGCCGAAGGGGCCATCGGGAAGCTCCTCGCCGGGGGTGATCGTGCCCTCCAGCACCACCTCGCTGTGGCTGGGCACCTCCAGATCCACGGTCTTGCATCGGGCCAGCCGCACCCCCTCGCCGGCGTAGATGCCGGCGAACAGCCACTCACTGAGCTGCACCGGGATCGGTGTGGCGGCCGCCATCACCAGCAGCGGATGCACGCCGATCGCCACCGCCACCTCCAGCGGCTTGCCCATGGCGGCCGCCTTGCGCAGGTGGCGGGCGCCACCGCGCACACTCAGCCAGTGCACGGTCATCGTGTTCACCGACTGCCGTTGCAGCCGGTAGACGCCCACGTTGGGCACGCCGGTTTCCGGGTCTTTGGTGATCACCAGGCCGAGCGTGATCACCCCGCCGGCATCGCCGGGCCAGGGGCGCAGCAGCGGCAGGCTGTCGAGGTTCACCTGATCGCCCTTGAACACCTGCTGGTGGCAGGGGGGCAGCAGGTCGAGGTCGGGGCGGGCTTTCACCACATCCCAGAGCACCCCGCCGAAACGCACCGCCTCGCGCAGCCCCTTCGGCGGCCGGGGCTGCTGCAGCAGGGCCAGCCGCGCGCCGAGATCCTCCAGTTCTTCAGCCCGCTCCAGGCCCATGCTCCACACCACCCGCTGCACGGTGCCGAGCAGGTTCACCGCCACGGGCATCGGGCTGCCGATCACGTTCTCGAACAGCAGGCCGGGGCCACCGCGGGCCAGCACCCGGTCGGCGATGGCGGCGAGTTCCTGGTCGGGGTCGACGGGGGCGGTGATCCGCCGCAGCTGGCCGCGTTCCTCGAGAAGGGCAAGAAAGCCGCGGAGATCGCGGGTGGAGCTCCGCGGCAGCGTGGCCGGCATCGAGTGGGTCCTGAGCGTCGCTGCCTACTGTGACGCACGCGACCCGTGCCCTGCGCCGTGCTGATCCATACCTTCCACACCTCTGAAGACGTGCCCGAACGCGGCCCGGGAGCAGCGGCGGGCCCGGATGCGGCCGTGGTGATCGACGTGCTGCGCGCCACCACCACGATCGCCTGGGCGCTGCAGAACGGGGCAGAGGCGATCCAGGCCTTTGCCGACCTGCCCAGCCTGGAAACGGCGGCGGCCGCCTGGCCAGCCGAACATCGGCTGCGGGCCGGCGAACGGGGCGGAGCGATGGTGGCAGGCTTCGATCTGGGCAATTCGCCCCTGGCGGTCACGCCGGAGCGGGTGGCGGGCAAGCGCATCTTCCTGAGCACCACCAACGGCACCCGCTCACTCGACAAGGTGCGCGACGTGCCCCTGCTGCTGACCGCCTGCCTGCCCAACCGCCTGGCGGTGGCCGAACGGTTGCTGGAGAAGAACTGCCGGCAGGTGTGGATCGTGGGCAGTGGCTGGGAAGGCTCCTATTCGCTGGAAGACACCCTGGCGGCTGGCGCGGTGGCGGCGGCGGTGAACGAGCTAGGGGGATCCAGCCAGCCAACCGTTCGGCCCGGCAACGATGAAATGGTGGCCGCCCTGGCCCTCTGGGAGCAGTGGAAGCAGGATCCCGAAGCCTGCCTGCGAACAGCCAGCCATGGTCAGCGGTTGATCGGCCTGGGCGACCATGACGCCGACTTCCAATGCTGCGCCGCCGTGGACAGCCTCCGGGTCGTGCCGCTCCAGACCGAGCCGGGCGTGCTCAGGGCGAGCTGATCGCCTGCGCGCAGCCAGGGAGGGTGCCATCGGGCTCCCCTACAGTTCCGCCGTCCTTTCAGCCGTTTCCGGTGCCGAGCTTCCTTGCAGCCGCTCTGCAGATGACCAGCACACCGGACCCGGAGGCCAATTTCGCCGCCGCCGAAGAGCTGATCGAACTGGCGGCCCGGCGGGGGGCCGAGCTGGTGGGGCTGCCGGAGAACTTCGCCTTCATGGGCGACGACGAGCGGCGGCTTGAGCTGGCCCCGACCCTGGCGGAGCGCTGCAGCCGCTTCCTGGTCACGATGGCGCGGCGCTACCAGGTCACCCTGCTGGGGGGCGGCTTTCCAGTCCCCGCCGGCGAGAAGGTCACCTTCAACCGCGCCGAACTGGTCGGCAAGGACGGCCAGCTGCTGGCCCGCTACGACAAGATCCATCTCTTCGATGTGGACCTGCCCGACGGCAACACCTTCCGGGAGTCGGAAACGGTGCAGCCGGGCATGGCCCTCCCACCGGTGGTGGATGTGCCGGGCCTCTGCCGCGTCGGCCTGTCGATCTGTTACGACGTGCGCTTCCCGGAGCTCTACCGCCATCTGGCCGGGGCGGGAGCCGAGTTGATCATGATTCCTGCCGCCTTCACGGCCTTCACCGGCAAGGACCACTGGCAGGTGCTGCTCCGGGCCCGCGCGATCGAGAACACCGCCTACGTGCTGGCGCCGGCCCAGACCGGACTGCACTATGGGCGCCGGCAGAGCCATGGCCATGCCCTGGTGATCGATCCCTGGGGAACGGTGCTGGCCGATGCCGGCGTGGCCACTGGACTGGCGGTGGCACCGGTCGACTCCAGCCATGGTCAACGGGTCCGGACCCAGATGCCCAGCCTCAAGCACCGCCGTCCATCGCTGTTCTGATCCTGGGGATGCCCTGCCCACCACTGCTGGGGCCGCTGCGCAGCGGACTGATCGGTGGCGTCGCCAGCCTGGCGATGCTGCTGAGCGCCCTGCCTGCCCAGGCGGCCAGCGCCCTGGCCGCCTGGCGGATCAGCCGCGATGGCGTTCTGGAACTGCGCACCACCCCATCCATCAGCCTGCAGGCGTTCTATGAAGCGGGCCAGGGCGGCCAGGGGCCCCGGATCTGGATCGATCTTCCCGGTGCCCCCCAGCGCACCCGCAGCCTGCGCGGCAGTGGCCTGCTGCGGGAGGTCCGCATCGGCAGGCCCGATGGAGCCACCACCCGGCTTGTGCTCGAATTCGCCCCCGGTACCCAGCTTGATCCCAGCGCGATGCGACTGGTGGGGACAGCCCGGGATCGCTGGCGACTGGAGGTGAGCGGGCTCCGTTCAGGCGACATCGAGCCAACGGGAGAAGGGGATGTGGATGCCGCTGCGGTGGCCTGGCGGCCCCGTCCTTCGCCGTGGCGGGCCGAACCCTCCCCTTCTGCGTTTCAAGGGGGCAGCGGCAACCCCCTCAGCGCCGGTGGCCTGCCTTCCGTGCCAAGGGGACGCTTCAAGGTGGTGATCGATCCCGGCCACGGCGGCCCCGACCCTGGCGCCGTCGGGATCGGCGGCCTGCGCGAAACCGACGTGGTGCTGGACGTGAGCCTGCAGGCGGCCAGGCTGCTGCAGGACCGTGGCGTGCAGGTGCTGCTGACCCGGACCACCGAGGTGGACGTGGATCTGCCCCCGCGGGTTTCGCTGGCCAACAGCAGCGGTGCCGATGCCTTCCTGAGCATCCATGCCAATGCCCTGAACATGAGTCGGCCGGATGTGAACGGCATTGAAACCTTCTATTTCCAGAGCTCCCTCTCCAGGGCCCTGGCCAGTGCAGTCCAGGCGGAGGTGCTGGCGGTCTCTCCCGGCAGCCCGGACCGGGGCGTCAAACCCGGCCGCTTCTTCGTGATCCGCCGCACGGTGATGCCGGCGGCCCTGGTCGAAACCGGCTTCGTGACCGGCGATCTCGACTCCCCCAGGCTGGCCGCCGCCGCCCACCGCCAGCAGCTGGCCCTGGCCATCGCCCGCGGCATCCTCAACTACCTGCGGGGGGGCTGAATGCAGGGGCGGATCGGCCTGATGGACAGCGGCCTCGGCGGCCTGACCGTGCTGCGCCAGGTGCTGGAACGCCACCCCCACCAGCCATTTCTCTACCTGGGTGACACGGCCCGGGTTCCCTACGGCCAACGCTCGGCGACTGAGATCCGCACGATCGCCAGGGAGCTGATCGGCTGGTTCCGATCTCAGCGGGTGGATCTGGTCGTGATGGCCTGCAACACCACCAATGCCCTGGCTTTCGACGTGTTCGAGGCGGAGGCCGGCGTTCCGGTGCTGGGCCTGATCGACAGCGTGGCCGCCCAGCTGCGTGCCGATCGGGTCGGGGTGCTGGCCACCCCCGCCACCGCCGCCAGCGGTGCCTACGGCCATGCCCTCCGCGCCGGCCATCCCGGCACCCTGGTGGTGGAGGTGGGTTGCCCCGCCTTCGTCCCGCTGATCGAGGCGGGCAAGCTCGATGACGATCGTCTGCGCCAGGCCGCCCTCCTCTACCTGGAGCCGCTGCTGATCGCCCGCGTCCAGACCATCGTGCTGGGTTGCACCCATTACCCGCTGCTGCAGGACCTGCTGCTGGAGTTGCTGCCGGCCGGGGTGAGCCTGGTGGATCCTGCTGTGGCAACGGTGGAGAGGCTTGGCAGCCTGCTGCAGCAGACGCCGGCAGCACCGGTCACGAGCTGTGGACTTGAGCAACCCCGGTCCCTGGCGAGCAACGGCCGCTTCTGCGTCACCGGCGATCCCCGTTCCTTTGCCGAGGCTGCCACCCCCTGGCTGGGCTGGCAGCCCGCGGTGGAGCAGGTGAACCTGCATGGGGCCGGCCGCTCCTCCTAGGATCCTTGAGGCAGTGCGGTGGACATGGCGACGGTTGCTGACTTGCTCCAGCCGGTCGAGAACGATCTGGAAACGCTGCTCAGCGATCTGCGCAACCTGATCGGTGCCGGCCATCCGATCCTGCAGGCCGCAGCCGAACACCTGTTCAGCGCCGGCGGCAAGCGGATCCGGCCCGGCATCGTGTTGCTGCTCTCAAGGGCTCTCTCCGAGGAGGGGGAACTCGGTTCGCGCCACCGGCGCCTGGCCGAGATCACCGAAATGATCCACACCGCCTCGCTTGTTCACGACGACGTGGTGGATGAGGCCTCCACCCGGCGCGGGGTGGACACGGTCCACAGCCGTTTCAACAATCGCCTGGCTGTGCTGGCCGGAGATTTTCTGTTCGCCCAGGCCAGCTGGCACCTCGCCAACCTGGACGATCTGGAGGTGGTGAAGCTGCTCTCCAGGGTGATCATGGATCTGGCCGACGGGGAAGTGCGGCAGGGGCTCTACCGCTATGACACCGGCCAGAGCTTCGAAACCTATCTGGGCAAGAGCTACTGCAAAACGGCCTCCCTGATCGCCAACAGCGCCAAGGCGGCAGGCGTTCTCAGTGGGCTGGCCACTCCTGAACTCGACCAGCTCTACCGCTTCGGTCGGCAGCTCGGACTGGCCTTCCAGGTCGTCGACGACATTCTTGATTTCACCGGCAGCGACCTGCAGCTCGGCAAACCGGCCGCCAGCGACCTGGCGGCCGGTTACCTCACCGCTCCCGCCCTGTTCGCCCTGGAGGAACGCCCCGCCCTGGCTGGCCTGGTCGAGAGAGAATTCTGTGAAGCCGACGACCTCGACAACGCCCTCGCCATGGTGCGCGGCTGCGAGGCCATTCCCCGCTCCAGGGCGCTGGCCGAGGGTTTCGCACGGGAAGCGCGGCTCTCGCTTCAATGGCTTCCTCCATCAGAAGCCTGCTCCGCCTTGCTGGCCCTGCCTGAATTTGTGCTCAGCCGCCTGTCCTGAGGGCCTGGCCCTCAGCTGCGGGCTGGTTGGCCACCAGCAGCAGGCCCCCGATGATCGCCACGTTCTTGAGCAGCTGAATCCGCTCGCCCGGATCGGTGATCTCACCGTGGAAGATCAGGCTTGTGGGGATCAGGAAAATCAGCAGCAGCAAGGCACCCAGCCGGCTCTGCCACACACTGATCAGCAGCAGGGCGCCGACCGCCAGCAGCAGCATGGCCGCGGCCAGCAGCAGTGGGGCGAAAGGCAGACCCTTGACGCTGATCCTGGCGGCGACGGCGCTGAAACCAGTCAGCTTGCCGAACAGCGCATGCAGAAAGACCAGACCGAGCATGGTGCGGGCCAGGCCATCAATCAACCGATTGGGAACGATCATCGGAGCGAGGCGGATCACCAGGAGGATGGACAGGGCCAGTCTGTGGCCCAGCTCACCCACTGGTGGCAGCACCGCCCTGGACAAGGCCGTGATCGCCGGGCTCCGTTTGTGTGCCCATGGGCAGGGACTCAGGCGAGAAAATCGAATACCCTCGGCTCGCCGATCACGATCCGATGGGACAGCAGCACGCCGTATCGGGGCCTGAGCAGGACACCCCGTACCAGAAAGCCCTCACGACGCTGGGAGCCGGCCTCAGGCAGCAGCGTGAAGCCAGATCCATTGATCTACCTGAGCTGGCCACCAGGCTGTTCTTTCCGATCGAGCAGCTCGAAGCGCTTGAAGCCGGTGATCGCAGCCGTCTGCCGGAGCCCGTCTATGTGATCGCCCAGGCCCGCCGGGTTGGGCTGGCCCTCGGCCTCGGCGATGACGGCCGGATCCAGGGGCTCGAAGCGGTGATCAGCAGCTCCAGGCATCCGCAGCTGCTGCATCCCCTCACCCATCAGCCCGAGCCCCCTGGCAGACACAAGACCGGAGCGAAGCGGCTCTTCAGCCACACCACCGAACGCAGCCACCCGCTGAACAGACGGATGATCGGAGTGGCGATCGCCTGTGGGGCGGCTGCGGTGCTCGGCTTCACCCTGAACGATCGGGCGCGTCACCAAACGACTCCCACGCCCAACCGGCAGGAGGCGGCTGGGCAGGCCCTGGTGGCCGCCAGCCCCACTCCCAGAGCAAGCGCTGAAAACGTTCAGACCACGGCAGCGGGCCAGATCAGCCTGAGCAGCGCCGAGCCCAGCTGGCTGGAGGTGAGGGATCTTGCTGGCCAGTCGCTTTTCAGGGGCACCCTGAACGGATCCAGGCAATTCCCGCTGGGATCCGGAGTGAAGGTGATCGCCGGCCGGCCGGATCTGGTGCAGGTGCAGGTCGGCCAGGCCCCAGCAAGGCCGCTCGGCAGGATCGATCAGGTGAGCTGGCTGCGCTTCGGCCCGACCCGCTGATTCCAGCTCCATAGGATGGAGTGATTGGAAGCAGGTCGCATGGTGTTTCAGATCGCCCTCTCCACCCTGGTTGCCCGGCTTCGATCCCTGCTCCTGATCAGCGGAATCCTGCTGGCCGCTCCACTCGCCAGCTGGGCCGAATCCTCCACCGCTGAATCGATCTGGGACGAAAGCAACGCCCGGGAGAGAGCGCTGCAACAGGTGCCACAGGGGGCCACGGTGAGCGGAACGAGTTGCGAATCGTTCTCGGTCGGCATGGGCAACACCCGCTATCGCTGCACGGTGACCTACACATCGACTCCAGCACCTGCCCAGGCTCCAGCAACGGCACCGGCTGCCGCCCCCAGCGCCCCGTAGGAGCCAGGTTCCATGAACGGCACAGATCCATGAACGGCACCAGCTGCGGCCCCACGGCTCAGGGCTGGTCTGTGGCGCTGTTGCTGCTGCTTCCAGCCAGCAGCTTGCCGGCAGCGGCGGCCCTGATCCAGGTCAGGGGTATTCCCCTGGCCGGTGGCATCGTCACGGGCCAGGTTTCGGTACCGCTTGAGAGGGCCGAAGGCGGAGACGCACCGGTGCTGCGGTTTCGCACCGAACGGGGCGCGATGGTGGCACTTCTGGTCGATACCGGTGCCTCCTCGACCCTGGTCAGCCCGGACCTGGCCAAGCGGCTCGGCCTGCGTTCCCAGCTGGTGCCACCTGAAGCCTTCGGCCTGGCAGGGGCCGGTGCCGACTGCGCCGAGCTCCAACCCCGCCGTGCCCGGTTGCCCCTGCTGCGGCTGGACGGCCAGGGCGGTCAGCTGCAGATCAGAGGCAGCGATGCCCTGGTGTTGGCGGTGCCGGGGCTGCCAGCCGGAATCGATGGGGTGCTCGGAGCGCCCCTGCTCCGCCAGCTTCCCCTCTGGATCGATCCCACCACCAACCAGCTCAGCCTCGGCGGGGCGGCACTGCGGGCAGCGGAGCGGAAGGCCAGAGCCCGCGCCCCGCTCGAGCTGCCGCTGCGCTGGGAGAAAGGGGTACCGCTGCTGGTGCTCTGGGGCGCCAGCGGTCCACTCCCCGCCCTGGCCGACACCGGCGCTGAGGGCCTGTTCGTGACCCCTGAGCTGGCAGCCCGACTCCAACCTCTCGGCAGCGTCCAAGCGGTGCGTCTGAGCGGGTTCTGCGGGGAACAACCGGCCAGCCTGGTCCGCCTGGCCGGCCTGCGGCTGGAACCTGGCCCGCCCGGCGCCGCCCCCCAGGCGCCGTTCGCGCCGCTCGAGGCGATCGTGACCCGCAACCCGGTGTTCGCCGCCCTGGGGGTGGAGGCGATCGTCGGGCAGGAGCTGCTGAGGGATCGCATCCAGCTCTGGCGGCTTGAGCAGATGCCGCCCGTGCTCAGCCTCTGGTGAAGCCCTGCTGCCTGACCAGGGCAGTCAGCCGAGGTTGGGCGGCGGGGCCTGAGTCACCGGTGCGGCAGCCGCGAGCAGCGCGGCCGGATCCCCGGAGAGAGGAGGAACGATCCGTTGGCGGTTGATCAACTGCTTGGTCTGCTTTGCCGCCGCCCCGCTCGAAACGAGCCGCCGCTCCCAGCCTTCGGTGTAGAGGGCCCCCCAGGCTCCGAGGTCCAGAACCGTCACGTAGTCGGCCAGCTGCAACGGCAGCAGCGGTTGACCGAAGAGATCGCAGACCGCGTTGTGGCCGGCGAAGCGTCCCATCGGGCGGCTGTGCTGACAGGACATCACCGAGCTGTGGCCGGCGTCGATCGGAACCGAGGCGCAATCTCCCGCCGCAAACAGGGCCTCGACGCCCTGAACCCGCAGGCAGCCGTCCACGGGAAGACGCCCGAGCCGGTCGCGCTCCAGCGGCAGCTGCCCGGTCAGCGGGCTGGCCTGCATTCCGGCGCACCACACCACGGTGGCGGCATCGATCGCTTCGCCGGAGCTGAAGGTCACCCCGGCCGGGGTGATCGCCGCGACGCCTGCGCCCAGGCGGGTTTCGATGCCCAGCGCAGCGAGGGCCGCCTCGATCACCGGCTGGGCGGATTCGCCCATGGCCGAGCCGACCCTGGGGCTGTGATCGACCAGCACGACGCGTCCAGATTCAAGCCTTGACGGCAGTTCGCTCGCCACTTCGATGCCGGTCAGGCCGGCGCCGACCACGACGACGGTGGAGCGCCCTGGAAAATCAGGCCGGCCGGCCAGCCCCTGAAGATGCTGCTGCAGTCGGCTGGCGCCGTTCCAGGTATCCACATCGAAACCATGCTCGGCCAGACCGGGAATGGCCGGTCGCCGCAGTTCACTGCCCAGGGCAAAGACGAGACGGTCGTAGGCCAGGCTGCTGGCCCCATCCGGTGTGGAGACAGCCACGCTCCGGGCGGTGGCATCCACGGCCAACACATCAGCTTCGACGAACCGGATGCCGACGGGGCCGAGCAGGTCGGGCAGGGGAATGCGCAGGGCGCTCAGGTCGGCTTCGTAGTTGCGCACACGGATGGCGTGAAAGCGATCGCGGTTTACGAGGGTGATCTCGAGGGCCTCGGCGGCAAGCCCCAGGAGGTCCCGCTGGCGGGCCGCGGCCAGTGTGCTCCAGAGGCCGGCGAATCCACCGCCGAGCACCAGCAGTTTCTTGGCCGCCATCGATCTCCTGCTATCGGGTCTGGGCTGGAGCGGTTGCGCTGGGGTCGAGCCGAGACGCCGGTTCGCACCACCTCTTTACCGGAACCTGCCTGCAGCCGCCAGCCTCGCCGACACCGCCCCGATGGTGGACGATGGCGTCGATCTGCCCGGCCTGTCCCATCGTTCGCCTTGTCCTGCTGCTTTCGCTGCTGGCCGGCCTCGGCCTCGGTGGCATCGGAGCGCCGGCGTGGCTGGCCAGGGCTGCGGAACCTGCCCAGCCCTCCAGCTACGCGCTGGCCCAGCGGGCTCCGTTCAACCGCCCAGCCTTCTATCCGATCACCGTTCAGCCGGATCCCGCGCTCTACCGGCCGAATGGCGCCTGGATCGGCCGCCTGATCCTGCCGGAGGCGGCCACGCAGGGCTCCGTTGACTGGGTGTGGATCGAAATCGAGCACGCCCCGAGCGATTGGCAGCAGCTGGTGGGGGAGCGGCTGCGGCTTCACTGGCAGGACCGTCCGGAACTGAAGGGACTGGTGCGCGCCGTGAGCACCGACCTGAACCTCAGCCCTGCCGCCCGCCGGGCCAGCGCCGGCGGCGACCTGGTGCCCGAGCGGCTCGATGGCCGCCGCGCCGTCGGGCCCTTGCAGTCCCTGGCCGGTGCCCGCCCCAACGACGACCTGCAGGTACGCCTGGAGGATGTGGCCGTCTCCCGGGAGCCGAACGGCGGCGTCCTGCTGCGGATCGGCAGCCCACCGGTCCAGATCAGCGGCCGGTATGTGGCCCTGGTGCGCCTGCTCGGCCCCGCCCCCCCTGCTGAAGCGGGAAGCCCAGAAGCCAACGACCGCTTCCTGGTGCAGCACTACGACCGCCGCCGCCGCGGTTTCGAGGGGGCGATCGAAACGGTGCGGATCCCTCAGCAACCGCCTGATCGCTATGGCCGAACCCTCTCCAGCCCGGCCGGTCTCGCCGCCAGCAGCACCGGGGAGCAGGGCTGGTACCTCTACGGCGCCCCCGATGCCCGGGGTCTGTTCACCGCCCAGGCCCTGCTGCCGCGCCGGCTCACCCAAGCCGATGCCGACAGCAGCGTGGCCGGCCGGGCGGCCGGGCTCCGCTACATCCTCAATCGCAACTGGTCGGACGTGCCCGGCCGCCGTGGCCAAAGCGAGCGGGTGCAGGTCTCCACGGCAGGGGGGAACCAGGCCTGGCGCCTTGGCCAGCATGGCCTGGTGATTCACACCTTCGGCGGAATCGGCGGCAGCCGGGGCGAAGCCGCGGCCGGGTTCACCGTGACCGGCCATTTCGCCTTCGGCGAGGTGGAGGTGATGACGGACCCATTCAGTGGCGAGCCCCGCTTCGAGATCCGCTATCACCAGATCTACGCCAACAATCCGAACGGGATCGTCGCCGGCACCCAGGACGCCAGCGCCTATGCCGGTGACCTGCAACGGGGCTGGATCTGGCTGCGGCCCTTCTCCGATGTGCTGATCAACCAGCCCCTCTTCGCCGAGCTGTCGCTGGGCGGCCGCAATCTCTCCCTGTTGCGGGAGCTGGCGGTGCAGGCGGAGCTGATCATGGCCCGCTACCGCAGCGGCGACGGCACCGGCCTCGCCTCGGTGACCCCGGCCACCTCCTGCGTCCAGGATTCGAGCCAGGCTCTGTTCATCTCCATCCGACGCCTGCGGGAACGGGTGCAGTCGGACCCGGCGCTGGTGCGCTGGCTGAAGAACCATCCTCGCCACCCGGACACGCTTCGCTTCAACGAACTCAACGGGCTGGCCCGCTCCCTCGATCAGCTGCTCACCCCCTTCGGCATGGTGCGGGCCGACTGGAAGCGGAACGCGGCGGTGGCGGGAAACCCGGGGACGGGAGCAGGGGGCGGCGACCCATCCACCACCGCCCTGTTCCAGCGTGGCCAGAGCCTGGCGGATGTCCTGCTGAGCTGGCGTTCGATGCTGCCGCGCCGCGCCCACGACGACACCGCCCGGGTGTTCCTCCAGAACGGTGCCGGCCTCTGGTTCCTGCGCAGCAACCAGATCCCCGGAGACGATCCCAGCCTGGTGCCCCTGGCCCCCACCCTGCTGCTGGGCCAGCTGCCCCAGCTGTCCACCCTGCTGCGTCGCTTCAGCGATGCCCTCTTCACCCCCCTGGGAGGCAGCGGTTCAGCGGCCAGCCTGGCGGTACTGCTGACCTACGCCGGTGTGGCCCTGGAGCAGGGCCGGCGCTCCGGGTTTCTGCCGAACGGGTGGAAGCGACGAACCTGGCGGTTCCGGCCCCTGGGCCCATTGCTGCGCCAGAGCGCCTGGTTGCTGCTGATGCCCTCGCTGAGCGAGGAACTCGTCTTTCGGGTAGCCCTCCTGCCCCACCCCCTCGAAGGCAGCGGCCCTGGCGGCAGCCTGGCCTGGGGTGCCCTGAGCGTGGGCCTGTTCGTGCTCTACCACCCCCTGGCGGGCGCCAGCTGGTACCCACGGGGCCGCGCCGTGTTCAACGACCCCCGCTTCCTGGTCCAGTGCACCCTGCTGGGGGTGGCCTGCGTGCTCACCTATGGCCTCACGGGCTCGCTTTGGGCGCCGGTGCTGGTCCACTGGCTGGCGGTGAGTCTGTGGCTTGGGCCCCTCGGCGGGCGCCGACAGCTGGGTTGAACCGGCGGCGCGAGACTCAGGCTGTTCCAGGTGGCAAGAGCATGGCCCTCGATCGCTTCAAGCAAGCCCTGACCGCCTTGATGATCGCGGCACCCAGTGATCCGCTCGATCGCGACGAGTACTTCGAGGTGACACCCCTGCCTGCCGCCGACGGCCCCTTCGAGCTGGTGGTGGTGGACGAGGAGAACGGCATCTTCGCCGCCCTCTACCTCGATCGCCTGTTTCAGGAGGACGAAGCGGGACAGGAGGAGGTGGCACTGCTCTTGCCCGGCTACCTGGAGGAGACCTTCGGGTTGGAGCCCAGTGAGTGGGTACCCACCGCACCGTTCGATCTGGGCTGGCGCTCGCGGGAGTTCCTCTGGTTCCTGGAGTTCAGCCTGCCGGGGCTGACGCCCGCCTGCCACAGCGACGCCTGAAACAGGCGCCCCCGATCAGCGGCGGCCGTTGACGATCACCGACGTGCCGCCGCCGGGGGCGGTGCCGGGCAGGGCCGGCACAACGGAGGTCTGGCCGTCCCACTTGTCGAGGAACAGCTTGTAGAGCACCTGGTCATCGAGGCTGGAATTGAGGATCTGGTAGCGCTGGGCTTCCTGGTCGGCGATCTTCACTTCGGTCTGGGCCCGCAGCAGCCGCTGGTCGGCGATCTGCTTCTGCTCGATCGCCGCTCGATACTCCTCGGCAATCTGCAGACCGGTGAGGTCGAGGCCCTGCACGATCACATAATCGAATTTCTTGAGTTCCTCGGCCACCTTGTCCTGGACCAGCTCTGAGATGCTGTTCCACTCCGTGGCGATCGTGACCAGTTCATACTGCGAAAACACCGATTTCAGCGCCTTGAGCAGTGACGGCTGAATGATCCGCGCATAGATCTGGGAGTTGTCGGTGGCGATCGTCTCGAAGATCCGCGCTGCCTCACTGGGCTTCACCGCATACTTCACGGTGGCCGTGGCCTCAATCACCTGCAGGTCCTTGGTGAGAGTGGAGAACTGCTCGGGCCGCACCTGGGTGCGCACATCGAAGAGCGAGGTGGCCTGAATCAGCGGTGCCTTGATGTTCGGCCCGGGGCTGCGCTGGCCGCCGGTCACCTTGCCGAGGGTGGTGACCACCGCCACGTTGCCGGCCGGCACGATGAAAATCGTCTGGGTGAGCAGGATCAGCACCGCCACCGCCGCGATCACCTGGAAGGAGGCTCCAGGCCCATCCCCACCGGCAGGGCGCATCGAGCTTTGCATGGGTGATCTGAATGCCTTGGTGGGCACGACCCTAGGCACCGGGCGAGAATGGCGGCCCTCCACCAGAGCCTGACGATGACCGGCAACCTGCAGGCGATCGGCTTCATCGCCAGCTGGGTGCTGGGCTGGGGGATCGGCGGCTCCCTGATCGATGCCGGCCTGATCAACGCCGGTGTCTATTCGATCGACACCAACCAGCTCGGCACCCTGGCCACCTTCACGGTCTGGTCGGTTCTGTGGGGAGGGCTGGGCTACCGGCTCTACCAGCGCTTCACCGCCTGAGTGGCAGCGGCCCTCAGACCTCCACCTCCAGCAGGGAGCGCAGGCAGCGCACCTGCGGCGGGTAGCTTTCGCTGCCCACCCCCGCCGGCAGAAGCACCAGCACCTTGCAGCCGGCCGCCAGGGCCGCCGCCGTGCCGGCGTGGGAATCTTCGAACGCCCAGCAGGCTTCAGGTTCGACGCCAAGCCGGCGGGCGGCCAGCTGAAAGCCGTCAGGCGAGGGCTTACCGCTGGAAACACCCGGATCGTCGCCGTAGACCCGCAGATCCAGCAACGCAAGCCAGGGATGGGGAGCACTCTTCACGGCAACGGCCTCACGGCTGCTGCTGGTGACCAGCGCCATCGGGATCGCCAGCTCGCGGCACCGGGCCAGCAGCTCGGGCGCCCCCTCCATCGCCGGCGCTGACGGCAACAGGCGACGCGCGATCGGTTGCTGAACCGCCAGCAGCTGGTCGACACCCGGGCCCGCCGCCCCTGACGCCTCGATCCAGGCGATCACCTGGTGGGCGTTGTCGAGCCGCCGCCGACCCCGCAGCCCCAGCAGCTGGGCCTCATTCAGGGCCAGGTCGAACTGGGCCGCGGCCTGGCGCCAGGCCAGGCCGTGCAGAGGCTCGGTGTCCAGCAGGAGGCCATCGAGATCGAACAGACAGGCGGCTGGGCGGGTCATGGCGGCATCCTCTCAGTCCACAATGGGGGCCGCCTCCCTGCCGCCGCGATGAGCCAGGACACGATCGAATCGGTGCTGCAGGAGGACCGGGTGTTCGAGCCCCCCGCCGCCCTCGCCGCCACCGCCCGCATCGGCAGCCTGGACGCCTACCGCGCCCTGGCCCAGCAGGCCGAGACCGACCCCGACGGCTTCTGGGGCGAGCAGGCCCGCCAGAGCCTGCACTGGTTCGAGCCCTTCCACACCGTGCTCGATTGGAGTGGGGCTCCCTTTGCCCGCTGGTTCGAGGGGGGCACCACCAACGTGGCCTACAACTGCCTCGACCGGCACCTGAACGGTCCACGTGCCCACAAGACGGCCCTGATCTGGGAGGGGGAACCGGGTGACGGGCGCCGCTACACCTACACCGAGCTGCACGCCGAGGTCTGCAGGGCCGCCAATGCCCTGCAGGAGCTCGGCATCGGCAAAGGCGATCTGGTGGCGCTCTACATGCCGATGGTGCCGGAAGCGGCCATCGCCATGCTGGCCTGTGCCCGCATCGGCGCGCCCCATTCGGTGGTGTTCGGTGGCTTCTCGGCCGAGGCCCTGCGGGATCGGCTGATCGATGGCCAGGTCAAGGCGGTGATCACCGCCGATGGGGGCTTCCGCAAAGACAAGGCGGTGGCGCTCAAGCCGGCGGTGGACCAGGCCCTGGCCGAGGGCTGCCCCACGGTGGAGCATGTGCTGGTGGTGAAGCGCACCGGCGAACCCACCGCGATGACGGCGGGCCGCGACCACTGGTGGCACGAGCGGGTGGATCCCGCCAGCGCCGAGCACAAGGCCGAGCCGATGGCCAGCGAAGACCGCCTGTTCGTGCTCTACACCTCCGGCTCCACCGGCAAACCCAAAGGGGTGGTGCACAGCACCGCCGGCTACAACCTCTGGGCCCAGCTCACGTTTCAGTGGATCTTCGACATCCGTGAAGACGACATCCACTGGTGCACCGCCGACGTCGGCTGGATCACCGGCCACAGCTACATCGTGTACGGCCCGCTCTCGGCCGGCGCTACCACGGTGATGTACGAAGGCGCGCCGCGGGCCTCCAAACCAGGCGCCTTCTGGGAGGTGATCGAGAAGCACAAGGTGAGCATCTTCTACACCGCCCCCACGGCGATCCGGGCCTTCATGAAAAACGGCCGCGAGGTGCCCGACCACCACGACATGAGCTCGCTGCGCATCCTCGGCACGGTGGGCGAGCCGATCAATCCCGAGGCCTGGATGTGGTACCGGGAGGTGATCGGCGCTGGCCGCTGCCCGGTGGTCGACACCTGGTGGCAGACCGAAACCGGCGGCGTGATGATCAGTCCCCTGCCAGGCGCCACCCCCACCAAACCGGGATCGGCCACCCTGCCCCTGCCGGGCATCGCCGCCGACGTGGTCGACCATGACGGCAGCTCCCAGGCCGCCGACCAGGGGGGCTACCTCGCCATCCGGCGGCCCTGGCCGGGGATGATGCGCAACGTGCATGGCGATCCGGAGCGCTTCCGCAAGAGCTACTGGGAGGAAATCCGCCCGGCCAACGGCAGCTGGCTCTACTTCGCCGGCGATGGGGCCCGCCGCGATGCCGATGGCTACTTCTGGGTGATGGGCCGGGTCGACGATGTGATCAGCGTGTCGGGCCACCGACTCGGCAGCATGGAGATTGAATCCGCCCTGGTGAGCCACCCGGCCGTCGCCGAGGCCGCCGTGGTGGGCCGGCCCGACGACCTCAAGGGCGAAGCGATCGTGGCCTTCGTCACCCTCGATGCCGGCACCAGCGGCGACGACGCCCTGATCGCCGCCCTGAAGAAGCATGTGGGCATTGAGATCGGCCCGATCGCCCGTCCCGACGAGATCCGCTTCACCGATGCCCTGCCGAAAACCCGCAGCGGCAAGATCATGCGCCGCATCCTGCGCGCCCTGGCGGCAGGCGAAGAGGTGAGCGGCGACACCAGCACCCTGGAAGACCGCTCCGTGCTCGATGCCCTGCGGGTCTGACGGGGATGCGGATCGCCAGCAGCCGGGCCGAAGCCCTCGCCATCCTCGCCGCGATGGCGGATGTGGGCGCCGGCGGTGGTGAGCCGCCGCCGGCCGCCGCGGCAGCGGTGGCAGCGGCCGGCCACTGGATCTTCCAGCTGCCGGAGCACGAAGGGCTGGACCAGCTGCCGGCCACCGGCCCGGCCCAGCTGGCCGCTGCCCTGGGCACGGGGGCCCTGCGTCAGGAGGCGATCCGGTTCCTCACGGTGATGGCCTTCCTGGGTGACCAGCTCGATCCGGCCCGGATCAGCCGCGTGCTCGCCTACGCCGCCGCGCTCGGCATCCGGTCGAGCTCGATCGAGGAGATCGCCGCCGTGGCCCGGGGCCAGCTCCAGGAGGCGGTGGCGCACATGGTGCGCGACAACATGAGCTCGCTGACCGGATCGCCATGGCGCCCGGAGCAGGATGTGGCGGCCTGGCTGCTGCCCTATGGGGGGGAGGGGGCGGATCCGCAGCTGGCCGCCCGTTATCGGGCCCTGGCCAGCCTGCCGAGCGACCGGCTCGGACGCGCCTTCCACGACCACTTCCAGCGCAACGGCTACGCCATGCCGGGGGAGCCGACGGCCCTCAACGAACGCTTCACCACCCCCCACGACACCTGCCACGTGCTTGCCGGGTACGACACCACACCCCATGGCGAAATCCTGGTGTCCACCTTCACCGCCGCGATGCACCCGGTGCATCCGATCTCCGGCCATGTGCTGCCGGCGATCATCTCCTGGCAGCTCGGCATCCCGCTCAATGCGGTGGCCAGGTCGGCGCGGGGTGAGCTGGATCCGGTGGCGTTCTGGCGGGCCTGGGCACGGGGGGAGGCCATGCCGATCGATCTGTTCGCTCCCGGCTGGGACTTCTGGGAGTGGGTGGACCGGCCACTGGCTCAGCTGCGAACCGCCTGGCTGGGCGAGCCCAGCCACCAATCCAGCAGCTGATCAGCCAGTCGGTCGATCTGCCGCTGCCGGGCCGGATCATCGGCCCAGGCCCCCAGCAGGTTCTGGCGCAGGCCGGCACTGGCGGGGGTGAGGTGATCGCCGGGCCGCTCCAGCAGGAGCGAGGCATCCTCCGGGCGCTGCTGCAGCACGCCGATCAGCCGCCGGCTCTGGTCGAGCGCATCGGTGCCGAAGCGGATCAGCAGGTTGCGGGGCTGGCGGTAGTGCAGCCCCACCAAGCGCAGCGTTTCCTCCGGCGAGGGACTGAACTCGGTGCGCAGCCCCAGCCGGGGGGCGAGATCAGCCAGCAGGGGGATGGAGCGATCCGCCGAGAAGTTGTTGAAGCTCATCGCCGCCAGACCACTGCAACCCCGGCCGCCATCAGGCGCCAGCAGGTGCAGCTTGCAGCCCAGGCTGTGGCCGAGCCGCAGCACGGGGCGCGAGCCGGCCTGCCCTGCAAGGGAAGCCTGATCAACGGCACTCTCCCGGGCGGCGCGAAAGCAGCGCCAGGCCTCGGTGGCCTGGGCCTGGTGATCGAAACCGGGCACATAGCTCCAGGCCCGCACCAGCAGACCCCGCAGCGCCAGCGCCTCCAGCAGGCGGCGGTAGCTGAGCTGGGGGGTGGCGGCCAGCACGGTGCCACCGATGAACTCCACCACGCCGATGGCTGAAGCGGCCGCAGTGGGCGGGGTCAGGGTCCAGAGGCTGCCCTGCTGCTGCCAGCGGTTCATGGCGATCGGGGGAATCGGCGTTCAGGCCGGCAGCCGCCGGAGGGCTGCGAGGGCCTCGCGGGCGTGGGCCGCGCCGTCGAGCAGGTTGCTGAAGATGTGCCGCACCACCCCATCGCCATCGATCACGTAGGTGACCCGGCCGGGCAGGAGCCCCAGGGCCTTGGGAACCCCGAAGGCCTGGCGCAGGGCATTGCCGCGGTCAACCAGCAATGGATAGGGAAGTTGATGACGGGAGGCGAACCGGCTGTGGCTGCCGGCGTCATCGCCGCTGACACCCCACACCTGGGCGCCAAGGGCTTCGAGCCCGGCGTGGTTGTCGCGGAACGCACAGGCCTCGGCGGTGCAGCCGGGAGTGTCGTCCTTGGGGTAGAAGAACAGCACCAGGGGCTGGCCCTGAAGCTGATCGCTGCGGCGCTCCACGCCGCTCTGATCGGTGAGGGCAATCAGGGGGGCCCGCTCTCCCAGTTCGATGGCGTTGGCCAAACAGGCTCCATTCGCTGTGACACGAGCCTAGAAACCCCTGGGCTTGCGCCGCCCCCTTGCACGGCTGGGATCATGGAGAGGTCGGAGCAGGCGGGCATGGAGCTGGAACCAGGCAGTGGCGAGGAGCGGAACCGCTGGCAGCAGACCAGCCTGCTGAGCCTGGTCGCACCCGCCCAGCTGTGCGATGGCACCGCTGAGAAGGCTGTTGAAGCAACCGATGGGGCCGCCACTCCCTCCACCCCATCACATCAGCCGCCCCCCCCGGCCCGGCTGTTGATCCTCGATACGGAAACCACCGGCCTCGATCCGCTGAAGCACCGCTGCATCGAAGTGGGAGCTGTGCTGTTTGACGTGCCCCAGCGGGCCGTGCTCAGCCAGATCTCCTTTCTGCTGCCCTGCCAGACCAACGAGGCCGAAACCGTCAACGGCATCGCCGCGGCGGTGACCCGGCTCAGCCAGCCCTGGCCCGAAGCCCTGGCCTATTTCCAGACCCTGGTGGCCGCCTCCGACCTGATCCTGGCCCACAACGCCGGATTCGACCGCCAGTGGTTCGGCCACGGCCCGCTGCCGGCGATCGAGAAGCCCTGGCTTTGCAGCATGGAGGACCTGCGCTGGCCGCCGGATCGCAACCTGCGGGCGAACCCCTCGGTGCGCGATCTGGCCCTGGCCTACGGCGTGCCGGTCTGGGCGGCGCACCGGGCCCTGACCGACTGCATCTACCTGGCCCAGGTGCTGGAGCGCTGTGACGATCTCGAGGGTCTGCTCTGCGCCGGGCTTGAACCTCGCCAGCTTTATCGGGCCCGGCTGCCCTACGAAGAGCGGCACCGGGCCAGGCAGGCGGGTTTTCGCTGGAACGACCCGGTTCCGAAGGCCTGGAGTCGGCGCCTGAGTGCCCGCGAGGCCGCCGCAATCGGCTTTCCGGTCAGCCTGGAGCAGCTGAGCGCGTGATCTGCCATGCCTGACGCGGTCGCCCAGATGGCAGAACGAAGCGGGGGCCACACCTGAAATCATGGGCCCCGCTGCTCTCGCCATGGCTGGTCTGCTCTGGAGCCACCGGTCCCAGGTTGGTTGCTGTCTGCTGATCCAGGCGGCGCTGCTCAGCGTTGGGCTGGGGCTGGAGCGCTTCATGCCCCAGCCGTCTCCGGCGCCATCGCCAACCAGCCTGGGTCTCGCTAGAACTCGGGGATGATCCGCACCGCACCGGCCAGTCCGGTTTCCAGACGGCTGAAGATCCGGCCCGGCCAGATGCCGGGTCAATTGTTCGTCCATGGCGGACGGGCTCCCACCAGCCTCTCCGTGCTCCGCTTCAGCGCTCTGGGGATGATCCATCAGCATGCCCTGGCCGGGCCGGATGGCCTCGAGCCACTGATCGCCAGCGGCGATCCGCTCTGGGTGCGGCTGAAGGGGCTGGGAAATCCGGGCCTGATCGCCGCGGTGCTGCACAAGCTGGCGGTTCCCGAGATCTTCCACACCCCGCTGATCGAAACGCCCCAGCGCACCAGGGTCGACTCGGTGCGGGATGCGGTGCTGGTGGTGATGCACCGCCTGAGCTTTGCCGACTCTCCCGCCCACCTGATCAGCGAACAGGTGGGACTGCTGCTGATGCCCAACCTGCTGCTGACCGTGGAGGAATCGCCCAAGCCCCACTCCTTCCCCCAGCTCACCCAATGGCTGGATTGCCTCGACCCCCCACCCGGCCGCGAGGACCTCGACGACATCCTCCACTTTCTGATCGATGAGATGCTCGACGAGCTCTTCCCGATGCTCGAGCATCTGGCCGAGCTGCTGGATGGCCTTGAGGAATCGGCCCTGCGGGACCCGAAACCGAAACTGCTCAACCGCGCCTACCAGGCACGGGGCAGCCTGCGCCAGATCCGCAGCCAGGTGTGGCCCCTGCGCCACCAGATCCTGATCCTGCTGCGCCAGAACCAGCGGATCCTCGGCCCCGATGCCCGCAGCGGCTTCGAGGACATGGCCCAGCACGTGGGGTTGATCTTCGAGAACGCCGAGCTGCTGCGTCATCAGTGCGACGCCGTCTCGGATGCCTACATGGCCAGCACGAGCAACCGCATGAACCAGGTGATGAAGACGCTGACGATCGTGTCGAGCATTTTTGCTCCACTCACCTTCATTGCCGGCATCTATGGCATGAACTTCAAGGTGATGCCGGAGCTGGATCTCCCCCTGGGCTATTACTTCGCCCTTGCCTTCATGGCCCTGGTGGCGATGCTGCAGACCTACTTCCTCTGGCGACGGGGCTGGTTCACCGACTGGACCGCCACCCGGCGCTGAGCAGCAGCAACCCAAATGCATGGCAGATTATTTCAGAAGCTTGACGGGCAGCACCCCTTAGCTGAGCCTTAAATCCTGAACATCAGATCTTGCTTCCGTGGCCCCTTTGCCGATTGATTCGTTTCTCGACCAGCTCAGCCAGGACGAGACGCTTCAAGACAAAGCCAGGACAGCCACCACAGCGCAGGACATAGCCACAATCGCGCAGGCAGCGGGGTTTGTGATCACGGCTGGCGATGTGATCGCCTTCTTTGCCTCCCAGTTGCTCAATGGAGATGCTGCCGTTGTTGAAAAACGCTTCGACAGCCTCGGCTGGGACATCGGGGAACTGCTCTGGGCCCTGAAGACCTGGCGCTGAGGCTCCCGGCTCCAGTCCAGGCGGCCGGATCCACTCCAGGCAGGAGGTCAGATCGGTTCATAGACGGCGGTGGTGCTGCGAAGCCGTTTCGCCAGTTCACGGATCACTCCCCGAACGATCTCGGGATGGTCGACCATGAGTGCTGCAAGCATCTCCTGATCGATCCGATAGAGAAGGGTGGGCTCAAGCGCCGATACCGAGGCCGAACGGGGCTCTGGATCCAGGGCAGCCAGCTCGCCGACGATCTCCCGCTCACCGAGCTCCACCACGGTCTGATCACCGATGTGGACCCGGACAAGCCCCGACACGATCACATACATGGAGGTGCCGAGATCACCCTGCCGGAACAACACATCACCCGGCTGGAGATGAACCTCCTCCACCCCATTGGCAAGCTGTACCAACACAGGATCGGGGGCGTCTGAGAAGATATCAACACCGCTCAGGACCAGAACCTTATCCATCAGGGCGGAATTCGTCATGGCCAGTAACGCAATGAGCTGGATCGAGCTCACCAGGGCCAGTTCCGCAGCCATGGCTGTTCTCAAGACTAGGACCGCTCCCCAGAGATGGCCAATGGCACTGGCCGAAACAAGGGCCTAAGCCTCCGTTGTTCGGCGCCGGCGGGAGCGACTGATCCGCGAGCGGCAGGTGCTTGAGCAGTAGAGCGCATCCCGACGCCGGGCCGTGAAGGCTGTGCCGCAACAGCCGCACAGCCTGGTGGCTGGCTCGGCTGGCAGGCTGCTCAACAGCAGCGGCACCAAGCGCCGGGCCCTCTCCCCCAGCACAAGATCGAGTCCGTAGCCGTCCATGAGCAGGGCAGCGGCATCGGCGTAACCAAGGGCTTCGGCGAGCCGTGGGGCTTCGGCCGCCATCCTCTCCAGAAGCAGGAACAGTTCATAGCCCTCGCTCCAGAACCAGCGGCGGCGCTCCCGCACCAGCTCCGCCAGCCGCTCGGGGGGGAGCTGATCAGCCCGGTCCTGGGGGCGGATGGGGAGTGAATCCTGGGAACCAATCACTACGAACTCCTAACCGCCACTTAACCACTGCCAGCAGTCCTGCGGCGCAGAGTGGCCGGGCAGAGCGACTGTGGCATGGTTCAACGCGATCGATCCATCGGCAGCCGCTGGAGAAACCAGGGTTGCTTCGGCCTCGCCACCGCCCTGTTGCTCGGGGGGCTTCCGGCGGGGGTGGCCCGAGCCCAGTCGGCAGCGGCCCCGATCGTGATCAGCGGATCGAGCACCGTCTTCCCGATCACCACGGAAGCGATCCGGGCCTTCCGCCAGACCAGAGCCGGCAGGGATGTGCGCTTCGACCTCAGGGAAACAGGCACAAGCGCCGGCTTCCGTGATTTCTGCTCCGGAAAGGTGCCGATCAGCAACGCCTCCCGGCCGATCAGCAGCAAGGAACTCAAGGCCTGCGCGGCCAGGGGCATTCGCTTCATCGAACTGCCGATCGCCTTCGATGCGCTCACGGTGGCTGTCAACCCACGCAACACCTGGGCCAGACAGATCAGCACCCAGGAGCTCTCCACCCTGTGGAGCCGCCAGGCCCAGGGCAGGATCAATCGCTGGAATCAGGTGAACAGCAGCTGGCCGGCCAGCCCGATCAAGCTCTGCGGACCGGGCAAGGATTCCGGCACCTTCGATTATTTCAACAAGGCCATCAACGGATCAGCCGAAAACTCCCGAACCGATTTCAGCAGCAGTGAAGACGACAACGTTGTGGTGAAGTGCATCGCCGGAAATCCACAGGCTCTTGGTTATGTCGGCTTCGGCTGGTATGCAGCCAACACCGCCAAACTGAGAGCCATGGCGATCAAGGGTGCCAAGGGAGCGGTGCTCCCCTCTGTGGAGGCCGTTCAGCAGGAACGCTACAATCCACTTTCGAGGCCGTTGTTCATTTACGTGAACAATGAAATGCTGCTGAAACAAGACAACCTACGGCGTTTCATCAAGTTTTACCTGCAAGACGGCCCCAGGATGGCGAAAACAGCTCGCTTCATCCCATTGCCTGATTCCACCTACCGGCTGGTGGAATCGAAGCTCTACCGCCATGTTCTGGGCACCTCCTTCGGTGGTGATCTGCCTGTCGGGCTCACGATCGGCGAAGCCCTGCGGCGGAGCTTCGATCAAACCAAGCAGCCCCAGTTCCGCTGATCCCGCCGATCCTCCGGCCTGCATCGGTGATTGGAGAACGGTGGCGCAGAATCAATTTCATGCTTGATCTCAGCGCCCCCCTCCTCAGCAGTGGCGACTATGCCCGTGAGCTGATCCACCGCCAGACCCGTCGGCTTGGCAAGCTCCAGGCCGAGGTTCTCGCCGACCGGGACCCGGAAGCGCTGCACCAGTTGCGGGTGAGCCTCAGGCGGCTGCGCACGGCCCTCAGCCAGTTCGCAGCAGCCCTGGTGATACCTGATGCGATCACCGACCGCCGGATCGCCCGGGTGGCCCGCCGCACCGGCCTCACCCGCGATCTCGATGTGATGCGGGCGAAGCTCACCGCCAGCTGGCTGCCGATGCTGCCGGATCCGGAACGCAAGACGCTCAAACCGGTGCTCAAGCAACTCGAGCGGGACCGGCAGATGGCCTTTGACGGCCTGGCAGCCACCCTGCGCGAAGGCCCCTATCTGAAGATGCTGGCGAGGCTGCACAAGTGGCAGCAATCACCCCGGTTCACGGCGATCGGAGCGCGTCCGCTGCGCGGCTGGCTGTTCGAGTGGCTGGCCCAGTCGATCGGCGGCCTGTTCCTGCAGACCGGCTGGTGCGCCAGCGATCCCCATGACGGGAGCCTGCACGACCTGCGCAAGACGATCAAGGGTGTGCGCTATTCCCTGGAGGTGCTCGAACCCTTCGCCTGCCCAGCCCTCGGTGGCTGGGTGGCCGACCTGCGCAGAGCCCAGGACTGCCTCGGCGATCTCCATGATCTCCAGGTGCTCGCCGCGGCGCTCAGCGACGAGCTCGAGCGGGATCTCGCCAGGGCGGTGCCGACCCTGCACCAGGCGATCGAACGGCAGCAGGCCGAACGCTGGGGCGAGTGGCTCGCCTGCTCAGAGCTGCTGCTCAGCGAAACCAGGCGGCGGGAACTGAAGAACAGCCTGATCGAAACAACAGCCTGAACGGCTTCTCCTCTGCGGCTCCACTATCGCGGCTCCACAACTGCCGCTTGCAGACCACCGATTGCAGACCACCGCCTGCAGACCACCCCCTGCATCACCCGCCATGAAAAAAGGACCCCGTAAGGGGTCCATCGTTGCCGTGGGGCGAACTGCTGACTGGTGTCAGGAGTTCAGACGAGTGCGTTGATGGCGTAGTCGATGTAGTTGTTGGCGATCACACCGGGATCACCAGCGATGCCGTGGTTGGCCTTGATGTAGCTCAGGGCTTCCACATACCAGGAGGGGGAGAGCTCGAAAGCGCGGTTGATTTCATCCAGACCGGCGATCAGGTACTCGTCGAGGGGGCCGGTGCCACCAGCCACCAGGGAGTAGGTGATGTGACGGAGGTAGTAACCGATGTCACGGGAGCACTTGGCCTTGCCTTCCGGGGTGGAGGCGTAGTTGGGTCCCTGCTGCTGGGTGGTGTAGGGATACTTGTTGTAAACGGCCTGGGCGGCGCCGTTGACGAGGGAATCAGCGTTGGCGGTGAGTGCCTTGGCGGCTTCCAGAGCGTTCTTGGCGCGCTCGAAGCGTCCGAAGGCGGCATTGAGCTCGGTGTTGCTCAGAAACCGACCCTGGGAGTCGGCGGCGGCAACGGCCTCGGTGAGTGGAGTCTTCGACATGGTGGAAGGAGAGGAAGGGGAATCGAAGGAAAAGAAGGATCAGCCGACAGCGGCGGCGGCGCGATCGAAGTAGGTGCCGATTTCGGAGACCAGGGCGGAGCAGTCACCGGGGGTGATGCCGTTGCGGTCGTTGACGAGGCCGAGGGCGGCATCCTTCATCTTGCGGACACCTTCTGCCACCGAAGCGCCAGGCACGCCGAGGGCGAGATAGGTTTCGCGGAGGCCGTTGAGGCAGCGATCTTCCAGGACGGAAGCATCACCGGTGAAGACGGCATAGGTGACATAGCGGAGGATGATCTCCATGTCACGCAGGCAGGCGGCCATGCGGCGGTGGGTGTAGGCGTTGCCACCGGGTGCGATCAGGGCGGGCTGCTGAGCGAAGAGCTCGCGGGCCGCGTTGGTGACGAGGCTGGAAGCGTTGGAGGTGATCCGGTTCACGGCATCCATGCGCTTGTTGCTGTCAGCAACGACCGAGGCCAGGGCATCGATCTGGGATGGGCTGAGGAATTCGCCGCGGGCATCAGCCTGGGCAACGACCTTGGTGAAGGCGTCGAACATCGGGTGGTCTCCGGGTTCCGATTGAAAGGAGCGAGCAAACCTTGGACGATGGCGGCTTGACTGGGACGGTCTCTCAACAAAAGGTCATTGATTCAGCCGCCGCACCGGGACAGCAGAATGGTTCAACGGTGGATTTCCGTGGTGCTGATTCCGTGATGCTGAAATCTGTGATGCTGATTCCGTGATGCTGATCCCGTGATGCTGATCCGGATCCACCACTCCCTGCGGTTCCGTTACGAGCGGCCGGTTTTCCTGGAGCCGATGACCGTGCGGCTCTCACCCCGGCAGGACGCCACCCAGCAACGGCAGCGCCATTCCATGGTCATCTCCAGCCCACCTGCCGAAGAGGCCTGGATCATCGAGCCGGATGGCCATGACGCGGCCGTGGTCTGGTTCAACAAGGAGCGCGAAAGCCTGGAGATCAAGGTGGAGTCGGAGGTGCGCACCCTGCGCGATAACCCCTTCGACTGGATCTTCACCGTTCCCGGGGCGCAACAGCTGCCGATGGAGTACGAGCCGGCCCTGGCCGCCTCGCTGGCACCAGCACGGCTGGATGGGGCCGTGGAGTCCGTCAGGGGCTGGGCCGACGGCCTGGCCAGTGCCGTGGATCACTCCACCACCGCCTTCCTGGGCCACCTGGTCGATCACATCCACACCACCTTCCACCACATCGGCCGGCTGGATGGGGATCCCCAGCTGCCGGAGCACACGCTCGAAACCCGAACCGGCGCCTGCCGCGACACGGCGATGCTGTTCGTGGCGGCCTGCCGCTGCCAGGGGCTGGCCGCCCGGTTCGTGAGTGGGTACTCGATCCACCATCCGCCCGAGGTCACCGAACAGGAGCTGCACGCCTGGGCTGAGGTGTATCTGCCAGGGGGCGGCTGGCGCGGCTATGACCCGAGCCTCGGTCTCGCCGTGGCCGATGGACACATCAGCCTTGCCGCCGCACCCGACCACCGGCTGGCCGCACCGGTGGTGGGCACCTACCGGGGCACCGGCGTGGGCTCCACGATGGACTACACGATCAATCTGGCAGCAGTGGGCAGCCACGAAAAAGCCCCGCCAGAGCGGGGCTGAATGGGGAAAGAAACCAACGAGAAACTGATCAGAATCGGAGCGGCGGGATTTGAACCCACGACCCCCACTACCCCAAAGTGGTGCGCTACCAAGCTGCGCTACGCCCCGTCAAAAGGGAAGCTATCACAGCTCCTGCGGCAACCAGTCCTCCCAGCGTCGGCTGCGTTTGAGCCGCTTCAGGATCCTGGGGCTGAGACGCTCGCGGCTGAGCCCGGCGTAGCCGACGATCCAGAGACGACGGGCCAGCAAACGCAGGGCGGCCAGGTTGAGCCCCGCCAGGCGCAGTTCTGGCTGACGCCTCCAGGCACTGGCGGTGACGGGCATCGGATCGCCCCGTTGTCCGCCCAGCCAGCTTCGCAGCGCCCCGTCCGCCATCCACTCCGGCACGAGCACGAACAGCACCGCCAGCAGGCCATAGAGCTCGACGAGACCCTTCGGCAGTGGGTGGAGAGGGCGACGCCTGATGTCCGGGGGAAGGGGAGGCTCCAAGGCGGCTCAGAGCAAGGTGCCTTTCGGCTGGGTGATCGGCGGCGGGGCGGGAAGCCCGGGTGCGGGCGCCTCCCTCCACAGAAAGGGGGATTCGACCGGAGCGTTCAGGCGGGCAAACCAGAAAACCAGAGCGAACACCACTCCGAGCGTGACGGCGATCGAGAGCACCACGGTGCGGTCGGAGAGGGGGCCCATACCGTTCAAACCTGATCCGTGCGCAGGCAGATCACCCGCTGGGGCAGCCGCTCGACGATCAGTTCATCGCCCCGCAGGATCAGGCGCAGGGCGTCATTGCCGTAGCGAAGCCCAGGCAGGCTGGAGGTTTCGCGAAAGAGCGTGGTGCTGGATCGGCCCGAGATCAGGGAGGCCTGGGCATCGTTGCGCTCCAGCACGATCCTGTTGTCATCCCGGCAGAGGAAGCTGTCGCGGGTGTTGTAGTGCTCCCACCACGGCGAACCCATCGCCCCGGCCGGCTGGGGGGCCAGCAGGGTGCTGCAGCCCAAGGCCGACGCTGTCAGCAGCGCTGTGAAGGCGGCTGACGGCCTGGGGATCGGAAAGAGCCGGACTGCCATCAGGGAGCGATCAGACAAACGGAGAATTCAGAGGCGGATCGGTTGATTGGAACTGCGCAGGACGCAGTGCTGCACCGACCAGTCGTACTGCTCCCAGACCTCCGGTGCCAGCAGGAAGGAACTGCCGGGGAAGGGGGTGAGCCGCACGCCGCTCGGACGGGCGGAACAGTAGGGGCGGCTGCCGGGGCGGGCCAGATATTGCTGATGATGGGTTTCGGCAAAATAGAACGGGCGATCGGCCACGATCTCGGTGGTGATCGGACCGAAACCAGCCAGCTCCAGCTGCTGCTGGTAGTGGTGCCCACTGGCCTGGGCCAGGCACAGCTGCTCGGCCGTGCTGGCGATGATCGCCGAGCGGTACTGGCTGCCGGTGTCATGGCCCTGGGCCAGGCCCTGGGTGGGGTCGTGGCATTCCCAGAACAGCTTGAGCAGATCGCTGAATCCCACCAGTCCTGTGTTCCAGACCACCCGCACCACCTCCGTGTGGCCCGTGCGCCCGGAGCACACCTCGTCGTAGGTGGGGTTGGGGGTATGGCCCGCCGCATAGCCCACGGCGGTGGTCACCACGCCAGGGAGGCGCCAGAAGCCCTTTTCCGCTCCCCAGAAGCAGCCGCAACCGAAGACGGCCTCCTCCTCTCCCGCCTTCAGGGGAGCCTGCAGGTCGGTGCCGAGCACCTGATGGCGGGGAGCGGTGACGATCGGGACCGATCGGCCGGGCAGGGCCTCAGCGGCCGTCACAATTCGCTGCTTGGGGCTGTTGGCCGTAGACGTGAAGAGACCGAACACCGATCCAGTGCCACTGTCACCAGCCTAGGCAGGGGTTTCCAGCGGCGCTGTCGGCTCCAGGGCGATGTGGTTGAGCAGGGTGGTGGTGAAGGCGAACAGCAGGAACGGCAGGGAGAGCACCAGGATCATTCCCACCCCCACCAGGGCGAAGAGCGGCTTGCTCGATCCCATCAGGGCAAGCCCGGCGGCGAGGCTCACGAAGATCACCACCATCCAGATCAGCACCTGACCGTAGATGTCACCGAAGGTGAGCGTGCAACGCAATTTGTAGGCCTTGGCTGGATCCATGGGGCACCCACAGGAGACCCTCAGCTAAGAGCCACCTGGCTGGATTGGGGCGATGCATCAACAACTCGTTTGATTTCAGCAGCTGATTTCAGCAGCTGCTTTCAGAAGCTGAGTTGAGCAGCCCCGATCAGGCCAGCTGCAGCTGCTCCTCGGCCTGCTGCCGCTCCCAGAGCCGCCGGTAGGTGCCTGGCACGGCCAGCAGGTCCTGATGGCGGCCCTGCTGAACGAGTTTTCCATCATCGAGCACCAGCACCCGGTCGCAGGCAGCGGCCGCCGAGAGCTGGTGGCTGATCATCAGGATCGTGCGGCCCTGCTGGGAACGGATCGAGGCCAGGATCGCCGCGGCGGTGTTGTTGTCCACGCTGGCCAGGGCGTCGTCGAGCACCAGCAGGGGAGCGTCCACCATCAGGGCGCGGCCGAGGGCGGCCCGCTGCCGCTGGCCGCCGCTCAGGGTGATGCCCCGCTCCCCCACCAGGGTCTGATAGCCGTCGGGAAAGCCGCGGATGTCCGCTTCCAGGCGGGCTTCCCGGGCCGCGCTTTCCACCTGCGGCAGGGGGGCGTCGGGAACGCCGTAGCGGAGGTTGTCAGCCAGGGTGGCGGTGAACAGATAACCCTCCTGCGGCACCAGAGCCACCTGGCGCCGCAGCGATTCGAGCGCCAGGGCGGTGACATCGACCCCATCGAGAAACAGGACCTGCTCCGGCACATCCACCATGCGCCCGATGGCCCGGGCCAGGGTGGTTTTACCGGATCCCACCGGCCCCACCACCGCCACCAGTTCACCGGGGAGGAGCTGAAAACTCACATCCGTGAGCGCATCACGCTGGGCCCCGTCGTAGCGGACCGAGAGGCCACGGGCCTCGATCGCGCCGCGCCCCCCCACCGCCACCGGAACGGGCCGCTCCGGTGACACCACCCCTGGCTGCCTGGAGAGCAGCTCCTCGACCCTTTCCAGGCTCACCTGGCCGGTCTGGAAGGTGTTGAGCGTGAAGCCGAGCAGGGCTGTGGGAAACACCAGGCGCTCGACGAACAGGATCAGGGCCACCAGATTGCCGACGCTCAGCTGACCGCTTTCGATCCGCCCGCTGCCGAACGCCAGCAGCAGCAGCAGGCTGATCGAGGAGATGCCCTCCAGCAGCGGGAACAGGGTGCTGCGGGTGCGGGCCAGGGAGAGGGCCGAATCGCGATAGCGGCCGTTGCGCTCGGTGAAGGCCTTCTGTTCGTTGTCTTCCTGGCCATAGATCTTGATGGCGCTGATGCCGGAGAGATCCTCCTGGATCAGATCGCTGAGGCTGGCGAGGGCCTCCTGCTGGCGCCGCTGCTGACGCATCATCCGACCGCCGAACAGGCGCACCACCATCAACATCCCCGGATAGAGCCCAAGCGCCGCCAGGGTCAGCAGGGGGTCGATCGCCAGCATCGCCGGCACCGTGAGGGCGTAGGCCAGAGCCGTGTTGGTGAGGCTGAGCATGGCGAAGCCGAGCAGCCGCCGCACGTTCTCGACATCACTGGTCGAGCGGCTGATCACATCGCCGCTGCCGGTGGCCTGCACCCAGCCGGGCTCCTGGCGAAGCATGTGGTCGAACACCTGCTGACGCAGGCTGGCTTCCACCTGGCGCCCGACCCCGAACACCAGCATCCGTGACACCAGGCGGGCCACCCCCATCAAGGAGGCCAGCAGAACGATCCAGCCGGCCTGGCGCAGCACGGCCGAGACGGCGAAACCATCCTGCAGATCGTCGATCACACCGCGAACCATCAGCGGAATGGTCACGCTGAGCAGGTTCACCACCAGCAGGGCCACGACGCCCTGGGCCAGCACCCGCCGGTGGGGGCGAAGGTACTTCCAGAGCAGGCCGGGTCGGATGGCGGCCATGGAAACGGGCAACGGGATCCAACCTACGGATGGAGGCGGCGGTGCGAGAGTTGATGCTGGAGCGCGACCTGGAACGGCCCGATGAGCGAACGCCCCCAGAGCGAACCCCAGGCTCACCCGCTCCATGCCACCGACCGCGACGTGGTGGATCGATTGCTGGCCCTCGATCAACCCGGCGATGGCGACCTGGTCGATCTGGCCCGGCTGCTGAGGCGCTACGACAGCTTTCCCGGCGCCGACGACCTGCAGCAGGATCTGGCCAAATGCCTGGGGCACTGGGGCTTCAGCCTGGATCAGCTGCACCGGCGAACCCGCACGATCTGGGCGGCCGGTTACCGCCCCGGCATGGCGCCCGGGGCTGAGGCGGTGGGGAGCGGTTTCGACACCGCCGCCCAGGACACCGCCTGAGCCGCTGCAGGCTTTTGGGATGAACTGGTCAGATTCAGCCTTTCCGGGGGATAGTGGGAGCGTCCCCATCACCCGGCCCGGCGTGTCCTGCACCCGGGCTTTTTTCTGGCGTCACGCCAACGGCGACTGATTACGCTCGGGATCCTGAATGCCGATCAATGGCTCCATCCACCTCCTGGCCTGGCCTGCTGGAGTCGCTGCTGGAGGGGGTGTCCCTGGGCGAGACCGAAGCCACAGCCCTGATGCGGGGCTGGATCGACGGACAGATCGAACCTGAACTCACCGGTGCCCTGCTGGCCGCCCTGCGGGCCAAAGGGGTGAGCGGCACCGAACTGGCGGCGATGGCGCGGGTGTTGCGGGCTGCCGTCGTCCTGCCCTGCCCGCGGCCGACCCTTCCCCTGGTGGACACCTGCGGGACCGGTGGCGATGGCGCCGGCAGCTTCAACATCTCCACCGCCGTGGCGTTCGTGGCCGCCGCCTGCGGGGCCAGTGTCGCCAAACATGGCAACCGCAGCGCCAGCGGCAAGGTGGGCTCCGCCGATGTGCTGGAAGCCCTCGGCCTCAACCTCCAGGCTCCTGCCGCCGCCGTGGTCGGCGCCCTGCCGGGCAGCGGCGTCACCTTTCTGTTCGCCCCTGGCTGGCATCCCGCCCTGGTCGGTCTGGCGCCCCTGCGCCGCCGCCTCGGCGTTCGCACCGTGTTCAACCTGCTGGGCCCGCTGGTGAACCCGCTCTGCCCCGAAGCCCAGGTGGTCGGCGTCGCACGTCCCGGCCTGCTCGAACCGATGGCCGAGGCCCTGAACCGGCTGGGCCTGGAGAGGGCCGTTGTCGTCCATGGCCACGGCGGCCTCGATGAGGCCTCCCTCTCCGGCCCCAGCGAACTGCGACTGGTGGAGAAAGGGGAGATTCGTCACCTGCAGCTCGACCCGCTCGCCATGGGGCTGGCGGCAGCTCCCAGCGAAGCCCTGGGCGGCGGTGACCTCGAAACCAACCGGCGCATCCTCGAAGCCGTGCTGCGCGGCGGCGGCAGCAGCGCCCAGCGGGATGTGGTGGCCCTCAACACCGCCCTGGTGCTCTGGGCGGCCGGCCGGGCCGCCACACTGCAGGAGGGACTGGATCAGGCGCAGCGCAGCCTGGCTTCCGAAGCTCCCTGGCAGAGGCTGCTGGCCCTGCGCCAGGCCCTCGCTCCGGTGGCTGATCAGGCTGCTGCGCCATGATCGAAGCCATCGGACGGGTCCCCTTGAGCGTTGCTTCTCCACCCGCCAGCAGCGAGGCCCTGCTGGTGCTGGCCGATGGCACCGTGCTGCGTGGCAAAGGGTTTGGAGCGCGGGGCACGGCGATCGGAGAGGTGGTGTTCAACACGGGGATGACCGGCTATCAGGAGGTGATCACCGATCCCAGTTACGCCGGCCAGCTGATCACCTTCACCTACCCGGAGCTGGGCAACACCGGGATCAACCCAGACGATCAGGAGGCCGATGGGCCCCAGGTGCGGGGCGTGATCGCCCGCCAGCTCGTCGGGCACCCCAGCAGCTGGCGTTCCACCGCCAGCCTGGAGAGCTGGCTGTCCCGGCATCGCGTCGTGGGAATCGAGGGGGTCGACACCCGTGCCCTGGTGCGCCATCTGCGCGAGGGCGGCGCGATCAACGGAGCGATCAGCAACGACGGCAGCGCGGCCGGAGACCTGCTGGAGCAGGTGCGCAGCAGCCCGTCGATGGAGGGCCTGAATCTGGCGGAGCAGGTGAGCACCAGGGCGGCCTATCAGTGGGACCGGCTCTGCCCGGCCGGCTTCGACCAGCGCCTGCAGGAGAGGCCCGAGCGACCCTTCCGGGTGGTTGCGATCGATTTCGGCATCAAGCGAGCCATCCTCGAGCGCCTCGCCGCCCATGGCTGCGTGGTGGATGTGCTGCCGGCCGGCAGCAGGATCGATCAGGTGCTGGCGCTCGATCCTGAAGGTGTGTTTCTCTCCAACGGTCCGGGGGATCCGGCGGCGGTCGAGGCGGGCATCCTGCTGGTCAAGGGGCTGCTTGAGCACGTCGAGCTTCCCCTGTTCGGAATCTGCCTCGGCCACCAGATCCTGGGGCTGGCCCTCGGCGGCAGCACCTACAAACTGGTGTTCGGTCATCGGGGCCTGAACCATCCCTGCGGTGGCAAGGGGCTGGTGGAGATCACCAGCCAGAACCACGGCTTCGCCCTTGAAGCGGCTTCCCTGCCGAGCGACCGGGTGGAGATCACCCACCAGAACCTCAATGACGGCACGGTCGCGGCCCTGCGCCACCGCCACCAGCCGGTCTTCGGTGTCCAGTACCACCCGGAAGCCAGCCCCGGTCCCCACGACGCCGACCATCACTTCAGCCGATTCGTGGCGCTGATGGCCGATCGCCGCCGCCCCTGAAGCCCACCGTTCGATGGGACGCCGTGGGCCGCGGTCGTGGAGCTTGAGATCCCCGCTTCCCTTCACTCTCTACACTTCGAGCGCCGTTTCGCATCGAGGCCTGCGGAGATTTCTGAACTGCAGCGATTGACCGTGTCCCTGCGAGGTGGCTTCGAGAAGCAGGCCCTCTGCCTGCTGTTCAGCTTCACCGGCCAGCTGGATGCCTACTCCGACAAACAATTCAAGGACTACATCCTGCTCCACCAGGGCAACAGCACCCTGCCGGTGCTGCTTGATCTGACCCACATCGATTTCATCGATTCCTCCGGCCTCGGCGTGCTGGTGCAGCTCGCCAAGCTCTGTGGCGATGCGGGCATCCGGTTCCTGATGGTGGGCAATGCCCGTGTGGTTCAGACCGTCAAACTGGTGCGGCTCGAAGAGTTCCTCCATCTCCAGAGCGACCTGAACGCGGCTCTCCGTGCCCTCACCACCAGCTGATCCGGCGTCCTCCGACTGGCTGCGTCAGCGCCCGGCCGTCCAGGGCACCGAGCTGGGCCCGCTGCAGCTGGCCTGGCTCGGTGATGCCGTCTGGGAGCTGCATCAGCGCCTGAGGCGGTGCCGCGAGCCCGGGCGCAGTGACAGCCTGCATCGAGCCGTGGTGGAGGAGGTGCGCGCCGGGGCCCAGGCCGCCGCCCTGCTGCGGCTCGATCCGCTGCTCAGCGAGCTGGAGCGTGACTGGGTGCGCCGGGGAAGGAATCGGGCCGGGCGGGGACCGAGACGTGCCGATCCGGCCACCTATGGCCAGGCCACGGGATTTGAGACAATGGTGGGCTGGCTCTTTCTGCGGAACCCCGGACGGCTCGCTCAGCTGCTGGATCATCTTGAACAGCCCGGACCCGACCCATTGCCTGAGAACGTCCATGCCCCAACGATTTGAGCGCCGCCGGCCGAAGGGGTCAGAAGGGGGCGGCGAGCGGTCCGCCCAGGGTCCACGCGGTGCCAAGCCCTCACGCTTCAGTGGTCCAAGGCCCGACTGGCGCAGCGCCCTCCGGATCGCGAGGGCCGTGAACGCCGCGAAGGGCGGGAAGGGCGGGAAGGTCGCGAAGGGCGCGGCGAGTCCAGGCCAGGCGAACGCCGCGAGCGTTTCACGAGGCCGAGCGGCGAGGGTCGCCCCACCCGGGTGATCCCGGCCAGGCCCGGCGCCCGCCGCAGCGACCCGGACGGCAGACCCGCCGGCGCCAGGCCCGTCTACGGCAAACCGAGCTTCAGCCGGCCAGCCGCCGGTGGCAAGCCCTCCTTCGGGGGCCGGCCATCCTTTGGTGGCAGGCCTTCCTTTGGCAAGCCATCTTTTGGCAAACCCTCCTTCGGCAAGCCCGCCTTCGGGAGGAAGCCGCCGTTCGGCAAGCCGAGCTTCGAGCGATCCCGCTTGGAAGACAGGCGTGCCACCAGCTCCGCCGGCCCCGCCGCTGAACGGGAAGACAACCTCGAACCCAGCGGCGAGTCGGAGAGGTTCGGCGCCGAGCCGGCCGAAGACATGATCTGGGGCCGTCATTCAGCCCAGGCCAGCCTGGAGAGTGACCGGCCCATCCATCGGATCTGGTGCACGCCTGAGCTTCGCTTCGCCCCGCGCTTCCTGCAGCTGCTGCGCGAAGCCAAGGCGGGGGGTGTGCTGGTGGAAGAGGTGAGCTGGGCACGGCTCGGCCAGCTCACCGGTGGCGCCGTCCACCAGGGGATCGTGCTCCAGGTGGCCGCCGCTGACACCCTGGACCTGGACAGCCTGATCGAAGGGTGCCGCGACATCGGCGAACCGCCCTTGCTGATGGCCGTCGACGGGCTCACCGACCCCCACAATCTCGGCGCGATTCTGCGCAGCGCCGAGGCGCTCGGCGCCCATGGGCTGATCTTGCCCCAGCGGCGCAATGCCGGACTGACCGGATCGGTGGCCAAGGTGGCCGCCGGAGCACTGGAGCATCTCCCGGTCGCCAAGGTGGTGAATCTGAATCGATCCCTTGAGCAGCTCAAGGATGAGGGCTACCGCGTCGTCGGCCTGGCCGAGGAAGGCACGGTCAGCCTGATCGAAGCCGACCTCGACGGCCCCCTGGTTGTGGTCACGGGCTCGGAATCCCAGGGGCTCTCGATGCTGACCCGCAAGCACTGCGACCAGCTGATCCGCATCCCGCTGCGCGGCGCCACGCCGAGCCTGAACGCTTCGGTGGCCACCGCCCTGCTGCTCTACGAAGTGGCCCGCCGCGGCTGGATGAAGCCGATCACCGGCACGGCACCAGCTCCCCGGATCGTGCGGCCCCAGTTGCCCCACCAGGCCGCTTCCGTGCCGGAATCGGCTGCGATCGACCTTGAGCTCGATCCTGATCCCAGCCTCAACTCTGATCCCCTACTCGATCCTGAGACAGAGACAGAGACAGTTGCAGAGGCAGAGACAGTTGCAGAGGCAGAAACAGCGCCCGACCCGGCGGCGGCGGATCCTGCCGTGGCCGAGGCGGTGGCCCCAGAACCTGAAGAGCTGCCCGCCAGCTTTGCGGGGGACATCGAACTGTGAGCGACGACAAGCGCGGCCCGGTCAGGCAGGTCAAGGGCACAATGGGCCCAGACGATCGTCTTCCATGAACGCGCTCCTTCAACCCCTGCGCAGCCTGGCCAATGGTCTTGGCCTGGCCTGGTGGGCGAAGGTCCAGACCGAATCCCCGGACGTCATCTACTGGTTCGGTCCCTTCCTCAGGCGTCGGGAGCTGGAGAACAAGCTGCCGGCCTTTCTGGCCGATCTGCAGGCCGAGGCACCCGCCTCGCTCAGCCATGAGGTGGTCCGTCTCAACCGGGGCGAACCGCTCACCGAACTGCTCGGGCCTGGCTGATAGCGTCGGCCGATCGCCGCAACAGATGCAATGGGGATCGCCGAATGGCGTGAGCGGCTGCAGAGCGGAGAGCTCTCCGCCCGGGAGCTCACCGATCAGCATCTGGCCCGGATCGCAGCGGTGGAGCCCACCGTTCATGCCTTCCTGGAGGTCACCACCGAGCGGGCCCGCGCCGATGCCGACCGCATCGATGCGGCCCGCGCCGCCGGCGAGGCACTGCCACCGCTGGCCGGCATCCCCCTGGCCATCAAGGACAACCTCTGCACCAAGGGCATCACCACCACCTGCTCCAGCCGCATGCTGGAGCACTTCGTGCCGCCCTACGAATCCACCGTCACCGAGCGGCTGTGGCAGGCCGGCGCCGTGCTGCTGGGCAAGACAAACCTCGACGAGTTCGCCATGGGCAGCTCGACGGAAACCTCCGCCTTCGGGCCGAGCCGCAACCCCTGGGATCCCGAGCGGGTGCCGGGCGGCAGCTCCGGCGGCAGTGCGGCGGCGGTGGCCGCCGGTGAAGCGGTGGCCGCGCTCGGCTCCGACACCGGCGGCTCGATCCGCCAGCCCGCCGCCTTCTGCGGCGTGGTGGGGCTCAAACCCACCTACGGCCGGGTGAGCCGCTGGGGGCTGGTGGCCTTCGCCAGCTCGCTGGATCAGGTGGGTCCGTTCAGCAGCAGCGTGGCCGATGCCGCCGAGCTGCTGCAGGTGATCGCCGGCGCCGACCCCCGCGACAGCACCTGCCTGCAGGCCCCCGTGCCGGATTACCGGGCCGCGCTGCGGCAACCCATCACCGGTCTGCGCGTGGGTCTTGTGCGCGAATGCTTCGAGCAGGAGGGGCTGGATCCCCAGGTGAAGGCGTCGGTGCTGGCGGCCGCCGCCCAGCTGGAGGCGCTCGGCTGCGAGCTGGTGGAGGTGAGCTGCCCCCGCTTCAACGACGGCATCGCCACCTATTACGTGATCGCTCCGTCGGAGGCGTCGGCCAACCTGGCCCGCTACGACGGCGTGAAATACGGCTTCCGCTCCGGGCAAGCCGGCAGCCTGGCAGAGATGACCGCCCGCAGCCGCGCCGAGGGCTTCGGTGATGAGGTGCAGCGCCGCATCCTGATCGGCACCTACGCCCTCTCGGCTGGCTATGTGGATGCCTTCTACAAAAAGGCCCAGCAGGTGCGCACCTTGATTCGCCGCGACTTCGACGCCGCCTTCGGCCAGGTGGATGTGTTGCTCACCCCCACCTCGCCCACCACCGCCTTCCGCTTCGGCGCCCACGCCGACGACCCCCTGGCGATGTACCTGGCCGATCTGCTCACGATTCCAGCCAACATGGCGGGCCTGCCGGCGATCAATGTGCCCTGCGGCTTCGACGACGGCGGCCTGCCGATCGGCCTGCAGCTGATCACCGGTGTGCTGGAGGAGCCGCGCCTGCTGCAGGTGGCCCACCACTACGAACAGGCGGCGCGGGTGATGGACAACCGGCCGGTGGCGGCGCTGGTGGCCTGAGCTTGTGGGCTGAGCAGCCTTCCGCCAGTTCGAAGGTGGTCTCCTTGGTGTGCCACTAGGTGTGCCACTTGATGTGCGCCTTTTTGGGGGCCGATGCCAGCCCTGCCGAGCCAGAGATCCACAGCCCCCTGAAGCTCTCTGAGGAGCTGGTCTGACTAAGTTAGTGTGGGAGGAAACGGGCTGTTTGCCCATGCGACAAGCCAACCTCTACGCAGCAAAAGCCCAGCTCTCCGAGTTGGTTCAGGCCGCCCTCGACGGTGAGGAGGTCTGGATCGCCCGGGCGGGCAAACCACTGGTGCGGCTGGTGCCGGGCAGCCCCGCCCACCGGTTGGGCGGGCGGGGATCGCTGGATCTGGAGGCAGGTTGCATCGATGCCGCCTTCGCCCCGGAGGTTGAGGGCGCGGTGGCGGCCTTGCTCGGTGGCGAATCCGAGGGATGGCTCTGATGGCCGCTGGAGGCGGCTACCTGCTCGACACCTGCGTGCTGCTTTGGTGGCTGAGCGGGGACCAACGCCTCTCCAGGGAATGGGAGGAACGGTTGTGTGGGGCCCGCTGTCTGGTCAGCGCCGCCTCGATCTGGGAGGCAGCCATCAAACATCAGCTGGGCAAGCTGCCGGTGTCCCCTCAGGCCCTGGTCAAAGCAGCCCAGCAGGCGGGTTTCGCGTTGCTGGCGATCACCCCCGACCATGCCGCCGCCACGGCGCTCCTGCCTCCCCACCACAAAGACCCGTTCGATCGCCTGCTGATCGCCCAGGCCCGCTCAGAAGGGGTGCTCCTGCTCAGCGACGACCGTGCCCTGAAGGACTACGGACCTGGCGTGATGCTCCTGTGAGATCACGATCAACGTACGCAGGGAAACTCTGCTGGATCGGCAATAGGACCAGCTGCCAATCGCCTTGATCGGCATCATCACCTGAGCGCAGCGGCTGCACACCCCAGATCTGGTGTCTGCAGCCCCGCACGGCCCGGCAGAGAGCCTGGATCTAGTGGTTTTCCCCTAGGCTGGCGGCAGCGACCCACTGCCCTTGGCCTTCGTTCCGCTCCACAACCACAGCGACTACAGCCTGCTGGACGGGGCCAGCCAGTTGCCGCAGATGGTGGAGCGGGCCGTGGAGCTGGGCATGCCGGCCCTCGCCCTCACTGATCACGGGGTGATGTATGGCGCAATCGAGCTGCTGAAGCTGTGCACCAAGGCAGGCATCAAGCCGATCATCGGCAATGAGATGTATGTGATCAACGGCTCGATCGAGGATCCGCAGCCGAAGAAAGAACGCCGCTACCACCTGGTGGTGCTCGCCAAGAATGCCACCGGCTACCGCAACCTGGTGAAGCTCACCAGCATCAGCCACCTGCGCGGCATGCGCGGCCGGGGCATCTTCTCCCGCGCCTGCGTCGACAAGCAGCTGCTGACGCAGTACAGCGAAGGCCTGATCGTGGCCACCGCCTGCCTGGGCGGTGAGATTCCCCAGGCGATTCTGCGCGGCCGCCCGGATGTGGCCCGTGATGTGGCCCGTTGGTATCAGGAGCTGTTCGGCGCCGATTTCTACCTGGAGATCCAGGATCACGGCTCGCCGGAAGACCGGATCGTGAACGTGGAGATCGTGCGCATC
Source organism: Cyanobium sp. ULC082 (assembly GCF_977927535.1). NCBI lineage: Bacteria > Bacillati > Cyanobacteriota > Cyanophyceae > Synechococcales > Prochlorococcaceae > Cyanobium > Cyanobium sp. ULC082. Next base: position 1,272,965 of record NZ_OZ376397.1, read on the forward strand.
GCCGCCGAACTCGGCATCGAACTGATCGCCACCAACGACGCCCACTACCTCACCAGCGGTGATGTGGAAGCGCACGACGCCCTGCTCTGCGTGCTCACCGGCAAGCTCGTCACCGACGTCAAGCGCCTGCGTTACACCGGCACCGAATACATCAAGAGCGAGGCGGAGATGGGCCGCCTGTTCGCCGATCACCTCGAGCCAGCGGTGGTGGCCCGTGCCATCGCCAACACCGCCGCGGTGGCCGAAAAAGTGGAGGCCTACGACATCCTCGGACGCCAGCAGATGCCGCGCTTCCCGATCCCGACCGGGCACACGGCGGTGAGCTATCTGCGCGAGGTGAGTGAGCAGGGCCTGCGGCAGCGGCTGGGGCTCTCGGCCGCTGATCCGTTCGAGCCCGTGTATGGCGAGCGGCTGGCCTTCGAGCTGCAGGTGATGGAGCAGATGGGCTTCCCCACCTACTTCCTGGTGGTGTGGGATTACATCCGCTACGCCCGTGAGCAGGGCATTCCGGTGGGTCCGGGCCGGGGCTCGGCGGCGGGCTCGCTGGTGGCCTATGCGCTTGGCATCACGGCGCTCGATCCGGTGGAGCACGGGCTGCTGTTCGAGCGCTTCCTCAACCCCGAACGCAGGTCGATGCCGGACATCGACACCGACTTCTGCATTGAGCGGCGCAGCGAGGTGATCGATTACGTCACCCAGCGCTATGGCGACGACAAGGTGGCCCAGATCATCACCTTCAACCGCATGACCTCCAAGGCGGTGCTGAAGGATGTGGCCCGCGTGCTCGACATCCCCTACGGCGATGCCGACCGCCTCGCCAAGCTGATTCCGGTGGTGCGCGGCAAACCCGCCAAGCTCGCCGAGATGATCGGGCCGGAGTCACCGGCGGTGGAGTTCCGCGAAAAGTATGAAAACGATGCCAATGTGCGCCGCTGGGTGGACATGGCCCGCCGCATCGAGGGCACCAACAAAACCTTCGGTGTGCACGCCGCCGGGGTGGTGATCGCCGCCGAACCGCTCGATGAGCTGGTGCCGCTACAACGCAACAACGACGGGCAGGTGATCACCCAGTACTTCATGGAAGACGTGGAGGCGATGGGGCTGCTGAAGATGGACTTCCTCGGCCTCAGAAATCTCACCATGATCGATAAAACGGTTGATCTGGTCGAGCAGGGCAGCGGTGAACGCATCGACCCCGATGCCCTGCCGGCCAATGATCCCGGCACCTATGAGCTCCTGGCCCGCGGGGATCTCGAAGGCATCTTTCAGCTGGAATCCAGCGGCATGCGCCAGATCGTGCGCGACCTCAAACCCTCCTCACTGGAAGACATCTCCTCGATCCTGGCGCTCTACCGCCCCGGCCCCCTTGATGCCGGACTGATCCCTAAATTCATCAACCGCAAGCACGGCCGCGAAGCGATCGATTTCGCTTGCCCGGCCCTGGAGCCGATCCTCAAGGAAACCTACGGGATCATGGTGTATCAGGAGCAGATCATGCGGATCGCCCAGGATCTGGCCGGCTATTCGCTCGGAGAAGCGGATCTGCTGCGCCGCGCCATGGGCAAGAAGAAGGTGTCGGAGATGCAGAAACACCGCAGCCAGTTCGTGGAAGGTGCCACGGCGCGGGGCGTGAACGCCACGGTGGCCGAAGCCCTGTTCGAGCAGATGGTGCTGTTCGCCGAATACTGCTTCAACAAGAGCCACTCCACCGCCTACGGCGCCGTCACCTATCAGACCGCCTACCTCAAGGCCCATTACCCGGTGGCTTACATGGCCGCCCTGCTCACGGTGAATGCCGGAGCCACCGACAAGGTGCAGCGTTACATCGGCAACTGCCAATCGATGGGCATCGAGGTGATGCCACCCGATGTGAATGCCTCCGGCATCGACTTCACCCCCACCGGCGATCGCATCCTGTTCGGTCTCTCGGCGGTGCGCAACCTCGGTGATGGCGCCATCCGCCAGCTGCTGGAGGCTCGCCTCACCGGTGGGCCCTTCACCTCCCTCGCCGATCTCTGCGACCGGCTGCCGGCCGGCCTGATCAACCGGCGGGCGCTGGAATCGCTGATCCACTGCGGCGCCCTGGATGCCCTCGAGCCCAACGCCAACCGCGCCCAGCTGATGGCCGATCTCGATCTGGTGCTGGATTGGGCGGGCAGCCGCGCCCGCGACCGGGCCAGCGGCCAGGGCAATCTGTTCGATCTGCTCGGCTCCGCTGCCGCCCCTGAACCGGCCACAGCCCCCCGGGCCGCTGCGGTCGCCGACTATCCCCCCAACGAGAAGTTGAAGCTGGAGAAGGAACTGGTGGGCTTCTACCTCTCCGATCACCCGCTCAAGCAGCTGAGCCGGCCGATGCGGCTGCTCACCCCGATCTCCCTGGCCAGCCTGGAGGAGCAGCCCGACAAGGCCCGCGTCAGCGTGGTGGCGATGGTGGCGGACATCAGGGCCCTCACCACCCGCAAGGGCGATCGGATGGCGGTGCTGCAACTGGAAGATCTCAGCGGCAGCGCTGAAGCGGTGGTGTTTCCGAAAACCTTCGCCCGCCTCGCCGACCATCTGATGCTGGATGCCAGGTTACTGGTCTGGGCTTCGGTGGACAGGCGGGACGAGCGGGTGCAGCTGATCCTCGATGACTGCCGCGCCATCGATGCGCTGCAGTTCCTGATGGTGGAACTGCAGGCCGAAGACGCCGCCGACATCGGCGTGCAGCATCAGTTGCGCGAATGCCTGGTGCGCCACCGGCCCGACCAGGAGGAAGCGGGGGTACGGGTGCCGGTGGTGGCGATGGTGCGCCAGGCCAGTGAGTCGCGCTATGTGCGGCTGGGCTATCAGTTCTGCGTGCGCGATGGCGCTGCCGCCCTGGACACACTCACCGCCGCATCGTTCACAGCCCGGCTGCGCTCACCGCTGCAGCTGGTCTGAGGGGTGATATCACGGAATCATGGCAAGCACTCAACGCTGTGATCAGAGCCTGTACCTGCGGATTGCCTCCTGCTTGCAGTTCACCTGAGCCGCATTCAGGGAGCGACCAAGGTCGAGATGCCTGAGAAAGCATTGACAGGTGAACTGGGTCAACCCTGCCGGCACAGCCAGGCCGGAACGCTCCACTTCCGTATTGACGGCAAGCTGACAGAAACGCATCACGATGTTGCTCTGATCGAGGGTTCTGGCCTGGGTGGCCATCGGAGAAGCCGAGATCAAACCACAACCGGCTATCCCAGCAACAGACCTGATCGCATGCAGCAAGGCAATACCTGATAACGAAAAACGACGCGAGCGCTGAAGATCAACCGCAGGCTTATCAGCGCTCAGCAGCCGCCCCGCAGGGCGAGGGGAAGCTGCACAAGCCTGGATGCACTGTGGCCGGGATTGTCTGGCCAAAAGGGCTTGCCTCGCCAGAGGCCAGCTGTTCAGGCGGGGATCATTTGATCTTGTCGGCTGCCTTTGCTGCCGAATCCGCCAATGAGTCAGCCGCAGACTTCACACCTTGCTTGAGATCGGACCCAGCCTGCATCGCTGCAGCCTGCACCTGCTTGGCCTGTCCTTTGATCGTTTCGCCGGGATCACCCATGAGTTCTCCGTGGGCGGCCTGGAGCCGGCCTTCCACTTGCTTGGCGGAGGCGGAGAGATCTTTGGACTTGATGTTGGCAGCAAACGGTGCGTTGGCTGGGTGGCTGGTCATGGCAATGGCCGGGGCCTGAAAAACCAACGAGCCGATCAGGACGATCACCGCAAGAATCAAGCCCATCGGGTTTCCCTTGGTCGTAGTCATGGCTGGGTGGCTCTGCAAGAACACCCCACCACTAGCCAGCCATGCCGAAGCCCGCCACACAAAGTCGACAGAAACCCGCTTGCAGTCGCAGCAAGCCCGGCCATCGGACATCCGTCCGTCTTCCGTCAGTCGGCCCCAACGGCCTGGGCTGGGCCTCAGGCCTTGCCCCCCTGCCGCATCGCCTTGAGCGAAGCACCCACCCGCCGCAGGTTCAGCCCGATCTGCTCAGCACCGAACCAACTGCCGGCCGCTTCCTCCCAGCTGGCCGACAGCACCCCGTAGCTCAGCCCGAGCAGGCCAAGCAGAAAACAGCCACCGGAAGCGGCCAGAGTGGCCACGGTGGGGATGGCGAGGATGTCACGGCTCACCAGCAGGTAGCTGGCCACGAAAACGGCCATACCGAGGAACGAGGGCACCCCGGTGGCGATCGCGATGCGGCGGGCCATGCGGTTGGCCACCGCCGATGGGATCACCTGGGAGCCTGAGGTCCTGGCGGCTTTGGACGTTGCCGGTTTGGCCTTGGGCTGCGGCTTGCCCCCACCGGCAGCCCTGGCGGCCGCAGCTCGGTCGGGCTTGAACGGCAGGGGCTTGCGCTTCGCTGCCATGGCGAGAGATCAGCCCCGGATGCCGAGCTTGGCGATCAGCTGGCTGTAGCGCTCTTCGCTCTGGGCGCGGAGGTAGCCGAGCAGCCGCTTGCGACGGCCGATCATCTTGAGCAGCCCCTGGCGGGAGGAGAAGTCGTGCTTGTTCTGCTGGAGATGGCCGGTGAGCTGGACGACCCGCTCGCTCAACATCGCCACCTGGACCTCAACGGAGCCGGTGTCGGTGCCGTGGGTCTGATGGCCGTTGATCAGCTCCTGTTTTTTGGTGGTATTGAGCGGCATGCCGACGTTGAGCCCTGACGGTGCAAACCGACAACCTACCGTCCCGGCGGCCCTCAGGCGACCTGCTGGGACAGCCAGCGCAAACTCTCCCGCAACCAGTCATCGGCTCCCAGCTCCGGTGCCAGTCCCTGGCGGCCCACCGCCCGCAGGGCCCGGTTGATCTCAAGGGGCTCGTAACCAAGCGCCGTCAGGGTGATCTGAACATCGTCGCGGGTGGTTGACGCCGGCTGGCTGGCGGCATCGACGGCCAGCTCACCGGGATCCGTCTCATCGAAATCCACCGCCTCTGCCAGCTTGCTGCGCAGTTCCACGGACAGCCGCTCGGCGGTGCGCCTGCCCACCCCGGGCGCCTTGGCCAGCAGCCGCAGATCGGCCTGCACGATCGCCCTGACCAACTCCTCGGTCGGCATCGCCCCGAGCAGCGCCAGGGCCATCTGGGGGCCGACGCCGCTGACCGCCACCAGCAGACGGAACAGGTCACGTTCATGGCGGGCCCCGAAGCCGAACAGGGTCCAGCTGTCCTCGCGGATGGCCTGGTGGATGTAGAGCACCAGGCTGCTGCCGGCCGGCGGCAGGCCATCCCAGTGGCGCCGGGTGAGCTGCACTTCGTAGCCCACCCCCTGGCAGGCGAGCAGCAGACCGCAGCGATTGCCCTGCTGCCACTGCTCCGCCACGGTGCCCTGCAGCCAGCCGATCATGGGGACACGTTGAAGATCTCCCATGCTGCCCGCTCTGCCCGTTGACGCCAGTCGTCGGTTGCGGCCGCTGCCGGCGCTGCTGGTGCTGCTGCTGGCCCTGCTGCTGAGCCTGACGGGCTGCCAGGGCGTCGGCCAGCCGCCCCGGCAGGTGTTGCTGGATGCCCTGGAGTTGCAGATCGCCCTGACCCAGCAATCGATCGCCCAGGCACTCGACCTGCCGCCGCCGGGACCGCCCCAGGTGAGCCGGGTGCGGGTGGCGCGGCAGGAGGCCATCACGATCGGGGAAGCCAGGGGGCTGCACCTCACCGGCCAGTTCGACTGGCGGCTGGCGGAGGACCCCTACCGGGTCGACAGCGGCTTCGAGTTGTTTCTCCAACGGGGTGAAAAGGGCCAGAGCTGGCGCCTGGCCCGGCCCAGGGACCAGAACGGCAGCCCCGGCTGGGTGAGCGATCCTCTGCCGCTCAAGGGATAGGCGCCCGGCTCACCAGTGTTTTCACGGTGATGCCGCTTCAGCGGCCGCTGGCGCCAGCTCCATGTCGACTTGCTGACGGAATCGCAGCCGCTCGGTCAGGAGTCAGCCTTCTGGCTAAGACGACAGAAAAGTTCTTCCTCCGCCTGGTCGTCCGATCGTTCCGAGCACCCCACGATGATCCGAGGCCGCTGGCTGCTGGTGCTGGGCGGCCTGCTCGTGGCCGGGGGAGGCGCTGGCTTCGCCGTCTGGCAGGCCTCCAGGCCGACGCAGCTTCCTGACAGCTTCGCGCGTGGCAACGGAAGGATCGAGGCGGTGGAAATCGACGTGGCCACCAAAGCGGCAGGCCGGATTGATCAGGTGCTCAAGGACGAGGGGGACTTCGTCGTGCGCGGCCAGGTCCTGGCCAGGATGGATACCGACGTGCTGACGGCACAGCTGAGGGGAGCGCAGGCGGATCTGCGCAAGGCCACCAGGGCCGTCGAAACGGCCGAGAGCACCGTGTTGCAGCGGCGCAGTGAACGCACCGCCGCCGAAGCCGTCGTTGTGCAGCGCAGCGCCGAGCGCGAAGACACCCGCCGCCACCGGCGCCGCCAGGAGCAGCTATTCGTCAGCGGTGCCGTCTCGGCCCAGGACCTCGACGATGCACGCGCCAGCTTCTACGGTGCCGATGCGGTGGTCGCCGCAGCCCAGGCGACCGTGGCGGCCAGCCGCGCCGCGATCAGCACGGCAGGTTCCCTGGTGATCGAAGCGGAGTCGTCGGTGACGGCCGCCCAGGCCCGGATCGAAGCGATCCGGGCCGACATCACCGACAGCCAGCTGAAGGCTCCCCGCGATGGGCGGGTCCAGTACCGCGTCGCCCAGCCCGGTGAAGTCCTGAGCGCGGGGGGGAAGGTGCTGAACATGGTCGACCTCTCCGACGTTTCGATGACCTTCTTTCTGCCAACGGACCAGGCCGGGCGGGTGCGGCTCGGCTCCGAGGTCCATCTGGTGCTGGATGCCGCTCCGCAGCTGGTGATCCCGGCGCAGGTCAGCTTCGTTGCCGACGTGGCCCAGTTCACCCCCAAGACAGTGGAAACGGCGATCGAACGCCAGAAGCTGATGTTCCGGATCAAGGCCCGGATCGATTCCGCCCTGCTCAAACGCCACATCCGCAGCGTCAAGACCGGGCTGCCCGGCATGGCCTATGTGCGGCTTGATCCCAGAGTCCCCTGGCCCGCGAATTTGACGGTGAAGGTGCCGGGTTGACGCCACCGGTCATCCAGTTGTGCGAGGTGCGGTTGCAGTTCGGCGCGACCTGCGCCCTCGCCGGCGTCAGCCTCGACGTGGCCAGCGGCATGCTCAGCGGCCTGGTCGGCCCGGATGGGGTGGGGAAGTCGAGCCTGCTGGCGCTGGCGGCCGGAACCCGGCGGGTGCAGCAGGGCCAGGTGCTCGTCCTCGGCGGTGACATGGCCAACCCACGCCACCGCCGCCAGGTGTGCCCCCGCATCGCCTACATGCCCCAGGGCCTCGGCAACAACCTCTCCCCGACGCTCACCGTCAACGAGAACGTGGATTTCTTCGCGCGCCTGTTCGGCCTCGGACGCACGGAGCGTCGCAGCCGCCGCGCCGCCCTGCTGGAGCGCACCGGGCTGGGCCGCTTCGGCAGCCGCCCTGCCGGCCAGCTCTCCGGCGGAATGAAGCAGAAGCTCGGCCTCTGCTGCGCCCTGATCCACAACCCCGACCTGCTGATCCTCGATGAACCCACCACCGGGGTCGATCCGCTCTCGCGCCGTCAGTTCTGGGACCTGATCGCCGGCATCCGACGCGAACACACAGCGATGAGCGTGCTGGTGGCCACCGCCTCGATGGAGGAGGCGGCCAGCTTCGACTGGCTGGTGGCGATGGACAACGGCCGCGTGCTCAGCAGCGGCAGCCCAGTGGAGTTGCTGCAGCGCACCGGCACCACCACGCCGGAGGCCGCCTTCATCGCCCTGCTGCCGGAGGCGAGGCGCCAGGGACACCACCCGGTCACCATTCCGGCCCGCCCACCGGGCGATGGCCAGGTGGCGATCGAGGCCATTGAGCTCAGCAAACGCTTCGGCACATTCCTTGCCGTGGACCGCGTCAACGTGCGGATCGAGCGTGGCGAGATCTTCGGCTTCCTCGGCTCCAACGGCTGCGGGAAGTCGACCACGATGAAAGTGCTGGCAGGGCTGCTGCCGGCCAGCTCCGGCCAGGTGCGCCTCTTCCAGCGGCCGCTCAACGCCGACGACCTCCGCACCCGGCGCCGGGTGGGATACATGTCGCAGGCGTTCTCGCTGTACAGCGAGCTGACGGTTCATCAGAACCTGGTGCTGCACGCTCGGTTGTTCCAGGTACAGGCGGCGGAGATCACCGCCCGTTGCGCCGACCTGATGCAGCAGTTCGGCCTGGGGGATTTCGCTGACGCCTTGCCGGGGACCCTGCCGCTGGGGGTGCGCCAGCGGCTGTCGCTGGCGGTGGCCCTGGTGCACCGGCCCGAGCTGCTGATCCTCGATGAGCCCACCTCGGGGGTCGATCCGATCGCCCGGGACATCTTCTGGCAGAAACTGATCGATCTCTCGCGCAGCGATCACGTCACGATCTTCCTCTCGACCCACTTCATCAACGAGGCACAGCGCTGCGATCGCCTCTCGCTGATGCATGCCGGCCGGGTCCTGGTCAGTGACACCCCCGCCGGCCTGATGGTGCGGCGGGGCGCCGCCACGCTCGAGCAGGCCTTCATCGGCTACCTGGAGGAGGCGAGCGGAGCCACAGACGCCAACCCCTCTGCCGCCGCGATCACCGCTGCCGCGCCCCCTCCGGCCGGCCTGGAGCGTTCGCCATGGGAGGGGAAGGGCTTCAGCCTGCAACGGCTGGGCAGCTACACCAGGCGCGAAGCCCTGGAACTGAGCCGCGACCCGATCAGGATCACCACGGCGGTGCTCGGCAGCCTCTTCCTGATGGTGGTGATGGCCTTCGGCATCAACATGGATGTGGAGGATCTGCCCTACGCCGTGCTCGACCGCGACGACAGCACGGCGAGTCGGGAGTACGCGCTGAACCTGGCCGGATCGCGCTACTTCATCGAACATCCACCCCTGGATGGCTACGACGCCCTTGATCGACGCATGCGCTCCGGGGAGCTGAGCGTGGCGATCGAGCTGCCACCGGGCTTCGGGCGTGATCTGAAGCGCGGCGACCCGGCGGCGATCGGCGCCTGGATCGACGGTTCGATGCCGCTGCGGGCTGAAACGGTGCGCTCCTATCTGCAGGGCGTCCATGGCCAGTGGCAGACCGACCGGGCCCGGCGTCAGCTGGGCCAGTCCAGCGCACCGGCCGCCGCCAGCATCGAGACACGATTTCGATACAACCCCGACATCCTCAGCCTGGTGGCGATGGTGCCGGCCACGATCCCGATCCTGCTGCTGCTGATCCCGGCGATCCTGGCGGCGCTCTCGGTGGTGCGGGAAAAGGAGCTGGGCACGATCGTCAATTTCTACGCCACCCCCGTGACCCGGCTGGAGTTCCTGCTCGGCAAGCAACTGCCCTACGTGGCCCTGGCCATGGTGAACTACACCCTGCTCACCCTCTTGGCGGTCACGCTGTTCGCCGTGCCGCTGACCGGCAGCGTGGCGGCGCAGGCCAGCGGTGCCCTGATCTATGTGACCTGCGCCACCGGTCTTGGGCTGCTGATCTCGACCCTGGTGCGCACCCAGATCGCCGCCCTGTTCACCACCGCGGTGCTGACGATCCTGCCGGCCACCTCCTTCTGCGGACTGCTCGATCCGGTCTCCTCCCTCCAGGGGGCCGGTGCACTGATCGGGGCGATCTACCCCACCGCCCATGCACTCACCATCTCCACCGGCACGTTCTCCAAGGAACTGGGCTTCGGCGATCTGCTCCGACCTTTCACCGCCCTGCTGATGACGGTGCCGGTGCTGCTGGGGTTGTCCGTTCTTTTCCTGAACAAACAGGAGACCTGAGCCATGCGCGGCGCCAACATCTATCACCTGGGCCTCAAGGAGCTGTGGAGCCTGGCCCGAGACCCGATCATGCTGATGATGATCGTCTTCGTCTTCACGATGTCGGTCTATGCGGGGGCCACGGTGTTGCCGGAAACGCTCCATCTGGCGCCGATCGCGATCGTCGACGAGGACCGCTCGCCTCTCTCTGAACGCATCATCGCCGCCTTTGAAGCTCCCTACTTTCTGCCGCCGCAGCTGATCGAGCAGCCGCTGATGGACGAGCGCATGGATGCGGGCCTGGACACCTTCGCCCTGGTGATCCCCTCCGGCTTCCAGCGCGATGTGCTGGCCAGGCGCTCACCGGCGATTCAACTCAATGTGGATGCCACCCGGGTCAGCCAGGCGCTCACGGGCAGCGGCTATGTCCAATCGATCGTCAGCACCGAGGTGCAGACCTTCGTTCAGCACAGCCAGGCAACACCGCCAGCGGCGGTGGACCTGGTGATGCGCATGCGCTTCAACCCCGAACTCACCAAGACCTGGTTCGGTGCCGTGAACAAGTTGATCGACAACATCACCCTGCTCGCCATCGTGCTCACCGGAGCGGCCCTGATCCGGGAGCGCGAACGGGGCACGATCGAGCACCTGCTGGTGATGCCGGTCACCCCCTTCGAGATCATGGCCAGCAAGGTCTGGTCGATGGGCCTGGTGGTGCTCAGCGCCGGGTTGCTCTCCCTGCGGATCGTGGTGAGCGGCTGGCTGGCGGTGCCATTGGCCGGCTCCCTGCCGCTGTTCGCCGCCGGAGCGGCTCTCTACCTTTTCGCTGCCACCTCACTGGGAATCTTCCTCGGCACCTTCGCCCGTTCGATGGCCCAGTTCGGCCTGTTGCTGATGATGGTGTTGCTGCCGCTGCAGATGCTTTCAGGCGGTGTCACCCCTCGCGAAAGCATGCCGGAACTGGTTCGCACCCTGATGCTGGCAGCACCAAGCACCCATTTCGTGATGCTGGCCCAGGGCATTCTTTTCCGTGGAGCCACGTTCATGGTGGTCTGGCCTCAGTTTCTGGCCTTGCTGCTGATCGGATCGGTGTTCTTTGCTGTGGCCCACGCCCGCTTCCGCAGCGCGATCACGGCGATGGCCTGACGGCCTGACGCTTCAGCGGCCCAGGCTCAGCAGGGTGGAGCCGAGCACCAGGCCGGCGGCGGTGAGGATGTCGGGATCGAGGGATTCGCCGAACCAGAGCAGCCCCCAGAGGGCCGCGAGCGGCACCTGCACGTAGCTGAGCGCCGTGGCGCGGGCCGCCGGCATGGCCATCAGGCCGCGGGTCAGGGCCAGCTGGCCCAGCTGGGTGAACACCCCCACCCCCAGCAGCCAGCCCCATTCCGCCGGCCTGGGTGCCACCGGATTCAGCAGCACCAGCGGCAGGCTGAGCGGCAGGGCCATCAGCGGGAAATAGAACACCACCACCAGCGGGTGTTCGCTGCGGCGCAAGGCGCGCACGCTCACGTAGGCCAGGGCCGACAGCAGCGCACCGGCCAGGGCGAACAGCAGCGGCCCGGTGGGCAGAGCCACGCCGGCCGCTGTGCCCACTGGCTGGAAGACGGCCAGGGCGGCGGGATCGGTGAGCAGCAGCACGCCCAGCCAGCCCAGGGCCACCGCCAGCCACACCCGGGCGCCGGGCCGTTCGCCCAGCAGCGGCCAGGCCAGCAGGGCGGTGAAGGTGGGATGCAGGTATTGCAGCACCGTGGCCACCGCCAGCGGCAGGCCGGCGATCGCCAGAAACACGCAGTAGAGGCCGGCGGTGCCGAGCACGCCGCGACTCACCAGCAACCACCGGCGCTGTCCCCAGGGCGAGAGGCCCGCCCGGCGCAGCAGCCACCAGCTGATCAGCAGGCTCACCACCGAACGGGCCAGCACCACCTGAGCCACTGGCAGCCGGCCGCCCAGCGCCTTGACGCACACCCCCATCAGGCTGAAGGCCAGGGCGCTGAGCAGCATGTCCATGCCGGATCCCAGCCGAGCCGGCTCAAGGCCAGAGTCGTTGACCCTAGGCAAGGCAACGCCGGCAACGGTGGCCATGGCATCTCCCCACCTCTGGTGGCGTCAGGCAGAATGGCTGCCATCAAGCCCCTACAGGTAGCGCCGTTCCTTGAGCCCACCGGCACCTCAGGCCCGCCTTCACCCCCGCACGATCGAGGCCGTCAAGGAGCGCGCCGACATCGTCGATGTGGTGGGCGAGCACGTGGTGCTCAAGAAGAAGGGCCGCGAGTTCGTGGGGATCTGCCCCTTCCACGACGACAAATCGCCGTCGATGACGGTCTCGCCCGCCAAGCAGTTCTATTACTGCTTCTCCTGCGGCGCCGGCGGCAACGCGATCAAGTTCCTGATGGAGCTGCAGCGCAACAGCTTCAGCGATGTGGTGCTGGAGCTGGCACGCAAATACCAGCTGCCGGTGGAAACGGTGGAGGGGCCGCAGCAGGAGCGCTTGCGCCAGCAGCTCTCGCGCCGCGAAGCGCTGCTGCGGGCCCTGGCGCTGGCCTCCGGCTGGTTCCGCAGCCAGCTGCGCAGCCCCGCCGGTGCCGCCGCCCTCGCTTACCTCAAGCAGCAGCGGGGCCTGAGCGAAACCACGCTGGAGAGCTTTGAACTCGGCTACGCGCCCGAGGCCTGGGATGGGCTGCTGAAGCACCTGCAGCAGGTGGAGGGGCTGGCACCGGAGCTGCTGGAGGCCGCCGGTCTGGTGGTGCCACGCAAGGGCGGCGACGGCTTCTACGACCGCTTCCGCCACCGGGTGATGGTGCCGATCCGCGACCGCCAGGGGCGGGTGATCGGCTTCGGCGGCCGCAGCCTCGATGGCGGTGAACCCAAATACCTCAACTCACCGGAAACGGAGGTGTTCGAGAAGGGCAAGCATCTTTTCGGCCTCGACCGCGCCACCAACGCCATCCGCAAGGACGACCAGGCGGTGGTGGTGGAGGGCTACTTCGATGTGATCGCCCTGCATGCCGCCGGCATCACCAATGCGGTGGCGGCGCTCGGCACGGCGCTCAGCAGCCAGCAGATCACCCAGCTGTGCCGTTGCTGCGACAGCCGCCGCCTCGTGCTCAACTTCGACACCGACGGCGCCGGTGTGCGGGCGGCGCAGCGGGCGATCGGCGAGGTGGAGCAGCTGGCCCTGCAGGGGCAGCTGGAGCTGCGGGTGCTGCACCTGCCCGCCGGCAAGGATCCCGACGACTTCCTCAAGGAGCATGGAGCGGGCGAGTACCGCGCCCTGCTGGAGCAGGCGCCGCTCTGGCTCGACTGGCAGATCGAGCAGGCGCTGGAGGGCAAGGACCTGGCCCGCTCCGATCAGTTCCAGCAGGCGGTGTCGGCCCTGGTGGCGCTGCTGGGCAAGCTGCCCCAGAGCGCCGTGCGCAGCCACTACCTGCAGCAGGTGGCCGAGCGCCTCTCCGGCGGCCAGGCACGCCTGGCCCAGAAGCTGGAGGAAGACCTGCGCCAGCAGGTGAAGGGCGAGCGCTGGCACGGCCGCGCCAGCCGCTGGGAAAAGCCCGGTGAGATCGGCCTGCGCGAGCGGGCCGAAGCGGAGCTGCTCCGCCTCTATCTCCATGCCGCCCGCCATCGCGGCGCGATCCGGCGCGAGCTGCGCCTGCGTGAGCTCGATGATTTCGCCCTCCAGCACCACCGCCTGCTCTGGGCGGCGATCAGCGAACGGGAGGAGGACAACCTCGGCGTCGGCCGGCTGGAAGCGATCAACCGTGGCGAGGATCCCGGCGACGACCTGGCCGATCTCGATCTGCCCCGCCTGCTGGCCGACCAGCTGCTGATGGAGCAGAGCGAGCTGCTCAACCGGCTCACCCCCCTGCTGGAGCCCGATGAGCTCCAGACCATGAATCTCTCGGCACCCCTGCTCCAGCTGCGCGGCACCGCGGCGGTGCTGGAGCGCCAGCGTTGCCTCAAGCGCTGTCGCCATCTGCTCGATGCCTGGCGGGGTCAGCGACTGGAAACCCTTGAACGTTGCATCGCCCTGCTGCTGGAGCAGGAAAAGACCGAAGCCGCAACAACGGTGGCCGTGAACATGGAAACCCGCATCGACGCCCTGTTCGCCGCGCTCAACGCCGATGCCCTGCGATTCCAGGAGCTCTATTACAACGAGCGGAAGCACATCTCTCACCTCGACCGCCAGCGTTGTCCCGGCCTGGCCGAGGCCCTCGCCGCCACCCCGACCGCCGCCTGATCGATAGCCCCGCCGGCCCTGCCAGCATCGGCAGCACCCAGTGCTTCCGCGGCGCCATGCCCTCCCTGTCTCACTCGTCCTGGCATCGCGCCTGGTACCCGGTGGCCTATCTCAAGGACCTCCGGCCAGACCGTCCCACCCCCTTCACCCTGCTCGGCGACGACCTGGTGATCTGGCGGGACCGACAGGCCAGCCAGTGGCGTGCCTTCGCCGATGTCTGTCCGCACCGGCTGGTGCCCCTTTCCCAGGGCCGCCTCAATGGGCGGGGCGAGCTGGAGTGCCCCTACCACGGCTGGAGTTTCGATGGCGAGGGGCATTGCACCATCATCCCCCAGGCCGAGGCCGGCAGCACGATCGACACACCGCGCAGCCGCTGCCACGCCTACGCCACCGCCGAAGGCCAGGGGATGCTGTTCGTCTTCGCCGGCGATCCCGCCGCAGCTGCCGCAGCGCCCCTGCCGCTGCTGCCGATGCTGGCGGAGGAGCCGGAGCAGTGGACGGTGCAGGACACCTTCCGCGACCTCCCCTACGACGCCCTCACCCTGCTGGAGAACGTGCTTGATGTGAGCCACGTGCCGTTCACCCACCACGCCACGGTGGGCAAGCGCGAGACGGCCGGACCGGTGAACCTGGAGCTGACCAGCAGCGGGCCGGAGGGCTTCACCGGCGTGTGGCCCGAGGGGCCGCGCCGCGGCACGCTCGGCACCCAGTTCACCACCTTCCAGGCCCCCTGCCTGATGTGGCACGACCTCACCGCCAAGGGGTTCGCCCGCATCCTCACCGTGGTGTACGCCACGCCGATCCGGCCGGGGGAGTGCCGGCTGTTCGCCCGCTTCCCCTTCCGCTTCGAATCAGCCCTGCCCCGCCGGCTGCTGAAGCTGCGGCCGGAATGGCTGCAGCACCTGGCCAACCACGTGGTTCTGGAAGACGACCAGGCCTTCCTGCACTGGCAGGAGCGGGTGCTGGAAGCCCGGGGCGGCAGCGACGGGCTGGCCCGCTCCTGTTATCTGGCCACCAGCTCCGATGCTTACGTGCGCGCCCTGCACGACTGGATCAGCGCTGGCGCTGGCAAGCCGTTCGGTGATGCCACGCTGCCGGAGCGGCTGGGGGAAACGCCGCTGCTGGAGCGCTACGAGAGTCACACCCGCCATTGCCGCAGCTGCTCCGGCGCCGACCGGCGCCTGGCCCAGCTGCAACCCATGCTCGCCGCCGTGCTGCTGCTGGCACTCGGCGGCGCCGCCTGGTGGGGAGCTTCAGCGGCGGCGGCCGGTGCGCTGGGGGTGGCGGTGCTGGCAGCGGCGGCCTGGTTCCAGGCCGGGCGCTGGCGGCGGCAGTTGCGCCATGGCCGGCCGGTGCCGCCGCGCAACCTGACCTGAGGCTCAGGCCAGCACCACCGGCAGATCGGCCAGCCGGGTGGTGGTGGCGCCTGAGAGGCGCTCCCGTTTCATCGCCCAGCTGGGGCGCAGACCGCAGGCCGCCCACTGCACCGTGCCGCGGCCGTAGCGGCGGTTGAGGCCATCGATCGTGGCCATCAGCGCCTCGCGGCGCTGCTGCTGCTCCGGCGACAGGGGAACAAGCAGATGGTGCTGCAACTGCTCCACCGGCTGCAGGTTCTGCAGCAGCACGCCGGCCTTCTGCAGGGGCTTGTGGGGGCGAAACAGACGCGCAGCCAGGGGCAGGGCGGCGGCCAGCAGCACGGCGGTGTCCTGGCTGGCCAGCGGCAGCGAGACGGTGGCGGCATTGGCGTAGAAGCTGGTGCCGTTGAAGGGGCTGCTGCGCACGAACACCGTGATCGTGCCGGCCCGCTGGCGCTGGCGGCGCAGCTTCTCGGCGGCGCGGCTGAGGTAGGTGGCGATCGCCTCCCGCAGGGCCGCCAGGCTGGTGACCGGCTCACTGAAGCTGCGGCTGACGCAGGTTTCCTGTTTGGCCGGCACCACGCTCTGCAGCAGCAGGCAGCTGTGGCCGCGCAATTCCTGCTGCAGACGCAGGCCCACCACCCCACAGCGGGCCCGCAGCTCGCCACTGGGCAGATCGCGCAGCTGGCGGGCATTGGCGATGCCGCGCAGACGGCACCAGCGCGAGAGCTTGCGGCCGATGCCCCAGACCTCTTCCACCGGCACCTGCTCCAGCCAGAGGTCGGGATCGGCCACGGCCCCCAGATCGAACACGCCCAGCGACTGCCCCGCCCGCTCGCCACCCGCCGGGTACCCGGAGCGCTTGGCCAGCCGGTTTGCCAGCTTGGCCTGGGTCTTGCTGGCGGCGATGCCCACCGCCACCGGCAGACCCAGGTGGCGCCGCACCTGCCGGCGCAGCGCCTGGCCCCAGGCCGTGAGATCTCCGCCGGCCGGCCGGTGCAGGCGGCCGAAGGCTTCGTCGATCGAATAGATCTCCAGCTCCTCCACCCAGGGCTCCAGGGTGGCCATCAGCCGCTGGCTCATGTCGGCGTAGAGGGCGTAGTTGGAGCTGCGCACCACCACCCCCTGGCGCTCCAGCTGGCGGCGCACCTGGAAGTAGGGGGTGCCCATGGCGATGCCGAGGGCGCGGGCCTCGGCGCTGCGGGCCACGATGCAGCCATCGTTGTTGGAGAGCACCACCAGCGGCCGGCCGATCAGGACCGGATCGAGGGCCGCCTCACAGGAGGCGTAGAAGTTGTTGCCGTCGATCAGCACGGTGGCGAGCGGCATCGGTTGGGCAGGGCGAGGGGTTCAGGGCGGCTGGATCAGGGCCACTGGATCGGGGCCACTGGATCAGGGCCACTGGATCAGAGCGGGTGGATCACCTGGATGGCCACGCCCCAGAGGCGGGTGTCGTCGGCGTCATGGAGCTCCAGGGGGGGGTAGGCCGGATGGGCCGCCTCCAGCCGCAGGCGGCCCTGGTGCCGCACCAGGCGCTTGAGCGTGAAGGCACCCTCCAGCACGGCCACCACAATGCGGCCGGGGCGCGGCTCGACGCTGCGATCAACGATCAGCAGGTCGCCGTGGTGGATGCCGGCGCCCGTCATCGAATCACCGCTGACGCGCAGAAAAAAGGTGCTGCTGGGATGCGCGATCAGTTGCTCATTGAGGTCGATGCCCACCTCCACGTAATCGTCGGCGGGGGAGGGAAAGCCCGCCGCCACGGATTCCACCGCCAGGGGCAACCGCACGGCACGGCGATCAGGCCGCAACGGCAGGGGCTGGGGCTGGGGCAGCGACAAGACAGGGAGAGGGCGGATCGCGTCGAGCAAGGGGGCAGCCGACAGAGACCATCAGAGTAGTACAAATCTACTGATGAGCCCGATCTCGGGCGCCGGGCTCAGGGGCCGGCCGGATCCTCCTCGTCCTCCAGCAGCAGCTGCTGAAACTCGGTGTAGAGCTCAGGGTGGTCGGCGGCGAGGCGACGATCCGGCCGCGGATTCAGGGGGCGTCCCCCCCGTCCCGCGCTGCCGCCCGCACCATTGCCCGCGCCGAGCCCGGCACCGGTGCGACCAGCGGAGGGCGAGGAACCGGCAGGAGGCGCCGGGGAGGAGGGGGGCAGCCGCTCGATCCGCCGCTCCTGGAGCTGCCGCTCCTGGCGGCTCAACTCCAGCTCCTGCAGGCGCTGCAACAGGTGAGGCGGCACCGTGCCGTCCGGGCTCACCTGCATCAGCTCGTGGAACAGCGCATCAGGATCGGTTTCCGTTTCCACCCGGTGGCGCCGCTCGCCCGCTGCCGCCGCCGCTGACCCTGCCACCGCGCTGGACGGTGGTGCCGGCAGGGGCTGGGGCAGGCGCCGGCCCAGCTCCCTGAGGCGATCAAGGCTGCGGGAGTCGAAGGCCATCAGCGAGGCGGCGTCAGGGGCACCCCAGTGTGTCGCGGGTGATGCGGCCAGTGACGGGGTTGGTGCCGGTGGCGCTGGCGCAGAGCTTCTTGAGCACATCGGCCCTCAGGGGCACGTTGGTGAAGTCGGCCCCGTCGATCGCCACCCGATCGAACTTGGTGTTGAAGGCGAAGGCATCTTCCAGCACCGCATCCCGCAGGTCGGTGCCCTCCAGCACCGCCGAATCGAGGGTGGCCTGGCGCAGATCGGCACCGCGAAGGTTGGCGTCCTGCAACTTGGCGCCGAACAGGCTGGCGTTGCGCAGGTCGGAGCCGGAGAGATCAGCGTCCCGCAGATTGGTGAGGCTGAAGGTCACCCCGCTGAGATCGGTGTCGTGGAAATCGGCACCGATCAACACCTGTTTGGCGTAATCCATCGCGGCAGCGGCGGGGGCCACCGGCCAACCGGGCAGCAGCCCGGCAACCAGACCCCCCAGGCCACCCAGCAGAACCAGCAGGAAGCCCGTGAACAGCGAACGCAACGGGGCGGCCATGGCAGCGGAGGGACAGGCATGGGAACTGTAGGAACAGTGGGTCTGGCGGTTCGATGGGGGCGATCACAACGCAACAGTCGAAAAACCAGCGGCGAATTCCAGGCCAGTGGGCCGAGCAGCGGGCCCTGCGGCTGTTGCGCAGCCGCGGCTGGCAGCTGGTGGCACGGCGCTGGTCCTGCCGCTGGGGCGAACTCGATCTGGTGGTGGCCAAACCCGGCCGCCTGCTGCTGGTGGAGGTGAAGGGTCGGCGGCACTGCGGACGCGACGGCTGGGGCACAGCAGCCCTGGGCCCTGTCAAGCGAGCCCGGCTGGCCCGGGCCTGGGGCTGCTGGCTGGCCACCCAGCCGGAGCGGGCGAGCCTGCCGGTGGAGGTGGTGTTCGCCCTGGTGCCCCTGCCACCGACGCGGGGGGAGGTGCGCTGGCTGCGGCTGGATCAATGGAACTGAATTCGTGGAATTGAGCGGCCCCGGCTGGCCAGGCGGCAGTGTGGAGGGGTCGCCCGCCCGCCGCCATGACCTTCGGGGCCCATCGCGCCCGCAAGCGCTTCGGCCAGCACTGGCTGATCGATGCCGGCGTGCTGGAGCGCATCGTGGCGGCGGCGGAGCTGCAACCTGAGGACACCGTGCTGGAGGTGGGTCCGGGGCGCGGCGCCCTCACCGAGCGGCTGCTGGCCTCCCCGGCGGCGATGCTGCAGGCCGTGGAACTCGACCGCGACCTGGTGTCGGGCCTGCGGCAGCGCTTCGGCGACCATCCCCGCTTCGAGCTGCTGGAAGGGGATGCCCTGAGCGTGGAGCTGCCGGCGGCGGACAAGGTGGTGGCCAACATCCCCTACAACATCACCGGTCCACTGCTGGAGCGGCTGGTGGGCCGGCTGGACCGGCCGGCGCCGATCCCCTACCGGCGGCTGGTGCTGCTGGTGCAGCAGGAGGTGGGAGAACGGATCCGGGCCAGGGCCGGCAGCAGCGCCTTCAGCGCCCTGAGCGTGCGGCTGCAGCTGCTGGCCGACTGCCGCTCGGTGTGCGCTGTGCCGCCCCGCTGCTTTCAGCCGCCGCCGAAGGTGCACTCGGAGGTGATCGTGCTGGATCCACGGCCGGCGGATCAACGGCTGGAACCCGCTCTTGCCGCGCGGGTGGAGCTGCTGCTGCGCCGCTGCTTCGCCAGCCGCCGCAAGATGCTGCGCAACAGCCTCGCCGGCCTGCTGCCACCGGATGCCCTCGCCGCCCTCGCCGCCGAGGCGGGCGTCGATCTGCAGCAACGGCCCCAGGAGCTGGCCCCCGGGCGCTGGGTGGCCCTGGCGCTGGGCCTGCCCAGCGGGCACGGCTGAGGGAGCCCGCCAGGAACTGGACTGGAACGGACAGTCGGGGGGTTTGAATCGGGCCGACCAGGCCCATGCCGCCCCGCCGTTCCCGTGTCTTCCCTCCCGTGCCATCCCATGGCTGATCTGCACGCCCTGGCCCCGGCCAAGATCAACCTGCATCTGGAGGTGCTTGGCCTGCGGCCCGATGGCTTCCACGAGCTGGCCATGGTGATGCAGAGCCTTGAGCTGGCCGACAGCCTGGCCCTCTCAGCCCGCCACGACGGTGTGCTGTCCCTGAGCTGTGATCAGCCGGGTCTTCCCACCGATGGCACCAACCTGATCGTGCGGGCCGCGGAGCTGTTGCGACGGCAGACCGGACAAGCCTCACTCGGCGCCGATCTGGTCCTCACCAAACGCATTCCGATCGGAGCGGGCCTGGCCGGTGGCTCCAGCGACGGTGCCGCGGCCCTGCTCGGGCTGAATCAGCTCTGGGAACTGGGGCTGGGCGATGCCGACCTGCGCGCCCTGGCGGCCGAACTCGGCTCGGACGTGCCGTTCTGCCTGGTGGGCGGCACCCAGCTCTGCTTCGGACGGGGCGAGCGGCTGGAGCCTGTCGACCTCGGTGCCACCGAGCCGCTGGCGGTGCTGCTGATCAAGGATCCGGCGGCAAGCGTGTCCACCCCCTGGGCCTATGGCCGCTGCCGGGAGCTGCGCGGCGACTTCTACCTCCAGCAGGAAGTCGATTTCGAACAACGCCGCTCCAACCTGCGCCACGGCCCCCTGCTCGCGGCCCTGCGGGGAGAGCGGGCCCTGCCACCGCTCCGCAACGACCTGCAGGCGGTGGTCGAGCCGGAGCAGGCCAGCGTGCGCCTGGGCCTGGCTCTGCTGCGCCAGGCCGAAGGCCAGCTGGGGGTGGCGATGAGTGGCTCAGGACCCAGCCTGTTCGCCCTGTTCGCCGATCTGGAGCAGGCCGAAGCGGCCCGATCCCAGCTCGGTGAGGCCCTCGACGCGGCGGGGTTCGACGCCTGGTGTTGCCTCTGCAGCAGCATGGGGGCCCGCCCCGGGGTGCCGCCCCCATCCCCATGAGCGATTCGCCGCCATCGCCAGCCGAGACCAGCCCGGCCCCGCCGGTCCGCAAAGGGCCGCTCAGCTTCCTCTCCGGCGCACTCACCAGCGGTCTGCTCGCCTGGATGTTCCTGCTGCTGAGCCAGCGGGTGGTGGGCTATTACGCACTCCATCCGCCGCACTACAGCAAGCCGTTTGCCCAGAGCATCGCCACGGCGCTCAAGACGCTGATCGTCGGCATGAGCTTCCTGGCCACCTTCAGCTGCGCCTTCGTGGGCCTGGGCCTGTTCCTTGTGTTCATCCGCAGCCTGCTGCCGGCCCAGGCGCAGAAGCCTTCCTAAGCTCAGCCAGGCTTCACCCCCACCCCTGCTTGCTGCGATGACCCCCCACGACCTCGGGCTGCTCGCCCTGCTGCTGTCACCGGGAATGCTGCTCTCCGTTCTGCTGCTGGCCACGTTCGCCGCCGGCGGCTGAAGCTTCCGCAGCCTGCTCCGGCGGCCTGAGATAAGTTGGCCGCTCCACCGGCAGCAGCCGGGTCCGCTCTCCTTCCGTGGCCGAGACGCTCCTCTTCAACGCCCTGCGTGACGCCATCGACGAAGAGATGGCCCGCGACCCGATGGTCTGCGTGTTCGGCGAAGACGTCGGTCAGTACGGCGGTTCCTACAAGGTCACCAAGGATCTCTACGAGAAATACGGCGAATGGAGGGTTCTCGACACCCCGATCGCCGAGAACAGCTTCACCGGCATGGCCGTCGGAGCCGCCATGACAGGACTTCGCCCGATCGTGGAGGGCATGAACATGGGCTTCCTGCTGCTCGCCTTCAACCAGATCTCCAACAACATGGGGATGCTGCGCTACACCAGTGGCGGCAATTACACGATTCCCACCGTGGTGCGAGGCCCCGGCGGCGTGGGTCGTCAGCTCGGGGCGGAGCACAGCCAGCGGCTCGAGGCCTACTTTCACGCGGTGCCCGGCATCAAGATCGTGGCGGTCAGCACCCCCACCAATGCCAAGGGCCTGATGAAGGCCGCCATTCGTGATAACAACCCCGTGCTCTTCTTCGAGCACGTGCTGCTCTACAACCTCAGCGAAGAACTTCCTGAAGGCGATTACATCTGCGCCCTCGACCAGGCCGAAGTGGTCCGGCCCGGCAAGGATGTCACGATCCTCACCTATTCCCGGATGCGGCATCACTGCCTCAAGGCGGTGCAGCAGCTGGAGGCGGAGGGCGTCGATGTGGAACTGATCGACCTGATCAGCCTCAAGCCGTTCGATCTCGACACGATCACCCGCTCGATCCGCAAGACCCACAAGGTGATGGTGGTGGAGGAATGTATGAAAACCGGTGGGATCGGTGCCGAGCTGATCGCCCTGATCACGGAACACTGTTTCGATGATCTCGATGCCCGCCCCCTGCGGCTCTCCAGCCAGGACATTCCCACCCCCTACAACGGAGCCCTGGAGAACCTCACGATCATTCAGCCCCATCAGATCGTGAAGGCCGCCACCCAGCTCAAGACAGGCGTGTTCTGAGATGGCACGTCAACAGGGGTGGTTCGCCCTGATCCTGGCCCTGGCGATCGCCGCCGGCGCGGTGCTGGCCGCCTTCCCGCTCCAGCTTGGTCTTGATCTCCGGGGCGGCAGCCAACTCACCCTGCAGGTGCTGCCCGCCGGTGCGATCACCAAGGTGCAGCGGGAACAGCTGGAGGCCGTCAAGGACGTGCTCGATCGCCGCATCAACGGCCTGGGCGTGGCGGAATCCACCCTCCAGACCGTGGGCGACGACCAGTTGCTGCTCCAGCTGCCCGGTGAACAGGATCCGACCCGGGCCGCCAAGGTGCTGGGCACCACGGCCCTGCTTGAGTTCCGCGCCCAGAAGCCCGGCACCGAACAGGAGATGCAGGGGCTGCTGCGCCTGAAGCGCCAGGCCGAAGCGGTGCTGGCCCGGCTTGAGCGACGCAGCCCGGCCACTCCTGAAGGGGGTCTGCCATCCGGCCAGACCCCACCGCCACCGGCCAGCTTCCCCGCCGCTGAACTGGCCAAGGCCCTCGATGGCCTGGGCGTGAAGGTGCCGGCAGCTGCCGGCGAGGCCGACCAGATCAAGGCCCTGCTGGAAGAGGTGAACAAGCGGGTGGTCGCCCTCTACGAACCAGCCAGCCTGACCGGCAAGGGGTTGGTCACGGCGGGGCGCCAGCAGCAGAGCAACGGCCCCGGCTGGGATGTCACCCTCGGCTTCAACCGGGAGGGGGGTGAGGCCTTCGCCCGGCTCACCCAGTCGATCGCCGGAACAGACCGCTTGCTGGGCATCGTGCTGGATGGCCGCTCGATCAGCGAGGCCAGCGTCAGCCAGGAATTCGCCGCGGCCGGCATCACCGGCGGCGCGGCGAGCATCACCGGAAATTTCACGGCTGAGGAGGCCCGGGATCTGGAGGTGCAACTGCGCGGCGGCTCCCTGCCCCTGCCGGTCAGGATTGTGGAGGTCCGCACGGTCGGCCCGTCGCTCGGTGCCGAGAACATCCGCACCAGCCTCACCGCCGCCCTCACCGGCCTCGGGCTGGTGGGGGTGTTCATGGTTGTGGTCTACCGGCTGCCCGGGGCCGTGGCGGTGCTTGCCCTCAGCCTCTATGCCCTCTTCAACCTGGCGGTCTATTCCCTGATTCCCGTCACCCTCACCCTGCCCGGCATCGCCGGCTTCATCCTCAGCGTCGGCATGGCGGTGGATGCCAATGTGCTGATCTTCGAGCGGGTCAAGGAGGAACTGCGCAGCGGCAACACCCTGATCCGTTCGATCGACACGGGCTTTTCCCTGGCCTTCAGCTCGATCCTCGATGGCCATGTCACCGGCCTGATCAGTTGCCTGGCGCTGTTCATGCTCGGAACCGGGCTGATCAAGGGGTTTGCCGTCACCCTGGCGATCGGCCTGCTGCTCAGCCTGTTCACTGCCCTCACCTGCACCCGCACCCTGCTGCGCCTGCTGATGAGCTATCCAGCCCTGCGACGCCCCACCTACTTCCTGCCCGCCACCCAGCTTCCCGCCGGCGTGGCCTGAGCCCCCCCACCTCCAGCCTGTGACTCAGAGTCCCTCCCCCCGCTTCCGGATCAGCCGCTACCGGCGCCTCGCCTGGCTGGGATCGGGGCTGGCCTGCCTGCTCAGCGTCGTTGGCCTGGCCCTCAGCTGGCTGAACCCGTCGATCGGCTTCCCGCTCCGCCCCGGCCTTGATTTCACCGGTGGCACCCAGATTCAGCTGGAGCGGATCTGCGAAGCAGCCTGCACACCACTGACGGCTCCGGCCATGCAGCAGCGGCTCGCCGATCTGGCACTGCCACCGGAAGATCTGGAGCGGGCACCGAACCTCGGCAGCGCCAGTGTCCAGGTTCTCGATGGCGGCCGCTCCCTGCTGCTGCGGCTGCCCGCCCTCAGCCCTGAGCAGAGCGCAGCGGTGATTGCCGACTTCACCACTGCCATCGGCCCGCTCAACGCCGCCGGCACCGCGATCAACACGATCGGCCCCACACTGGGATCCCAGCTGCTTCAGAGCAGCGTGATTTCCCTGCTGGTGAGCTTCGCGGCGATCGCGGCCTACATCACCTTTCGCTACGACCGGGTCTTCGCCTTTCTCGCCCTGGTCTGCCTGGCCCACGACGTGCTGATCACCTGCGGGGTCTTCGCCTGGCTGGGGCTGTTGCTGGGCATCGAGGTGGATTCCCTGTTCGCCGTCTCGCTGGTCACCGTCGCCGGTTATTCCGTCAACGACACGGTGGTGGTGTTCGACCGGATCCGCGAACAGAAAACCAGCCTGGGCCAGCTCCCGGTTGCCGATCAGGTGGATGTGGCCGTCGATGCCACCCTCACCCGCTCCCTCTACACCTCGCTCACCACCCTGCTGCCGCTGCTGGCGGTGATCTTCTTCGGCGGCAGCAGCCTGTTCTGGTTCGCCGTGGCGCTCACGGTCGGCATTGCCGTCGGCAGCTGGTCGAGCATCGGTGTGGCGCCAACCCTGCTTCCCCTGTTCAACGCCCCCAGCCCCGCCCGGAGCGCGGCATGAGGCGCCTGCGCCTGCCGCTGATGCCGGTGCTGCTGATCCTGCTGGCGCTCTGGGACCTGCGGGCGGAACTCCAGCTGATCAGCGATCACTTCACCTGGGTCACGCTCCGGGCCGCCCTGGTTCAGCATCCCCTGGCTGTGGCGGTGCTGCTGCTCGCACCGGATCTGATCCGTCGCTACCGCCAGAAGCCGGCAGCTAGCCGCCCGGCAGGGTCCAGCGATCCATGATCTGCTCCACCAGCACCCGCTGACAGACCACCTGAATCACCACCACCAGGGGCAGACCCAGCAGCACACCCGGCAGTCCCAGCAGGGCGCCCAGGCTGAGCTGGGCCATCAGGGCAACGGTGGGGAGCAGATTCACGGTGCGACTCAGCAGCACGGGGGTGAGAACGAAGGCCTCGACGTTCTGGAGAAACAACCGCAGAATCAGCACCTGCACCACCTTGGCCGGAGAGATCAGCAGGGCAACGGCCATCGGCAGCAGGGTCGCCACGGTCGGGCCGATCGTGGGGACGAAGGTGAGCAGGCCGCAGACCAGGCCGCTCAGCAGGGCCAGCGGCACCTTCAGCAGGGCCAGGCCCGCCCAGGTGAGCACGAACACAGTCAGGGCCGAAACCGTCATGCCCGCCAGCCAGCCGCCGAGGGCCTGGCGGCAGTCGTGCAGCAAGCCCTGCATCGCCGAGCGGTAGAAGCGGGGGGTGGCGGCGACCAGCAGGCGCTGGTGGCTGCGGGGATCAAGGGCGAGCAGCACGGCGAGCAGGCCCATCAGCAGCAGCTGGATCGT
This sequence comes from Cyanobium sp. ULC082, assembly GCF_977927535.1. Lineage (NCBI taxonomy): Bacteria > Bacillati > Cyanobacteriota > Cyanophyceae > Synechococcales > Prochlorococcaceae > Cyanobium > Cyanobium sp. ULC082. The sequence continues at coordinate 1,298,512 of NZ_OZ376397.1, forward strand.
GGTGTTGGCGGTGCTGCCCGCCACCCCGAGCAACTGGGAACCCAGCGGCTGTAGCCGGTCCCAGCTGCCCAGATCAAGCAGTTGCGTCTCGAGGGTCTGCAGACCCCGAAACTGGCCGGCCAGGGCACCGAGCCGCTGGATCAGCACCGGCACCAGCTGGGTGAATTCATTGGCCTGCTGCACCAGCTCAGGCAGCAGCAGCTCCGACACCTTCCAGCCCAGCAAAGCCAGCACCAGCAGCACCAGGGCGAGGGCGGCAGGCCGGTTGAGCGGCAGGCGGCGCCGCAACTGGGTCACCGGCACATCAAGGGCAACGGCCAGAACCACGGCGCCGAACAGCACCAGCAGCACCCAGCGCAGCTCCCAGAGCAACAGCCCGAGCACCACCAGTGCCAGGCAACCCAGCAGGGTGCGGCTGGTCATCCCAGCGACCGCTGGCGTTTCCAGGGATCGAGCACGTCATGGATCAGCACCTCCCGCACGATCACCTGCAGGCACACCGCCATCGGCAGGGCGAGCAGCAGCCCCAGGGGGCCGAACAGCACCGTGAACAGGAACTGGGCCGTCAGGGTGAGGCCAGGCAGGAGGCTGAGCTGGTGCTGCATCACCGATGGCGTGATCAGATAGCTCTCCAGGTGCTGAATCACCAGGTAGAGGCCGATCACGGCCAACGCCTTCCAGGGGGCATCCAGCAGGGCCACCGAAACCGGGAAAATCGTGCTCAAGGTGGGGCCGACATTGGGGATCACGTTCAGCAGCCCGGCCAGCAGGGCATTGGCCACCACCAGTTTCACGCCGAGCAGCATCAGGCCGATCCCCGAGAGCAGGGCCACGCAGCAGGAGCTGATCAGCACACCGACCATCCAGTCGCTCAGGGCGGTTCCGCAGCCATCCAGCACCTGGCGGAAGCGGCGTCGGTAGAACGACGGAATCAGCAGCACCGCCACATCCCGGTAGGCGGTGGGTTGCACCGCCACCATCACACTCACCGCCACGACGAACAGCAGTTGCAGCAGCCCCCCCCCGAGGTTGCCGGCCAGGCCGAGCAGGCGGCCGAGTCCCTCGCCAAGGCCGCTGGCCAGGGCAGCGCTGCCCTCGGAACCGCTGGGCAGCAGCTGCTGAAACTGCTGAAACCAATCCAGCTCGAGGGTGGCGTCCTGGCGCCCATAAATCATCCGGGCAGCCTCGGTGAGGGCGCTGCGGGCCATTGCCAGCAGGAGCTCCGCGGCGGCAGGCACCTTGGTGAGCAGTTCGGCGAACTGGGCGGCGAAGGGGGGGATCAGCACGGTGACGGCCAGCACCAGCAGCACCAGCAGACCCAGCAGGCTCAGCAGCAGGGCAAGCGGACGGCCGCAGCCGAGTTGCCGGCGCACGAACCCCACCAGCGTGCAGAGCGCCATCGCCAGCACGATGGCGGCGAACACCTGCACGAGCACATCACGCAGGCTCCAGAGCAGCGCGACGGCCGCCGCGGTGCCGGCCAGACCCAGCCACTGCCCGAATTTCAACCTGCTTCCGGCTCCGGCGCCGGCTCGGGCGCCGGCTCGGGCTGATCGTCTGCCGGCTCATCGTCTTTCTCGGCGAAGCCGAGGCCATGGCCGGCGGCATAGCGATCGGCAAACCGCATGAACCGATCGAAATCCTCCTCGGTCTTCCAGGTGTAGGTGGCCTCGATGGCGCTGGCGCGGCCATTCACGAAGCGGGCGTTCACATCTCGCGTGACCAGCTCACCCTCTTCATCGAGCAGAAACATCCCGGTGATGTCGCCCATGGTTTCCGGAGCGAGGGCCGCCGGCTCCTCGAACACGAACAGCGCCTGGCCGGTGCGTCCGTCGCGGGACCGGGTCAGGCGGATATCGGGAACCACCGGTTCATCCACCCCACGAAAAAACTGAATGGCAGTCATCGGAGGAGGCAACAAACGCCGATCCTAAACAGCACGACTGATCCGGCCCTGGTTCAGCAACAACTCCGCCACAGTCGGCTCAGGCCAGACTCCGAGCTCGATCCAGGCCACCGGCGACAAAGACGGCGAAGACGACCCAGAGAGCTGGAGGGTGGCCTGTTGCGCCGGTGCTCGCCGGGCATCGTGGTCGTAACAACGGTCGTAATAATCCAGCATCTGGCGACAGGCCTCTGCCCAATCCCCGGCAGCGATCGCCGCCAGGGCCGCCTTGGTTCGCTCCGGTCCCAGTCGCTTGGCGATCCGAGCGGTGGCCTCGGCAAGGGCTGCGCCATCCTGCCCCCCATACACCTCCACCAGCCGCCGTACCCGCTCCTCAAGCGGGCGACGCAGCTCCAGCCGGGGCGCCGTCTGCTTCTGCCGCCAGAGCCCGGCCGGAATCCGGCAGCGGCCCACCTGAACACTCTCGGCTTCCAACCAGATCTCAGCGGCCTCGGCCAGCTGGTTCAACTGGTGGGCCAGCCGATTCTCGTAGTGCTCGGTGCTCGGTTGGGGCGGCTGGCCCAGGCCACCGAAGCTGCTGCCCCGATGGTGGGCCAGCCCCTCCAGGTCCACCACCGCCACGCCGCGCCGGGCCAGCTCCAGCAGCAGATCGGTCTTGCCGGTGCCGGTGCGGCCCGCCAGCAGGCGCAGCGGCCAGGGCTGCTCAAAGCGAGCCAGCACCCACTGCCGGTAGGCCTTGTAACCACCCTCCAGCAGCAGCACCGGCAGATCAAGCGTCTCGGCCAGCCAGCCGAGGCTGGCGGAACGCAGGCCACCACGCCAGCAATGAATCCGCAGCGGCTGGCCCTCGTAGCGCATCCGCAGGGCCTCCCCCAGCTCGGCCAGCCGGGGGCCGACCCGGGCGAGACCGAGCTGGACGGCCGCCGTCCGACCCTGCTGCTTAAACAGAGTGCCGATCTCGGCCCGTTCGGAATCGCTGAACAGGGGCAGGCTGTGGGCACCGGGGATATGGCCCCGCTCGAACTCGGCCGGACTGCGCCCATCGAGCAGCGGCCCCGGGGCGGCCAGAAATGGCTCGATCGCCAGCCGCACCGCCATCCCCCCGACCCGGACCGACCTGTCCTGACATAGTGGACCCACGCTGGCCCCGATCAGGCTGGCTGAACGTCATGCTCTCCGGACCATCCGCCTCCACCACCATCAGCGCCGAAGAGCTGCTGGAACGGTTTCTGACCAGCTCGCAACGGCAGCGGCGCAGCCTTCTCGACCAGCTCGACGCCCGGGCCGCCGAGCTCCGTCCCCTGCTCATCGACAGCCTCGGGCATCTCGATGCCAGCGGTGACGACTGGGTGGCCGGCACCCTGATCCACCTGCTGCTGAAGGAGCAGGATGCCCTGGCCAGCGACTTCCTCTGCCGCTATCCCCAGGGCTGGCTGGAGCTCGGCACGGCCCAGGGCATCGACTATCTGCCCCTGCAGAGCGCCCTGATGGGCAAGGCCTTCGAGGAGGCCGACCGGCTCACCAGTGCCATCCTGCGCCAGCTGGCCGGCCCTGCGGCCGAAGGTCGCGGCTATGTCTATTTCAGCGAGGTGGCACCGATCGAGGGCCTGGATCTGGTGAGCCTCGACCGGCTCTGGAACTGCTATTCGCTCGGGCGATTCGGATTCTCGGTCCAGGCTCGCCTGCTGCGCAGCGTCGGCGGACGCTGGCCGCTGCTGTGGCCGAAGCTGGGCTGGAAAACCGGCGGGGTCTGGACCCGCTATCCATCCGGATTCACCTGGTCCCTGGAGGCGCCGGAAGGACACATGCCCCTGGTCAACCAGTTGCGGGGAGTGCGGCTGATGGATGCCCTGCTCTGCCATCCCGCTCTGCAACAGCGAGTCGTCAGCTGAAGGGACAGGCGGTTAGGGTCAAATTCAGTGGGCGAAAGAGTGGATGCCGCTTCACTTGAGCACCTTGCTGTTCAAGATCCCGTCAACCGTTCCCTGGGGCTTCCCCTGGAACCTCCAGCTGTTGACGAGATCGGCGTTTCCGAAGGCCGTTTCCGGCATCAGGCCTTTCCGTTTGAACCTCTTCGCTGGGAAGACGTTCACCTGGACGGATTACATCACCCCGTCAACCCTCCAGCTCGGACCGCTGCTGGAGCTGCTGCTGGAGCCGGTGGCCCAGGCCGCCAACCTGGCGGGCCTTCAGCTGGGCCTTCAGGAAGCCCTGGTCAACGCCGTCCGCCATGGCAACGGTGGTGATCCCAGCAAATGTCTGCGGATCCGCCGCATCCTCTCGCCCCGCTGGGTCATCTGGCAGATCCAGGATGAGGGCTTCGGCGTACCGCCGGCCTCCCGCACCAGGGAGCTTCCAGCCAGTCCGGAGGCCTGCTGCGGCAGGGGCTTCTTTCTGATCCACCATTGTTTCGATGATGTGCGCTGGAGCGGTCGGGGCAACCGGCTCCAACTGGCCGCACAACGCCGGCGCTGACCGTCAGCGTTGTGCCGCCGCCGCCTAGCTAGCGGCCGTGGCTGGGGCAGCCAGGATCCTTGAGGTCGCCCTTCAACCAGGCCAGACCCTGCTCCAGCAGGGCGATCGCCCGGACCTGAGCCTCGCCGCCCAGTTGCTTCGCAGAGCTGTCATCACCGACCAACTGCACGAGAGCCGCGGCAATCTGCTCGGCCCCGCGGCGGGGCTTCTGCCCCTTGTGGGCGTGCCAGTCGCGCTCCTGGATCACCAGCAGCCGATGCAGGGCCTCGGCCAGCTGGCGGCTGCCGTCCGGCCAGGGGCTGCGCGGCGCAGCAGGATCATTGGCACGGGCGATCCCAACGGGAACGCCGATTTCGGAGGGAGGCGTCACTGGACGCAGGGCGGCATGGGGATCCATCCTGGCGCCATGCCCAAAGGCCTGCGCAGATCCAGCCGCCGCCGACCATCGGGGTGGTTGAACAGCCTCTCCGCCCTGCTGGCGATGGCCGCCCGCGGCGAACGGCTCAAACCCGAAGACACCGGCAGCGGGGCCCGCCGACTCCGCCAGCACCTGGAGCTGGGCCAGCGGCTGCTGGATCCCCTGCCCAGGTCGCTTCGCACCGAACAGAGCGGCGGGGAATGGTTCTGGAGAGCGCTGCGCTGGGGTGGCGCCGGCCTGGTGCTGGCCTGGCTGCTCCGAGCTTGAACCGTCAGGAGGCAGGGGATCCGAATGGCTTGGTGGCTCTCCAGACCCGGGTCATGAAGTGGGATTCGCAGTGAATCGCCTCGAATCCGGCTTGCCGCAGCCGTCCATCGATGGCATCGCTGATGTAATCGCGGTAGTAGGGCTCATGGAACATGCGGCGGAAGTTCTCCATCGCCGGCATGAATTCCGGAGAGTCGGCCATCTGAACGGAATCGGCCATCACCAGGGTGCCGCCGGGCTCAAGCAGCCGGAAACAGTCGGCGATCACCTGCTGGCGGGCTTCGCCCGGGAGCTCGTGCAACAGGAAAACGCAGCTGACCGCCTGGAAGGTGGCATCGGCGAACGGCATCGCCTCCGCATTGCCCTGCACCAGTTGCGGCAATTCGCCGGGCAACTGGGCCAGGAAGCGGTTGGCCTCCCGCAGGTAGGCGGTCGAGAGATCGAGCCCGACCAGCTGAACTCCCGGCAGGGCACCTCGCAACTGGCGCAGGGTCCGGCCGGTACCGGTGGCCACGTCCAAGACCCTCAACTGGCCTGGCGTACGGCCTGGAAAGGCCCGCAGGCCCCGTCGCAAAGGCGCCAGCACGCGACGGCGCATCGGATCCGCCGTGCCGTTGAACAGAATCTCCACCTGAAGGTCGTAGAGGAGGGCAGAGCGATCGCTCAGGTAGCCGTCGGTCTGATGGTGGAAGTTCTGGAGGTAGTAGGCGGGAAAATCGGCGGGATCCACCTCCCGGGGGAGGTCGCGCACATTGCGCTGAGAGCGTCGGCTCCAGGTGCTGGGCAGGTCGAGCCAGACCAGGGGATAACGGGTGGCCCATTGCATCCAGGGAGCCTCAAAAAGCAGGGAGGAGGGATAAACCCCCCGCTCGGCGTCCTGCCAGTCGACCTCCAGGAGGCGATTCATCGAGCTGCGCAACTGCTCGAACATCTCCGGAGGGACTGGAACGGTCTGGGGCAGGCTGCCCGGGGCGAGCAGTTCCAGAAGCCTGGTGCTCACCTCCTTATGGGCCAGGCCAAGCAGGCTTTTGCCCTGCTGGAGTGTCTGGTAGGCGATCTTGCTGACCGTTTCAGGCATCGGCTGGATCAGGGAGCTGAACCTGGAGGAAGTCCCATTCCAACGGATCGGCCCAGGCGCCGCGAGCCGGATCAGGAGCACTGCCGGGCAGGACCCGGGCTCGCACTGAGTGGGAAGGGCATCAACGGGAATAGCCCCGAAGCCGCGTAACCGTTTCTGTCAAAATCTTCAGATCCCACGGCTGCACTGGGTTCTTTGCGGTAGGCGGGTGCTAGTTTTCGGCTCAGGTCAGCGGATCTCCACGTCATGCGCGATGCCATTACCGGCCTGATCGGTCGGTATGACCAGCTTGGGCGCTATTTCGATCGGGATGCGATCGATCGGATCTCCAGCTACTTCGCCCAGTCCGGGTTACGCCTGGCGGCAGCGGAAATCATCAATCGGGATGCCACCGACATCGTGCGTGAAGCCAGCCGCCGGCTGTTCGAGGAGGATCCGGAACTGCTGCTTCCCGGCGGCAATGCCTACACGACCCGCCGCCTCTCGGCCTGCCTGCGCGACATGGATTACTTCCTGCGCTACGCCAGCTACGCCCTGGTGGCAGACGACCCCACCATCCTCGATGAGCGGGTGCTCAACGGCCTCGACGACACCTACAAGAGCCTGGGAGTTCCCACCGGGCCTACCGTCCGCAGCATCAACCTGCTGGCCGATGTGGTCAGCGAGCGGCTTGAATCAGTCGGGCTGGGTCCCACCGATGTGGTTCGCCTGCCGTTCAACCACATGGTCCGCGGACTTGGCGCCGTCAACGTCCGGGCCCGCTAGCCCCGGTCGGTCCCTGGAGAGCCCGCGGCCCATTGCTGCGTAGGCTTCGCATCTCTTTCCTTTCGCGCCGCTGGTCTTGGTCACCCAGTTTCCTTCTGCCCCAGTCAGCGATCGCCATCGCCTCTCGCTGGAACCGATCGCCACACCCGAGAGGCTGCTGCTGGGCCCAGGACCCTCCAACGCCCATCCCACCGTTCTGGCCGCCCTGGCGCGCAGTCCGATCGGCCACCTCGACCCCCTCTACATCGAGCTGATGGGTGAGGTGCAGGAGCTGCTGCGCTACGCCTGGCAAACCGATAACCGCCTCACCATTCCGATGAGTGGCACCGGCAGCGCTGCCATGGAAGCCACCCTGGCCAACACGGTCGAGCCGGGCGACGGCGTTCTGGTGGCCGTCAAGGGCTACTTCGGCCACCGCCTTGTGGACATGGCCCAGCGCTACCGGGCCGAGGTGCACACGATCGAGCGCCCCTGGGGGGAAGCCTTCAGCCTGGCTGAGATCGAAGCGGCCCTGCTGCTGCACCATCCGAAGATCCTGGCGATCGTCCATGCCGAAACCTCCACCGGCGTCTGCCAGCCGATGGAGGGGATCGGTGAACTCTGCCGCCGTCACAACTGCCTGCTGTTGCTCGACACGGTCACGTCCCTCGGCGCTGTGCCGATCCACCTCGACGCCTGGGGCGTCGACCTGGCCTACAGCTGCAGTCAGAAGGGCCTGAGCTGCCCTCCCGGTCTGGGACCGTTCAGCATGGGACCCAGGGCCGAAGCCAAGCTCTCCGCCCGCAGCGGCAAGGTACCCAACTGGTATCTCGATGTCTCCCTGCTCAATCAGTACTGGGGCAGCAACCGCACCTACCACCACACGGCCCCGGTGAACATGAACTTCGGCATGCGCGAAGCCCTCAGGCTGCTGGCCGATGAAGGCCTGGACAATGCCTGGGCCCGCCATCGCCAGAACGCGGAACGTCTCTGGGCCGGTCTCGAGCGGCTGGGGCTCGAACTCCATGTGGCTGAGCCCCTGCGGCTGCCGACCCTGACCACGGTCCGGATTCCGGAGGGCATCGACGGCAAGGCCTTCAGCCTGCATCTGCTCAACCGTCACGGCATCGAAGTGGGAGGCGGCCTCGGGGCCCTGGCCGGCAAAGTCTGGAGAATCGGCCTGATGGGCTACAACAGCCGTGCCGAAAACGTCGACCGGCTGCTCAATCTGCTTGAAACGGAGCTTCCCGCCTTCCGGACGGGCGCGTCGAGCGATCAAGCCGCTGTTGCCGTCGCTGCTGCCTGAACCAGCCGGCCAGCAGATCCTGGGCCTCGGCAGCGAGCACCCCCCCCAGCACCACCATCGGATGGTGAGCGCTCGGGTCGATCGACAGATCCAGGCAACCACCCAGGGCGCCGCGTTTCGGGTCGGCAGCGCCAAACACCACCGTGCCCATCCGGGCCTGGATCAGGGCCCCGGCGCACATCGGGCAGGGCTCCAGGGTCACCAGCAGCGTGCTGTCGTTGAAGCGCCAGTCCCCTCGCAAGCCTGCGGCCTGCCTCAGCGCCACAAGCTCGGCATGCCCCAGCGGATCCTGTCGGGTCTGGCGCTGGTTCGTTCCCCAGCCCAGGCAACGGCCGCGGCCATCAAGAACCACGGCGGCAACCGGAACCTCCCCGCGCGAGCCGGCCAGGCGGGCCAGGCGGAGCAACCGCTCCATCCAGAGCAGCCGCTGATCATCCGCACAGGCAATTGGGGTGGGCACAACCGGGGGCGGGGGCGAGGATGCTGGGCGAGCTGGGGTTGGACGTGAACTGATGCAGCCAGGCTGACACCCCGCCAGAGTGCCCCCAGCTCCAGAGAGGATTGACTGCAGAAATGGTCACTGCAGAACAGGTCAAACAAGGTCACCGCCCAGGACAATCGCTGCCCAGCGCCATGCACCGCCTCCCAGGAGAATGATCGGCCCGACCACCCTGCCCGCTTTGAGCCCCCTGCCCGGTGCCGCCTCCCTGCCGGTGCCGGTCGGCAGCTGCGGGCCGCTGCCCTTCGCTTCTCCCGACCAGGTCGATCCGCAACTGGAGACATTTCTGCGGGATGCCGCCGATCAGCTCTGCCGCTGGCTGGGTTCCTCCTCCAGTCGCCCGCCCCTGCCGGGACTCAGCCTGCTGCCTGGCCTGGAGCCTCAGAAGGATGGGCTCGATGGTGAGCGGCTCCTCTCAGATCTTCAACAGCTGATGGACGGGGCGTACAACCCCAGCCATCCAGGTGCCCTGGCCCATCTCGATCCGCCCCCGCTCACCGCCTCGCTGGTGGGCGACCTGATCTGCGCCGGGCTCAACAACAACCTGCTGGCCGAGGAACTGTCCCCGTCCCTGAGCAGGCTGGAGCGGGGCCTCTGCGCCTGGCTGGCTCGCCGGCTCGGGCTCGGCGAGAAGGCGAGCGGCGTCCCGGCCAGTGGCGGCAGCCTCAGCAACCTGATGGCCCTGGTTACCGCACGCCGGAGCCGTGGTCTCGGGACCTGCCAGGAGGCCGTGGTCGTGGGCAGCGCCGACCTGCATGTCTCGATCGAGAAGGCGCTGATGGTGATGGGTCTGCCGAGCGAGGCCCTGAAGCGCCTGCCCGTCGATGCGACCGGTGGCCTCGATCCGCTCCGGCTGGAGGAGGCGCTGGAGCAACTGCAGCGAGAGGGCAGACCCGTGATCGCCGTGGTGGCCACCGCCGGCACCACGGTGAGGGGAGCGGTGGATCCCCTGGTGGAGATCGCCGCCCTTTGCCGCCGCCATGGGATCTGGCTGCACGTCGATGGGGCGATCGGTGGGGTGCTCGCCCTCAGCGAGCGCCACCGCCATCGGGTGGAGGGAATCGGCCAGGCCGATTCGGTCACGATCAATCCCCAGAAGCTGCTGGGAATCACCAAGACCTCCTCGCTGCTGCTGCTAGCTGATCCCACCCTGCTGCCCGCCACCTTCGGCACCGGGCTTCCCTACATGGAGCCGAGCTGGGCCGATGGCCACGGTGGGGAGTACGGCCTGCAGGGCAGCCGCAGTGCCGAGATCCTCAAGCTCTGGCTGGGTCTGCGCCAGCTTGGACTCTCAGGTGTCGAGCGGGTGATCGAGTCGGCGATCACGCGACGGCGACGGTTGCAGCGACGACTGGAGCACGACCTGCCGGCAGGGGAGCTGCTCCTGCTCGGTGGTCCGCTGCACCTGCTCGCCTTCAGGCCGGCCGGTCTCGACCCGATCGCCACGGAGCGATGGTCGACCCAGTGCCGCGCCGCCCTGCTGGCCGAGCAGCTGATGCTGTCACGGCCGCTTTACCAGGGCCACCACCACCTCAAGGCGGTGCTGGGAAACCCCCATACCGGTGAGGCCGAGCTGGAGCGGCTTGGGGCCGTGGTGCGGCGGTCGCTGCAGGGGGTCGCCCCTGGAGCCAGCCCGGTGGTGGCGAATGGCTGAGCCGAGCCGCCGGGGCCGCTGGGTGGCGATCATCACCGGGGCACTCTCGATTCTGATCGGTGTGCTCTATCTGGGCCTGATCACGGTGCTCGACGCCCGCGGTCCCCTTCTGCCGCCTCCCCCCGAGGCCCTGGGCGCGGCGGCAACTGCGGATCCTTCCGCCGTTGCAGAGGCTCCACCACCCGGTTGAAAGCCGCCTCCAGGAAGCGTTTCAAGGCACCATCCCGGCGGTTGAGGTCGTATTGCCGTTGCACCACCTCCTGCAGTCCGCCATCGCCCCAGTCCTGGTCCTGCTCGAAATAGGTGATGAAACTCTGGCCGGCGATGCGGGTCAGCCAGGCTGCGCCAACCCCCTGCACCGCCTTGCTGACCACCAGCGCCGGCAGATTCAGGGTCAGCGCCGAACTGATCAGGCTCAGTCCCCCCTTGATCATTCCCAGCCCGGCCAGGGTCCGTCCCACCGAAAGGGCCAGATCCTGCCCGCTCTGCCGGGAGAGGTTGACCCCGTAAACCCGGCCGATCTCCACCACCATCTGGGCGTTGACCGCGGCGGTGCCGAGCAGATCAACGACGGGCAGGGGGTTGACCACAAGCACGCCCGCCCCGATCCACATGTAGCGCTCAACGATGCCTTCAGCATCGCGGCGACGCTGGCGAGCCAGCAGCGCCCGGCTGGCAGCACCGAGGCAACGGCTCTGCAACAGGATGTTGTCAGCGATCAGTTCCTCGCCGTCCTGGTGGAGCAGCGTGGCCAGTCGTCGCACCAGGGCCTGCACCTCCGGGTCCGGTTGCAGGGGCCTGCCGCCGGGCCGCGGCAGCGACTGGGGCGCCGCACTGGTGGGAACCACATCTTCGGTGTCGAGCCGGCCACCGGCGCGCTGGCGCAGCAGGCCGATCAGTCGCCGTTCCTCCTGCTCCCCCCGCAGATCGCATTTGTTGAGCACCAGAATCAGGCGCTTGCCCAGACTGGCGAGGGTCTCGAACACCTCCAGCTCGGCAGCCCGCAGATCTCCATCCACCACCAGGAGCAGCAGATCGGCCCGCGCAGCCCGTTGCCTGGCCACGGTTTCCCGCTCGCGGCCATCCGCCCCGGCTTCGAGGATCCCCGGCGTATCGACCAGCTGCAGGCCGCGGCGCAGTCCCTTCAGCCTCAACCGATAGGTCTCACACTCGCTGGTGGAGCCCATCGGCGCCCCCACATCCCCCACCACCTCGTTGAGCAGGGCCCGGATCAGCGACGTCTTGCCGGCGGACCCCGCCCCGAACACAACCAACACCAGGTCCCCCCGGGCCAGTTCCGCCTCCACCCGGTCACGTTCCTGGCGCAGCGCTTCGCGTTCGACATCGTCGCGAACCCGCTCAAGCACTTGATCAATCGCCTGAAGGTTGCGCTCGGCCGCTTCCTGACGGCTCGCCAGCGGCCCCTGAATGGTTGGCGGGGGCAAGCGAGCCGGGCGGGGCTGGCGCCAGGCCAGCAGCCAGGGCCAGGCCAGCCGCAGCGCCAGCAGGCCGCCGCCGCCGAACAGCAGCAACATCACCGGCCCCACCAGCCAGTAGGGCAGCAGGTAACTCAACTGCCAGAGAAGGGTGTTGAAAGCCTGCAGCAGCAGGGACGCCGCCACCACCGCCGCCAGGGCTGCCCCCAACCACAGCCAGGGCCGGAAGCGACGCATCACGGCTTGGCCACGGCCGGCTGTGAACCCCGGCCCGCCGCACGGATGATGTCTCCCCAGAGGCCGGCGGCCAGGGCACTGGAGCCGGCGGTGGGCCGATTCTGGTCATTGCCCAGCCAGATCCCCATCACCCAGTGCCGGCTTGGCTCGTAGCCCACGAAGACCAGATCATGCCCCTTGTTGGTGGTGCCGGTCTTCCCCCCTTCCTCACCGCCCAGGTAGGCGGCGGTGCCGGTGCCACCGCGCACTACACCCCGCAGCAGAGCCTGCATCTGCCTGGCCACCGCGGGCTTCACCACCGGCCGGGCCGGGCTGATCGTGCGACCTGGACCACTGGGCTGCTTGCGACAGCGGGCATTGTCGAGGCCGCCACAGGTTTCGGCATCGGTGAGTCGCCGCACGGTGCTGGGGGCGTGCCACACCCCGTCATTGGCGACGGCGGCGTAGGCGGCGGTGAGTTCGATCAAGCGCACCTCGCTCTGGCCCAGGGCCAGCCCGGGCACCGCCTGCATCGTGGAGGTGAGGCCCAGGTCCCGGGCCATTTGCTCCACCTTCTCCAGGCCGACCCGCCGGGCCAGGCGAAGGGCGGCGGTGTTGCTGCTGATCGCAAAGGCCTGGCCCAGGCTGAGCGTGCCGCCACAGGAGCTGGCGAAAGACTGGCCGGCCCACTTCAGCGGACCGCAGTTGAGGCCGGCGGACGGCTTGATCCCCTGGTTGAGGGCCGCGAGGTAGGTGAACAGCTTGAAGGTGCTGCCCGGTTGGCGCAGGGCCATGCTGGCCCGGTTGAACTGACTGCGGCGGTAATCGCGACCGCCGGCGATCGCCAGCACCCCGCTGTTGCGACTGTCGAGTACCACCACCGCCCCCTCACTCACCCCGGCCGGCGCCCCGACATCGAGCCTGCGGCGCAGCTGGCGTTCCACCACCTGCTGCAACAGCGGATCAAGGTGGGTTTCGACCAGGAAGTTCCCTTCGGCGGCCACATCAGCGCCCAGCAGACCCTCCAGATCGCTGCGCACCTGGTCGGTGTAGAAGGGCACCGGTCGGTTGCGGCCGCCCCGGCAGGCATCGGGACCCAGTTGCACCGGACGACGGCGGGCCTGGCGGGCCTGATCGGCACTGATCCGTCCGGTGTTGGCCATCTTCAGCAACACCCCATTGCGGGCCTCAAGAGCAGCCTGGGGATTGCTGCAGGGATCATGGCCGTTGGGGGATGGCAGCAGCCCCACCAGCAGCGCAGCCTCCTCCAGGCTGAGTCGGGCGGCAGGCTTGGCGAAGTAAGCCCGGGCAGCGTCTTCGAAGCCCCAGCCCACCCCCAGATACACCCGGTTGAGATAGCTGAGCAGCAGGGCGCCCTTGCTGAAGCGCGCCTCCAGCTGCAGGGCAACGAGCAGCTCCCGCCATTTGCGCACCAGGGTCTCCCCCTCCCCCACCTGGTCGGGATACAGGCTGCGGGCCAGCTGCTGGGTCAGGGTGCTGCCCCCTTCCAGCACCCGCCCCCCCAGCAGATTGGTGACCAGCGCCCGGCCGGTGCCGATCGGATCCACACCGGGATGCCACCAGAAGCGGCTGTCCTCGCTGGCCAGCAACGCTTCGATCAACACCCTTGGGTAGTTACTGAGCGCTTTGTTCTCGCGGTGTTCGCTCGAATCAGCAGAACTGAGGGGCCGGTTCAGGCGGTCGTAGAGAGCCACCGGTCCCCGCACCGGCGCCAGGCTGCCCCGCACGGGCATCAGCACCACCGAAAACCCCAGCAGCAGCATTCCAGCCGAGGCAACGGCGGCGGCGGTGGCGGCGGCGACCCTGAACAGGGTGGGCAGGCGTGGCTGGGGGCGACGCTGAAAAACCAGCTCCGGCAGACCGGGCTCCGTGGCGGGTCCGAACCGGACCGCATCTCCATCACGGAGCAGCAGCTGGCTGATCCGCTGCCCACGCCAGTAGAGGCCATTGGTGGAGCCATCGTCGCGGAGCAGCCAGTCGGAACCGATCTGCTCGAGGAGGGCATGGCGCTTGCTGACCGCCGGATGGTCGAGCCAGACCTCCAGGCGGCTGTCGCGGCCCAGGCGATAGAGACCACCGTGCAGGCTGATCCGGCGGCTCGGATGGCCCGGAACGAAGAGCTCCAGGAGCGCTTCGGAGGGCAGGGAGCTTGCCGCCACCCGTCGATTCAGCAGCTCAGCGCCCAGCACCGGACCGCCCCTCCCACAGGTCCAGGGCGAGGCAGGCCACCGCCACGTTGATGGCCAGATCGGCCAGGTTGAACACCGGGAACGGGAATGGAACCAGCTCCAGGAAATCAACGACACCCCCCAGCCGCCAGCGGTCGAGGCCATTGCCCAGGGCCCCCCCGAGCAGGGCGCCCAGTCCCACCGCCTGCCAGCGACGCAGGCTGTCCTGCCGCTGAATCCAGACGATCAGACCGATCCCCACCAGGAAACTGACCAGACCCAGCAGGGCAGTGGATGACTGAAACAGACTGAAGGCCGCGCCGGTGTTGAACACCAATCGCAGGCGCAGCAGGCCCGGCAGGAAAGGCTGGGGAGCGGCGGGGGCGAGGGCCATGCCCGCCCAGGCCTTGCTGAGCTGATCGAGCAGCACCACCGCGGCGGCGATCAGCCAGGCGACCCGTCTGCGGGACTGGACAGGCAGCGTCATTGGAATGTCGTCACTGGGCAGATGTCATGGTTCGACCAGAAGCAGCCTGCGCAGAGGCACCGCCAGCACGGCAACGGCACAGCAGAGCAGCAGCTGCGGCAGCAGTGGGCCCAGGCTGTAGCTGAGCAACAGATCAACCAGGCTGCCTCCCCAGCGGCCCACCAGGCCACCGATCAACAGGTTGGTGATGCCACAGAGCTGAATGGTCAGCAGACCCAGCAGGGCGGCCCCGAGCAGGCGCAGCAGCTCACCCATCCCCTCCTGCCGTGCCAGCCGACCGGTCACCCAGCCGGCCGGCACGAACCCGGCCAGGTAGCCGAAGCCGGGGTCGAGCAGATAGGCCATCCCACCGCCGCCGTGGAACACCGGCAGCATCAGCAGACCCAGGCTCAGGTAGGCCACGGCCGCCAGCAGGGTGGGCCGCGGTCCGCAGACGAGCGCCGTGAGCAACAGGGCCGGAACCTGAGCCGTGACCGGCAGTTCCTGCAGGACAACGCCGCCACCGGTCGTCGGCAGGGGAATGAAGGTCTGAATCAGACCACCGCTGATGATCAACAGCAGCCCCACGATGGCGCCGCTCCAGTTGGCTAGGGCCCGCAATCGAATGGAACCTGACTCTCCCCATCCTGCTGTAGTGGGGAGCAGCCGAGAGCATCGAACCATGAACTCCTCAGACAGCCCCCCTCCCCATGCCTGGACGGTCGGGACACGGGTGCGCCTCAGCGGCAGCCCCGACTTCCTCAAAACCGCAGATCCCATGCCGATGCTGCGCCCCCCCGACCTGGTCGATCCCAGTGAAGTCGGGCAGATCACCGGCCTCAGGGCCCTGGATCAGGTGGCGGTCCGCTTTCGCCGTGGCACCTTCGTGATGCGGGCCGATCAGCTCAGCAGCGCCGAAGCGGAGGAGCCCAGGGGGTGAGCGGCCCAGGCCCGCTCCGCGGCGGCGAGGGCCGCTGCGGGTCCGCAGAGGCTGAGGCTGGGGCGCGCCAACAGGGAGCGGGCGGCCTGCCAGAGAGCTTCTGGATCAAGGGCTTCAGCCTGCTGGCTGGCCTGATCGGGGTAGGACCAGGGCAGGCCATGGCCCAGCACCAGGGCCTGACGATCAGCGATCTGGCCACAGGTCTGACGACCGGTGGCCACAAGGCCACGGAACTTGGCCAGGGCAAGCTGCCACTCTTCAGTGGTGAGGGGCTGATCAAGCAGCCGCTGCCATTCCTCCAACAACTGGGTGGTGGCCTCGGTGGCCCGATCCGCCGAGCTGGAGAGATGAAGCACGAAGGGGGCGGCGCCGCGCCTGGCCGGCAGGTGAACGCCCACGTCGTAGGCGAGACCCTGTTCCTCGCGCAGCACCACGAACAGGCGACTGGACATGCCCACCCCCAGATGGCACTGCAACAGCCGCAGGGCCACGGAACGGGGATCAGCCAGGCAGACCGTGGCCGCCCCCAGCATCAGGACGAGTTGCTCGGTGTCGAGTTCGGTGCTCACCAGGGCGGCGATCGAGCGACCACCGGGGCCAGCTGCCGCCAGCGGCGGCGCGGTGGGCCAGAGCGGTCCGACCGGAGGCTCCAGCAGCGCCGGCAGCTGCGGCGGCGGCTGACCGGTGATCACCAGAACGGCCCCTTCAGCGCCGAGCCGGCCAGCCGCCTCAAGCAGCTGGGGACGCTCCAGAGCCGCCAGTTCATCCTCCACGCCGAGGGGATCGTGGCCGTAGGGGCCTTCGCCAAACAACTGATGCCGCAGCAGGTCGTGGGCCTGCTGAAACGGGTCTTCCCGCTGGCGGAGCAGCGCCTGCAGGTTGAGCTGGCGCTCCAGGCTGATCTGATCGCTCGCCAACCAGGGGTTGAGCACCATCGCGTGCAGCAGGGGCAGCAGGGCGGCGCTGTCGGCACTGGCGCACTTGAGGCTGATCAGCAGGCCGTCTTCGGTGGCCTCGCAGCGGAGCTCATCACCGAGGCCCTCGACCAGATCGGCCATCGCCTCGCCACTGAGGTCGCCGCAACCCCGACTGAGCAGGCCTGCCAGCAACTGGGCGCGGCCCCGCTGACCGCGGGGATCGGCGCCGCTGCCGCCCCGGATCCACAACTTGGCGGAAACGATCGCCGGTCCGCTCCGGCGCAGCACCCAGACCGGGCAACCACCCTGCAGGGTGAAGGTTTCAGGCGTGGGGAGAGGGGGGTGAAGCAGGGCGCTCATGCCGGCAGCACCAGCAGACGGCAGGCCTTGCCCGGATCGAGCAGCGGCACCATCTCACTGCGGATGCGCTCCGGCGACCAGGCCTCGAGCAGCTCCAGGGGATGGCTCAATGGTGCAAGGCGGCCCCAGAGCCCCTGATGGCCGGTGAGACCGGCCACGGCGGAAGCCGACTCCAGGCCGAAGCGGTAGCCATTGGCCACCAGCCGCCGGGCCCGCTCCAGTTCCTGCTCCGTGGGGGGCGCCGCGCAGAGCTCCTGCCACACCTGGGAAATCTGGGCCTCCACCCGCTCGGCCTGGCCAGGATCGAAAACCGCCTCCAGAAGTCCGAGGCTGCCGGCCTCCAACACGTTCAGATCCAGATCAATACTCTCGACGAGCCTGAGATCTTCCCGCAGCCGTTGGACCAGCCGGCTGCGCTTGCCTTCGGCCAGCAGTGTGGTGAGCAGATCGGCACCGGCCACCGCATCCAGATCGGCAGCCGCCGGGAACGACCAGGCCATCAACAGCCGTCCGGCCTCCAGCCGGGGCAGGCGCAGATCGTGGCGGCCGCTTTGCAGCCGCAGCGGCGCGAACCCGGCAGCGGTCAGCCCAGCGTCAGCCTGATGGTCAGGGGGGGACAGCCCAGCCAGAGGGCTGCTGGCCAGCAGG
This sequence comes from Cyanobium sp. ULC082, assembly GCF_977927535.1. Classification (NCBI taxonomy): domain Bacteria; kingdom Bacillati; phylum Cyanobacteriota; class Cyanophyceae; order Synechococcales; family Prochlorococcaceae; genus Cyanobium; species Cyanobium sp. ULC082. Next base: position 1,316,031 of record NZ_OZ376397.1, read on the forward strand.
CCTTCGAGATCGAGATCCCCCACCGCACCGGCCATTCCCAGGCTGCAGTGCCCGGGTTGATAGCGGCGCCTGTGAAACCGGGCCATCCGTTGCGGGTCATGGTCCAGAAGAGACCTGCGATCGCCGAGGATCGGGCGGCCATAGGGATGGCCGGGGCAGGCCAGGGCGAGCAGCCGCTGGAAGGCGACCTCTTCCGGTTGATCTTCACTCTGGGCCAGCTCCTCGAGCACCACCTGCTTCTCCATGCCGAAATCGTCCGGGTCGAGCCTGGGATGGAGCACCAGATCCAGCAGCAGATCGAGTGCTTCAGGCGCGGCGGCCGGCGGAATCAGGACGTGATAGTGCACATCGTCAAAACCGGTGGCTGCGTTGCTGCTGCCTCCAAGGGCCTCGATGCGACGGTCGAACTCGCCGGCGGCGAGCTGGCCGCTGCCCTTGAAGACCATGTGTTCCAGAAAGTGGGCCAGGCCGTATTCCTCAGCTGCCTCCGTGCGGCTCCCCGCCTGGCACCAGAAATCGAGACAGACCACCGGAGCCTGCTCCTGCTCAACGGTGACGACCTGGACCCCGTTGTCGAGCTGGAAGGCGAGAGGGGACGGGAAGATTTCCTCTGAATCCTGCGAAAACACCAAATCCTGCGAAAACACCAAGGGCTGAACCGATCACGCATGGCAGGATCAGCATTCTGCTGGCTGAGGCAGCCTCCGTGACCAGCACAGCATCAACCGCCGGCGGCATCCATCCCCTTGTAGACGCTCTGGCCGAGCAGATCCGGGCCAGCTGGCTTTCCCTCCCCGCCCTGGAGGGGCTGGAGATCGCCCCCGATCTCGAAGCGATCACCGGCAGCCTCGATGGCGAGCGCCTGTTCATCCACAACGAGCTCAGGCGCTGCCGTGGCCTGCGCAAGCTCCATCTGGAAACGGCCCGGCTCGGGGCCGGGCTGCAGATCCTGCATTGCGTCTACTTCCCGGATCCCCGTTTCGATCTTCCCGTGTTCGGAGCCGACATCGTGGCCGGGCCCGCCGGGGTTTCCGCCGCGATCGCCGACCTCTCCCCGACCACGGGGGTGCTGCCGACCGGCATCGCTGCCGGTCTGGAGAACCTGCCGGTTCATCCGTTCAGCCAGATCCGCGAACTGCCCGCCTGGGGCACGATCTTCTCTCCTTTCGTGCGCTTCGTGCGGCCGGTCGGCGCCACCGAGGAAGGCTGGTTCATCGAAGAGGTGAACGGTCTGCTGGCGGTGCTCGCCACCGCCATTGCCCAGGCCGAGGAGCAACCCCTGAATCACCCGGCTACGATTGATCGGTATCACGGCCAGCTGTCCTATTGCCAGCAACAGAAACGCAACGACAAGACCCGGCGGGTCCTGGAGAAGGCGTTCAACCCGGCCTGGGCCAACCGCTACATCGAGGAACTCCTGTTCGACGATCCGCCGCTGATCCCGGCCGACGGATCAGGCGCCCGCTGCTGATCGCCGCGGCGGCTCTGCTGCTGCTGGGGGGAGTTTTCTGGTTCTGGCAGTCGAGGCAACGTTCGGCCGTGGCCAGAGCTCCCCGCGCCCAGCCTGCCGTCGCCCCTGAAGCGGTGTCGGCCCTGGGCAGGCTGGAGCCGGCCGGCGATGTGCGCAAGCTTGCCGCGCCGACGACCGATTTCGGCGGCAGCCCGCGGCTCTCCGAGCTGCTGGTTGAAGAGGGGGACAGGGTCGCCCAGGGACAGGTGCTGGCCCGCTTCGACAACGGCCCCACCCTGCAGGCGGAGCGGCGGCTGGTGAACAGCCGCATCACCAACCTCAGCAGCCAGGTGATGGTGCTGGAGAGGGAGATCAATCGCTACCGCCAGCTGGCCCGGGCCGGCGCCACCGCCGCTGCGGATCTGGAATCCCGCGAACTCAAGTTGATCGAGCTGAAAGGGAACCTGATCGAAGCGCGCAACCAGCTGCTCAAGACCGACACCGACCTGGTGAACACCGAGCTCCGCGCGCCGATCGCCGGCACCGTGCTGCGTCTCCAGTCGCGGGTGGGTGAGCGGCCAGGTGAAAACGGCATCCTGGAACTTGGAGCCAGTGACCGGATGGAGGCGGTGGCGGAGGTCTACGAAAGTGACATCAGCCGACTGCGTTTCGGCCAGAAAGCAACGGTCACCAGCGAGAACGGCGGTTTCAGCGGCAGCCTCGGCGCCAGGGTGATCCGAATCAGCCCCCAGGTGCGCCAGCGCCAGGTGCTCTCCACCGACCCCACCGGCGACGCCGACGCCAGGGTGGTGGAAGTGCGGCTCGAACTCGATCCAGCCGATATCAGCCGGGTGCGCAATCTCGTCGGCATGAAAACGATCACCCGCTTCCAGCCATGAGCGCCTTGTCCGGCCTGGGCCGGCTCTGGACCTCCCGGCGCATTCCCCTGGCCTGGCTGTTGCTCACCCGGCAGCCGGTACGGCTGGCGGTGGCCCTGGCCGGCATCAGCTTCGCCGGGATCCTGATGTTCATGCAGCTGGGCTTCCGCGACGGCCTGTTCGATGCCAGCGTCACGATCCACAAGCTCTTCGATGCCGACCTGGTGCTGATCAGTCCGCGGACGATCAGCTCGATCAGCATGTTGGGATTTCCGCGCCGACGCCTGGTGCAGGCCCTCGGTGATCCCGAGGTGAAGGGGATCACACCGGTGAACTGGAACTTCCTGCTCTGGCGCAATCCCGAAACCAAAAGCACCCGCTCGATTCTGGCGATCGGCTTCGAGCCCAACGATCCCCTCTTTCTGGACCCCGGCTTGAAGAGCAAGGCGAAGCTGCTCACCCAGCGCGGCCGTGTCCTTTTCGATGAACTGTCCCGGGAGGAGTTCGGGCCGGTCGGGCCCTGGTTCCGCCAGGGCCGCACGGTGGAAACCGAGGTGAGCGGCACGCGGGTGCGGGTGGCGGGGCTGGTCGGACTCGGCCCCTCCTTCGGCGCCGACGGCAACCTGATCACCAGCCGCGAAACCTTCCTGAGCCTGCTCCCGGAAACCCCTGCAGGCAGCATTGAGCTGGGTCTGATCCGGCTCAGCCCCGGCGCAGAGCCTGCCGAGGTTCAGCAGCGCCTGCGCAAGCAGCTCCCCAGGGACGTGACCGTGTTCACCAAAAAGGAGTTTGAGGAATCCGAAAAGGACTACTGGCGCAGCAGCACGGCGATCGGCTTCATCTTCACCCTGGGGGCCGGCATGGGCTTCGTCGTGGGCTGCGTGATTGTTTATCAGATCCTCTACTCCGATGTGAGCGATCACCTGCCGGAGTACGCCACCTTGATGGCGATGGGCTATCCCCTCACCGCCTTGCTCGGGGTTGTGGGCAGGGAAGGATTGCTGCTTGCCCTGCTCGGCTACCTGCCCGCCTACGGGGTTGGCCAGGGGCTCTATGCCCTGGTGCGCTCAGCCACCAAGTTGCCGGTGGAGATGAACACCACCCGCGCCGTCGTGGTGTTCAGCATGATCCTGGTGATGTGCATGGGTTCAGCCGCGATGGCGATGCGGCGCCTGGCCGACGCCGATCCAGCCGAGATCTTCTGACCCTGGGCCAACCCGGGCCAACCACCCTCCGACCGAACCGCTTCCCATGGCTGTCCACCCCACCCACAGCGACGGCACTGGGAACGGCACCGTCACCGGCACCGGCAATGGAACCGGCAACGGCAGCAATGCCCCGTCCACCGACGATCCGCCGATGGTGGATCTTCACGACCTCTGCCACTGGTACGGCGAGGGCGAGATGCGGCGCCAGGTCCTGCAGAACGTGGAGCTGCGCATCCACCCCGGCGAGGTGGTGCTGCTGACCGGCCCTTCCGGCTGCGGCAAGACAACCCTGCTCACCCTGGTGGGGGGGCTCCGCCAGGTTCAGCAGGGGCAGGTCACGGTGATGGGGGAGCAACTGGAGGGCTCCAGCCGCCGGCTGCGTCAACAGCTCAGGCGCCAGATCGGCATGATCTTCCAGGGTCACAACCTGCTGCGCTGCCTCACCGCCGAGCAGAACGTGCAGATGGGTTCGGATCTGCTCCCTGGCCTCGGCTATCGGGCCCGGCGAGACCAGGCCCGCGAATGGCTGCGAGCCGTCGGCCTTGGCGACCACCTGGGCAAACTCCCCCATGACCTCTCCGGTGGCCAGAAGCAGCGGGTGGCGATCGCCCGGGCCCTCGCCGCCCACCCCAGGCTGCTCCTGGCCGATGAACCCACCGCCGCCCTTGACAGCCGCAGCGGCCGCGAAGTGGTGGACCTGCTGAAGCGGCTGGCCCGGGAGCAGAGCTGCGCCGTGCTGATGGTCACCCACGATCCCCGCATCCTGGATGTGGCCGACCGGCTGGTGGCCATGGAGGATGGACGCCTCCGTACCGCGCCGCTGGTGGCAGCAGCGGGCTGAACCGGGCTTGACAGCTCCGGCTGGAGGCCAGGAGTAGGATGGTTTTTCTCTCCCCAAGGTCCATCCTTTCTCCATGGCGAAACGCAGGAACCTCAAGAAGGAAAAGCAGGAGCGCAACCGCTCCTACGCCCGCAAGTTCAAGAAGCGCAAGCTGCGCAACGACGGTCGCGGCGAAGGAGCCGGCAACGGGGTGACCGGCACCGCCAACAACGGTGGCGCGGCCGACTGAGCAGCGGGAGCATGTTCCCCAGCGTCGTCATCCCCACCTACAACCGCCGGGCCATCCTCGAGAAGTGCCTGCGGGCCCTGGAGCGGCAGCAACTGGCCGCTCCGATCGACACCTACGAGGTGGTTGTCGTCGATGACGGCTCCACCGATGGCACCGCCGACTGGCTGCGCCGGAATGCCGCCGCCTTTCCCCATGTGCGCCTGATCGAGCAGGACCATGGCGGCCCAGCAGCGGGGCGCAACCGGGGGGTCGAGCAGGCCCGCGGTGATGTGATCGTCTTCATCGACAGCGATCTGGTGGTGACCGAGCTCTTTCTGCTCTCCCATGCCAGGGCCCTCTCCCGCCACTGGCTGGAGCGGGGCAACAAGCTCTGCTTCACCTACGGAGCGGTGATCAACACCAGCAATTTCGACGATCCCACCAGCGAACCCCACAAGCTCAGCGATCATTCCTGGGCCTACTTCGCCACCGGCAATGTGGCGATCGATCGATCCCTGCTGGAGCTCTCCGGCCTGTTCGACACCGGCTTCCGCCTCTATGGCTGGGAAGATCTGGAACTGGGAGAGCGCCTGCGCCGCATGGGAGTCGAGCTGGTCCGCTGCCCGGAGGCACCCGGGTATCACTGGCATCCGGCCCTGAGCCTGGAGCAGGTTCCCGATCTGGTTCGCATCGAGCAGGAGAGAGCTCGCATGGGCCTGGTCTTCTACCGCAAACACCCCACCAGGCGTGTCCGCTTCATCATCCAGTTCACCTGGTTGCACCGCCTGCTCTGGGAACTGCTCACCCTCGGCGGCCTTCTCAATGAGCGCAGCCTTCGTCCCCTGCTGGCCTGGCTGCTGCGCCACGGCCATTCCGCCCTGGCGATGGAACTGCTCCGGCTGCCACTCAACCGGATCGGTGTCCGCGCCCTCTACCGGGAGGCCCGGGCGGAGGGATTGAGCTAACAGGCTCTTTGGTAACTTGAGAGGTCCCCCAACACCGCACACCTGTCCGTTTCGGGTGCTCAGGCGAACCCGGTGACTCCCCCTGGAGCCACTCCGCCCTGATCCCTGGCAGGTGGAGGCGAACCCGAAACCCCTCTCAACCATGGCTGTCGTTACCCTCTCCGAAATGATGGAGGCGGGTGCCCACTTCGGGCACCAAACCCGCCGCTGGAATCCCAAGATGTCGCGCTACATCTATTGCGCGCGCAACGGAGTCCACATCATCGATCTCGTGCAGACCGCGATCTGCATGAACAACGCCTACAAATGGACCCGCAGCGCCGCCCGATCCGGCAAGCGCTTCCTGTTCGTCGGCACCAAGAAGCAGGCCTCCGAAGTGATCGCCATCGAGGCCGCCCGCTGCGGAGCCTCCTACGTGAATCAGCGCTGGTTGGGCGGCATGCTCACCAACTGGAGCACCATGCGCGCCCGCATCGACCGGCTCAAGGATCTGGAGCGGATGGAGTCCTCCGGGGCGATTGCGATGCGGCCGAAGAAGGAAGCCGCCGTGCTGCGGCGCGAGCTCGACCGTCTTCAGAAGTATCTCGGTGGTCTGAAGAACATGCGGCGGCTGCCGGATGTGGTGGTGCTGGTCGACCAGCGCCGTGAAACAAACGCCGTGCTCGAGTGCCGCAAGCTCGACATCCCTCTGGTGTCGATGCTCGACACCAATTGCGATCCCGATCTCACCGACGTGCCGATTCCCTGCAACGACGACGCCGTGCGCTCGGTTCAGCTGGTGCTCGGACGCCTGGCCGACGCGATCAACGAAGGCCGGCATGGTGCCCCCGACCAACGCTCCGGCGACGACGAGGAGTCCTGAGCCCATGGGGCTGGCTGCTTGACCAGCCCCGGACCCGGTCCCTTTCTTCCTGATCTCTCTCCATCCCTTCTCCCCATGGCTGCGATCACAGCAACCCTCGTCAAGGAACTGCGCGACAAAACCGGCGCAGGAATGATGAACTGCAAGAAGGCGCTGACGGAATCCGATGGCGACATGACCAAAGCGGCCGAATGGTTGCGCCAGAAAGGCATCGCCACCGCCGAGAAAAAGGCTGGACGCACGGCGGCGGAAGGCGCGATCGGCAGCTACATCCACACCGGTGCCCGGGTTGGGGTGCTGCTGGAACTGAACTGCGAAACCGACTTCGTCGCCCGCGGCGATCTGTTCCAGGATCTGCTGCGCAACGTGGCGATGCAGATCGCCGCCTGCCCCAACGTTGAATACGTCAGCACCGACCAGATCCCCGAAGACGTGGTTGAGCGGGAGAAGGCGATCGAAATGGGTCGCGACGACCTGGCCGGCAAACCCGACAAGATGAAGGAGAAGATCGTCGAGGGGCGCATCGGCAAGCGCCTCAAGGAGCTGGCGCTGCTGGAGCAACCCTTCATCAAGGACAGCTCGATCACCGTGGCTGAGCTGGTCAAACAGGTGGCCGGCAAGATCGGCGAGAACATCCAGGTGCGGCGCTACACCCGCTACACCCTCGGTGAAGGCATCGAGGTCGAACAGGTGGATTTCGCCGCTGAGGTGGCCTCCATGGCCAGTCCGGCCCCTTGACCACCGCCCGCACCCTTTCAACAACGGCAAGGCCTTGGACCGCAGAGCCACGGCACTGAGCGAGGCGAGGGAACAGTTGCAGCGGATGCAGCAGCGGCTTGAGCAATCCAATGCCGCGCTGGTTCACGAGCTGACCCTCTACTTCCAGGTGTTGCGGGAGGGGTTGCCGATGGCCGTTCAGCAGGCGGCCTTCCATGTGGCCACCCAGCTGGTCCCGGAGCGCTACGGCTCCCTCGAAGAGGGTCGACGCCAGGAACTGCAACGGCGGCTGAGGGAGTTGGTGGAACGCTGCGGCTCCCTGCTCACCCTGGAGCAGCTGATCGTGCTCGGCCGGCAGGTTCAGTCGGAGCAGAAACGGCTGCATCGACGCGAGCAGCAACGACTGATCGCCGCCCTGACCGACCAGCCAGAACAAGACTCCTCCGGCGACGATCCAGCCAGCCAGGGCCCGCTTCCGCCGGGTTCGGTGCGGCTCGGCCTCGATCTGCCGCTCTCCGCCGACCTCTTTTCCGCCGGCCTGCCAGGGCTGGCCGGCCTGGCCGCCCTTGGCCTCTCGCCGGCGGGGAAGCCCCCTCCAACTGGCATCGAGGCCGATCCAGACGATCTCGCTGCAGCCGCTGATCACCGGGCCGACGAGGCCTCACCGGAGGCCGGGGGAGCCGAAGCGGACACTGGCGATTGCGCTGAGGAAGCTGGCGATCAAGACGACGAAACAGCCACGGAAGCTGGGGAAAGTGGGGAAGCTGGGGAAGTTGGGGATGAGGAGGAAATGGAGGAGTTGGAGGAGACGGAGGAGTTGGAGGATATGGAGATGGATGAGGAGGAAGACGCTCCCGGCGATCTCGGAGCCGGGCGGCTCGACGCGCTTCGCTCCAACCAGGGCCTGCAGCAACTCTTCGCCATGGCCTCCGAGCAGTTCGGTCGCGATGCCACCAGGGAGGAAGACGAGGAGCAGGAGCTTCCAGCCGACCCTGAAGACGGGGCCTCACCGGTTGTGCTGCCCGACCAGCCGATCGCGCTGCTGCGCTGGTGGGAGGTGCTGGATCGTGCCTTGCAGCGACGGTTACGCAACCTGTCCCACGCCATCAATCTCGATCTGCTGCGGCTCGGCCTGACCCGCAGCCTGCTGCCGATCAACCTGCTCGATGCCGTGCTCGACGGCCAGATCGAAGCGATGCCTGCTCCTGCCAATCTGTTGCGCCTATCCCTGCCCTTCGCTCCTGAGGCGATGGCCGGACAACTTGAGGCGATCGGCCTGCTGCTGCGCAGCAGTGATCTGGAGTTCGATCAAGCGCGCCTGCGCACCTGCCGGCGCCGACTGGAGCAGCGGCGGCAGGATGTGCGCAAAATGGCTCGGCAATACCGCCATTGGCAGCGGCGCACCCAGGCCCTCGAAGCGGAACAGCAGTGGTTGCAGGACAGCCAGACCAACCTGCCGGCTCCCCCCTGAGCCGCCCCCCCCAGGTGGGAGCGGAGTGGATCGCGACCCTGCAGAAGGCCCTGCAGATCGAAGCGGATCGGGGCTTTCCGGACCTGGAGGGCAGGCAGGAACGGTTCAGCGTCTTCCTCGCCCGCCATTGCCGCGAACCCTCGGCGGGGCTGGCGCCCCTCGACCTTGAGTTCGATCGCTACGCCCAGCTGAGCCTGGCCGGTCGCCAGAACCTGGTCCGACGCTGCCGGGAGGCGCTGCATCGGCTGCGGCAAAGCCTGGAGCCCGCCTCCCCCTTTGCCCCACCGAGGCTGCGCCTGGCTCCCCTGCCGCGGCAGGGGGGGGCGAACCCATCGAGGCCGACCCCGATCGGGCCGAACACCCCGCTGTCGGAGGTGCCCGGCATCGGGCCGAAGCTGGCCACCAAGCTGGCGGGCCTTGGGCTGCTGCTCGCCGCCGACCTGCTGCGCCATTACCCCCGCGACTATCTCGACTACGCCCACCTGGTCCGGATCAACGCCCTGGTGCCGGGCGAAACCGCCACGGTCGTGGCCACGGTGCGGCGCAACCATGCCTTCACCAGCCCGCGCAACCCCAACCTGTCGATCCTGGAGCTGCAGGTGCAGGACATCACCGGTCGGTTGCGCCTCAGCAAGTTCTTCAACGGCAAGCGATTCGCATCAACAGGCTGGTTACGGGCCCAGGAACGCCAGTACCCCGCGGGCAGCACCCTGGCCGCCAGTGGCCTGGTCAAGCAGACGCCCTGGGGACCCACCCTGCAGGACCCCCTGATCGAGGTGCTCGATGGTCCGGGCGCGCCCGTGCGCTCTGAGCAGATCGGCCGTCTGCTGCCGGTTTACGGGCTCACCGAAGGGTTGAGTGCCGAGCGGCTGCGTCAGGCGATCCAGGCGGTGCTGCCGGCCGCCGCCCCCTGGGGGGATCCGCTGCCGGCCACCCTGCGGCGGCGGCTGAACCTGCTCGATCGTGCCGCGGCCCTGAAGGGCATCCATGCCCCGGTGGATCAGGCTGAGCTCAAGGCCAGCCGGCACCGCCTGGTCTTCGATGAGTTTCTGCTGCTGCAGCTGAGCCTGCTGCGCCGCCGTCAGCAGCTGCGCAGCCGCCCCTCGCCGCCCCTGCTGCTGCCGCCGGGGCAATCCAGCCTCGTGGCTGCCTTTCTGGAGCTGCTGCCCTTTCCGCTCACATCGGCCCAGCAACGGGTGCTGGGCGAGATCCGCGCCGACCTCGCCCGGGAGCGGCCGATGGCGCGCCTGGTGCAGGGGGATGTCGGCAGTGGCAAAACCGTGGTGGCGATCGCCGCCCTGCTCACCGCGATCGAGGCCGGCTGTCAGGGGGCCCTGATGGCACCCACCGAAGTGCTGGCCCAGCAGCACGCCCGCAAGCTGGGGGAATGGTTGCCCCAGCTGCAGATCCGCGCCGACCTGCTGACCGGCTCCACATCGCGTCTCAGGCGCCGGGAACTGCTGCAGGATCTGGCCAACGGCCAGTCGCAACTGCTGGTCGGGACCCACGCTCTGATCGAGGATCCCGTGCATTTCGCCCGGCTCGGGCTGGTGGTGGTGGATGAACAGCACCGCTTCGGGGTGCGACAGCGCAACCGCCTGCTCGGCAAGGGCCTCCAGCCGCATCTGCTCACCATGACCGCCACGCCGATTCCCCGCACCCTCGCCCTGTCGGTGCACGGCGATCTGGAGGTGAGCCAGATCGATGAACTTCCCCCCGGTCGTACCCCGATCCGCACGCGGCTACTGCGGGGCAGCGAACGCCTGGAAGCCTACGAACTGATCCGTGACCAGGTGGCCCAGGGGCAGCGGGCCTATGTGGTGCTTCCCCTGGTGGAGGAATCGGAGACGCTGGATCTCCGCTCGGCGGTCGAGGTCCATGAGCAGCTGAGCAGCGAGGTATTCGCCGACCTGCGGGTCGGTCTGCTCCATGGCCGCCTCGACAGCCGCCAGAAGCAGGCGGCGATCTCCGCCTTCGCGGCCGGGCAGACCGATGTGCTGGTCGCCACCACCGTGGTGGAAGTGGGCGTGGACGTCCCCGAGGCCAGCGTGATGGTGATCGAGCACGCCGATCGATTCGGGCTGGCCCAGCTCCACCAGCTGCGCGGGCGGGTGGGTCGGGGTGCCGCCGCCTCCCACTGTCTGCTGATCAATGACAGTCGCGCCCCCCAGGCGAGGCAGCGGCTGGAATTGCTGGTGCGCTCCAGCGATGGCTTCGAGATCGCCGAGATGGACCTGCGTCTGCGGGGGCCGGGGCAGGTGCTCGGCACCCGTCAGTCGGGTCTGCCGGACCTGGCCCTGGCCAGCCTCACCGACGACGGCGACGTGCTGGATCTGGCCCGTCAGGAGGCCAGCGCCATTCTGGAAGAGGATCCCGACCTGCAGCGACACCCTGGCCTGGAGCGCGCCCTGAGCGAACAGCGCCAGGCTGAAGCGGCCCGCTTGAATTGAGCACCGCCGCTCCGTCGGTCCGCCCCATGCCGCTGTGTCACGTCCCTGGAACGTCATCCCGATCCACGACAACGACGATCCCCTGATCGAGCTGCCGCTGGCCCTGCATCGCCTCCTGCCCCATCCCTACATGGAACTCGGCGCCCCCTATGGAGCCAGTGGTTCCCCCTTCCAACTGCGCAGGGCTGTGGTCGAACGTCTGCTGATCGCCGAGGCCGAGCTGCAGCGCCACGAACCGACCTGGCGACTGGCGATCTTCGATGCCTGGCGGCCGGTGGCCGTGCAGGCCTTCATGGTCGAGCACGCCCTGCTCAGCACCTGCGCCGCCAGGGGGGTGGATGCCGCCGTGGCCAGCCCGGAGCGCGAGGCGATCCGGCTGGAGGTGGGGCGTTTCTGGGCGCCGCCCAGCCAGGATCCGTCCATGCCCCCGCCCCACAGCACCGGTGCTGCCGTGGATCTGACCCTGGCAGAGGCCAGTGGCGAGCCGCTGGCCATGGGTGGAGAGATCGATGCGATTGATCCGGTGTCCGAACCCGACCACTACGCGGACTTCGATCTGGAAAGCGACGGTCATCCGGCCCGTTGGCACCACCGCCGGCTGAGGCTCCGGGCCGCGATGACGGCGGCGGGTTTCTGCCAGCACCCCAATGAGTGGTGGCATTTCAGCCATGGCGACCAGCTCTGGGCCTGGCAATCCGCTCAGGCCTCGGCGGTCTACGGGCGCTGGCTGCCTGTGCCCGGCGGCGCCTGAGGCAGAGGCATCGTCTGCAGATCCCGCCAGATCTGCTCCGCCACCTCCCGGCTGATCAGGTTCTGGTCGGCGCAGCTGCGCAGAGTGGCCTCACCAAGCTCCAGCTGCAGCGTGCGCAGCCGGGCCATCACCTGGGGAGACTGTCCCACGAACTGGTCGAGCTGGCGGCGAAAGGCGGCAGTGAGGTGATCCGGTTGGCAGGTGGCGAAATCGGGGCGGTAGACCCGTACGGGGGCGGCTGGTGGTGTGGGCATCGTGCGGCCCTGGGCCAGGGCGCCCGGCAGCAAGGCCGTCGAGCCGATCAGGCGGCCGGCCGGGAAAAGGGCAACCAGCACCTCGACCAGCAGCGCAATCAAGCCGAGCCGAACCATCCTGTGGATGAGCCCGCTGTGAACAGACCCGCCATGGAGCGGCCTGATCCCGGGCCGGCTAACGCGTTGCATCAGCAAGCTGGCAGCAGGGCCCGCACCCGCTCGGGGCCGAGCTGGCCGACGAAATCTCCGAAGCTGGCCGCTCTGCCGCCGCCTGGGTTCGATTTCCAGTCCCGCAGCAAGGGTTCAAGGGTGGTCTCCAGATGTTCGAGGGGCATCTTCTCGAGGTAAGGGGTGGCCAGCCGGCTGAGGTTGGGAGTCCCTCCCAGCCAGAGCTGGTACTGATCCACCCCACTGCCGACCAGCCCGATCTCCGCCATGTAGGGGCGGGCACAGCCATTGGGGCAACCGGTCATGCGCACGAGCACGGGTTGGTCGATGTCCAGCCGGCGGAGCAGGCCATCGAGACGATCGAGCACCGAGGGCAGAATCCGCTCCGCTTCGGTGATGGCCAGCCCGCAGGTGGGCAGGGCCGGACAGGCCAGGGCGTGACGGGCCAGCCGTGCGGGAGCCTCAGGTGCGACGAAACCCAGAGCAGCCAGAGCGTTGCGCACCGTCGTGCGCTGGCTGGTGCCGATGTTGCAGAGCAGCAGATCCTGGTTCGGAGTGAGGCGCACATCGAGCTGATAGGTCTCGACAAGCTGCCGCAGCCCTTGCTTGACAGCTCCCTCCAGCCGACCGCAGAGCAGGGGAAGCCCGACGAACCAGAGGCCGCTGCTCTGGCGGTGCCAGCCGAGATAGTCGTGAAGCTTGGTCTTCGGCTCCGGCCGCAGGGCCTTGATCGGGTGGGGAAAGTAACGGATCAGTTCCTGCTTGAACCAGGCGATGCCGCGATCGTGGATCAGATACTTCATGCGGGCATGACGCCGCAGTTCCCGGTCGCCATGGTCGCGCTGCAGGGCGGCAATGGCCTGAACGAGATCGAGGATGTGCTCCGCAGCCACATGGCCGAGCGGATCGGCGGTGCGGGCGAAGGTGTCCTCTTTGTTGTGGGTTCGTCCCATGCCGCCACCGACGTAGACGTTGCAGCCCCGCAGCCGCCCGGCTGGATCGCAGAACACCACCAGACCGATGTCCTGGGTGAGCAGGTCAACGGAGTTGTCACCGGGCACCGTGACCGCCACCTTGAATTTGCGGGGCAGATAGGTGCCGCCGTAGAGGGGCTCGGTGGCGTCGCCACTGAACAGGGCTCCCTGCCGCTGCCGTTCGCGGGCCCGCTTCACGGCCGCCTCGGGCTGAAACCGGTAACGGTGGTCGCCATCCACCCAGAGATCGAGATACGACCCTTCAGCCGCCTGGGGTGAGAGCAGATCGGCGATCGCGTCAGCGAGGCGACGGGCCGCCGGGTAACCGCCCTTTTCGAAGGGGGCCGCCGGTGCCATCACATTGCGGTTGATGTCACCACAGGCGGCCAGGGTGGAGCCCATCGCCCGCACGATCGTGCCGATCACTTCCCGCAGATCGGCCTTGGCGATGCCATGCATCTGGAAGGCCTGGCGGGTGGTGACCCGCAGGCTGCCGTTGCCGAGCCGGTCGGCCAGGTCATCCATGGCCAGGTAGAGCGGCACGGGAATCAGACCCGCCGGGCTGCGCAGCCGCAGCATCATCTGCCAGTCCTTCTCGTGGCCTTTCTGGCGATGGTCGCGATTGTCCTGCTGGTAGCTGCCGTGGAACTTGAGGATCTGAACAGCACCATCGGTGAAGAACGGCTTGTCGTTCTCCAGTTCGGTGGCAAGGGGCTCCCTGAGATGGTCGCTGCGCGCCTTGAGTTGCTCGAACTTGCTCAAAGGCGGGGAAGAGGTCACAAAGGCTTCGCCAGCATCTCTCGAAGGTAGCGAAGCGGCTGCGACCCAAAGGCGTTCAATACAGTCGATGGCGTCCGAGAGGCGTCCGTGGCCACATTTCTGCTCGAGATCGGCACTGAAGAACTGCCGGCCGATTTCGTTCGCCTGGCCCTGCCCCAGCTGGAGCGACAGGTGCGCGCCTCTCTGAGCAGCCAGCGGCTCGGCCATGGACTGGTGCGAAGCACCGGCACACCACGACGTCTCGCCATCACCGTCGCGGCGTTGCCCTCCCACCAGCAGGACCTGGAAGAGGACCGCAAGGGCCCGCCGGCCGGAGCGGCCTTCGCTGATGGCGCTCCCACCCCCTCCGCCCACGGCTTCGCCCGTCGCTGCGGCGTCGCCATCGGCGACCTGGAGATTCGCCAGACGGCCAAAGGGCCCTTCGTGTTTGCCAGAACCCGCCAGGCCGGTCAGTCCACCGCAGCGGTGCTGGCTGGCGAGATCCCTGGCTGGGTGAACGCCCTGCAAGGACGACGCTTCATGCGCTGGGGTGAGGGGGAGCAGCGCTTCAGCCGACCGGTCCGCTGGCTGGTGGCCCTGCTCGATGAGCAGCCGATCCCGATCGAGCTGCCCGGTTGCGATCCGGTGGTGCGGAGCGGGCGGTTGAGCCGCGGCCACCGGCTCAGCCGGGCCGTCGTGACGATTCCGGCAGCGGCGGCCTACGCCGAGACCCTTGCCGCTGCAGGGGTTCAGGTGGAGCGTGAGGATCGGGCCCGCTGGATCCGGGAGGCGGTCGAGACAGCCGCATCCACTTGCTCGGCCCGTCCAGATTTCCCGACCGAACTCTTCGAGGAACTCGTTGACCTGGTGGAGTCGCCCTCCCTGATCGAGGGGCGGGTGGAGGAGCGCTTTCTGGCCTTGCCACTAGAAGTGCTCAGCACGGTGATGCGCACCCACCAGCGCTACATCCCCCTGCTGCACGCCAAAGCTCCTGATGATCCACTGGCCCTCGACGCCACCGAAACGCTGCTTCCCCGCTTTCTCTGCATCGGCAACGGCAGGCCAGAAGCGATCGAGACCATCCGGCGCGGCAATGAAAGGGTGCTCAGGGCCCGACTGGCCGATGCGGAATTCTTCCTGGCGGCAGACCGGGCCGTCACCAGTGAGCAGCGGCGAGAACAACTCGCCAGCGTGACCTTCGCGGAGGGACTGGGCAGCCTCCTGGATCGGGCCGAACGCCTGGAGTGGCTGAGTGGCCTGTTGCTGGATCAGCTGAATCTGCCGGAGAGCTCGGCCCTCAGCGCCCGCCGGGCCGCCCACCTCTGCAAGAACGATCTCGTCAGCCAGATGGTGGGCGAGTTTCCTGAACTCCAGGGGGTGATGGGCGCCAAGTACGCGCTGGCCGAAGGGGAAGCCAGGCCTGTTGCCCTGGCCGTCCTGGAGCACTATCTGCCCCGGGGAGCCGCTGATCAGCTGCCCAGCTCCGATGCCGGCGCCATCGTCGCCCTCGCGGAGCGTCTGGAGTTGCTGCTGAGCGTCTATGCCAAGGGGGAGCGCCCCAGCGGCTCATCCGACCCCTACGCCCTGCGAAGGGCGGGCAACGGCCTTGTGCAGATCCTTCTGGAGCGGGGCTGGGCCCTGGACCTGAGCACCGTCCTGCAGGACGGGACAGCCCATTGGCAGCAACAGCTCCCGGAACTCAGCCTGGATGCGGCTGCACTGGCCACGGAGCTGACCGACGTGGTGCGGCTGCGGCTGATCAACCTGCTGGAGGAGCAGGGCTTCGATACCGACCTGGTTCAGGCCGTGGCGGGGGACAGGGCGGCAGCGGGGCGATTGGTGGCGGATGTGGCCGATGTCCGCCGGCGGGTGGAACTGCTCGCCGAACTGCGGTCCACCGGAGCCCTGGCCCCCCTGCAGGCCGTGGTCCAACGGGCCAGCCGACTGGCCGAGAAAGGCAGTCTCGACACCACGATCCTCGACCCCATGGCCGTGGTGAATCCGGCTCTGTTCAGCTCAGCAAGTGAACAGGGCATGTTGCGCGTGCTCAAAGACCTCCTGCCGATCACCGCCGACCAGGCCGAGGATCGCTACCGGACCCTGGCCACAGAACTGATCGGTGGGGCCCCTGCCCTGGCGGCCTTTTTCGATGGGGACACCAGCGTGATGGTGATGGCTGACGATCCAGCCGTGCGCACCAATCGGCTGAATCTGCTCGGCGTGCTGCGCAACCAGTCGTTGGTGCTGGCCGACTTCAGCAGATTGGCGAGCTGAGACGGCTCAGGTTTTGCTGGCCAGCACAGGCTCCCGGGCCCCACTGTCCTTGGCAGTTGCCGGGGCAGGGGGCTGGAGGGGTCCGCCAACGGGATCAGGCTGCTGCTGGTGGGGTGCTGATTCAGGGGATGCCTGCAGCCTGGCCAGACGATGGGCTTCCATCTCTTCGGGACTGCGGACCGCGCTGGCCACCGGCTTGTAGGCAATCGGAGCGAGAGCCTGGCCGCGCAGCACCGAGCCGAGCGTCATCAGAGTGAGCTTGATCTGCTGCCAGGGATTCATCATCACCACCCGCTTGTACAGATAACTGTCAAAAGTCAGGCGCTGCACATCTTTGTCGTCACACATTTCGACAAACGCTTCTCGGGCCGCATCATTGCGATAAAAAATGTTCTGAAGGATCTCAAGAACCTTGTAGGTTGCACCATACTTGCGATCCCACTTCTTGATATAAACCTTGAGGTCCTTCTCCGATGGAATGGTCCGCCCCTGATCGCTCGCCGAGACGATCTGCTCGGCGCACATCCGTCCACTCTTGGCCGCGAAATAAATCCCCTCACCTGAACTCTTGGTGACATAACCGGCTGCGTCCCCGACCAGGGCCATCCGGCCCACGACCCGGCGAGGGCGGGGATGCTCCGGGATCGGATGGGCCTCCACCTTGATCACCTCACCATCGAGCAGACGGGCGCTGGCCCTGGCCCGGATGCCCTTCTGGAGGCTTTTGATCAGGCTCTGGTTCTGCTGCATCGTGCCGGTGCCAACAGCGACATGGTCGTACTTCGGAAAGACCCAGCCATAAAAGTCAGGCGAGACGTCGGTGCCCACATACATTTCGGCAAGGTCTTCGTAGTAGCTCATCTCTTCCTTGGGAAGGCGGATGCGTTCCTGAAAGGCGATCGCCACGTTGTAATCACCCGCATCCATGGCCTTGGCCACCCGGCTGTTGGCCCCATCTGCGCCCACGATCAAATCCACTTCCAGGGTTCTGATCTCTCCGGTGGGTCCCCCTGAAGAATAGTCAGCGTATTGAAGGGTATAAGGGCCCTGCCGATTCACACCGGTATCGATGCTCTGAACCAGGCCGTTGACCAATTGAGCGCCCATAGAGGCCGCGCGATCGCGCAGGAAACCATCCATCACCTCTCGGCGGCACATGCCGATGTATTCATTCTCGTCACCGAGATGAATGTCCACTTCCCGGTTGGAAGGGGAAATCATCTTCATGTTCCGAACTTTCCGATCGATGATCGATGCGGGCAGATCGAACTCAGCCACCATGCACAGCGGTATCGCGCCTCCGCATGGTTTGGCGTTGTCGAGCTTGCGCTCGAACAGCCAGGTCTGAATGCCCGCCTTGGCCAGCACTTCAGCAGCACAGGATCCGCTCGGGCCGCCACCCACAACTGCGACTCGCAACATCTTGAAACCTGCTCCGCTGGAACGATCTTGAGCTGGAAGCTAACACCGAAGACCGGCCCTGCGTTGAAGCATGGATGGCACAGCCCTAAGATTGTCTCCAAGCTTGTTTGAACGGCGTGTTCCACGAGGAGTGCCACGGGGAGTGCCTCCAGGAGTGACACCCCGTGCCCGCTCCAAGCTCCCCACGCGAGAGCTGCCCCACGAGATCCCGGTAGCCCGTCGAACGGCTCGACCGATCCCGGCAGCGTCTGGCCCACTCAAACCACTGGTGCTCGGCGCCGCAGGCCTGGCGGCCCTCGGGTTTCTTCTCGTGGTGATCGTGCCTCTGGCCAGAACGATCCTCGACCCCGACCCCCTCGCAGGCTTCGGCTCCCAGCGGAGCTTCGATGGTCGCCTCCTGGGTCATTTCCCCTTTCCGGAAGTCTCCGCCGATCAGCTGATCCAGGTGGCTCCAGGCCTCAAAGCCCATCGCGACGCAGCCGAGCCCCTGCTGGCGATGCAGCGGGAGGCAGCAGCCGATGGCGTTGATCTCCGTGTTCTGAGCGGGTTTCGCGACCTGGCCCTGCAGAAGCAGCTGTTCTTCGACGTGAAGGCGGAACGCAATCAAAGTGCCGCCGAGCGGGCCAAGGTGAGTGCCCCGCCGGGTTTTTCCGAACACAGCACCGGCCTGGCCTTCGACCTCGGCGACGGAACCCGCCCCGGCACGAACCTGAAGGATGCCTTCGAGACCACCCCGGCTTTCGCCTGGCTGGAGCGCCATGCCAACCGTCACCACTTCAGGCTCTCCTTTCCGAAGGGCAACAGGCAGGGGGTCAGCTACGAACCGTGGCACTGGCGTTTCGAAGGATCGGCTGAAGCGCTGAAACTGTTCGAAGCGGCCAGGCGAGGGGCTGAGATAAGGTGATCAATTGATTCTGCCGCTGCATGAGCGCCCCATCCCAGCGCGCCCCGATACGCAATATCGCGATCATCGCCCACGTTGATCATGGCAAAACCACCTTGGTGGATGCGCTGTTGCAGCAGTCGGGGATTTTCCGGGATGGAGAGGCCGTTCCCACCTGCGTGATGGACTCGAACGACCTGGAGCGGGAACGCGGCATCACCATCCTCTCCAAAAACACGGCCGTCACCTACGGCGACACACGAATCAACATCGTCGACACGCCGGGCCACTCCGACTTCGGCGGCGAAGTGGAGCGGGTGCTGGGCATGGTGGATGGCGCCCTGCTGATCGTCGACGCCAACGAAGGCCCGATGCCCCAGACCCGCTTCGTGCTGCGCAAGGCGCTGGAGCAGGGTCTGCGGCCGATTGTGTTCATCAACAAGATCGACCGGGCCCGGGTGGATCCTGAGCAGGCCGTCGACAAGGTGCTCGATCTGTTTCTGGAACTGGGCGCCGACGACGACCAGTGTGATTTTCCCTACCTGTTCGGCAGCGGCATGGGCGGTTTTGCCAAGCCGGACATGGCCACCGACAGCGACAACATGAAGCCGCTGTTCGATGCGATCCTCCGCCATGTGCCGCCCCCGGTCGGCGATGTGGACAAGCCACTGCAGCTCCAGGTCACCACCCTCGACTACTCCGATTTTCTGGGCCGGATCGTGATCGGTCGTGTCCACAACGGCACCATCAAGGCCGGCCAGACGGCGGCGCTGATTCGCGATGACGGCAGCATCAAGCGCAGCAGGATCAGCAAGTTGCTGGGCTTTGAAGGTCTCTCCAGGGTTGAGATCGCCGAAGCTCACGCCGGTGACCTGGTGGCCGTGGCCGGTTTCGATGAGGTCAACATCGGCGAAACGATCGCCTGCCCTGATCACCCGGAGGCCCTGCCGCTGATCCGGGTGGACGAACCCACCCTCCAGATGACCTTCGTCATCAACGATTCACCGTTCGCGGGCAAGGAGGGCAAGTTCGTGACCAGCCGCCAGCTGCGGGATCGGCTTCAGAAGGAACTGCTCACCAACGTGGCCCTGCGGGTCGAAGACACCGACTCACCGGATCGCTTCGCGGTGAGCGGCCGGGGTGAGCTTCACCTTGGAATTCTGATCGAAACGATGCGGAGGGAGGGTTACGAGTTTCAGGTCACCCAGCCCCAAGTGATCTTCCGCACCATCGACGGAACCCCCTGCGAACCCGTTGAAACCCTGGTGATGGACGTGCCTGAAGAGGCTGTCGGCAACTGCATCGAAAAGCTCGGCATGCGCAAGGGCGAGATGCAGAACATGGAAACCGGTGCCGACGGACGCACCCAGCTGGAATTCGTGGTGCCCGCCCGGGGCCTGATCGGCTTCCGCGGCGAATTCGTTCGCGCCACCCGTGGCGAGGGGATCATGAGCCATTCCTTCTTCGAGTACCGCCCGATGCAGGGGGATTTCGAAGCACGGCGCAACGGCGTGCTGATTTCGTTCGAAGAAGGAACAGCCACCTTCTATGCCCTCAAGGGCGCCGAAGACCGGGGTCAGTTCTTCATCACCCCGGGCACGAAGGTCTACAAGGGGATGATCGTCGGCGAACACAACCGTCCCCCCGACCTGGAACTGAATGTCTGCAAGGCCAAGCAGGTCACCAACATCCGCTCGGCCGGCGCTGAGGTGCTCGACACCCTCCAGTCCCCGATCCAGATGACCCTGGAGCGCGCCCTGGAATACATCGGACCCGACGAAATGCTGGAGGTGACGCCTGAGTCGATCCGTCTGCGCAAACTGGCGATGAAGAAGCCGGCCAAGCGATGACGGACCGGCCCACCGGCTGGCGGACATCGAGTCCGGCCCCGATCGATCTGGCCCTTGATCCCCGCTTCGTTGCGGCTGTCACCCTCTTCAACCAGGCCGCCTGGTATCCATGCCACGACGGCCTGGAAGAGCTCTGGCATGAATCCCTCGGCCAGGACCGGATCGTGCTCCAATCCCTGCTGCAGATCGCTGTGGCCCATCTCCATCTTGAGCGCGGTAACCGGCATGGAGCCACGGTCTTGATGGGCGAGGGGCTGGGGCGCCTGGCCCCTTTCCCTGACGAGGTGCTCGGGCTGGATCTCGGCCCGCTGCGCGCTCAGGTCAGCGGCCGGTTGCACTGTCTGCAACAGAACGGAGATCCGGGCAGCCTGCCGCTTCCCAGTCTCTCCCCGGTCAGCTGCAATGGCCATCCATCCCTGCAGGGCCCTGCTGAATTGAGGCCATTCATTTGATGGCCGTTCGTCTGAGAGCCATTCTCTCGATTTCCACGCCAAATGAACAGCCGAGCGCCCCTGCGCTTCAGGCTTTCCACCGGCACTGCCTGATTCACGCCTGATTCACGCCTGATTTGGACCGGACTGATGCTGATCCCCAACGGAGCAGCCAAACCATGAACCCTGGTCGGCCCCTCTCCCGACATCCCCGGAACCAGCCTCTGGGTGCGCTGCTGCTGGTGCTGGTTCTGCTGAGCGCTCCTCGGGCCTGGGCCCAGGGCGCAGCCACCGTCCCCGTCGCCACTCCAGCCGCGGCAACGGCAACTCCACCACCGCCAGCAGCGCAGCCGACCGGCCTGGTCACGATTGAATCGGACAGCCAGAAGGCCGACAACGCCACAGGCATCATCACGGCGATCGGCAACGTCAGGATTCTTTATCCGGATCGGCGCCTGGTGGCCACCTCCCGCCAGGCCCAGTACTTCACCAAGGAGGGCCGGATCGTGCTGACCGGCGATGTCGATGTGATCCAGGAAGGGGGAAATCTGTTGCGGGCCGAGCGGGTGGTCTACCTGGTGGACAGTGAGAGGGTTCTGGCGGAGCCCGGCAGCGGCCAGCAGGTGTTCAGTCGGCTCCGCCTCCAGCAGAACAACGCCAGCCCAGGGACTGCGGCGCCCCGATGAGTCTCCAACTTGAGGAGGTCGCCCTCAGCCTCGGCGGCCGCCCCCTGGTCAAGGGCGTCAGCCTCGAACTCCATCCCGGCGAAGTGGTGGGGCTGCTCGGCCCGAACGGAGCCGGCAAGACCACCACCTTCAATCTGGTCACCGGCAGGCTGAAGCCCGACCGGGGAAGGGTGATGCTCGATGGCCGTGCCGTCGAAGGCCTGGCCATGCCCCAACGGGCCCGCCTGGGAATCGGCTATCTACCCCAGGAACCCAGCGTCTTCCGTCAGCTCAGCGTCAGGCAGAACCTGCAGCTGGCGCTGCAGGAAAGTGGTGCACCGGCGGGGATTCGCCGCACACGCCTTGAGCAGCTGATCGAGGACTTCCACCTGAGCCGCTTCCAGCACCGTCTCGGTTTTCAACTCTCAGGGGGGGAGCGACGGCGCTGTGAGGTGGCCCGGGCTCTGGCTGTGGGTCCCAGGGGGCCCCGCTATCTCCTGCTCGATGAACCGTTCGCCGGCGTCGACCCGCTGGCTGTGGCCGATCTGCAGGCCCTGATCGGCACCCTGAGGGAGCGGTCGATGGGCTTGCTGATCACGGACCACAACGTGCGGGAAACCCTGGCCATCACCGATCGGGCCTACATCCTCACCGAAGGCAGCATCCTGGCCGCCGGCCGCTCCGAGGTGGTCGCGGCGGATCCGCTGGTTCGACGGCATTACCTCGGGGAGGCCTTTCAGTTGTGAATCAGGTGCAGGGAGCCAACCCGCCTTTGAGCCGGCCCAGCCAGGGCTGGCAACACCTGCCTGTGCTCAGGCCACTTCCCCTGCTGGACCGCTGGCTGGTCGCGGAGCTGGTCCCCCCGCTCCTGTTCGGTATCGCCGCCTTCACCGCCGTATCCCTCTCGGTGGGGGTGGTGTTCGAACTGGTGCGCCGGGTGACCGAATCGGGGCTGCCGATCGGGGTGGCCCTGCAGGTGCTGGGTCTGCGCTTGCCGGGGTTTCTGGTGTTGTCGTTTCCGATGGCCACCTTGATGGCCACCCTGCTGGCCTACAGCGGGCTTTCCAGCAACTGCGAGCTCACAGCCCTGCGCAGCCTCGGGGTGAAGACCTGGCGAATGGTCGTTCCAGCCCTCCTGGTGGCGGTGCTGATGAGCCTGGTCACCTTCCTGTTCAACGACCTGATCGTGCCCAATGCCAACCTGCAGGCCAGCGATGTGCTCAACCAGGCCCTCGGCAAGGCGGTGGCCGCCGAGAAGGGCAGCAACATCATCTATTCCCGCTTCAGCCGCCGGGAAAACAAGGATGCGGAATCCGGAAGTGAGCGCTATCTCTCCCAGCTCTTCTACGCCGGACAGTTCAGGGACGGAGAAATGATCGATGTCACGGTGCTGGATTTCACCCGTGACGGGCGAACCCAGATCCTCAGCGCTGATCGGGCCATCTGGAGCCCTGCCGAGGGGATGTGGGAATTCCGGGACGGCAAGGTGGTGCTGATCGACAACAGGGACGCCACCACCACCTCGGCGCGTTTCAGCCGCTACCTCTACCCGCTCGACCAGGGACCCCTGCAGCTGGCTGCCCTGCCCAAGGATGCCGCCGCCATGTCGGTGTCCGAGGCGATCAGCGCCGAGAAGCTGCTCAGGGAAGCCGGTGACCGGAAGGAAGCCCGCCGCATGCGGGTGAGGATTCAGGAGAAATTCGCTTTTCCATCCATCTGCCTGGTGTTCGGCCTGATCGGCAGCAGCCTCGGGGTTCGCCCCGATGCCCGCACCAGCCGCAGCCAGGGGTTCGGGATCAGTGTGCTGCTGATCTTTTCCTACTACCTGATGTCATTCATCTTCAGTTCGCTGGGGGTGAAGGGCACCCTTTCACCCTTCCTGGCCGCCTGGGCTCCGGTCCTGGTCGGGCTGGCCACCGGACTGCTGCTGCTGCGCCAGGCCAGTCGCTGAGGTTGGATGTCCAGGCAGACTGGCAAGAGCCGTTGTTCCCCCTTCCCGTGCTGGCTGCCGTGACCGATCCGGTTCTCGCCCTTGGCCTGCTGGCCTTCGGTCTGTTGTTGCTCGCCCTGCCGCTGGCGTTCTGGAGCGTCAGCTCTGCCACCCCCAGCACCCTCGTGCGTGTTCTGGTCGCGGCGGCGAATCTGAGTTTGACGGCCCAACTGACCCTGCGCTGGTGGGAATCGGGCCATTTCCCGATCAGCAACCTCTACGAATCGCTCTGCTTTCTGGCCTGGGCCTGCAGCCTCACCCAGTTGCTGGTGGAGCGCTCATGGCCCTCACCCCTGGTTCCGGCCGCCACCACGCCGATTGCCCTGGGCTGTGTTGCCTTTGCCAGCTTCGCCCTGCCGGATCGCCTCCAGGAAGCCGCTCCGCTGGTGCCGGCCCTGCGATCGAGCTGGCTGGTCATGCACGTGAGCGTGATCATGGTGAGTTATGCGGCTCTGCTGGTGGGCTCGTTGCTTTCCCTGGCGGTGCTGTTCACCGAGCGTCAGCAGACCCTTCAACTGCGCAGCAGTTCAATCGGCAGCGGTGGGTACCGCCAGGCCAAGCTGGCCACCCCCTCCGGCGAACTGCAGCTCAGCAGTGTCTCGATCGGGATCAACGAGCAGCTCGACAGCCTCAGCTACCGAACGATCACCGTCGGCTTCCTGTTGCTCTCCGTTGGTCTGGTCAGTGGGGCCGTCTGGGCGAACGAGGCCTGGGGCAGCTGGTGGAGCTGGGATCCGAAGGAAACCTGGGCCCTGATCTGCTGGCTTGTCTATGCCGCCTATCTGCACACCCGGCTCAGCCGAGGCTGGCAGGGCCGCAGGCCGGCCCTGGTGGCGGTGGCCGGACTGGTGGTGATCCTGGTTTGCTACATCGGCGTGAACCTGCTCGGCATCGGTCTGCACAGCTACGGCTGGTTCCTCGGTGACTGAGCCACAGGCCTCAGGGCCTGGACGTGTTCTGCAGCCCAGATGGCTGCTGCCGCTTGTGCTGCTGGCAGGGCTGCTGCTTCGCTTTGCCCTGATTGCCATCCTGCCGCCGGGGTACGACGAGGCCTACTACCTCTTCTACGGCCTTCATCCAGCCCTGAGCTACTTCGATCATCCCGCAGCCGTGGGGCTGTGGGCCTGGCTCGGCCATCGGCTTGGCGGCTCGATTCTGGCCCTGCGCATCCCGTCGCTGCTGAGCTACACCCTCGCCCTCGCCCTGCTGGCTGATGCGACCGGTCGCTGGTTTGGCCGGAATGCCGGGCTGCTCAGCGCCGTGATCGGCAGTATCTGCCCCCTGCTGTTCCTCTGCGGTGGCGTGCTGCTGTTGCCGGACAGCCCCCTGCTACTGGCCATGGCGGCCCTGCTCTGCTGGCTGTCAAGACACCCCCAGGTCGTGCCCGGCACGGCCAGGCAGGCGATCGGACTGGGTGCCCTGCTCGGCTTGATCACCCTTGGTAAGTACCACGCCTTGCTGCTGCTGCTCTCCCTGCTGGCCTGGACCCTGGCCAGCAGGGAGCGCCGCCGGCGGTACGCAAGCCCCTGGCCCGCCGTTGCACTGCTGGTCTGGCTGCTGGTCTCCGCTCCGTTATGGCTCTGGAACCTGAGCAATGGCTGGGCATCCTTCCTGTTCCAGGGCGGCAGGATCGGTGCAGGCGCTGCCTACGCCTTCGAAGCCCCACCCCTGTTCCTGCTCTCCCAGCTGGCGCTGCTCTTCCCGACGATCGGCGCCGTGCTGCTGGTGGCACTGCTGCCCCGGCCGGGCCTTGATGGGGCGGCACCACACCGACAGCTTCTGCGCTGGCTGGTGCTGCCGCAGCTGATTGCTTTCCTGCTCCTGGCCGGAAGACTGCATGTGCTGGCAAGCTGGCTGGTGCCGGCCTGGTGGCTGCTGCTGCCGCTGGCTGGCGATTGGCTGGCTGGCCCACACCGGCACTGGTGCCGCAGGGGGATCAGACTGGGGGCCTGGGGCACGGCCGTGTTCCTGCCACCGCTGCTGCTGGTTCTGGCCCTGCAGGTGCGCTGGGGAATGTTCGATGGCCTGCTGCCCCCGGGCCTCGATACCTCCAGCGAGCTGATGCCTGCCGACAGCCTGCGCAGGGATCTGCAGCGCCATCCGGCAATCTGGAAGGCGCTGCAGGAAGCCGAGCTGATCGCCGGCAACCGCTACGAGCTGCCTGGATTTCTGGCCCTGGCCCTGGGCCCTGAGCTGAAGGCCGAGTACACCACCTTCAACAAGGACTCCAGGGGGTTCGCCTGGTGGCAACGCGCCGATGGCTATGTCGGATCCAGTGGGGTGCTGTTCGGCATCCTTGAGCCCGGAAAACCTCTGGCTCGTCCCGCCTGGCTCCCCTGGCTGGGAAATCTGCAACCGCTTGGGGTCGTCACGGTCAACCGCTCCGGCAAACCGGCAGTTGAGCTGGAATTCAGTCGGTTCGGACCGATCAACCGTCCTTTGCCCAGACGCTACGGGCCAGGGGCAACCCGGAAGAAATAGCCGCGCCGGTCGCCCCTTCAGACCAGGACTGTTTCGGGTCGGCGGCTGTGGCGAATGCCGCTGATCGCCTCGCGGTAATCGGGCTGATTGAACACCCCTGAACCCGAAACAATCGCGTTGGCTCCCACCTCGATCACCTGCCAGGCATTGTTGGCCTTGAGGCCACCGTCCACCTCGATCCAGGGATCGAGACCCCGTTCATCACACATCCGCCGCAGACGCCGCACCTTTTCGACCGCCGAAGGGATGAAGCTCTGCCCGCCGAAGCCGGGGTTGACGCTCATGATCAGAACCAGGTCACAGAGCTCCAGGCAGTACTCCAGGGTGTCGAGCGAGGTGCCGGGGTTGAGCACCGCACCGGCTTTCTTGCCCAGGTCCTTGATCTGACCAAGATTGCGATGAAGGTGCGGGCAGGCTTCCACCTGCACGTAGATGTGGTCGGCTCCGGCCTTGGCGAAATCCGCCACATAGTTCTCCGGCTCCACGATCATCAGATGAACGTCGAGCGGCTTGGTAGTCACCGGACGGAGGGCCTCGACGATCAGCGGGCCGATCGTGATGTTGGGCACGAAGCGGCCGTCCATGACGTCGACATGGATCCAGTCGGCACCGGCTTCGTCGACGGCCCTGACCTCATCGCCGAGGCGGGCGAAATCAGCGGAAAGGATCGACGGAGCGATCACCAGAGGCTTCGTGCTCATGGCTGGGGCCACTGGGGCATAAGGAGCACCGTGATTGTAGGAATCGGCTGGAAGCCTGGAACAGGCCGGACAGACCCGGCCGGTGAGCCCTGATCGTCGCTGATACAGTATCGATCGTCTAATGGCTGAAAGGCCTTGCTGCAGCTGAACTGCCGGCCTTTCAGTTGACGTTTTCTCCCTCTCTGCCAGACCCCCGTGGATCGCACCCTCATTCAGGAACTGCTCGAAGTCGTCGAGCAGGCCGCCATTGCCTCTGCCCATCTCACCGGGCTGGGGAAGAAGGATGAGGCCGATGCGGCTGCCGTGGAGGCGATGCGGAAGCGCATGGGCTCCATCGTCATGCAGGGCCGGATCGTGATCGGCGAGGGGGAACGGGACGAAGCCCCCATGCTGTACATCGGCGAGGAAGTGGGCAGCGGCACCGGCCCCGGCGTTGACTTCGCCGTGGATCCCTGCGAGGGAACCAACCTCTGCGCCAACGCCCAGGATGGCTCGATGGCCGTGCTGGCCGCCTCCGATCGCGGCGGGCTGTTCAATGCTCCCGACTTCTACATGAAGAAGCTGGCGGCTCCCCCGGCCGCCAAGGGCAAGGTGGACATCCGCAAGAGCGCCACCGAGAACATCGCCATTCTGAGCGAGTGCCTCGGCCTGCCTGCCAGCGAGCTGGTGATCGTGGTGATGGATCGGGCCCGCCACAAGGAGCTGATCGCCGAGATCCGTGCCACCGGTGCCCGGGTCAAGCCGATCAGCGACGGTGACGTTCAGGCGGCGATCGCCTGCGGCTTCGCCGGCACCGGCACCCACTGCCTGATGGGCATCGGCGCCGCCCCTGAAGGGGTGATCTCCGCCGCAGCCCTGCGCTGCCTGGGCGCCCACTTCCAGGGCCAGCTGGTCTACGACCCGGCCATTGCCCAGACAACCGAGTGGGCCGATTACACCAGGGAGGGCAACGTGGAAAGGCTCCACTCGATGGGCATCACCGACATCGATAAGGTTTATGAAGCCGAGGAACTGGCCTCCGGGGAGAATGTGGTGTTCGCAGGCAGCGGCATCACCCCCGGCCTGCTGTTCAAGGGGGTCGTCTTCGAGCACGACTGCACCCGCACCAGCAGCCTGATCATCAGTTCCCTCGATCAAAGCGCCCGCTTCACCGACACGATCCACATCAAGGACGGCGCCCAGAGCGTCGCCCTGCGCTGAACCCCTCCCCATGCACATCGCCGTCGTCGGCCTCAGCCATCGCACGGCCCCGGTCGAGATCCGCGAGCGGCTCAGCATCCCCGAGCAAACGATGGAGGAATCCCTCCAGACCCTGCGCGGCGATTCCCAGGTGCTGGAGGCTTCCATCCTCAGCACCTGCAACCGGCTGGAGATCTACACCCTGCTGCGTAGCCAGGAGCAGGGAATCACGGCGGTGGGCTCCTTTCTGAGTCGGCACTCAGGGCTGGAGTTCGGCGATCTCACTCCCCATCTGTTCACCTACCACCACGAAGAGGCGGTGGTTCACCTGCTGCGGGTCGCCGCCGGCCTTGACAGCCTCGTGCTGGGCGAGGGGCAGATCCTCTCCCAGGTGAAAAAGATGGTGAGGCTGGGGCAGGAGCATGGCTCGATCGGGCCGATCCTCAACCGGCTGCTCAACCAGGCGGTGAGCACCGGCAAGCGGGTGCGCACCGAAACCAACCTGGGCACCGGCGCGGTGTCGATCAGCTCGGCTGCTGTTGAGCTCGCCCAGCTGAAGCTGGGCCAGGCCCGGGGCCTCGATGACCTGGTCTCGCTGGATCAGGAGCAGGTGGCCGTGGTGGGGGCAGGCCGGATGGCGCGGCTGCTGCTGCAGCATCTGCAGGCCAAGGGATGTCGCGCCCTCGTGCTGCTCAACCGCACCGTGGAGCGGGCCGAGGCCCTTGCTGCCGATTTCCCCGAGCTGCCGGTGCAGTGCAGACCCCTTTCCGACCTCGACCACTGCCTCAGCACCTGCTCATTGGTGTTCACCAGCACCGCTGCGGAGCAGCCGATCATCGACGCAACCCGGCTTGGGGGGCTCAACCGGCGCTCGGCACTGATGCTGATCGACATCGGCGTTCCCCGCAACATCCGCTCGGGTGTCAGCGATCTCGCTGGCGTGGATGCCTACGACGTGGACGATCTCCAGGAAGTGGTGACCCGCAACCAGGAGGCCAGGCGCGAGGTTGCCATCGAGGCCGAAGGTCTGCTGCAGGACGAAACCCGCCAGTTCCTGGAATGGTGGGATGGTCTGGAAGCGGTGCCCACCTTGAACCGGTTGCGCCAGACCCTTGAGACGATCCGGGAACAGGAGCTTCAGAAAGCCCTCAGCCGCATGGGGCCCGATCTGTCCGCCCGGGAGCGGAAAGTCGTCGAAGCACTCAGCAAAGGGATCATCAACAAGGTGTTGCACAGCCCTGTCACCCATCTGCGGGCTCCCCAGCCCAGACAGCAGCGGCATCTGGCCATGCAGGTGCTGCATGAGCTCTTCGAGCTTGACGGCGGCAGCCCCGACGCTTGATCAGGCCAGGGGATGGTGGCCATTGCCACAGTTTGGTGCGGTCCACAGGCAGCCGCCTTGCCCGGTCAAACGCTCCGGTACGGTGCTCTGGTGCTGGAAACAGACCTGTGAAGAGTGAGTCATGAAGCGGGTTCTGGCGATCATCCTCGGCGGAGGAGCGGGCACCCGCCTCTATCCCCTCACCAAGATGCGGGCCAAGCCAGCCGTTCCCCTGGCCGGCAAGTACCGTCTGATCGATATTCCGATCAGCAACTGCATCAATTCGGGGATCAACAAGATCTACGTGTTGACCCAGTTCAACAGCGCTTCCCTGAACCGACACCTCACCCAGACCTACAACCTCTCGGCAGGTTTCGGCCAGGGCTTCGTGGAGGTGCTCGCTGCCCAGCAGACCCCGGACAGCCCCAGCTGGTTTGAAGGCACCGCCGATGCGGTGCGCAAATACCAGTGGCTGTTCCAGGAATGGGACGTGGACCACTACCTGATCCTCTCCGGTGACCAGCTCTACCGGATGGACTACAGCCGTTTCGTGAAGCACCACATCGAAACCGGTGCAGACCTCAGCGTCGGTGCGCTGCCGGTGGATGAAGCGCAGGCCGAAGGCTTCGGCCTGATGCGCGCCGACGACGATGGACGGATCCGGGAATTCAGCGAAAAACCGAAGGGCGCGGCGCTGGCGGCCATGAAGATGAATACGGCCAAACTCGGTCTGGCGGAAGCGGAGGCGGCCCGTCGTCCCTATCTCGCCTCGATGGGGATCTATGTGTTCAGCCGCCACACCCTCTTCGACCTGCTGAGCAGCAACCCAGGCGCCACCGATTTCGGCAAGGAGATCATCCCTCTGGCCCTGGGCCGCGGCGACAACCTGCAGAGTTTCCTCTTCGATGACTACTGGGAGGACATCGGCACGATCGGGGCCTTCTACGAAGCCAACCTGGCCCTCACCGATCAACCCAGGCCTGCCTTCTCCTTCTATGACGAGAAGTTCCCGATCTACACACGGCCTCGTTACCTGCCCCCCAGCAAACTGCTCGACACCCAGGTCACCCAGTCGATCATCGGGGAAGGATCCCTTCTGCAGGCCTGCAGCATCCACCATTGCGTGCTCGGTGTGCGCTCCAGGATCGAGGGGGAAGTGGTGCTGCAGGACACCCTGGTGATGGGCGCCGATTACTACGAATCCGCCGAGGAGCGCGCCGTTCTGCGGGAACGGGGCGGCATCCCGCTGGGGGTGGGCCATGGCACCACCGTGCGGCGCGCCATCCTTGACAAGAACGTGCGGATCGGCCGCAACGTCACGATCGTGAACAAGGATCACATCGAAGAAGCCGACCGCCCCGAGCTGGGCTTCTACATCCGCAACGGCATCGTGGTGGTGGAGAAGAACGCCACGGTGGCCGATGGCACGGTGATCTGAGCGGTTGCTGACACAGCCACGCCCGCGACGGCGTCGGGCCTGGCCCACGGGCACACTGGCACCGAAAGGTTTGCAAGCCCTCCTGACATGAGCAAAGCGCACTTCGGCCTGATCGGCCTGGGCGTGATGGGCGAGAACCTTGTCCTCAACGCCGAGCGCAACGGCTTCTCCAGCGTCGTCTACAACCGCACCTGGGCCAAGACGGAAGAGTTCCTCAACGGTCGCGGCGCCGGCCTCCAGATCATCGGCGCCCATACCCTTGAGGAGTTCGTCGCCAGCCTGGAGCGCCCCCGCCGCATCCTGATGATGATCAAGGCGGGCCAGCCGATCGACGACACCATCGCCGCGATCTCCCCCTTCCTGGAGGAGGACGATCTGCTGATCGACGGTGGCAACTCCCTCTACACCGACACCGAGCGGCGGGTGAAGGAGCTGGAGAGCAAGAGCTTCGGCTACATCGGCATGGGCGTCTCCGGCGGCGCCAAAGGGGCCCTGGAGGGGCCGAGCATGATGCCGGGCGGCACCAAGGCGGCCTACGACGCGATTGAGAGCCTGGTGACCAAGATGGCCGCCCAGGTGGAGGACGGCCCCTGCGTCACCTACATCGGCCCCGGTGGCGCCGGCCATTTCGTGAAAACGGTGCACAACGGCATCGAATACGGGATCGAGCAGATCCTGGTGGAGGCCTACGACCTGATGAAGCGGGGCGCCGGCCTCGAAGGCATCGCCATGGCGGATGTGTTCGACGGCTGGAACCAGCTCGAAGAACTCTCCTCCTATCTGGTCGAGATCACCGAGGTGTGCCTGCGCACCCGCGATCCCGAGGATGGCGGCGACCTGGTCGAGAAAATCCTCGATGTGGCCGGCCAGAAAGGCACCGGCCTCTGGACCGTGATCAGTGCTCTGGAGATGGGGGTGCCCGTGCCCACCATCTACGCCTCCCTCAATGGCCGGGTGATGAGCTCGATGAAAACGGAACGAGTGGCCGCCGAAGCGGTGCTGCCGGGCCCGGCGCCCCACCCCGTCGACCTGGGCGCGGCGGCCGATGGCCTGCCGCCACTGCGCGATGCGGTGATTCTTGCCTGCATTGCCAGCTACGCCCAGGGCATGGCCCTGCTGGTGGAAGCCTCCAAGCTGCACGACTACAAGCTGCAGCTCTCCTCGATCGCCCAGATCTGGAAGGGGGGATGCATCATCCGCGCCCGCCTGCTGCAGCGCATCCAGGACGCCTACGACGCCAACCCGGGTCTGGCGAACCTGATGGTGGACCCCTGGTTCGCCGAGCAGATCAACCGCCGTCTGCCCGGCCTGCGCCAGGTGGTGGCGGATGCCGCCCTGGCCGGCATTCCCGTGCCGTGCCTGAGCAGCACCCTCGATTACATCGACAGCTACCGCACCGCCCGCCTGCCCCAGAACCTGCTGCAGGCCATGCGTGACTGCTTCGGCGCCCACACCTACGGGCGCGTGGACCGCGACGGTGCCTTCCACACCGAGTGGCTCGGATGAGCGGGTCTGCCCCCGTCACCTACCGGCTCGAAAAAGCTGCTGATCGCCAGGCCCTGGCTCGCCTGGCGGCTGAAACGATCGCCACCACGATCGACCTGGCCCTGGCGGAGCGGAATCGTGCCCAGATCGCCCTGGCCGGCGGCACCACCCCGGAAGTCGCCTACCGGCTGCTGGGTGAGCAGCACCTGCCCTGGGAGCGGGTCGATGTTCTGCTCGGTGATGAGCGCTTCGTGCCGGCTGATGATCCCTCGAGCAATGCTCTGATGCTGCGGCGATCCCTGCTGGCGGCAGGTCCTGGCTCGATGGCCTGTTTCCATCCGGTCCCCACGGATCAAGCCAGTCCAGGCGAGGCCGCTCTCGCCTACGCCGAGCTGTTGGGCCGGCTTTGCCCCGGCGACCCACCGGTGTTTGATCTGGTTCTGCTCGGCCTGGGCGACGACGGACACACCGCCTCTCTCTTTCCCGGCACCGCCGCCACCGGCGTCACCGATCGCAGCGTCACCGTGAGCGAAGGCAAAGGGCTGCCGCGAGTCACCCTCACGGCGCCGGTGCTCAGTGCGGCGCGGCGGGTGATCTTTCTGGTGAGCGGGGAGGGGAAACAGCAGGCCCTGCAACGGCTGGTCGATCCCAACGAGCCCGCCAGCCGCACCCCGGCCCGATTGGTGCGCCCACGCACACCCGTGCTGATCCTGGCCGATCCAGCTGCTGCGGCAGGCTGGATGAGCGAATCGCAATCGCCTTGATGAGGTCGCCGATGCTGCTGGTGAGCGGAGATGGCTTCAGTGGCTGGCTGGCGCTCAACGACACGATCATGGGTGGGAGCAGCAGCGGTGCCTGCCGTGTCGGTCCGGAGGGTCTGGTCCTGGAGGCAGAGGTGGTCGAGCAGGGTGGTGGATTTGTCAGCTGCAGGTCTCCCCTGTTCTCTCCCCCCCTCGACCTGGGCGCCTACCGGGCCCTGCAGCTGGAAGTGCGCGGCGATGGCCGGCGCTACAAGCTCGCCGTGGCCTGCGCCGACGGGTTGGCCGGACTGACCGAACTGATTCCAGGCGGCCTGCGCTGGGTGGCGGAGTTCGACACCTCCGTCCTCTCCCCGGATCAGCCAGCCCAGCTGGTTGAGATCGGCTTCGATCAGTTGCGGGCCTCGGTGCGGGCCCGCCCCCTCAACCTGCCGCTGCGCTTCGATGCCTGCCGGGTCACCCGGTTGCAGATCCTGCATTCGAAGTTTGGGGACGATGGTCAGCTCAATGCCGGCTTCCGGGCCGGGCCTCTGCAGTTCTCCCTGCTGGCGGTGCGGGCCCTGCCGTGACGGTGCCGGAAGAGCTGAGCCGGCGAATCGCCGTCGCCGCCGATCTCTGCCTCAAGCCCCACCGCCATGCGGTGGTAGGTGAGATGGTCGGGGAGGCGCTGCCTGCCAAGCTGGGCAGCGAGCCCGGCCCACCGCTCGACGATCCCGTGGACCAGTGCCTGCGGATCCAACCGCGCCGCGCCGATGGTGAACGACTGCCGGAGCTGGACATCGAGCTGGAGCTGTACCGCAGCGGCGACGAGCTTCACCTGATGCTCAGCTGGCCGGAGCAACCGGCATTGCCGATGCTCTGGCATGGCCAGCATCCCGTCTGGATGGACGCGGAGACCGGGCTGCGCACCGAACGCCCGAGCCAAGGGGCACCCCTGGAGGCCCTGGCCCGGCGCCTGCGGGCCTTGCTCAGCCCTGATCGGTGACCGCCCCCAGGCTGCTGCTGCTCACCAGGCGAGCGTACTTGCCCAGCACGCCGGTGCGATAGCGGGGCTCGGGTTTCACCCAGGCAGCCCGGCGGCGCTGAAGTTCAGACGCCTCCACGTTCAACTGGATCAGCAATTGGTGGGCATCCACGGTGATGCTGTCGCCCTCTTCCACCAGGGCGATGGTGCCGCCCACGGCGGCCTCAGGGGCCACATGGCCCACCACCAGGCCGTAGGAGCCGCCGCTGAAGCGC
This sequence comes from Cyanobium sp. ULC082, assembly GCF_977927535.1. NCBI lineage: Bacteria > Bacillati > Cyanobacteriota > Cyanophyceae > Synechococcales > Prochlorococcaceae > Cyanobium > Cyanobium sp. ULC082. The sequence continues at coordinate 1,350,104 of NZ_OZ376397.1, forward strand.
CCATCGGTGATCAGCGCAACCGATTCACCCAGCCCCTGGCCCACGATCGCGGCGGTGGGGGAAAGCATCTCGCGCATGCCAGGACCACCCACCGGGCCCTCGTAGCGCACCACCACCACGTCGCCGGCATGGACCCCACCGGCGAGAATCGCCTCCAGGGCACTCTCCTCGCTCTCGAATACCCGGGCCGGGCCGGTGATCACCGGGGTCTTGACGCCGCTGATCTTGGCCACCGCCCCCTCTTCCGCCAGATTGCCCTTGAGGATGGCCAGGTGCCCCTTGGCATAGAGCGGATTGGACAGGGGCCGGATCACGTCCTGATCGGCCGGGGGCTCGCTTGGCACATCGGCGAGCACCTCGCGCAGGGTGCGCCCCTCGATCGTGCCGCAATCGCCGTGCAGCAGGCCGGCATCGAGCAGCAGCTTCATCACCTGGGGGATGCCGCCGGCGTTGTGCAGATCCACGGTCACGTAGCGGCCGCTGGGCTTGAGATCGCAGATCACCGGCACCCGCTGGCGGATGGTTTCAAAGTCGTCGATGGTGAGCGGCACCTCGGCGGTGCGGGCGATCGCCAGCAGGTGCAGCACCGAATTGGTGGAGCCGCCGACGGCCATGATCACGCTGATCGCATTCTCGATCGCCTCGCGGGTGATCAGATCGCGGGGGCAGATGTTCGCCGCAATCGCCCGCACCAGCACCTCGGCAGAGCGTGCAGCGCTTTCGGCCTTCTCTGGATCCTCGGCCGCCATGGTGGAGCTGCCCGGCAGGCTCAGGCCCATCGCTTCAAAGGCCGAGCTCATCGTGTTGGCGGTGAACATGCCGCCACAGCTACCGGCACCGGGGCAGGCGTTCTTCTCGATCGCCAGCAGTTCGGCTGCGTCGATGCGGCCACCGGAGAACTGACCCACCGCCTCGAAGGCACTCACCACGGTGAGATCGCAGGGGCCGAGCCGACCGGGCTTGATCGTGCCGCCGTACACAAAGATCGCCGGGATGTTCATGCGGGCCATGGCGAGCATGGCGCCGGGCATGTTCTTGTCGCAGCCGCCGATCGCCAGCAGGCCGTCCATGCTCTGAGCGTTGCAGGCGGTTTCGATCGAATCGGCGATCACCTCCCGGCTCACCAGCGAATACTTCATGCCCTCGGTGCCCATCGAGATGCCGTCGCTGACGGTGATGGTGCCGAAGGTCTGCGGCATCGCCCCCGCCGACTGGGCCGCTGCCACGGCCCGCTCGGTGAGGTCGTTCAGCCCCAGGTTGCAGGGAGTGATCGTGCTGTAGCCATTGGCGATGCCGATGATCGGCTTGTCGAAATCAGCGTCGCCAAAACCGACGGCCCGCAGCATGGCGCGATTGGGGGACCGCTGGATGCCTGCGGTGATGGCGGCAGAGCGGAGCATGGGCAAGGGGAGCAGCTCAAGCAAGTTAACGATCCGGCCGGAGCGGGCCTCGCCTCAGTCTTCGGGGCTGAGGCACTCCAGCTGGCGTCGCACATCCTCGATGGCCCGGTTCAGCTCCTTGACCTTGTGCTGCAATTCACTGTCCAGCAGGGGGCGGTGTTCACCGAGTTCCCCATCGCGTGAGCCCTCCTGCAGCCGTGAAAGGCTGAGGCTGCGGCGCTGACGCAGGGCCTGGCGCCGCCGCTCCGCCTCCGAGAGCAACCACCAGCCCAGACCGGCTGCACCGACCAGGGCACCGCCGATGGCGCTGGCCAACAGGCCGGTGCTCCTGGGCTGATTGCGTTCTCTGAGCTCGCCCATCGACCTTCTCCTTTCCCGATCCCAGGTGTGGTCCAGACTAAGGGCGGCTGATCAGGCCAGATGTTCGGCCAGCCGCAGGGCGTTGGCGATGATCGTCAGACCTGGCGAGAGGCCGGGGCAGCTGGGGAAAACGCTGGCATCGGCAATGGTGAGGTTGCCGATGCCATGGCAGCGACCCTGCAGATCCACCACCGAGCTCGATGGGTCGCTGCCCATGCGGCAGGTTCCGCAGGCGTAGCCCATCACCGCCAGGGGGGCCTCGCCCCGGGGGTGAATCCAGGACCGGTTGACCACGGTCACGAGGGGGTCGGCCTCCACGGCCTGGAGGGTATCGAGCCAGCGATAAACAAGCCGGTCGTGGGCTTCGAGGTTGTTGGGCAGGTAATGGATCCTGATCCGATCGTTGCGCAGGGTGATGCGGTTATCGGGGTCGGGCAGCACGGCGCTGGTGGCCCACCAGCACACCGAGCGGGCCGCCAACCGCTCCAGGCCAGCCTTCGGAAGCAGCCGGCTGACCAGGGACAGCACCGGCGGTGACTCGGCGAAGAGGGGATCCTGCAGCACACCACCGCCACTTTCGATGTGGCCGAGAGGAAAGCTGACATTCTTGTCGCCCCAGTAGTAGTCGTTGATGCCGAGGCTGCGGGGATACCGGCCGGAGTTGGGCTCGCTGGCTCTCTGCAGAATCGCGCTGAGCTGCAGTTTCATCAGATGACGCCCCACCAGCCCGGAGCCGTTGGCCAGCCCATCCGGGTGGGGATCGCTGGCTGAGGCCAGCAGGATGGCGGGGGTGTTGATCGCGCCGGCGGCGAGAACCACCTGATCAGCACGAAACAACCAGCGCTGACCCTTGATTTCAGCCTCGACCCCCCGGACCTCGGTGCCACTGGGATTGACATGCAGGCGCCGGACCCTGGCCTGGGTGCGCAGGCGGGTGGCGCTCTGCTCCAGGGCGGGTATGACGCCGAACAACTCGGCATCGCCGGTGGGATCGGCCAGGTCCTCCGACCAGGTGAGCGGCAGATCGTAGGGGCGACAGCCCTGGCGCTCCAAGCCGGAGCGCAGCGGCTCCAGGAATGGCTCGATCGGCCGGGGCTGGTGGAGGTAGGCCCCCGTTCGCTCCGGCTCGGTCGGATCGATGCCGGCGGCGCCGTGCACCCGGTAAAGCGCCTCGGCCCGGTCATACCAGGGGGCGAAATCGGCGTAATCGAGACCCCAGGCCGGCGCCCGGCCGGTCTGCATGGCCAGACCGTCGAATTCCGCAGCCCGCATCCGCTCCAGAACAGCGCCCCAGATCTTGGTGTTGCCACCGAGGGCGTAGATCGCCTGGGGGTTGAACGGATCGCCATCGGTGCCGAACCACTGCTCGGCGGGGTGATAGCGATCCTTGCGGAACAGGTCGATATCAGCGACGTTCTGATCCTCCTGGGGAAGGCTGCCTCCCCGCTCCAGAATCAACACCGAGCGTCCCATAGCCGCCAGCGCCGCGGCCACGGTGCCACCGGCAGCGCCGCTGCCGATCACGATCACGTCGTAGTGGTCATCATCGATGATCATGCTGGCCAGATATAAAGAAGCAAGAAGAGAAGCACCCAGATCACATCAACGAAATGCCAGAACAGGGAGGCTGCCACGACCCCCTGCTCCCCGCCCTCGTAATTGCCAGGCAAGAAAGAGCGGATCAGCATCAGCCCCATCAACAACACACCCGTGGCGACATGGAGGCCATGGAAACCGGTGAGCAGATAGAAGCAGCCGCCAAACGTCCCGGAGGTGAAGCCGAAGCCGAGCCCACTCCACTCGATCGCCTGGCCATAGAGAAACAGCGAACCCATCGCCATGCTGAGCAACCAGAAGGCGCGAAAGCCCCATAAACGGCCTCGTTTCAGACACCATTCAGCAACAGCGATCGTGCCGCTGCTGGAAACCAGCACGGCTGTGTAAGCCAGTGGTGTGCGCCATTCCAATCCCTCCACACCTGGCGGCAGCCAGTTGAGAGCGGAGAGCTTCAGCACGGCGTACCCCGTGAAGAAAGCCAGGAAAATGACGCTCTCGGAGCAGAGAAAGATGATGAATCCGGTCAGCGTGTGGTTGGCATGGCCACCGTGGCTCCCGTGGCTGGAGATCTGGCCGGTGGATGGCTGGAGGCCGGGGGTTGGCTCTGGGCTGGCGGGGGTGACGATCATTGGTCAGACCTGCTGCAGGGAGCGTTCATAGGCCTCCTGGTTTTCCACCAGGGGCAGGCCGGTGCCGTAGCCATAGGGACCGCTGATCACGGTGGGGACATGATCTTCGAAATTCTCGGTGGGTGGCGGCGAAGGCAACAACCACTCAAGGCCGATCGCATTCCAGGGATTGGCCGGCGCTCGCTCGCCCCGGACCAGGGAGCTGACCAGGTTGAGCAGAAAGGGAATGATCGAGACGCCGAGCAGGAAGGCACCCAGGCTGGCGATCACATTCCAGAAGGCGAATTCCGGGTCGTAGGAAGACACGCGCCGAGGCATTCCCATCAAGCCAAGAGGATGCATGGGAAAGAAGTTGAGATTGGTGCCGATGAACGTGAGGAGGAAATGAAGCTTTCCCAATCCCTCGTAGTACATCCGGCCAGTGAACTTGGGAAACCAGTGGTAGATCGCGGCATACACACCCATGGTGGCAGCCCCATAGATCACGTAGTGGAAATGTCCCACCACAAAATAAGTGTTGTTGACGTGGATGTCCACCGGTACGGTGGCCAGCATGATGCCGGTGACCCCTGCGAACACGAAGTTGAACAGCCCACCGAGGGCAAACAGCATCGGGGTGTTGAGCCTGATCTTCCCACCCCAGAGTGTGGCCAGCCAGGCGAACACCTTGATACCGGTTGGCACGGCAATCAGCATGGTTGTCACCATGAACAGATCACGCATCCACTGGGGCACACCACTGGGGAACATGTGATGCACCCAGACCACCAGGCTCAGTCCAACGATCACCAGCGAAGCTGCTGCAACAAACTTGTAGCCGAACAGCGGCTTTCTGGCATACACCGGGAACAGCTCCGAAAACACACCGAACACCGGCAGAATGATCACATAGACGGCCGGATGGGAATAGAACCAGAAGAAATGCTGATAAAGAACCGGGTCACCGCCCCCCTCAGGCCGGTAGAACGAAGTCCCCACCACCAGATCAAACAACAGCATCACCGCCCCACCGGTGAGAGCCGGCAGGCCGATCAACTGAATCACCTGGGCCGACAGGGCTGTCCAGCAGAAGATCGGCATGCGGAACAGAGTCATGCCGGGGGCCCGCATCCGCAGGATCGTGGTAACGAAGTTCAGAGCCCCCATGATCGAAGACACGCCTGAAAGAGCCACCGCCACGATCCAGAGGGCCTCACCGTTGATCAGGTGGCCCAGCGGGTTCTGAAGGCTCACCGGCGGATAGGACCACCAGCCGGAAGCGGCCGGCCCGCCCGGCACCAGGAAGCTGGCCATCAGGATCACCCCGAACACCGGAACCAGCCAGAAAGCCGCGGCGTTCAGCCGCGGAAATGCCATGTCGGGGGCACCGATCATGCAGGGAATCAAGAGGTTATTAAGCCCATTGAGCACCGGAAACATGAACAGGAACAGCATGATCGTGCCATGCATCGTGTAGAGGCCGTTGTAAACGGTGCGATCAACCAGATCCGCCTCCGGGGTGATCAACTCACCACGCATGATCATCGCCAGCAGGCCACCCACCAGCAGAAAAATCAAGGCGGTGGCGATGTATTGAATGCCAATCACCTTGGCATCCGTATTGAAGCTGAAGTAACGCTTCCAGCCGTTGGGTGCCTGGGGCTGGGGGCTCGGAAGCTCACCGATGCCGGGGTCAAAAGGTGTGATGGTCATGGCGTGAAGGTCATGGCGTGATCAGCCGTCGTGGGGAAGGGTGTTGGAGCCGGGCACATTGACCATCGGTGGTGGGGCTGGGACCACGGTGGCGTAGCCGCTGCTGGTGCTGCGTCCCTGCTGGAGGGCGTACTCCCTGGAGGCGTCACTCAGACCCGGTTGCAAGGGGAGTTTGGCGGCACGGCGCAGCCAGCTCTGGTAGTCGTCCTCGCTCTGGACAACCACATCGACCTGGTTGGCGGCGAACCAGGTGCCGCTGTATTCAGAGTCGCGCAGTCGGTAGCGGCCCAGCCGGGTTGGGGTGATGAAAAAAGGAATCACCCGACCGGGAATCACCTGCTGCTTGAGCCGGAAGGCCGGAACATAGAACCCATGAATCACATCCTCACTGCGAAGCTGCAGCCCGACCCGACGCTCGAGCGGCAGATGCAGTTCCGTGCTGGTCACACCGGCGGCTGGATAGCGGAACTCCCAGGACCACTGGCGGGAGATCACCTCGATCTCGAAGGCGGGCGACGACCCATCGGCAGCGGCAGTCTCCGGGCCACCGTGCACGTGCTCCATCGGACCGATCAGGCCGATCTGGCGGTTCACATCGATCGTGTAGGCGGCGATCGCCATCACCAGCACCAGGGGGATCACCGTCCAGATGATCTCCAGACGAAGGTTGCCTTCGATCGGCGCCGCATCGCTGACGTCGTACTTGGCCGCCCGGTTGAACAGGATCACCCAGGCCATCACGGACACCACCCCGGAAAAAACAAAGGTGGCAACAGCGGTTTCAAAGCTGAACAGGCCATCGACGAGGGGAGCCGCGCTGGAGGCCTGAACCGGCAGCCAGCGATAGGACTGACGTCCCATCCAGAAGCTGAACCAGACCAGCAGACCCAGCCAGACCGCCAGACCGCTCAACGCAGTCAGGCCGGGGCGGGAAGGGGTGGTGGTCATGGCAGGGCCTCGTGCAGATCAGCTCCACCCGCCAGGAGCTGATCCGCCGTGACGTGCACGCCGAATTCAACCGCCAGCTGGGCTCCGAGGGTGCCGTGCCAGGCCATCATCCCGAGCAACAGCACCCCGGCCAGCAGGTAGGTCCACTGCACCTGACGGCCCATCTCCCGACGCCAGGCAAAACGCTGCACACCTCGCCACAGGGTCATCACCACGATCGCGAACAGCAGGGCGACTCCGCCGGCGCCGTGCCAGAGCATGGTGGCGGTGCTGCTGAGGCCGAAGCTGCTGGTGATCCCTGGCAGAGGCACGGCCAGCTGCATTTCCACAAAGCCGGCGGCCACCGTGAAAAAGCTGATCAGACAGCAGGCCACCAGGTTGTACCAGCCCACATCATGGAAACCGGCACGGCTGACCGGCAGGGCCAGAAAACGGAACAGCCTTTTCTCAAGCGGGAACACGGCACCAGCCACATCGAAGGCGATCGCGATCACGAACAGGCCGATGCTCAGATGCACCAGGTTGGGATGGATCGGCAACCGGTAAGGCAGATCGTTGGCCCCGAGTTCGAGAAGGGGCATCGACAGGATGGCGGAGGCCAGAGCCATCACACCAGCCCCGCCCGCATGGCTTCGACCACCTTGACGGTGTGGAGGCCGTAGACCCAGATCAGCTGATTGCCCAGAATCACCTGCACGACCACCAGCAGGCTGAGCAGGGACCCTGCCCCGAGGAAAACAAGCGGCAACTGAAGCGGATTGCGGCTGCGGATCACGTAGCGCCAGCCGGTCAGCAGGGAAAGGACTCCGGCGAGAGCCCAGCCGAGGGTGCTGTGCAGGTTGAGGATGTCGCGGGAGGCGCCGTAGGGGTTGGCCAGACCCGCCTCCACCTGGCCGAAGATGATCGCCACGAAGATCGCGGCGGTGGCAAAGAGCAGGTTCCAGAAGGAAACCTCATACAACGCAGGCTTTCGGGCCAGCACGCCGATCAGATCAAAGACAAAGGCGATCAGGGCCATCGCGATCACGAAATGCACCACGATCGGATGGATCGTGTCCATCCAGGGCAGGTTGCGATCGTTGAGCTGAGGCAACAGCTCCAGCATGACCCGGTGCCTGGATGAACACCCTTCAAGCTTGGGCGGGTCCCTGGCTCGACCGCGGCTTTGTCATCGAATCCGCTCCAAGCCACCTGGGCTGGCGCGACCTGCACCTCCTGAACCCCTTGAGTGGGTCCACCTAGGCTGACTTTTTGTGGTGATGGCCGTGACGGCACCTGCCTCCCGATCGATGCGCTGGCTCACGGCAGGGCTTCTGTTCGCGGCAGCCGGTCTCTCGGTTGCCTTGCCGTTCGTCTCGGCCACCCTGCTCACCCTTGGCCTTGGCGGTGTGGCGGTGGCCACCGGGGTGGCCCAACTGCTGCGGGTCCGGGGAGGGGATGGCCGCACCATCGCCTTCCGGGCCCTGTCCGGGCTCCTCTACCTGGTGAGCGGGATCTGGATCCTGCTGTTTCCCCTGGGCAGCGAAGTGAGCCTCACCTTGTTCGTGGGGGTGCTGCTGGCCTTCGAGGGGGTGATGGAGCTCGCCGCCGCCGCCGCCAGTGAAGGGCCGGCCCGAGCCCTGGTGATCACCGATGGTGTCGTCACGGCGATCCTCGGCGGGCTGCTGATCGCCGAATGGCCCAGCGACAGCCTCTGGGCGATCGGCACCCTGTTCGGCGTGGGCCTTGCCCTCTCCGCTGTCAATCTGCTCAGCAGCCCGGCTTCGGCTGCGGCCTGAGCGGGGCTTCAGTCGCGCCGCCGCGCCACCAGCCAGGCGGCACCCAGCAAGGCGGCAGACAGGACAGCCAGCTCAATCAGTCCGCCGCTCCACATCCACTCCTGCTGGGTGAGTGCAAGCAGGGGCTGGAAGCTGGCAACGGCAAAACCCACAACGATCCAAACAAATCCGCCGGATCCAGTCTGCGCCAAGACCCTCACTCCCCGATCGCCAGGGCCTCGCCGCGACGGGAATCGGCCACTCCGAGGCTGCCGCCCCCGGGCAGGGCCTCCACCGAATGGGCTGAGCCCATCGCCGCCACCCGCAGCAGCCTGTGACCCATGGTCTGCAGCAGTCGCAGGGTATCGGGGCTCAGGCCCTCCTCGTGGCTGAGCTGGTCAGGCCAGAGCTGGCTGTGGACGCGGCTGGCGGCGACGGCAGAGGCCAGGTTGAGGCCGTGCTCCAGCCGGTTGAGCAGCACCTGCAGCACGGTGGTGATGATGCGACTGCCGCCGGGACTGCCGGTGGCCAGCAAGGGACCACCCTCCCTGCTAAGCACCAGGGTGGGGGCCATCGAGGAGAGCGGCTGCTTGCCGGGCGCGATGGCGTTGGCCTCCCCCTGGACCAGCCCGAAGGCGTTGGCCTCCCCGGGCCTGATCGAGAAGTCGTCCATTTCATTGTTGAGCAGAAAGCCGGCGCCTGGCACGCTGATCCCGTTGCCGTAGGCGAAGTTGAGCGTGGTGGTGGTGGCCACCATCGACCCTTCGCGATCGATCACCGAGAGGTGGGTGGTGTTGCCGCCCTCCGCCGCCCTTGCTGGCGGCGGCGCCAACAGGGCCGCCGGGGTGTGACGCCCCAGCTGGATGCGTAGCCGTTTGGCGATGGCGTCGGCCGGGCTGAGCAGACGCTCCAGCGGCAGGGCAACGAAGCGGGGATCACCGAGCTGGCTGTTTCGATCGAGATACGCCAGGTTCATCGCCTCCACCATCACGTGGATGGCGGCGGCGCTGTTGAGTCCCATCCCCGCCAGGTCGAACCCCTCAAGCACATTGAGAAGCTGGATCAAGGTGACGCCACCGGAACTGGGCGGCGGCATGGCGATCACCGCATGGCCGCGCCAGCTGCCGAGCAGCGGCGTCAGGGGCCTGGCCCGGTAACCGCTGAGATCGGCGGCGGTGATCAGCCCGCCCCGGCGCCGCATCAGCTCCAGCAGTTGCGCAGCCACCGGCCCGGCGTAGAACCCAGCCTCCCCCTGCCGGGCGATCCGGCGCAGGGTGGTGGCCAGCTGGGGCTGACGCAGCCGCTCGCCTGGCCGGTAGAGCCCACCATCAGGCTTGAAGAACAGGCGGCTCGAGCCGGGGTCGGCCTTGAGCAGTGCCGCCGCCGCCCCCAGGGAGTCGGCGAGCTCCCGACTGACGATCACCCCGTCCTCGGCCAGCCGGATCGAAGGGGCCACCACCACCGCCAGGGGCAGCCGACCATAGCGGCGCTGGGCCAGCACCAGACCCGCCACGGTGCCGGGCACCGCCGTGCTCAGCAGACTGCGGGTGGCCCTGCTTCGATCCACCGCCCCGGCGGCATCCAGGAACAGATCAGCCCGGGAAGCCAGTGGGGCGCTCTCACGGAAATTGATCGTCACGGCCCGGCCCCGGCCCACCCGCCGCTCACCTGGCAGCAGGGGGGTGGAAGCCCGCTGCGCCGTGCCGGGCGGCTCCGGCCGCCACAACACCAGAAAACCTCCGCCACCGAGGTTGCCGGCCTGGGGCAGGGTGACGGCCAGGGCAAAGGAAGCTGCCACCGCCGCATCCACGGCGTTGCCACCCTGGCGCAGCACGTCGCGGCCCACCCGGGAGGCTTCGGCTTCCTGGCTGGCCACCATGCCGCCAGCGGACCAGACCGGTGCAAACCGCTGACCCTGCTCCTGCAGCACGTTGGCCCCGGCGGCTGGAGCCAGCGCCAGGCCGAGCAGCAGGCCGGCCAACAGACGTGTGGTTGGGCGATCAGGCCTGGCCATAGCCGCCGCCTCCCGGAGTTTCAATCACGAGCCGATCGCCTGGGTTCACCAGCAGCTGGGCCGAACCGCCCAGCTGCTGCTCCCCGCCGGCCTGCCGCACCAGCCGGTTGTGCCCCACCGCTCCAGGCCCCCCGCCGGCCAGACCGAAGGGCGCCACCTGGCGGGAGCCGGAGAGGATCGCCACCGTCATCGGCTCAAGGAAGCACAACTGGCGCACCACGCCATCGCCACCCGCCCAGCGGCCCTGCCCGCCACTGCCGGTGCGCACCGCAAAGGACTCCAGCCGCACCGGAAAACGCTGCTCGAGGATCTCCGGATCGGTGAGCCGGGAGTTGGTCATGTGGCTCTGGACCGCCGCGGCCCCGCCAAAGCCCGTGCCGTCAGCCAGGATGCCGGCGCCGGTTCCGCCGCAGATCGTTTCGTAGTACTGGCAGCTGTCGTTGCCGAAGCTGAGGTTGTTCATCGTGCCCTGGGCCGCCGCCAGCACGCCGAGCGCACCGAACAGGGCGTTGGCGATCGCCTGGGATGTTTCCACATTCCCGGCCACCACCGCCGCCGGTGGCCGGGGGTGGAGCAGGCAGCCCTCGGGCACAACCAGCTCCAGCGGCCGGAAACAACCGGCATTGAGCGGGATCGCCTCGCCGACCAGACAACGGACCACGTAGAGCACCACCGCCTTGGTGATCGCCAGGGGAGCGTTGCGGTTGCCGGCGTCCTGGGGCGATGTGCCACTGAAATCAATCCGGGCCCGCCGCCGCTGCCGGTCGATCTCCACCTCCAGCTGGATCACCAGACCACCATCGAGGGGCAAGCTGAAGCGGCCGCCAACGAGCCGATCGATCAGGCGCCGCACCGCCTCGGCACCATTGTCCTGGACGTGAGCCATGAAGGCCCGTACCCTTGCCCCTCCCTCCCGTTCCGAAAGGGCCAGCAGGAGCTCGGCCCCCAGCTGGTTGGCGGCCACCTGGGCCCGCAGATCGGCAAGCAGCTGGTCAGGGTTGCGCACCGGCTGGTTCCCCGCCATCAGCCGCTGGCGCCACTCGACTTCAAGCAGAACACCACCACGCAGCAGCGGGATGTTGTCGAGCAGAAGGCCCTCCTCACTGAGCTGGCGACTGAAGGGGGGCATCGAACCCGGGGTGAGGCCGCCCACATCGGCGTGGTGGCCACGGCAGGCCACGAACAGGGGTTCGCCCCCGCAGAACACCGGGGTGATCGCGGTGAGGTCGGGAAGGTGGGTGCCGCCGTTGTAGGGGTTGTTCGACACCACCACATCACCGGGACCCAGGGGGAGACGCTCACCGCGGCGAATGGCGGCCAGCAGGCTGGCCACGCTGTCGCCCATCGAGCCCAGATGGACGGGGATATGGGGCGCATTGGCGACCAGGCCCCCCTCGCCATCAAAAACGGCGCAGGAAAAATCGAGCCGCTCGCGAATGTTCACCGAACGGGCGCTCTGCTGCAGCCGCACCCCCATCTGCTCGGCGATGGCGGCGAAACGGTGGTGGAACAGCTCAAGCGACACCGGGTCCACGCCGTTCTGCGGTCCTGACGGATGGGTGGAGGCTGGAGCGGCAGCAGCGGTGTGGCTGAAGAGCAGCTCGCCACCTGGCAGGAGATCCGCCTGCCAGCCCTCAGCCAGCAGGTTGGTGCCGGTGGCCTCCACGATCAGCGCCGGCCCGCTGAGCCGGGCTCCAGCTGCCAGCTGGTGGCGCTCCCACAGCGGCACCGTCTGCCAGCGACCCTCCAGAAACAGCGCCACAAAGGCGGATTCGGCCCGGGAGCCGCTGCCCGTCGGAGCCCCAGCCACCACCGGAGTGTCATTGGCCTCCACCTGCTCCACGAGCAGCCGCTCGACCACCAGGGCCAGCGGCTCGCCGGCCGTGGCCACAGGCAAGTAGCCATAGCGGCGGCGATGGCTGGCCTGGAACGCCTCGCCGATCGCCTCCAGGCTGGCGAAGGGCACCGACAGGCACACCTCACTGCCGCCGAAGCGGAGTTCGAGGCTGATCCGCACGATCGAGCCGGACCCCGGGACGGCCAGCTCCGCCGCCATCGCCGCGAGCCTGGGCAGCAAGGCCGCATCCAGCGGTTCCCGCACCACGCGCTCCCGCAGCAACCGCCGGTCGGCCAGGCCGATTCCATAGGCCGAGAGCACACCGGCGAGGGGATGGAGCAGCAGCCTGGAGATGCCGAGCTGGGCCGCCACGGCGCAGGCGTGCTGGCCGCCGGCTCCGCCGAAGCAGACAAGCGTGGAGTTGCGGATGTCGTGACCCCGCTGGATCGAGATGCGCCGGATCGCCTCAGCCATGCGATCAACCGCGATCGCCAGCGCACCTTCCGCCAGCCGTTCCGAGACCTGGGGCAGGCCCGTGGCGGCATGGATCCTGGCCGCCAGCAACTCGAACTCCTGCCGCACCACCGCAACGTCAAGGCACTGGTTGCGGCCTGGGCCGAACAGGGCCGGGAAGCAGGCAGGCTGAAGACGACCCAGCAGCAGATTGGCATCGGTGACCGTGAGCGGCCCGCCCAGCCGATAGCAGGCGGGGCCGGGATCCGCCCCGGCCGAAGCAGGCCCCACCTGCAGCCTCAGTCCATCGAACTGAATCTTCGAACCGCCACCAGCCGCGACGGTATGGATCGGCAGCATCGGCGCCTGCAGGCTCACCCCGTTGATCTCGGTCTCAACGCAACGCTCCCAGCCCCCATCGGGACCAGCCGGATCGAAATGAAAAACATCGGTGGAGGTCCCACCCATGTCGAAGCCGACAATCGCTTCAGCCGCAGCCGGCCTGCCCCCGACCGCTGGCGAGCATCCCACTGCCGCTGCCGCTGCCGCAGCCGCCACCCGCACCGCGCCGACCATGCCGCCGGCCGGCCCGGAGAGGATGGTGTCCTTGGCCCTGAGCCGATCGGGGCTGATCAGCCCACCGCTCGACTGCATCACCTCCAGCCGGCAGCCGTCGCCGAGGGCTGAGCGGAGCTGGGCCAGGTAGGTCCCCAGGGCTGGCCCGACGAAGGCCTCCACCACGGTGGTCTGACCACGGGGTACCAACCGGCTCTGGGCGGCAACGGCGTGGGAAAGGCTCAGCTGCTCGAACCCGAACCGAGCCAGCCAGCTGCCGAGGGCCAGCTCGTGGCGGGGGTGACGGGCCGCATGCAGCAACACCACCGCGCAACTGCGCAGGCCCCGCTCCAGGGCCTGATGAAGTCCCCGCTCCAGGTCGGCGTCCAGCCGCAACGGCTCCAGCTCCTTGCCATCGGCGGCCAGCCGTCCGCCCACTTCAATCACCTGGCTGAAGAGCGGGGCCACGGTCTGGATCCGCAGCGCGAACAGATCGGGGCGATGCTGATCGCCGATCCGCAGGGCATCGGCAAATCCGGCCGTGATCAGCAACAGGGTTGGGCTGCCTCGCCGCTCCAGCAGGGCATTGGTGGCCACGGTGGTCCCCAGCCGCACTGCCTCGATCGCCCCGGCGGGGATCGGGGCATCGCCCGCCAGGCCCAGCACCTGACGCATGGCCATCACGGCTGGGTCAGCCAGGCGACCCGGTTGCTCGGAGAGCACCTTGCGTACCACCTGTTCCCCGCCCGGACCCTGGCCCACCAGGTCGGTGAAGGTGCCGCCCCGATCGATCCAGAAGCGCCAACCGCCTGCCACGGCTCCGCCTAGCGGTAGTTCTCGAACTGCAGCGGCAGCTCCAGATCTTCAGCGCGCAGCAACTGGATCACCTGCTGCAGGTCGTCCTTGTTCTTGCCGGTGACCCGCAGGCTCTCGCCCTGGATGGCCACCGTCACCTTCTTGATCTGATCGCGCACCGTTTTGCTGAGCTGCTTGGCCAGCTCCTGGCTGAGCCCCTTGCGCAGCTTCACCACCTGCTGCACCCGGTTGCCGCCCACCGGCTCCGCCGGCTGGAAATCGAAGATCTTGAGTGAGAGCTCTCGCTTGACCGCCTTCTGTCGCAGCACATCGGTCACCGCGTCGAGGGTCATGTCGCTGGCAGTGGTGATCGTGAGGCTGGTGTCCTCCAGATCAATCTCCGTTTTGGAATCCTTGAGGTCGTAGCGCTGGCCCACCTCTCGGCGCACCTGATCAAGCGCGTTCACCAGCTCCTGCCGATCGAAATCCGACACCACGTCGAAGGAGTAGGTGTCGGCCATGGCGGAAAGCACGAAGCGAGCGGAGATCAGCTTAGAAAAGGACGGCCCAGCCATTCCCCCATGCTCGCCCTCCTTGCTGTCGCCATCCCGCCTGGCAACTCGGCGGCGCCCTTCGCCTGGTCGCTGGTGCTCTCCGGGGCCGTGGTGGTGCTCAGCCTGGTGCCCCTGGCGGCCGGCCGCTCCAAGGCCGATTTCACACCCGGCGATCTGGCCGCCCCCCGGGCGATGTTCGAGCGGCTGCCGGCCTGGGGGAAGCGGGCCAGCTGGGCCCACCAGAACAGTTTCGAGGCCTTCACGCTGCACGCCCCCGCCTGCCTGCTCTGCCTGCTGGCGGCTCCGGCCGTGCTGGCAGCCTCACCCATGGCAGCCGTGGCCGCCTGGCTCCACCCGGCCCTGCGGCTCGCCTACATCGGTGCCTATGTGGCCAATATTCCGCCCCTGCGCAGCCTCTGCTGGATCGGCGCGCTGCTGAGCACGGGCCTGCTCTACAGCGAAGGGCTCAAGGCGCTGCTGCGCGGCTGAACGGAGGAACCTCCCTGGAGGGATCTCAGCTGCCGCCCTTCTCCTGCAGCCCCTTGAGAGCGGCAAGCAGGGAAGCCGGACTCTGGGGATCCACCATCAGCACCGATCCCCCCTTGCTTGCTGCCATCGCCTGGCCCATCGCCATCCAGTCTTTGGCCAGCAGCAGGCGCAGGCCCTCGGCCGCCGCCGGCTGGGAATCAATCACGGCGGCCAGCTCGGTGGCGGCCTGGGCCCTGGCCTTGGCGAGCAGAAGTTGCTGTTTGGCCTGGGCGTCGGCGTCGAGCAACACCGCCTCCTGCTTGGCCTTGGCATCGAGCACCAGGGCTTCGGCCCGCCCCTTGGCGGCATTCACCTGGGCTTCCCGCTCGCCCTCGGAGCGGAGGATCGCCGCCCGCTTCTCCCGCTCAGCGGTCATCTGCTGCTCCATCGCCTGCTGCACCCCCTGGGAGGGCTGGATGTCGCGCAGCTCCACCCGGGTCACCTTCACCCCCCAGGGGTCAGTGGCCTGATCCAGCTCGTTGAGCAGGGTCTCGTTCACCTCCTGGCGGGTGGTGAAGGTCTGATCGAGGTCGAGCTTGCCCATCTCGGCGCGGATCTGGGTGAGCACCAGGTTCACCATCGCGGCCTGCAGATTGTCGACGCCGTAATAGGCGCGGGCATGCTCGAGCAACTGCCAATACACCACCGCATCCACCACGATCGAAACGTTGTCGCGGGTGATGCACTGCTGCGGCGGGATATCAAGCACCCGCTCCTTGAGCGATTCATGGCTCACCACCCGCTCCATTCCCGGAATCACCAGGGAGAGGCCGGGCCGCAGCTCCCGGTCGTACTTGCCCAGACGTTCCACCAGCATCGAGCGGCTGCTGCTGGTGACCTTGATGCCGCTGATGCCCAGGCCAGCCAGCACCGCCAGAACCGGAAGAAGCAGAAATTCCATCCAGAGACCATCGCTGGGACCACGGTAGGCAGGATGGTGTCAGCGGATGGCGACCGGTACCCGCTTTCCCCGTCTTCCCCTCCCCTGTGAATCCCATCCTCTGGTTCGCCCTGGCGGCGGCGGTGCTGACCCTGGAGCTGGCCGGAGCCGACGGTGACGGCCTGTTGCTGATCGCCGGGCTGGCCGGCCTGCTGCTGACCCTGCTGAGCGCCCTGCTTCCGGCCGTGCCTGCGGCGGCGCAACTGGTGCTGTTCCTGGCGCTGGTGGCGGCTGGTTACGTCGCATTGCGGCGATGGTCGGCGGGCCGGCAGGCGCGGACGATCCCACCCTCGGCCCGGGCCGAGCTGGCCGAGGTGATCAGCCGCTTCGAGGCCAATGGCGAAGGGAGGGTGCGCTGGCAGGGCCAGAGCTGGGCCGCCATCAACCTGGCCCCCGGCGAGCCCCTCGACCCAGGCGCCCAGGTCGATGTGATGGGCCGGGAGGGAACCTGCCTCCAGGTCCTGCCACGCCACGACTCCCTGCCTGGTTGATCCCGAACTGGAAAAACGCCGGGCTAATCGAAGAACAGCAGGCTCACCACCTTGCCCATGTCTTCGGCGGTGCGGCAGCTTGAAAGCAGGGTTTCGCTGTCGTGGAAGGCAAAGCAGATCAGCTGATCGGAACGGCCGATGATCTCCTGGTTGCAGAGAATGCTGGCCATCGGCAGGGGCAGGTCGTCGTGTTCCGGCTTTTCGACGAGATGGAGCACCTGCTCGAGTTGCTCGCGGGATTCACCGGGCTGGCGATCCAGGCTCTGGGGAAGCAGCACGGTGAGCCGGGCGGGGTCGATGCCGAGCACACCGCGGATCACCGCCGCATTCACACCCTGGGATCCTGAGGTGACCAGGTTGTGGCCTTCCTGGGCCAGCGAACGGGAGACCAGCTCGACGAGATGGATCGACACCACCGGCACATGGCGGCTGCCGAGAATGGCGATGCGGCGTTTGCCCGTGTCCTGAAGCAGGGCCAGTTCCTGGGCGAGGGTGTCAATCCGGTCGAGAGAGGGAAGATCGAGGGACCGGGTCACCGAGGTCGCGCAGCCAGCCGGATGAAACTAGCAGCGCCCTTGCGGGGCAAGCCCACTCCCCAGCTGAAGCCGCTCGAACAGGCGATCAAAACGGCAGTGCTCCTCCACCAGGCGAATGGCGTAACTGGCCTTCACCGATTCATGCAGCCGCACGTGGCCGAAGGCCCGCTCAATCACCTCCACCGTGGTGAGGGTGTCGTGATCAACCTTGAGCACGGGGACGTCGAGTTCCTCCGCACGGTTGATCAGCTGGGGGAGCGGATCCCCCGCCCCGGTGAGGATCAGGCACTGGGTGGAGGCCTCCAGGGCCGCCAGCTGGATGTCGGTGCGATCAGCGCCGGTGACCACGGCCATGTTGCGGCGGCGGCGGAAAAACTCCATGGCTGAGTTCACGTTCATCGCCCCGATCGAAAGGGTTTCAACCAGGAGATCAAGGCGCTCGGGGCAGCAGAGCACGCTGGCGCCGAGTCGCTCGACCAGCTCTTCCACGGTGACGCTGCGCAACAGGGGGCTGCGGGGCATCACCCCGAACACCGGCAGACCGACCTGTTCGATCGCCGGCACCAGCTCGGCCCGCAGCGATTCCACATCTTCAGGATTGACGGCATTGAGCACAACACCGGCCAGCTGGTCACCGAGCTGCAGGCGCGCCTGCAGCAGGGGCTCAATGCTGCGGCTGTCCTCCCAGAGATGGACCAGCACAACCGGCGCCTCAAGCCCCCTGGCCAACTGCGGCAGGCTGAGGCCGTAAAGCAGGCCTTCATTGAGGCTGCCAGCGGCTTCGAGCAGGTTCACCCCGTCGGGGTAAGCCGCCAGTTGCTGCTGCAGCCGCGTGAACCCATCCCCTGGCGCCAACCGCCCGGCCAGGAGGCGATCCCTGGCGGTTTCAGCCGCCTGGAGTGCGAGGGAGGCGATCAGGCACTCCGGGGCGAGGCCCAGGGTGCTGCCGACGAAGGCGACGTCTGCGTCGATCAGCGCAGCGGGGGGTGAGGCGGGAGACATCCGGCCCTGGCGCAGGCTGGTGGCGAGCGGCTTGCCGAAGCGAATCGGCACTCCCTGCCGAGTCAGCAACCGGGCCAGTCCGAGCGACAGGGCTGACTTGCCGCTGAAGGGATCGCAGGACCCGATCAGCAGGGTGCTGCTCATGAGCGATCTCGATCAGGATGACCAATCTAAGTGGCGGGCGAGCCGGGACTCTCGCCCAGCAACAGCCAGCGCCAGAACGCTTCGGGAAGGTCGTCTTCGCCGCGGATGGCCTGGGCCTCCAGCAGATCCATCAGCCAGAGCACCAGCTGATGGCTGGGCAGGGTGAAGTTGTAGACCAGCCCAGGAGTGGCCGGGAAGGTGAGAACACAGGCCACAGGTTCCTGGGGTGCCTCCACCGGCTGCCAGCGCAGCTCGAACGGATGGACGCCTGCCGGCCGCAGCTGTCGGCGTCCACTCACCTGACGGGCTTCGAGCAGATCGAGGGCAAGCTCAAGCCAGGACTCCCGCTCAACCCCACCGCAATAGGGAGCGAACAGGGCTGAAATGGCTGGATCAACGTCCAGGGCGGCGGGAATGGCCTCGAAGCTGTCCACGGTCGATGGGGGCGAGGCGAAGGGGGGGCGTGCCAAGGATGACGCGTTTGACCAGGATGGCTTCATTCCCGCTGACTGTGGCCCCGATCAACGAACCCCGCCACCGCCCAAACTGAGCGGGCCTGCATCACCCTCCCGTGCTGCTCCCCCTCAGCGATCGAACCGTGGCGGTCAGTGGTGCCAGCGGCGCCTTCGGCATGGCCCTGCTGCTGCAGCTTCACCGCCAGGGGGCACGGCCGATCGCCCTGACCACCCAGCCGCGGACCCTGATGCTCGACGACGGCGCCTGTGGGACGATTCCCCTGCGCAGCGTCTGCTGGAGCTGTGGGGGCGAGGCGGCCCTCGCCGAACTGCTCAGGGAGGTGGACATCCTGGTGATCAACCACGGCATCAACACCTTCGGGGATCGAGACCCAGGCGCAGTGCAGCGGAGCCTGGAGGTGAATGCCCTCAGCGCCTGGCGGCTGATCGAGCTGTTCCTGTCACTGCCGGAGCGCCCGGCCGGCCAGCCGGGCCGGGAGCTCTGGGTGAACACCTCCGAAGCGGAGATCCTGCCGGCGATCAGCCCTCTCTATGAGATCAGCAAGCGCCTGCTGGGCCAGCTGCTCAGCCTGCGGGCGCTCGACCGTCGCGGCGACAACCCCTGCCGCATCCGTCGTCTGGTGCTGGGACCGTTCCGATCCGGGCTCAACCCCTATGGAGTGATGGGGGCTGATTTCGTGGCTGGGCAGGTGATCGCCCAGGCCAGGCGCCACTGCGCACTGATCATCGTGTCGCCGAATCCGCTCACCTATGTGCTCACTCCTCTGGCCATGGCCCTGCGCCACGGCTATTTCCGCTTGACGAGCAGGGCTTAGAAATCCCGGTCGGTGAGAATCTCGCAGCCGTCGCTGGTCACCACGATCGTGTGCTCCCACTGGGCTGAGAGGCTGCCGTCGCTGGTGACGACCGTCCAGCGATCGGCGAGGGTGCGGCAGCCCTTAGCGCCGGCATTGAGAATCGGCTCCACCGCCAGGGTCATGCCGGCCCGCAGGGTGAGGTTGGGGAGGTCCCGGGTGCGGAAGTTGAACACCGAGGGCTCCTCATG
This sequence comes from Cyanobium sp. ULC082, assembly GCF_977927535.1. NCBI lineage: Bacteria > Bacillati > Cyanobacteriota > Cyanophyceae > Synechococcales > Prochlorococcaceae > Cyanobium > Cyanobium sp. ULC082. Next base: position 1,369,817 of record NZ_OZ376397.1, read on the forward strand.
CAGGTTCCGGCCAACGCCATGGCCGGTGTAGTCCTCCACAACACTGAAACCGTGGGCCTCGACGTGGTCCTGGACCGCGCCGGCAATATCGAGCAGGGTGTTTCCCGCCTTGATCCTGGCCAGGCCCTTCATCAGCGATTCCTGGGCCACCCGACTGAGCAGTAGGCTCTGCTCGGAGGCCTCACCGACACAGAGGGTGACGCAGCTGTCGCCGTGGTAGCCCTCGAAGTAGGCGCCGGTGTCCACCTTCAACAGGTCGCCAGAGCGGATCACCCGCTTTTGACTGGGGATGCCGTGAACCACTTCGTTGTTGATGCTGGCGCAGATGCTGGCCGGAAAGCCGTGGTAGCCCTTGAAGCTTGGCGTGGCGCCCATGGCGCGGATCCGCTTCTCGGCATGGCGATCGAGATCGGCGGTGGTCATGCCGGGGGCGGCCAGATCGATGATTTCGCGCAAAACAGTGGCCACGATGCGGCTGGCCTGACGCATGATCGCGATTTCCCGCGCTGATTTGATCTCGACACCACGGCGTCCTTTTTGGATGCGGGGGCCGGTCTGCACCGCTGTTGCCGGGGAAGCCTTCCTAGCCGCGGTGCTGGAGGCGAGCAGATCAGCGAACAGGTTCATCAGCGGGCGCCTGGACACTTCAGACTCTTAACCTATCAACTTTCCCAAGCCGACCATGCAAGCCCTGGCGAAACTGCGGCGCTGGCACGGCCTGCTGGCCCCGGTCGTCCTGGCCCCCCTGCTGGTCACCGTGGCCAGCGGCATGAGCTACCGCCTGCTGCGGGACTGGGCAGGCTTCAGCCGTGATCAGGCCCACCTGCTGATGGTGCTTCACGAAGGGGAATGGCTGGGCAGTCAGGGCGAAACCATCTACGTGGCCCTCAACGGCGTGGGGCTGCTCTGGATGCTGGCCACCGGAGCGGGCCTGCTCATCCAGAAATGGAGTCGTCGAGCCGTGGCCGGTCGCAAGGCGGAATCCCCCCCTGCTCAAACCGAACCCGAAAGCTGAGGCGGTACACTTGTTGTTTGGCCAGAAACCTCGGAACTGGGATGGCAGCGGAACTCAACGACACCGATTCAGCGGCCACAGCCGAAACAGGATCCCCGGGCGGAACCACAGCAGTGGCTGAGAAGCCTGTAGCTGCAAAGCTCTGCGCCTACGACCTGATCAAGGCCTTTGAAGCCGAGCAGCTCAAGCCCGAACTTCCCGAGATCTACGTCGGGGACACCGTGCGGGTGGGGGTGCGAATCAGCGAAGGAAACAAGGAGCGGGTGCAGCCCTACGAAGGTGTGGTGATCGCCAAGCGTCATGGCGGCCTCAACGAAACCATCACGGTGCGGCGTATTTTTCAAGGCATCGGGGTGGAGCGGGTCTTCATGCTTCACAGCCCTCAGGTTGCCACCATTCAGGTGGAGCGTCGCGGTAAAGTCCGTCGTGCCAAGCTGTTCTACCTGCGCGATCGGGTCGGCAAGGCCACCAGGGTGAAGCAGCGCTTCGACCGCTGAATCCTGGCTTTTCACCACTCGTTCGGGTGCCGATTTCGGCACCGGACCAAAGGGCATCTTCTTGCGCCGTTAGTTCAGTTGGTAGAACGCAGGTCTCCAAAACCTGATGTCGGGGGTTCAAGTCCTCCACGGCGCGCTCGTTGCCCTTCCCTGCCCTTTCCTGGTTCCGGATATGGAGTTGGATCTACAACCCGGTGATGTGGTCAAGGTGCTCGAGTCCGCCGCCCTTGGCTGGGTTCGGGCCCGGGTGATCCGGGTCAAATCCGGTGGACGCGTCGTGGTTCAGAGCGACCAGGGCAGCGAGTTCACGGCCCGGGGCAACCAGGTGAGGTTGATCGAGCCAGCCGGATTCCGCCCCTGATGCACGTCACGGTCTTCCCCTGATGCTCGTTCTCGCGGCCAGCAACGGCAAGAATCTGGAATTGGCCAGGCAGATCCTGCTCTGTGCCGAATCCAACTCAGAAGCCAACGCCGCAGCTGGCTCAGGCGCCGCAGAGCTGATTGATCTGGTGGCACTGAACCTTCCCCTGTTCACGCCGGTGCAGCAACCCCAGGGTGCCGGACCCGGCCTTGAACAGCTGGCCTCCGCCCTGCGCCGGCATCGGCGACTCTGGGTCTGCGCACCCGAGTACAACGGCAGCCTGCCGCCAACCCTGGTCAATGCGGTGGCCTGGCTCTCCACCAGCACGGCCGATTTCCGCAACCTGTTCCAGGGCATCCCGGTGGCGCTGGCCAGCCACAGTGGAGGCAGCTCCCAGAAAGTCCTCAGCGGCATGCGCCTGCAGTTCTCCCACCTCGGTGCGGTGGTGATCGGCCGCGAGCTGCACAGCAACAGCCAGAAGGGTGCCAATCCCGAGAGCATCGCAGCCATGCTGGCGGAACTGCATCGGCTGGAAGCTCCTCCCCTGGCCTGAAGCCTGTTCAGCGGCAGGAGGCGGGTGAACTGCTCCGCACAGGCGACTTGCCCCGGGAGCTTTCGGTGGAGGCTTCAGTAGAGAGCTTCAGTTGACGGGTTCAGTTGACGGGTTCAGTTGACGGCGGGACCCGTGATCGCGGATACTCTTGAGGTTGCACGGGCAACACAGGTCGGCCAAAAGCCGCTCTGGGACTGTAGTTCAACCGGTTAGAGCACCGCCCTGTCACGGCGGAAGTTGCGGGTTCGAATCCCGTCAGTCCCGTCTGGCCTCATCAGCCACCTTTTTTCAGGAGATCGATCCAGTGACGGTGCGGGTACGCCTGGCTCCCAGCCCCACCGGCACACTTCACATCGGCACGGCCCGCACAGCCGTTTTCAACTGGCTGTTCGCCCGCCACCATGGCGGCGCATTTCTGCTCCGAATCGAAGACACGGACCGGGAACGTTCCAGCCCGGCCTTCACCGCCAACATCCTCGACGGTCTCGCCTGGCTCGGCCTCAGCTGGGACGGCGAGCCGGTGATCCAGAGCGAGCGGCTCGAGGCCCATCACGCCGCCATCAGCCAACTGCTCGCCAGCGGCCATGCCTATCGCTGCTACATGAGCGACGCGGAGCTGGAGAGCATGCGGGCGGATCAGAAAGCCGCCCACGCCGCACCACGCCACAACAACGCCCACCGCGACCTCAGTGCGGCCCAGCAGCAGGCCTTCCAGGCCGAAGGCCGTGAGGCGGTGATCCGCTTTCGCATCGACGCTGACGCCAGCATCGACTGGAACGATCTGGTCAGGGGGGCCATGCATTGGAGCGGCGCCGATCTCGGCGGCGACATGGTGATCGCCCGCCGTGCTCCGGCCACCGCCATCGGCGATCCGCTCTACAACCTTGTCGTCGTCGTTGACGATGCGGCCATGACGATCAGCCATGTGATCCGCGGCGAAGACCACATCGCCAACACCGCCAAGCAACTGCTGCTCTACGCAGCGCTGGGCCTGCCGGAGCCGGTGTTCGCCCATACGCCCCTGATCCTCAACGCCGAGGGCCGCAAACTCTCGAAGCGTGATGGGGTCACATCCGTCGCCGATTTCCGCGACCTGGGCTATACCGCCGAAGCCCTGGTCAACTACATGACCCTGCTGGGCTGGTCGCCTCCAGACGAGATGGGCGAGCGCTTCTCCCTCGCCGAAGCGGCGGCGGTGTTCGGCTTCGAGCGGGTCAACCGGGCCGGAGCACGCTTCGACTGGGACAAACTCAACTGGCTGAACGGGCAGGTGCTGCATGAACGCAGCCCGGCCGATCTGTGCCACGACCTGATCCCCCTCTGGCAGGCGGAGGGCTGGTGGAGGGCCAGCGAAGATCCCGAATGGGCGGAAGAACTGGCAGCCCTGCTCGGTCCATCCCTGGTCACCCTCCAGGACGGCATCGAGCAGGCCAGGCCTTTCTTCCTCTGGCCCGGCTGTGATGCGGCCGCCACTACCCAACTGGCGATACCCGAAGTCCAGGCGGCCCTCTCAGCCCTGCTGGAGCACCTGCCGGGCTCCGAGCAACCACTCACCGCCGCCGCCGCCCAGGAGCTGCTGGCCGCTGCAGCCAAGGCGGCCGGAGTGAAGAAGGGGGTGGTGATGAAAAGCCTGCGGGCCGCCCTGCTCGGCAGTCTTCAGGGTCCCGATCTGATCACCACCTGGCGGCTGCTGCACAGCCGAGGCAGCGACCGCTCACGACTCGAGAACAGCCTCACGGCCTGAACGATCGTCACTCGGCTGGGCTGTTGCCTCCTCCGGCCGCACCAGGCCCAGCACCCGGGCCAGGGGCGTGGCCGTGAGTCCCTGGATGCCCACCGTCATCAGGATGGTGAGAAACACCAGACCCTTCAACTGGGCGGCGCCCGGCACACCAGCCAGCTCCAAGCGCAGGGCGAACAGGCTGGCCACCGCAGCGGTGACGATTCCCCGTGGCGCCAGCCAGGCCAGCAGCACCTTCTGGGGCACACTGAGCGGCAATCCGGCCGTGGCGAGCAGCATCGACACGGGCCGCACGGCCAGCATCAGCGCCAGAACGCAAGCCACCCCACCCAGGCCCAGGGGGCTGAGATCGCCCCAGGACAGATCGGCGGCCAGCAGGGGAAACAGGATGCTGATCGCCAGCTGGGCCAACTGGCGGATCAACCCATCGAGCTGGGCCGATCCGGCCGCGTCGCGACGGCCCACCATCCAGCCGGCCGCCACCGCCGCCGGCAGCCCCGACTCGGGCAGCAGAAGGTCACAACCGGTCACCATCAGAAACAGGATGCCGAGGCTGAGCTGGAGTCGCAGACCACTGCCTGGGTCCACCGGCAGGCGAGCCAGCAGGGCGTTGAGCAGCAAGCCCGCCATGCTGCCGATCAGCACGCCACCGCCGAGCCGCAACACCAGATCAAGGCCCAGCGCCCGCCAGCCCGACAGTCCGCCCAGCACCAGCTCCAGCAGCAACAGGGCGAGCACGGCCCCGAACGGCTCCAGCACCAGCCCTTCCCCCTCCAGCACCTCCCCGAGGGGTGGGGCCAACCGCATCTGCTGAACCAGCGGCGTCACCACGGTGGGTCCGGTACCCAGCACGATCGCGCTGAACACCGCCGCCAGAGGCCAGCTCAGGCCCGCCAGCCAGTGGGCGGCGACCATCGCCGCCGGCAAGGCCAGGGCCAGGCGCACCAGCACGATGCGCAGCACCGCCAATCGCGACACGTCCCCGGGCAGGCTGAGCTTGAGGCCGCCATCGAAGAGCACCAGGCTGACCAGAAGAGCCACCACGGTTTCGAGTCCGCTGCCCAGCTGGAGCGGATTGACCAGGCCGAGGCCGGAGCGGCCGATCACCAGACCGGCGGCCAGCAGCAGCACCACCGCGGGCAGGCCGGTGACAACCGCCACCAACTGGGCCAGCGCGCCGGAGAAGAGGGTGATGCCCCAGAGCAGCTGGAGCCGCTCAGGAGCGTCGGTGACAGGCAGGGTCAATCTTCAATCGCGCCGTACTGGGGTTCGATCCGGATCGCGCTGACGGCACTGGGGCGAAGCACGAGGTATTCGCCGTCGAGATCGCCGATCGGCACGTTCACGAAGGCGTCGGCCGCTCCGGCGTTCAGGACGCCGTACCAGGCCTGGAAAGCATCGAGGCTGGCGAAGTGCACCAGCTCATGATGGCCTCCGACCAGGAGCAGATGGATGGCGTAGCGGCGGGGTTGACGTGCCATGGCGGCGGTTGCGGCCAGCCCACAATGGCCCCGCTGGTGGCAGGCTGGGGCGAATGAAGCCAGCCTCCACTGTTTCATCACCTTCTTCCACCGCTTCAGGCGGTGGCCAGCCCCTGCTGCTGCTGGTGGATGGCCACTCCCTGGCCTTTCGCAGTTTCTATGCGTTCGCCAAGGGAGGTGAGGGGGGACTGGCCACCCAGGCGGGCGTTCCGACCAGCGTCACCTACGGCTTTCTCAAGGCGCTGCTGGAGAACGTCCGCGGGATGACCCCCCAGGGTGTGGTGATCGCCTTTGACACCGCTGGACCCACCTTCCGCCACGACGCCGATGCCACCTACAAGGCCCACCGCGACGAGGCTCCCGAGCACTTCTTCACCGACCTGGCCAACCTTCAGGAGATCCTCTCCGAAGCCATGGATCTACCTCTCTGCATGGCGCCTGGCTACGAAGCCGACGACGTGCTCGGCACCCTGGCCAACCGGGCGGCGGACGCCGGCTGGCGGGTGCGCATCCTCTCGGGAGATCGCGACCTCTTCCAGCTGGTTGACGACGAGCGCGACATCGCCGTGCTCTACATGGGAGGCGGCCCCTACGCCAGGAATTCCGGGCCGTCGATGATTCGCCGGGAAGGGGTGATAGCCAAGCTGGGGGTCAGCCCCGAGGAGGTCGTCGACCTCAAGGCGCTCACCGGGGATTCCAGCGACAACATTCCGGGCGTGAAAGGGGTGGGGCCCAAGACCGCGATCAGCCTGCTGCAGGCCCATGGCGATCTCGATGGCATCTACTCAGCCCTTGATCAGCAGAAGGGAGCTCTGAGGACCAGGCTGGAAACCGACCGGGAGAAGGCTTACCACTCACGGATGCTGGCCGAAATCCTGATCGACATTCCGCTGCCGAGTGAACCGCGGCTGACCCTCGGCTCGGTGAACGGAGCCGACCTGGAACGTCGGCTGCAGGACCTGGAGCTGCACAGCCTGGCGCGCCAGCTGGCGGCCTTCGAGAAGGCTTTTTCGGCCGTCAGCAAGCCCAAGGACACTGAGCTCAAAGAAACCGGGCTCAAAGAAACCGGGCTCAAAGAAACCGGGCTCAAAAAAAGCGAGCTCAACAACACTGAGCCCAACAGCACAGAGCCCGAAAGCCTCGAGCCGGCCTCGGCCGCCGCCGCCAGCCCGTCTCCAGCACCGGGAGCGGACTCAGAGCCGCCGCCGGGCCGGTTGCCTGCCCTCAACCCGGAAATCCTCTCCACCTCCTCCCAGCTGGAGGCCCTGGTGGCACGGCTCTGGGCCAGCACCGATCCGGCGCAGCCTGTGGCGCTTGACACCGAAACCACCGCCCTCAACCCGTTCAAGGCCGAGCTGGTGGGGCTCGGCTTCTGCTGGGGAGAAGGGATGGCCGATCTGGCCTACATCCCGATCGGTCATCAGCCCCCGGCGGCCGCTGATCTGCTCAGTGCGCCGGCGGCGGCACCAGGGCAGTTGCCGCTGGAAGCGGTGCTCACGGCCCTGGCCCCCTGGCTGGCCAGCGACGCCCACCCCAAGGCACTCCAGAACGCCAAGTACGACAGGCTGATCCTGCTGCGCCATGGCCTGAGCCTGGGCGGCGTGGTGATGGACACCCTGCTGGCGGATTACCTGCGGGACGCCAATGCCAGGCACGGCCTGGAGGCGATGGCGGAGCGGGAATTCGGCTTCGTGCCAACCGCCTTCGGCGAGCTGGTGGCCAAGGGCCAAAGCTTCGCCGCGGTGCCGATCGAGGCGGCGGCCCTCTACTGCGGCATGGATGTGCATCTCACCCGCAGGCTCTCGACGCTGCTGGCGAGGCAACTGGCGGCGATGGGTCCCCAGCTGAGCGCGCTGCTCAGGGAGGTGGAGCTGCCGCTGGAGCCTGTGCTGGCCTTGATGGAGGCCACCGGCATCCGCATCGACACGGCCTACCTGGGAGAGCTGAGCCTGGAGCTGGGCGACCAGCTGCAGCGGCTGGATCAGCAGGCCAAGGCGGCCGCCGGAGTGGAATTCAACCTGGCCTCACCGAAGCAGCTGGGCGAGCTGCTGTTCGACACCCTGGGGCTGGACCGGAAGAAATCCAGGAAGACCAAAACCGGCTGGAGCACTGATGCCGCCGTGCTCGAGAAGCTGGAAGACGACCACGCGGTGGTGCCGCTGGTGCTGGAGCACCGCACCCTGAGCAAGCTCAAGAGCACCTACGTGGATGCGCTGCCATTGCTGGTGGAGCCTGAGACGGGCCGGGTGCACACCGATTTCAACCAGGCGGTGACCGCCACCGGGCGATTGAGCAGCAGCCATCCGAATCTGCAGAACATCCCGATCCGCACGGTGTTCAGCCGGCGGATCCGCAAGGCGTTTCTGCCCCAGGAAGGCTGGAACCTGATCAGCGCCGACTACTCCCAGATCGAGCTGCGCATTCTCACTCACCTCTGTGGCGAGGAGGTGCTGGTGCAGGCCTACAACGACGGCGATGACGTGCACGCCCTCACGGCCAGGCTGCTGCTCGACAAGGACGTGGTGAGCCCGGAAGAGCGGCGCCTCGGCAAAACGATCAACTTCGGGGTGATCTACGGCATGGGTGCCCAGCGCCTGGCCCGCGAAACCGAGCTGAGCGTCGCCCAGGCGAAGGACTTCCTCAGCCGATACAAGCAGCGCTACCCGAAGGTGTTCGCCTTCCTCGAGCTGCAGGAGCGCCTGGCACTCAGCCGCGGCTACGTGGAGACGATCCTGGGTCGGCGGCGCCCGTTCCCCTTCGACCCGGGCGGCCTCGGGCGGCTGCTGGGCACCGATCCACTGGCGATCGAGCTGGAGGTGGCCCGGCGGGCCGGCATGGAGGCCCAGCAGTTGCGGGCGGCCGCCAACGCACCGATCCAGGGCTCCTCCGCCGACATCATCAAGCTGGCGATGGTGAGGCTGCACCACGAACTGGCCGCGGAGGGACTGCCGGCGCGGCTGCTGCTTCAGGTGCACGACGAACTGGTGATCGAAGCCGCCCCGGAGGCCACCGAGGCGGTGCGCGCCCGGGTGAAGGAGGTGATGGAGAGCGCTGTTCAGCTCAGCGTGCCGCTGCTGGTGGAAACGGGGGTCGGGCCGAACTGGATGGAAGCGAAATGAGGGCTACGCCTGGCGCTGCCAGATCCAGCGGGCATCGCGCTGGAGTTCCTGGGCCATCCGCTGATCAGAGGCCATCAGGATGACCAGTTCGCCGGGGGTCAGCACCAGGGCATCACAACTGAGCGGCAGTTGTTCCAGGGGCCAGTGCAGCAACCTGGCTTGCTGGCCTCCCTCAGCGGCGGAATCGATCAGCAGCAGATCCAGATCACTGCCCACACCGGCGGTGCCGCGTCCGTAGCTGCCGAAGACACCCACCCGTTGCAGGGATGGGTGAACCTGACCCTGGTCCTCGGCCCAATCGGAAAGCTCACGCAGCACCAGGTCCGCATCAGGCCAGCGCAGCACGGATTGCGTCAACAAGCGAACGGGCATGGCGAAAGGCGTCCTCGCTCTGCAAACGGCCGAAATGGTCGGTCGGGGCACCATCAGGAAGGCTATCGGGGTAACGGGTGGGGATGTAGAGAGCATCAAGAATCCGCAGGCGATCTTCCAGATCGGTAACGGCCAGGGTCAGGGCCTCTTGATCCGGAGCGGGCAGATCACGGAAGGCCCGGCCGAGGCCATGGCCCCAGATCTGCTGACCACGCTGCAAATGCAAAGCCTTGAGCGCCTTTTCCACAGCCTGATGGCAAGCAAAGCAGGCCCATTCATGGTGGCCGGCTTCGGCACCGACCGCTGCCAGTTCAAGGTCGGCGAGGGCCTGATGCAACCAGTCGGCGGAGCGGTTCATTCAGACGGGCCAGGAGCCGAAAGACGAGAATGGCACCGGTTCAGGGCAGGCGCCAGCCCGGCTTGCCGCCGTAGGGTGCTTGCAAGCGCAATGCCTGCAGCATGGATGAGCGGCAGCGTTCCGATTGGGCACGCTCCCTGCGGGATCCCGAGGCCTTTGCCAACGAACAGGCCTGTTTTCGCCCGATCTGGACCCTGCTCGGACTCACCACCGACATCCCCAGCGACAACGACTGGATCCGTTGCAACCTTGGTGGAAGCTCCGTTTTTGTGCAGCGTTTCGGCACGACGATCCGTGGATTCGAGAACATCTGCCGGCATCGTTTCCATCCGATTCGCACCAAAGCGAAGGGGAGCGGAATGGTGCGCTGCGACTTTCACCATTGGGTCTACAACCAGGCAGGGGAAGCCGTCGGCATTCCTCAGTGCAAGAAGCTGTTCGGGGGTACACCCAGGGAGCTAGGGGTGCGGTTGCGGCCGGTGGAGATCGCCACCTGCGGGTTCCTGATCTTCGGGCGCTTTTCCGAGCAACCGGCCACCGCACCAGGCTCAGCCGAGCCCACCGAACGGGAGCAATCGGCAACCAGTGGGGCTGAATCGCTGCAGGAGTACCTGGCAGAAGCCTGGCCGATCCTGGCGGCGATCTGCCAGGTGAACAACCCGCCTCACATCGCCTGCAGCTCCGTGAAAGCGAACTGGAAGCTTCTCTATGAGCTCACACTGGAGGAATACCATCTGTTCGCGGTGCATCCATCCACCTTTCGGATGCTTTTCTCCGTTGATCCAGCCCATTTCGGCACAACCGGATATCTCAAGCCTGAGCACGCCCACTACCCACGCTTCGGGCGCCACAGTGCCTTCTTCTTCAAGGGAAAACCTGGCGATCTGACGGCGATGGCCGGGGATTGCCGGGATGGCAGCTATCGCCCCAGTGGCTACCGGATTCTGCAGATCTTTCCGAATCTTCTGATCAATCACTACCAGGTGTTGCAGAGCTGGTATGTATCGATCACCCAGTATGTTCCAGAAGCTCACGATCGCACCAGCGTGCGCAGCTGGTTTTTTCAGGCCCCGTTTCCGATCGAAGCCAGATCCTGGTTTCACAGCCTGCTGCGGCGGATCACGGAACCTTGGTTGCCGTTCTTCGTGGGCCCCAACCTGCGCCGGCTCACCGGGGAAGACCATGCGGTCTGCGAAACGCTCCAACCGATCGCCGGCCAGATCACCGCCTCCCCCCTGCTCGGCGGCGAGGAACAACGGATCGGCTGGTTCCGGCAGGCCTATGGCGCTGTGCTGGGCGGGGAAGACCCCCTGAGCGGCAAGTGAGCGATCCGGGATCGACCAAAGAGCGAAGGGCGCCGCAAAAGCCAGAACCTGCGCAAGGATTACTGAAGCTCAGGACACGGCGCAGCATGCAGGCAGGCAAGGGCGAAACCGGGCAGAACATCGCCAGCGAGCGGAAGCCACGTCAGCGCAGCCGCCGCCGGGAACTGCTCTGCCCGGCCCACCCCGAGCAGAAGCTGGTGGGGAACGGCAAGAAGTACTTCCTGCACCTGCTCACCCCCGAGCAGCTCAAGCAGCGGGGCATGCCGGATGGCAAGGCCCGGCTGGTGATCAATGCCTTTCCGGTGCTGGTACTGAGCAACGAGTGGATCGAGGAACTGTTCTGCGCGGAATGTGGGGCATGCCACTGGTGCCACGTGGTGCGGCTGGATTCGGTGCAGCACACGGTCCGCTGGGCGCCCCGCGACCTCTGGCAGCAGGTGGCCCATGTGGATCCGATCGGCGGCAACCCGAGCGTGAGCCAGTTCACCGCCAGCCAGGCTCGCCGTCACAGCCGCAAACGCAGCGATGGCAAAGCCTGGTTTGGCTGAAAAAGGCTGGTTCGGCTAATAAGCGTTGGGGGACGACAAGCCGAACACAGTTCGAAGCAGAATCTTCACGTCCAGGCGCAACGACCAGTCCCGCTGGTAGCGGAGGTCGGCCTCGATCCGGCTGGCCATCGATTGAAGCGTGGACGTTTCGCCGCGCCAACCCTCCACCTGGGCCAGCCCGGTCATGCCCGGCTTGAACTGGTGCCGCTGCATGAAGGCGGTGATCTGAGTGCGGTAAAGCTCGTTGTGATCAACGGCATGGGGCCTTGGACCCACCAGGCTCATTTCACCTTTGAGAACATTGATCAGCTGGGGCAGTTCATCAAGAGACCAACGGCGCAGATAGGCCCCGAGGGGGGTGATGCGCGGGTCGTGGCGAGTGGCTTGAACCAGCCCGGCCTGATCGCCAGCCTCCATAACCGTCATGGTGCGGAATTTGAGAATGCGAAACCGTTTTCCCTTGAAGCCATACCGCTCCTGAGAAAACAGAATCGGCCCCGGGCTGGTGAGCGGAATCAGGACTGCGATCAGGATCAGCAGAGGGGAGAGAGCCACCAACAACACCAGCGAGCCCACCAGATCGATCACCCGCTTGGCCTGGCGATCGAGGTTGGCCTCAGGAGGCACCCAGAGGCCGAACACCAGCTGGCTGCCCAGCCGCTCGACGTTGAAGCGCATGCCCTCCTGGGCCCAGTGGGGCACGTAATAAACCGGCAGGCAGGTATCTCCGAAGAAGCGGATCACCTCAGCCATCGAAAGGTGACTGGAGCGTCGATCGGGAAAATAGCTGAAGTAGATCTGATCAGCCGTGTTGAATTCCAGCCAGCGGCGCAGCTCCGAAAGCCCTCCCATCGAAGCAGGCATGCTTTTCGGGAGAATGGTGGGTTCCGCCGAGGGAGACTCAAACCAGGCCACCAACCTGAGACCCAAGTGGGGCTGGGCAAGCAACTGGGCATGGAAGCTGCAGGCTGTGGCCGCAGGCCCCCAGTAGATCACGTTGCGGCTGTTACCACCTTTGGCACGGTGTTTGCGCAACAGGTGGCGACCCCACAGATGACAGAAAAGCAACCAGCCAAGGCTGAACAGCGACCAGACGCTGACCGTGAGGCGAGAGAAGTTCTCGCTGGTTTTGGTGAGAAAAGCGATCAGCAACAGGATGGTGATCATCGCCACCCAGCTCAGCAGCAGACGACGGAGCAACAGCAACAGGCTCTGCTGCCGGTAGCTCTGATAAATGTTTCCCTGGCTGAGAACGATGAACGAAACAACCAGAATGAGGATTCCAGCCTGGTGATCCAATCCTCCTTGGCGGATCTCGAACTGACTGTTCCACCAGGACAGCAGCAGGAATGACTCGCCGATCACCAGAGGATCCAGCCATCGCTGAATGCGGTTGAGATCCTTGCTGTAAAGGCGGAGCAGCCCGGTGGATTTCATCAAAACCTCAGCTCAGCATGGAAGTTATCAGAGATTTTTCAGGTAATCTTCGAATTTGCTCAACACCGCATCCCGATCCCAGTCGCGCAGGGCCAGCTGTCGGGCTGCGGTTCCCAGGGAAGAGCGAAGGGTAGGGTTGTCTGCCAGCTCCCGGGCGGCCACGGCCAGCGCATTGGCATCTCCAGGGGGCGTCACCATTCCACAGGACGTGGCTCCGGTGATGGCGGCAGCCAGACCGGTCTGCGGTTCGGCTGTGGCCAGTACCGGCCGGCCACTGGCGAGCATGGCCAGCAACTTGGAGGGCATCACCACATCGGCCGCTCCGGCCTGCTGGGGAAGCAGGTGGATGTCTGCCAGCTGCAGGAGAGCATTGAAGCGCTCTGAGGGCTGGAGCGGCAGAAAAAGCACACGGGGAAGGGAACCACAGGCGGCTTCGAAGGCGGCACGGGTGGGGCCTTCACCGCAGAAAATCCAGTGAAGGGTTGGGTGATCAGCCAGTTGGAAGGCAGTTTCAGCCAGCACCTCAAGGCCTTGCTTGCGGTTCATGCTGCCGGAGTAGAGAGCCACCACGGCATCAGCGGGAATGTCCAGCTCCCGGCGCCAGGCCAGCTGGCCGGGTGGAGCCAGCGGCTCGATCGCTTCGCAATCCACCCAGTTGGGGAACAGCCAGATCCGGCGGGAAGCGACACCTTTGAGTGCAAGGCGGGCGCACATCGCCGGTGAAATCGTTGACACAGCCGAGAATCCCTGCAGAACAAACCGCTCGATCGCCTCGGCCCAGGCACGCAGCGGTCCACCGGCCAGGAAGCCGAGCTCGAAAGCGGCATCCAGTTCGAAATCCTGGATGTGCAGCACAGCAGGCACCCTTCGCCCACGCAACCGGGCCAGGGCGGTGAACAACAGCGCTGGGGCCGCACAGAAAAAGGCCGGGGCGATCACCAGCAGCCGATCTGGCGGCTGGTGAAGCTGGGCCAACAACGGAAAGGCGGATGAGCAAGCGAAGGAGGCCAGATGAACCAGCCTTTTTAAGGTGGTGGGCTGGCGGGGCACCCAGAGCGGACAACGGCGAACAACCAGGCTGCCTTGGCTGGCGGGCCCGTGGCGGTCCACAGAGTAGCGATTGCGAAACGGGGGCTGGAGCTGCCACTGGGGGTAGTAGGGAGGGGCAGTGATCACCAACACCTGATGCCCACGGGCCGAAAGCCAGCTGGCCAGTTCGCCGGTGTAGCGGCCGATGCCAACGGGCTCAGGGGCGTAGTTGAGGCCGAGGATCAGCAGACGCATCGGGCAAGACTTCAGGACAGGTGGAGCAACGGAAGTGACGTGCCCGCCGGCTCCTCCACGCGCGCCAACGTGGAGGTAAGGCAGGGGAGAGGACGTGCCCAGCGGCAGGGTGCATTCAGATAACGCCCAACCACACCAAATGTGGTCTGCGAAACAGGACCAAGTAAGGACACACGAGGCAAGCCAGGGCCAGACGAGGCGACGGCGGGATCGTCCAGGCCGGACTTCATGTCAAGCCTGAACTCAGCTTTACAGCCTGCAAGTCGGTTCGCTTCTCGATGCTGAAGTGGCAGCGTAATCCAAAGAACGACTGCTAGCACCTTGCAACCGAATGCATTTCAGGATCTCTCCGCTTGCGCCTGTTTTTGGTGGAGCTGGGGCTATTGATGTTCGTGACATCAAGGATCGTGGCTTCCCTCAGCATCACGCTCCTAGCACTCAGCATCTGGTTCACACACGCGAGGATCTGCTCTTCCAGCAGATGGCGAACGTTGTGGATCGTGCTCTCATCAGGGATCCGGCCATCCATTGTCTCGATCCCTGCGAAGCGGCTGAAGTAGGGCGTATCGATCAGCATCTACTCCATCAAGGGATCTGAAAGGGTGAACAACTGCTGCTGACAGGTGGATTCGCAGCATCACATCCAGAGGAATCGATGCCGATCTCCATTGCTTGAAGGTATATGATACACGGGCTGGATCAAGGTCAGAAATGCTTTCCAGGGAACCGTGGCCTCAATCTCATTCAAGAAGTGCTGAAGGAACGTCTTCTTTATCGCGAATGTCTACACGTAGTCCGTGAATCCTAGGTGGAGAGGGCGACCATCCGTTACATTATCAATCATAGTTGTGAACTGAGTTTGGCGGAGTTTGCCAGATGCTCCTTACATGCAAGTCAAGATTCACCCAAAAATACTTCAAACAATAGCAAAGATACAGCAGATAAAAAAAGTTCTGGACTCTTTGTCAACTGAAATAAGCCACCAAAGATCCTAGCCAAAAATTCGTAACGTCGACGAATAAGCTTTCAATAGAAAAATGGAAAACAATACAAACAACTCTTATCAAGTTTGTGGTTTTTGGAAAAATGCAAAAATAGAACCATAGAGTTGAACTGGCATAAATGTATGCGCTACGAGCATTAGTTTGTACATCATGTCGCTTCCAAAAGTATAGCCTGGCTCCGAGGGATAAATAAAAGATCGATTTAGATATTGTGGAAATGACTTTTGAATCTGGTTAATCGAGTTCATTCGGTAGAAGGTTGGGAAAGCATCCTCTGGGGCACGCCTTGGCTGAAGGAATCGGAGCGTAGAAATGTGTAGCTTGAAAGGCAATACACCAGCAGCAAGTGATCGGTAATTCAACCTGTGTGGAGTAACCGCACAGAACCACCCCCCAGGCTTTAGAACACGGTTCACTTCTGAGGAGAAAGTCACTGGATTCTCAACATGTTCCAACACCCAACTTGCTATAATTACATCTACTGATTCACTATCGAGTGGGATAGTGTCACCCTGCATTACAAATGACTGATCAACCGCATGGTTCTCAAGAACAGCTTGATCAATGTCAACGCCGATAACATAAGCTCCCTCATTTCTAAGATCATGGAGCTTGCTGCCAATTGTTTTCTCGTTAGCCCAAGATCCGCGACCTGCTCCGAGGTCTAGCACAGTTGGACTCAGAGGCAGTATCGATCTAACTCGCAGATAGAAGTCAATGGTTCCATCTCTAGTTGAAAAATCACCAATTAGCTTTTTCATGAATGAGATGGCAACTCAAATAAATGATCAATGCTTAAAAGGCTCGAAGCGATGAGGTGGTGCCTTGAATATCAAGGGTCACGAAGCCGAGTCTGGCGCAAATTAAGCGCTGGACAGAATCCATTCCAATCTATCTGCTTGGCCCGAGGAGGATGAAGAGGCCAAGCTTTGGAAAATCAAGAACATCAACGGCTCGACTCGTTTGAAAATATTTTAGCACATGCTGCTGCCCACTTTCAGCGCCCCTCTGCCAGTACAATTGACGCGTCTCCATCACAATTACTTCCACCACCGAGGGCCTGATGGAATCGATCAATATATCCTTGAAGCGAGGCTGTCTAGCCGAAAGTTTCTGCGAAGCAGTGGGCTGATATCCACCGGCGGATGACCCCACCTCACCGCAAAAATATGTAGAAGGTTGCTCAAGAGTTAGACATCTACGTTATGAACCTCTACAGATGCTGCGCCTGCCTCCCCTGTGCTGGTGTAAGTCTTTGAGGATCTCAACTCCGGCGGAGTCAGGGTTGATCGCGCACCTGAGGCGTTCCGCTCAGCGGCCAGCGTTGCAAGGGGTGGGCAGGCCCGTGACCACGGTTTGAGCACTATCTCAACCAGACGAACCATGCCCACTTCAACTCGTGCCGCAACTGAGCTGGCGCCGCTACTGGATAGCAGCAGCGCCGGTGAGCTGGAGCGCCATGAGCGCAGCGAAGACCGGCTCGGCTACCGCAACGACTACTGGCCGCTCACCCTGGCCACCCAGGAAGGCGCATCGACCTGCTGATCAACAACCTGCACACCGGGGGCTTCCTTCCCTCAATCCTCGAGCCCTGCCGCTGCGTCGATCAGGTCCTTCATGGCGTGGTGATGGAGGCCTACATCGGCTGCATCTCCACACGCAAAGTGGACACCCTGGTGACGGACCTGGGCGTGCAGAGCGGCTACTCGAAATTCCAGGTGAGACAAATATCCAAGGAGATCGACCAGCAGGTGCAGGCACTTCTGAACCAGCCGCTGTATGAGAGCGGCTACGCCACGCCTACGTCTGTCTCGATGCCACCTACCTCCACGACCGGCTGGGGGGGGGCTGCAGGTAAGCTCCAGAGCCACAGTCGTGGCCATGGCAGTCAACGCCGATGTCCGCAGCGAGCTGCTCGGCCTGGAAGTGGGTGAGAGCGAGGGCTTCTAGAGCGCATTCATCTCCTCTCTCAACGCCGTAGTCATCTGCGGAGAAGTTGAGCGCGGCCTCACTGACGTCAAGCTGGCGATCAGTGACGCCCATGTGGGCCTGACCAAGGCGATCCGACGGCAGCTCCAGGCCAGCTGCTGGCAGAAGTGCCCATTCTATTTTGCTCGGAACCAGCTGTAGCGGGTACCAAAAGCCAACCAAGACATGGTGACCGTCGAGCTGCGCTCTGTGTTTGCACAGGAGTGGGGCATCGTGGCCCGCTGGGAAGACCTGGGCGGCTGACTCCCTGGGCGAGCGCATCCCCAAGGCCGCTGAGCTTATGGACAAGGCCACGGAAGACGTGCTGGCCTACCGACACTTCCTGAAGCAACATTGGAAAAGGGCTGGAGCAGGATCCCGTTGGAGCGGCTCAACGAAGAAAACAAGCGGCGCACCAGGGTCGTCGACATCTTCCCCAACGACGCCTCGATCTCACGCCAGGTGGGTGCGGTGCTTCTGGAGCAGGACGAGCACTGGCAGTTGGAGGGCAGGCGTATGTTCTAAGACAAGAGCATGGCTGCCATTCCGACCCAGGAGAGCCTGCCTGCGTGGGCCTCGCTGCAGAAAGCAACGGCCTTAGCTCAGGCACCAAGGTGACCGCGCAGTAGCGGGCGCACAGAGCTCAGCGGCGGCGTTCATCGCCCGGGGGCCGGCGCACAAGCCGGCACATCCAAAATTACAGGCGTAGCCCAAAACCGATCAGCAATGCAGACGAAGGCACTTGACCATTCAATCGTCTGGAATCATCGTGAAACAACGAGCTGCCAAGGCAGCTATCAAGTGACAGCCCGTCATTCACCCCTGTTCACCCTCAGATCAGGACAATCGGGGCTCGGGGCATACACCACGCGAAGGGAAGCGAGCAGCCAAAGGGTGAAGTGCGGATTTCATAAGAAAAGAAAAGCAACCAGATGAGTAACATCCGCACCTAGAGCTGGTAAGGCAAAGTGATTGCTGCTTCGCGTAGGACCAGGAAGTTCTGCTGAGATGGCAGCAAGGCCGGGTCGGCAGCGATCAGGACAACCTGCAAGCCATGTTGCTGAAAGGCAAGGCCGGAACGGGAGAACAACGAAGAATCGGTGATCAACAGCACAGGGATGCCGAGATGATGGTGACGCAACCAGCGGCTGGTGAGGCTTGTGTTCTCCGAGGCGGTAAGGACGCAGGAATCAGGTAAAATGTTGGAAATTAAAAGCCCAGCGAGAACAGCTGCTCAGTTGTGGTCAGCTCGTCACCGGAAATGTAGACATGGGCATACACACTACTAGAGGAGCACTCATTGCAGTGGCCTTGGTAAAAGCGCCGATATCGGGGCCACGTCCGAAGAACACCACCACCGGAGCAGCAGAGAGGGGCTGCACCAGAAGCGGTGAACTGCTGTTGTAGCGAGACCGCGGGCAGAGCGGTTGAGGCAGGGCAATAAATTTTGCGTAATGCCGGAGGCAGCAACAGCACGAACTCCAGCATGTGGAGTCTGGAAAGTCGGTGACACCAAACGAGCAGGGCTGCGACGAGCGCCAGAAGTGGCATCAGAAAGGCGGTAGTATCAATCAGCTGCAGCGGCAGCTCGCGGAATTCAATCCAGGCCAGCGGTGCAGGTGGACAAGCGATCCATTTGATGGTCATCACTGATCGATCGCCAGTCACGCAGGAACTTCTGGGATGGGAGCGCAGTCGCGTGTGGCTGGGGGCAGCCGCACCAGACGGTCATAGAGTAAGGCGACCCACCTTCACCCTGGGTGCGTTGTTGTAGCGCTCCTGCACAAAGACCAGATCGCTGATCCAGAGCTGGTTATGGGCAGTGCTGCGTTGGGGCGTGGCTGCCACTGGGGCCAATTGGCGACTGAAGGGGTCGTACTGATAGCGGGAGAAGCCGGCCTGTTCCATCGTGCGCTGCTGAAGAGGTGTCGGCTTCTAGCAGCACGGCCTTCAGCAGAGGGTTGCGCAAGGCCGTGGTGGCGCCGCGCAGCACATAAGGCTCATAGCCTTCCACATCCACTTTCCACATAAGGCGGATTGGCTTATCGCGCAACAATTGATCAACGCTGATGATCAGAACCTCCACGGTGGGTTCATCGCTGAACGTTGAAAGCAACGACATAGCACGGTTGGTGGTGTCGCTGCCGGAGGTGAAGCGCAAGGTTCCATCTTCTGCGCCAAGCGCAAGGCAGTAACTGGTCACAAGAGAATTCAGGTCATTGAGCCGTACATTGCGCTGGAGGCGGGCAAATGTTTCCGGAATCGACTCAAGGGCAGTGGAATGAGCTTAAAGAACACCACTAGCAAGTATTGAGTAGGTACCTACATTGGCACCAATGTCGAGAAAGCCATCACCAGGACGAAGCACGTGCAACACAAACGCCATGTCTGCGGCTTCGTGCAACCCGCAGTACACGTTCATGGTGGCGCCCGTCATTCCCCGCTCAATCAAGGGAGAGGTACCGCCAATCTATGGGAAAACAGCGGGCATCCCAAGCAGGCGGATGCCAAGCTGCCAGCGCAGAAAGCGCGCAAAGGTACCGGGAAGATCCCGGCTTGCGAGAGGATGGCGTTGTCAGTAGCGGAAAAGCAAGAGGGGTGCCAGTAATTGGCGAGAAAGGACGGACATTGGCAATAAGGGGTTAGGGATTCGGCGGACTGGTGGTCAGCTCGAGTTCTTGAACCTTAAGTACTATCATGGCTTCGTAAAAACTCTGCAGAAGAGCATAGGTGAAGCCAGGGGTGCCATCGAGAAAGCCACACTTGATTACGTAGAGCAGTAGGAACTTGATCAGCGGGCGGGCCGGTAGGCGGTAAAACAGCTCCTTCTGATGAAAGCGGCGGCGGTTAAAGTCGCCCTCAAAGAAGGCGGCAGACAAACTAAAGGGCTCCTGGTTCTGGCGGTTCAGGAGGATCTGCTGGGCTTCGAAAGTACTGTAGGAATTATGACGGGCGATCCAGTGGCTCAGGCCCTTGGAGAAGGGGTAGTGGTCAAGAGGATGCTGCAGGTCACCAATAAGGCCGTCCACAACAGTGAGGGGATTGACCAACCGCTCATAGTGAACATACTCTGGACGAAAAAGGCGGATATACCAAGGAGAAGACTGTACATGTTTAAGATGCCTGCCATGGAAAAAGTCACGTCGACAGATTCGATAAGCGACAGGATTCATCAGATCGGGATGAAGAGGAATGGAAGCTATAAAGCCAAACTCATCTGCGGCCGCGAAAGGAAGACGCTCATCGGCATCAATATAAAAGACCCAGGGGTGCTTAAAGGCAATATTTCGCAACCCCCAGTTCTGATGAGATGACCAATTATCAAAAGGTCTTTCAATTAACCTTGCACCAGCGGCCAATGCTATAGACTGGGTTGCATCAGTACTGAGAGAGTCGTAAACAACAACATCATCACTCCAGGCTACAGATGAAAGACAACCGGGAAGATCATTCTCTTCATTTTTTGTGAGAATAAGAATTGAAATCACAATTCAGATGTGCAAATTATAAAAAAATACGATGCTTAGCCCTAACGTTTTTGAGCGACATAGAACATGGACTTCAAAGATAGTTAAAACGGCCAATTCCGTGAAAATCAACGATATCGAAACCGGAATCAAGAAGCAACTTGGCAAGGGTGCGCTTACTAAAAAACTTGATATGACCTCCGTCCCTCAAGGAAGTATGGTGCTTATCCCACTTATCAGAAATAGATAGCGCAAGATTCTTGAGGTATCCATGATATGGTGTTGTGATTAATAGATAACCATGGTCAACCAAAACCTCGCGGGAGAAATGAAGCAATTGCTGAGGAGAGTAAAGATGTTCTATAACCTCGGTAGAAACTACAGCATTAAAAAGTCCACAACTAGAAACGATTAAGGCAGGATCGTCCTGAACCCCATGCTGATAAAATGGAATGTCAGGGAAAGCGGCCCGTGATACTTCAATACCCTGGCTGTCAAACTCACAACCAACGATGTCGAACCCATTCATATGAAGATATCCACATAACTCACCATTACCTGAACCGAGATCAAGGACTTTAGCTGGCGCCAAAGCTCTCAACTGATTCAAAATCTGAAGTCCTAAAATGCTGGTAGTTCCAGTGCTTTGATGTGTCCATCCATAGTTTTGAACAATTTCAGGAGATGCCATGAGAAAAATGCAAAATGTAGAACTGAACTAACAATAACAGATCAAAAGTAAATAGGAAATGTAAGTGACCAAATTATCGCTGATAAACAAGCAAGATTGAAAATTAGCATGAATGGCTTGGATTTTATTGCAGGCATCGTGGTTTTATCGGACGACAGGGATTTCCGCCGCAAACCATCCAAGGAGGCAGAGACTTTGTTACAACGGACCTGCATCCCACGACAGATCCTTCACCTATAGTAATGCCTGGCAAAAGAAAAGATTCTGAACATACCCATACAAAGGCATTAAGAACAATTGGAGAAACAATCAAGGGTAGTTCCATTTTGCTATAATCATGGCTGCCAGTGCAAAGTGTGACATACTGGGAAACAATGGAGCCGCGCATAAATGTGATTAACGCCATATTGTAAACATTGACACCATGACTAATCGTACAGTTGTCTTCCAGGGAAAGATTTTCTGGAAGCCATATTTTTGTGCTAGGGAAGATTTTGCAATGATTGCCAATATTAGCACCAAACAATCTCAATAATGCGATTCGCCAACTGTGCATGAAATCTGGTGTATACCGAAAGAATAGAAGATAAACAAAGCTCCAAACAACTCGCTTAACTTTATTAGAGCGGGAAAACGCGGAAAAAGAGTAAGTCAAATGATCGCTAGTACATTTTACGGGAGTGAGCAACGATCATCTCACCCAACCCACTGCCTGAAAGTGCTCGCGGTGACCATATGGGATTTAGTAGCTTGCGGAGTTGATAAAAACGATAGGTATTAGACTGAGGAGAAGCTTGGAGTGAATGTGAGGACAACAGAGGCGTAGTAATCATGCCAAACAAACACTTGATCCTATGCGCTAATCGAAATGCAAGCATTTCCCATGGCTCATAAGTATATATTTTTGTATTGAATAAGCAAGACATATGGCCAAGTAAGAAGTTAAGTGATGAAGGTGAAAAACAGCTGATGTGCTCATCAGGTATCCACTTCGGGAAAGATGAACCCATTTCGAGAACAGTTTTTGATTGGAAGTTGTCAGTTGCTAGAACAAGATGTCCACCTGGTACCAGGAGCCTTGTCAGATCCTCAATAAAATGCAATGGTGAGGAGATATGCTCGATAACTTCAAACGCGCAAATAATATCATATGAATATGATACATTGCCTAGATCACTAAATGTATTGATATTAAGAACATTGCTTGAATGATCTCTCTGGGCTGATGAAATTTCAAGTCCGTCACATTTGATGTTGTGTTCTGAAGACAACAAGGAGGGAAGAAAGCCATATCCAGAGCCCACATCAAGAATTTTTTTTCCTCCTAAATCCCCAATTAACTTTTTCAAAATCCTTGCATTGGTAAAGGCATTGACTCTCTGACCCTGTATAATTCTCTTATCAGAATAACCATGGTCGTATGTGAATCGGAGTTGATCAGCTGAGGGAATCTCCTCAGGAAATATAAAATGACAATTATGGCACTGTAGAATAACTACACTGGAAACAACTATGACAGGAGAATGGCTCAATGAGCTACAAATTGGACAAACGTTCCTGATTTCAGACGCAATAGTTGTTGACATACTTAAGATTGAGATAATTCAAAGCCTGAAAGAACTAACCATGAAAGGAACATAGAACGATGACCTAATTGAAGATTCAAAGGATAGAGCTTCTCAGATTGAGAAGCAGGTTTCCAGCAAGTGTAGCCAAATCAAAACGCTCTTGGAAAAGAGCTTTTGCATTCAAAGCAATAGAAGATTTCTCTTGAAGTGTTTTGCTATTCCACTCGTGCAACGCTTCAGTAACACCTTGAATCGTGTCTGAGAATACAAGACCTGCTCCGGCCGCCATAACCTCGGCAGAGATGCTCACCGGTTCAGATATCGCCACCGGAAGGCCACAGGCTAAAGCTTCGGCAACCACAATACCGAAATTCTCTTGATGGGAGGGCAGGCAGAAGAGTTCTGCTGATCTGAATGCGCCCCACTTGAGATCACCGCTAAGCATGCCGGGCCAGGTAATGCGATCGGCAATACCAAGGATGGTAGCCCGCTGTTGCAACTTTGCTTGCCAGCCCACCTGATCGGGACCGGCAATCACCAGATGCAGGCGGGGATCACTGGAAGCCACCGCCGCAAAAGCCTCGATCAACAAGTCTATACCCTTCTTGGGATGAACTCGGCTAAGAAAGAGCAGCAGCCTTTGACTGCGAAGTTGGGGGAACTTGCGTAAAAACAACTCCCGTTGTTGATAAGTGTCGCCAGGCGGTGCTGAGGTGCCATAACCCACCACCTGCTCACGAGCTTGATATAGCCAGAAAGACTGGCGTGCCAACAACCTCTCCTGCTCGGTGGTGAACATTACGGCCTTGGCATCTCTCAGCACCCGATAGTCAGCCCAGGGCCAGTAGGCCCACTTCTTAAGATGCTTGAGCGGATAAGTGCGCTTGAACCAGGGATCCAGCATCCCATGGGGATAGACAAAGTAGGGAATCGCACTGCCATGTAGAGCCCGCCAAACAGCAAAGGCGTGGTATTGCCATAAGCCATGCACTATCACGGCATCGTGCTGCGCAGCCAACTTCCGTATCGATGCTGTCAAACCTCGCCGGTAGCCGTAGCCACCAGCCACCGGCCCTAAGGCGACGACCTTGGCGGGAAAGTCTGCAAGCCACGGGGCATCTGGTGGATCAAGACAGGCCACAGTCGTTGTCACCCCAAGGGCCATCAGGTGAGGGGTGATCTGACGGATTCCCTCCATCGGACCGCCGTCTCGGGGGTTGAGAGTGCGGATGAAGCGAAGAATGTTCAAATCTGAGTGACGAGTTGCGACAGAATAAGCCTGCGAAAACTGCGCAGAACCGAAGGGGACGGTGTTGTAGTTGGCTTGAACTTGACTGTCGATAGCATGGTCGAACTGAACAATATGTACTTGGCGCAAGGCCTCTACAAAAGAGTAGCCGACACTGGAAATGGCTTGCATGACAGGCTACACATAAGGATACCCGCTTTCCAACTCAAAACCATCGTAAGCAGTCCAAAAGGGGCATCGTCAAGCCTTCATAATCGACTTGAGAATTAAATCAACCAATCTTCTGACTATGCAAAAAGGCTATTGCCATAGATGTTGATTCGCATTATTCAAATTCCTGTCGGGTAATGTCACTATTACGGAAAGGACAGCAGGTTATTACGCTCTATATGAAAGCCACGGCCATGGAGCTTGAGAGAAAAACTACGTCTTCAACACTTCAAAGGGCTCAATGATCAATCCAGCTTACCAAGTCACTTTCTGAAAAACTTTTGAAGTGGCAAACTGGGAAATTGCAATCCAATCAAGTTTGGCAAAGTACAGACAATATTGTCAGATAAGTACGTAAATTCAAGATCTTCCATTGCGTAGACTGAAGTTGTCAATAAATGAAGAGTCGATAAATCAACATCAAATCAGCCCCTCAACCACCAACCCCCGTCCGCCCCCAACCTTAGACAGGATAGTATTTGCAAATTTGCGTGAAGCTGGGTAAAGCAATGAGAAGAATTAAGATTCAATAAAAAAGGTCACTTCAAATTTGGTTTGATAACCAGAGTCATAAGAGTAATTGTTGAAATATTTGAGCTACATTGATGGACAACAGCATTGCAGAATACAATTATTAAGCATCATGTTAATTATGGACGAATCACAAATCCTGTTGATCATTTACTGAGCAGTAAAGAATGATCTCACCACCAAACAAATTCGGAAACATAGAACATCCTAGATTATCCAAAAAGTTTCTCGTTGACTGATTTAGTAAATGATGTCGAAGAAAACCAAGTGGAATAGAGCCATTCACACTCAAACTAAGTTTATCTAACTGGGGAAGTGGATCAAGAAAGTGCCTGCAAACAGTGTAATATGTATAAAAGTGCAAATGAGTTTCGTCCATGATCCCACTTTTAGTGTACTCAAAAATTCCTCTGGCAAGTCGCCATCGCGACCTCCAGCTTGCGATGTTTGGCAATAAGATAATTACTTTTCCATTTGGCTTTAAGAAGGGCAGCAGTTTATTTATGACTGAGACTGGGTCAACTAAATGTTCTAGAACATGACATAAAAGCAAAGCATCAAATTTATGGGCAAAAGACAAATCATTTCTTTCTAAATCTGTATGAATACAACAATCCAAAACTTTAGATGCCTCTTCGTATTCTGCTTGTGAACAGGTTACTCCTGTAATACGACTTGATGGATAGATAGAGTTTATCAATCTTCCATTGCTGCCTGATCCACAACCGATGT
This sequence comes from Cyanobium sp. ULC082, assembly GCF_977927535.1. NCBI lineage: Bacteria > Bacillati > Cyanobacteriota > Cyanophyceae > Synechococcales > Prochlorococcaceae > Cyanobium > Cyanobium sp. ULC082. The sequence continues at coordinate 1,395,328 of NZ_OZ376397.1, forward strand.
CTAAAATTTGGCGATCATTCTCAGTGAGATATGGCAAAATTGACGAATTACCATCATTCTTATAAAATGAAACCGAATTGAGAGGTGGCATGATGACGAATCGAGGGAATTAATTCTGCTGTCCGAGAGAAGCACTTTCTGATGGTGAGCTTCAAGAAACAGGACTGAAAGCATGGGCTCTGATTATGCGAATGTGGATATCGGTTCTTGATTGACACGGAAATTACTGGGTCTGAATACTCCCAAGTTCAGGAAATTAATTGTTCGGAAAATATCTTACAAAATACTAACAATTCATGGGCCACTACCAATTAGTCTATTCACTCGATAAGCCAGTGAAAGAAAAGAATTCTTTCCTAAACGACCACCAAGAGAAAGGAAGAATACACAATAGCGCAAAATCAGCGGAAGAAGATACTGTTTTGAGGCATTAGAAGAACTCAAGGCATGCAGTTTCACCGGATGTCCCCCTAGAGCCGTACGCAAACCCATTAGCCTATACTGGCTATCATAAACTAAGGTTCCAGCAATTCTTAACAAAAGCTTCCCAATAATGCCACGTACTTGAATTCTCGAATAAATCTGAGATGTGACGATGGAAAGCTGAGTGTACAACTCGCCATTTGTATTTAAATGAACGCTTGCTTGGCCTGGGTGGCTTCGCACTGAGACATAACTAGCATCAGAGATTAGTAAGCGATTGACTTGCACAAACCGAGCCCAATACTCAAAATCACCGGCGTAGGGATAAGCTTGGTTAAATTCACCAGCCTGAAGTAAGCACTTTCTGCGTACGCAGGCACATGACAAATTTCCCAGGAGATTGCCATGCAGAAAAAAGAGAAGTTGGCTGTTATGAGAATCTACGAGTTGTGGTAGTTTCTGATTCAGCAGTTTTCCTCCATTCCATCTAATCACTCCAACCGATGGATCAAGTGTGCGCCAGCTGGCTACAATCAAGGAAAGAGAATCTGGAGTCGATAAGTAATCGTCAGCACAGAGGATCTGGACGAGGGGTGCCTGAGCTCTTTGAGACAAGAAATTAAGATTTCCAAAAATTCCAAGATTCTGTGGCTGATAAAAAATGTTTATTCTTTGATCACCTAAATCTTGAATTTGCCTGAGATAGTCTATGGATCCGTCTATCGATCCATCATCTGAAATGACCCATTGCCAATTCTGTTCATTTTGAGAAAATATAGATTCGGCTGTTTCCATGATGTAGGGGAGGCTGTTCCAGACCGGTGTCAGGATTGTAATCGCAGCTGAAGTTGGCATCGATATTGAAAATGGTTGGCCTTGTGAAGGATTCGTGTGAGAAATCATGTGTTTCTACGAGCAAGTTCCCCAAGTTGAACAAGACTCCATGCCTGGCTCCAGTGTACTGATCTATCCTCAAAGCCTTTCCAGATGGCGCGGATCCAGGTGGTATCCAACCAACCACTTGCACACAGCTGCTCAAGCCGTTGCAGGCAGAGTGGACGAAGCGCCCCTCTCATCCATACCGCCATCGGTAACATGGCGGTTCGACGAGAGAGAGGGATAGTCCGAATAGGAAACAGATCGATACAAGCGGACAGGAGCAAACCTTTGCCCAGACGTTGATAACGCTCTGGCATTCGCAATGCAGTTTCCACCAATTGGTGATCAAGAAAGGGAAATCGAAGCTGTATCCCGCATGCCATTCTGAGCATGTTGCTGTCGCGCAGCAGCATCGGTTCGGTTGAAGCAAAAAGTTCTGCCCAGCTGATCTGGCCGAAGCGCTGGGTGATCCGCTGAGGTGGTTGCTGCGGCCACTCGAGTGGCACTGCGCCTGCAATGGCCAGCTGGGCATCACCATGAATACGCCGCAGCGCCAGGCTCAAATGCCAATTGTCCCAACGGGGTAAGTGGCTGAGCTTTGTGGCCAGGGAGGGGCTGAACCGCTGAACCAGCGACTGGCGGAAGTGAGTGGGCAACCAGCCGATCCGCAGCAGCCATGGGACGAGCCGGTGAGAGGGGCAGCCACCGAAAAGCTCATCGGCCCCAAGGCTCGTGAGGGCAACGGTGATGCCTTGCTCACCCATGGCACGGCTCAATAGGTAGGTGTGGAGGCCATCTGCCGTAGGCTGATCAAGAGCTGCAAGGCCCGCCTCCACCCATGCAATGGCCTGGTCAGCCTCCAGGATGAATTCGTGATGATCAGCACCGCAGTGATCAGCCAACTGGCGAGTTACACGGAGTTCGTCCTCTGGCTGGCCAGGAAGATTCAAGCTGAAGCTGGTGGTTCGCCCAGGGTGGATGCGGCAGGCCAGAGCCAACAGGATGGCGGAATCAAAGCTGGAGGAGAGGAAACAGCCCATCGGCCCGCAGCGCAGCTGTTCAGAAATGGCTCGCTCCAGTTGGGCGCGCAGGAAACAGCGAGCGTGAGTGGGAGAGCGAATCGGCAGTGGGCCCCAGTCAGGCCGGGGTTGGGGAGGCCAATAGCGAACAGGCCGGTGGGGACGATCTCGGTTGAACCTCACCACAACACCAGCCGGGAGGCTATGTACCCCCGCCGTCGCTGGTGGCACGAGAACCGCCGGAGTACTGAGGTGGCCCCAAACCAGCATCTGGCTGATCGCATGGGGGGAGAGATCATGGCCACCGGGGAGTGCACGTCGCTCGGAGGCGAAATGAAGGCCGACCTCATCCCAGGCCAAATGGAGCGGTTGGATACCAAGGCGATCACGGGCAAGAAGTAGCTGCTGCTTGTGGTGGTCGTAGGCGGCGAAGGCGAACATCCCGCGCAGATGTATCAGTAGGGCAGGGCCTAACTGGGCCAGGCCTTCAACCAGGGTTTCACCATCGCTGTTTCCGTACCAATCTAAAAACCGAAGTCGATACCGAACATCCAGGTGGTTGTCAATAGCACCTGTGAACAGCAGCGTGAACCGGCCGCAGCGGCTGTGAATGGGTTGGGATGCCAATGAACAAAGGCCATCGGGGCTATGCCATTCGCCCGCGGTGTGCTCGGCATGACGGCTCAAAAAAGCCTGAGCCTTTGTGGGTTCTGTAGATGAAATCCGGGGTGATGCATCAACGTGGTAGCGAAAGGCTCCCATGAGGCCAGCCATTCAACCTGCCCCCTGTAGAACCAGGGCTCTGCGATAGTGGGCGTCGAGCTGATCGAGCCAGCGGTCGTAGTCAAAAGAATGAGCCCACGCCATTCCAAGTTGGCGGCGATGTTCAGCCTTGGCATCATCGAGATCAAGCCCTGAAGCCACCAGCAAAGCAGCCTGATCTGCCCAATCAATGAATAGCTGGGGTTCCGGAGGACATGGAGGTAGATAATACGCTGCAGTACCACCCACCTCGCTCATAGGTGCCCGATCTGTGGTGAACACCGGACAGCCGCAGGCCATCGCTTCGAGAATAGGCCAGCCAAAGCCTTCGTAGTAAGAGGGAAAAAGCAATCCGGCCGCACGATTGTAAAGAGAAACAATCAGCTCGTCGCTGGCGTGATCCAAAACGAACAGTCGATCAGCCAAGGCTGGGTGTTGCTGGAGCCACAGCACGAGAGCTGGGCTGAGGCTCCCCACGAGCACAAGATCAAGATCCCCCCATCGACTGGACAGCCGTTCCCAAATCGCCAAGACACCCTGTCGATTCTTATACCAGTTCCGGCCAATATGGAACAAGAAACGACGCCCTTGCAGCCGGGGAAGCTCACGGCTTAGTGCGGCTTCAACAGATTCTGCCGGAAGAGGGCCGAAGCGGGAGGGCAGGGGAAGAAGGGCAACGTCAGAAAAAAGTGGTGATGTTGACAACTGTCGCTGCAATGCAAGCCGCGTGGCCTCTGATATCGATAAAAAGCAGAGTGCCTGGCGGAAGCCATGGCGAATCCATCGCTGATAGAGGCGCCCAGTTCGACCGGGACGGTGTTCAGGCAGCAGGCCCAGGGAACCTTCCAAAGCCAGCATGTCATTCACATGCACGACATGAGGATAATGGCGAACCACACACATCCAGGGTCCAAGGGCCTGATCAGTGAGCACAATCAGGCTTTGTCGAGGTAGCGAGCGTAAACTCCACCAGAGGATGGGTGGGAAAAGCAGGAACTGATCAACATAGCCAAGCCAATGCCAGGGCCATCGCTGAGGTAGCCAGCCTCCAAGCAAGATGGGAGGAGTCAGCTCAGTGACATGATGACCTCGCTTCCTTAGCCCTTGCTTAACCAGGTCAGCAAAAGCCGCCATGCTTGGTCCAACGCTGGGAGCGTAGTGTCGGAGCAAGATGATCCTCATCGGTTCAGGCAAGATCGTCCATGGCAGTAGAGAGCGACTGGGCTGCAGAATCAATGCTATAGCTTTGGAGCAAGTCATTGGCCCAGTGAAAATCACGGGGGAGAGCTGAAAGTGATTCGAGGGCAATGGCAAGGGCCGTGCATGAGCCCTCGGGAATCACCCTAACCCGTTCCCAGCTACCAAAATCAGCACTACAACCCACTGCATCGCTCACAACAACATTGCAGCCGGCCTGCAGCGCTTCGTTGACCACCAGACCCCAGGTCTCCCCCATACGGCGAGATGGAAGCACAACCGTATCTGCAGCCAAATACCAATCGGGCAAGGCTTGCTGATTGATGAAGCCAGGGAAATAGCTCTGAATGCCAAAATCACGTTTGGCACGATCAGCCATGAGATGCAACTCAGCATCTAAGGACCCACTACCTACAAAGACAAGGGAAAGATGGGTCCGACTATCAGTTTGCAGATGATCGATGCAAGAAAAAAGAAGCTGAGGATCCTTCTTCGGGATGAACTTACCGAAGAAAGCCACCAAATGGGAGGAAGGGAGTAAATCCAACCGATCTCGGAGGTCGTTGCGCCGTTCGAGGAGCACAGAGGATGGAAAACCGGCAAGTGGATTAGGCGTACAGTAGTTAGCGTGGCTGAGTTGCTTCGGCTTAAGACCATGACGCAACCAGTGATCGCGACTCAGACTTCCAATCGGAAAAGCGCGATCAAGTCGTGAGTAAAGGGTGGTGTAGTACATCGATCGCAGAACATTCTTGAGACCAGAACGACGGAAGGCCTGATCCTGGGTTTCACAGCGCATCCAAACCTGCAAGCCTCTCGTGAGGGCAGCCAGGTAAGCCACATGGTCAAAGCGGTAATTGAGTGAGTTGAGCAGAATGGCCTTGGGTTGCAGGCGATCCAAAAGCTCGGCAATGCCTTTCCCATCCAAAGAACCCCACCCTCCCAATGGCTCTGTTTGCTGATTACGAAGAAATGAGAAAGAGTAGCCTTGAAGCAAATTGGAATCCCAGGCAAACGAGGAAGCAAAGCCAGGGTCTCGATAGCCCTGGATAGAGAAGTCACTACCATAGGCCACATGAAAACGGGCCGGTTGTAACTGCTCTAGCCGTGAATAGACCGGTGCTCTATATTGAATTGGATGGGATTCAAAGATAACCAGATCAGGGGTGGTTGCTTGCTGCATCAGATAGAGTTGAGAATAGAGCGAGAGATATCTTCATTACCAACACCAAGCTCACGCACCCTTGAGCTGCCGGCCTGACGCATCACTTCGCGTTTCATCGGATGAGTAAGCAGATCACAGCACAGCAAACCACATTCTTCAACCGTATCCCAGAAGATGGCTTCGTAGCCTTCTTCATAGAGAAGCTGATGCTCACTGGTCCGCTCAGCGCAGAGCAGGCTGCCGGCGAAGGGCACTTCTACAGAGCGACGTGTAAGCAAATCGCGGTTGCCATGGGAAAGGAATCCAAGGCATATGCTGGCCTTTGCAAGGGCACTAGCATAGGCTGTGTTCAATATGCCATTACCCATGTGGCACATACGAAGTTCAGACCAATGAGGGCTACGCTGCCATCTATTACCCATTAGGTGAATCGGCAATCCGGATTGCTTCAGCTTGAGGAGGAAGGTATCTCGATGTTCACCTGGAATGAGAGTACCGATGAAAAGAATAGAATCAGACTCCGAAGTATCTGCATCATCCACCGGCTTGGGAGGTGCGTGAACTACCTCATCATAAGATGTCAAGACTCTAAAGACACGCTGAGCACCAAAGGCAATCCATTCAAGAAGATTTTGCTCTCGAACACAAACGCAAAAGTCATAAAAGGGCAAGGCTGCACGCAAGGAAATAAACCTCTTCCAATCACGAGGGCCAGTAGGGTCATCGTTGTTGAATAGGAGGATAGGAACGGAAAATCGTTGTTTCAGCCAAAGAACAGCTTGAGGACCAAGTAATTCACCACCAATGACATAAACCAGATCTGGTCGAGCCTGATTTAGCATGGGATTAGTCTGCAGAACATAAATTAATTCTGATTGCAGCAAACAATACCCTGACAGGTACCCTATCGCTGAGCGCCATGAAGACGAAAGTCTTAGCAGAGATCTAGGATTAAATATGGCAACATTATTCCCTAAGCGCCGCAGGGCTTCCATGCGGTGTCTCGAAGTGCTTCCCAAGGAATCATCACCGATACACAAAAGAGAACAGGGAGTATTCATGTCAAAATACAATAAGAGCAGAAACGAATTATGAACTTCTAGTAAACATTCGACACAACATAAAACCGTCGCAGGCATCTAGGTTGGGCTTGCATATGCTGCAGTCATGTCTATGCGATAACGAGACAATCGTAGAATCATTCATAGGTAGCAATTCGATTCATCCCTTCTGACTCATAGAGTCTGATCAGGCTGGATAAACAAGCATAAAGGAGGACAAAAAGGGGCGGAACACCATCAGAAGCTTCTCGGCAAACATCATAAAAAACGCATGGAGATAAGTATTGCAGCGCAGTGAGCGAGCCTCTCACTGAACTATGTCGTTAAAGTTGCAGTGCTTCATTAAGCAGTCCCAAAACAAACAGTCATAAGATGGGTCGAACAATGGGCGCATCAAAAAATCGGCTTTCCCGCGACCATTGACCAAGCCCGACGCCGGCTAGGACATGAGTCTCAATCGAAGCATCAAGAGTAAAAAGGAAATTTCGAAGTACCCACAAGGTAACTAGGAGCGTGTCGCACGTCTAGCCCGACCAAGGCCTGGCACAGCGGCAGGCGGTTCAGCGAAATGATTCGCCAGATACCCAGCAGCACTGAGGGGGCCTCAGGCCGTCGCCATCGCAGCTCTGAACAACTACTCCTTCGGAGAAGCCTGCGGCTAGATGATGTTGTGGGTGGTGGCCATCAGTGCCCATTCCCCATTCACCTGCTCCAGGCCCCGCAATCGGAAGCGATCCAGCCGTCTTGCTCCTTTGATCTGCCCAAACACCGGCTCAACGACCGTTTTACGCAAGGCGTAGACCGCTTGCCCTGCTTTTGAGCGGAGCTTGCGATCCATCCGGCCACGGGCATCGAGATCTTTCGGTGGCCTGCCCCGTGATGGCCTGGGCCTTTGGCCGTGCTGCTGGCGACTGGTGGAGATGTAGGCATTCAGTCCGATCTGCTCGCATGACGCGAGGTTGGCGTTGCTGCAGTAGCCCGCATCCGCTGTGAGCACCTCCGGCAACTGGCCGGTGTTGGCCAGGGTCCGCTCCAGCATGGGCAGCAGGTGCACCGCATCACTGGGCTGGTTGCTCACGCCGATGGCCACGATCACCTGGTGATCACCATCGACGGCGGCCTGGCAGTTGTAGCCCTGAATCCAGCCATCAGCTCCCTTGAGGATGTGGCTCTCTGGGTCTGAGAAGTTGCGCTGGGCTGTGGGTTTGGGGTTGCCGGCTGCATCGGTGGGCAGTTGGCGTGATGGCATGGCCAGGGGATCGTGCTCTGCTGCAAGGACCGGTGAGTTGAGCCCAGCGACCGCAGCTTTCTCGAACGCCAGCTTCTGAGTGTCATCCGCTCGTCTGCGGGCACCACGGGCACGGCGTGATGCCTGCTTACTGGTCTGGGCATCGCTACTGGCCTCAGCCTCGGTTGCTTTCTGCTCTGCCACCTCAGCCTGTTCTGTGTGTTGGCGAGCCTTACTTGCGGCCGCCTCTGCTTCCAGCTCGGCTTTGGCCTTTCGGATCCACTCCAGCCGGCTGCTGCGCCGCTGCAGCTCCTCAGGAAGTTCATCACCCCGCTTGCCTTTGCCGTAGTGGCCGTCCTCCTGGGCGTCGATGATCTCGGCCCTGCGCAGCAACGCCCGCATCTCGGCTTCCAACTGCTGTTCGCTCCTGAGCATCCGCCCGTGGCTCATGGCCTTGAGCTTGCTGGCATTGGCGCGGATCTTGGTGCCATCCAGCGCCACATGACCCAGGGTCACCAGCCCCGCCTTCTGGCACAGCCTCAGCACCTGAACAAACAAGCCGGCCAAAGCCGTGAGATGGCGCCGGCGGAAATCGCAGATCCGGCTGTGGTCGGGCTGCTGGTTACCGGTCAGCACCCGGAAGGCGGCGTCTTCCCAGCAAGCCTTCTCAATCTTGCGGGAGCTGGGTAACCCGACGCAGTAGGCGTACAGGAGCAACACCACCAACATCCTCGGCTCATACGCCTTCTCACCCCGCGGATCCTTCTGGCGGTAGACGGCGTGTATCTCCTCCAGATCGAGCTCAGCGGCCAGATCCAGCAGGAAGAACACCAGGTGTTTCTCTGGAAGCCAGTCCAACGGTGACGGCGGCAACAGCAACGTCTGCTCTGGGTTCCAGGGACGGAAAGACTTGGGCTTGACCATGTCCCATTCTCTCGCTCAGAACCGCTGCTGTCACAGGGATTCGGGCAGATTCAGGGCCGTCTGTGGAGAGGCTGGACGCTGTTCTATGCGCGACACGCTCCTAGCGGAAATGGCAGTATGCCATACAATGCACGTTAGCCGTCCTCACCCACTCGAGAATGAACGGGCTTAAACAATTTATTCTTCTCAAGAACAACAATCGAATCATGAATATGAATCCCTGAGCAGTCTTTGCTTACAGCGGCTTGTTTCAACTTCTTTGTGTGATACCAGTAGTGCATATCATCTATCAAATCCATCGCAAAACCAAAGAAATTTTTCCTAGATCGAAATCCTCCACCGTATCTATTCCAATAGGCGGAATGCAAATCCTCGATCATATATATACCGCCATATTCTAAACGGGGAAACAAGTATTTTAATGAAGTTGTAATATGCTCCATATGATGACTGCCATCATCTAAAACTATATCTAAACCTCCCATTTCGCTAACAATTGAAGCCAAGAATGAGGGGTCAGTCTGAGAGCCAATTCTTACTTGCCCTGAAAGACCATTCAACTTCTCGCACTTAGGATCAATATCAATACCAAAGATAATGGCATCAGCGCCGAAGTAATTTCTCCACATCTGAAGACTGCCACCATTACTGACACCAATTTCAAGAAATCTAATCTGCTTGTTACGGTAAGGCGAAAAATAACGATCGTACAAGGGAATGTAATGATGCCACTTGTGCACGACAACACCCGTATTATTGGCAAAATATTCGAGCAACTCACTTTCATGGTTATACTTATCTTTTATATCTCTCTTAACACTCGACGACTCATCAAAACTAAACTTAAATTGAGATGTTTCTTGGTGGGCGGTGTTTGCTCTATACAATTTGGCCAAGATAGTCGGCGTCAAGGATTTCGCAATTGCCTTAAAGTTCATCATTGTTCTACATTTACAGAATGAACTGCCATAGTATTAACTACTATATCAAAAATCCGGCCAATTTCAGGGTTGATTCAAAGTGTTACAGGCGTGCTGGCTTGAGCTACCAGCGTTGGGTTCTCTGAGCGAGCTTGCTACTTCTATGTTCCCAAAACCGGCTCTGCTGCAGCTGATCGCGATCTGATCAGCTTCCTGAAGGCGATCCCCGACACGCGGATGCGGAGTGGGATTGGTCCCCCCGCCAGGTATCTGCTGCCGGTGGACGTGCTGGGAATCTGGAGCGGCTGGGAAAGCTGGAGAGATGTGGAAAGATTCGTGCGGGGAGACCATGCAGTATTTGATGAGCAGTAAAGGCTCAAACTTCTACAGCCACCATAAGATTCAGCGTTTCGCTACTTCTTCCTCCAGATGGACGTGAATGTCCTCTGCGCTGCAATCCGTGACTGGACGATCGCCCAGATCCCAGGTGGTACAGAGGGTCTCGAACAACCTGTGTGTCGGTAGGAGCTTGCGGAGTTCGATCGAGCCCACACCTGGCGGTGGCTCAGCGTTCATTGCACAAGTTGCACTGTACTCGGCCGCCTGGGGTTTGGCGATCTCGCTGGTGTGATACGCCACGGGTGAGAACCGGCCAAGCTGACGGCGCTGAAACAGTTACCGGGCGAGATGCAAATGGCGAAATCCTCCAATGCAGTCAAGTGTTGCGAGCACAAGTGGCGATCTGACATATATCTATAAATAGACATAGTTTGATGAAAAATCCTGCAAAGACAGCAAGTAATGTAGATGTCACGCTAGGTTGTAACGACTGCATTTTAATGCTTGGCTTGATTTAATATAGAGAAGCAGGAAGATATCTATTCAGACGTGAGTTAGGTCCAATTTTGGTTCACATTACATCCTGCTGGGTAACTGATAGGGGATAGCCAAAGAACCGAAAATCTTCCGAGTAATGTTCCAAAACAAGATGAGCTGCATGCTTGGTTAGTTTAGGCCGGACTGGCTTGTGCAAGTTGTCCATTCTTTGCTTTAATTTTAATGCTGAACCAATATAATGATCTGGTTGAAGACTATGTTCTTTGTCGAATGATGACAAATCTTCTTCAAGATGCTCAAATCGTATAACTTTCACTTGATAAAATGATCCATCATGCCGACGTAGGTAATCCAACTGTCTTAGCTGGTGTGATATTAGGTTATGCCTTATAAATGATCTGTCATGCGGCCAAGTATTACAAAAAACCTCAAGGTCTTGATCGCTCCACTTACTTGAGTGGGTATGATGACAATAAAGGCTAATAATACGAGAAAATGGATTTCTTGAAATGCAAAATATCGTGGTACTGGCCAGCGAACAAGGCAGTAGACGGTAGTGATCTATCTCGTGTAGAGTTAAATGTTGGCCTACCAATGCAATATCGATCATGCCGCGAAGATTAATTTTACTATTAGCACATTCCTTATTGGCTACTATCCTAGCAATAGATGATAGTTTACTGCGGTTTTTTTGATTCGCTTGCTTTCCCGGATAATCTGACATTTTATAGCGATCTTCAACGTACTTGCCGGCATTCTTGGGAATGTGGATAAATAGCAGTTTTTTGTCAAAATCGAATGGCATGAATCTGAATTGCTTTGAAATAAAGTTTTAGATTTTCTTGGAGACGTATTGGGGCAACTACATTGCAGAGGCTCCGCAAGCATGCTTGATCTAATCGTATAAGTTTTTGGATAATGCTAAGTTGAGGTTACGAACGAGAAATTCTTATACTTAAATTCTACAATGAAGTAGACTTTAAAATCGTTCAGCATGCTCAGTAGATCATATTCGCCAAAGTGGGACATCTTTAGGAGATCCAGAATGCATGCGCTGTGTTCAGGAGAAGTGTTCATTGGTTTTTTGCCATTAACAGTATTAGTTGACTCTAAAGGATTCTTGATTAGGTAGCAAGAGCTGATTGCGCTCGGCAGCCACCTAAGCTAGTTCTTATGTACCAGCACTGATTGGCATGGCCATGAATCGAGTCCAAGTCAAGTCTGGCTCAGCCCAAGTTCATAAAGGTCTATGTCAAAAAGGACGGAAGTAAGGTCGCCTGGGAGCTGTCGGGCTGGCCGGATCGTTTCCGTTGCCCCCGGAGACAAAGAAAGTAGTATAGGTATATCGGTGGGAGGCAGCACAAGCGGTATCAGTACCGGGAGCTTCCACCATAAGTTCAACCTCACGGCCGAAACCATCCTGGAGGGGACAAAGTTACCGATGACCACCTCATTTCTCGCCTTCTTCATGGTTGGAAGGGCAAAGACCGGCATCTCATCACACGCTCTAAGGCGCCATCTCGGCGTGAGCTACCGAACGGCATGGCTGGTTCACAACAAGATAATGGAAGCAATGAACGAGCGGGAGGAGATCTATGTCTTGCGGGGGAAGGTGTAGATGGATGATGCTTATCTCGGCGGAGAACACTGGGGGACGAGGAAGGTCATCGATCAGAGAACAAGGTCAAGGTGGCGATCGTGGCAACCATCTCACTCGATGATGCGGGCCAACCCCGGCACGTGAAGCTTGCCACCACAGAGAAGTTCTCCTTTGCCGCAATCGCTGACTGGGCTCAGGATTCACTGGCGATTGGATGTGAGGAGATCTATGACAGGCTGGCTTGCTTCCGCGCCGTGGCAGAAGTCGGTTGCCTCCATCAACCTGTGGTCGTGAAGGGTCGCCATCCAAATGATTTTCCGGAATTTCGCTGGATTAACACGGTGCTCAGCAAGTTGAAAACCAGCTTAAGCGGCATCTTCCATGCCCTGAAATTCGATAAGTACGCTAATAGCTACCTGGGTTCCTTCACATACCGCTTCAACCGACAGTTCAACTTGGCAGCGATGACTGAACGAGTGGTTCATGCCATCTGCAACTACGGAGCTCGGCCAAAACGCTTCTTGAGGAGTGCAGAGATAGCTACCAAATCAAGTGGGCTTTTACATGGCCGATTTTTTGCTATTCCAATGTAGATACTAGGGTATGGATATATTTAGATACGTCCGTGGAGAGCTGGGACGCTGCTCAGTTCTCAACAGAGTCCGACCTTTTGCCAAGGAATGAGCATTGCAAGCTGCAACCAGCGATTGCCAAGATCTAGTAGTCAGCATAAGACACATGAACTTACTTGATTGCAAGCTTACTGACATTGCGATTCCGATATGGATGCGGACATATTCAGTGGCGACAATCCACAATTGACATGTTTGATGCATGCATGTCGACATTGAAACGCTAAGACCATTTTTGGCACGAAAGATGTGGCACTTTTTGGAGTCACTGCCTAACAAATCTCTGGCAATTCAAACCCCAATTATCAAGAGCTTCAAGATACAAGCCGTAATGTGATGAAAAACTATAGGGAGGAATCAGCAAAGGAGCCACAATATCTATCGAAAAAAGGATTCAATAGTTGATGAAGCCTAATATCAAGTGAATTAATCATGGATAATCTTTGAATTACGTCCTCCGAGACATCAGTCAGCTTAGGACGCGACTTGGTTGCCGTGATGCCTACTCTAGCTATTTTGAGTGGTACACCAATTCCGCATGATAGATGCTCTACCGACGACTCAATAAAGCTGTGATGAATCCAATAACTATAGTTTTTTAATAAGTGATTCTGTGCAATGCGAACAAGCTTTCTTTCACCCAACACTTTAAGCGCAGGAATCCAAAAGTTAGTAAAAGGCAAACCTGCGTAGGCTTTGGTTTGAAGGTTCTGAGCCGGAACTGCTGACAAATAAAATTGTACAACATCTTGATTATCAGAAAGAAACTGACTCCAGGGACTGCGATCTCCAAGCTCCAAATGATAGTGATAATAACTAATCATCTGATCAATCGGATCACGAAGTGTGGCAATATGTAGGCGTTTACGTCGGGCAACATGACTCCAAGGGCGCAATAATCGATGAACTCCCCAGGGGTAATGACCGACAAGGTAATCGAAATCGCTGGGATGGGCCCAGAAGATTCCCGACATGCCTGCTTTCCTAGTAAAGCTTACCCTGCCTGGCCAATAAAATGAAGAATCTGACAATGCAAGTCCATCTCTAATAGCGTAATGCAATGAGGTACCACAACATTTTGGGACATGTGTTACAAAAAAAACAGGCTGTTGGTGCAACATAGGAGATATTGGAATAGAAAAGAGGGAATGGCAATCAACCAAGAATTCTAAATCTACAGTCAAAGATAGGTTAAATTAAGATGAACGATGTAATGACTGATTAGGTGGCAAGATCAGCTCCCTGCCACCTGGGCTGGAACACATAAACTATACAAGTCTGCCGTGGTCGTGAATCGGACCCAGTTGCAGTCGGATCTGTCTTTGCCAAAGTTGTCAAGCTCTACTGCACCGAGGAGAAATGCGAGGCAGCCCTGGAGCAAGCGCTCTGGCCGGATGGGTTGCGCTGAGGGGCAAGGAGCAAAAGCATATCAGTGGCCGAGAACACAACCGCTATCAGAGCCGGAGCTGTCGCCATCAAGTCACCCTCATGGCCGGCACCATTCTGGTGGTTACCACTGACCACCTGGTTGTTCGCCATCTACCTAGGAGCGTGTCGCATGTTGAGCCTGATCAAGTCGTGACGCAGCGGCTGGCGGTTCAGCGAAATGATTCGCCAGATACCCAGCAGCACTGAGGGGGCCTCAGGCCGTCGCCATCGCAGCTCTGAACAACTACTCCTTCGGAGAAGCCTGCGGCTAGATGATGTTGTGGGTGGTGGCCATCAGTGCCCATTCCCCATTCACCTGCTCCAGGCCCCGCAATCGGAAGCGATCCAGCCGTCTTGCTCCTTTGATCTGCCCAAACACCGGCTCAACGACCGTTTTACGCAAGGCGTAGACCGCTTGCCCTGCTTTTGAGCGGAGCTTGCGATCCATCCGGCCACGGGCATCGAGATCTTTCGGTGGCCTGCCCCGTGATGGCCTGGGCCTTTGGCCGTGCTGCTGGCGACTGGTGGAGATGTAGGCATTCAGTCCGATCTGCTCGCATGACGCGAGGTTGGCGTTGCTGCAGTAGCCCGCATCCGCTGTGAGCACCTCCGGCAACTGGCCGGTGTTGGCCAGGGTCCGCTCCAGCATGGGCAGCAGGTGCACCGCATCACTGGGCTGGTTGCTCACGCCGATGGCCACGATCACCTGGTGATCACCATCGACGGCGGCCTGGCAGTTGTAGCCCTGAATCCAGCCATCAGCTCCCTTGAGGATGTGGCTCTCTGGGTCTGAGAAGTTGCGCTGGGCTGTGGGTTTGGGGTTGCCGGCTGCATCGGTGGGCAGTTGGCGTGATGGCATGGCCAGGGGATCGTGCTCTGCTGCAAGGACCGGTGAGTTGAGCCCAGCGACCGCAGCTTTCTCGAACGCCAGCTTCTGAGTGTCATCCGCTCGTCTGCGGGCACCACGGGCACGGCGTGATGCCTGCTTACTGGTCTGGGCATCGCTACTGGCCTCAGCCTCGGTTGCTTTCTGCTCTGCCACCTCAGCCTGTTCTGTGTGTTGGCGAGCCTTGCTTGCTGACGCCTCTGCTTCCAGCTCGGCTTTGGCCTTTCGGATCCACTCCAGCCGGCTGCTGCGCCGCTGCAGCTCCTCAGGAAGTTCATCACCCCGCTTGCCTTTGCCGTAGTGGCCGTCCTCCTGGGCGTCGATGATCTCGGCCCTGCGCAGCAACGCCCGCATCTCGGCTTCCAACTGCTGTTCGCTCCTGAGCATCCGCCCGTGGCTCATGGCCTTGTGCTTGCTGGCATTGGCGCGGATCTTGGTGCCATCCAGCGCCACATGACCCAGGGTCACCAGCCCCGCCTTCTGGCACAGCCTCAGCACCTGAACAAACAAGCCGGCCAAAGCCGTGAGATGGCGCCGGCGGAAATCGCAGATCCGGCTGTGGTCGGGCTGCTGGTTACCGGTCAGCACCCGGAAGGCGGCGTCTTCCCAGCAAGCCTTCTCAATCTTGCGGGAGCTGGGTAACCCGACGCAGTAGGCGTAACAGGAGCAACACCACCAACATCCTCGGCTCATACGCCTTCTCACCCCGCGGATCCTTCTGGCGGTAGACGGCGTGTATCTCCTCCAGATCGAGCTCAGCGGCCAGATCCAGCAGGAAGAACACCAGGTGTTTCTCTGGAAGCCAGTCCAACGGTGACGGCGGCAACAGCAACGTCTGCTCTGGGTTCCAGGGACGGAAAGACTTGGGCTTGACCATGTCCCATTCTCTCGCTCAGAACCGCTGCTGTCACAGGGATTCGGGCAGATTCAGGGCCGTCTGTGGAGAGGCTGGACGCTGTTCTATGCGCGACACGCTTCTAGTTGGACAGCCCCTAGCCAAAGGCATCCGTGCAGCGGTAAACCGGCAACGACTGACTCGCACTGCGGGAGTCTCAGCGTGACCTACCGAACGACATGGCTGGTTCACAACAGGATCAAGGAAGCAATGAATAAGCGTGAGGAGGTCTATGTCCTGCGGGGGAAGGTGCAAGTAGATGATGGATGCCTCGGTGGAGAAAGCTGGGGTGTCAATGCAGGTCGTGGATTCAGAGATAAAGGTGCCGATCGTGGCAACCGTCTCACTCGATGATATGGGTCACCCACGGGACGTGAAGCTTGCCACTCTGGCCACATTCTCCTTAGCCGCCAATGCAAACTGGGATTAGGATTCACAGGCGATTGTATGCGAGGTGATCTCTGACGGGCTGATCTGCTTCGACGCCGTGGCAGAAGTCGGGGGTCTCCATCAACCTGTGGTCGTGAAGGGTGGCCATCCCAATGAACATCCGGAATTCTGCTTGATAAAACGATGCTCAACAACCTGAAAACCAGCTTCAGTGGCAACTTCCATGCCCTGATATTCGATAAGTACGCTAATCGCTACTTGGGTGCCTTCTATTTCCGCTTCAACCAACGCTTCAACTAGGCAACGAGGGCTGAGCGAGTGGTTCATGCCATCTGCTGCTGCTGCGGTCGGCCGAAACGCTACTTGAGGAGTGCGGAGATACCTAACTAGTCAAGATTAATTTTTGATTGGGAATACCATCGCTGGATTCACAGGAAACCTAATCAGCTTATTAGAGGTGATTAAACCAAAACTCGTTCTTCTAGAGTAAAAAAACTGAGCAAGCAATATGACGCAAGGATGAAAGAGCAATGAAAAAGCTGGAGGGAAGGCTTCTGCAATTTCAATGCAAGAGGCTGAGGCATCTACCTGAAAGTGAGAGGAAATCAAGATATTCAAAGAGCAGCACTAGAGAAGCCACTACTTATTCTAAAGAGAAACAGATTAACAAAGGATAAGATAAGGTCATTCTATCAAAAACAGATACATCAAGAGATAAGAAGATCTGATGATAATGCAAAAGCTGGAAAATTAGTGGGCAAGTTTCAGACAGCTTTGAAGAACGCAAGAGTTGATCTCACCAAAAAAAATAGCAAGATTGGCTCAAAAAATGTTCGGAATGAGAATATAAAGAAAGAGGCTACTGACTCAGAGCTCGAGAAGGTAAGCCAAGGAAAAAGTTGGGTGATAGCTACAGCAGAAAAAACTGGTATCATATGTGATGACAAAAGGGCATGAGAGTCTAGAAGTGGAAATACCAAGAGCAATCCTAATAACAAGATAATCAAATAACCATAACCAAACCCGGCCATGCCAGTGCCGAAAAAATGACCGGCAAAGAATCCTCCCACCATATAAATACTACCAGTATTGGCTAGTGACATCAAAAAATCACCCATGCTTCCCGAAAGAGCAAGGTCCTTTAACTTTGCCAATCCAAATAAATCAAGAACAGGCCCAGGAAAAATAGATACAACCCTCAGAAATTGAATTCTAGCCATCTGCAAACCAGCTTGCGGAGTAATCCGTTGGGAAAAGGTAAGAGAAATATCAGGGTATCGGGCATTAACAAATCGCGCAAGGAAAAGGTTGCTAACGTATGTATCATTCCTATCTTCGCTGAGCTTAAGTGTTTTTCCGATGGTGTACTGCCTAAGAGTCTCACGGTCCTTCATAAGCTCCAAAGTGACAGCAAGAAGTTCTTGCGCTGGTATATCTCCTCTTAAAAATCTCGCCATTACAATTGCCGTTGCCAAATCAGTAACAGTTGGCAGAGCAAGTAAAAGTACCAAGGCAAGCGAAATAAAGATGGAAAGTCTAATACGAATGAGACCATACAACCATTCGAATGCGAAGCCAATTATAAGGCAAACTATTGGTACAAGAAAAGGGCCCCTAGCCCCTCTGCCAACTGAGGTCACAACAATGAGAGCCTGAAAACCCAGATATATCAAGAGAGGTTGAACGAATTTATTCCGCTCCAAGCGATCATTCATGCCCAAAAGACGGCAAAGCAGAAAGGAGGCAGGAATGATGGATAAGAAGTCAAAACCAACAATAAACTTTAAAACAATTGTATTCGTGACCTGATTATTAAACCATGAGCTGACTGCCAAAGCAAACGTACCCAAGGCACCCATCCATATTACTTCACTGGAATGAAGTGGTTTGAAAATATACAGACGAAGCATGATATGCTGCACCGCTGCCTTCAACTGATAAAGAATAGCCGAATTCCGATAAATCCAATGAGCCAAAATGCATACAGCAGATACAACCAGGCTATGCGAAAAAGTCGTGTAAGGGACCTGAAGAATATTGGTGATGCTGTTCCCTTCCATTGCAGTGAAAAGCAATGGACCAAGCTGAAGCGTGACCGCAAAACCGATAAGAACAAGAGTAGACAGTGGAAATCTAAGAAAACGGATTTCACGAAAACAATCATACAGAAGGAGATAACTGCCAGTCGCAGCAAGCAGTGAGCAGAGAATATCTGTGCTTGTGGATGCCAGAAAGCACTGCACAACGAAGCCCACCCAAGGCAAGGCCAGCACAAGCCCACGCACTCTGGTGATGCGAGGTTGCACAGGTGCTGGCTCAACGAGGGCTTGATATGCAGTTGAGACGACGGGATGGCTCATGTGGACAGATCGGACGCTGCTTGGATTGAATGGATCAAACTTGACCATTTTTGACCGTAAGAATCCCAACCCCCGAGAGAAATCACACGTGCCAATGCAGCACGGGCCATCTGTTCGCGCAGTTGGGGCTGATCTGAGAGTTGCTGTAGACGATCTGCAATCAGCTGTGGCGAACGGATCGGTACGATAAAGCCTTCAACGCCATTGCTGATCAATTCAGATGCTCCGGTATTGGTTGAGGCAATCACAGGGCAGCCGCATGCCAACGCTTCACCGATCACCATTGCTAAACCTTCTTCGATACTGGGAAGCACAAAAACCGATGCACGGCTGTAATAGCGTCGCAACTCTCCGTTAGGAACGTTCCCGACAATCTCAATGGACGATTGGTCTACAGTGCCAAGCATAGATATGGCTTCTGAAGTCTGGCTACCAACTAACGTCAAAGACTTGCGGGGGTGATTCAATCGTTGAAACGCATCCAAAAGGTCGATAAAACCCTTTCTGGGTCCCGCACAACCCACAAACAAAACACGAAATTTATCATCATGAGACTCGGGGTCCTCACATGGCCAAAAGCGCTCAAGGCGAGCCCCATATGGAATCTTGAACAGCTTTAGCTCAGGAACTCCTTGGGATGTAAAACTGTCAAAACAAAACTGGCTGGGGACAGAAATCAGATCCGCCTGCTCGTACTCGGCTTCTTCTTTGGCAATGCATCGATGATCAATGCCTCTCCAGACTTTTCCATACCGTCTATACTCTTCATGCAGTAGTTGATCCTGAAATCGGATGTGGGAGGAGCCACGATCACAAATGTGAAGTCCTCCCAACATTTGGGCACGTCTGCCAGAGTGGAGGCCGGTTCCTGAAAGTGACAATAGAATGGTAGGTTTTTTTAGATGTCTTTTCACATGGTGATCAAGAGTTTCGTGGGCGTACCATGCCCACTGATTATTCAACCAGTTCCACCGATCAAGCCCTAGCTTGCCACGAGCCATATAAGGGGCTAATAGCCAGGGGTACGTTTTGATTTTTTCGGCTGGGATACCATCTTCATCCTTGAGTTTGAAGCGAGGATACCCCGTGTATACTACATCGAGCAAGTTTTGCTTTTCGAACTGGCGAGCAAGATGGAAATGGTGAAAGCGACCGATGGTGATCTGGGTGATATTCATTGGGTGTAGTCGAAGTGGATCTCGGATCAAGCTGAATATTGAACATTAAGACCACAAGTCTTGAAATGATTTCAAAATAAAGCCAGATTCGAACCCAGAAGGGGCAAGTACTACTCTTCCTCCATGGGTTTATGGAGCAAAATCACATCCACTCTTGGAGTGTTAAAGTGTCAGTCAAGATATATTGATTGCCACTGCACAAACTTGGGGCCATCGACTCATCAAGCACCGTGACGAACCACAACAGTGCAACCGGTTAACTTCCAATAAGAAACGTCTATACAAACAGAACAGCGAGATGTTCGGTCAAACCGATGATTTAAAAATGGGAAAGTGCACAGGCGTTTAGCCTCCAGGCTCTACAGGTGACAGCAGGTGTTGGCTATCAGCTCGTCGGGATTCGTGATAGCCGCATACAAGCTCAAAGGAAGGTTCACGGAATCCTGATCAGGAAACAGCAAGCTCTGGATTGCACAATACGGTATTACTCTAGGCAAAAATCAGATACTCGAAGCCATCGTGGAGGTGAACGTCTAGTATCTAGGAAAAGCATGCCAGATCAAAGTTATGTAAGTCAGCGGGTTCTCTGGGGAGACAACTCACCGGACAGTGTGGGCTACTCGAGTACACTTTCACCAAGCCACAGAACCACTCATCCACGGCAGAACCAACAAAGCCTGCGACTCCTGTGAGCAGAATGGTCTTAATTTATCCTTGTTGAACACCCTGAGAAAATCCTGACTAAACAATGATTTAAACGTAATCTGCATCACCAAAAATATATCAAAGCTTCAGAATGCTGTCAATAGAATAGTGTCAGAATGCTCGTATTAGCTGATCAGAAGCAGAGTTGTAGGCTTAAGTTTTGGGTCTCCATAGATAAATGAGCAAGGCCCTGGCGGAACATGGCAGCGTTCAGCTCAATACCACAGATGTTAATGCAACCTGCACAACTAAAACTGACAAAGCAACCAAATAAGTTTTGGAATCAGCCTCTATAGCAATGGAGTTTAGTTTGAAGGTTACACTAACTTATGAAAACCAAAATGGCCAGCTTCAAGCTCTCGGTAGGAGCCAATGGCAGCGATGCGTCCCATCTCAAGCAAGATAATCCTGTCACAGTTTCGCACAGTGGTAAGGCGATGAGCTATCAGGATTACCGTTAAACGGCGATCCAACTCTTCGATCGCCTTCATCACCTCCGCTTCGGTTCGGTTGTCAAGAGCACTGGTCGCTTCATCGAGTACAAGCAGATCGGACTGCTTGTAAAGAGCCCTGGCGATACCGATCCTTTGGCGCTGGCCTCCACTGAGCCGGACACCCCGCTCCCCCACAAAGGCGCTATATCCCTCGGGGTTAGATGTGATCACCTCGGCGATGCGAGCTTGCTCTGCAGCTTCTCGAACACGCTGATGATTGATCTGATCCTCTGGGACTCCAAACGCAATATTCGCTGCAAAGCTGGCGTCGCTCAAGTAAATCTGTTGAGGCACATGTGAAACCCGCGACCTCCACGACGCCGCCAAGCCAGGTGTATTATGGAGATTCTCACCATTGACCAAAATTGTTCCCTTGGTAGGAGCCAACAGACCAAGGATCAGGTCGCAGCATGTACTTTTCCCACTTCCAGTGGTTCCTACAAATGCAAGCCTCTCACCCTTGGTCAGGTTCAAATCCAAATCTCTGATAACCCAGGGACGGTCTGAACTGTAACGGTAACTAATTTTCTGAAGCTGAAACAGAGTACTGTTAGTTGATGGTAAGCAACCTGAAGGCAATCTAGTACTCGTAGAAGTTGCAGGTTCAATGCCAGTAGGTTGTTTGACAGATGCCAAGAATGGTTCAATCCTTCTCAGTGATGCCTGGTTGGCCTGCAAGTTGCCCACCGCTGTAAAACATTGCTGGAGAGGAGTGAGCAATCGGTAGGCTCCTAGGGACAACGTTCCCAACAGTGGAAGCTGCTGCTCGACACCCTCACCGGAGAGTGCCAACAGCAAAGAAAGAGCCACAATGATCAGAAGCGAAAAGCCCTCAATAAGGTATCGGGGCACTTGGGCCTTGATGTTGATTGAGCCCCCCGCCAAACGATAGTTTAGGAAGCGGCTACGGTATGCATCAAGAAAGAAACCCTGCGTTTGATCGAGTAGAACATCGCGTATGCCGCCCAAACCCTCTTGGGTCACCTTCAAGAAAGCCTGATAATTGATCGCTCGTCTCTGACCATCCAATCTGAGACTAGCTTTGGTGAAGCGGAAGACAAGAAGATAGAAACCTGCTAGCAACACTGAAACCACCAGCATCACAGTAGGGGAAAGAGCTATCAACGAGCTGGCTAAAAGCACCACGATCGATAGGTTTACCACAAGAATAAGTAGTGACTGAATTGAGGCACAAACCTGATCAATATCAGTCGTAAGATAGCTTAGAATTGAGCTACTGTTTTGTTGAATATGCCAGGAATAGGGGCGCATGAGCACAGAGGCAAAAACCCGCTCTCCTAGATCAGCGACGATCAACACTCCCAGCCTCACTTGCAGAATGGTTGTGAACAGTCTCAGACATATACTTACCACCACCACTACCATAAAGCCCAGTCCTAAGACGAGCAGGAGCTGGTCGCTTGGCATTGAGCTCAATGGGAATGACAATGGACCCAAGATCTCCAACCCATCTTGGGGATTCGCCAAGAGTCTAAGGAACGGCAAAAGTGCACCAATGTTAGCCACTTCACCCACAGCTGCCAGCAAGCTAAAGACCTGGAGCACCAATAACTGACGACGGCGGCGGGGGCTCAAGCAATTCCATATTGGATGCAAGGCCTTAGGAATAATGGGTTTAGAAAGTTTCATTTAGGCCACATTAGTGCACAGCAGAATGGGGAGCAACTGAGGCGAGAATGCTACATCAACTCAAGAGGAATGTTCACTCATTGCAATTATTTTATCAAACCTTGCAGCTCCAATTCACAGTCAATTTAAATCCAAGAGTCAAGAATGTCAGAGCGATGCAACTTCAGCTTAGCTATAACAGAATACACACAATCCATGCAAGGCTACCACGGACAATACTTACGTTTTCAATGACATTAAATCGATTCACAATGGAATGGTAGCTAGAGACAAAGCTAACTGACAGACTGTCATTACAACCGCAGCCTTCCGGAAGGAACCAGATTACTGCTTACATACTTAGCACTATGTCTTGTACTAAGAGTGGCAAGATTGTGGCCTTGTCCTGTGGAGGGCAATACAAAAGTCATCAAGGATACTCAGTGGGGCTGCACCGATGCAGTTGACAGTGCTTAGGTGTGTAGTCCCACCAGGTTGTTCAGCTGACAAGGGGGTGTGAGGTCGCCAGGGTCGGAGTGTCACCACCGTCCTAAGATCTCACACACCATGAATAGCCACCCACTGGCCCGACTGACACCCATCAGTCGGGAACGGCTCATCCGCTGGCATCTCGATCAGGGCGTGCCGCTCAAGACCCTTGCAGCGCAAGCGGGGTACTGCTTCGCAGAAGCCTGACGGCTACAGCCTGCGCACGGCCTGCAAGTGGCTGGCGCGTTTCCGTGATGGCGGCGTAGCTGCACTGGCGGATCGAGTGTTCGCCGCAACCAGCGGCGGACGCTCGATCCGCAGCGACTGCAGGAGGCCGTGGATCTACGACACCAGCGGCTGCACGCTCCGTCGTATCGCCAGTGCCCTCTGTGCGCGGCTTGCCACCTTTGGCCGGCTCATGAAGGGCCTGGGTCTGGGACGACTGAAGAAAACCTTGACCCCAAACCTCCCGTTCGTCGCTACCAGTGGGAGCGGCCGGGCGACATGATCCATGTCGACACCTAGCCGCAGGCTTCTCCTCAGGAGTGACAGTTGGCTAGATTTGAGCGTGTAGGCCACCGGATTACTGGTGACCGCCGTCAAGGCTCCACACTGGGTGCCGGCTACGAGAAGGTGCACGTCGCGATCGACGACGCCACCCGCCTGACCTACGTCGAGGTACTCGCAGAAGAGCAGAAGGCGACGACCGTTGGCTTCCTGGCCCGTGCCATCGGCTGGTTTTCTGAGCAGGGGATCACCTGTCGGCGGATCCTCTCGCAAAACGGCCCCTCCTACCGCTCCGGTGACTGGCGAAAAGCCTGCCGCGCCTCGGATCTCAAGCCCATCCGCACCAAGCCCTACACGCAACAGACCAATGGGAAAGCGGAACGGTTCATCTAGCCGCAGGCTTCTGCGCAGCAGTGGACTCTCCTGGCGGAATGGGCCTACGTGATCGCCTACCAGACCTCAGACGAACGCAACAACTGGCTACCCCACTATCTCGGGATCTATAACGGCAGCAGGTGCCACATGGCTCTCAGTGCCTCACGCTTCAGCAGTGCCTTCAGAGGCTGCTGGTCGCTGAATGACCTGGTGAGAAAACACACTTAGGGAATCGCGGTGGTGCGTGTATAGACAGCGATGGATGGCTGCTCGTGTCGGTCGAGCAGAGATAGCACATCGTTGAGTGACGCCGCACACAGCTGGAATACCTGCTGATCTGGATGGTCAGGAGGGTTTGCAGTTGCTGGTTGAACACAGATGTTCGGCGTCGGCATGTAGCTCCAATTCATGGTTGGTGGTGGAGACGAAGCTCTCCACAATGGCGTTATCCCAGAAGTAGCCCATAGCAGACATCCTGAGAGAAACATTGTGAAGAAGCCGCGCGACACGCATGGCTACCCATCTTGCGACCGACATCACGCAGCTCCAGATGGATCCTTAGAGCGCCCTAGAAGAGAAGGTGCTCTTGGAACACCGCCTTGATCAGATTGGTGAGCTCAGCATCCTCAACAGGCCGCTGGCCAAGTGCCTTATGCCGTAGGCACCAGGCCAAATAGTCACTGCAGGCAACACCCAACTGACGGCAAAGCCTGGCAGTAGAATAACGGCAGAACAGAGACTCAATCAGGCGCAACAGCTCGGCAACGGCTGCCCTGCTGCTTCTCTTGGGGTTGACTTCGCCTATGCAGAAGCCCGATTGGCCAAGGGAAGTGCGCTCCCGCCAGCCTGACCAAATCCTTCTCCATCCAGAGCTTCCGTTTGTCCTGGCGCAGCCGGACCCGTTCAGCGCCTTCCTCGCTGGTGAGCTGGCCCTGACTGATCAGGAGGACCGAAATCACCCCGATCAGTGCGGGCTTGTCTGAACCACTTGGCCAGGGTGCTGATGGAAATGCCGTGACGCTGGACCACAGGCGTGCAGTTGAGGCCCTCATTCAGCGAGAACTCAATGGCCTCTTGCTTCTGCTGCGAAGCGAGGCTTCATCAATCCTTAGCTTGGTTGCTCAACGATGGACAGCCTGGGGTTATGGCGTGACTCGAAACGGCTTGTACACGAAACCAGGTAAACCCATAAGATCAGTGAGTCTTGCAGGGACCGACAGACTGCGAAAACAACCGCATATCCATTGGAAAGATGAAAGTTTGACTCATTGCGCACCCAGCGCTGAAGGCCAAGATAAAAAATGCTCATGGTCTCCTCATTTGCGAACATGAGGTTAAATCTCCCTGATAAAGCGGGTTGATCAAGAGTTTTTCTAGACTACTAAAAATTAAATATCCCATCACTGACTGAAAAACAAAACAACCGAACACTTCAATAAGGATTGGGCAATTGACTCGTTCAACTCAGAGCGTAGGGTTACTATGCCCAAATTGATCAAGTAAAAGCCGAACCATCAAAGCTCAAGGACTGGAGCTTTGCTCACAATCTCATGAACCAAGGTTAGCTTACACCACATTGATTTGAATGCCCCAATGTCAGGAAAAGAAATCCTGGCCTTGTCCCATGACTAATTGTTGGAGAGCTTCCAACTGCCCTGGCAATGGGTTGGTTCCAGGATGGACCTGCATCAGATAGTCAAGCGCCTGCTCTCTGCTGAGATGTCGATCATGCATGAGCCATGCCAGGCACACTAAAGGAGAGCGTTCCATCGCAGCCACACAATGGACGAAAACAGATCCGTGGGTCCGAAGTCCAGCCAGCAAATGGAGTGCAGAAGCTAGTTCTTCAGGCTGAACCATGTGTGTGCTGCGGTGGTCAGGGAGCACCAGCCGCTCCCAGGCAAACCGGTCCTGAATGCCAGAGGGCAAAGGAGCTTCATCTTCTGATGACAAGCTGAGTACAGCCTTAACCCCTTCGGCTTCAAGACGTACCAAATGACGTTCGGCCCTTGGAGCAGGACCAACTGCAAGGCAGTCTCTGAGAACCCAACTGATTCTGAACATTAATTATTCAGAATACGGAACAAAGCACCTATGCTCACTAGGCCAGTAAGGGGCTGGGTTACAGCGCCGAGTGCATCAGAGGCCACAGCAAAACCACTACGGTTAACAATAACTGTATCACCATTTCTTAATGGTGGATTTTTGGCGTTAGAAGCACCCTGACTCAGATCCAAGCCGAACACTTCACGGGTAGCTGTCCCGTTGCGGTTGATACGGATAAGCTCTATCCTACTCTGACTAGCACGCCATGATTCCACCCCTCCAGCCGCCAGCACGGCCTGCATCAAAGGAGTGTTGGCACCTAGCTGAATACGTCCGGGCTTCTTCACCTCACCGACCACATTGACTGTAATCTCCTGTGGCGAAAGATTAACGGCTGCCAGTTCGATCGACTCTTCCACGGGTTGATCAGCTTTTTCGATTCGGAGCGTGTCCCCATCGAATAGGAAAGGGTTTTGAAGCTGATCGCCAGCCTGAACTAGAGCCAACAGATCAAGACGCGTCCGTTTGAAGCTGGGTGATTCACCAGGAAGACGTCGCTGAAGGATCACCACACGTAAGTCAGCATTCAAGGTGATTCCACCTGCTTTCTGGATCACATCTACCACCGTGGGCAATCCGCTGATAATGACACCAGGACCTCCCTCGGAAACAACTTGACTCACCTCACTGGTTGTCAGGGAATACACACCAGGTCGCTGCACCTCCCCCACCACCGCCACCCGGATCGGCCGAGGTCGCACTACACGCAGAAGCAGATCTGGCCTCTTCATCTGCTGACGGAAAAGGGTGGTAAGCCAGAAACTCGCCTGAGAAAGGGTAAGTCCAGTGAGTCGCACGCTTCCAATCAGTGGCAGTGTGGCGGTTCCGTCACTGAGCACTTCAAAAGGGCCCGAAAAATCCAATGCGTCATACAATTTTAGATCGAGTCCATCTCCAGCGCCAATAATGTATTCATCGCCCTGGGGAGCAGGTGTTTGGCTAGGGGATAACTGCGTTGAGGGATTTGATTCTGTCTTGCGTGGCAATGCTTCTAGAGCTGTAGCAGCATGAACGAAAAGAATCTGGTTCACCATCCCAAGACAAAATATTAAAATCATGCTATGGAACGACCGTAATTTCATGATGTTTCAGATTTTCCCAACAATTTGAGGAGTGCACTGTAAAACGGGTTTCATTTTTTGCGTTAATGGCGTACGATGCCTTTATGCTAGACCACAATCATCTTGTCTAATCAGATCCCTAAGCCAGTTTCCATGCCGGATCAAAACGGGAATCACTTGATCAATACTGGTGTTGAGTCTGATTCCAATGGTTTGCAGTTCGTGCCCATTGAAAGGTCGAGTTTAAGCTCCGAGCCTAAGGGACGGGATCTGTCCGATCTACTGTTTGCAGTCAGACGGAGAAAGCGGCTTGTTCTTTTGACGACTGGAGCCATTCTGGCTGTCACAATTGCGCTTACAATTTATCAACGCCGTTTTACCCCGGTTTTTCAGGGTTCGTTTGATTTGTTGATCAGCGATCCCATTTCGGACGGCAATGAAAATAGAAACTCAGATCCTACCAGTACCATTTTCAATCAACTGGCACTGAATTCAACCAGCGCAGACATCCCTACCCTGATAGAAGTCCTTAGGAGCTCCGCTCTCCTTGAGCCAATCGCCAAGCAATTTGGAATCACAGCAGATAATCTCTCAGGAAACATCGCAATTGCCTCCGGTGGAAGCCGACTGAGCGAAGCACGTGGCGTCTTAAAGATAAGCCTCAACGGGAAGGATCCTGCGATAACCAAAAAGTTACTTGAGGCTATCAGCAATACTTACCTACAGTATTCACTTGTCCAACGGCAACAGCGGCTTACCGAAGGATTACTCTTTTTAGACCGACAGGCTCCCGATTTACAGAATAAGACAAATCAGCTACAGGCTCAGCTTGCTCGTTTTCGCGAATCTAATAACCTTCTACAGCCAACTGAGGAAGGGATTGCCCTTAAAACACAGCTTGCCTCGCTTGAGAATCAGCGGGCCGAACTAAAAGCCGATTATTCAAGGTTGCTATCTGTGCGAACCTCTATCGAGAATGGAACCCTCAAAGCCCAAGGTTTTCAGGAAGCCATCGGCACATCAAACACAGGAACCGCTGGTGGTTTATCCACCCAAGGCCAAGGCCTATCAATCGCCGGTGCCGGTCAGGCTATCCTTGAGCAGCTAACCAAGGTGGAAAAGGAACTGGCAGAAGCTCAAGCTAGATTCACCCCATCATCCACAATCGTCCAAGGCCTACGGGCACGCCGAAATGGCATGATTCCGCTTCTTCGCAGCAACCAACTTGAAGCAGTGTCTTCGGCTCTCAACCTTAATGCCAACCGTCTTGAATCTCTTGATCGCCAAGTAGCGCGGCTCAATGCCATCTTCCAGCGTCAGCCGGCTTTAATAAAAGAATTTGAGGATATTCAGCAGCGGCTCACAATTGCTCAAGCCAACCAAGCTGGATTCATTAAAGCCAGGGAAGACCTCCAACTTGAGCTTGCACAGCGCAGCGTCCCTTGGAGTGTAATTTCTATGCCACAGGTCTCCCTTGTTCCCGTGGAGCCCTCGATCAGACGAAACATGGCTTTGGGCCTCTTGCTCGGCCTGTCAGGAGGAATCGCAGCCGGCCTGATCCGCGACCGCTTCGACCATGTTTTCCACAAACCTAGCGAGGTGCGCGACGACCTCAACCAGCCCCTGCTTGGCAATATTCCCCATGTGTCCTTCTTTCGTGGAGTTCGGGAAGACCGCCGCTTCCTGTTGGCCGAGCTGGATCAGAGCGTTTCACCCGACAACACAGCGGTGCCAGAGGAGAAGCGCAAAGCCATCGGTTACCAGCGATTCTTCTACCAGGAAGCCTTTCGCAACCTATACACCAGCTTGCGCTTTCTCAACAGTGAACGGCCCCTCCGCTCGATCTCGATCACCAGCTCCCAGCCCAACGAAGGCAAGAGCCTGGTGAACATTCTGTTAGCCAAAACCCTTTCAGAAATGGGGCAACGAGTGCTGATTGTGGATGCCGACTTACGCAAACCCCAGCTGCACCAACGGCTTGGCCTCGACAACCTGATCGGCCTCTCCAACCTGCTCAGCGGCGATGCCGACCGCTGGCAAGATGCTATTCAGCCTGTTCCCGGTTATGCCAACTGGTTTGCCCTCACCAGTGGCAGGCGTCCCCCCGACCCCGCTCGCCTGCTTGGCTCTTCGCGGATGGCGGATTTCGTGCGACAGGTGGCTGAATCCGGACAGTTCGACCTGATTCTCTACGACACACCCACAGTGCTCGGCCTTGCCGATGCCCTGCTGGTCGCTGAACAACTCGATGGCATGGTGCTGCTCGTCAGCCTTGCCCGCGTCGATCGAGCCCTGCCCCACGAATCGATCGAGCGCATCCGCTCGGCCGGTGCTCCCCTGCTCGGCATCCTCACCAATGCGATCAAAGAGGAAAAGCAACGCGACAATGCCTACGGCTACGGTCGCTATGGAAAGGGTTACGGCTACGGAGCTTATGACTACCGCACTGCTTACGCCTACTACGGAACCGACGACACAACCCCGTCAACGACTCAGAGTGACAAAACGCTTGAGGAAGGGGCTGTCAAGCCAAGGCGAGAGGGTTGGGGCCGCAAGCTGATGGGCTGGCTCGATCGGTGAATTCCTTGCAACCTCCTCGCCACCTCCTGCTGATCAGCGGGGCCACTTGCACTGTGATGTCCGCCCTGATTGCTTCAGTGGCCCAGGCTCAACCGATCCAGACAGAAGCAACCACCCCAAGCCGGCCGCTCTGGGAGCTTGTCACCCCGTCCGCGCCTGTCGAACCTACAGCCGCTCCGGATCCAGACAGCACTCCAATGCTCCAGCCCGCCAGACCGCTGGTCTGGACCTCTGCAGACGAAGGCCCTGCCTCCAGCTCCAGCGGGCGGCAACTGGAATGGGTGGCGGTGGAGCCAGGCGACACCGATCCTCTCACCCCTTTCAGCTACGCCCTCGCCACCATCGCCTCCGATTCCACCACCCGGCTGGCGGTTGAAACGATTGAGCCCGACAACACTCCGAAAACAGCGGAAGAGGCCCTGGCTTTTGCCCGCAGCCTGCCACCCCCGGCAGCCAGTTATCTGCCCCTGCTCCGGCTTGGCCTGGCTGTGCCCACCGCCAACCAGCTGGAATCGGAGGGCCTGCAGATTGCTTATGGGCTCATCACTCCCGCAGCCGGTGGGGGCATCGACCTCCCAGGCACCGGCAACCAGAATTACTACGTTCGCGGTGATATGGGCCTGACCCAGCGGCTGCAGATCTCCGGGTTCTACAGCGTCGCAGACGATCCTCTGTTTGCCCCGATCAGCAACAAGCCGATCCGTCCCGCCAACCGCTGGGAGGTGTTTGGTGCTGCATCCCAGTGGCAACTGAGCAAAGGCGAGCATTGGGCCATGGCGATCACCGCTTCCCTCGAGCAGTTCACGGTGGGCAGCGGCGGCTCCGACTTCGGCCGGGGCACCAATGCCTTCAGGTCCTCGGTTTCATCCAACATCTTCAACGACAGCAACAAGCGGGTTGAAACCGACAACATCGTCGGCTCGATCGGCCTTCCGATCAGCTGGCAGGTCAGCCGCACCCTGCAACTGAGCTTCACCCCCGGGGCCAGTTTTCTGCCGGCCAGCCAGGGGGCCGGCCAGGGTGGAGCCGGCACCTTCTTCGGCAGCTCGATCACCCTGGCGGCCGGGCTGAGCTGGCGACCCTCGCCCCAGCTGAACCTGTTTGCCTCCGGCCTTGTCCCCTTCGGGCCAGGCACCAACAGTTTCGATCGCAATCTCGATTTCTACCGGGTCCCGATCTACACAGCCGGGCTGAACTACGCCCTCAATCCGCGCATCAGCCTCGAAGGTGCGATCACTAATGGCTTCGGTGGCAGCCCCGCCACCGCTTTGCTGGCCTTGCCCAGCCAGGAACAACTGCTCTACACCGGCCGCTTCGTCTACTCGATCCAGGCGGAAGATTCACCGCCGATCGCCCTGAGCCGCCGCCAGCGCAGTCTGGCCATCGGTGGCGTAACGGTGAACACCGCCGTTCTCCCCCCTGAAGGCTCTGTGCAGATCTCAGCGAATGCTGACAATCTGGGCAACCTGTTCGGCTTTGTCGGCTATTCGGCCTCCAACGATTTCCAGCTCCAGCTCTGGGGCGGCGGGGTGTTCAACGGCATTGATCCCGTTACCCCCCTGAGTGACCAATTCGCTTCCGATGATGGCCTCAACCAGCGCTTCGGCGGCAAGGCCGTGCTGTTCAGCCAGCTGCGCGGTGCCCCGTTCTCCGGTGGTGGCCGCATCACCGTGGGACGCAACGAAGACCCGGCCAGCCTGCAGGGCTACCTGTTCTTCGAAACAATGGGCACCTGGGAGGTGACCCCCTGGCTGGCCCTGAACTCCAATCCCAAAGTGGCCTGGAACGGCACCAGCACCGCCTATGGCCTGGGCCTGAGTGCCAATGTGCAGCTGGGGCGCTGGTTTCAATTCATTCCAGAACTGAACCTGGTGGCAGACGAAGACTCCGACTCAGCCGGCACCAATGGCACAGCCGCCCTGCGCTGGATTCCCAGCGACTCCGCCATGGTCGACGTTTACGTGAGCAACGCCGCCGGTCTGCTCGACATCGGTCAGCTGCTCGGCAACAGCCAGGTGCGGGTGGGTGGACGGCTCACCCTGTTGTTCTGAAGCCGTTGCA
This sequence comes from Cyanobium sp. ULC082, assembly GCF_977927535.1. NCBI lineage: Bacteria > Bacillati > Cyanobacteriota > Cyanophyceae > Synechococcales > Prochlorococcaceae > Cyanobium > Cyanobium sp. ULC082. The sequence continues at coordinate 1,427,119 of NZ_OZ376397.1, forward strand.
GAGTGCTGCCGAAGCTGCTCTGGAGAGCGGGATGACCTGGCTCGTCAGGTGTGGGCTGAGGCCATCTGCTCAGCGAGTGCGCCACTGAGACTCTCGATCGTGGTGTACTGATAAAGCAACGTGGGGTTGATTGTGCAGCCAAGCCACTCCTCCAAGTCGCCCGTCAAACCGATCGCCAGAGAAGAATCCACCCCCAGTTCATCAAATTGAAGCGCAGGATCGATCGTGTCCGCAGGAACCTGAAACAGATCAGCAAGGTAATCAATCACCCAGCCGCTGATATCCTCTGCTGTGATCTCAGTGTTCATAACAAGTTGCGATAGGAGAATGTTTTGCATCCACATTGCAAAACTTAGCATCAGCGGGTGCCAGCATCCCTGCACTCCGCAGACCATTCATTCATTCAGCGCCTATCCCTGGTTGGGGCCAACCACGCACCACCGCCAGACTTCCGGCCAGAAACTCCATGCGGCAATGATCTCGCCTCACCTTTCCACTCGTTGTTCGGGGGATCGTGGCGGGCTTGATCAGCACCACCGCATCAAGGCGAACCCCATGCACGGAGAGCACACTTGTGCGGATTGCCTCGATGCAATCGCTGGGGCTGATCGACCTGAGCGCCATTCGCTCCACTTCCTGAACCATGATCACCTGCTCACGCCCCTCTCTCTCCAGGGAAAAGGCAGCCCCACCACCAGCCTGCAGGCCGTCAGCACAGTGCTCAACGGTCAGCTCGATCTCGTGGGGGTAATGGGTTTTGCCATGGAGAATGATGATGTCCTTGATACGACCGGTGACGAACAGGTTGTTCTCCTGGATGAAACCCAGATCTCCTGTTCTCAGAAACGGTCCCACTTCTGAATCAGCCAATCGGGCTGCAAAGATCTGGCCTGTTTCCTGCGGGCGGTTTCTATAACCGTTGGCCACACTCTTTCCCTTAACCCAGATCTCACCCACGCGATCAGCTGAGCATCGAACTCGAGTCACCGGATCAACGATCAGAACCTGGTGATCCAACCCCTCCCGGCCACAACCCACAATGCCGATGCTCTGATCCGAAGGCACATCGCAGCCCACTACCTGGTTCTCCATCAGCCCCTCTCGGCTGACCTGTTTCACAACGACCGGCTGGCGAACCTGGCTGCCCGTGACGAACAGCGTTGCTTCCGCCAGGCCATAGCAGGGATAAAACGCGTCCCGATTGAATCCGCAGCTTGAAAATGTGTCAGCAAAGCGTTGAATCGTCGCCGAACGAACAGTTTCTGCACCGATGAAGGCAAGCGTCCAGGAGCTCAGATCCAGTTGATCACGCTGGGCCGCTCCAATCTTCTGAACACAAAGGTCGTAGGCGAAGGTGGGTCCACCACTGGTGGTTGCCTGGTAATGACTGATGGCCTGGAGCCAGCGCAGCGGTCGTTGGATGAAGTGAAAGGGAGACATCAGAATGCAGGGTCTGCCGATGTACAGCCCTTGCAACAGATTGCCGATCAATCCCATGTCATGAAAATGGGGAAGCCAGCCAATCCCAATCGTGGTTCGATCATGTCGAAAGGCCTTTCGGATCAGCTCTTCATTGCTGAGAACATTGGCGTGAGAAACCACAACCCCCCTAGGGGCATTGGTGGTGCCGGAGGTGTATTGGAAAAAAGCGGCGGAATTGACGGCAGGATCCGCCGGATGCCAGTCAGGAGAAGGCTCCACACTGATTTGATCGGTGGCCAGCAGGCGCAGTGACTGCGCCCAGTCGTGCTTGCTGGGGTCCTTGTGGAGTGCTTCAAGAATATCGGAACTGGTCAGAACCAGGCGGGTGCCGGCATCGCTGAGGATGGCCGTGAGGCCACCCAGCCGCTTCAGGCCCGGGGGGGTCTGAACCGGGATCGCCACCAGGCCCGCAAACAGGCAGCCGAAAAAAGCTTCGATGAACCCCAGACCTGGGTGATACAGCAAGCCAACCGCTTCGGAATGAACCTCCAGGCCCTGCAGCGAGGCGCCGATTCGTCTGGCTTGCCGCTCAAGCTGGAGGTAAGTGATCGCCTCCTCCTGGCGCTCGCCATCGCGCAGAAACACATAGGCCACCCCCTCCGGCTGGCTGCGCGCCCTGTAGCACAGGAGATCCACCAGGGTGCTGCAGGCCTGCTCCGGCCGGTCTCCGCCGGAGGCAGCAGACGACCAGGGCCAGCAGGCATCGGGCGCCACGATCACAGCCGCCGCAGCTTCACCTGCACGCCATTCACGGAGCGCAAGGTTAAACGCGCCACCAGATCGGGGCGGTGGCCGGGGTCCGGCAGGATCTCGTAGCGGCGCACCAGTTCAGCCAGCACCAGCAACGCCTCCTGCAGGGCAAAGGCCGCGCCGGGGCATTTCCGGGGCCCCAGACCGAACGGCAGGAAGGCCTCCCTGGCCAGGCGACGCTCCTCCACGCTGGCCTCCTCCGCCAGAAAACGCTCGGGGCGGAACTGATGCGGATCGCTCCAGTTCTGCTCGTGACGCTGAATCACCCAGGGGGAGATGGTCAGCAGGGAACCCACCGGACAGTGCTGATCCAGCAGGGTGGTGGGCTGGAGGGCTTCGCGCATCAAAAAGCTGATCGGGGGGTAGAGCCGCAGGGTTTCATTGAACAGCGCCGTTCCGTAGGGCAACTGCCTCAGGGCCTCAAAGCCCAGGGGCCCCTCCTGGCCCGCAAGGGCTGCGACCACCTCCTGCCGGAAGCGCTCTTGGGCGTCCGGGACGTGGGCCAGGAGATAAACCGCCATGGCCAGGGCACTGGCCGAAGTTTCATGGCCCGCCAAAAACAGAACGCACACCTGATCGAGCAATTCCTCGAGGCTGAAGGATGAGCCGGTGAGCGGATCGCGGGCCTCGATCAGGGCCTGAAGCAGATCCTGGCCATGCGGTGCCTGGTCTGTGGTGGAAGCCGCGAGGCGTGCTTCGATCGCCGCCCGGATCCAGGCCCGGATCCGGCCGGCATGGGTGGCCAGGTAGCGGTTGAGCAGGCCCTGGGGTACCCGCAACAGGCGCAGCATCACCGCCCGGCCGGCCCGGCGCTGGTAGTTGGCGAAGTCGCCGAAGAGCATCGCCGCCTCCGGGCCGGCCAGGGGACACGACAGGATCGTTCGCACGATCACATCGGCCGCCACCAGTGTCATCTCGGCATCGATCGCCACGCTGCGGCCATCGGCGAGGGGGTCGAGGCGAGCGATCAGATCGCTGGTGGCCCCCTCCATCTGTGGAAAAACCCGCTGCAACTGGGCCACCTGGAAGGCCTGATCCACCAGCCGCCTCTGCCGTTCCCACTCCTTTCCGTTAACTGAGAAGATCCCCCGGCCGATCAAGGGCTGCAGCACCCACAGTGTGAACGGATGCTTCGGGAACTGCTCAACTTGGTCCACCATCAGCAGCCGCACCGCCGCCGGCAGATTGACCAGGAACAGGTGGAAACCGAAGAAACGAACCCCACCGATCGGAATCTGGAAATCCCAGCGGTTCAGCAGGCCCAGCCAGGAATGGAGACCACGCAACAGACGAAACAGGTAATTCGGCGTGGAAGGCCCCGGCCGGGGATGAACCGGCTCAAATCCGAAAGGGCAAGCCATCAGGGCATCGGGTTGCTCGCCTGCGCCGGGCTCTCCACCGGCTGAAGCACGAGTTCCAGGTAATCAAAGCCACTGCTGCGCTCTGGCTCCCGGGTAGCAAGGTATTCAAAATGGAGACCCAACTGACCCTTGATGACCTGCCAGAGGGAGGTGAGACCCTGGCGATCGGCAAGGGAAATCAACTCGACCTCTGGATAGGGGGAACTGGGCACTGTCAGACCACAGGTGAGGTAAAGATCGACCCCACGCCCGGAAATGAAGTCATCGATGGAGCTCACATCCCGCCAAGGAAGCCGCACACCGTTGAGCAACTCAACGAGATCCCTGCGAAAAGACAATGCCCGCGGTTGAATGGCCAGCAAACTAAGATTCTGGCCAAGACTGAGCATGCTCAACCGGGATGCAATGGGAGCAAATCCAGGCTGTCGGCGCAACTCTGCCGCCAACATTGCCATCACAAATGTTCCATTACTGTGGCTGACAAGCATTATTTCTACCGATGGCTCAGAAGCTTCAAGCTGAAGAATTTCCATCACGAGCTTACTCAATCGAGGCCTCAGTTCACCTTGGTCATCCACTGCGAGTCGATGGATGAAAGCCATCGACCGAAAAAACCAAAGAATCCCAATTCGATCTGCAAGCAGCCAGGCTTGCCAAAGAATCACCATGCTGAAAGCTGAGGCCAATCCCAAAGATATTGGCTTCAGCCATGCAAGATAAACTGTTGCATAAAAAGCCAGCGAGCCGAGCAGGCCCGCCAGAAAAAAGGCACATGCAAAAAACAGGAGAGGAAACAAGAAGCAGATGATGCCTGGCAAGGATCCTCGAGCGATCCGCCATAACACTCCTTGCATCAGCTGATCGCCATACACAACCAAGCCAGTTCCGAGGAGACGAAGGGGATTTCGCTCCCAACTCTGACGAACAATGTCATCCCAATGCAAAAAACAGTAGTCAACATCACAGCCAGCCTGGTTGCTGGGATCGGCCTCATTGACTCGCCAGCGACTCAGAAAGGATAGGGCATCCTTTCGGCGAGAGCCCACGGAAAGTGCCCGCCCGGTCAAATCTGAAAATCGCTTCAGCTGCTGGGAGAACAAACCATGATAATAAGAAGCCCCACGTGGATCAAAGCCGCTGATGTAATAGACTCTTCTTTCAACCATTGTTTTCTCGCCAGCGGCCCCCTTCACCTCTCCCACCCTATGTTCCTCCAATCCAACCGTTGCTTCGGGATAATCTTAGCGGCAACATCAGCATGCTCTTCTCTTGCCGTTGCTGCTCCAGCTTCCCAACCCATGCTGATGGGGAGCAAAGGCTCATACACCGTTTCCATAGTAGCAACGACGACACCAGAGAAAGCCTGGCGTATTCTCACCAGTTACGAGGACGCCGCCCTTAAAATGCCTGATATCAAGCAGTCCAAGCTGATCAGTCGCCAGGGAAACAAACTTGAGGTGGCTCAAACCTATCAGGCCCCCTACACCTTTGGGTTGCGCATCAAGGCCAGGCTGGCCGTCACGGAAACTCCACCTCGGCAGATGAGCTACCGGCTGATCAGCGGCGATCGCATCCGCAGCCTCCAGGGCAACTGGACCCTCACGCCTGTGAAGGGGGGCGTGCTGGTGAAGCACCAGATCAGGATCGATCCCGATCTGCCTGCTGTGTTGCGTCCCCTCTATTTTGAACTCAGCGAAACCAACCTCAGGCAATCGATGCAGATTCTGCGCAGCCTGATGGAGAAGGGGTGATCTTTCCTGGCAGGGGTTGCACCTATTCACCCCGCAATTGTCGCACCAGATCGTCAACGGGCAGCGCTGCAACCTCTTCAAGCTTCTGATCCCAGGCGAGGTTGGAAGCCACAGTCTCCAAGGGCTCAGGCACAGCAGGCTGTGGCGATGACTCCGTCAGGAAAAGCACCTCCATCAGGAAATGATTCACCAGGTCATCCACCGTGGGTTTCTCGAAGACCAGCGATTCAGACAGGGAAACACCAAGATTCTTCTCCAGCAGCACATTGAATTCAAGCGCCATCAGCGAATCGAGCCCCATGTTGAAGAGTGGCTCGGAGGCATCGATCTGCTCCGCTTCCGCCAGGCCCAGCACCTTGGCCAACTGCTCCTGGACAAACCTTCTCAGCACGGCCTGGCGCTCGATCGCAGGGGTGGCCTGAAGCACGGCCAGAAGGGCGGGTGGGCCCGCGTCGCCAGGCGATGACGCCCCTGGCGCGCCACCGGCAAGAAGGTTGGCGAGCAGGGCCCGCTGTCCCCGGGGAGCCTGGCGGAGCAGACGCTCCCAGTTGATGTTCAGCACCGCCACGCTGCCACGGCTGCTCCTGTTCAACAGGCGTTCCAAGGCCAGCAGACAGGCCGCCGGAGGCAGCAGAGCGACACCCAGGGTCCTGAGCCTCTGGCGATCCCGCCCGGCCATCGCCGCCGCCATGCCCTCCCCCTGCCACGGACCCCACTGGATCGACAGACGGTGGCCCCGCGCCGCCCGGCAGGCCGCATCGAGGGCACCGTTGGCGGCTGCGTAGCTGCTCTGGCCCGGGGAGCCCAACAGCGAGGCCATCGAGGAAAAGGCCACACCGAAGTCGAGCGGCTGCGAAGCCAGGGCCGCCTCGATGGCGTTCCAGCCACCGTGCTTCACCGCCAGAGCCTCCGCCAGACGCGCCGGGGTCTGGCGATCGATCAGGCCGTCATCGAGCCGGCCGGCCGCATGGAAGAAGCCCCGCACCGGCCGCTCCAGCCCGTTGAGGCCCAGCCGCAATCGATCGGCGGCATCGGCCGCCATCAGATCAACCGCCAGGCAATGCAGGCGCACCCCCCGGCGCTCCAGGCTCTCCATCAGGGCCCGGGCAGGCGGTGGGGGATCGGCCAGGGAACGGGACACCAGCACCAGCTCCTTAGCCCCCTGATCGGCAAGCCAGGGCAGCAACTGCCGACCGATCCCCCCCAGGGCGCCACTGACCAGGTAAGCCCCATCGCCATCAACCCTCAAGGCCGGCGGTCGGGGGGGCTGGCTGATCACCACCTTGCCGGTGTGGCGGGCCTGGGCCATCAACCGGAAGGCCTCGACGCTGCGCTCGTTCGGGAAGACGGTGACCGGCAGCGGGGTGAGCTGGCCGTTACCCAGCTGCTCGATCAACTGCAGCAGAAGCCCCCGGATCAGCCCAGGTGAGGCCGCCGCCACCTCCAGCAGATCGAAGGGCAGGTAGCGGGCATCGGGACGCCGATCCCGAGCCTGCTGGCGGCTCCAGGTCTCGATCTTGCCGAGTTCGATGAAGCGCCCCCCCCTCGCCAGGGCACGGAAGCCGGCCTCCACTCCGTCGCCCTTGAGGCTGTTGAGCACCACGTCGACGCCCCGGCCGCCGGTGTGCTCCAGAACCTGCTCGGCGAAGGCGAGGCTGCGGGAGTCGAACACCGCAGCCACTCCCTGGGCCAGAAGTTGCTCCTGCTTGGCGGCGCTGGCCGTGGCCAGGATTCGGGCCCCGCAACGGCGCGCCACCTGCAATGCCGCCTGGCCCACGCCACCGGCTGCCGCATGGATCAGCACCGTTTCACCGGGCTGCAGGCCAGCCAGATCCACCAGCCCATAGTGAGCGGTGAGGAAGGCAGTGGTCACACTGGCGCCCACTTCCGGGGTCATCGCCGCCGGTAGCGGCACCACCAGTTCGGCACGGCAGCACACATGGCTGGCCAGGCTGCCCACGGCCAGGGCCGCCACCACCGTCTGGCCGATCAGTTCACGGGCAACCCCCTCACCGCAGGCCACCACCTGGCCGACGCACTCACCCCCGAAAGGCACCCGGGCTTCCTCATCGAGCCCGAGCTGACGGCTGTAGGTCCGCAGCAGGCCAAGGGCATTGAGCACATCACGGAAGTTGAGGCCGGTGGCCGCCACGGCCAACAGCACCTCACCCGGTGCTGGCTCCTGGGCAGCCACGGGCTCCGCCCAGAGGGTTTCGAGGCTGCCGAACGAAGCAATCGCCCAGCGGAACCGATCAGCAGGGAGGGGCATCAGGCGCTCAACCCGGGCGGCGCCGTCCTGCCAGAGGATCGCCGCCTCCCGCTCCGCCAGCTCCCAGAGCAGCGGCCAGTCAGCGGGGCCCGGCGCCAGGGCCCGATCCTCCGGCAGCCGCAGCCGGCTCCAGCCGAGCTGCGGCTGCTCCAGGGCTGCGGTTTTGCTGAAGGCTTCCAGGGCGCCCTGGGCCGGACCCTCCCCCTCCAGCACCACCATCATCCGGCGGGGCTGGGGGGTGCGGCTGGAAGCGCTGCCGAGTTGCTGGGCGATCACCAGCAGACCCTCCAGCGCCTCCTGCACTGAGAGGGTGCGCAGATCCGGCCAGAACAGCACCGGGCCCGGACCTGGCACCGTCTCGCCCAGATCAAGCCGGCCGGCCTCACCACCCTGCTGAGCTGTCCAGGCCTGGAAGCCGGCGGCCTGCTCCCCAACGGCTCCCACCAGCCAGGGCGCCTGGGGCGAGCGGAGCGGCAGCGGCTGGAGTGTTGGTTGCTGTGGCTCCGGCGCCAAACTGGTCCAGACGCTCTGATAGAGCCAGTCGGCAGGACTCTCGCCCCCGCTGCCTGCCTCCTCCGGCAGGGGAAACAGCCAATCGAGCGCCTGCCGGGGCAGCCGGCGCAGACGGAAGCCAGCGATCCAGCCGATCACGGCCTCCGCTCCTGCCAGGCTCGGATCGAGCAGCAGCAGATCGGCTTCCACGAAGGCCGCCTCGTCGTTGGCGACCAGTTGCACCTGGACCTGCAAACGATCCGGCAGCGGCAACCGGGCCAGCCAGAGGCGATCAAAGCCGACCGGCAGGAAGACCTGGCCGGCCGCAGCGGCAGGATCCAGCGTGGCCGCCACCACCTGGAGGCAGGCATCAAGCAGGGCCCAGTCTCTGGCGCCAGGCGGGCGGACCAGCTCGGCCCAGGCCTGGCCCAGCTCCTGCCGGAGCCCGACCACCCCTCGGAAGCTGGGGCCATACACCAATCCGATCCGCTCGAGAGCTGCGTAGAAGCCGGACAGATCCACGGCCGCGGCCGTGGCGGGGCAGGCGCAGGGCTCGAAGGGCGCCGGATCCGGATCGCCTGACCCAGGCAGCAGGCCTCCGCCATGGAAGCTCCAGCGGCGCTCCGCTTCGACGGGCCCGGGGCCGGAGTCGGCCTGCTCCAGGCTGTGAAACTCAAAGGTCCGGCTGGACGGACCCTCGCTGATCACCAGCTGCAACCGCAGCGGGGAATGACGCAGCTTGAGACTTCGCTCCAGCTCCATCCCCTTGATGGCCAGGGGGACGCCCTCCTCCTGGAGCTGCTGCAACACAACGATCAGGAAGCCGGTGGCCGGGAACACCACCTGGCGGCGCAGGGCGTGATCTGCCAGATCGGCCGGCTGATCCGCCCGGAGCACGGTCTCGAAGCGCTGCTCCCGGCCACCGGGGAGATCGAGCCGCCGCATCTGCCCATCGTCAGACAAAGAAGGGGTGGAGCGGGCCGCCACCTCCCCCGGAGACGCCAGAAGCTGATCCAGCCAGAGGCTGGCCGCTTCCTTGGTCTGGCCGTAGACGGGCCACCAGAACCGCTGCCGCTGGAACGGGTAACCGGGCAGATCCACCCAATGGTGAGGGAAAGGCCGGTGAAAACCGATCCAGTCGACCCGGTGGCCCTGAAGGTGCAGCTGGGCAAGGCTGGACAACATGACCCGGACATCCTCAAGACCGGGCCGCAGGCTGGGCAACCAGGTCAGGGCCGGGTCCGGCAGACATTGCCGCCCCATGCCGGTGAGGGTGGGTCGGGCGCCGATCTCCAGGAAGGTCTGGGCACCCTGGGCCGCGAGGCAATCCATCCCCCGGGCGAACTTGACCGGACGGATCAGGTGATCGCACCAGTAGGAGGGATGGGCGATCTCCTCACCGGCCAGACGGCCGGTGAGATTACTGACCAGGGGCTGGCGGGGAGGGTGGAAGCGAAGCTGGGCAAGCTCCTTGGCGAACGCGTCGAGCATCGGGGCCATGGCCGGCGAATGGAAGGCATGGCTCACCGCCAGACGGTGAACCGCCAGCCCCTGGGCCTGGGCCTGGAGTTCAAGCCGATCCAGGGCCTTCAGCGGCCCGGAGAGCACCGTGTTGGCGGGCCCGTTGCTGGCAGCCACGGTGAGCTCGGGGTGCTGCTGCAGCAACCGGTCCAGCTGGTCGGCCGTGGCCAACAGGGCCAGCATGCCGCCACCGGCGGGAAGCTCCTGCATCAGGCGCCCCCGCGCCACCACCAGCCGGATGGCGTCTTCCAGGCTGAACACCCCAGCCAGATGGGCGGCCACCACTTCGCCGACGCTGTGGCCCATCAGCAGATCGGGGCGGACTCCCCAGCTCTGCCAGAGCTGGGCGAGGGCATAGCCCACCACGAACAGGGCCGGCTGGGTGTAACGGGTCTGGTTCAGGGCGGAGGCGGCCGCCTCTTCCAGGCCAGCCGCCGGGTAAAGCACCCTGGCCAGGGGCTGGGGCAACAGCGGGTCGAGCAGGTGGGTGCAGGCTTCGAACGCCGCCCGGAAGACGGGATGGTGACGGAGCAGCCCCTCGGCCATGCCCAGGGTCTGGGATCCCTGGCCGGTGAACAGGAAGGCGAGCTTGCCGGGACGCCGGGCGGCCTGGCCCCAGCTGATCCCCTGGGGCTCCTCGCCGGCAGCGAAGCCAGCGAGCTGCAGCAGCAGAGCGGCATGATCCGGGGCCAGGCAGACGAGTCGACGCGACAGCTGGCTGCGCCGCTGGTTGGCCGTGGCGCAGAGATCAACCAGGGGAAGACCGGGCTGGTCCCGCAGCAGGCTGGCCAGGTCGCCTGCTTTCTGCCGTAGGGCCACATCGGAGTGGGCCGAGAGGCAGAGCAACTGGAGCGGCAGGGGCCTGGGGGGGCGGGGTCGCGAACTCGCCGCGGCAGGTTCCGGCGGCTCGCCGAGCACGACATGGGCATTGGTGCCGCCGAAACCGAAGGAGCTGACCCCCACCACGGCCGGCCGATCCGCCTGCGGGAATGGCTCCAGCGAAGTCTGGACCTGCAGCTTCAGCCCGCTGAAATCGATGTCGGGGTTGGGGTTGCGGCAATGGAGGCTGGCCGGAAGCTGGCGGTGATGGACGCAGAGAGCGGCCTTGATCAGCCCGGTGATGCCGGCAACGGTTTCGCCGTGGCCGAGGTTGCTCTTCACCGAGCCCACCCGGCAGGGCTGGTCGTGAGGCCTGCCTTCCCCGAGCACCGTGCCGAGGGCCTGCAACTCCACCGGATCGCCCTGGCGCGTTCCGGTTCCATGGGCCTCGACGTATTGGGCGGCGGCCGGATCGATCCCAGCCCGGGCAAAGGCCTGGCGCACGCAGATCACCTGGGACTGCAGGTTGGGCGCCACCATGCCGTTGCTGCGGCCATCGGAATTGACTGCCGTGCCCTGGATGAGCGCATAGATCGCATCCCCATTGGCCAGGGCCGCTGACAGGGGCTTGAGCAGCACCACTCCAGCGCCCTCGGAGCGGACGTAGCCATCGGCACTGGCATCGAAACTCTTGCAGCGGCCATCGGCGGAGAGCAGCCCGGCCTTGCAGAAGCCCATCTGGCTGCCAGGGCTGATCAGGGCCTGAACACCTCCGGCCAGGGCTGCCACCGCCTCGCCCCTCCAGAGGCTCTCACAGGCGAGATGGACAGCCACCAGTGACGAGGAACAGGCCGTGTCCACCGAGAAACTCGGACCCTTGAAATCGAAGAAATAGGAAAGACGGTTGGCCGCGATCGAGCTGGTGTTCCCCGGCAGCACGAAGGGCTCGTTGTCGGGAACGGCGTAGTTCTCGGTGGAACTCCACAGAACGTTGATGTAATCCGCCGAGGAGATCCCGATGAACACTCCCACCGCCTGGCCACGCACGGCTTCCACCGGCTGCCCCCCATCTTCCAGGGCGCGCCAGGCCACCTCCAGCAGGAGCCGTTGCTGCGGATCCATGCAGATCGCCTCCCGGGGTGAGATCCCGAAGAAGGCGGCATCGAACTGGTCGATGGCCTCGATGAAGCCCCCGTGCCGCACGTGCTGGTGCAGCGGGCGCTGTGGATCGGGATCGAAATGGCGCGCCAGATCCCAGCGATCCGATGGCACTTCCCGGATCACATCACGGCCCTGGATCAGCAGTTGCCAGAAGTCGGCGGGGGAATCCACCTCCCCCGGCAGGCGACAGCCGATGCCCACGATCGCGATCGGCTCCGGTGGGCGAGGGACGTGGGGCTCAGGATTGCTCAAGGATCTCTAACCGGGATGGCCGGAAAGGGCCCTCAGAAACAGGCCGGCATACCGCTCGATCAGCTCCTCGCGACTGGGGCAGACCACCCCGAGCGCCTGGAGCACGGCCTCGGTGCGCTCGCAACTGGGCCTGGAGCGCAGGCCCGGCATCAACAACTGGGAATAGGTGAGTTGTTCGCTCCCCCAGCGCTGCGAAAAGAAGGGAATCAGGGGGTAGAGCGGATTGGTGGGCTGCTTTGACAATTCCTCCAGCCAGTCCTGCAAGGGAACAGCCTTGGGGCTCTGATCACTGAAACCCTTCAGCAGGTCGCTCCACAGCACCGGCCGGGGGTGGTTGAGGTGGAACACCGCCCCGGCATGCTCAGGCTTCCAGGCCAGAACGCCGACGGCGTCACTCACATAGTCGACCGGCACCAGATCGAGCTCCGTCATCACGTCGAGGGTCTGGCCCAGCTCCAGGCAACCCCGCACCAGGCGATGGATGTAGTCGTCGGCATTCCAGGCTCCCGTGCGGGAGTGACCGCCGATCAGGGGAGGCCGGTACACCGTGACCGGCAGGCCCCTGGCGGCGGCGGCCAGCATCAGGCGCTCACTGACCCACTTGGTCTGGGAGTAGCCGAGCACAATCCCCCGCCATTCGCTGAGGTCATCGGATTCGAGAATCACCTGATCGCGGTAGGCGGCCGCCTCGGCCACCGCGGTGCTGGAGATGAACTGCACCGGCAGGGGGCGGGGTCCCGCCACCGCCAGGCGCAGCACTTCAAGGGTTCCTCCCACATTGGCGGCCCGAAGCTGGCTGTAGGGGAGGGTGTAGCTGAGCTGGGCACCGTTGTGGAGGATGCCGTCCAGTTGGGCGGCCAGGGCGTTGAAGCCAGCGGCCTCCAGGCCGAAACGAGGCCTGGCGAGGTCACCGGCGACCCCGACGATCCGCTCAGCATCGGCCTCCCGCCACAGCCCATAGCTGCGCAGATTGGCCTGCACCCTCTCCCAGGCGCCATGGTCGGAATCGGCGCGGGCCAGGCAATGGATCCTGAGATCGGGCCAGCGCTTCAGTTGGTCGGCCAGCAGATGGGCCCCCAGAAAGCCAGTGGCCCCGGTCACCAGCACCGCCCGGCCGGGTCCGTCCTGCCCTGGGTCGTCCAGACCAGGGGCCGGGGGGTTGAACGGCCAGTGCCAGTCGGCCGGCAACACGGCTTCGGCGGCCAGGTCGGTGTCCGCAGCGACGCCGTTGACGGACGGACTGCCCCCTCCGATCAGCAGGAGCAGGTGGCCGGCCAGGCTCCCCAGAGTGGGATCCCCCGCCATCGCTCCGAGACCCAGGCTCACCCCCAGTCCGGCCTGGACGGCCGTGGCCAGCTCAACCGCCATCATCGAATCCATGCCGAGCAGCTGGAGGTCGGTGCCGGCCTGAAGATCGGCCCGGTCATAGCCGCCCAGCTCGGCGAGCACATCGGCCAGGCAGCCGAGCATGGCGGCTTCGGCCGTCGCCCCTTCCAGATTCCCCTCCAGCTCCCGGATCACGGTGAGCTCCTGGGTGAGGGCCCTGAACCGGGGCACGAAACGATCATGGGCCTGCTCCTCCAGCTCCACGACCACTGCCCTGGCCTCGCTGCTGCCCATCCAGCGCTCCAGGCTGGCGAGGGCCTGGGCGGGCTTGATCTTGCGCAGGAAATCGGCCGTTCCCGCGGCCATTCCCTCTCCGGCCCAGGGACCCCAGTTGATGCTGAGGGCGGGCCAGCCCTGGGCTCTCCGCTCGGCCATCAGGCCATCGAGAGCTCCATTGGCGGCACCGTAGGCCGCCTGGCCCGGCGAACCCAGCAGGCCGGCCACAGAGGAATAACAGAGGAAGAAATCGAGCGGCAGGCCCCGGCTCAGCCGGTCAAGGTGCTGGGCACCCAACACCTTGACGGCGGCAACGGCGGCGCATCGCTCGGGGGTCTGATTGATCAGCAGGCCATCGTCCAGCACCCCGGCGGCATGGATGATTCCCTGCAGCGGCAGGCCACTGGCGGCAATGCGGGCAAAAACGGCCTCGAGGCCAGCGCCATCGGCCACGTCCACGTTCTCCACCGTCACGCGGGCTCCGAGAGCTTCGAGTTCGGCGATCACGGCCAGCTGGGCGGGATTGGCAGGCCGCCGGGCCAGCAGCACAAGCTGGCGGCTGCCGGCGGCGACCAGCCAGCGGGCCGTGGCCAGACCCAGGGCCCCCAGCCCACCGCTGATCAGCACGGTGGCCGCGGCCCGCAGGGCCGGGCCAGGGGCCACGAACAACTCGGCCGGCGCCGGATCCAGCGACACCCGTTCCACCGCGCCGGCCTGCAGCCGTCGTTCTTCAAGCGTGGCCAAGGCGGGCCCGGTCAGCAGCAGGTCCACCAGATCGGCTCCGGCGGGATCGCACCACAACAGGGCGCCGCCCTGGGGTCCGGCTTCCCGGATCCAGCAGCGGGCGAGAGCCGCCAGGGCCTCACCACCGGCCTCGTCTGAGCCGCTCAGGGCCCAGTGAACGGTTTCAAGGCGGGCGCTTCGCTCCAGCAGGCCCCGGAGCAGCGGGAGCCATTCCTGCCAGAAGGGCTGCCCGGCCAGGGCTTCGGCCGACGGCGGCCGGAGAGCTGTCAGCAGCACGAGCGAAGGGCGGCTGCGGGCGGCTGCCTCACTCGTCTGTGGTTCATCCAGCCAGGCATCGAGGCCGTCGAGATCGGGCAGCCAGCAGGCCCCGTTGCCGAGGCGCTCCGCCAGGCTCAGGCCGATCGCCGCCGTTCCCCCGAGCAACACCAGGGGGGCGGAACCTGAAACAGCTGGTTCGAGCGTCTCCAGCGCTGTCCAGCACCGCCAACGGTCGAGCTGGAAAGCCGCTTTGGCGTGAATCCGATCATGCTCCTCGATCCAGAACGTTCCCCGATCGAACGGAACGGTGGGAAGCACCTGACGGGGCCAGAGCCTGGCGGGGGAGAGGGGACGCCAATCGAGCTGGCAGCCGGCCAGCCAGAGTTCAACCGCGCGGCTGATCCCCGGAGCCTCGAGCGGAAACCGCAGGCCATAGCCATGGGCCGCGAGTTCCTCGCTGGCGGCGCCGGCTTCCACCAGGCGAGGCCGGGACGGCAACACCGCGAGTGTGGTGGCCAGATCAAGCGAATCAGCCCCATGAACCACCGCGCCGGGTTCGACGCCGAGCCGCAGCCAGTCCGCCACCCAGCCAGCGGCACCGGGCGAGGCAGATCCGACAAGATCCCAGGCCAGGCGGGGCGGGGAAGCAGGCGCCTCACCCCAGAGCAGCGCTGGCACCTCTTCCCCATCCAGCCAGCCCGCGAGGTCGGCCGCCGCAGCGATCGGTGTCGCCGCCTTGAGGGCCAGCCGCCAACGCAGGCTGCGGCGGCCCTCCCGACTGGTGGCACAGACGGCCTGCCAGTTGGCCTGAGCCACTCCGGGCAACCAGCGCACAAAACGCTCCACCAGCTTCTGAAGGCTGGACTCCGTCGAGGCGGAGAGCAGCAACCAGTCGTCAGCCGCGGGGGAATCGGCGGGGGCTGGGATCAACTCAGTCGGGGCCTGTTCGACGATCACATGGGCGTTGGTGCCGCTCCAGCCGAACGAACTGACCGCCGCCCGGCGCAGAACGCCCTGACGGGGCCAGGGTTCGAGGACCTCAGGCAGCCGAAGCGCCCACTGATCCCAGTCCATGAGTGGAGTGGGTCGGCGCAGGTGCAGGTGGGGCGGCACCAGCCCCTTCTGAACCATCAGGATCCCCTTGATCAACCCGGCGATTCCGGAGGCCCCCTCCAGGTGGCCGATGTTCGTTTTCACCGAGCCCAGCAGCAGCGGAGCATCGCGATCCGGACTGGCATAGATCGGGGCGAGGGCCTTGAGCTCGATCGGATCGCCCAGGGCGGTGCCGGTGCCATGGGCCTCCAGCACATCGATCTGATCCCCCTCCAGCTGAGCCAGGGCCAGGGTCTGACGCATCAGGGCAGCCTGGGCCTCACCACTGGGGACGGTGAGCCCGGCCGTGGCGCCGTCCTGGTTCACCCCACTGCCCCGCAGCACCGCCCAGATCGGATCGCCGGCCGCCATCGCATCGGCCAGCCGCTTCAGCACCACCACCCCACAGCCCTCGCTGCGCACGTAGCCATCGGCGGCCGCATCAAAGGATTTGCAGCGGCCATCGGCCGCCATCATTCCGCTCTTGGCCAGGCAGAGGCTGTTCACCGGCGAGAGGATCAGGCTGACGCCACCGGCGAGGGCCAGGTCGCAGCCGCGATCCCGCAGGGAACGGCAGGCCAGGTCCACCGTCACCAGGGAGGAGGAGCAGGCGGTGTCCACCGCCAGAGAGGGTCCGGTCAGGCCCAGCAGATAGGAGAGCCGGCCCGGCGCCATGCTCAGGCTGGAGCCGGAGGCAAAATAGAGGTCGAAGCGCTCGTCACCGACTTCGCTGCGCAGCTGGCGCCAGGCGTAATCGTTGGTGCAGATGCCCATGAACACCCCCGCGGCCGTGCCCTTCAACCGATCGGTGGCGATGGCAGCCGTTTCCAGGGCTTCCTGGGCCACCTCGAGGATGAGCCGCTGCTGGGGGTCCATCGCCTGGGCCTCCCGGGGGGAGACGCCGAAACCGGCGGGCTCGAACTGGTCGACATCCGCCAGAAAGCCGCCTCGGCGGAAATGCATCTTCCCGGGCCGACCCGGGCTGGAGTCAAAGAAATCCTCGATCGGCCAGCGGCTGGGGGGAACCTGGCTCAGCCCGTCTCCCCCCTCACACAGAAACGACCAGAAGGCTTCAGGGCTGTCGAGATTGGGCTTGCCTTCGCCAGCGGGGAACCGGCAGCCCATCCCGACCACGGCGATCGGTTCGGCCTGGAGCAGCTGACGCTGGTCGTGGGCCTTCTGGGCCAGCAGGGCCAGCTGAAGTGCAGAAAGACCCTTAACCATGCAACAAGTATTTCATGACCCTCTCAGGATCGGCCTGGAGGGCGCACTGCCGGTAGCGGAGCCGCAACAGCTGATAGCGGGCGGGGTCGGCCAGCCAGCCCCCCACCACGGCAGCGAGATCACAGGCCCGCTGGATGGACGTGGCGAGCCCTCGCTCTCGGAAGTACCGCAGGGCCAGAAGCTCCTGGGGCATGCACCCGCCCAGGTGATGAAAGATCAGGGGACAGCCCAGCAACAGGGCTTCGGTGGCGGTGCGGGCCCCTGGCCGACTCACCATCGCCCAGCAGCGCCGATAGAGGGCCGCCATCGCCTCAGGTCCCTGGAAATCAAGGGCGGTGACCGCCAGGCCGGGGTGGGACTCAGCCCAGTGCTGGACAGCATTCTGAAGGTCTTTTCGGTGTCCGCACAGGGCCACCACCTCCAGCTGACCTCCCCAGGGAAGCAGCTGCTCCAGCAGTTCCAGATGGTTGCCGGAACCGTTGGCACCTGAGCCCAGCACCAGCAGCGGCAGGCCAGGAAGGGTGAGCGGTGCCGGCCCCCCGGCGTGGAACGGCTGCTGGAGCAGGGGGCCCAGCACCGCAATGCGCTGCTCAGGAAACAGTCGCTTCCGCAGCTCAACTGCCACAGGCTCGGTGATGGCCCAGAAGCCGTCGGCCGTTCGGGTCACCCAGTTGCGGGTGAAGCCGAAGCCCCCATCCACTTCTGTGCAGCAGACGATGCAGCGCAGCTGGGGACCGACGACCCGCTTGGCCAGATCGAAATGGCCCCTGTTCGTGTGGGGATGGGTGGAGATCAGCAGGTCGGGCAGGCAGCGACGCAGCACCTCCACGAAATGGCCGCGGCCGATCAGAACGGTGCCGGGCTTGGTGAAGTCTTCCGTTTCGAGAATTCGCCAGTAGATCTTATGAAGCCAGGGCGCCTTCTTCTGAATCCAGTTATAGAGATTTGTGGCATCACTGTTATAGGCACAGGTGTCTTCATGGAAGAGCACCGTCACATCCACGTGCGGCACCTGAATGCCAAACCAGGAAACCAGGGCATTCGCCGCATTCTGATGAGCCGTGCCTGCCCGGGAGGTGAGGATCAGAACGCGCATCAGAAAAGCGTTGCAGCAAGGCGTCCCTGCCGCTTGATATGTTCCGACTGCCAGACAAGAACCATCAGCAGCAACCATCCGACAGCCCAGAGGCCGATCGCCATCGGTCTGCCGGCCGAAGAACCCATCGTCTCCCGGATCCAGCCGGGCCAGAAGGTCCATCCCATCGCCGGCTGGAGAAAGCGATCGACCAACAGGGCAATGCTGCAGAACGCCGCGAGTCGTGCGCTCCACTCCATTGCAAAACGCGCGGCGAACAGCCGCGGCTGCTCTTCAACAGGCGTCACCGCCTGCCAGAGACTCTGAAGGGCAGCACCGCTGATTGGAACGCCCGCTGAGAAGAGGCCAAGGGCAAGGAACCAGATCACTGGCAGCCCTTCGAACACAACCAGACCAGCTCCGATCAGGATCACGCTCTGAAACGCCAGCGCGGAAAGCAGCGCCGACGCCCAGTGCCGACGCTCCACCCTTCGCCAGCCGAGCACCCCCAGCCCGAACCCTCCCGTCCCGACCAGGAGGGCTACCCCTAGGCGGGTGGCACCACTGGCGGTGAGCACCCAGGCGGGAAAGAGGATTTCGCAGGCCGCCATCGCGAACGACACCGTGGTGCCCAGCAGCAGCAGCGGGCGGGTCAGGGGGTTGGCCCAGAGCTCCGACACTCCGGCCCGCAGACCAGGCACCCAGGTCTGGCGCGGCTGCAGGGGGGCCAGTGCAGCCCTCGGCCACCGGACCAGACCCACACAGGCCAGCGCCACAAGACAGGTTCCACCGTCAAGGGCCAGGGCCCCCGCCAGACCGCCGACCCCCACCAGCACTGCTCCCAGCAAGGGGGCCGCTGCCATCACCAATCCGTCGCCGCTGGCGAACAGGCCGTTGGCCCTGCCCAGCTGCTCGATCGGAACCATCTGCGGGATCAGGCTCGCGAAGCAGAGCACCAGCGTCGCTTCCGCGACGGCAGCGACAGACAGCAGAGCCAGGATCAGGCTGAGGGGAGCCGCCTGGCGGTAGAGAGCAATCGCCAGCAACAGGGTGACGGTTCCACCCAGGCCGTTGGCGAGGAGCATGACGCGGCGACGGGGCCAGCCGGACAGCCGGCGACCGAGCAAAGGCAACGCCAGCAGCTTGGCCAGCAGGATCACGATCGCCACCGTCGTGAAACTGGCGAGCTGGCCATCCCGCTGGAACAACCACAGACCGAGCGCATAGAGGCTCGTCTGGGTTCCGAAGTTGGAGACCAGCTGACCTGCCCACAGAACGGTGAAGGCTTTCGGCAATCGGCGGCTCTGCAGGGAGGGCTGGATCCTAGGTACCGGCAAAGGCCAGGACCTACGGTGCCCGAACGGACACATCCGCCCCCCTTGACCCTGCGGTTCACCAACACGCTCACGCGCCGCACCGAGACCTTTGAGCCGCTGGTGCCCGGTCAGGTGTCGATCTACTGCTGCGGCGTCACCGTCTACGACCTCTGCCATCTCGGCCACGCCCGCAGCTACATCGTCTGGGATGTCCTGCGGCGTTATCTCAGCTGGCGGGGATTCGCGGTCACCTTCGTCCAGAACGTCACGGACATCGACGACAAGATCCTGCAGCGGGCCGCCGCCGAGGGCACTTCGATGCAGGAGGTGAGCGAACGCAACATCGCCGCCTTCCAGGCCGACATGGCCTCCCTGGGAATCCTGCCGCCGGACCGCCTGCCCAGGGCCACCTGCTGCCTGGACGGCATCCGCTCACTGATCGGGGAACTGGAAGCCAAAGGGGCCGCTTACTCCGCCGACGGTGACGTGTACTTCGCCGTGCTGAAGCGGGCCGACTACGGCAAACTCAGTGGCCGCAACCTCGATGAGCAGCAGGATGGAGCCAGTGGCCGGCTCGATGACGGCGAGGAAAGCCGCAAGCACCACCCCTTCGATTTCGCCCTCTGGAAAGGAGCCAAACCGGGGGAGCCCAGCTTCCCCTCCCCCTGGGGTCCGGGCCGGCCAGGGTGGCACATCGAATGCTCGGCGATGGTTCGCCAGGAACTCGGTGACTCGATCGACATCCACCTCGGTGGCGCCGACCTGATCTTTCCGCACCACGAGAACGAGATCGCCCAGTCGGAGGCGGCCACCGGCAAACCCCTGGCCCGCTTCTGGCTGCACAACGGCATGGTGAACGTGGAGGGCGAGAAGATGTCGAAATCGCTCGGCAACTTCACCACGATCCGCGCTCTGCTGGAGCGGGGCGTTTCACCCATGACCCTGCGGCTGTTCGTGCTGCAGGCGCATTACCGCAAACCGCTCGATTTCAGCGATGCCGCCCTGGAAGCCGCTGCCGCCGGCTGGAGCGGTCTCAACGCCGCCCTCGACCTCGGGGTGCGCTTCGGGGATCGGCTCGGTTTTTCGGTGGCTGCCGGGCCTCTGCCCCAGCGGGATCAGCAGCAGTCCATGGCCTGGGATCCCTCCGAGCTTCAGGAGGCGTTCATCAGCGCCATGGACGACGACCTCAACAGCTCGGCCGCCCTGGCGGTGCTGTTCCAGCTGGCCAGGCCGCTGCGCGCCCTCTCGAACCGGCTCGAACGGGGTGAGGATCCTCTTCAGGCCGATCCGCCGGGCCCCAGCGTCGCCGATCTCCAGGGCCGCTGGCAGCTGCTGATCAGCCTGGCCGGGGTGCTGGGCCTCCAGTCCGAGCCGCTCAGCCCTGCGGAATCTTCGGCTGTCGCCGCCCCCGGCCCGGCGGAGACGGAGATCTCGGCCCTGATCGCCCAGCGGCTTGTGGCCCGCAGTAGCAGGGACTATGCCGCAGCCGATGCGATCCGCGATCAGCTGCGTCGCGACGGCATTGAACTGATCGACCGGCCCGGCGGCAGCACCGACTGGATCCGCAAGTGAGCTGTGGAGGACGCCGGGTTCAGTCGCCAGGATTCAGGTACCAGATTCAGTCGGTCAGATCAGTCGGGAGGGGGCTCCGGGGCTTTGCTGCCGGCCATCAGCGCCTCGATCCGCCGGATGCGCACGACCGTGGTCTGCCACACCTCACGGCGGAACGGATCACTGGCCGGACAGGCCGCCAGGCATTCCTCGATGCTCTCGCCCCGCTCGAAGGCATCCCAGAGCTCCCGCTCCAGCCGGGCTCTCTCGATGAAATTCCAGCGCCTGAGCCAGAGCACGGCAGTCGGTCGGATCGATCCAGTGTGACGCCCCGACCCTCCGGGGGAGGTGCGCCCGGCCTGGATGGGAGACTGACGGCCATCGACGGAGCAGCGCGGTGAAGGCGATCAGCGTGCTGGGGTCCACCGGCTCGATCGGCACCCAGACCCTGGAACTGGCCAGCGAGTTCCCCGATCGCTTCAAGGTGGTGGCCCTCAGCGCCGGCCGCAACCTGGCCCTGCTCACCGACCAGATTCAGCGCCACTCCCCCGAAGTGGTGGCCCTGGCCGATGCCGCCCTGCTGCCGGAGTTGCGGGCCCGCCTCGCCGCCCTCGACCGGCCTGGCCAGCCCTTCCGCTTGCCTGAGCTGCTCGGTGGCAGCGAGGCCCTCTGCGCCGCCGCCGCCTGGCCCACGGCCGAGCTGGTGGTAACGGGAATCGTCGGTTGTGCCGGCCTGCTGCCGACCCTCGCGGCGATCCGCGCCGGCAAAGACCTGGCGGTGGCCAACAAGGAAACCCTGATCGCCGCCGGGCCCGTGGTACTGCCGGAGCTGAAGCGCAGCGGCAGCCGGCTGCTGCCGGCCGATTCGGAGCACTCCGCCATCTTCCAGTGCCTGCAGGGCACCCCCTGGGCCGACACCGCCCGCCTGTCCACCGGCATTCCCACCCCCGGGTTGCGTCGCATCCAGCTCACGGCCTCCGGCGGCGCCTTCCGCGACTGGCCCGCCGCTGATCTGGCCAAAGCCACCGTGGCCGACGCCACCAGCCATCCCAACTGGAGCATGGGGCGCAAGATCACCGTGGATTCAGCCACCCTGATGAACAAGGGCCTGGAGGTGATCGAGGCCCACTATCTGTTTGGCCTCGATTACGACCAGATCGAAATCGTCGTCCATCCCCAGAGCATCATCCACTCGATGGTGGAGCTGGTCGATTCCTCGGTGCTGGCCCAACTGGGCTGGCCCGACATGAAGCTGCCTCTGCTCTACTGCCTCAGCTGGCCGGAGCGTCTCGAAACCCCCTGGCGGCGGCTCGATCTCACCGAGGTGGGCAGCCTCAGCTTCCGCGCCCCGGACCGGGCCAAATACCCCTGCATGCAACTGGCCTATGCGGCCGGTCGCGCCGGCGGCACGATGCCGGCGGTGCTCAATGCCGCCAACGAGCAGGCGGTGGCACTCTTTCTGAACGAGCGGATCCCCTTCCTGGCGATTCCAGAGCTGATCGAGCGGGTCTGCGATCGCCACCGAGGCGACCTGCGGGCCGATCCAGGCCTCGACGACGTGCTGGCCGTGGATGGCTGGGCCCGGCAGGCGGTGGATGAGGCGGCCGCCACAGCCCAGATCCTGCCCCACTGAGCCGCATTATTCTGAGTCGCACCATGGCGATTGCCCATCATCTCCTGCTCTGCGCAACGCCCAGCAAGCCACTCTGCGGCGATCCGGCCGTGGGAGCCGCCAGCTGGGAGCGGCTCAAGACGTTGGTGCGCCAGCTCGACCTGGAGAATCCGAGCCGGACCGGCGGCATCGTGCTGCGCAGCAAGGCCGATTGCCTGCGGATCTGCGGCGGCGGTCCGATTCTGCTGATCTGGCCGGAGGGCATCTGGTACGGGGGCGTGACGCCGGAGCGGATCGAGCGAATCGTGCGGGAGCATGTGATCGGCGGCGATCCGATCGAGGCCTGGATTCTCAGGCGCACGCCCTTCGGGGGGGCTGCCGATCCAGCTGCTGGCGCAGCCAGTGCAGGGTGAGCTGATCCGACCAGCTGCCGCCGGGGGCATGGAAGCCGTTGTGTCCGCCCCCGGCCGAGAGGACGACCTCGAGCCCTGGCAGGGCAGGATCCCGTGAGGCCAGGGCGACGGCGGGGGCCGCCGGCACCCAGGGATCATCGAGCGCCTGGATCAGCAGGCTCGCCGGCAAGGGCGGATCCGGCTCCTGGAGCCTCAGCAGTGGACTGGCCTGGGCGTAGTAGTCGTCCACCGAGGCGAAGCCCCAGCGGGGTGCGGTGATCAGGGTGTCGAAATCGCGGATGCTGCGGACCTGGCTGAGGCCAAGCCGCTCACCGGCGCTGAGTCCACTGGAATCAGCCAGGGTCTGGCGACGCAGGCTGCGCAGCAGCCAGCGCTCGTAGAGCCGGTTGCGGGGCAGACCGATCGCCGCCGAGCAGCCGGCCAGATCGAGCGGACTGCTGATCACCACCAGGCCATCAAGCCAGGGCTGCGGCGAGCCTGGCTCGAGCACCCCATTCAGCAGCACGGTTCCACCCAGGGAGAAGCCCACCCCGAACAGCGGCCGACCCTCCGCCAGCTGCCGCGCCCGGCGCAGGGCTGGCAACAGGTCGCCGTTGCAGTGGGCCGCATAGGTGCCGGGGGCCAGGGAGCGGCCAGCGCCGGCTCCCCGCAGATTGAGACGCAACACCGCAAAACCCTGGGCCTGCAGGACCAGGGCAAGGCGGCGCACCCCGATCGCCTGACTGGAGCCGCCCAGGCCATGCAGCAGCACCACCACGCCGAGGGGCGCCGCCTGGGCGGGCCGGTCGACCAGAGCCAGCAACTGCTCTCCCCGCCCGATCGGGATCGGCAGGGGCTCAGCCTGATCGACGGGAAAGCGCGGCCCCCGCAGGGTGTCACGCAGGGTCTGCAGGTCGGGCCCCCACCAGGGCGGCCGCGGCTGAAAAGGCACTGCCCCGAGTGGTTCAGGCATCGACGACGAGGGGTTGGCTCTGCAGCCATTCCGCCATGCCGATCGGCGCCAGATCCGGGCCGCTGGTGATCTCGATGATCCGGCCGGTCGCCGCTGGAGTGGCCAGGGCATCAAGGCAGACCCTGGCCACCAGGCGCCTCGGAATGCTGTTGCTCTCCTGCTGATCAGGCCCGCTGAAGCGGATGCCTTCGGCCTCCAGGTTCAGCTCCGACTCCTTCAGCCCGCCCGGTCGCACCACCGTCCAGGCCAGGCCGCTCTCCTGGAGCCAGCGTTCCCCCAGCCGTTTCCAGAGCAGGATCAAGCCGAACAGGTTGAGGGGGTGGAAAAAGCGGCCACTGCAGAGCGAACTGACCAGCACCACCCGCTGCACCCCAGCGGCCTGGCAGGCGGCGATCTGGGACCGCATCGCCAGGGCATCAACCTGCAGCGGACCGCTCAGGTCGATCGAGGGGCGGGCGCCGGTGGCGATCACAAGGGCCTGTGCACCCTGCAGGGCCCGCTCAAGGGCGGCCTTGTCGCTGAGTTCGAGGCGAATCAGCTCGGCCCCCTCCAGGCCGGCTGGAACCGTGGAGTTGGGCCGCAGGATCGCCCGCACTTCGTATCCCCGACCGAGGGCCTCCTGCACCACCCGCCAGCCGGTCTTGCCGGAGGCACCGGTGACGGCAAGCAGGCCGGGGGCGGAAAGAGCAGGCATCCAGGACAGGAACAGCTGATCCAGTTCTAGGCAAAGGGAGCCCCCCTGGCAGGCAAGGACTGCCCCTCAGCCGGTTCCGGCCGGTTTCAGCCACAGAATGGCCACCTTGCCGCATGGCCATGGGCTCCCTTTCCTTCAACCTGGCGGCGCGGCACTCCCTGGCGGGCCCCAGGCCACGGCACTGGCAGCGACGCATGATCGAACTGCTGAGGCGGCGGCTTGAGCAAGGCGGGCCGGCTGGGCAGGACGTGCTGATCCATGCCGGTCCCGGGGCCGGCAAGACCCTCGGCGCCCTGCTCGCCTTTCAGCGACTGCACCGGGAGGGGACACTCACACACCTGCTGGTCTGCTGCCATCGCAGCTCGATTGCGGCCCAGTGGCGCTCCGCCGCCGCCCAGCTCGGCCTCACCCTCAGCGACTGGCCGGCGCAGTCAGCCGATCCCGCCGGCGGCGCCGGGCTGCTGCTCAGCTATCAGGGCGCGGCCCGTCAGATCGACAGGCTCGAGCGGGAGCTGGCCTGGACCCGCGAGGCCAGGGTGCTGGCGGTGGCCGATGAAGTGCATCACCTCGGCATCGATCCGGAGGAGCCGGAGGCCGCCGTGTGGGGACAGGCCTTCCAGCGGCTGAGCCAGGGCTGCGTGCTGCGGCTCGGTCTGAGTGGCACGCCCTTTCGTGCCGACAACCTGGCCTTCCGCGCCGCCCGGCGCCACCGGCAATGGGAAGGGGGCGAGCTGATCGAGCACATTGCCGCCGATCTCAGCGTCGAGCCGCGGGAGCTGATCGCGGCCGGCGATGTTCGCCCGCTCGAATTCCGCTTCCAGGATGGCTGGGTGGACCACGGCCGCCTCGGCGACACCGAGCGCTCCTCCCTTTCAACCGAGTGGCGGGAGGGCTGGCGAGCCCGAAACCTGCGACGAGCCATCCAGCCGGGAGACAGCAGCAGCATCGCCCTGAGGGTGCTGCTGCAGGCCCGCCGTCGCCTTGAGCGGTTGCGTGCCGAGGCTCACCCGCTGGCGGGCGGGCTGGTGATCGCCCGGGACATCGCCCATGCCAGGCGGATCACCGGCCTGCTCGAAGAAGAGGGGGATCGGGTCGTGCTGGTGCATTCCCAGGATCCCGAGGCGGCCACAGGGCTGCAGCGCTTCCGGGACGGGGAGGCGGACTGG
The DNA here is from genome assembly GCF_977927535.1 of Cyanobium sp. ULC082. Lineage (NCBI taxonomy): Bacteria > Bacillati > Cyanobacteriota > Cyanophyceae > Synechococcales > Prochlorococcaceae > Cyanobium > Cyanobium sp. ULC082. The sequence continues at coordinate 1,452,676 of NZ_OZ376397.1, forward strand.
CTGGTCAGCATCGACATGTGCGCCGAGGGATTCGATGCCCCCCGCCTGCGGGTGGTGGCGTACCTGACCACGGTGGTGACCCGCAGTCGCTTTGTTCAGGCGATCACCCGTGCCGTTCGGATGGAGGCCGGACGATCTGAGCTGGAGGCGATTCCCCGCCAGCCCTCCTACGTGTTCGCCCCGGCCGATCCGCGCCTGCTGGCCTATGCCCGCACCTGGTCGGTGGCTGAGCCGTATCGGATCCGGCCAGGCGCGCCCCCCGCCGAGCAGGATTCGGCCGCGGGCGGCGGCGGCGGCCGCAGCCTGCCCCCGCAGGCCCTGGCCGAGGGGGTCGGAGCGGTGATCCGGCTGCGTGGACCGGAGCTGCCCCGTTTCCTGGGCGGACCGATCTGACCCCTCCCGCCCGGATCAGGACACGGGGCTGTTGTCAAAAAAATGCAACGTTCCCGGCAACAACCAGGCAGCTGATCAACACGCTCGCCAGCCTGAACGTCTCCGGAGCAGGACCATGGCCCATGCGTCTCTCCATCGCCTGCTGGCGGCCCAGGTGAGCTGGGCGGAAAGGCGAATCGCCAGCCTCGACGCAGCGGAGCGCTACGAAGACAGTTTCGCGCTCACCGAAGAGTTCCGCGAATGGATCCTCTGCATCGACGACCGACCCGAGCGGGTGGAAGCCCTGCTGCTGCCGAAGCACCACTGGCCCAAAGCCATCCGGGAACCCTGATTCCCACCTGCCACCCGCCGGGCGAACCCTTGCTGATCTAGGGTCAACTCATACCCTCTCCGTTTAAGCGCGATGACGGCCGAGCACCCTCTGCCGGAACCATCCGGTATCGAAAACCTGGTGATCGTCGGCTCCGGCCCGGCTGGATACACCGCCGCCATCTACGCCGCCCGCGCCAACCTCAGCCCGCTGCTGATCACGGGTTTTCAGGATGGCGGCATCCCCGGCGGCCAGCTGATGACCACCACCCACGTTGAGAATTACCCAGGCTTCCCAGACGGGATCCTCGGCCCCGATCTGATGGACCGGATGAAGGCCCAGGCGGAGCGCTGGGGCACCCGGCTGGTGGAAGCCGATGCCGAAGCGATCGACCTCTCGGCTCGCCCCTATCGGGTGCGGGTCGAAGGGGCCTGGGTGCAGACCCAGGCCCTGATCCTGGCCACCGGTGCCAGCGCCAACCGCCTGGGCCTGCCCCAGGAGGAGCGCTTCTGGAGTCACGGCATCAGCGCCTGCGCGATCTGCGACGGCGCCACGCCCCAATTCCGCAATGCCGAGCTGGCGGTGGTCGGCGGGGGCGACTCCGCCTGCGAGGAAGCCGTCTACCTCACCAAGTACGGCAGCCATGTCCACCTGATCGTGCGTCGCGACTCCCTGCGGGCCAGCGCCGCCATGGCCGATCGGGTGCTGGCCAATCCCGCCATCACCGTGCACTGGAACCGGGCCCTGGTCGACGCCAGCGGTGATGACTGGCTCAGTGGCCTCACCCTGAGAAATCTCACCGACGGCTCCAGCGAAGAGCTGCCGGTGCGAGGCGTGTTCTACGCCATTGGCCACACCCCCAACACCCGTCTGGTGGGCGACCAGCTCGAGGTGGATGCCAAGGGTTACCTGGTGACCAGCCCCGGCCAGCCGGACACCAGCCTGGAGGGGGTGTTCGCCGCCGGCGATGTGGCCGACGCCCAGTGGCGTCAGGGCATCACGGCAGCCGGCAGCGGTTGCCAGGCCGCCCTGGCGGCGGAGCGCTGGCTCAGCCATCACGACCTGGCCATCACCGTGGCGCGCGAGGCGGTGGAGCCGGAACCGGCCGGGGAACCCACCGCCACGGCCGTGTCCGACGCCGACAATTTCGATCCCGCCGCCCTCTGGCAGAAAGGGGGGTTCGCGCTGCGCAAGCTTTATCACGAGAGCGACAAGCCTTTGCTGGTGGTCTACACCTCGCCCAGCTGTGGTCCCTGCCATGTGCTCAAGCCGCAGCTCAAGCGCGTGCTCAGCGAACTGGGCGGCAGCGCCCTCGGCATCGAAATCGACATCGACGCCGAGCAGGAGATCGCCGTGCAGGCCGGTGTCAACGGCACCCCCACCGTGCAGCTGTTTTTCAACAAGGAACTCAAGCAGCAATGGAAGGGTGTCAAGCAGCGGAGCGAATTCCGCGATGCCATCAACGCCCTGCTGCTGACTCCGGTGAGCTGAGCCAACAGCGCTGAGCCAACCGAGCTGAGAGGCGTCCGCGCTGAAAGGCGTCCGCGCTGATCAGCGGCGTCGGGGGCCGCCGGGGCGGTTGCCGCCAGGCCTCGGTCCAGCGGTGCCGACGTTCCGTTCCCGGTAGGTGATCCTGCCGCGGGTGAGGTCATAGGGGCTGATCTCGACCAGCACCTTGTCTCCGGCCAGCAGCTTGATGCGGAACTTGGTGAGTTTGCCAGCGGCGCGGCAGAGGCACTGGTGACCGGAGGGCTGATCGAGGGTGACCAGGTAAAACCCGTTGCCCTGTTCTTTCTCGATCACACCCGAGGTTTCGATCATGCGCGGCTGGTGCTCGATTCAGACAATCGATTCAGCTTAAATTGGCGCCTCGCCCCCCCTGTGACGGTTAGGGTCACACCCCCGGCACCAACCAGCTTTTGATCGCTTCAACATTGCTGGCCTCCCCTTTGATCGCTCCGCCTCTGTCGCTGGATCTGGGCCTGCTGCTGATCTCGATCGGGGTTGTCAACCTCTGGAAAGCACGCCAGAACGGCAGCGCCAGCTGACTCCTTCCCCTGGTCACCCTTCTCTTCCACAAGCCCTACGGGGTCCTCAGCCAGTTCACGGTCGAAGCAACGGCCGATCGCTGGAGAACCCTCGCCGATTTCATCGACAGTCCTGGTGTGTACGCCGCCGGCCGCCTGGATGCGGACAGCGAGGGCCTGCTGCTGCTCACCAGTGACGGACGCCTGCAGCAGCGCCTCACCGACCCCCGCTGGGGCCACTGGCGCCGCTACTGGATCCAGGTGGAAGGGTTTCCCACTCCTGAGGCGATCGCGGCACTCCGTGCCGGCCTGCCCGTGCAGGGGAGACGAACCCTGCCGGCAAGGGCCGAACGGCTGGCCGATCCAGCTGCCGCTCCCCGCCAGCCACCGATACGCCATCGGCTGAGGGTGCCGACCAGCTGGCTGCAACTGGACTTACGCGAAGGCAGGAACCGCCAGGTGCGGCGCATGACGGCCGCCGTCGGCTACCCGACCCTGCGGCTGATCCGCACAGCCATCGACCTGATGGATGACGGCCCTGCGCTCAACCTGGCCGGCCTGGAGCCGGGCCAGTGGCGCCAGGTGACCAACGAGGAAAGCGAACGCCTGAAGGCGTTGCTGCTCCGCAGGCCGGTTCATTCGCCGGGCCTGGGGGGCCGGGCCGGTGGCGGGAAAGGGGGCCAGGGAGGCGGCGGCGGGTAGGGCGGCCTGGCCTGGGAGTCAGCCGATGACCTGCTGCAGCTCCCGCGCCGTTTGCAGCTGACCGTAGTAATAGTTGGCACGGGAGCGTCGATCCGGATCCTCGAGCGAATCGAAGGCATCGAAACCAAGGGTGAGCCAGAGCTCATGGCCGCAGCAACGGTTCAATTCCGCCACCGCCTCCTGCTCAAGGTTGGTGAGCCGGCGCTGCAGGTTCTTGATCTGGGCAATGGACATGGCTGGGGGAGCTCAGGGCAGCAGAAAAGACAGGCGAACCAGTGAACCAATCAAACCGGATAGTACATCTGAACTGATCAGAAGGGGAGTTTCTTCTTGGCGTCCTTGGCGAGATCCACATCCAACTCCCGCAGCCGCTTCAGGATCGTGCCGAAATACTCCTTCAGATAGTCCTCCAGGTGGGTGGTGCTGGCGGGGTCGAGGGCGAAGGCTTCATAGCTTTCCTCCATCGGCGCCTCCAGGCTCACCCCTCCGCCGGTGACCTCGGCGAAGGACAGCCGTTCGGCCACGTTGACCCCCGGCTCGAAGAAGGCCGCAAACGCCTGCATCAGCCTGATCAGGAACGGCCTCACCCGGAACACCCGGGCTGGCTTGCCGCTGTACTTCTCGCAGAGCTGGGTCACCTCCCCGGTGTTCCAGGCCTTCGGTCCCACCACCGCATAGGCATGGTCGATCGTGCCTGGACGCTCCAGGGCAGCAACCGCGAAGCGGGCCACGTCCTGGGTGTTCATGTAGGCGATCGGGGTTGGACTGCCACTCACCCAGACGGTCTGGCTCTCCAGCACCGGCATGGCGAATTGACCGATCACCCCCTGCATGAAGGCGACGGAGCGCAGGATCGTGTACTCGAGGCCGGATTCGATCAGGGCCTGCTCGGTGCAGTACTTGATGTCCATCAACGGAACGCTGCGGTGCTTCTCCGCATCGAGCAGGGAGATGAACACAAAACGTTTGACGCCGGCCTGAAGGCAGGCATTGATCAGGTTGAGTTTGCCGGTCCAGTCGATCGTGTAGATGCTGCCGTTGTCGGTGGCCCGGGCCGTGGCCGCGTCGATCACCGCATCCTGGCCTTCCAGTGCGTAAAGCAGGCTTTCCGGCTCAAGCAAATTGCCACGGGTGAGCTCGCAGCCCCATTCCTGCAGAAACGCGGCCTTGCGGGGGGTGCGCACCATGCAACGCACCTGATGACCCTGATCGAGGGCGCGTCGGGCGATCTGGCGACCAAGGGTTCCCGTTGCGCCGACGACCAGAACCTGCATGAATCACCGGCGCAACGGCTGGAGCCTAAAGCTGCGGCAGGGGCCGGCGCGGGCCTCGGCTTCGAGCGATGGGCCCAGGGGATTTCAGTCGTTCTGAAGCTTGAGCAGGATGGCGCCACCCACCAGGCCAACGGGGATGAGCACCCAGAAGATCGCGGCGATGCTGAAGATTTCAGAGGCCATGGCGGGTGGCGGCTAGGGCTCTCCATTGTGCGCCCCCGCCACCTCAAGCACCAGCGACCAGGGAGCATCGGTGCGAAGCTGGGCCGGCATCACGCCACTGGCATTGGCGGCCCATCCCCTGGCCCGGAGGGCTTCCACCAGATCCGCCAGCACCGGCGGACCACCCCCCAGCCGTCGTCCGATCGCGGCGGTGGGCCAGCAACGGGCGGGGACGCCCACATCGCTGATCAGGCTGGCCAGCAGCTTTGTCGTGGCAGGAGCAAAACTGGATTCCGCCGCCAGGGCAGCCAGGGCAGCCAGGCTGGGTCGATGCTGCAACGGACCGATCCAGAGGGGACCGCTGATCGCCAGGGGTCGATCCGGACCGCAGCAGGAGGGCCAGTCCCTCAGGCGCAGCAGTGGTTGCACCATCTGGTCTCCGCAACGGTGGCAATGGGCCGTCATCCCCAGCAGCGCCTCATCGCCGGCCTCGATGCGACGCTGCAGACGCACGGCGGTGCGGAAGGTGCGTCCCTCGCTGAAGCTGAACAGCGGTTCCACCCCCCGGCCCATGGCCCAGGCGGTGCGGGCGATCACCCCCAACTGCAGCCGCAGGGCCAGCTCCCAGCTGGATGGCTGGGCCCGGGCCGCCGCCCCCAGCCGCCGGATCGCCGCAGGCCGGTCATGGCCGGTGGGGGAACGGCCGTCGGTGCTGGCCAGGTAGAGGACACCGCCGAAGCCGACGGCCTCGAGGGCCAGGGGGAGAAGGGCGGTGGGACAGCCGAACCCATCGAGATCAATCAGCTCGAAGCGCTCCTCACGGACCAGGCAATCGGCCAGGAGCTTCTGGGCGGTGAGGCTGGTGATCCGCAGCGATGGGATCTCCCCCTGCCGCAGGGGGGCCAGGTTCGCCTCCAGCAGAGGCAAGCGGTCGGGATCGGCGTCATTGGCCCAGACGGCCGTGGCCGCGCTTTCCTGGCCATAGCGAAGGGCACGGATGCCACAGCCGGCCATCAGATCCAGCACCCGCAGCCGGCCGTTGAGGGCCAGGTGACTGGCCAGCAGCACGCCGAGGTCCCGGGCCGGCCGCGAAGCGGCCTGAAAGAAGCCAGCTCCGAGCCGCAGTCGCGCTGAGGCTTCGCAATAGTGGTCTGAGTCCTGCGTCGGTTCCACTCCTTGCTGTCGACCCAGCTCCAGCCTGTCGCAACGACGGGCGCCGATTGGGGCCGGCAGGCGATCTGGCACTGGCGGGGGCTGGCCTGCCACTGGCGGGTTCTGGGTGATCCAGGCCATCCACCCCTGCTGTTGCTGCACGGCTTCGCCTGCGGCTCGGGTCACTGGCGCCACACGGCGGGGCCCCTGGCGGCGGCCGGCTGGTGCGTCTACGGCCTGGATCTGATCGGTTTCGGCGGGTCGGCCCAACCGGCCCTGCGCCTCGACAACCGGCTCTGGGCCCGCCAGACCCGGGCCTTCCTGGAAGAGGTGGTCCAGGCACCCGCTGTCCTGGTGGGCCATTCGCTCGGCAGCCTGGTGGCGCTCAGCTGCGCCGGCTTCTTCCCCGCCTGGGTGCGGGCCGTGGCGGCCGCCACCCTGCCCGATCCCAGCCTGCTGATCACCGTGAAACGGCGGCGTGCTCCCTGGCGACGGCGGCTCAGACGGCTGGTGATCACCCTGCTCTGCCGTCTGTTGCCTCTGGAGTTGCTGGTGCCCTTGATTGCGCACACGCCACTGCTCAACCTCGGCATCCAGTCGGCTTACAACAAGCCGGTGATCGGCGACAGGGAGTTGCATCAGCTGATCGCCTGGCCAGCCCGCAGGCCGACGGCGGCCTGGGCCCTGAGAGGCATGAGCATCGGCATGGCCCTGCGACCGCGGGGGGCCACTGCCGCCGCGCTGCTGGATCGCCTCAGCCAACCTCTGCTGGTGCTGTGGGGTGATGCCGATCGGCTCGTTCCGATCGAAGTGTCGCGCCAGCTGAAGCGATACAAACCCGATCTCGAACTTGTGGTGCTGCCGGGTGTTGGCCACTGCCTCCAGGACGAGGCCCCGTTGCGGTTCGGGGGCCTCTTGCTGGACTGGCTGGCACGCCTGCCCGACCCCACCCCCGCCGGTCCGGGCTGAGGTCAGGGGGCGGCCACGTAATTTGGGGGCAGGCAAGCGCTGCGGGCATGAAGCACACCCTTTCGGTGCTGGTCGAAGACGAATCCGGGGCCCTGAGCCGGATCTCCGGTCTGTTCGCCAGGCGGGGCTTCAACATCGAAAGCCTGGCGGTCGGACCCGCCGAGCGCCGGGGGGTATCCCGGTTGACGATGGTGGTGGAAGGCGACGGCTCCACGCTTCAGCAGATGACCAAGCAGCTCAACAAGCTTGTCAACGTGCTGAACGTGAGTGATCTCACCACCATTCCTGCCGTGGAGAGGGAATTGATGCTGTTGAAGGTGGCGGCACCGCCGGAGCGGCGCTCGGAGATCCTCGACCTGGTCCAGGTGTTCCGCGCCAATGTGGTCGATGTGGCCGACAACGCCCTGATCCTTGAAGTGGTGGGGGACCCCGGCAAGCTTGTGGCCATTGAGCAGATCCTCGAGGCCTACGGCATCCTCGAGATCGTGCGCACCGGCCGGGTCGCCCTGGAGCGGGCCTCAGGGGTGAACACCGCCTTCCTGAAGATCACCGCTTCAGACAAGCGGGTGCCGGCCTGACGGTTCAGACGGATCGCTGATCGCTCAGGGCTTCGCCTTCACCAGGGTGCCACCCTCCAGCAGGACGGCCTTGATCAGCCGATCGCCCTGCTTGATCCGATCGACCACCTCCATGCCTTTGACCACCCTGCCGAAGACGGCATAGCGCCCGTCCAGTTCCACGAGGGGCCGCAGAGCGATGTAGAACTGCGCGCTGGCGGAATTGGGGTCCGCCGAGCGGGCCATCGCGATCGCCCCCCGATCGTGGAGCAACCGCAGACGGCCAAGCTGGGTCGGATCCAGAAGCTCCTCGCCGTAGCGGGGGTCCGCTTCTCCCTTGAGGCCGATTTCCAGCGGAATGGTTCGAGGGGCCCCCGTGCTGGTATCGATGAATCCACCACTGCCATAGAGGCTGGCAGGAACCTTGGGATCAGCGCTCTGGGGGTCGCCGCCCTGAACCACGAAGGGGGAGGGCTCCGTCACCACCCGGTGGAAAACAGTGTTGTTGTAAGTGCCGCGGCGCACGAGATCGACGAAGTTACCGGCGGTGAGCGGGGCCGCGTCACCGATCAGAGAAACCTGGATCTCGCCACGGCTGGTCTGCAGAGCAACCAGGGCCTTGCCGCTCAGGCAGGGGGTCGTGGCGTTGCTGCAGCCCACGGCCGTCTTGGCTGAATCAGCGGCACAGGCCGTCAGGCCCATCGGCGCCAACAGCAGCAGCGCCCACAAAAGGGCGCGGGTGAAGGGAAGAGCCATCGCGATCAGACGCCCTCCAGGGGAACCCTGAGGAACCGGGCCAGCTCGGCGCCGCTTTGCTCCAGCTCGGCCAGCGGCAGGGGTTCGCCCACCCGGGTGAGGGGAAGATCGCGGCGGCCCTGCAGGCGCAGAGCCAGACGCCGACGGGGGTTGAGGCCGTCGCGAATATCCACTTTCACCGCCTGGATGTCCCGCAGGGGGAGATCGAAGCAGATCAGCTGGCGGAAACCACGGCGGCTGATCGTGGCCACACCGCTGCCCTGGTCGAAACGGTTGCTGCCGGCGCCCAGATCGATGGCGATCACACCCCACAGATAGGTGGCCAGCAGCAGGGCCGCCACTCCATAGGCCCCCATCACCAATCCCTGGGGGACCCATTCGAGGGAGGCGGGGTGACCGATCGGCAGCAGGTTGACCCCCAGGCGGCTGGAGAGGCTGGTGAGCAGAAAACCGGCGCCACCAGCGCTCACAACAGCAGCAACCAGCAGATTGGAAGGCCGGCGTGAACCCTGCACCGGCTGATCAAGGACCAGTGAAGGGTCGCGGGGAGGCGAGGCAGCCGAGGAAGGGACCGAAGCCATGGCGGCGTGGCAGGTGCGGAGTTCTGCCATCTTCGCCCTCCCGCCGCAGCTCTGTGGTGCCTGCCTGGGCCTGGCGCCACAGCGGAGACAGGAGCGTGGGCCGCGCAATCAGCTGGCAGCAAATGAGAAGAAATACTTAAAAACCCAGCCGCGGGAAGCCATGTCAGGGCGTTTCGGCCAGTCCCGACTCCGGCTCGAACGTTGTTACCATCGCCGGGTATTTCACCGATCAGCGGGTTCTCCACCTGCCTATGCACCCATGACGATTGCCCTAGGGCGCGCGCCTTCCACACGGGGATGGTTCGATGTCCTCGACGACTGGCTCAAGCGTGACCGCTTCGTTTTTGTCGGCTGGTCCGGTCTGCTGCTGTTCCCCACCGCCTACCTGGCACTGGGCGGCTGGCTCACCGGCACCACCTTCGCCACCTCCTGGTACACCCACGGCATTGCCAGCTCCTACCTGGAGGGCTGCAACTTCCTCACCGCTGCCGTCAGCACCCCTGCCGACGCCATGGGCCACAGCCTGCTGTTGCTCTGGGGTCCGGAAGCGCAAGGTGATTTTGTTCGCTGGGTGCAGCTCGGTGGCCTCTGGCCGTTCGTGGCGCTGCACGGTGCCTTCTCGCTGATCGGCTTCATGCTGCGTCAGTTCGAGATTGCCCGGCTGGTGGGCATCCGCCCCTACAACGCGATCGCCTTCTCCGGTCCGATCGCGGTGTTCGTGAGCGTGTTCCTGATGTACCCGCTGGGTCAGAGCAGCTGGTTCTTCGCACCATCCTTCGGGGTGGCGGCGATCTTCCGCTTCCTGCTGTTCCTGCAGGGCTTCCACAACTGGACGCTGAACCCGTTCCACATGATGGGCGTGGCCGGCATCCTCGGCGGTGCGCTGCTGTGTGCCATCCACGGCGCCACAGTGGAGAACACGCTGTTTGAGGATTCCGAGCAGGCGAACACCTTCAAGGCGTTCGAGCCCACCCAGGAAGAGGAGACCTACTCGATGGTCACCGCCAACCGCTTCTGGAGCCAGATCTTCGGGATCGCCTTCTCCAACAAGCGCTGGCTGCACTTCTTCATGCTGTTCGTGCCGGTGATGGGTCTGTGGACCAGCAGCATCGGCATCATCGGCCTGGCGCTGAACCTGCGTGCCTACGACTTCGTGAGCCAGGAAATCCGCGCCGCTGAGGATCCTGAATTCGAAACCTTCTACACGAAGAACATTCTTCTGAATGAAGGTCTGCGTGCCTGGATGGCACCGGCTGACCAGCCGCATGAAAACTTCGTCTTCCCTGAGGAGGTCCTGCCCCGTGGTAACGCTCTCTAGTCCTTCCCTTGTTGCCGTTGGTGGCAAGGACCTCGACTCCACCGGATATGCCTGGTGGGCCGGCAATGCCCGCCTGATCAACCTGTCCGGCCGTCTGCTCGGGGCCCACGTGGCTCACGCCGGCCTGATGGTGTTCTGGGCCGGGGCCATGATGTTGTTCGAAGTGAGTCACTTCAGCTTCGACAAGCCGATGTATGAGCAGGGTCTGATCCTGTTTCCGCACGTGGCAACCCTCGGCTACGGCGTCGGTCCCGGTGGTGAAGTCACCAGTCTCTATCCCTTCTTCGTCGTCGGTGTTCTGCACCTGATCAGCTCAGCAGTGCTGGGCGTCGGTGGCCTCTATCACGCCCTGCGCGGCCCGGAGATCCTGGAGAACTACTCCTCGTTCTTCTCCCAGGACTGGCGTGACAAGAACCAGATGACCAACATCATTGGCTATCACCTCATCCTGCTTGGAGTGGGTGCCCTGCTCCTGGTGTTCAAGGCCATGTTCTTCGGTGGCGTCTACGACACCTGGGCTCCAGGTGGTGGCGACGTGCGATTGATCACCAATCCAACTCTCAGTCCGGCGGTGATCTTCGGCTACCTGACAGCAGCTCCCTTTGGTGGAGAAGGCTGGATCATCGGCGTGAACTCGATGGAAGACATCATCGGTGGTCACATCTGGGTGGGCCTGATCTGCATCTTTGGAGGCATCTGGCACGTGATCACCAAGCCATTCGGCTGGGTGCGCCGTGCCTTCATCTGGAACGGTGAGGCCTACCTGAGCTACAGCCTGGGTGCCCTGAGCCTGATGAGCTTCATCGCCAGCACCTACATCTGGTTCAACAACACCGCTTACCCCTCCGAGTTCTACGGCCCCACCAATGCCGAGTCCTCGCAGGCCCAGAGCTTCACCTTCCTGGTGCGTGACCAGCGACTTGGTGCCAACATCGGTTCGGCCATGGGCCCAACCGGCCTGGGTAAATACCTGATGCGCTCCCCCACCGGCGAAATCATCTTCGGCGGTGAAACCATGCGCTTCTGGGATTTCCGTGGTCCCTGGCTCGAGCCCCTGCGAGGCCCCAACGGCCTGAGCCTCGACAAGCTCCAGAACGATATTCAGCCCTGGCAGGTGCGCCGGGCCGCTGAATACATGACCCACGCCCCGAATGCTTCCCTCAACTCCGTGGGAGGCATCATCACCGAACCCAACTCGGTGAACTTCGTGAACGTGCGTCAGTGGCTCTCCGCCACTCAGTTCGTGCTCGCCTTCTTCTTCCTGGTGGGCCACCTCTGGCACGCCGGTCGCGCCCGCGCAGCCGCCGCCGGTTTCGAGAAGGGCATTGATCGCAAGGCAGAACCAACCCTGGCCATGCCCGATCTCGACTGAGTTTCCCCGACTCAACCGAGCATCCACGCAATCCAGCTTCAGCCACAAGCTGATCCATCTGGAGATCTTCCTGAACCCCTGCCTCCGCAGGGGTTTTTTTATGGTCGACACATCTGGTCAGACCTGAGCGCCAGACAGATGAACTCTGGTTGTTCCTTCAACGCTCACCCTGGCTACGGTCCAGCTGAGGTGATGGGGAGATCAGCGCAGCTGGCCATCCACACCACCCGGCCATACCCCTCACCCAGACCAGCAGCCATGACGACCCCCTGCTCCAGCGGCCATGTTCAGAAACGCTCGCTGGGATGGCTGGCCACACTCTCCCTTCTGGTGCTCCCAACTCTGAGCGCACCGTTGCAGGGGCAGGCCAAGACGGAAACCCTGACTTTTCCCAGCAGCGGCGTGATCTGCGACTCGGCGGTGCGGATCTGCTACGACAGCGACGGCGCCTCCCTGCCGCTGACCCGTCGCCATTTCGACCGGCGGGCCGAGCAGAACCTGAAGCGGCTGCTCTCCGGGAGGACGATTCCCAGGGAGTTCCAGTTCAGTGGTGGAGAAGTGTGTGATGTTCAGCGCCAGCTCTGCTGGGACAATGGCTGGAAGAAAACAAATGTGAGCAATCGCCTGAGCCGTCAGCTGTTCGGCAGCGTCAGACGCTCAGACGATCCATGGGCAAACAACAACTCCAACAACAACTGGGGTAACAACTGGGGCAACAACTCAAACAACAATTCAAACAACAATTGGAACAACAACTCAACGAACAACTGGAATCAGAACCAGCAGGCAAATTCTTGTGAACTCTCCCAGTCCGGGCGGAGCGTCTTCAATGGCAGCTGCGATCTGAGGCAGCGAAGCACAGCCAATGGAACGGCCTATTCCGTTGAGCTGCAGAACGGCCGGCAGTTCGCCTTCTACAACAGGCAGGGAGAGCTGGTGCTTCGAGACGGAACGGGAACATGGCCCGTCCGCACCGCAAGGCGCGGCAACGAAGTGATCTTCAGCTGGGGCAACCAACGGCTGATCACCCGTGTTAACGATCAACAGGTGAACCCGACAAACCTTTCTCCCAGCCTGAATCCCACCAACCAGTTCCTGCAGGGTCTGTTCAACAACCTGTTCCGCTGATTGGAGCTTCTGGCTGCAACCAACGTCGCAGCAAGGGGAGGCTCAGGCCGATCACATTGCTGAAACATCCCTCGATCCGCTCCACCAGCAGGCCGCCGCGGCCCTCAAGGGCAAAGCCACCGGCACACTGCAACGGTTCGCCGGTGTCGACGTAGGCCTGGATCTCCGCGTCCGTCAGGGCGGCAAACAGAACCCGGGTGGTCACGGTGGCGAGCAGGGGAGACGCCACGCCGACCTCAGCCGGGAGCAGGCAATGGCCGGTGTGGAGCTCCCCCCACCGACCCGCCATCTGCCGCCAGCGCCGGCTCGCCTCAGGCGCATCACCAGGCTTGCCGAACACCTCCCCTTCAAAAACCAGCACCGAATCACAGCCCAGCACCGCTGGCCCCAGCTCAGATCCCACGGTCGCCGCGCCCCGCACGGCCTCGGCCTTGGCCAGGGCCAGCCGCTGCACCAACCACTCGGCTCCCAGCGGCCCGGCCGCCGCCGTGATCGCACGCTCATCGACACCACTCACCTGAGAGCGATGGGGGATGGCGGCCTGCTCAAGCAGGCGCCGCCGCGCCGGCGAGGCGGAGGCAAGCAGCAACGACGTCATCCCGGTGGCCCAACGGCCCCCATCCTGCGTCGCGATGACGGCCAGCCATCCGGGAGAATCACGGCTATGGACCCCGTTGCCTGCCCCAACCCGGGGCGCTCGTTCAGCCGCGCCGCCAGTGCCCTGCGTTGCCTGCCGTTTCGCAGGGCCTTCTACGCGCTGGTGGGGGGGGAAGCGATCAGCAGCGGGGCCCTCTGCGATCGCTCCGACTGGTCCGTCTTCTGCTTTCTGCCGATGGGCCCGCAGCGGGCCGAGGATCATTTCATCTGGCTGATCCGGCTCGGGGTGCTGCGCCGTGAGGTGGACGGCCAGGGGCTGACCGATCGGGTGCGGTTGACGCCGATGGGACGCCAGTTGCTCGCAGGTTTCCCGGGCGAGATTCCACGGGCGGGGCTGGCCGAGCGGATTCACCAGAACCTGCGCCGCCACCGGCCCCGCCTGTGAGCAGCGCGCCTCTGGCCCCGCTCCCGGCCCTGATGGTGCTCGGCACCAGCAGCGGGGCCGGCAAGTCGCTGATGACAGCAGCCCTCTGTCGGGTGTTGCGGCGGCGCGGAGAGCGTCCGCTGCCGTTCAAGGGGCAGAACATGAGCCTCAATGCCTGGGTGGACGAGGGGGGCGGCGAAATGGCCTACAGCCAGGCCCTGCAGGCCTGGGCGGCCGGACTGGAGCCGGAAGTGGCGATGAACCCGGTTCTGCTCAAACCCCAGGGCGACAGCACCAGTGAGGTGATCCACCTGGGCCGCTCAGTGGGGATTGCCCGCGCCGAGCACTACTACCGCGACTGGTTCCGGCCCGGCTGGGCGGCGATCCGCACAGGGCTGAGCAGCCTGCAGGCCTCCCACCCCGGCGGACAGCTGATTCTGGAGGGGGCGGGCAGCCCGGTGGAGGTGAACCTGCAGAGCCGCGATCTCACCAACCTGCGCCTCGCCCAGTACCTCCGAGCCCGCTGCCTGCTGGTGGCGGACATCGAGCGCGGCGGGGTGTTTGCCCAGGTCGTCGGCACCCTGGCCCTGCTGCGACCGGTGGAGCGGCCCCTGATCCGGGGCATCCTGATCAACCGCTTCCGCGGCCGGCGGGAGCTGTTCGATGCGGGGCGCCTCTGGCTTGAGCAACGGACGGGGATTCCGGTGCTGGGGGTGATGCCCTGGCTCGATGAGCTGTTCCCGCCGGAGGATTCACTCGATCTGCTCGAGCGGCGGGCCCGCAAACCCGATGCCGAGCTGGAGATCGCCGTGCTGCGGCTGCCCTCGATCAGCAACTTCTCCGACTTCGATCCACTTGAGGCCGAACCGAGCGTGCGGCTGCGCTGGGTGCGCCCCGGCGAGGCGCTCGGCCAACCGGCCGCCGTGATCCTGCCTGGCAGCAAGCAGACCCTGCGGGACCTGGCAGCGCTCCAGGCCAGCCCGATGGCCGGGGAGCTGCAGGCCTTCGTGGCCGGCGGCGGCCATCTGTTCGGCATCTGCGGCGGACTGCAGATGCTGGGCCGAGCGCTCGAGGATCCCGATGGTCTGGAAGGCGGCGGCATGGTCGGCTCCATGCGAGGCCTGGGGTTGTTGCCACTGCTCACCCGCTTCGGCTCCGTCAAGGCCCTGCGCCGGCGCAGCAGCCAGGCGCTCTGGCCACCGCCCGGAGGCCAGGATCTGGAAGGGTTCGAACTGCACCGGGGGCGCTCCCACTGCCTGGCGCCCCAGCACTGCCATCCGCTCGGCTCCGAGCCCGAGCTGGGCTGGTGGCAGCAGCTTGAGCCGGGTGGTTCAGTGGCCGGCACCTACCTGCATGGTGTGTTCGAGAACGGCCCCTGGCGGCGGCGCTGGCTGAACCAGCTGCGCCGCCAGCGGAACCTCCCCGACCTGGGGGAGGCCCAGCCCCACCACAGCCGCCAGCGGGACGCCCTGCTCGATCGCCTCGCCGATGCCTTCGAGGCCCACGTCAACCTGGAGCCGCTGCTGCACTGAACACTGCTTCAGACTGACCCAGACACAGCCGTGATTCCATGGCCCCTCCCCTGGTCAGGATCAGCTGGCCGAATGGCAGCACCAGCCTGGAGCCGGCCGGCACCGCCTGGTTGTCTGCAGCGGCCAGCGGCAACCTGCTGATTCCCACCGGCTGCCTGGGCGGCAGCTGCGGCGCCTGCGAGATCGAGGTGAACGGCCAGGTTGTGCGCGCCTGCATCGCCTCCGTTCCGCCGGCCCGCAGCGGCGAGCTCAGGGTGGAACTGGCCAGTGATCCCTATTGGTGATCCCCATTGGTGATCCCTATCGGTGATCAGCCTTGTGATCAGCCCGCCGCCTGGATCAGCCCGCCCCCCAGCACCAGCTCGCCGGCATAGAACACGGCCGCCTGCCCCGGTGTGATCGAGAACTGCTCCTGCTCGAACTCCAGGCGGCCGCGATGGGGCCGCCCAGCGGCGTCATCGGTGGCGGTGGGCGCAAGCGGCGTGAAACGGGCCCGAACCGGCCCACTCCGATAGCGCACCTGCACCTCCAGTGACAGTGGAGCGGCGGGAGGATCGATCGATACCCAGTTGATCGCTCCCACCACACAGCCGGAGCGAGCCGCCTCGGCGCGGGGGGCAACCACCACCCGGTTCATCGCAGCGTCGAGCCGCACCACATGCAAGGGCTCACGCCAGGCCACCCCCAGCCCCTTGCGCTGGCCGATCGTGAAGTGCTCGATGCCATCGTGCTGGCCGATCACTGTTCCGTCCGCCAGCACGATCTCCCCCTGGCGGGGCGGTAGGTAGGCGTCGAGAAAGGCCTTCATCGAGCCGTGATGATCGGCCAGGCAGAGATCCTGGCTCTCCGGCTTGCTGGCCGTGCGCAACCCCAGGCGCTCCGCTTCAAGGCGGGTGTCCGGCTTGCTGATTTCACCGAGCGGAAACAGCAGCCGGCCCAGCACCTCCTGGGGGAGGTCGTAGAGGAAGTAGCTCTGATCCTTGCCGGCATCGAGACCGCGCAGCAGCTGCGTCCGGCCGGACCGTTCGCCTGAGCAGGAAGCGGAGGCGGCAGCCAGCGACGGTCGCAGCCGGGCGTAATGCCCGGTGGCAATCCGGGTGATGCCCCGCTCGGCCTCGGCCCAGGCGAGCATGGGCGCGAATTTCACCTCCCGGTTGCAGCGGGAGCAGGGCAGCGGCGTGACGCCGCCCGCATAGCCCTCCACAAGGAAATCAACGATCTGGGCCTGGAAGCGGGCGCGGGAATCGACGACATGGTGGGGAATCCCCAGCTGGTCGCAGAGGCCGGCCGCATCCACCAGACCTTCGGCGCAGCAACTCCCCTTGCCGCTCATCAGCCAGAGGGTGAGCCCCTCCACCTGCCAGCCGGCCTCCACCAGGAGAGCGGCGCTCAGGGAGCTGTCGACCCCGCCGGAGAGGCCCACGGCGACGCGATGCTCACCTGGCCAGGCCCGCAACCGCTCGACGGCCCGGGCAGCGGCAGGGGTGGCCGGACAGGTGGTTGCGGAAGCACGGGTTGCTGAAGCGGGGATTGCTGAAGCGGGGGCTGGAGAAAGGGTCACACCGAACACCCTCGATGCTGAATCGTGGGGCAAAAACATCCTTGCTCCCATCATGGGACCAGCCCGCGCCGCCGTTGCCGTGCCCTCCTGGCCCGCCCGTGATGCCGCCCACCTGCTGGTGCGCTCCGCCCAGATGGCGGACCTGGAAGAAGCGCTGTTCGCCAGTGGCCTGCCCGTGGAAGCCCTGATGGAGAAGGCCGCCCTACGAATCAGCCAGCGGCTGCTCGGGCAGCCGGATCGGCTGGAGCGGGGCGTGCTGGTGCTGGTGGGGCCCGGCCACAACGGCGGTGATGGACTGGTGGTGGCCAGGGAGCTGCATCTGGCCGGGGTGCACGTTCAGCTCTGGAGCCCCTTCGAGCAGCGCAAGCCCCTCACCGAGGCCCACTGGCGCCATGCCCACTGGCTGGGGGTGGAGCAGTGCGCCGGCAGCCCTGATCCGGCCGATCCACGCCTCTGGATCGATGCCCTGTTCGGCACCGGCCAGCGGCGACCGCCCGGTGCGGTGATCGAGCGACTGCTGGCGACCAGGCAATCGCAACGGCCAGGCCGGCTGGTGGCGATCGATGTGCCCACCGGCCTCTGCGCCGACAGTGGCCAGCTGCTGGGGGAGGTGGCTGCCTGTGCCAGCCACACCTACGTGCTCGGTCTGCTCAAGCAGGGCCTGGTGCAGGACGCAGCCCTGGCCTGGGTGGGGGAGCTGGAACGGCTCGACCTCGGGCTCCCGCCCGCCCAGCTCGCCGGCCTGCCGGTGGACCAGCCCCTGGGCCTGGCGGCAGCGGATCTGGCCTCGACCCCCTGGCCGATTCCAGATCCGAGGGCTGGGAAGTATGGACGGGGCCGCCTGCTGGTTGTGGCCGGCAGCAACGCCTATCGCGGCGCTGCCCTGCTCAGCCTGCTGGGTGCCGGCGCCAGTGGTTGCGGCAGCCTGCGGGGCGCCCTGCCGATTGCGGTGGCCGAAGAGCTCTGGGCGGTGCAACCCGATGTGGTGGTGCACCGCGCCCTGGCCTCTGGAGCCCAGGGGGGCCTCTGCCTGGCGGCGCTGGGAGAAGCCGGAGCCCTGGACCGCCTCGATGCGGTGCTGCTCGGCCCCGGCATCGGTGCCGGCCATGGGGCAGACGGCACGGATCAGACCCTGGCCTGGCGAGCGCTGCAGCACTTCAGCGGACTCCTGGTGCTGGATGCCGATGGGCTCAACCGCGTGGCCGCCGGGGAGACAGGGACCGGAAGCGATGCCTGGCTGCGGGGACGCCAGGGCGCCACCTGGCTGACGCCCCATGCCGGCGAATTCGCCCGCCTGTTCCCGGATCTGGCCAGCCAGCAGCCCTTGGCGGCGGCGGCGAGCGCCGCCGCCCGCTGTGGCGTCAGCGTCCTGCTCAAGGGGGCCCGCAGCGTGGTGGCCGCGGCCGATGGCCGCCGCTGGCAGCTGCTGGAGGCTGCCGCCCCGGCCGCCCGCGCCGGACTGGGGGACGTGCTGGCCGGCTACGCCGCCGGCAGGGGGGCCGCTGCCGCAGCGGCTCAGACCTGCTCCCCTG
Organism: Cyanobium sp. ULC082; assembly: GCF_977927535.1. Lineage (NCBI taxonomy): Bacteria > Bacillati > Cyanobacteriota > Cyanophyceae > Synechococcales > Prochlorococcaceae > Cyanobium > Cyanobium sp. ULC082. The sequence goes on from NZ_OZ376397.1 coordinate 1,471,023, forward strand.
CGGATGGAGCCCTGCTGGCGGCCGCCGCCCTCGACCATGCCCAGGCCGGCCTGCAGTGCTGCCGGATCCTCGGCGCCGCAGCGGCCAGCCCCCAGGCCATCGCCAGCCAGCTGGCCCGGCGTGAGAGCAAGCTGCCAAAACGTTGTTAAAAACACACCCAAACCGGGCGATTGCGTCGAGATTGACGCAACTTTTGCGTCGTTTCATGGCTGTCACCAGCCTTCAGGCCCGAGACACCCACCAGCGGCGCAGGACGGATTCGATCCACTGGTATCTGACCACGATCGGCAGGGAGCCCCTGCTCACCCCGGCTGAGGAGATCGAACTGGGCAACCAGGTCCAGACGATGATGCGGCAGCTGGAAGCCAGCGAGCCCAGCGAACCCACCGACCAGACCAATCAGGTGCTGCGGATCGGCCGGCGGGCCAAGCAGCGGATGATCAAAGCCAACCTCCGGCTGGTGGTGAGCGTTGCCAAGAAGTACCAGGGCAAGGGGCTGGAGCTGCTCGACCTTGTCCAGGAGGGCTCCCTGGGGCTGGAGCGGGCCGTGGAGAAATTCGACCCCACCCGTGGCTACAAGTTCTCCACCTATGCCTTCTGGTGGATCCGCCAGAGCATGACCCGGGGGATCGCCTGCCAGTCGCGCACGATCCGGCTGCCGGTTCACCTCAGCGAGCGGCTGGGCTCGGTGCGCCGGGTCAGCCTGGAGCTGGCCCACAAGCTCGGCGCGATGCCCAGCCGCCAGGAGATCGCCGAAGCGATGGCGATCCCGATCCAGGAGCTCGACGGGCTGTTGCGTCAGTCGCTGACCACCTCGAGCCTCGATGCGCCGGTGAATGGCGAGGAAGGGCGCAGTCCCCTCGGTGATCTGATCGCCAGCCCCTCCAGCCAGGAACCGCTCGAGCGGATGGAGCAGGCGATGGACCACGACCGGCTGCAACACTGGCTCAGCCAGCTTTCGGCCCAGGAACGCCAGGTACTCGACCTGCGCTTCGGCACCAACGGGGCTGAACGCAGCACCCTGGCCGAAATCGGCCGGCTGATGTCCGTCTCACGCGAGCGGGTGCGGCAGGTGGAACTGAAGGCCCTGCGCAAGCTGCGCAGCCTCTCGGAGCTCAGTGCGACCAGCCCCTGAGATTCAGTCTTCGGCCCAGATGTAACGGGTGAGTTCGGCGGGGTCGGGCTCGGGAGCGGCGATGGCGAAGCTCACGGCATCGGCCACCTCGGCATCGATCTCGGTTTCGATCGCCTTGAGCTCCTCGGCCGTGGCCAGCTCGGCGGAGATCAGCTGGCCGGCAAGGGCCTTGATCGGATCCCGCTGGGCCCAGAAGGCCTTTTCAGCCTCGCTGCGCAGCTCATCGGGATCGGCCAGGGAATGGCCACGGAAGCGGTAGGTGAGGCACTCCAGCACCGTGGGGCCATCACCGGCCCGGGCCCTCTCGATCGCCCGCTGGGCGGCGGCGCGCACCGCCAGCACGTCCATGCCATCGACTTCCTCTCCGGCCATGCCGAAAGCAGCCGCCTTGCGCCAGATCTCCGGCTCGCTGGTGGCCCGTTCATGGGCCATGCCGATCGCCCACTTGTTGTTCTCCACCACGAACAGGATCGGCAGCTTCCAGAGCGCCGCCATGTTGAGGCATTCAAAGAACTGGCCGTTGTTGCAGGTGCCATCGCCGAAGAAGGCGGCGGTGACGGAATCACTGCTGGCATCGCCGAGCCCATCGCGCTTGTAGCGGCTGGTGAAGGCGGCGCCGAGGGCGACCGGAATGCCCTCGCCGATGAAGGCATAACCGCCCAGCAGGTGGTGCTCCCTGGAGAACAGGTGCATGGAGCCGCCGCGGCCCTTGCTGCAGCCGGTGGCCTTGCCGAACAGCTCGCTCATCACCTCGCGGGCCGGCACGCCGCAGCTGAGCGCGTGGACGTGATCCCGATAGGTGCTGCAGAACCAGTCGTGCTGGGCCTTCATCGCCTTGATCACGCCGGTGGCAACCGCTTCCTGACCGTTGTAGAGATGCACGAAGCCGAACATCTTGCCACGGTAGTACATCTCGGCGCATTTGTCCTCGAAGCGCCGACCCAGGGTCATGTCGCGGTAGAGCATCAGCCCCTCAGCCCGGCTCACCGTGCAGGGAGCGGAGGCGAAAGCTGCCAGCCGCAGGGCGTGGCTTCCGGCCGCCTCAGCTTCAGCTGAACCAGCGGGGGCGGCAACAGGCTCAGAGGCGAACGCTTCAGGGGCCGACTTGAGCGCGAACTCCTGGGTCATGGCGGGAGTGGCGTGGTCTTCAGGGGCCGACTGTACGGGGTCCAACAAGGCCAGGGCGTCAAAACCGATGCCTCTGCCTACACTCACCAGCAATCCACCCGCGAGGGGTCTGGGAGTCGCTGCGGTTGGAACTTCCGATCGACCATTACCGACTGCTTGGGGTCAGCCCCTCCTCCGATTGCCAGAACGTGCTGCGCAGTCTTCAGCAGCGCCTCGACAACCCCCCCGGGCAGGGCTTCAGTCCTGAGGGACTTCAGGCCCGGGCCGACCTGCTGCGTGCCAGCGCCGAGCTGCTCAGCGATGACGACAGGCGCAGCGCCTACGAGGCCGATCTGATCGCCTTCGAGGGCAGTGGAAGTTCCGGCGCCCCAGGCCTGGAGGTTCCCAGCTCCAAGGTGGTCGGGGGCCTGCTGCTGCTGATGGAGGCCGGCCAGCCCCTGGAGGCCTTCGAAGCCGCTCGCCACAGCCTCCAACCACCCCAGACCCCCGCGCTGGGCAGCAGCCGCGAGTCCGATCTCAGCCTGTTGGTCGGGCTGTCCTGCCGTCATGCCGCCACCGAACTGAGCCAGGAGCGGCACTTCGAAGCGGCCGCCTCGCTGCTGCTACAAGGCAGGCAGCTGCTGCAACGGCTGGGCCAGGCACCGGCCCAGCGGCACCTGCTCGACGACGACCTCGACAGCCTGCTGCCCTTCCGGGTGCTCGACCTGCTGAGCCGGGATCTCACCGCCACAGCCGAGCGCCAGGAAGGCCTCCGCTGGCTGGACGTGCTGGTCAAGAAACGCGGTGGGCTGGAAGGAGACGATGATCCATCGCTGCCGCGGCAGGAATTCCAGGCCTTCTTCAAGCAGATCCGTCAGTTCCTCACGGTGCAGGAACAGGTGGATCTGTTCAGCCGCTGGGCGATCGAAGGCTCGCCGACGGCGGCGTTCCTGGCCAGCTATGCCCTCACCGCTTCCGGCTTCGCCCAGCGCAAACCGGAGCGGATCGCTGCGGCCCATCAGCGGCTGATCCACAGCGGCCAACCCGGAGTAGGGCCGTTCCTGGCCTGCCAGAACCTGTTGCTCGGCCGCATCGACGCCGCCCAGACCGGTTTTCTGAGCGATTCCGAGCCGGATCTGCGCCGCTGGGCCGAGCAACGCAGTGACGACCCGCTCGGCCAGATCTGCGCCTATTGCCGCGACTGGCTCTCCAGGGAGGTGCTGCCCGGCTATCGGGACATCGAAGTCGACGCCGATCTCGACGCCTACTTCGCCGACCGTGACATCCAGACCTATGTGGAGGCGCAGGACCACTCCTCCCTCGCAGGGAGCGGGGTCGCTCCACCGGGCCCGACCGCCACGGCTTGGACGCCGGCCGATGCGGGGTCCGGGGCTCTGCCGCCGCTGGGATCAGCGTTCGGTGATTCGAGCGATTCCTTCGCCCTGCCGGCTCCGGCGCAACCGAAAGCAGCCGGCCGGCGGCGGGAGGGCCGCAGGCCTGGCTGGCTGCTCCCGCTGGCGGCCGGCGTCGCCGCCATCGCCGTTGCAGGGGGTGCCTGGTTCGCCTTCAAGCCGCTCAACCAGGCACCCCAGCCAGCTACCACACCTGACGCCAAGCCGACCCTGAAGCCGGCCGTCAAGCCAGCCGTAAACCCTGTGATAACGGCACCGGTTTCGCGCCTGCCCCTCAAGGCAGCCGAGCCGAGCGACGCCGAGATCAAGGCTCTGCTCGAGGCCTGGCTGAAGGCCAAGGCCGAGGTGCTGGCCGGCCAGCCCCCCGGCCGGCCCCTGGCTGAGCTGGCCAGGCCTGCCATGGTGGCGAGCCTGCTGGCGGAGGCGGGCCGGAACAGCAGCCGACAGCAGCGGCAAACCGTGAACGCCGCTGTGGAGCAGCTGGCGGTGACCAGCCGCAGCCCGAGGCGGATCGAAACCAGGGCGAGGCTGCGCTACAGCGAGCAGACCACCAACAGCGCCGGCACGGTGATCGACCGCACCGAGCCGATCGAGCTGCGCAACAGCTACGTGTTTGCCCGCGACGGCGAGGTCTGGAAGCTGGCCGGCTGGCGCCCCCGCCGCTGAGCCCGGCGGACCGCTTTTTAGGATCGGCGGGCGGCCGCCCACCCGCCTAGCCCGATCACCCGGTCTTCCTCCATGTTCGACGAGCTTTCCCAGCGTTTTGAAGACGCCGTCAAGAGCCTGAAGGGCCAGGACAGGATCACCGAAGGCAACGTCGATGGCGCGCTCAAGCAGGTGCGTCGCGCCCTGCTCGAAGCGGATGTGAGCCTGGAGGTGATCAAGCTGTTCATCGCCGACGTGCGCCAGAAGGCGATCGGCGCCGAGGTGGTGCGGGGGGTGAGCCCGGATCAGCAGTTCATCCAGCTGGTGCACCAGGCGCTGGTGGAGGTGATGGGCGGTGCCAACGCCCCGCTGGCGGTGGCCGAAACGGCCCCCACCGTGATCCTGATGGCGGGCCTGCAGGGGGCGGGCAAGACCACCGCCACCGCCAAACTCGGGCTGCATCTCAAGGAGCAGGGGCGCCGGGCCCTGCTGGTGGCCGCCGACGTGTACCGTCCGGCCGCCATCGATCAGCTGACCACGCTTGGTGCCCAGATCGGCGTGGAGGTGTTCAGCCTGGGCACCGACGCGAAGCCGGAGGCGATCGCCGCCGCCGGGGTGGCCAAGGCCCGCGCCGAGGGGTTCGACACCGTGCTGGTGGACACCGCCGGCCGGCTGCAGATCGACACCGGGATGATGGAGGAGATGGTGCGGATCCGCGCCGCTGCCGCTCCCGACGAGGTGCTGCTGGTGGTGGATTCGATGATCGGCCAGGAGGCCGCCGAGCTCACCCGCGCCTTCCACGAGCAGGTGGGCATCACCGGAGCGGTGCTCACCAAGCTGGATGGCGACTCCCGCGGTGGAGCGGCCCTCTCGATCCGCCAGGTGAGCGGCGCGCCGATCAAGTTCATCGGCACCGGCGAAAAGGTGGAGGCGCTGCAGCCCTTCCACCCCGAGCGGATGGCCAGCCGCATCCTGGGCATGGGCGACGTGCTCACCCTGGTGGAGAAGGCGAGCAAGGAGGTGGAACTTGCCGATGTGGAGAAGATGCAGCAGAAGCTGCAGGAGGCCTCCTTCGACTTCTCGGATTTCGTCCAGCAGATGCGCATGATCAAGCGCATGGGATCCCTGGGCGGGCTGATCAAGCTGATCCCGGGAATGAACAAGATCGACGACGGCATGCTCAAGCAGGGGGAAGCCCAGCTGAAGCGGATCGAGGCGATGATCGGCTCGATGACCGAAGCGGAACGTCAGCAACCCCAGCTGCTGGCCGCCCAGCCCTCCCGCCGGCGGCGGATCGCCGCCGGCAGCGGCCACACCCCCGCCGATGTCGACAAGGTGCTGGCTGATTTCCAGAAGATGCGCGGCTTCATGCAGCAGATGACCCGGGGCGGCGGGATGCCCGGGATGCCGGGAATGCCTGGAATGCCCGGGATGCCTGGAATGCCCGGGATGCCGGGAATGCAGGGCATGCCTGGAATGCCCGGTGCCGCTCCGGGGATGGCGGGAGCGACAGCCAGGGGCGGCCCTGCCCGCAAGCCATCGCGGCCGGCCAAGAAACGCAAGGGTTTCGGCCAGCTCTGAGGGTTGGCGGCGGCCAGCCGGGCACCCCAGGCGGTAGGGTGAGATTCGGCGTGTGATGTCACCGCCTGCCCAAGGTTCTCCCAGTCAGCAACGCAACGATGATCAAGCTCCGCCTGAAGCGGTTCGGCAAAAAGCGGGAAGCAAGCTTCCGTCTGGTCGTCACCAACAGCACGTCCCGCCGCGACGGCAGGCCGCTTGAGGAGCTCGGCTTCTACAACCCACGCACCAAGGAAACCCGCCTGGACACCGAGGCGATCCGGGTGCGCCTGAGCCAGGGCGCCCAGCCCACCGACACGGTCCGCTCCCTGCTGGAGAAAGGTGGCCTGATCGAGAAAACCATCCGCCCGGGTGAAACCGTGGGCAAAGCGAAGCAAGCCGCAGCCCGCGAAGCCCTGATCCAGCAGGCAGCCAAGGAAGCGGCCGCGGCCAAGGCCGAAGCAGCGGCTGCCAAGGCTGCTGAAGAAGAAGCTGCAGCCGCAGAAGCAGCCGCGGCGGCCGAAGCTGCCGAGCCGGAACCCGAACCGATCAGCGCCGAAGCTTGAGCAGCCGGCCCATGGCCGGACTTGAACGGGGCTCCTTCTTTTCGATTGATCTTCCCGATCCAACCGCTGCCCTCTCCCTCTCTGGTGGAGCGGAAGCCAACCTCAGAAGGATGGAGGCCCTCACGGGAGCCTCGATTGTTCTGCGCGGGCTGCAACTGGTCATCCAGGGCCAGCCAGCCCAACTGGAGCGGGCCGCAGCCCTCGTGGAGCTGGTGCGGCCGCTCTGGATGGAAGGTCAGACGGTGGGCGAGGCCGATCTTCAGTCGGCCCTGATCGCCCTCGATGGCGGCCGCAGCGCCGCCCATCGGAGCCTCACCGAAAAAGTGCTGGTGCGCAGCTCCAGCGGCAAGCTGCTGCGCCCGCGCACCGAAGGGCAGCGCGCCTATGTGGAGGCGATCGAGACCCACGACCTGACCCTGGCCCTGGGCCCGGCCGGCACCGGCAAAACCCTGCTGGCCGCGGTTCTGGCGGTGCGGATGTTGCAGGAGCGGCGGGTCGAGCGGCTGATCCTCACCAGGCCTGCCGTGGAAGCGGGGGAGCGGCTCGGCTTCCTGCCGGGTGATCTGCAGCAGAAAGTGGACCCTTTCCTGCGCCCCCTTTATGACGCCCTGCATGGCCTGCTGGGTGCCGAGCGCACCGGCGGCCTGCTCGAGCGTGGCGTGATCGAGGTGGCACCGCTGGCCTACATGCGCGGCCGCACCCTGGCCGACGCATTCGTGATCGTCGATGAGGCCCAGAACGCCACGGCGGCCCAGATGCGCATGGTGCTCACCCGGCTGGGGGAAAACTCCCGCATGGTGGTCAGCGGTGACCCAAGCCAGGTGGACCTTCCACGCCACCAGATCAGTGGCCTGGCCGAAGCCGCCCGGGTGTTGGCCGGGGTGGAGGGGGTGGCGATCTGCACCCTCACCGACGCCGACGTGGTGCGCCATCCCGTTGTGCAGCGGGTGGTGCAGGCCTACGCGCGCCACGACCAGGCCCAGCGGCAGGACGGGCTCAGATAGGGAGATCCACACTCCACAGCCTCGGCGTCGCTGTCAGGATGGAGAAGTTCGACCCCAGAGCCATGCCGGCCAGCAGCAATTTCCAGGAAGCGATCCGCGAGGCCCAGCAGGGTGCCCTCGTCGGCCCGAACGTGGTCAACAAGGCGTTGCCCTATGTGGGCGGCGGCATGGTGCTCACGGCAGCCGGCGTGGTCGGCGGTCTGTCGATGATCGGCAGCCCGATCTTCATGCCCCTGTTCTGGGTGTCGCTGATCGGTAACTTCGTTCTCTTCTTCATCGCCCAGAACGCGGCGATGAAAGGGAACAACGGCACCGCCCTGCCGATCCTGGCTGTCTACAGCCTGCTCACCGGCTTCACCCTGAGCGGCATCGTGGCGCTGGCGATCGGCACCGCCGGGATCGGCGCGATCGGCACGGCTGCCCTGGCCACCGGCATCACCTTCGTGATCGCCTCGGTGGTGGGTCGCAACATGAGCGACAGCATCGGTCAGGCGCTCAGCGGTGTGGTGGGCCTCGGCATCGTCGGCCTGCTGATCGCCATGGTGGTCCAGATCGTGGGCGGGATCTTCATCCCGGGCTTCGGTGGCAACGGCTTCGAGCTGCTGATCGCCGGCTTCGGCACGGTGCTGTTCGTTGGTGCCGCCTTCGTCGACTTCTACACGATGCCGCGCACCTACAACGACGATCAATATCTGGCCGGCGCCCTGGGGATGTACCTCACCTACATCAACCTGTTCATCTTCATCCTGCGCCTGATCATTGCCCTCAACGGCGGCAGCCGCAGGGACTGAGCCAGGCTGAGCCAGGCCAGGGCTTGCCAACCGAGCCGCAGCCAGGGAGTTTTCCCTGGCTTTTTCATGTTGGAATGCCCCTTCCCCTTAACCGCCCAGGCGCACCTGGCCCCCTCCAGCCCATGAGCAAGATTGCCCTGATCACCGGCATCACCGGCCAGGACGGCAGCTACCTCACCGAATTGCTGCTGGAGAAGGGCTATGAGGTGCACGGCATCAAGCGGCGAGCCAGCAGCTTCAACACCAGCCGGATCGACCACCTCTACCAGGATCCCCACGAGAGCGATCCCCGCCTGGTGCTCCACTACGGCGATCTCACCGATTCCACCAACCTGATCCGGATCGTGCAGCAGGTCCAGCCGGATGAGATCTACAACCTCGGCGCCCAGAGCCATGTGGCGGTGAGTTTCGAGAGCCCTGAGTACACCGCCAACGGCGATGCCCTCGGCACCCTGCGCATCCTCGAGGCGGTGCGCATCCTCGGCCTCACCGGCAAAACCCGCATCTACCAGGCCAGCACCAGCGAGCTCTACGGGCTGGTGCAGGAGATTCCCCAGAAGGAGACAACCCCCTTCTACCCCCGCAGTCCCTATGGGGTGGCCAAGCTCTACGCCTACTGGATCACGGTCAACTACCGCGAGGCTTATGGGATGTATGCCTGCAACGGCATCCTCTTCAACCACGAGAGCCCCCGCCGCGGCGAAACCTTCGTGACCCGCAAGATCAGCCGCGGCCTGGCCCGCATCGACGCCAACCTCGAGCAGTCCCTGTTCATGGGCAACCTCGATTCGCTGCGGGACTGGGGCCACGCCCGGGATTACGTGGAAATGCAGTGGCGCATGCTGCAGCAGGAGACACCGGAGGATTATGTGATCGCCACCGGCCGGCAGGAGAGCGTGCGGCGCTTCATCGAGCTCTGTGCTCTCGAGCTGGGCTGGGGGGGGATCGACTGGAGCGGCGAGGGGCTGACCGAAATCGGCCAGCGCGCCGACACGGGCGCCACGGTGGTGCGGATCGATCCGCGCTATTTCCGGCCGGCGGAGGTGGAAACCCTGCTGGGGGATCCCACCAAGGCCCGCGAGAAGCTGGGCTGGACCCCCACCACCACCCTGGAGGAGCTGGTGGCGGAGATGGTGGCCGCCGATGTGCAGGAGGCCGCCAAGGAGGCCACCCTGCGCCGCGAGGGCTTCACGGTGGTGGGATCGATGGAGAATCCACCAGCACTGGTCAGGCCGTGAGGGGGCCTTTCGGCCGTTACGCAGCTGGCGCTGCTCAGACGGCCTGCAGGACCCCCTCACGGCATTGGGCGGGGAGCAGGCGGTAGGGAAGTGGTGGGATGGCAAGTGGGGGGGATGGGGATGGGGAGGCTTTGGGAAGCGGGGGGTATGGAGGGCTGGCAGCAGGAGACTGGACGGTGGGAATGACGGCGAAAAAGGAGAGAAGGGGTGGGGAATGGGGCTGATTGACAGGTCGGATCGGATCTTTGTGGCGGGGCACCGGGGCATGGCGGGCAGTGCCATCTGCCGGGCTTTGGTTGGGAGGGGCTACACGAACCTGCTCACCGCCGGGCGCGACGTGCTGGATCTACTCGATCCTGTGGCGGTGGCTGGCTGGTTTGCGGCCAACCGTCCGGACGTGGTGGTGCTGGCGGCGGCCAAGGTGGGCGGCATCCTCGCCAATGCCACCTACCCCGCCGACTTCCTGCTCGAGAACCTCAAGATCCAGAACCATGTGATCGAGAACGCCTGGCGCCAGGGGTCGCGGCGCTTGCTGTTTCTGGGCAGCAGCTGCATCTATCCCAAGTTCGCCCCCCAACCGATCCGGGAGGAGTCCCTGCTCACCGGGGCCCTGGAGGGCTCCAACGAGTGGTATGCAATCGCCAAGATTTCAGGTATCCAGCTCTGTAGAGCCTTGCGCCAGCAGCACGGCTTTGATGCGATCAGCCTGATGCCCACCAATCTCTACGGGCCTGGCGACAACTATCACCCCACCAACAGCCATGTGCTGCCGGCCCTGATCCGTCGCTTCCATGAAGCCAGGGAGACCGGCGCGGCCAGCGTGAGCTGCTGGGGCAGCGGCTCACCGCTGCGGGAGTTCCTGCATGCGGATGATCTGGCCGATGCGGCGGTGTTCTGCCTGGAGAGCTGGCAGCCCGCCATCACCCCGGAGCACCCCGATCCCCTGCAGTTCCTCAACGTGGGCACGGGCGTCGATCTGCCGATCCGGGAGCTGGCCGACCTGGTGGCAGACGCCGTGGGCTATCGGGGCGAGATCCACTGGGACACCAGCAAACCGGATGGCACCCCCAAGAAGCAGCTGGATGTGAGCCGCCTGGCGGCCCTGGGCTGGAAAGCCCGGATTCCCCTGAGCGAGGGGTTGCAACGCATCGCTGCAACCTACGGCCAGGACAGACAGGCGGCCGGCCTGCAGCGCCATTGAGGGTTCTGGTCACTGGCGGAGCGGGCTACATCGGCAGCCACGCGGTGCGGGCCCTGCAGCGGGCCGGCCATCAACCGGTTGTGCTCGACAACCTGGTGTACGGCCATCGGGCGGTGGTGGAGGAGGTGCTGCGGGTGCCGCTGGTGGTGGGCCAGGTGGGCGACCGGGCCCTGCTCGATCAGGTGCTCAGCGGTTCACACCCAGCCCTGGCCGCCGGGGGGGCTCCGATCGAGGCGGTGCTGCATTTCGCCGCCTATGCCTACGTGGGTGAATCGGTGCTTGCCCCCGCCCGCTACTACCGCAACAACCTGGGGGACACGCTCACCCTGCTCGAAGCGTTGATCGAGCCGAGCCAGGGAGACGGGCAGGGCCGACGGACCAGCCCGATTCCGATCGTGTTCTCCTCCACCTGCGCCACCTACGGCATCCCTGGGCAGGTGCCGATCACCGAAGACACGCCCCAGCAGCCGATCAATCCCTACGGCCGCAGCAAGTGGATGGTGGAGCAACTGCTCGATGATTTCGCCCGCGCCTATGGCCTGCCCAGCGTGATCTTCCGCTACTTCAATGCCGCCGGCGCCGATCCGGCCGGCGATCTCGGCGAAGACCACAACCCCGAAACCCACCTGATCCCCCTGGTGCTCGATGCGATCGCCGGCCACCGCCCGGAGGTTCAGCTGCTGGGGGATGACTACCCGACGCCGGACGGCAGCTGCATCCGGGATTACATCCATGTGAGCGATCTCGCCGATGCCCATGTGCTCGGGCTGGAGCACCTGCGCCGCCAGGGGCGGAGCAGCGCACCGCTGATCTACAACCTCGGCAACGGCAGCGGCGCTTCGGTGCGGCAGGTGATCGAAGCCGCCCGGGCCGTGACCGGCCTCGATCTCACGGTGAAGGTGCAACCGCGGCGGGAAGGTGACCCGCCGGAACTGGTGGCCAGCGCCCGCAAGGCCCGGGAGGAACTCGGCTGGCAGCCGCGGTTCCCGGAGCTCACCACGATCCTGGAGCACGCCTGGGCCTGGCATCAGCGCCGCCACGGCCTGGCCAGCGGCTCTCCGATGAACACCCCCTGACCCGGCATCGCCACGCTGCGCCAGTAGGCCTCGATCAAGGTGTCACCACGGCGGTAGAAGAGCATCAACAGGGCGGGATCGGGAAACTTGGCGGGGATGCTGCAGGGCTCCACCACGGTGCCGTAGCTGCCGGTGGCGCCGGCCTCCAGCCAGCGCAGGGCACTCATCTGACCGGCTTCGGTGGGCTCGCCGCCGGGGGTGAGCTGGCCGCCGTAGGAGGTGAGGTGATCGGCCACGGCGCCGGGCCGGAACCGGTTCGAGTTCAGCTCCTGCACCGTGGCCAGGCCGGTGAAATAGAACATCACATCGCGGGCGTTGCGCAGGGCATCGGCCTTGAGGATCTGCACCCGGAACCCCTCGCCCACCGCAGCCCGGGCCCGGTCGTAGCCCAGGGCGCGCCCATTGCGGGCCGGATCGCTGCTGCTGAGCAGGTAGGCGGTACCGGGCGGGCGGGTGCCATCGGCGGCGAGGCCCCGGCCGATCAGGCGGCGTGCCTGGTCGGGGCTGGCGGCGGCCAGCAGCATGGTGGGTCGAATCCCCAGGGCATCCCAGGGCCGGCGCACGGACCCGTTGGCAAAGAAGGGATTGATCCGGGTGAAGCGGCACCCCTCGGCGCAGTGGCGGGTGTCGTAGCCGAAGGCGAAGGCGGTGGTGATCGAGAGGCAGCCCACCCGATAGGGAGTGGCCCAGGCCAGGGCATAGACCTGCACATGGGCGGGGGTGCGCCGGATCACCTGCTGCCGGATGGCGCGAAATCGGGCGGGGCTGAGCTGGGGGGCCGGCGGGAAGCGAATCCGGATCAGCTGGGCGGCGGGAATCCGGCGCCGGGCGGCGTACTCGCTGCCGATGGCGATGCTGAGCGGATCGGCCTGGTTGATCACCACGGCAAGGTGGCGCCGATCCAGTGGACCCAGCCGGGGATCGCTGGGGGGATCGTGGAAGTGGCCCGGATCGGCGCGGCTGGAAATGGCCCCATCCAGCCGGGCACCATCACTGCCGATCCAGGCGGGCAACAGGATCACCATGGCCAGCGAGAGGGGGCGAAGCACGGCTCGAACAACGATGGGCGAAACCTGAAATAGGCTGTGAATTCGGTGAAACAAACGATTCCCGTCTTATAGGTGTTGCGCTGGAAATGAGGCAGCTTGAGCCTGGCTTGCGCCCAACCGGCATCTGATGCCCATGGTGTGCTTATGCGTTAAAATCAAGTTCAGAGCAGTTGAATTGGGGTTGTAGTAGCAAATTGCAGGCTGATCGATACAGCCTAACCAACTCATTTGGGCGAATTTGCACGATCTTCTCACCCTTTACTCAGTTAATCCAGCCAAGGGCTGGGCGTGAGGTCGCCGTCAACGGCTGAGTTGGCTTCGGCGACCCACCTGCCATCCCTGTTCCAAACCCAGCTTTCCGCCTGCCTTGCCTGTTCGCCTGCCACCACCGCTGAAACGGGTTGTTCGCATCCTGGGTGGTTCGGTGCTGGCGCCCCTGATCGGAGCGCAGCCGGCACCCGCCCTGATCCGGGCCACGGCGCGGGCTCAATGGCGGCTGATCGCGCTCAACTTCGGCACCAGCCTGGTGGAGGCGTTCAGCGAAGGGGCCACCCTGGGGGTGATCTTTCTGGCGGTGGATCTGCTCAGCAGGCCGGTGTCAGCGGCTGGCGGCTCGGCGATGGACTGGGCCAGCAATCCCCTGGTGGGGCGTTTCCCGGGGCTGGTGGAGCTGCTCACCGGGCTGCCCCGCACCCCGATCTTCCTGATCCTGATGGCCCTGGCCGTGCTGTTGCAGGCCACCCAGAGCCTCACCCGCTACCTGAACGGCGTGAGCGTGGCCTACTTCGGCGCCCGCTGCAATGCCCTGATCACGGCCCGCATCCACAGCCAGATCCTCAGCTTCGCCTACCCCTGCGCCAGCCGGTACCGGGTGGGTGATCTCACCGACTACGCCGCTGGAGGGCCCCAGGCGGTGAGCAACCAGATCTCCCTGACCAGCGGGCTCCTGCTGCAGGTGCTGCTCACCGGGGTGTACCTGGCCATCCTGATCACCCTCTCGCCCTGGTTGCTGCTCCTGGCCGCAGGCCTGGCCCTGGCCATCACCCTGATGCAGAACCAGCTGCTGCCTCGGATCAGCCGGCAGGCCCAGCGGGTCACCCAGAGCCAGCTGGCGATCAGCACCCGGATCACCGAAGACTTTCAGGGCCTGCGCCTGCTGCACAGCAGCGGCCAGCTGGATGCTGCGGATCAGAACCTCAGGAGCCGGATGGGGGACCTGGAGCAGGGCCTGCGGCGGCAGAGCCTGTTAATGAACATCGTCGGGCCTGTGTCGTCGTTTCTGCCGATCCTGGCGATGGCCGTGATCGCCGGACTGAGCCTGGTGGTGTTCGGAGCCCGCAGCACCGGGGTGCTGCCGAGCCTGGTCACCTTCGTGCTGGCCCTGCAACGGCTGAACATGCGCCTGGCGGGAATCGCCGGCACCTTCAATGGCATCGCCGAGAACACCGGCCGGTTCGAGCGGTTGAACGAGATCCTGGCCCCCACCGGCAAACAGTTCCGGCGGCAGGGCGGGATTCACTTCGAGGCGCTGCACACCGCGATCGAACTGGAGGGGGTGGGGCTGCGCTACGCGGCCGGCCTGCCGCCAGCCCTCCAGGAGATCAAGCTGAGCCTGGCCAAAGGCAGCACCACAGCGCTGGTGGGGGCAAGCGGGGCCGGCAAGAGCTCGATCGCCGATCTGCTGGTGGGGCTCTACGCCCCCACCTCGGGGCGCATCCTGATCGATGGCACCGACCTGGCCGATCTGGAGCTGGGCAGCTGGCAGCAACGTCTCGGCGTGGTGAGCCAGGACACCTTCCTGTTCAATGCCTCGCTGGCGGAGAACATCGCCTACGGCTGCCCGTGGGCCGGCCGGATCGAGATCGAAGCCGCCGCCGAGGCGGCCCAGGCCATGGGCTTCATCAGGGCGCTGCCGGATGGAATGGCCACCCTGGTGGGAGAGCGGGGCTACCGGCTGAGCGGCGGCCAGCGGCAACGGATTTCGCTTGCCCGCGCCATTCTCCGCAAACCGGAACTGCTGATTCTCGATGAGGCCACCAGTGCCCTCGACAGCCAGAGCGAGCGGCTGGTGCAAGAAGCGATCGAGCGCTTCGAGCGGGAGCACACGGTGCTGGTGATTGCCCACCGGCTCAGCACGATCGTGAATGCCGATCAGATCGCCGTGCTGGATCACGGCCGGATCATGGAGCGGGGCCGCCACCGGGAGCTGCTGGAGCGAGCCGGCCTTTACGCGCAGCTGTGGGGACACCAGGCCAGCCCGGGCGTGGCTCCGCAAACGGCCCTGCTGAGCCAGCCCTGAGCAAAGCCTCCTGCCTGGTCAGTCCTCTGAATCGACCAATCAGGTCAGCGGCAGTTGCCATTCCGCTGAAAATCAGAAACCATGAAAGTCCACGAGGTTGCCGAATGGATGGCGCTCAGTCCATTGGAGCTCGCGAGGTTCTCACGGTGTCGAGTCGAGGCCAGATCACCTTGCCTGCCGGGATGCGCAGGCATCTGGGCATCGCACCGGGCGGGGTGGTGATCGTGGAAGAGCTGGATGGAGAGCTGCGTCTCAAGCCCGCTGAGGTGCTCGAACAGGAGTTCTACAGCGATGCTCAGATCGAGGAGTGGGATCGTGCCGACCGGCTTTCGGTCAGCGCACGCAACACCATCCTCAGGCGGCTGCAGCTGGGGCGAAGCGCCTGTTTCTTGATGCCAATGTGCTGTTCACAGCGGCTCACAATCCGGATGGAAAAGCTGCTTTCCTGATCACGCTGGGACAATCCGGCCTGATTCAACTGGCCACCAGTGCCTATGCCAAGGAGGAAGCCCGGCGAAACCTGGCCCGGAAATTTCCCCACTGTATGGATCGTTTTCTGGCCAGTATTGATGGCCTCCGCCTGGTGAGTGACGACTGCGATGTGCTTTGTCCTGCCGGGTTGCCTGAGAAAGACTGGCCGATCTATCGGGCAGCCCATGCCTGCAAGGCTGATGTGTTGGTCACCGGTGATCTCCGTGATTTCGGCCCGCTGATGAATGCGCCCGAGCGCACCGCTGGCCTCCTGGTTCAAACGGTCGCCGAGGGCGAAGGGCTCGAAGAAGGCGGTGATGCCGAACTCCTGGGCGAATTCGAGCACCCGGCACCAGGCGCGGTCGTCGCGGAGGATGCCGCGCAGGATCACCGGCGCGTTGCCGCCCTGCAGGCCCATCTCGAACTGGGGATGGCCGATCGAGGCCTGCACGCCGTCGTCCCGGTAGGTGGGGGCGATGTCGGTGCTGCCGATCAGGATGCGCCGCTGGGCGGGATTCCATTCATAGGGGATGTCGTAGAGGGCGAGCAGATCGGCGGCGAGAGCCCAAGAGGGAAAAGGAAGCACCGGCTGGGGAGGCTGGATCGCATGTCTGGGAGTGGCAGGGTAATCTGAGCATCAGCCGAAACGGCAGCGAAGCGCATCATGGGTACTTAGGGAGATAGAGATTGGCACTCTTGCTAATTGTCAGAAAGAGATCCTTCACCTTCATTTTCCCCGACCCAGGATCACGAAGAGTGCAAACCTGTTCAACGGGTAACTTTCGATGTAAGGTTGACCCGCCAGGATGCGTTGCCACTAGAATATGAGAGCACGTTTTCGAGAAGCCCTTTCACCACTTTTCAAGAAGGTGAGAAGCAAGTTCGCAATCGACATTGGCAATAAGCCTGGCACAGTCTCTGACCAAGGAGCTCAGACACCAACAGCAAGTGATCGATCTGAATTTGGCATCGCGAAAACCGATTACGGACACATGATCGCCTACAAGTCAGACAAGGTGATTGGGCAATCGTTGCTACTTCATGGAAGCTTCCAAGAAAGACAAATCAAAGAGGTAAATCAATTTCTAATAAGGTCTTTTGGTTTTCAGCCAACGACCTTCTTGGACATAGGAGCTAATATTGGCACTCATGTTATTCACGCCGTTCAAACAGGACAGTTCAGCCTGGGAATAGCTATAGAGCCTGATTTCAACAATTTCAATCTCCTAAGATGCAACATTCTACTAAATCAGGCGGAGGAAAAGATTCGTCCATTTCGGATAGCCTTGTCTGACAACAGTGAGCCAATTATTCTTGAGCTCTCGCCAGGAAATTTCGGGGACCACAGAATTCGCACAAAAACAGATCATCTATCTCCATCAATTGATGATGAACAGATGCGCGAGACATCAACAGTGCCTTCCGCAACGCTTGACGACTTTCTCGAAGCCCAACAACCGGACCTGGCTACCACACTAATTTGGATGGACACACAAGGGCACGAAGGCCATATCATGTCGAGTGGCAAGAAAGCCCTTGCCAATGGAGCCTGTTACATCGTTTCCGAATTCTGGCCCTACGGATTGGAACGCTCCGGAGGCAAGCGTAATCTTTTTGACTTTCTTGGATCGTGTCATTATATCTATGATACTCGATGCGATTCCTGGGAGGATAATGTTCCGCTAACGCTTGAGCAGCTGGAATCTCTCTATCAAGAAATGTTGGCCGACACCAGAAAAGATTATCACCCTCACACTGACCTGCTCCTCATCCGACAATCAACACCGAAGTAGAAGATTGAGATCAGCAGATCGAATGATCCCATGGATGATGGTAACAGAAAGGACCACTTGAAAGAAGACAGATGGCTCTGTTAGCCATCCAACAGTATTTTCCAGATAAGACTCAGCATAATTGAGCGAAGGCATAAGAGCCCTACGTAGATGGACATGATTCTCACCAACAAGTCATTGCAATAAAATGAGCAGTAGATCCATTGGGCAAATGATCTACTCAGCACGAGTGAAACACTTATTAGAAGAGTTTTTCCAATGGCATCATGATCAATGACGGACTCTCTTGTGCGTAGGCAAAGGCAACGAAGCCGCCAAGTCGTCAATCGTATTCCACCATGATTGGAACTCCAGAGAGTCTTGAAGCATTTCATTCTCGATGCTGGAATCCTTCACCTATCCGTCTACGGGCCAGCAGATAGCACATAAGAGTCGTGGCATTAAGGTACGATTGCCACAGTAGTCTACTAGCTGGAAAGATTAGATTCACCGAATCTCTAACCTCCCCGCCGTTCCCCAAGGGCAAAGGGCTGGAAGAAGGCCGTGATGCCGAACTCCTCGGCGAATTCGAGCACGCGGCACCAGGCCCGGTCGTTGCGGAGGATGCCCCGCAGAATCACCGGAGCGTTGCCACCCTGCAGCCCCATTTCAAACAGGGGGTGGCCGATCGAGGCCTGCACCCCATCCTCCCGGTAGGTGGGTGCGATGTCGGTGCTGCCGATCAGGATGCGCCGCTGGGCTGGATTCCATTCGTAGGGGATGTCGTAGAGGGAGAGCAGGTCGGCGGCGAGCGCCCAGGAGGTGCCATTCGCGTCGATCTCCACCGCCAGTTCGGTGCCACGGGCGGCCATGGTGGCCCTGCGGCGGAAGGCCAAGGCTGGCTGGCCAGGGTCTGGATCGGGCTCGACGCTCAACAGGGCACGGACCCGACGCCTCAACTCCTCGCCGCCATCGGCCGGCCCGCCCTTGCGAAGCTGCATGAAATCCCAGCGCTCGCCGGTGCCGCCCCAGGCCACCGGGCCGTAGTTGTCATGCATGACGCGCCCATCCCGGTTGGAGGCGGCTTCGGCGTGGGTCATCACCCGCTCGATGCGAATGTCGGCGGCCTGCCAATCCCAGCTGCGGGCCACGGCCGCCACCTCCCGGCACATCGCCTCGATCTGGGCCTCGGTGGGCGGCATCGACCAGGGATCAGGACGGCCGCCCATGCAGGCGCAGGAGATCGCCACGGCATTGCTGTTGCGCCGCCAGGTGTGGGCGTTGAGATCGATCGTGTAGGAATGCAGCCGGTGCAGATGGCCATCCCCGGCCACGATCGTGTGATACAGCCCGGAGCGCACCCAGTTGTAGGGGGTGGCACTCCAGTGCAGGTAGATCGTGGGGGCCATCGCAACGGGGTGGCGAACGGGTGGAGGAGGCCAAGTGGGGGAGGCCCGGCCGGACGGTAGCCGCTCTAAGTACCTGCGGCATGGAGCTGTCCACAGGGATCAGGTCGTCATCCCCAAGCGGGTGCGTGAGCAATTCGGGCTGTCACCGGGCCAGCAGTTGCAGGTGATCGCGCTGCCAGGCCGGATCGAATTGGTGCCCAGCCAACGCATCACAGCAGCGGAAGCTGCTGAACATGGGCTGAACATGCACAGGTTCTGCCATGGCCGAGCGGCCCCCAGCAGGCCGATCACGGCTGCTCCCAGAGCACCACACCGGCCCTGGCGATGTGCTCCTTCAGGGGGGGGTGATTGATCAGGTGCTGGAGCTGCAGGTCGATCCGCCACGGCAGCAGCAGATCATCCAGTTCGGCACCGAGCAACAGGAGCTCACCGAGCCCGAGGGTCGGGGCCTCCAGGCACAGGTCAATGTCGGATCCGGAGCGATGCCGGCCCAGCGCCCGTGATCCGTAGAGGATCACTCGCCGGACTGCTGGATGACAGTGAATCCGCTCCAGCAGCTGGGTTGTGGCCTCAGCCGAAAGGCCAGGAATGCCGGCTAGGATCGGTTCTGATCCAATCGATTGTGTGGGTATCGTCAACGCTGCCTGGCCCGCTGAGCCATCTGATCATGGAGCGCCTGAAGCTCCAGTCCATAGGTTTCCACGATCAGGGTGGCAATCTCGCGGGCCAGGGAGGGGTTGTAGGTGTGGCTGGTGAGATTACGGCTGCGGATCATCCCCATCCAGATGGCTTCGCTGTCTGGCCTGAGCAGATCCCTGACCACAGCCTCCCGCACCGCATCCCGCGAGCCACTGATCCCACTCACGCCCTGGTCCACCAGAAAATCCTTCAACAGCTGCCAGCTCAGTTCATGGGTGAACTCAAAAGCGTGGATCAACCCCTGTTCCTCAAGCTCGCTCAAAGGGCGTGAGCGGGCCGTTGCGATGGCCCGCTGCAGGGTGGCAAGAGCGCGGCTGTAGTTGTCCAGGCGTTGAAGCCAGCGCACATCCGCTTCCGCCATGGCTTCAGGAGTTGCAATCGGTGGTGTGAGTCTGGTCCATGCCGAAAGCTCTACGGCACACCGCTTCGGCGCATGAATGGATCGGCTGGGCTGGCCCTCAGGGCCCGGCTGTGCCGCTGGAGCCGGAAGAACTGGTCCGGCGTGACCTTGAGTACCACCAAGCGCCTGGTGCGCAGCGAGGGTTTTTCGGCTTTGGCAAGATTCGATCGTGTTTGGCAAGATTCGATCGTGGCCTGCTGCGATCAGCTGCGGCGCCTGGGCTGTCAGCTGAGATACGGGAGCACTGAATCACCCTGGCTTCGATTGAGCTGGGACAGGAACTGACGCACTCCCACGAATACGGAAAGCCCAGGGTGCCACCCCAACATCCTTCATGACAGCAGTGTGCCGAATCCGATGCAGCGAGTTAGAGCGATCAGCATCTTTCTGGCCACCGCTCAAAGCCATCCAGACAACCTCTACACGATGAAAGCTGATTTCCTGAACAACCCATCACTCCGTCCTTTATTGTCTCACTCACTTGTTAATCATCAGACATTATCCCCAGCCCGATGAGCTTCACCGCCTATGGCCGAGACCTTGAAGATCTGATTCTCTGGCGAGCGCTCCACGACGTTTCTGAGGGCTTTTACATCGAGGTGGGAGCCGGAGATCCGATTGCTGAATCCGTGAGCTGTGGCTTCTACGCCAGAGGCTGGCGGGGTGTTCTGGTGGAACCTGCCGCTGATGTCGTGATCGCCCTTTCCCAGGAGCGGCCTGAAGATGCGCTTGAGCCGGTGGCCCTGGGCGCCAGCTCGGGTTCACTCCACTTTTTCGATTTCAAGGGAACGGCCCACTCCTGCGCTGATCCGCTGATCGCTGCTCAGCGGGTGCTGGCAGGATTCCAGCTCAGAGAAACCGAGGTGCGTTTGCACACTCTGGATCAGATCTTCGAGCGCCACGCCGAGGGCAAGGAGATCCACTGGCTGAAGGTGGCCGTGGAGGGCATGGAGGCAGACGTGCTGGCGGGCTGGAGCAGCCTCCGTTTTCACCCCTGGATCGTGGTGGTGAACAGCCTCCATCCCACCAGCGGAGCCGACACCCATGCCGCCTGGGAGCACCACCTGATCCATAAGGGCTACAGCTGCGCCCGCTTCGATGGCGTGAACCGGTTTTATGTGAGCCAGGAGCACAACGACCTGGCCGCAGCCCTGGCCAGCCCACCGCTGGGGCTTGCTGGGGTGCAGCTGGGGGGAAGGCCCTGCCATCCACTCTGCGGCGGCACCTGGCAAGAAGCCCAGGCAGAACTGGAGGCCCTGGGCCGCCACACCCGCGCCGTGGAGGCGGAGCTGGAGGCAATCCGCTCCAGCCCCTGGTGGCGCCTCAGCGGCCCGGCTCGCCACGGGGCTGAGGTTCTCTCGCCGCTGCCCGGGCAGCTGCAAACTGCCAGCCGCCGGGTCCGGGGCACCCTGTCGCGGCTGCTGCGCCGGGCTGCCCACAGCCGGCCGGGCCGCTCGCTTCAGCATCGCCTGCCGCTGCGAGCCTGGGCCGAGCACGCTGGGCTGCTGAAGCCCCGCCCCCTGCCGGTGCCCAGCCCGGTGCTGCCCACGGCCACGGCCAGCCGCTACGCCCGCTGGCTGGTGCGGCCATGAAAATCCTGCTGGATCTGCAGGGTGCCCAGACGGAGAGCCGCCACCGCGGCATCGGCCGCTATCTGCGTGAATTCACCCGTGCCCTGCTGCCGCTGTGTGATCAGCGGGGCCATTCCGTGCAGATCCTGCTCAACGAGCGCCTGGCCGATGCCGCCCGCGACCTTCGCAAGGACCTCCACGATCGGGTTGGCCCGGGCTCCTTTCGGGTGTTCAGCCCAGTGGGGGCCTCCCACGATGGCGGCCTGAGCGAAGACGAACGCCGAGGCTTCAACCGCCGCCTGCTGCAGGCGGTGATCGACGATTGCCAGCCGGATGTGCTGCTGATCGGCAGCCTGTTTGAGGATCAGAGCGGCGCAGCAGTGACGGCCATCGAGCCGATCCGAACTGTGCCAACGGCGGTGATCGCCTATGACCTGATCCCCTTTCTTCACCCCGATACCTACCTCAGCTTCGAGCCCACACGGATCTGGTACCACCAGAAAATCGAGGAACTCAAACGCGCAGACCTGCTGCTGGCGATCTCCCACTCCACCAAGGGGGAGCTGGAACAGCACCTGGGGATCGAGCCGGAGCGGGTGGTGGCAATCTCCACCGGTGGCAGTGCGGGCTTCAGCGCCGCCGACCTCAGCCAGGCTGAGCGCCTGGATCTGCAGGAGCGCTTCGGTCTGGCCGGCAGCTTCCTCTATGGCAACGGCATGGTGGAGCCCCGCAAGAACCTGGACGGGTTGATCCGGGCCTACGCCCTGCTGCCTCGCAACCTGCAGAACACCCACCAGCTCTGCATCAGCACATCCGCCCAGCCCCAGGCCGTGGCCGGGCTTCGCAAGCTGGCCCGTTCGGTGGGAATCACCGATCAACAGCTGGTGATCGCCGGCCATCTCTCCGATGCCGACCTGGCCCTGCTCTACCGCGCCTGCACCGTTTTCGTGTTCCCCAGCTGGCATGAGGGCTTCGGGCTGCCGGTGCTGGAGGCGATGCAGTGCGGAGCGGCCGTGCTCACCTCGAACCGCTCCAGCCTGCCGGAGGTGATGGGCCGTGCCGATGCCCTGTTCGACCCTTTCAACCCGGCGGCGATCGCCGAGCGAATTGAGAAGGTGCTCCGCAACGAACCCTTCCGGCTCGATCTGAAGGCCCACGCCGCAGTTCAGGCCAGGCGCTTTTCCTGGCAGGCCACCGCCGCCGCCGCCCTGGCGGCCCTGGAGCAGCTGGCCGCCTCTGCAGACCAGCCGGCAGCCCCGCCTTCTGCCAACAAACCGCAGCTGGCCTACGTGGCTCCGGTGCATACCGCTCAACTGCCCCAGCACGACCATCACCAGCAGGTGCTGGCGGAGCTCCAGAACGATTACCAGGTAACGGTGATCAGCGCCGACAACCAGGAGCAGCTGCGCCAGGGAGAACACCGCTTCGAGCGGGTGCTGATCGCCCTGGCCGATCACCCCGCCTACTCCTATGGGCTGGAGTTGCTGGAGAGCGTTCCAGCGGTGGTGGAACTGCTGGCTAGCCAGCTGGACCAGCTCTACCGCAGCAGGGGAATCGAAAGATGGCTGAGGGAGCTGCAACGCTGCCACGGCTACCCGGGCCTGCTAGCGGTTGCGAAAGGTGCATCGCTCAAAGACCTTGCCAGCTACCCTTGCACCGAATTGCTGGAATCGGATTCGCTCGGGGTGATCGGGCCCGACGTTCCGCTGGCGAATCTGGCCTGTCACCTGGATCGGCTCTACCAGGCAGCCACTCCGGTCCTGGGCCTGCTCAAGGAGCCAGCTACTCTGCAGCTGGCGGCGAAGTCAGGCCAGGCTGCGGAGGCCATCTGCCAGTCGCTGGCGAACAGCCTGCCGAGACACTCACCGAAGCGGCGGCGCCAGTTGCTGGTGGACATCAGCGTAGTGGTTCGACACGACGGAAAATCAGGAATTCAGAGAGTCATCAAGGGAGTTCTTAGCCAGATTCTCAGAGATCCATGCATCCCATGGCAGGTTGAACCGATTTATCTCAACGATGAAGGACAATTTCTTTATGCGCGAGCGTATTCATTGAAGTTTCTTGCCTTGGGAGGAGAATGGAGCAAGGATGAACCCGTTGAGGCAAAGGAAGGCGATGCATTTCTGGGTCTCGATTTGAACATCCAGTTAATGTATAGGGGGAGCGAAGCCCTGAACAGACTTAGCGCCAATGGCGCTAAAGTCCACTTTGTAGTCTACGACATAATTCCTATACTTTGTCCAGATTATGTCGGCCGGGAACATCGACAGCTATTCACCCGATGGTTGGAGCAAGCAGCAGAGTTTGATCATCTGATCTGTATTTCCAAGGCAGTAGCCGAAGACGTGGAACTGTGGCTGCAAGAGCATCCCGAGCTGAAGAACCCAATGAGAGCAATACGTTGGTTTCATCTTGGATCAGCTTTGGATGGAGCCAAACCGAGTCACGGATTGCCAGAAAATGCTCACGAAGTTCTTACAAAGCTGAAAGAAAGTCCGACTTTCCTATTCGTTTCAACGATCGAACCAAGGAAGGGACATTTTCAACTATATTCTGCGGCAAATCTACTCTGGGATCGAGGAGAGTTATTTAATCTCGTTTTCGTGGGCCGTCAAGGGTGGAACATGGAACAGCTTGCAACAGAGATTAGACAGAATCCATTACACGATAAGAACTTGCACTGGCTTGAAGGGATATCAGATGAGTATTTAGATTTGATCTACAAGGCCTCAAGTTGTTGCATTAATCCATCAATGGCTGAAGGGTTTGGTCTGCCCGTAGTTGAAGCCGCGCGATATGGCATCCCTTTGCTGCTTCGTGACCTTAAAGTGTTTCAAGAAGTGGCTGGTCATGCTGCCAAGTACTTTACAGGCGATGATCCCGCTGCCCTTGCCAACGCAATGAGTGAATGGATGCAACAGAACAAAGCTTCTCCATTTCCACCGCCAGAAGATATCAAGACAATCTCGTGGCAGGAGAGCGCTGAATGGTTACTCATGCTTTTGGA
This sequence comes from Cyanobium sp. ULC082, assembly GCF_977927535.1. NCBI lineage: Bacteria > Bacillati > Cyanobacteriota > Cyanophyceae > Synechococcales > Prochlorococcaceae > Cyanobium > Cyanobium sp. ULC082. The sequence continues at coordinate 1,495,432 of NZ_OZ376397.1, forward strand.
AAAGAATGACGCAGCTTGAAGATCCACAGGATGGAACGCATGCAATTAGCAGTAATATTGCTCTCTTTTTGCATTGGGACACTCTTGACATGCCACCAATCAAAGCAGCCAACAATTAGGGTGGTGGAGCTCAATCCAAATCGTATACGAACCATGACGCCGTGGTCGCATTGCTTTCCAGCAGGCAAATCCAAAAATAAATAAGCTAATTTACCATACACCTTTACCAAGCAATCCACATGCTACGGTCATCCCTTTGCCGAGAAGTTGATTTCAGATCAGAATGGTACAACAAATGGTGCAACATAATCAAGAATGGCCTCAAAAAACTTGACGAAGAGGAAAAGGCAGTTTGGCAACCAGTCTGGGATGGCATGAGTTTTAAATGTATGCACCGTAAACTATGGGAGTGGTGCGCAATTTCAGAGGCTCTAGAAGAGCGGGGTATGCTCGTGGATGGCAGAGAAGGTATTGGCTTCGCAGTTGGGAAAGAGCCGTTAGCATCAATGTTTGCAAGCTATGGGCCAACAGTTACTGCAACTGATTACCCATCAGGAGATATAGCTTCCCAATGGAACGAAAGCGGTCAGCTCGCCAAGGGCATAGAGGATTCGAATTGGCCAGGCCTAATTTCGCATCAGGAGTTCCAAGATCGAGTTAAGTTTCGACCAGTTGACATGAATCGGTTAAGTGTCTTGGACAGTAAGGTTTACGACTTTATGTGGAGCTCTTGCTCGTTTGAACATTTAGGTTCATTGGAAGCTGGAATAAACTTTGTCTGCAATTCACTCGAATTGCTCCAACCCGGTGGGCTAGCAGTGCATACAACTGAGTACAATGTTTCTTCAAATGAAGATACCATAAAGAATGGAGACAGCGTGATTTATCGTCGACGTGATATTGAGGCCCTTGATCGGAGATTGCGCCTCCAGAACGCGGCAATCGAAAATCTTGATTTTGAAGCAGGCAGCGAACCAAACGACATCGGTTATGACTATCCTCCCTATTACTCCCACAATCGCCAGCACATCAAGCTAAAGCTTGGAGATTACATCAGCACTTCAATCCTACTCATCATAAGAAAGTATTAGCCAACAAGGGGGTTTGCCGCCAAACTTTCGCAGTGCAGAAATCACCAGACAATACCGATGGAAGTCATCAATAAAATTACATTGCAGACAGGAATACAAAGAGTCTAAAGATAGTTCAACCATGACAGCTCTATTTAATCTGCTGCTTAACTTGGAGAGGGTTCCCAACTGATTCCCGTTAAGCATCAGTCATCCCGCCTAGAGGAGTAAGGACTGCAGCCATGTAATCTGAGTCATCCGATTGAATGAATTCACAGAGCTTCATTCCTGCTGAAGCAGCCAAGAATTCAAGCGACCTTCCCATAAAGAAAAATACATGGAACCGAGTATACTCGTAAAGATAATCATAGCATGGTGTGGCATGAACAAGCTTTCCATCAGGCAGTAAAAGCTCTTTCAGCATTGATGTTACTCCAATAGGATCGGTTAAATGTTCAAGTACATTATGAGTGATAATTCCGTTGAATCGATATCGAGAAAGCTCCTCAGTCGTTGCAAAGACCCAATCTGAGGAATTCACAAGAGAAGGTTCAAACCCATAGATCTGATATCCCTGTGAACGCAGAGTTAAAAGAGCCTTAGGCTTAGCCACACCACACCCATAATCAAGATACACACCCTCCTTCTTCAAGCCCAATAGCTCAAAGCTTCGTAGGATCCTGTCGGTTGAATCACCTTCAGAGTAGAGTTGATAATGCAAACGATAATCAAACTCTAACATCTCCTCCTCCATTTCGAGCACCTTCGCCGGCCCAAAGATTACATCACAGCAAGGACATTGCCGGCGAATTAACTCACCACCAAGAAAGATGCACGTGCTGGAGTAGCATTTAAAAGCAGATTTGTCATCTTCATGGCCGCACAGATAGCATAAAATACGATCCTTTTCGGCGAGAAGATGCAATCGATCTAAAACAGCCCAATGAGATTTGATAAGATATTGAGCAATTTCGTGCACGCGGTAGTTCTCTACGCTTTCCTCCAACTTGGTAAGGCGGTCAAGAATCAAGTCCTGCCGCACGAAGAACAACCATTTGTTCCTCAAAGCAGTCTTGAGTCGTTTCGGGAAAAAGTGAAACATGTTAACACCTAAATTTTTCATAGCGATGTGCAGCACTCTACATTAACTACAATAAAAACAATAGACTTTAGACGCAATCAACTACAATTTAATAAAGGTAGCACAAACACTGCGAAACCTTGTTAAAATGCAAGATCTTAGATAGTCCAAAGTGGGCATAGTTCTGAAACTTAAGGATGTCTGCATGTATCTTTTGATGAAACAGGGAGTTCAATTCAACATTCTACGATAAAGCTGAAGGAGCAACGCTTTCCTCGATCGCCAATTATTGGTCAACAATTCAAGAGCATGCTTAGTTCGAATCAGCTCTTGACTTGTTTCTCGAAGTAACTTGGGAGAGTAGCCATCCCAAATTCCAATTGGAAACGAGAAAAAGGACTTCAATTCCGTCAGAATTTCAGATGCACCCCACCATTCATTCAGACCATCAAAGTAAAGGAATTCGTAGGAGTAATTGCGCAGAAGCAAGTTTATTTCATTCGTATTTGGTGCCTTTTCTGTTGAGCAAGGTGTAGTTGCTTCGTACAAGATAATTTTTGGTCGATATCGAAACAAGTCAATTCCCAAAAAGACCTCTAGCTCAAAGCCTTCGACATCAACCTTTAAAAATTCAAACTGCTTGTCAGGATACCCCAAATCTTCCAAAATTTCATTCAGAGGTCTAACATCAACCTCAATCTCTCTTTCCTCAAAGCCAAGGTGACTTGCATTTATTATGTTTTCCTTTACCAAACTACTTAAACCAGATCCCTTCAGTGCAGTCAACTTTGCCTTCCCATTCGATGCTCCCGCAGCACAGCAAACAACCTTGTCCCTTGTTCGTGGATAAAAAGTGGTTGCACATTCTGGAATGGGTTCAATGGTAATTCCAGACCATCCCTTGAGATAAAAGAACTTGGTTACCGAGTCTTCTTCTTCATCTTGGCCGCCAACATCAATGTAAAAACCATCATTCACATCCTTAAAGCAACGTTCCAAAAGGACGTCTTCAAAATTCTGAGAAAAGAAGCTGTCGACAGTCATGTTGATGTTTTTTCTATCTTAACATCAAACTAGGGAACGGCACCCAGCAGCTCACCAATTCCAGAAAGCCTCCTGCAATTTATGCATCATGTCTGAGCAGGTTGCCGGATAATATAAACCATGGTAACTCACTCAATCGTACCCACTGAAATTAGCATAAGCCAACGCCTTAGCTTTCATTAGATCTGGAATCAGATGAACATAAGCGTGCATCGCAATGAATCCTCGATAGGCAATCCAGCACGCCTCCTCATGGTTCTTCAAAGCCCAATTCACCTGTTCTGGAAGATCACTAAAATCCTTAGCAGTTGGAATAAAATGCCTCCAGGGTTGTAACAGCGGATCATAAGCTAGGTAGCGTTTAGATGGGGGCTTAAAGACCAGACAACCTGCCAAATACTTGGACAGGCTCCCCCAGGCTCTTGCATTCCCAGGGATGTCTGGGTAAAAGCGATGTGCCATGATCTCAGACTCCGATATCTCGGAAGAAAAAATAGATTCGTTGACAAGTTCAGTCTTGGCTGCCTCCCTAAGGCCTTCATCAATCTGAACTAATCGAGAAAGGGCAAGGTCAATAGCCGAGTGGCTCCCACGTAGTTTCTTGCAGATTTGAAATCTTGGATTGTTCCAAAGGTCATTCAACGACCCGATATGAAGGCCTGCCTGGCCAATAACCCCACCTGTCGTAGAGCCTCTCCACAGCATGGAAGGAAGCTTTGCATCGAACGAACGAAAAAAAGAATGCGCATCCAAGAGCTGTGGCAAAGCCTTTGGCTTACTTCGATACGTGATCATGGCGTAGAGATCTGGAACCACATTGGCAAGATCCGAGCTATCCATGCAGAGGCAATCTCCGCTACTGACACCCAAGTCACCGGCATCCAGCCTGATGCTGAATTCGTTATCAATGCTGGAAGAAAGACTCTTGAGCAGCGGCAACCAATGGCCGAGTACCTGCCAAATCCTTCGTCGTCCCAGCTCAACGGGTGGCGATGAGGCGGCAAACCAGGATGGGACACTAACTACCGCTAGAGGGCTCGAACGCGATCGGTTTTTTCTCCTAGGCTGATAGTGCACGATGACTTGGAACCCCTCCAAATCGTCCGTAATACAAATTGATGGAACATCATCCCTTTGGCGTAACTGCGCCTCATGAACCAACTCAGATTCCCAAGGTTGACCGCTAGCAATAGCCGTACTTGGCATCATAAGCTGGATACCTTTTCTCAATGCGGATGGCACTTTGAGGAAGAGTGAGCGCATAGGTCTCATTGGGTTTACAAAATCCGAGCTATCCTAAGTTTTAATCAATTGATCACCAGCAGAATTCCGTCAGGATTTATTCACTTGTTTTACAACTATAACACCAACCTACATCAGGGCCATGAATCCCCTTGTATGAATACCATGAACATCCTTGCTCAGCCTAATATGCTAGCTGCATATCATGGAAAAGTCTCAAAAACATACCTCAAGTCTTGGCTCAGTCGAATTGCCTGGTCCTTGCGATTACTCTTTAACCTTGAGATCTCCGCCCAACCATGAGTCCACCTGTTGCTCTGATCAGCGGCATCACCGGCCAGACGGGGGCATACCTGGCCCACCGGCTGCTGCAAAAAGGCCACAAGGTGGTTGGCGGCACCCGTGATGCCAGCTCCTCCGACCGCAGCCGGCTGAAGCGGCTTGGCGTGGATGGCGATCTGGAGTTGCTCTCACTGGCGCCAGCTGATTTCCGCAGCGTGATCCAGTGTGTGCGCAAGGTGCGGCCTGATCAGATCTACTACCTGGCCGGGCAAACCAGCGTTGGTCTGTCGTTCGAGCAGCCCTTCGAATCGATCGAATCCATCGCTGTTGGCACCCTCAATCTGCTCGAAGCGATCCGCCTGCTGGGGGAAGACATCCGCTTCTTCAGTGCCGGCAGCAGCGAATGCTTCGGTAACTCCCTGGTGTTTCCACTCACCGAAGAATCGCCGATGCGGCCGGTGAGCCCCTACGCAGTGGCTAAATGCGCCGCCTTCTGGTCCACCGTGAATTATCGGCAAGCCTATGGGCTGTTTGCCTGCACCGGTATTCTCTCCAACCACGAATCACCGTTGCGCCCGGATCGCTTCGTGACCCGCAAGATCATCTCGTCGCTGCGGAGCATCCAGGCTGGCGACGCCGACAAACTCACCCTCGGCAACCTGGACATCTGGCGTGACTGGGGCTGGGCTCCGGACTACGTGGAGGCGATCGATCTGATCATGAGTGCCGATAATGCCGACGATTACCTGATCGCCAGCGGCCACACCCACAGCCTGCGCGAGTTTCTCAGCATCGCCTGCCGCCTGGCCGGCCTCGACGAAGACCAGATCATCTCCAGCGACCCGGGCCTCTACCGCCCATCGGAGCTGAACACCATCGAGCTCGATCCCAGCAAGATTCGGCAGCAGCTGGGCTGGAGCAGCACCCTGCCATTTGAAACGATGGTGGAGCGCCTCTATCACGAGGAGTTGTTCTGAACAGCCGTTCTCAGCTGCCCGGGCCCACGGTTTTCTTTGAAGCCACGGTGCTCGGGCAGGCCCGTCAGTGCGAAGGAATGCGCACCGGCATTCACCGCTGCATTCTTGAGCTGCTGCGCGCCTTGCATCGCGACCATGCCGACCTCCAGCTGGTTCCTTTCAGCCGCACCGGCAACGCTGCCGCCGATCTCAGAGTCGTGCTCCAGCAGGAAGGTCTTCCGCCTGGCCTGGCGCCGCGGCAGGCCAGGCTGGACCGGCTGGTGCGCACCGTGCTGCCGGCCTCACCCCTGCCGGGAAAGCTGCGTGAGCTGGCCTACACCGTCAGGGAGCGTGCCTATGAATCCGCTCTGGTCCGGGCGCTGCGCAGCACTTCGGATCCACCCCTGCTTCAAGACTGCTTTCAGGGCACTCCGCTCCGCAAGGCCTTCCCCCCCTGTCACCATCTGGCGATTGTCTACGACCTGATCCCGATCCTCTTTCCGCTTCAGATTCAAGCCGGTTTCTTCGAACCGTTCGATGCCTTCTACGCCTCCCTCACAGCCAACGACACGGTGATCTGCATCTCCGAGGCCACCCGCCTTGATCTGCTGCGCTGTTACACCCAGCTGAATCCAGATCGCTGCCTGGCCATCCCCCTGGCGGCCTCGGAACAGTTCCGCCCCGAGCACGATCAGGTCGCCATCGCCGCCATCAAAAACCGGCTTGGCCTCGCCGCTGATCAGCCCTATGTTCTCTCACTCTGCACCCTCGAACCCCGCAAGAACCTGGCAGCGGTGGTGCAGGCCTTCGCCCGGTTACCCGGGCTCCAGGCCGAGCACGCCCAGCTCAGGCTTGTGCTGGTGGGCACCTCCGGCTGGGGTGATCAGGCCGAGCTTGCCGCCATGGCCAGGGATCTTGGAGTGTTCGACCGCCTGCTGATCACCGGCTACCTGCCGGATGCCGAGCTTCCCGCTCTCTACTCAGGAGCGCTCGCCTTTCTGTACCCATCCCTCTACGAGGGCTTCGGCTTGCCGGTGCTGGAGGCCATGCAATGCGGCACACCGGTGATCAGCTCCAACCGCTCCAGCCTGCCGGAGGTGGTGGGAGAGGCCGGATTACTGATCGATCCCACCGATATCGATGCCCTGGCCACAGCCCTGGAGGCGGTGCTGAGCTCCACGGAGCTGAGGCAGCGGCTCGGGGCCGACGCACTGGAGCGGGCCAGCCTGTTTTCCTGGAGCACCACCGCCGGCCGGATCGCCCAGCTTTACCGGGAGCGGCACAACAGCCGATGAGCGCAAAGCGGCCCCTGCGGCTTTACTACGACGGCTACATCTACGGCTGTTACGACCGGGGCACCGGTGGCATCACCCGCTACTTCGATTCCCTGATCAGCCACCTGCCCACCGATCTCCAGATCCTGCTGACAAGCTCGCGGCCACCCCAGCTTCCCCATCCCCATCACCCAGGCCTGCAGATCGTGCACGCCAACCCAAGACGATGGCCTGTACGGCTTTCACGCAAACTGGAGCATTTCAAATACACCCTGGCCGCAACCTTGTTTGAGCCAGATCTCAACCATCCCACCTATTACATTCCCCCCAGGATCTTCCAAAACCAACGCCGGAGCCGTCCGTTGGTTTACACAATTTATGACATGATTCACGAGATCTTCAGCGAGCAGGAGGATCCTCAGGGTGAAGCAGCCGGCGAGAAAAAAGCCTGCCTTGAACAAGCAGACCTTCTATTATGCATCAGCGATTCAACACGGCAAGACCTTCTGCGTTTTTATCCCCAGCTGGAATCACGCAGCTGTGTGGTTCCCCTGGCAAGCTCGCTTGATTGTGCTGGCAATGATTGTGGATCTGAGCATCCGAATCCAACCCTACCCAACGCTCTCGCCACCATTCCCTATGTGCTTTATGTAGGCAACCGCAACACCTACAAAAACTTTCCCCTTCTGCTGAAGGCTGTCGCAGCGCTCCAGCCCAGCCACAGCGATCTCCACCTCTGTATCGCCGGCCAGCGCCTGAACGGAGCAGAGTGGCGGCAGGTGGCTGAGCTTGGCCTGGGCCAACGGCTCGTGCAGGTGGAAAGCCCAGCCGATGATCTGCTGAAATCGCTCTACGCATGCGCCCTGCTGTTTGTCTACCCCTCTCTGTACGAAGGTTTCGGTATCCCCCCCCTGGAGGCGATGCAATGTGGAACGGCCGTTGTGGCCAGCCATAGCTCCAGCATCCCCGAGGTGGTGGGGGACGCGGCCAGCTTGTTTGATCCCACCAGCCTGGAGGATCTGGTCGAATCGATGCGAACCTTGCTCGATTCCGCTTCCCTCAGGGAGCAACTGATCAGCAAAGGCCATCAACGGGTGAAACAATTCAGCTGGAGCCGAACGGCCGCCCAGACGATGGAGCATTACCGATCGTTGCTTTGAGCATCCGGGTCTTTGTCTCGGCAGCCGGCTCCATGAGTCAGCAATCAAAGCGATTCTAACCGATCAACTTACCATCACACTTTGCTGATAAACAACATGCCGAGCAGCCCAGGTTGTCCCCAGATCACCCTGGTCACCCCATCGTTCAATCAGGGCGAATTCATCGAGGCCACCCTGGATTCCGTTCTCTCGCAGAACTATCCAGATCTTCAATACATTGTGATCGATGGCGGCAGCACCGATGGAACGGTGGAGATCCTTCGCCGCTATGAGCGTCACCTCAGCCTGCTCCTGATCGAACCAGATCAGGGCAGTGCCGATGCAATCAACAAGGGATTGCGGCTGGCCACAGGCGAATGGTTCAACTGGCTGAATTCAGATGATGTGCTCATGCCAGGTGCCCTGAATCAGTTGGCCTGTCATGCGCAGCGGCACCCAGATCGGCAATGGATCAGCGGCTGCAAAGTGAACCTTGATGCAGCCGGCAGCTATGTGTCGAGCCAGGCCCCCTGGCGTGAGAACCTGGCCTTCTGGTTGTTTGAAGCGGCTCTGTTTCCCCAGGATGCCACCTTCCTTCGCACCGGCTTTCTGCGTGCCAAGGGAATCGAGCTGGATGTCGCACTTTGCAACGTCTACGACACCGTTCTCTATCTCCAGTTGCTTGCCCATGCCGAGCCGCTGCTCGTTTCCTCCGTGTTTTCTGGCATGCGCTGGCATCCCGATCAGAAAACCGCCAACACCACCCAGCGGGCGCTGGAGAGCGAAGCGATCCGGGCGGCATCTAGGCGGCTGCCCCACCATCACCGGATCACCTGGACGCAGAGGCTCTGCGCATCGCGGCTCGCCTGGCTGGCCCGGCCACTGCTGATCAGCCTGGCCAACTTGAACCTCTGGCCATCGCGGCTGAACTGGACCGTGGAGCAGTACAACGCCTGGACGCGATCCTTCCAGCTGTGCCGGATCAGGGATTGCATCCACCAATGACTGGAGCTGCAGCCATCAACCCAGTTGTGGTGATTCCTGTTTACCAGGCGAATCTCAATGCCTACGAGCAGATCAGTCTGCGGCGCGCCTTTGCCATCCTGGCGGACCATCCCATCTGCCTGCTTGTGCCCCGCTCCAGGCAGAACGCCATCCGGCTGATGCTCCAGAAGCTGCTCCCTTTGGAGGCCAACTGTGGATGGCAGGTCGTGGACGACCACTGCCTGGACTCACACCGCTCCTACAATCAAATGATGTTGGAGCCAGCGTTCTATCGCCACTACGCATCCCACAGCCACCTGCTGATCTGCCAGCTGGATGCCTATGTGTTCGAGGATCAGCTCCTGCACTGGTGCCACCAGCCCTTCGATTACATCGGCGCCCCCCTTTATCTTCCCAACGCAACCCATGGACCCGCAGGCTTGTTCTGCGTTGGGGTGGGGGGGTTCTCCCTGCGCCGGATTCAGCCGATTCTTGCCTTGCTTCAAGCCAACCCGATCGTTTTTCGAAGCCGAGAACTTCGCGAGATCCTCCAACCCTTCAACAACAAAGCCCGTGCCTTGTATCTGATCCGCTATCTTTTCTGTCGATTGATCAATGGCTGCCGGCTGGCGGCACCTGGCAACCAGTTAAGCCGCTGGGTAGGGGTGAACGAAGATGCTGTGTTCGCCAAGTATCTTCCTCGTTATCACAGCAGTTTTCGCCTTCCGGATGCGAGTGCAGCCTTGGAATTCTGCATCGACAAGCATGTGGAACTGGAGCTGGCTGCCCTGGGCGGAGCCATTCCATTCGCTGCCCATGCCTGGTGGACCTGCCCCGAAAACCTGGCCGCCTGGCGTCCATTCATCACTGAACTGCAAACCAGCGAGGCGATCTGAACCATGATGGATGTCGATCTTTCCTATGTCCAGCGGTTGCTGCGTGATCGCGTTATCACAGGCAAGGTACTGGAGCTTGGCGGTGGCTATGGCGGCCAGATCTGCGCTGAGCTGATCAAAGAAGCCGGGCTCGACTATGCTTCCACTGATCTGCCTGGTTGCCCCTACAAGGTGGATTTAGAGATCGACTTTCTCGCTTCTGCCCCATTGGCTGTGGCTGAACAATTCAACACCCTGTTGATCCTCAATGTCTTGGAGCATGTGTTTGATCCGGTAACCTTGCTGGATCGAGCGGTTTCTCTTCTGGCTCCACAGGGTGTGGTCGTGTTGTTGAGCCCCGTGTGCTGGCCGATTCATCACTACCCCGTTGATTGCCACCGTCTCCTGCCGGATTTTTATCGCGAATATGCGCGTCGGCGTGGCATGAAGATCGTGGATAGATCCTTCGTCTATGTGTCCTCAGGTGCCGCCATTCCACCTGAAGCCCCCTCAAACGAGGCCTTGCCCCGCATTCAAGCTGGATCCGCTGTTCAGAGGCTCTGGTCCCGCAGTGTGCATCGCCTCCTCCGCACCGATGGACGCCCGATCTACACCCTGCCTGTTGCGCAGGAAGCAATCGCCGTGGCGCTGCGATCCGCTTGAGTGCCTTGCGCCTGCTTCACCTCACCAACGATCACTATCCCCGCGTCACCGGCGGCACGGAGATCTTCGTGAGCCAGCTGATCGAGGCGCAGCTTGGCTTGGCCGGTGCCGCTGAGATCCTCTGGGCCTGCCACCGGGCACCCCTGCTGGATCCCGACCATGCTCCGGCGACGCCCCTGAGCCGGCAGCAGCGCCTGCTGCCGCCGATCCAGAGCGGGTCCCGCCGGCAGCAGGTGGCCGCCACCGCCGCCGCCATCCCCGGCTTCGCTGAGCTGCTGCAGGAGTTCCGCCCCGATGTGGTGCATCTGCATTCCTTCAGCGAGCGCTGCGGGCTCAGCCATGCCCGCGCTGCCAAGGCCTTCGGTGCCCGCCTGGTGGTCACGGTGCATGCCCCCGGTTTCACCTGCATCAAGGGCAACCTGATCGATGGGCGCGGGGCGATCTGTGATGGGGTGATGCGCGAGCGGCGCTGCAGCCGCTGCCGGTTGCAGAACGGCGGCCTGCCCCTGCCGCTCGCCGCTGTGGTGGCACTCCAGCAGGGCTGGCCCCTGGGTCCGGAAACGCCAGGCACCCTCGCCCATGTGCTCAGTGCACGCCAGCTCACCGCCGCTTTCCAGGCGGCCTGGCGAGAGCTGGCGGGCCTCGCCGATGCCATCCACGTGCTCGCCGAATGGAGCCGCCAGGTGCTGCTGCGCAACGGCGTGCCAGAGCACAAGCTGCAGCTGATCCGCACCGCCGGCCCACCGCCATTGCCGCCGAAACAGCGCCAGCCGATGGAGGATGGCCTGCTGCGCCTGGTGTACTGGGGCCGCTGTCATCCGGTGAAGGGGCTTCACCTGGTGATCGAGGCGATCCTGGCCCTGCCGCAGACCGCCCCGATCCAGCTCGATTTCTTTGGCCCCTACTGGGACAGCAGCTACGGCCGCAACCTGCAGCGGCGCATCGCCGGCGATCGCCGCTTCCGCCTGCGGGGGAACATTGCCAAGGCAGAGCTGCTGCCGCGCCTGCAGCACTACGACCTGGCGGTGGTGCCCTCCACCTGGCTGGAAACCGGCCCGCTCACGGTGCTGGAAGCCTTCGCCGCCGGGCTCCCCGTGGCCGGCAGTGATCTGGGGGGGATCCGGGAGTTGCTATGTGGCGCCCCCACTTACCTGCGTGTGCCATTAAATCCACAAGCTTGGACATCGTTACTAAAAACCTTGATATCAGATCCGGGCATTATGAGGTTCTCATTGCCAGTTTTTGATTCATTCCACTATCTTGCTGGCAGAACAATGAAGCTCTATTTAGCCTTGTCAAATACAACCTTGTAATGAGATGAATATTCTTCTGATCGCCGACCCCCACATTCCAGTTCCACCGACGCAGTACGGAGGAACTGAACGAATTGCAGATCTTTATGCACGGGAACTTAACCGCCTAGGGCACCGGATCAGCCTCATGGCCGGAATTGGTTCTCGCGACTATGGGGGAGGGTTGCATGTGCACCGCGCTCCAACAATGGCATACCACAGCCGAGCCAGACGAAAACTTCAGTTTCAAATCCAAAGCCTGTGGGCCGCAAGGAATGTGGATTGGATTTTCAATCATGGTCGATTTGATTATTTAGAGACCCTGCTGAGAACCGGTATCCCAATTGTGCATATCGCCCAAAACCCACTTGACGGTGATCAGATCAAATTTATGGAACGTCGAGTGCGGTCGAACTTTCTACTATGTGTCGTCAGCAATGATCAGCTTAAAGATGCGCCAACCTCGTTGCCCACCAAAACAATTCACAACTTTGTCGATACTAGACATTTTCGTTTCAGCAACAAAGGTGATGGCTACCTTGCGTTCCTTGGACGTCTCACTGATAACAAGGGAGTTCACACCGCAATTGAAGTCGCCAAGCTGACCAACCGTCAGCTTCGGATCGCCGGAACAATCTCAACAGAAGAAGGAGGCGAGGAGTACTTTTATCAACGCGTCAAACCCGAGATCGATGGGGACCTAATTCAGTATGTTGGACCAGTTGACGATACCCAAAAGCAAGCCTTACTTTGCGGAGCTGATGCATTGCTTTTCCCTACTCAATGGAGAGAGCCCTGTGCGATCGTGATATCCGAAAGCCTTGCCTGCGGCACTCCAGTTCTGGCCTTTGATGTTGCATCTAATGGTGAGCTTATTGATAACAGAGTAACAGGCATTTTATGCCCAACGGTTGGTGACGCCACTCAAATGGCAGAGGCAGTTGGGAGAATCAATCAGATTTCTCGAATGGATTGCCGCAAAGCCGCTGAAACTAGATTTGACGTACGATCAGCAACCCGCCAGCTCATTAATTCACTCCCTGCGCGGATTCTATAAGCCATCTTATCGCGTCAGAACCATTTAAGCACGAAACGCTACATAGCATTCATCTATCTTTTTAGCGATAATTTCTTGACATCAGAATCCACATGAATAGCGCAGCCGAAAGGCCAAAGCCTACCACTCCTGAAGGGGTACCCAAGCAAAGACGGCCCAATTAGGAATTAACAACCGTCTCAAGAGTCAGCATCCATCAGCATTGAGACCAGTCTCAATGACCAGCTAACAAAATTTCACTCATGAACAAGATATGACAGCAAAAGCATCCATCAAGGCATTTCTGAGCTTCCTGAGCGACTATGCAGACATGCCATTCTCTCCTCGAAAACGGCAGTTTCCACGTTATGTCTGGAGTTATCTGGCCAGTGCCATGGCGCGCCGAACTGGCACCTATTCATCGAGCCTTGCCTTCCAATTCAAACGCCAAAAGACAATCACTATCAGCCTACAGCCTGAGCACTTCGGCATGGCCAAAGGAATCCTTCAAGACTGCGAATACGACAATCTACCCCTCAAGGCTTCCCCCAAGACCATCATGGATCTGGGTGCGAATATTGGATTGGGCGCAGTGGTCTTTCATGGACAGTCGCCCGAGGCTGAAATCTTATGCGTAGAGGCCGATCCACGAAATGTTCAGCTGCTGCTGCGCAACCTGAAAGACAATGGGATCCCGGCTCATGTGGTGGCAGCAGCGATTGGTCCTGAGCAGGGATTGCTATCACTTCGGATCGGTCAGGACAGCACATGTAGCACACTTGTCGATGCCTCTGTCATTCATCCAGGCATGAATGCTGAGGTCAAAGTACCCGTGGTTTCAATGGATCAACTGCTTGAAGTCTGTGGCTGGAGCAGAATTGATCTGCTGAAGATTGACATTGAAGGTGCCGAAGAAGAACTGCTGTGTGAGTCCCCCCATTGGCTTGAGAAAGTAGGCGCAATTGTGATGGAGATTCATCCCAATACAACACCAGAGCGGATTGCTGGATATCTTCGTCCCTATGGTTTCGTGCTTGAAAAACACGGAGAAGGTCGCGAACCCGTTTACGTGGCCTCGAAGCAAACCGTGTGAGCGAGCACATCATCATCGTTCTCGATTCGCTTTGCGCCGAGGGCACTCAAATCCTTGCTCTCCAGCTCTCCCAGCAGTGGCTGGCCCAGGAGATTGAGATTTCGGTGGTATGCCTGTTTCCCGAACCGAATGATCTGCTTCCGGAGTATGCGGCACTCGGGCTGAGCCCACAAGTTTATCGCCTTGGCCAGGGTCTTGGCCGTTATCTTCAGTTGCTGGTTCAGAGCTTCTGGATCTGCAGAAAAACGAAACCCACCGCCGTGCTCAGCTTCCCGCTCGGCTGGCATGCCTGCATCGCCTGGGGCGCCAGGCTGGCTGGCGCGAAGCGGGTCTGCGCCCATGTGGGCAACCTGCCACCGGTGTGGACCGGGGGCGCCTTCCGGAAGTTCCGTTGGCTGGTGCAGCTGGGGCGGCCCGTCACCAGCCGCCTGCTCTGCTGCTCCGATTACATCCGCGCCGCCACCATCCGCGATTTCTGTGTGGCCGCCATCGAAACCACCACCATCTACAACGCCTGCGACCTCGATCGCTTCGCAGCCCAGCCACGAACTGCCTCCCATTCGGGCACTCCTCGCATCGGCATGGTGGCGCGGCTGGAGATCCACAAGGATCAACCCACCCTGCTGCGTGCCGCTGCGTTGCTGCGGGATCAGGGGATGGCCTGCGAGATCTGGCTGGTGGGCGAGGGAAGCCATCGCCCCCAGCTTGAAGCCCTGATCGCTGAGCTGGATCTGGGTGATCGGGTGAAGCTGCTCGGCATGCGCCGCGACATCCCCGAACTGCTGGCCCAGCTCGATCTGTTCGTGTTTGCCGCCAAGCCCGACGAGGGGTTCGGAATCGCCCTGGCCGAAGCGATGGCCGCCGGTGTGCCGATTGTGGCCACCGATGTCGGCGCCTGCCGGGAGGTCCTGGAGAATGGACAGCTCGGGCGGCTGGTGGCTCCTGGTGATCCGGGGGCGCTGGCGGCCGGGATCAGGGAGGTGCTGGCCGATCCCCTCGCCGCCCGCAGGCGCGCCGAGCGGGCCCGTAAGCGGGCGCTCCGGGATTTTTCAGTGCAGGCCATGGCCCAGGCCTACGGGCGGGAACTGGGGCTCTCGGTAGCCTGAAGCCATGGCCGCTTCCCCCACCCTTTCTCCCCTGGAGGCCCTGCGCCAGCAACGCCATGCCCGCTGGCTGGCCGCCTTCACCAGCAGCCTGATCGAGGTGTTCAGCGCCCATGCTCAGCCGGGTGGTGAACCGTTCGAGGTTTTCTTGTTCGGCTCCAGAGCCCGGGGCGACTGGGATGGCTACTCCGATATCGACCTGCTCGTGATCGCGGATGAGCAGGGGGCGGCCGATCTCTGGGCCGATCGCCTGCTGGAGGCCGGTGCTGGCTCGGATGTGCTGCCGGTCAGCCGAGGCTGCTGGCAAGCCTGGCTTGCTTCTCCCTCTCCCCATTGGCGAGCGGTGCGCTCCCAGGCCATTCCCCTGCTGCCCTGGCCCCCGTGAACGCACGCCCGAAAGCCTGGCTGGCCCAGGCCCGCAACGACCTGGAACTGGCCGAACTCGCCAGCCGCAACGGTTTCCTCGCCCAGGCCTGCTATTTCGCTTCGCAGGCTGCACAAAAAGCTTTCAAGAGCATGATCCTGGAGCTTGGAGTGGAACCACCCCACCAGCCGAGCTGTTCGACCCCGCCGATGCTGAACAGGCGATCGGAACGGCAGCAGCGGTGATCGAGGCGCTCGCCGCCACGGATCAGGCGCCAACGTGATCCCTTTTTCTCCTTGATTGCTTCTCACTCCATGGCCCCACTCAATCTCAACGAACTGGCCGCCCGCTCGGAAGCGGCGGGGCTGGCGCTGACTGGCTTCGTTTCCAGGCAACAGGCCGATGCCGAGGCCCTTGAAGATCTCCGCACCTGGCTGCTTGGCCAGTGCGAAAGCCTGTACTTTCTCCATTATCTGAAGGGTGGGCTTCAGCACTGGTCAAGGCGCTGGGAGTATCCCTATGTGCTCAGCCAGGTGGCCCGCTGGATCAGCAGCCAGCCGGATCCAGCCGCTCCCTGCTCCCTGTTTGATAACGCCTGCGGTGTGAATGCCACCGCTTACCTGCTGGCCACAGCCGGGCATCAGCTGATCGGCACGGATCTGGGCGAGCAGGCTTCTGCGGAAGGCGATCTTCCCTCCGACGCCTGGAGCCACCCCGACCTTGACGCTGTGGCTGGGAGCCTTCACTTCCAGCCGGCCGATTCCCTGAACCTTCCCTTTCCCGATCACCATTTCGATGCGTCCTATTCGATTTCATCCCTTGAGCACATGCCTGATCCGGTCCAGGCCGTTCGGGAAATGATCCGGGTGACCAGGCCAGGTGGGCTGATCACCTTCACGATGGATGTGGCCCCCTACCAAGGGGCCGTGGCAGGCGAAAGCCAGGTGAATCGCTCCAACTTTGCGGAGTTCCAGGCGCTGCTGGCTGCCAGAACTGAATTCTTCAGCCCGCCCTGCTTCGTGATGCCGCAAGACGCCCTGAGCTGGCAGCAGGATTGCCGCACGTCCTCCGGACTGCGAGCAGCCGCAGGCCAGGTTCGCCGGTTACTGGAAGGTGAGCCGGAAATCCCCAATTTCCATGTCTTCGGTGGGGCCTACATCAAGCTATGAATCTGAGCATCGCTTCTCGCCTTCAAAACGGAATGAAACAGCCGATCAGAGTATTTCCGATAGAGCTGTTCGCCTTGTGAGCTATAATCAAAACCGGCTGATCAATGCCAGCACAAAATCTGATCACGGGATCAGAAACGGCCGTGCACCCAGCCTCAACTATCTGTGGCTGCTTGCTCAAATGGGCTTCCAGAAGGCCCCATCGATCAGATTTGCTGCTGTCAACTTCCGGGTGATGAAAAGTCATTACCAGCTGCGTTACCTGCTGAAACACAGGCAGATTGAACCCGTTTTGAGCCGATTACTGAGCCTGTGCTGTCCGGATACTCTGTTTCTTGATATCGGAGCCAATGTTGGCCTGTTCTCACTTCTGATCGCTGCCCAAAAGGGGGTCCACCTGCCTGGCTTTTGAGCCGATTCGAACCACCTTCGCCTCCCTGGTTCAGAACTGCCGAGCCAACCCTCAACTGAACATCAGTGCGCTGAACCTTGCCCTTGGCGCCCACTCGGCCCAGATCGCCATGACAGCCCTTCCGGAGAGTGGGATCAACCACATCCACAGGGAGCCAAGCGATTCCCTGGGGCCAACGCAGTCGGCCTTTCAACTCAGCCTTGATCAACTGAAGCTCTCAGATCTGAGCGGCCTTCATGGCAAGCTGGTGATCAAGATTGATGTGGAACACCATGAGCTTGAAGTGTTGCGTGGAGCCAGTGAAACCTTGCGGATCAACCAGCCGCTGGCGCTCTGCATCGAAGCAGCGCCAAACGAACTGGCTGCAATCATCCCCTTACTGGGCAGCAACTTCCAGCCAATCGAACCTCCCTATCATCCTGGATTCCAGCGATCACCAGAACGGAACATCTACAATCACTTCTTTGTCAATCAACTCTGGCAATCAGAGGAATGAAATCCAAAACCATCAACTCATCATCCTGATTCCGTAACGATGCAGACCAGGCCCATGTCCTTCCACGACCAGCAACAATCGGCATCGCTGAACCGATTGGAGGGCCAGAATCATGTCACCGTCTGAGCCTGCCTATGACCAAGGCTTCTATGCGGACATGCATGGAAAGTCGCTTGGTTCATCCAGAATCATTCTGAGCCTCCTCCAACAACAACTTGGCACAAGGTCCATTCTGGATCTGGGTGCAGGTCAATGTGCCTGGGGGCAAAGTTGCCTTGAACTGGGGATCAGCTATCTCGGAGTCGATGGCGATCACGTGATTACCAACAGGCTCGCCGTTCCGCTCAACAACTTCCTGGCCAGGGATCTGACCAAGCCATTTCTCACCGACCAGGTCTTTGATCTGGCCATTTGCATGGAGGTAGGAGAACATCTGCCACCTGAATCCGCTCCTGTGCTGGTGGAAAGCCTGGTGCGCCATGCCGAGCTTGTCCTGTTCTCAGCCGCCATTCCCTGGCAGGGAGGTACCCATCACATCAATGAGCGCTGGCAGAGTTGGTGGGCCGTGATTTTCAAGCAGCATGGCTACTTACCGCTTGATCTGCTCAGGCCGCAGGTCTGGAGCAATGGCCAGGTTGCCGAATACTATGCACAGAATGCAATTCTATATGCCAAGGAAGGCGAGCCCTACAATCGCATTCTTCCGCTGACCATCGAAACAATTGCAACGAATCCGATTCTAGATTGTATCCATCCACGTGAATACGAACGCAAAGCTGACATGGGGCGGCGGCGCGTCAGCGAAATCATCCAATCCTTGCCACGCATCACAACCCGGGTGATTCGGAATCGAATCAGCAAAACCAGTCCTTGACGTGAGCAATGAAACCATTGTCGTCCATGTGCTGGATGGATTGAATCTGGGCGGAATCGACAATCTTGCTTGTTCACTGATTCGCGAATTCAATCGCCGACACCATGTCAGGTCGTTTCTTCTCAGCCTTTCATCAACACAGGAATCAGCACTCAACACCTTCCTCTCAGACTCAACTCTCTGCCTCAACTCCGCTCTGATTCCAGGTAAAACATGGAAAGGCTTGAACCGTTGCCTGAAAACCTATCAAGCCGCTAAAAAGCATCATTTCACAACGGCGATCATTTATCCCTTCAATGCCTCTCTCCTGCCGGCATTGATCGGATTGAAACTGGCTGGAGTTCGCCGGATTCTGGTTCACCTCGGCAATCCGGTCGCCACCACGAGCCCCGCCAAGCAAAAGACCCACCTGCTGTGCGCCCTGTTCAGCGCCCTGGGGGTGACCTTCGTGCCCTGCTCCCAGTATGTGAAGTCGTCCCTGAACCGGAACTGCCTGCTCAGACGCCAGGCCCCGATCATCCCGAACGGCTGCGACACGCGAGCCATTCTGAGCCGTGCCCTGAAGGCCCGGAAGCAGGATTGGACGGCCGGCCCCACGGAGCGCGATGGCGCACGGAGACATGTGGTGATGGTGGCCAGGCTGGATCACATCAAAGACCACAACACCTTGCTGAAGGCCTTTGCCATCGCCCGCAGACAACGAACGGAAGCCTGGGGCCTCTGGTTGGTGGGGGACGGGGACAACGACGCATCACTCCGCAAGCTGAGTGCCGAACTGGGCATGAATCCCCAGGACATCTTTCTGGGTCGCCGCCATGACATCCCTGAGATTCTGGGTGCGGCCGATCTCTTTGCCTTCTCCACCACCGTGGCCGAGGGTTTCGGCATTGCCCTGGTGGAAGCGATGGCCGCCGGGCTGCCCATCCTGGCCAGTGACGTGCCGGCCTGCCGGGAGGTTCTCGACCAGGGCGCCTCCGGGCGTCTGGTTCCAGCGGGAGATGTCCAGGCCTGGGTCAGCCATCTGGAGGCGTTGATGGAGGATGCCCAGCTGCGGATCGCCCTGGCCAAGCGTTCCTCCGCCGCCGCGAGCCAATTCGATCTGAGCACAACGGCGCAACACTGGCTGCGCCTGGTTGAGGCATGAGATGAGCCGCCTGCTGCTCTGCAATGGAGATGCCACCGATCCGGCCACCTGGAGCAACATTCCCTACTTCCTGCTGCAGGCCGGCATCACATCGGGATGGCTGCAGAGCGGCATCTCGCTTCATCCCGAGCCTCTCAAAGGAAGGAAACGACTCTGGAATCTGGCTCAGCTGATCCGCACCGGCAAAGCCGGTGGGTTCCAGTACAGCCCCCTTTACGCCCAGACCCTCTTCCAGCAGGCGGGGCTCCAGAACTTCAAAGGCTCCCTTCTCAGTCACTACCCCTTCCTGCCCCCCCTGCCATGGCCAAGCTCCCAGCGGGTCGACTTCTACATCGATGCCACCACCCGCCAGATCTTCGATGATTACGGCCTGGGCGATCCGATCAGTGCCTCCTTTCGTGCCGAGGCGTTGACCCGGGAACGGCTGGCCTATCAACAGGCGGGAAGCGTGATCTGCATGGCCCAGTGGACCGCCAACTCGGTGATCAACGACTACGGCATCGATCCCGCCAAGGTGCATGTGGTGCCGGGTGGCGCCAACCTCGATGAAGCCCGACTGGCGGAACTGGCTGAGCCGGCATCTCCCCCACTCCCATCAGAGGAGGCGCCCCTGCGCCTGGGCTTCCTGGGCAAAGACTGGCCGCGCAAGGGCGGACCGTTTCTGCTGACGGTGGCCGAGGCCCTGCAGCGGCAGGGGATTCCCAGCCGGGTCCGTGCCATCGGGGTTGATCCAGCCAGGCTTCCGCACCACCCCCTGCTGGAGCCCCTGGGCTTCATCAACAAGCAGACCGACACCCCCCGCTTCGTGGCCGAGCTGCGCAGCTGGCATTTCGGCGCCCTTTTCTCCAGCGCGGAGGCCGCCCCGCGATCCAATCTCGAGTGCCTGCGGCTGGGCGTGCCACTGATCGCCCACGCCGTGGGAGGCATCCCCTCCACCCTTCCCGACGCCGGCTGCGGCCAGCTGTTCCCGGCCCATCCATCAGCGAGCGAGGTGGCCAACTGGCTGGTGGACCGGCTGACCCCCTACCAGAGGTATCTGGCCTGGCGAGCGGCCCTGGCGCCCCGCTGGCGTGAATTCACCTGGGCGGCGGCAGTGGAGCAGTTGGCGGTGGTTCTGAACTGAAGGGATTGATCACCTCCACCCCTGTGGGGATGAAATGGCGAACATTCCGCGTCACCACCTGCAGGCCGTGCTCCAGCGCCGTCCCTCCAACCAGCTCCGCAGAAGCCTTGCGAACGCGACATCACCTTTCTGCTTGATCGCGATGCCCCGCTCGAACTCCCCAAGGCTGATCTCACTGAGAAAGTGATCATCCGACCTCTGCTCCCTGAGCCAGCTCACCACACCTCAATCCCGCTGACGCCTGCGCAGTTCCGAGATCACCACCGTATCGAAAAGAAACACTCACTCCTCCCAGGCCCGTGGCTCCAGCTGGATGGGTTGGCTGCTCCCATCGTCCTGGGGTTGTGCCAGAAGCAGCTCCACCAAGCTCGGCTGTTGGAGGCGCTCAAGCTGCTGAAGACGCTTGTAATCGGCAATTCCAAGAATCACCGTGGCTGGTTTGCCACGCCTGGTCACGAGCTGGGGTCAGCCGGCCATGGCGGCCTCCACCACGGCACTGAAGCTGTTCTTGGCGTCCTGAAGGGTCCACACTTGGTCAGTCTCGCCTTTGTCCCAGCTAGATGATCAGGCTAGCTAGCATGGGCATCCCCCCAACTCCCCGCAGACGGCGCATCCTCACGGTTGTTCAGGCCCTCTCCACCGGCGGCACCGAACGGGTGGCCGCCACCTATGCGATCGCCACCGCGGCGATGGGCTTTGAATCGGCGATCCTGGGCATCTACGGCGGTGGCATCCTCGAAGCGGCGCTCCAGGCCGGCGGTGTGCAGGTCTGGAGTGGCGCTGACGCCATCGCCCCCCTCTGCCTTCAGAGCGAACAGGAGCCCTGGGATCTGATCCACAGCCACAACGGTGGGCAGTTCGATCCCTACTCCGATTGGTTGATCGGCAGGCTGAAAGGGGGCACCACCCGGGTCGTGCAGACCAATGTGTTCGCGCGGGCGGATTACGGGCCCTTGCCTGATCCGATCGACTTCGAACTGCTGATCAGTCAGTCGGGGGCCTGGAAATGGAGCCGCTGGGTCCGCTCCGCCGCCCGCCGCCGGCCCCATGGAGTCTTCCCCTACCTGGTGGCCGAGCAACGCTTTCGCCCGCCGCAGGCCGGCGAGCGTCAATCCGCCCGCGAGCACTTCCAACTTTCGTCCACAGCGCCGGTGGTCGGCCGCATCGGCCAGCCCTCTGATTCGAAATGGGATCGGCGGATTCTGGATGTCTTCCGCCTGATTCAGCAACGGCTGCCGGATTGCCAGCTGTTGCTGGTGGGATGCCCACCGGGAATCTCTGCCGAGATCGACACCCTGCCGGCCCCGCTCCGCGCCGCGATCCAGGTGTTCCCCGCCAGCTCCGATGACCGGACCCTCCAGGCGGCCTACTGGGCCATGGATCTGTTCCTGCATCTTTCGCAGATCGGCGAATCGTTCGGACTGGTGCTGGTGGAAGCGGCCCAATCCGGCCTGCCGATCGTGACCGGATCCACGCCGCTCAAGGACAACAGCCAGGGCGAAGTGGTGCGAATCCTGGCGGCAGGCCGCTCGGCCGCCAGCGTTGAGGCGATCGCTGCGCACGCCATCGATCAGCTCCGCTCTAGCAGCCTCGAGCAGGATCGAAACGCCATCGCCAGCCAGGCCAGGCTGGCCTATGGAATCGAGTCGAACCAGCACCTGCTGAAGCAATGGATCGATCTGCTGATCGAAACCGGGGATCCCGTTGCCCTGGCGCACCTGCTCCAGAACCAGCAGGCCAGCCATCCCTGCTGGCGGCGCTCCGACCCCGAGCAATGGCGGCGCCAGGCCCTGGCCGACCTCTCACCGCCCGGCCGCCTCCTCTTCCGCCTGCTCCATCAGCCCTGGCTCTACAGGCTGTTTCGCAGCTGGCGGGAACGCCCCTACATCCGCCAGCAGCGCAGGAGGATCGACATTCTGCTGCTTAGCTAAGTGCCATCAACCGCCGACCTGGCAAACCTTTTCGACGGCCCAGAACAGCGCGCCTGATCAAGATGTTCTGATCGATCATGGCCTTTGCTTGTGCTGGATCTGCTGCTGATGCGCACCCCATTCCCCTACGGCCTGCGCAAGATCTGGAGCCATCCTTCCCATTGCGCCTCCGGCGGGTTGCGTGGGCTCAGTCATCGCCTCGGAGGAACCGTTCGCTGGGCCACCTACCAGCTCCAGAAGAAATTGAGCCTGTTCCCCGCCACCGGCCGGGTGATCCCCTGGGTGGATGGCCTGAAGGTGCAACTGCTCACCAACAGTCAGGGAAGCCAGTCTTGCCTTTACTACGGCCTGTTCGATTGGCCCTCGTTGCAGTTCCTGCGCCGCTACCTGCGGCCAGGTGATCTCTGCGCCGACATTGGCGCCAATATGGGTACCTACAGACTGCTGATGGCCAGGTGGGCTGGGGCCCAGAGCGTTCATGCCTTCGAGTGTCTACCGGAGAACGTGACCAAGCTGAGATGCAACCTCAAACTCAATGGTCTGGAGGCCGTAACCGTGCATCCCGTGGCCCTGGCCGATCGCGATGGGCTGGTGCAGCTCAATCGAAGCGATGGTGATTCGACCGTCTCGATCTCACCCCCCCCCCTCGATGGTTACAATCACTCAGAAAATGGCATAGGCAGTTCGCCGGGCTTGTCAGAGCATTGGGTCCAGGCGAAGCGCCTTGATGGCTTCCCCTGGCCTGATCGCTTTGCCTACATCAAGATTGACGTTGAAGGGGCTGAGCAACTGGTGCTTGGCGGGAGCGAAGGGGAACTTCGGCGCGGCGCCCCGAAGGTCTGGAGTTTCGAACTCCTTGACACTCAGCAGCGACTGGGCTCCAGCAATGCCGCCCTGCTCGAAGCCTTCACTCGCTGGCAATACGGCTTTTATCTCTACGACCCCACTACCAATCGCTTGCAACCCTTCTGCCCTGAAACTTCGGGAGCTGAACCGCCACGACTGGACAACAACGTTCTCGCTATCCATGTCAGTGCCTTGGAGGAGGTGGCTAAGCGGTTGTGCGGGTTGGTATGACCCAGAACTACGCCGTGCTCCAGGCCGGTGCCCGGATGCACTACGCCGTGCCGGCCCTGCTGGCCCGCGCCGGTGTGCTGGCAGCCTTCTACACCGATCTGCACAGCAACCACCGGCCCCTGGAGCTGCTCGATCGCCTCTGGCCCCGGCAACTCCAGCCCAGACCGCTCAGGCGCCTGCTGGGCCGGCGCCTGCCAGCGGAGTTGCCCCGCCGGCTGGTGCGCGATCAACCGCTGGCCTCCCTCACCTGGGCCCGCCACGGCTCACGCTCCGACGAGCTGCTGCTGCAGCGCGCCTGCCGCGAGCGCTTCGGCGGCGCAGGCGCGCTCTACACCAACTTGATCAACAACGATCTCAATGCTTGCCGGCAAGCCAAAGAGCTGGGATTGAAGGTGGTGCATGAACTGATCATCTCGGCCGATGTGGGCCGCACCCTGCTGGAGGAGCGCCGGCTCCATCCCGGCATCGAGCCAGATGGAGAAGCGCCGGAGCTGGTGGAAGCGGGCATCGAGCGCGATCGCCAGAAGTGGGCCCTCAGTGATCAGGTGCTGGTTCCCTCCAGCTACTGCCTCGACAGCTGCATCGCCCTCGGCTGTGATCCGGCCAAGCTATCGCTGGTTCCCTACGGCATTCCCGAGCATTGGTTCGAGCTGGAGGCCGAGCCCGAGCCCGGCCGGATCCTGTTCGTGGGTCAGGTGGGGCTCCGCAAGGGCAACCACGTGCTGGCCGAAGCCTGCCGGGAACTGCGCCGGCGGGGGGTGGCCTTCGATTGCCGGGTGGCCGGTCCGCCCCTGGTGGATGTAAGCCTGCCCCTGTTCGAGGGGCCCACCTACCTGGGCCAGGTGCCCCGCCGCCAGATCCGCGAGGAGTTCCGCCGAGCCGATCTGTTCGTGCTGCCCACCCTGGCCGAGGGCATGGCCCTGGTGCACCTGGAGGCCATGGCCTGTGGGCTGCCGGTGATCACCACCCCCCAGTGCGGCTCGGTGGTGCGCGACGGCGTGGAAGGCTTTCTGGTGCCGATGGGCCAGAGCGTCCCCCTGGCCGATCGCCTGGAGCAATTGCTCGGCGATCGCAGCCTGCGCAACCGGCTCGGCGCCGCCGCCCGGCTCCGGGCCCACGACTACACCTGGGCCCGCTACGGCGAGCGGCTGCTCACCACCCTGCAGCGCCGATGATTCCCGTGCTGCTGGCCCTGCACCGGATCGGCCCATACCACGACATCCGGCTGAGCGCGGCCGAGCGCCTGCTGAACCTGCAGGTGCTGGAAACCCGCCCCGACAGCCAGGAGTATCCCTGGGCCATTGCCCCAACGGGCACCTACGGCCGCCATCAACTCACTGGAGCCGGTGATCCCGAACAGGATCCCGCCAACCCGGAACTGGATCGGCAAATCGCCGCCCTGCTGGATCAGCTCCAGCCGGCTGTCGTCGTCACGACGGGCTGGGCCGACCGCGCCTACCAGCGGCTGATCCACCAGGCCGATCGCCGAGGCATCCCCCTGGTGCTGATCTCCGACAGCCGCGAGCGCGACGAGCCGCGCCGCTGGGCGAAGGAGTGGATCAAGCGTCTGCTGCTGCTCAGCTATGCCGCTGCCCTTGTGGCCGGCAGCGAAAGCCGCGCCTACCTGGAGCGGCTGGGCTTTGCGGCCTCTGCCATCGTTCAGCCCTGGGATGTGGTCGACAACCGGGGCTTCGCGGCCGGGGCCGCCCGGGCCCGCCGCCAGCCAGTACCCGACCACCCCGTGCTCGCCAGGCCCCATTTTCTGTGTGTGAGCCGCTTCGTGGCCAAGAAAAACCACGCCGGCCTGCTGGCTGCCTACGGCGCCTACCAGCGGCAGGGGGGGGCCTGGGGGCTTCGGCTGATCGGCGCCGGTCCGCTTCATGCCCAGATTCAGGCCGCCGTGGCGCAGCTTCCCCATCCCGGCCGCGTTCTGATCGATCCCTTTCTGCAGCTGGAGCTGCTCCAGGAGGCCTACGGCCAGGCGGCCTGCTTCGTGCTGGCCAGCCACAGCGACCAGTGGGGCCTGGTGGTGAATGAGGCGATGGCGGCTGGTCTGCCGGTGATCGTCAGCCGAAACTGCGGCTGCTGCCTGGATCTGATCGAAGCTGGGGCGTCTGGCTGGAGCTTCGATCCGGCCCAGCCCGCCGCCCTCACCGCCCTGCTTCAGGCAGCCGAAGCCCAGTCCGCCCAGCAGCGCACCAGCATGGTGGCTGCCGCCCATCGCAAACTGGAAGGCTTCGATCCCCGATCCTTCGCCGCTGCACTGGCCAGCGCCGTTGCCCTGGCCCGAACGAACACCCACCACCAACACAGCCGCCGCCGGCAGGGGGCACTGCTGGCCCGCCTGCTCAGCCACCAGCCATGACCGATCCCAACCAGCTGAGCTTCGATGAAATCCTCCTGGTGGGTGGGCTGATCGCCCTGATCACCGCTGAAACCTGGAACGCCGCCACCAGCCGCCAGTGGGTGGACCTGTTTCGCCCCACCCTGATCATCGCGGCAATCCTCGCCTTCTACTGCCTGCTCGGGCCTCTCTGGCTGCTCAATAGCGGCGAACTGGTCGTCCAGAAGGGACTGGGGGGCAGGCTCTCGATGGTGTGGGGCTGGGCCGGGGCACTGTTCTTCTATGCCGCCCTGCTGTTCGGCTTCCACCAGCTGGCCACCCCGCGCTTCAACCAGCGTTTTCTCGCCGACATCCAGCCGGAACACCTGCACAAGCTCGGTAGAGCTCTCTGCCTGGTGGGCCTGGCCATGTTCGCGTTGGCTTTCGGCCCAAGGGCGATCGCTCTGCTGAATCCGGTGGCGGGCATCAACCCCCTGGTGGGTTGGGATGAAGGCGGTGCGGATATCGGCGCCTTTGCCAACTACTTCAACTATGCGGTGAACTTTCTGATTCCAGGCATCGCCCTGATGTTCACCGCCTGGATGACCAGCAAACGTGACCCCACCCAGGTGTTCTTGTGGCTGTTGGGTGCTATTGGAATCTACACCAGCCTTGGTTTTCGCTATCGCCTGGTGATTCTGCTGATTCCGATCATCCTGCTTTGGTACATGCTGCGGCAACGAAGGCCCAATCCGATCGTCATTCTTGCCATTGCCGCCGCAGCCATCCTGGTGGCCGGGGTCGTCGGCGCTTCCAGGCAATATGGATTGGGGCTGGATCCAACCAAGCTCCAGGGCAAAGGCCTTTACGATTTTTTCACCAATGCCCTCGGCGAAACCAATGTGTTCTTCACAACCGCCGGCGTGATGAAGATCACCCCATCCGAAAGCCCCTTTGTAGGCCTTGATCCGCTGATCGCCACGGTTCTCTTCCCGATCCCCCGGGTGTTACTGCCGGGCAAGCCCGGCAACGAATACATCTCCAATGTCACCTCCATTCTCTATGGAGGTGCGAAGTATGCCTCCGGCACGGCGATTCTCAACTTCGCCGAGTACTACCTGATGTTCGGCTGGCTATCCCTGGTGGCCGGGGGGCTGTTCATGGGCTGGCTGGTGCGTTGCCTGTGGAACTGGTTTCTGATGCGGCTGCATGAGCCCTTCGCCTATGTGATCTACGTGATCTCAGCCTCGTTCC
The DNA here is from genome assembly GCF_977927535.1 of Cyanobium sp. ULC082. Classification (NCBI taxonomy): domain Bacteria; kingdom Bacillati; phylum Cyanobacteriota; class Cyanophyceae; order Synechococcales; family Prochlorococcaceae; genus Cyanobium; species Cyanobium sp. ULC082. Next base: position 1,522,733 of record NZ_OZ376397.1, read on the forward strand.
TCTATGTGGCGATCAGCCGGGGCTACCTGCCCCAGGTGGCCCTGCTGTTCGGCTTTTCGGTCTACCCACTGTTTTGGCTCTATGGCCGCTGGGCCAGGCCGGTTCAGCAACTCGGCGCCGGCCCCGCTGCGGTGCCCCGGTCCTGAACCCCTCCACCAGCCACCCGCTGCGGCCCCTTCACCTCTCCCACTCCGCCGGAGCGGCCGATGGCGGGATCGCCACCGCCGTGGCCGATCTGGTGGCCGCCCAGCAGCTCCGCGGACTGGCCAGCGCCTGGGCCACCGCCGAGCGCCACCCAGCCTGGCGCCGGGATCACCGGCTGCGGCTTGAGGCGATCCGCTCCGGGGCGGAGCTGATCCACATCCATGGCCTCTGGCGCAGTCCCAGCCGCATCGCTCCCGCCCTGGCGGCCTCCGGGCTGCCGCTGCTGATCGCGCCCCACGGCATGCTCGACCCCTGGGCCCGGGCCAACAGCCGCTGGAAGAAACAACTGGTCTGGCGGCTCTGGGAAAAGCAGGCGCTGCAATCCGCCCGCTGCCTCCAGGCCCTCTGCCCGGCTGAAGCGGCGGCGATCCTCGAACTCGGACTGACCACCCCGATCGCCGTGATCCCCAATGGCGTCACTCCACCGGATCGCAGCCGAGAGCTGCCCCCGCCGCCGTGGAGTGGCCAGGTGCCGCCGGGGGATCGGGTGCTGCTGTTCCTGGGCCGCTTTCACCCCAAGAAGGGGATCGGGCCACTCCTGGACGCCTGGAGCCAGCTGGCCGCCGCCGCCGCCCGGGCCGGCTGGTGGCTCGCCCTGGTGGGCTATGGCGATCAGGGTCAGCTGGCCGCCCGGCTGAACGCCGCTCCGCTCGAACGCTGCCTGGTGCTCGGCCCCTGCTTCAGCGAGGCCCGGGATGCCTGCCTGGCTGGGGCCGCCGCCTTCGTGCTGCCGAGTTTCAGCGAAGGCCTGCCGATGGCGGCTCTCGAAGCGATGGGCTGGCGCCTGCCGGCGCTGTTGAGCCCCGCCTGCAACCTGCCTGAAGCCTTCAGCGCTGGCGCCGCCTGGCCGGTGGCCGCCGCAGCCACTCCCCTGCAGCTGAGCCTCAGCAGGCTGTTCACAGCCGATCCACATGAGCTGGCCTCGATGGGTGCGGCTGGGGAGCGCCTTGTTCTGGAGCGCTACAGCTGGCCCCAGGTGGCCGAGCAGACCGAGCAGCTCTACCACTGGATGCAGGCTGGCGGAACGCCACCCGCCTCGCTCAGCCGATGAGACAGGATCTCGCCAACTACCAGTTGCCGGCAGACTGGTCGCCGGGTGCCCCGCGCTGGAAGCAGGCGCTCTGGCTGATCGTCGGCCAGCTGCTGCTCGGCTCCCATCTGCCGGGAACCGCCTGGCGCCGTTGGCTGCTGCAGTCGTTCGGAGCGCAGATCGGCTCGGGCTGTCGTCTCAAGCCCGGGCTGCGGGTGAAGTTTCCCTGGCGGCTGGTGGTGGGGGATCACTGCTGGCTGGGGGAGAGCGTCTGGATCGACAACCTGGCCCCAGTGAGGCTGGGGGATCGGGTCTGCCTCTCCCAGGGGGCCTTTCTCTGCACCGGCAACCACGATTACCGCAGCCCTGGATTCGAGCTGACGCTCGGCCCGATCAAGGTGGGCGCCGACGCCTGGATCTGCGCCAAGGCCGTCCTTGCCCCTGGCAGCCAGGTGGGAGAGGGGGCCGTGGTCGGCCTGGCGGCGGTGGCGTCGGGCAGGATTGGCTCAGGATCGATCATGGCCGGCAACCCCGCCGTGCCGGTGGGGCGGCGCCAGGCCAGGCAGTTCGCCCCCGACAACGGTTGAGGGCAAACCGATCAAACCGGCTTGGTGAACAGCTTGCGGAGGATCGCCAGAGGCATTCTGAACAGATTGGCGGGTGCCAGCGGATGCCAGCGCCGATAGCCAAGCCCAATGAATTCGGTTTCAAGGCTGGATGAACGATCACGCAACACAATGAAGTCCTGCCCCTTGACCAGGAAACGGAAGGGAACGCGCTGGACGACTGCCGCCAGGACAAGACCATCCCGAACGGTTTCCCAACCGAAATCATCACCACAGATCAATCCGTCTGGTGAAACAATCTTCAATGCGTTTGAAACGTCCTTGAAGACAGAGTATGTGTCATGAGCGCCATCAACGTAGATCACATCAAAGTGAAGCTTCTGATTGGCAAAAAGCGACAGAGCAGATTGCGAGTCAGCCCGGAAGGGAAGAATTTGATCAGCGTAACCATTGGCATGAACATTCCAAAGAAAGTCGTCAAAGAACGTTGGGCCATAGGGCTCGATCGCAAGTCTTTTGAAGCCCCATTCGCCATCAGCCCACGCTCCTTCATTGTTGAGGTAGTGCTCAACGGAACCAAGCCAGGTGTCCACGCAATAGACCTTGGCATCGGCGTTGAGCGGAATGGCCGCTTCACACCAGGCCATTGCCGATGCCCCCATCCAGCTGCCGATCTCCAGGATCGAACCTGGCCTGATCAGTGAGCAGACATCGGCGAACAGGCTTTGCTGCCGTGGCTCCGGAGCCACCCGTTGCTCAAGGATGCGCGCCGGTGGGCACTGGCCAGGAAAGATGTTCATCCGTGCAGGGCCCTGGGCAAATCGAGAATAAGGGTTCCTGGTCCAGTTGATGTTCCAACGACTGCTGCGATCCAGACGCCGCTGCCTTGATCTGGTCAAGCGGCTTGCCCTGTTGGTGGCCGACGCCAGCAAGAGGCTCACCACAGGCAGCGGCTTTTCGGATCAGGATCATGATCTGTTCAGAGCCTGCCCCGGCTCCTCCTGTGGAGCGGAAGCCAAACCCACCTGGAAATCCACCACATTCGAAGCACCGACCCCCCCAAGCCTTGCCCGGCACGAAGAAGCACGGGCGATTCCGTTGCTGGCATGCCGGATTCTCCCTGCGGCAAGAATCCTCTCGATCTATGGCCATGTCTACGGGCCGAACCTGGACGCTCTGCATGGAAACTCGAGCGATACCGACAGCCGGCAGGCCGCCATGCTGAGTGCACTGCTGCCCAAACTGGCGCCCACAAGGTCAGCTGGCCAGGCTGATGCGCCGGGTCACTCCCTGGTTCTGATCCAGGAGCGTCTCTGGTGGGACAACTACTTTCACTGGACGCTCGACTATCTCACCCAGATCGTCTGGGCTGAGCGCCATCTCAGGTCCCTGGGCTCCGCTGGCCTGGAAGCCCTCACCGTCTACTACATCAGCAAGGAAACAACCCGCCGCTACCAGCAGGAATCGCTCGACCTGCTTGCCTGGACCGGGCTCAAGGCCCAACGGGTGGAATCAAAGGAAAGGCTGCTCAATCTCCGGCTCACCAATCTCCTGATCGTTCAGGATCGGTATGCCATTCAGACCATGGACCCGAGCTGTCACAACAATCAACTGCATCCTGAGATAATCAACAACTGGAGCAGACTTGTGACCTCTTCTCCACAAGTGAAGGCTCCACGATCCAGGCAAAGAATTTACATCTCCCGCAAACTGACAACCTCAAGGCGGGTGCTGAACGAAGCGGCCGTCATCGAAACGCTCGCACTCCACAACATTCAACCCGTCTGCCTTGAGGGCATGAGTGTGGCCGAACAAGTGGCCCTGTTTCAGTCGGCGGAACTGGTGATCTCTCCCCACGGCGCTGGACTGACCAACCTGATCTATGCAGATCAACCAGCTGTACTGGAGTTGTTCTGCTCCGGTCATCGGATCGGAGCAGAATACTTTCAGATCACCATGATCAGGGGCGGCCGCTACTACTTCCATCAGCTTGAGCCCGCCAACGCGAGCAATGACATGATCGTGCCGATTGACCTTCTGCAGCACTATCTTGAGGCTCTACTGCCCTCCTGATCAAGCCAGCCCGGCTCACGCTGATCAAGCCGGGCTGGCCCCTGCTGATGGGCCGGCATCGATCCTGATCGTTGTTCCCACCCTCGATTCCCATCCACTCCTGCCGCGCCTGGTGGACTCGCTGCAGACCCAGACCCATCCCCGTTGGCAGGTGCTGTTCATCGACGGACCGTCGGGTCAGGAGCATCGCGCCTATCTGCAGCAGCTCTGCCACTCCGATCAGCGCTTTGCCTGGCAGGTTCAGGAAGCCGGCCGGCCCGGCATCTTCGCAGCGATGAACCAGGGCTTCGCCGCAGCCGCTCCAACCGACTGGCTGCTGTTCTGGGGCAGCGACGACTGGGCCGCCAGTCCGACGGCCCTGGAGCGGGCCGCCGCTGCCGTCACCGGTTGTGATCTGCTGGTGGCCGCGGGCCGCTACGCATCGATCGGCGCTGGTGGTGAAGCCGTGCCGGGCCGTCGCACCGTCTTCCGCTGGCGTCACTCCTTCCGCCGCTCCCTCTTTCTCGGCTCCACACCCCCCCACCAGGCCACCTTGATCGGCCCGGGAGCGCGCCAGCACCTGGCCGCCTACACCCCTGGCTTCCGCCTCGCCGCCGACCTCGACTACTTTCTGGAGCTTTCCCGCTTCCAGGGTCTGCGGGTCAGGATGTTGGCGGTGGAGCTGGTCCAGATCGCCGTGGGAGGCGTCAGCGGCATCCAGCATCAGCGGCGGCTGCAGGAGGTTCGGCAGGCCTATCGGCGGGCCTTCGGGCTGCTCTGGTGGTGTCCTTTTCTGCTGCGCTACCTGCAACGCGCGGCCAGTGCCATCGCGCCACGGCTGGGCAGGAGACCATGACGAAGCTTCTGATCTTCGGAGCCACCACCCCGGCAGGCGATGCCTTCCTCCGCCAGGCCATGACCCTTCAGCCAGGCCTCCAGCCAAGCCCTGAGCTGAGCGTGGCGGGGCGGCGGCCACCCCCCGACCACCCTGGCCTGCCCTTCCTTCCCTGCGAGCTCAGCAGCGAGGCTGCCGCTGCCAGCGCCTGGCCCGATCGCAGCCAGGCGACAGGCCCTCTGGTGGTGGTGAGCTTTGCGCCGATCTGGCATCTGGCGCCTTTCCTGAACCGGCAGCTGGCCGCCCAGCCGCCCCCTGGCCTGCGGGGGGTGGTGGCCTGCTCGTCTTCGTCGGTGCTCACCAAGCGCTTCGCCAGCAATGGCTTCGATCGCGCCCTGGTGGGCAGGCTGCAGCGGGCCGAGGCGGAACTCCAGGCCAGCTGCAAGCGGCACGGCCTGGCCTGCCAGATCCTGCAGCCGACCCTGATCTACGGCCGCAGCGGCTCCTACGCCGATCGCAACCTCAGCCGGCTGGCCACAGCGCTGGGGCGGTATCCCTGGCTGCCGGTGCCGGATCCCAGTGGCCTGCGGCAGCCGATTCACTGCGCCCAGCTGGCGGCAGCCGCCCTGCACCTCGCCCTGGCCCAGCTGCGGGACGACCAAGGCCTGGATCTGCCCAGCCACCTGCCGATCGGCGGCGACGACACGCTCAGCTACCGGGCGATGCTGGAGCGGCTTGCCCCGGCCACTGGCCGGACCAACCGGCTGCTGCCTGTGCCGGCCCGGCTGATCTACGCCCTGGCGGCCCCTTTGCTGCTGGTTTCGCCGAAGCGATTCGAGGCCGTGCTGCGCATGGGCGCCGACCTCTGCGGATTCCTGCCGGTCCACGAGCTGCTCGGCCGGCCGCCCGCAGCATTCCCCGCCGGACCCCTGGCTCCATGAACCCGGCATCCATCCCCCAGGCCGGGGCGCTCGCCGCCCTTTCCGCCACGCTCAGCTGGCTGCTGCTCGCCGGCCTGCTGCCGGTCCTGCGCCAGCGGCTGCTGGATCAGCCCAACGCGCGCAGCTCCCACCGGCTGCCGACACCCCGGGGAGGCGGTGTGGCGTTCGTGGCGGTGAGCTGCCTGATGGGTCTGATCCTGGGGCTGACGGGGAGTGCCAGCTGGCTGGTCTGGTTGCCGCTGATCTGCGCGCCTCTTGCGATCACGGGATTTCTCGATGACCGGCACGACCTGCCGGCCGCGCTGCGCTTCGGCATCCAGGCCCTCACCGCAATCGGCCTGATCAGCGTGGCGGCCGTGCCCCTTCCCTGGTGGATCCTGCCGCTGGTGGTGATCGGGATCACAGCCGTGGTCAACTTCGTCAACTTCATGGATGGACTCGACGGCCTGGTGGCGGGCTGCCTGGCGGTGGTGTTCGCCGTCGCGGCCCTTCGCCTCGGCACCGAGGCCCCCTGGAGCCTGGTGGGGGCACTGCTCGGCTTCCTGGCCTGGAACTGGAGCCCCGCCAGGGTGTTCATGGGAGATGTGGGCAGCACGTTCCTGGGGGCCGTGTTCGCCGGAACCGTGCTGCAGGCCGGCGATGCCGCCACGGCACTGGCCCTGCTGCTGGTGGGGTTTCCGCTGCTGGCCGATGCGCTGATCTGCGTGCTGCGCCGCGCCGTGGCTGGGCAACCGGTGTTTCAGGCCCACCGGCTGCACCTGTATCAGCGTCTGCATCAGGCGGGCTGGAGCCACCAACAGGTGGCGACGCTCTACATCGCAGCCACCGGGCTTGGCGGTCTGCTGCTGCTGAACCTTGGCCCGATCGGGCTTGCCATCGGAATCGGCCTGGACATGGGCGTAGGGTTGCTGCTGGAATTGAAGGTGGCAGCACCTTTCCAGGGCCAGGCAGCGTGGCGTGGGGAGCAGGAGATAGCTGCACTCCCCAACGGCAAAAAAGATTGCAGCAACACCAGGCCGAACTGAGTTGACCTCCCTCATTCACATCACCGTCCGATGCCCCACCTGGCTGCGGAGAATCCTTCTGGTGGGAATGGATGGATTGCTGATCGCCTGCAGTTTCATCGGGGCCTACCTGATTCGCTTCAACCAGGATTTCCGGCTGTTCATCAGCTACTTTTCCCACCACGGCTGGCTGCTGCCCTGGGCCGTCGGCAGCGGCTTGCTTCTTCTGGCCATCAGCGGATGGTATCGAAGCCTCACCCGTTACTCGGGCAGCCACTCCCTGTACGCGCTGCTCCCCAGGGCCGCCATTCTGACCGTGGGCCTCTGGTTGATCGCCTGGTTGAACCGGGGGGTGATGCCACCCAACTCCTTCTGGTTTCTCTACTTTCTGCTGTTCACGATTGGATCGATCGGCAGTCGGATCATTCTCCGCGATCTGCTCAGGTTCCAACTGGGTCGAGTTCAACCAGCCGATCAATTCCGGCGAACAGCCAGGCGAATCCCAACCCTGATTTACGGAGCCGGTCGACCCGGTGCCAGCCTGAGGCAGGCCCTTCAGAATGATCGCCGGTTCAAACTGATCGCCTTCCTCGACGATGACCCCAGACTCCAGGGCCGAAAGCTTCAGGGGTTGACCATCCACTCCCCCGAAAAGATTCGATCCCTGGTCGAAAAGCACCAGATCAAGCAGACCCTGCTGGCGATTTCAACCCTCTCCCGGCATCGCAAACGTGAACTGGTCGATCGCCTCACCGAATGCGGCCTCAGCGTGCTCACCATTCCATCGCTCGCCCAGCTGGCCTCGGCCGAGATCGTCGTCGATGAACTCCGGGCCGTCACGATCGAGGATCTGCTCGGCCGCGAGGCCTCCAGCCCGGATCCGGAGCTGCTCGGCGTCGGCGTCACCGGTGCATCAGTCCTGGTGACCGGAGCGGGTGGATCGATCGGCACGGAGCTGTGCCTGCAGATCCACCAGCTCGGTGCCCGAACGCTGGTGATGCTGGAGCAAACCGAGTTCTCTCTCTATTCGCTGGAAAAGGTGGTTTCGGCGCAACACCAGCCCGGCAGCGAGCTTGTTCCCGTGCTCGGAGATGCTGGCAACAAGGTCCATCTCGAAGCGCTGTGCAAGAGATACGCCGTGGACACGATCTTCCACGCTGCGGCCTACAAACACGTTCCGATTGTTGAGTCCAATCTTTGCGTGGGGATCGGTAACAACCTGCGATGCACAGCTTCGGTGATTGATGCCGCTCTTCACACCGCGGTCAAACGGGTCGTGCTGATCTCCACGGACAAGGCCGTGCGTCCCACCAGCGCCATGGGGGCCAGCAAGAGAGTCTGTGAACTGATGATTCAGAATGCGGCTCAACAGGTGGCCGGATCCGGGCAGGGACCGATCTTCTCGATGGTCAGGTTCGGCAATGTGCTGGCCTCCTCCGGCTCGGTGATCCCCCTGTTCCACCAACAGATCCAGGCAGGTGGGCCGATCACCGTGACCCACCCGGCCATCACCCGCTACTTCATGACCATTCCCGAAGCCGTCCAACTGGTGCTTCAGTCCACTGGCATGGCCGAAGGGGGGGATCTCTTTCTGCTCGACATGGGCGAACCGGTGCGAATCGCTGACCTGGCCAGACAGATGGTGGAGCTCTCCGGGCTGCGCGTCCGCGATCAGCAGCACCCGGGCGGAGACATCGAAATCCAGTTCACGGGGCTCAGGCCAGGTGAAAAGCTGTTCGAGGAACTGCTGATCAACCCGATGGACCAGGAAACCAGGCATCCACTGATCCGCAGGGCCAGGGAACCTCAGCATGCTTCCAGAGATCTCGCTATCAAGCTTGATCATCTCAATCGAGAACTGAACGACTGGAATGATCAGGGAGTGATCAGCAGCCTTCAACAACTGGTCCCGGAGTATCTGGCAGAGGGGAAAGAAGCCGAGAGTCAATCAGCCAATTTGGGGCAGGGGTCCGAACAAATGATCGACAACAAATACACCAAAACAAAGAATTGATGCAGCCATGATCGCACTGTACAAGCAAATCCCGAAGCTGCCTGCAGCCACATCGAGGAACCTCTGGTTTCTCACCGCAGCCCTGGTGGCCATCCACAACCTCTGGGTGATTCAAACCACCCAGGACGCCACCACCCTGCTGGTGTTTTCCCTGCTCTGCTGGTGGGGTGCCCTGACCTGCATGGAAGATCGGCTCGATTCGTTGCATCCGAATCCAAGCTGGCCCTCACTGGTGGCGGGCTCGGTTCTGCTGCTCTGGTGCCTGGTTCGCAGTGCTGTGATCCTTGATCGCGACAGCATGATCTACATCGTGGGCGTTGTTCAGGTTGTTGCTCTCGCCCTGCTCTGCAAGCCGATCCGAAAACTCACCCAGTTCTGGCAGCAGATCCTGATCGTGGCCCTGGTTCCGCTCTCGCTGTTCGCTCAGCGCTTTTTTCCGGAAGAACCGCTCAGCCTGATCACAGCCAAGCTGGCCACGGCCTGGCTGGCCATTTTCGGGTTTGATGCCGCCAACTCGGGCCGGGTCGTCACGATCAGCCAGCAGGCCTCCGTTGCCGTTGCCGGACCCTGCACGGGCTACGAACAGATTTCCCAGGTGCTCGCCATTGCCGTGATCTTTCTGCTTGCCTTCCCACTGCGAAGGCTGCATCACCAGATGCTGATCATTGCCTTTGCTCCCTTGATCGCGATCGTCTGCAATTCCTTTCGCATCGCCCTCCTCAATGTGATTGTCTACTTCGAAGCGCTGGCTGAATCCAACGATCACTGGTGGTTCGATTTCTTCCATGAAGGGGATGGCTCGCTGATTTTCTCCGGCATTGCCGTCTGCCTGTTCGCCTGGCTCTACCTCAAGGTGCTCGACAGGGAACTGGGGCCCCTTGATCTCACCGAGCAAGGCCAGGCAGCACCCCCCAACCTCTGAGAGCCCATGCGCTATTCCCTGCTTCGAGGTTGGCTGATGGTCACCGCCGGCGTCGCCGGGCTGGCCCTGCTCCAGTCGATCGTTCTGCCCCGCTGGCCGCAGGCTTCCGCCCCTGGGCTGGCTCGATTCAACTGGCCGGAGGTGCCACTCATCCCTGCCAAGCCACTCTGGCCGGGTGGCCGCACAGCTGGCCTGGCGCGCAGCACCACATATGGTTTTCAGCTTGCTGGAAAGGCGGCCCCATCAGCCACTCGATTGAGCCTCACCCTGCTGGAGCCAAGGCAATGGCGCACGTTTCAGCTGGCGCAGGCAACGGCGGAGATTCCATTGTTAAAACTCAGAGAGCGAAGACTGAAGAAACTCGGTGAAAATGAACTGGCATTGGGAACGATTCAGAAAGAAGCTGCCCTGCAAACCTGCCTCACCACGGAAGGGAACAATTTCGTTACAGAAAAAGCCTTTTTCAGTCTTTCGTTTGAAAAGCCGCCGCAGACGAATCGTGAGCAGCTGGAACGGGTTCTTGGCCTCCGTCAGAACCGCACCCACCGCTGCCTTCTGGTCAGCCTGAGTACAGCCCGGGGTGGTTCAGATCCTGATGGTAAACTGATCAATCTGTGGATAGAGCTGAAACCCCATCTTTCGGAGCACCTTGCCATGGTGAACACCCTGTCCGGTCAGCCTTGGTGACGGAAGAATCTTCACTTCCGGCTCTCCCGGAACCGGCGGAAGCCCTTCAGGACAATGAACCCATGCTGCCCAGACAGCATGGCTCAGTGGGCACCGTCGCCGGCTACGCCCTGCTGCTGTATGCGCTCTACAGCCTGGCATTTCTGTTTTACGGAAGCAAAGCCAACCAACCCGCCGAGATGCTCGGCAGGGTCAACAGCCTGGTTGGGCTGTTCCCACCCCTGCTGATCTCCTTTGCCCTGATCTTCCAGAATGCCGAGCGGCGCCCCTTCAAACCGGTTGGGTTTGTGGAAGGATCGCTGCGGCAAGCTGTTTTGCTGCTTGGGATCATCTACCTGCTGGCTGCTCCTGCTGCTCTGTTTCTCGGGCGCAATCAGATCACCCTGAATCAGAACCGGCTGGGGATCGCCGCCGAGCAGTTCCAGGAACGCAAGCAGGAAATCATGCGTTCTGTTCAGGGGCTGAAACGGCGTGAGGAGTTTCTGATCGCCCTGCAAAGCTTCCCGGAAATCTCCAATGTGGTGATCACACCCGGTGAGCAGGCCGATGTGGTCATCAATGGGATCAACCAGGGGCTCGACAAAGGCATCGAGGCACGGTTGCAGGCCCTCACTGCGGAGCAGCAGCAAAAATCCGCAGCGATCAAGGCCCAGGCTCGGGTCGCCATGCTTGGTTCCCTGATTGCCGGATTCTCATTTCTGGCCATGGCCTCACGGCTGCTGCCCTGGCTGGGCCGATCTCTGAACAACCTGTCCACCAGCCTGAGGCGATTCTGGAATGGCCTCAGCCCATCACGAAAACCACCACGGGCTGCCCGTGCAGGCAGCCCCCCTCAGAAGATCAAGCCATTCAGCCAGATCAGCCAGGGCTCAACGCTGGTCAGGCCAACAGGCCAGCCTGGGCTGATCCGCAGCTTGCGGAGAGCCATCAGAACGTTCACCGGCGGCGTCAGCCAGATCTGGATACGGCTGCAGCGCCAACCACAAAACCGCAGGAATCAAACCAGGCAAAACCGCCCCAAACGCCCCCATTCCAGACCCTCCAAGAGGATTTAAGCCGTGCCATTCCTGTCACAGTTCTGGAAACGATCAGCGCCGATTCAGTTCAGCTGGATTCTGCCTTCCCGGTTGGCCATCGGCCCAGCTCCACTCACAGCCGCAGACTGGAAGATCCTCGAAAGCGCTGGCTTTCAATCTCGATTCAGCTGCTGCTATCCAGGTGAAGTGCCCTTGCAGCCAGGCTCAGAGGCAGCCTTTCTGCATGGCGGTGTGTCACTGCCGGATCACCGCCAGCAGGAACCCCTCAGCAGAGAACGCCTGCTGCAGGCGATCAACGCCTCCCGAGAGATGCTGGATCACTCGCCGCCGTTGTATCTCCATTGCCTCGCTGGACGCGAACGCTCGGTAGCCCTGGCCATTGCCCACGTGAGCATGATACGAGGCCTTTCGGTGTATGAGGCGCTGCTGGCTGTGCGCGCCGCCCATCCACCGGCCAACCCTCTGTTTGAACATCTGGAATTGCTGGAGGTTCTTCTCAAACCTGAGCAGCCTTTCTCACTAGCGACGGAACCATCCCTTCAATCGATTCAACCCCCCGGAGCTGCCTGACTGATTCGAATCAGGTTTGGCAGCCGATCCGCTTGCTGCTGAGGATTGGGCTTGGTCTGAAGGATTGTCAGGCAGGGCCTCTGCAACATCTTTGGAGGCCAACCGTTGGGAATAGGTATCCCGGTAGCCGGCATAAGAATAATTGTAGTGATAGCCGTATTCGTAGCCATAATCGTTGAGGCGGGTGGGATAAGCCACCTGATTGCACATCAAGCCAAGAATATCAACACCTGTGGCTTTGATGCGCTTGATGGCCTGCGGGGCAATCTCACGACCAACCCTGCCCAGGCCGACCAGATAGAGAATGCCATCCACCTTCTCACCCAGAATCACGGGATCCGAGAGCAACAGACAAGGGGGGGTGTCGAAAATGATCAGGTCATAGCCTGGCAGCGCCCGCAGATGCTGCACCATGTCGCTGCAACGCAGGGAATTGAGCAAACGAGCTGGATCGGGCGCGCGACTCCCGGCCGTGATCAGTGAAAGATTGCTTGTGATTGGCTTGATATAATCCTGAATATTGTCATCCGTGTCACCAAGATAATCAGAAAGACCTTTGACATTGTCGACAGCGAAATGCTTGTGTTGAACGGGTAGACGCATGTCCGCATCGACAAGCAACACGTGCAGGCCGAGGTCGGCAAGAGTGTTGCCAAACACGGAAGCAGCTGTTGACATTCCTTCATTCTGGGTAGAAGAGGTGATCACCACCAGACGAATTTCACGGTCGGCCCTGAGCAGCCGAAAGGTGGTGAACAGGCTTCTCAACGATTCCTTGATGGCGAAGCGCTCCGTTCCCGGCAGCTCCTTGAGGCTCTTGAGGATTGAATCACTTGAAACAATCGGCAGATAGGGGATCAAGCCCAGGATCGGCAGACCCAGCTCCTGACTCGCTTCTTTGGGGGTGTGATAAGCATCATCCGTTTTCTCCCGAAGCAGAACAGCAGCGATGCCAACGGCAAGACCAATGAAGAGGGCTCGCAAGAATTCCCTGGAAAGATCCGGCTCGATTGGAACGTCCCCAAAGACGGGGGGAGAGATCACTTGCCATGGAACGGTTTGCTTGGCAACCTCCAGCCTGAAGTTTTCGCGTGCCTGGATATAGGAAAGATAGTTCGCCTGGGCAACTTCAATTTTCTGCTGAAGTTCCTCATACTTTCGGATCTCCTCTGGGCTTTGCTTGAAGTTCTTGTTCAGCAGCAGGATCTGGCGATTCAGTTCATTCTGCTGAGCCTGATTGGCAAACAGCTGGCTGCTCAGCTGATCAATCCCCTGGCTCTGAACAAGGGGCTTGATCCTGTTGCGCTGCGCCAGGAGGGTTTGAAGCTGCGGCGAATCCGACTTGAACGTGGCCCTGGCCGTGGCGATCTGCTGATCCAGTTGGCTGAGTTGCTGCTGGGGGGTGACAACAGTGTTGGAGGAAGGCGCGACGGAATCGGCTCGGGGGCGCGTGGCCAGGCCGAGCTGGGGGTTGCCAGCAGCGGGACTACCCTGGCCGACAACTCCGCTGCCCGATGAACCAGGGCTGGGGAGCGTGATCAATTTGCCGGAGCGCACCGAGGCAAGCTGCGTTTCCAGCTCCGCCTGCTCCACCTGTAGTGTGCGCAGCTGGCCAAGCAATCCATCCCGGGAGGAGATGATGCTGCCGCCCTGGGCGAGGGGTTCGAGGAAACTGTTGGATTCGCGGAATTGCTTGAGGGTACGCTGCAGTGAGTTCACCCGTTGCTGGAGTGCCGGAGCCTGCTGGCCAAGAAATTCAAGGCCCTGACCCAGCTTCTCCTGACGCTGGATCAGGGCATACTTCGGATAACTGTCGGCCAGGGCTGTGAGAATCTTTCGACCCTGAACAGGATCGGACCAACGCAGCTGAATATTGAGAACACCCTGACTGTCGGCGCGGGTACTGCCGATCGCCAGGCTTCCGATCAAACTGCCCAGCGGAATCGCCTGGGCCTCGGCGATCGGTTTGAGCACCACTGGACTAGTGAGCAACTGGATCAGAGTGGGAACATCAGAGTTGCCCAGAGAAGTTGTTTTGGCCAGGGATTCAACCACCCCTGAACTAGGCGTAGAAGGCCCCACATTCGCCAGTGGATCGGTGATCAACATCTGGAAGCCACCGATGTAAACGGGGGCAACAATCCGTTGTCTCAGAGCATTGGCGGCGAGCAGGGCGGTGGTAACGAAGAAAACAAACAGAAACAGCGCCTGGCGTCGCTTCAAGCTACGAATCAGCTTGAAGAGAACATTGGTGCTGGCATCATCAGGCTGATTGGCTGTTGGCGAAAGAGCGCTCGCGGCCACCTGGGTGGAGCCGGTGCCAAAGGGGGAATGGGGTGTGGGTGATCCAGCCTCCGTCAGCACAGGGATTCTTCAGAGTGGGTGTAAGCTTACGTCAACAATGGGCTGAATTGCCATTGGTGGACGTTGAACCAGGATGGCATGGCTGATCAGGCTGGAATGGCACACAGATTGGGGCATTTCTTCTTTCTGCTGTTAGCAGCAGCTGCGCCGTTGGCCGTTCCGCTCGGGGCGAGCACGGCCCCATCGGCACCCTTCACCCAGAGTCTCAATCGTCCAACATCCCCCCTGCCTGCCATGGGATCTCCCCTGGCCGCCCATCAGGATGTTTATATCCTCGGCCCCGGCGACAGGCTGCAACTGCAGATGCTTGACCCGAGTGCCCAGGCCTATGGCGGCAACCTCGAAATCCTCAACGACGGCACCGCATCCCTGGCGTTGCTTGGGTCTGCCCAGCTCACCGGCCTGACGATCAGCCAGGCCACCCAATGGCTCACCCAGCTCTATGGCCGTTTCCTGATCCGCCCAGAACTCACCCTATCTCTATCGGCTCCCAGGGCCATGCAGGTCACCGTGCTGGGGGAAGTTCAAACTCCTGGTTTATACAGCCTTTCCCCAGGTGGTGACGCCTCCGCTGTCACCGGCGTGGGAGGCACGGGCAACCCTGGCCTCCCCACCGTGGTCACCGCCATCCAGAAGGCCGGTGGAATCACCCTGAACTCCAACATCCGCTCGGTCACCCTGCGACGGCGCCTGCCTGGGCTCAGCAGTGATGTCAAGCAGGTGACCCTGGATCTGGCCAGACTTCTGCAGAACGGCAACCTCAGCCAGAACCCCTTTCTCTTCGACGGGGACACGATCATTGTAGCCAAAGCTCTTGATCCCCTGCCCGAGGAAGTGATCGCCCTGGGGGCGATCAACCTCTCACCGCAGACGATCAATGTGTCGATCATCGGAGAAGTCCGCAACCCCGGGCCGATTCAACTGAAGGCAAACACCCCTTTGGTGGAGGCCATTCTCAAGGCCGGGGGGCCTAACGACTGGCGTGCCCAGAAGAACAATGTCGAGTTGGTGCGAATCAACCGCAACGGCACTGTCAGCCGCCAGAGCTTTTCATTGAATTACAGCCAGGGTGTATCCAATGCCTTCAATCCTCCCCTGCGAGATGGGGATTCCGTGGTGGTGCCAAGAAGCCTCTACGGCAAAACAGTGGATGTGGTGAATCAGGTGGTTGCACCGCTGGGCCAGGCGCTCAATTTCTACACTCTTTACTGTTCCTTCAGCAACAACGACGGCAGCAACCGTTGCTGATCTTCCGGCTTTCCCCAAACCCATTTTGAGGCCGCTCCGATGAACACGTCCTTTCCCACCCTGCTGAGGGCCGTGGGTTTCGCTTCGCTCATCCAGCTGGTCTGGTTGCCGGCGCTGCTGATCAGCGCCATCGACCAGCGCCACCAGGCCCGGCGCCTGGCCGAGTCGGCTCCAGGCAGCAAATCCACCGCGCCGGCCTGGAAAAACCGGTGGAAGGATCCGATCGACCAGCTGTTCAGTAACCAGGATCTGCCCGGCCTGCAACCGCAGCGTTCCACGCCCCAGCCAGCAACAGCCTTCAGTCTGGCCAACGGAGTGGTGGTTCTCAATGGCGGCAAGCGGCACAGCCGGGCTGATCAGCCGGAGCAGACCGGCGTCGCCATCGAGCTGGGCCGTGATGCGCTCGGCATCCTGCGGCCCCTGCCGCCGGCAGGCTTCACAGCGGCGGAGCTGCTGGGCGGTCCGCTCACCCTGGCCTCGCTCCAGGAAGCGCCGATGCCATCGTTGGCCCGGTCGGAGCGGGTTCGCTGGCTGAGCAGTGGCGATCCCCTGGCACCGCTGAACGCCGAATGGCGTGAGCCGATGCGGCAGGCGATGCGGCAACTGGAATCCCCGGATCAGCCCCCTGCCACCCAACCGCTGATTCAACAAGCGCGGATGGTGCATGTGCCCTCAAGGCGCCTGCGCAGCAGCGAGCAGGTGCCCGTGGCGATCCACGCCGATGGCACCGTGCAGGTGTTGCGCCGTCCCGCCGCCCCGGAGGCCCTGCGGGACATCGAGGAATGGTCGCAGCGCCAGTCTCTGCCGGATGCAGGCAAGGTGGTGGCCGCCGTGGTGAGCCTCGAACCCCTGCCGAGCGCTCCTGATCCCGCCAACAGCCAGGCCGCAGCCCTTCCCGTTCCAGTGGCCGCCCCGGTGGCGACACCAGTGGCAGCGCCTGAGCCGGCCCCACCAACGCCCAGCCTGGCCAACTGAACCCTTATACCATCCACCTCGCCATCATCAGGTTGACGAAATGCCCGGGTTGCCTCTAAGGTGAACGCAGATTCAGTGAGCAGATGGGTTTCCATAGCAAAACAGCTGTCGCCCTCGTAGCAGCCGCCGTAGCCCTGCTTTCAGGGTCGTCAGTCAAGGCAGGAACCATCTCGTTCAGCTTCGTGCCAACTGCCGTTGTCGATCTCGGCACCATCAACACCCAGCTGCCTGGGGCTCCGTTCGTCAACAACGCAGGCGGTTTTGTCATCACATCGGCCGGAACGGAAGATTTCTTCGGCGCAACCGGAATCACGCCTGTTTCATTCACCTATTCCAAAACAAATCCTGCCTTAGATACCGTCAATCCAGGAACTGGATTCACATCGATCATCACTGCCCAGCTTTCAGCGTTCACGCTCAGCGGCACCTGCACCTCTTGCAATATTCTCTTAACCCCGGCGCTCAGTACAACATCGAACGGAGTGGCAACCAACATTCCATTCGCTGTTTCCAATTTCATCAATCAGGCTTCTCCTGAGTTCATCACAGTTGCCGGCGGTTCCCAGTCGATCGGTCTCACCTTCAACATCGGCACCGTCTTCCCAGGAGGACCAACAAATTTCGGTACGCTTGAACTGATCTCCCCGATTCCTGCAGTGCCCTACCCAGTGCCCTTCATCGGTGCCGCTGCGGCCTTCGGGTTCTCCCGCAAACTGCGCAAGCGGATCAGCCTTTCCAAGTCGGTCTGAGTCGATTCCATCCCTTTCATCTCAACCGTTCCAGAACGGTTGAGATTTTTTTATGGGTGCTAACCCGGCCTGATCATCCCAATGCGGCCGCCCCGCCGGTCAGCACTCCCCTGATCACCCTGGCGATCGCCTCGATCTGCACGCTGTCGTAGCCCCAGCGCTTCAGGAAGGCCACATCTTCACCAGTGCCGTCGGTGGCCGCCAGCAGCACCGTCAGGCGCTGCTCCGCAGCAGCGGGCTCCAGCCAGGCCAGCAGTTCGGCGCAGCGACGCTGCACCCGCTCGGAGCGGCCTTGCTGCTGCTCGTCGCCCTGGCGCCCATGCTGCACGGCCATCGCCGTGCTCATCGCCAGGTTGCGCGCGGTGAGATCCACCACCCCCTCGCCCGCGAGCCGCAGACTCTGGGCCAGGGGTTCGGGCAGCCGGTCCATCAGGGCTGAATCCCCGGCCAGGGCCACCACAAAGAAGCCCCTGGCCCCGTCGCGGCTGGCCACCAGCTCCCCCACCCGTTCGGCCAGCACCTCGTCGCTCAGTTCCCCTCCCCCCCACAGCCCGATCCACTGGGCCGTGATCTCCATCGCCTGGGCGAAGCTGGGAGCGGCGGGCGGCACGGTGATAGCAGACGGCACGCCTGCTGCAGACGGCACGGATGCGGCATCGGGGCTCGGTGTGGACATCCCTGCTCGGCTAACTGGCAGTGTTGAGGCTATGGAGAATCCAACGCCGCCGGAGTTCAGCCGGCCCATTCCGGCAGAATCAAGCCCGCCGGCTTCCATTCCGCTGCTGCCGACCCAGAGCGTTGCCGGTTTCCGCTCCGGCTTCGTCGCCCTGATCGGCCGGCCGAATGTGGGCAAGTCCACCCTGCTCAACCAGCTGGTGGGCGAAAAGGTGGCGATCACCTCGCCGGTGCCCCAGACCACCCGCAACCGGCTGCGGGCGATCCTCACCACCCCCACCGCCCAGCTGGTGCTGCTCGACACCCCTGGCATCCACAAGCCCCACCACCTGCTCGGAGAGCGGCTGGTGCAGAGCGCCCGCGGTGCGATCGGCGAGGTGGATGTGGTGCTGCTGCTGATGGATGGCAGCGAGCCGGCCGGCCGGGGCGATCGCTTCATCGTCGAGCTGCTGCAGCACTGCCGCGCCCCGGTGCTGGTGGCGCTCAACAAGCAGGATCTGATCGAGCCAGCCGCCGCCGCCGCCCTTCAGGCCAGCTACCGGGAGCTGCTGCAGCTGGCCGCGCTCAACGCCCCCCTCCACCCCTGCAGCGCCGTCAGCGGCGAGGGCTGCGCCGATCTGGTGGCGGCCCTGGCCGCCCAGCTCCCCCTGGGGCCCCACCTCTACCCCACCGACACGGTGAGCGATCAACCGGAGCAGCTGCTGCTCTCGGAACTGATCCGCGAGCAGGTGCTCAGCCACACCCGCGAGGAAATTCCCCATTCGGTGGCGGTTCAGATCGAGCGGATCGTCGAAGACGGCAAGCGCACCGCCGTGCTGGCCACGGTGCTGGTGGAGCGCTCCAGCCAGAAGGGGATTCTGATCGGCAAGGGGGGCCGCATGCTCAAGGAGATCGGCAGCGGCGCCCGCCACCAGATGGAGAAGGTGTTTGACGGGCCGGTTTATCTGGAGCTGTTCGTGAAAGTGGTGCCGAACTGGCGGCGCAATGCGGCGCGACTGGCCGAGCTGGGCTACAGCGGCTCCTGAACCCGGGGCTCCTGCAGGATGGAGCATCGCCCCCAGACGTCCCGCCGTGACCGGCCCCCAGCCAGACCCCTCCGCCGCCTTTCCACCGGGCAGCCTGCCGGCCTTCCTCGCCCTCTGCGCCGGTCAGTGGATGGCCCTGCGCAGCCAGTTCAGCCCCGAGCGCCTTCCTGGCGAGGACGCCGATGACGACGCCTGGCACAGCAGTGAGCGCGGCGAGCTGGTGGTGAGCGCCCTGGTGGCGACCAGCAGCGGCAGCCTGGGTGGACTGGCCGTCACCTCGCCCCAGGGGGACACCAGCCGGATTGATTTTCAGGCCGATGGCAGCCTGCTGGCCTGGGAGGGCGCCGCCCCCCTCGGCCGCTGGCAGCTCTGGCCCGACGGCAGCCTGGAGCTGGTCACCGAGGCGGGCGGGCTGGAGCGACGGGAGCGGATCTGGTTCACCAAACCCAACCTGCGGCTGCGCAGCAGCGTCGTGCACAGCAGTGACGGTGCTGCCGCCCAGGCCAGCTTCTGCTCGGAGATTCGCCGGGTCAGCCCCCCATGAGCGGCCTGCGGCTCGATGTGGTGAGCCTGGTGCCTGAGGCCTTCGCCCTGCTCGCCGGTCTGGGGGTGATCGGCCGGGCCTTTGCGGCGGGCATCGCCGAGCTCCACACCCACAACCCGCGCGATTTCGCCACCGACCGCTACCGCAAGGTGGATGACGAGCCCTACGGCGGCGGGGCGGGGATGGTGCTCAAGCCGGAGCCGGTGTTCGCCGCCTTCGAATCGATCCCGGTGCTGCCGCGGCGGCGGGTACTGCTGATGACCCCCCAGGGGCAGCCGCTGCGCCAGGCCGACCTGCGTCGCTGGGCCAGCGGCAGCGACCAGCTGGTGCTGCTCTGCGGCCACTACGAGGGGTTCGATGAGCGGATCCGATCCCTGGCCGATGAGGAGGTGTCGATCGGCGATTTCGTGCTCACCGGCGGCGAGCTGCCGGCGATGACGGTGATCAACGGCGTCGTGCGGCTGCTGAGCGGCACCCTCGGCACCGCCGCCTGCCTGGAGGAGGAAAGCCACACCGCCCTGCTGCTTGAGCACCCCCACTACACCCGCCCGGCCAGCTTCCGCGGCCTGGAGGTGCCGGCGGTGCTGCGCAGCGGTGACCACGGCGCCATCGCCCGCTGGCGCGCCGACCA
The DNA here is from genome assembly GCF_977927535.1 of Cyanobium sp. ULC082. Classification (NCBI taxonomy): domain Bacteria; kingdom Bacillati; phylum Cyanobacteriota; class Cyanophyceae; order Synechococcales; family Prochlorococcaceae; genus Cyanobium; species Cyanobium sp. ULC082. The sequence goes on from NZ_OZ376397.1 coordinate 1,542,806, forward strand.
GCAGCAACAGCGCACCCGCGAGCGTCGCCCCGATCTCCACGCCCGCTGGCAGGCGGACCAGCAGGCTCCCTGATCCAGGCGGGAGTGAGCGGCAGGCGGCGGCAGTGGGCTGGAAGACTGGAAGGAATCTTGAGGGATTACCTGCATGCAGCTGCGGATCGGCAACGGCTACGACATCCACAGGCTGGTGCCGGGGCGGCCGCTGATCCTGGGGGGCGTGCGGCTGGAGCACCCGCTGGGGCTGGATGGCCACAGCGATGCCGATGTGCTGGTGCATGCCCTGATCGATGCCCTGCTCGGCGCCCTCAGCCTTGGCGACATCGGTGGCCACTTTCCACCGGAGGATCCCCGCTGGAAGGATGCCGACAGCCTGGAGCTGCTGGCCCAGGTGATCGCCCTGGTCCGGGAGCGCGGCTGGGAGGTGGTCAACGTCGATGCGGTGGTGGTGGCGGAACGGCCCAGGCTGAAGCCCCGGATCGAGGCGATGCGGGCCTCGATCGCGGCGCGACTCGGGGTGGAGCCCGATCAGGTGGGGGTGAAGGCCACCACCAACGAGGGCCTCGGCCCCACCGGCCGCGAAGAGGGGATCGCCTGCCATGCCGTCGCCCTGCTGCGGAAGCCATGAACCGGCCCGTTCTGATCGGCCTGACGGTCCTGCTGCTGGCCTTCGGGCTGGCCCTGTCTCTGCTCAGGCCGGCAGCGGGGGCAGCCCTGGCAACCAGGGACCTGGCGATCGGTGAAAGCGGCGTGGTGGAGGTGCTGCGGCTGCGGGTGCCCGCTGCCGAGCGCACCTGCTGGCGCCAGGCCGAAGCCCACAGCTGGGAGCCCTGGTTGCTGGAGCAGGCCGGCTACCGGGGCAGGGAGCTGCTCTGGGACGCCAGGCTTGAGGAGGGGATGCTGCTGATCGGCTGGGCCCGCCAGAGCGACTGGGACGCGATCGCACCCGAGCAGATCGAGGCGGTGCAGGCCCGCTTCGAAGCGGAAGCACGGCGCTGCCTGGGGCGGGCCGAGGCTTCAGCCAATCCCTTCCCCCTGCTCTCCAGCGGCGCCCTGCTGCCGGAGCGATGAGCCGGCAACCGCCCCAACCCCAGGCTGGCGGTCGGCCGCTGGATCCGGCCCTGATCGAAGGCCTGGCCGAACTCGACCTGAACCGGCGGCAGCGGCTCGGCCTGGCGGAGGCGATCTGGGGTGAGGACAAGAGCGCCGCCCAGATCGCCGCCATCCTGGAGCGCCTGGCCGCGGTGGATTCCGAAAGGTTGGCGGGCGCCGCAGCTGAGATCATCCTGGTGACTCGGGTGTCGGCGGAGAAAGCCGCAGCTGTGCTGAGCAGCCTGCAGCGCCGCCGGCTGCCCCTGGCGCTGCACCATCACCCCGAGGCCCGCTGCCTCAGCCTCGGAGCGCTGCCCGGCAGCGAGCAGCCCAGCAGTGAACCGGCTGCCACCGGTGGGGCGCCAGTGGCGATCCTCTGCGGCGGCAGCAGCGATCTGGTCGTGGCCCAGGAGGCTCTGCTGGCCTTGCGTTGCCACGACATCGGTGCTGATCTGGTCGTGGACGTGGGGATCGCCGGGCTGCATCGGCTGCTCGGCAAACTGGAGCGGCTGAGCCGGGCCCGGGTGCTGATCGCCTGTGCCGGCATGGAGGGGGCCTTGCCCACCGTGCTGGCCGGCCTGCTGCCCCAGCCGGTGATCGGCGTGCCCATTTCCGTGGGCTATGGGGTGAGCGCCGCTGGAACGGCCGCCCTGCACGGAATGCTGGCCAGCTGCGCACCGGGTCTCACCGTGGTGAACATCGACAACGGCTACGGAGCCGCCATGGCGGCGCTACGGATCCTGAGGGCGGTGAACCCTGAGGAGTGATGAGCAAGTCAGAGATGCTGGACGCTCAGATTTGCTGGACGCTCAGAGGTGCTGAAGCTGGGGATAGGCCGTGAGCAGCTCCTCGGTGCTCAGCACTTCGCCGGCTCCTTCCGGCTGCCAGATCACCTCCAGGGCCAGCAGGTCGTTGGCCGGCACGGCGCCGATCAGCCGCAGGGCCTCCCGCAGGCTCTCGGCAGTGTTGACTGTTTTGATTGGCATCCGGCCCCGGCTGGCCACCAGCAGGGTGATGGCGATGAAGTCGCTGGCGGCATCGGCATTCCCCGCCGGCCGGGCCGAATCCTGGAAGCGCTGACCGCCCACATTGGAGGTCACCTCGCTGCGCAGCTTGCTGCGCTCGGTCATCGAAAGGCGATTGAAGGTGGATTCGGTACTCACGAAGGGAACCTGACCCACCTCACAGTTGGCGTAGACCCAGAGGTCGGGCTGGCGCATCAGGGCCAGGCTGGTTTCCTGCAGCACCTTCTGAAGGCCGCCGCTGTCGGAGGTGTTGGCCGTGGCCGCCAGACGGCGGAGATCATCCTGCAGTTCCCGGGCCGTGGCCAGCAGACCCACCTGCAACTGCACCACGTTCACCGGCCCCTCGGCCACCGGGGCATAGCCGCCGCCGTTGCCGGCCGAAAGGGCGGGTCCGCCGCCTCCCCCTCTGAGTGCATTGACCAGCACCCCGGCGATGGTCATCAGCACCAGGAAGCCGAACAGCCCGCCGCCGCCGAAGCCGAACATCGGGATCAGGAACGGAAATCCGATTCCGCCACCCCCAAAGCCGCCGCCGTAACCACCGCGATAGCCGCCACCGCCGCCAAAACCACCGCCGCCATAGCTGCCACCGCTGCGGGGCATCGAAGGGGCCGAGCGGAAACTGCCACCGCCGATGCGGCCGCCACTGGCAGCATCGCTCGGGCGTGGTGCTGCGAAGAGCAGCAGGCCGCTGGTGAGCAGTGGCAGGAATACCCAGGCGGAGAGGCGCCGAATCATGGTTGGGTTGAAGGTGGGTTTGAAGTCTGCCGAAGAAACGGATTTCAAGACTGACTTGAAAAATCTGCGGAAGGAAGCAAGGAAGGAGGGCACGGAAATCGCCCGAAGCATGACTTGAATCTAGGAACCCCCCCCCACAATGGTGACCACCTCCAGAACATCCCCCGCCAGAACGGGTTGCTCGCCCCAGTGTCGCCTGGGAAGGATCGCGCCGTTGAACTCCACGACCACCAGCCGGGGCTCATAGTTGCAGCAGCGCAGCAGCGCCTCCAGGCTCAGACCGGCCGGGCAGCGGCGCTCCTCGCCGTTGAGCTGCACGCAGATCATCGCTGTCATCGCGGCGCTTCGCCTGGATCTGCCCCGGCCGGGCCGCTGCCATCGAGCAGCCCCAGCAACTGGCGGGTGGCGGCGCCTGGGTCCGGCGCCGCCGTGATCGCCCGCACCACGGCCACCGCCGGCGCTCCGGCGGCGAGCACCGCCGCCAGGTTGGTGCTGTCGATGCCACCGATCGCAAAGCAGGGAATCGGGCTGGCGGCCGCCGCCGCCGTCACGTAGGCGAGGCCCACCGGCTCCCGGCCCGGCTTCGTGGGGGTGGCATGAACCGGTCCGACACCGACGTAGTCACAGCCATCAGCCACCGCCTGATGCAACTGCTCGAGGCGATGGGTGCTCCGGCCGATCAGGCGCTCCCGGCCCAGCAGGCGGCGGGCCAGCGCCGGTGGCAGATCACCCTGGCCGAGGTGGACCCCGTCGGCGTCCACCGCCAGGGCGAGGTCCACCCGGTCGTTGACCAGGAACAAGGCGCCATGGCGGGCGCAGAGCTGACGCAGGGCGCTCGCCTCGGCATACCGCTGGCTGTCGTCAGCCTGCTTGGCGCGGTATTGCACAAGCCGCACACCGGCCGCCAGCGCCGCCGCCACGGTGGCCTCCAGCTGGGGCGACGGGCTGGTGACCAGATAGAGGCGGCAGCGGGCCAGCTGGTGGCGACGGCGATCGCCATCGGGGCTGCCGGCCAGCAGATCCACCTCCAGGTCGTAGAGGGCGTACCGAAGGCTGGCGGCTTCGGCGGCGAGGGTCGGATCGCTGGCGCGGCCGAACTCCTCCAGCACCCGCAGGGCTTCCTGAACCCGGCCGGCGTTGGCGGCGACCACCTGGGCAGGACTGCGGCGCTCCAGCTGGGCAGGGTGGCCGAGGCCCGCCGATCCATCGGTGGCGGTGTGGCGCGCCAGCTTGTAGCGCTCCAGATGACAGCGACCCAACCGCTGGCGCATGTCCTTGGTGCGGGCGACGAGATCAGCGCGCCCCAGGCCGAAGCGGCACCAGTCTTCGATCACCCGCAGCCCTTCCCGGGCCCGATCGAGGTTGGCATCGATCAAGCGGTCCACCGCAGCCGGCGGCGGGGAGGAAGCCGGCAGCGGGTAGAAAGCCGGCGGGTCGATGGCAGAGGGTGTGGGCTGGATCACATGGTTCAGACGGGGGAGCGGAAGCTGCCTAGGTTGATCACAACGGGGACGGGACCTTTGGCCAAGGATTCGGGTGGCAACGACGTCGTCGGTGGCGACAATCCCATGCTGGTGTTGATCACGGGAATTCTGCTGCTGGGCGGCATCGGCCTATTCATCAGCTGGGGCCTCACCCACGCCTATCCGGCCGCCTGAGCCGATCACTCCCGCCAGTGCCGAGAGGATCCGGCGGGAGTGATCGGCATCCGCACCGATCTGGGCGCTGAGCGCCTCCAGGCTCCCGAAGCGCTGCTGGTGGCGCAGCAGCTCCACCGGCTCCACCTCCAGTTCCTTGCCTTCGAGCTCCAGTTGGCGGTCCAGCAGGTGCACCTCCACCGCCGAAGGGGCCAGCGGGTCAACCGTGGGCTGGGGACCCAGGTTCATCACAGCGGCCAGCGGCTCAGGCCCCCCCCCACGCACGAGCGCGGCGTAGACCCCTTCGGCGGGCAGGAACTTGCGGCCATCCACCCGCAGGTTGGCGGTGGGCCAGCCCAGCTCCCGCCCCAGGCCGCGACCGCGCACCACCCGCCCGCTGAAGCGATAGGGCCGCTCCAGCAGGCGGGTGGCCTCGGCGATCGCGCCAGCGGCGAGGGCACGGCGGATGCGGCTGCTGCTGACCCGCTCGGCACCGTCCCACAGCATCGGCAGCACCTGCACCCGCAGGCCATGGTCTGCGCCGATCCGCCGCAGGGTCTCCGTGTCGCCGCTGCGACCCGCCCCGAACCGGAAGTTCTCCCCCACCGCCACCTCGCGGGCAGCCAGCTGACCCACCAGCACCTGCTCCACGAACGCTTCCGGGCTGAGGGCCGCCAGATCACGGGTGAAGGGCACCAGCACCAGCTGCTGGATGCCGCAGGGCGCCAGCAGCGAGAGCTTCTCGACGGGCAGGTCGAGCCGCAGACGGGTTTCGCCGTAGAGCAGCTCGCGGGGGTGGGGCCAGAAGCTCACCACCGTGGGAACCAGGCCAGGGGCTGGATCCGTCGCGATCGCGGCGATCACGCGACGGTGGCCCTGGTGCAGGCCATCGAAGCTGCCGAGGGCCAGGGCGGTGGGGCCCAGGGCGTCCTGGGGTGATCGCAGGGGAATCAACGGTGCGGCCAGTGCCCTGATCAAATCCATCCTTCCACGACAACACCGATCACCGCGTGCTGCGTCAGCCATGGCAAGTTTGGGGCGTCAAGTCTCGCCGCCCGATTCCGATGGCCGATCGCCTCGACCTGCAGCTGGTGTCCGCAGCGGTCAGGCGAATGGGCTGGATCCGCTTCTGGGCCCAGCTGGTGCTGGGGGTGGTGGTGATCGGGGTGCTGTTCTTCAACAACATCAGCGGACGGCTGGCCGCCAATTCCAGCCGGGCCCTGGGCCTGGGTCCGGGACTTTCCCTCACCACCCTCTCGTTCCTGGTCCTGCTCTGGTCGCTGTGGCAGGCCTGGCTGGTGGTGCGCTGTGGCCGCGCCCTGGCCAGCCCGGTGCGGCCGAGCCGCGGTGAAACGGCCCGCCTCGTGAAGCGCGCCCTGATCGCCGACCTGGCCGGCCTCAGCCTGGCCGCTGTCGGATACCAGGCCCTGGCCGGCAGCCTGTTCGTCCAGGCCTCGATGCAGGTGCCGGGCTTCTTCGGGGCCCAGCTGGCCGTTCCGCCCGGCACCCGCGGTGGCCTGATGGGCCTGCCGATCACCTCGATCGAGATGCTCTCGGTGCTGAGCAACACCCAGGTGCTGTTCGCCCACCTGATCGGGCTGCTGATCAGCCTCTGGCTGCTGCAGCGGGTCTACCGGCCCACCTAGGGCCACACCTGGGGCACCGCCTGGGGCACCAGGTCCTGCAGCGCCGCCAGCCCGCCCCGCCAGAACAGCTCCGGCTGCAGGGGGGTGAGGGCAGCACCGCCCCGATGGATCTGGGCCACGTCCGTCGGCCAGTCGCGCGGGCCGGCCGTGGCCGACTCCAGATCGACCACCACCTCCCCGGCCAGCCAGTAGTAGGTGCGGCCACGGGGATCGGTGCGCTCATTGAACTGATCCAGATAGCGCCGCACCGCTGGGCGGCACCAGCGCAGCGGCCCGATCTCGGCGCCAGGCAGGGCCGGCACGTTGAGGTTGAGCAGCAGGCCGTCAGGCCAGCCCGCCGCGATCACCCGTTCAGCCAGATCGAGGGCCAGGGCGGCCGCCGGCTCGAACTGCCGCCACTGAAAGCAGGCACTGCTCACCGCCAGGGCCCGCAGGCCTTCAAGGGTGCCCTCCATGGCCGCGGCCACCGTGCCGGAATAGAACACATCACTGCCCAGGTTCGGGCCGTGGTTGATGCCGGAGAGCACCAGGTCGGGGGGGCTCTCCAACAGCCGGCCGAGAGCCAGCTTGACGCAGTCGGAGGGGGTGCCGCTGCAGGCCCAGGCCGTCACCCCGGCGGCGAACAGCCCATCGGCGCGCTCGGCCCGCAGCGGCGTCTGCATGGTGAGGCCGTGGCCGGTGGCGGAGCGCTCCTGATCGGGACAGACCACGGTGACCGTGTGGCCCCTGGACGCCGCCTCGGCCGCCAGGGCCTGGATCCCGGCGGCGAAGACTCCGTCATCGTTGCTGATCAGGATCCGCATGGAAGACAAAAATGAGGCTATGGGGAGAACGCAGGTGAAGCTGGGTTAGCCGGAAGCTGAATACCACTCTGATCAACGATAAGGGGAGGTCCTCCTGAGACTTTGACTGGTTCATTCTGGTCATTGTGCCGACCAGCATTCAATTGGCTCCGAGCCCAAACAGGGTTCTTGCTAAAACCAACGGCATCGGGTAGACGATCTGAACGGAAGTAGCCTCGAAGAATGCGCCCCAGTAATGGCCCAGAAAAAACTGTGGGGTTACCACAAGCAACCCGAGACAGACCAAACCTGCCTGACGACAGGCTGGCGGATTGGCCTCGCAGACCAGCAGAGCGCTCGCCAGAATAAATGGGAAGACATAGAGCGCGCATCTCCACTGATCTCCGGCTGACAGGTTGACAAGAAAATAACAACCAAGAATCAGCAAGCCATGAGCAAGAAATAATCGATACGACGCTTTCGCCCGAACAAGCTGGTCAAATCGCCAACCAAAGAGAGAATGCTTGCTGACAACCATGAATGCTGCCAGAACAGGAAAAATCCAAAACCACCGAAACGCAGCAAACCATTGAATCAATCCGTAAAGGATGAAGGTTGGGTGATAAGTTTCAAGCTGCCAGAATAGATTACTGATTTTCTCATACTGGTAATGCTCCAACGGCGCAGGAAAAACCACTCCTGAATCAATCAAGGCACGAAATGCCATCACAAGCAAAATCGCTGGCAAAAAATAAAAGTATTGTCTTGCGATGAACCTGAGCTTCAGGTCCTGCCGAGAACTGAGCGCCCAGGCCAATGACGGAAGCAGCAGCAAGGAAACAATCGCCCGCTCATCAAGTGTCAGGGCAAGGAAAGACAGAAGTGTGGTGGCAATCAGCCCTGGAGAAAACAGAATGGCTGCAACCGCCCCGCAAGCCAGCGAATCAGTGGCGACCCAGCATGTGGTGCCTGAAACAACCAAGAAGGTCAGAGAAGCGCAGATCGTGAGAATGAAAGAGGTTACGGGGTCACACTTACGACGAAAGATTCGATGCAAAAGGAAACACAAAAAAAGAGAGCCGAAAAGACTCGGCAAGACGATGGCGTGCCCACGAAGACCAACGAAGTGATTGAACAGGGGGACTGCCAAGCGATAGGCAAGAACATTGTCAACCGTGTCATAAACAATTCCGAATGGATCTCTGGCCTGTTGCATCATCAGCCCATAGCGGTCTGACGATTCGCCCCAATTCAAATAGACCCACAAGGGTGGAAAATAAAGAAACACCGAGACAAAAAATGAAACAGCCGCGGGAAAGCGAAGGCACAAGTTCACGCCCGCTTGCTTGACATTCCCGAGCCGGATGACCACATGATTGACTCGCCTATGTTGCATTCAATCCCAGTTTGAAGAAGAGCATGAAAAATTCTCTAAAACATGATGCCTTCATGGAAGCAGCTTTCATCGCTCCGAACAGTCGATGCACACATCTCTGATCCGTAAACCTTCAACTCACCTACAAGTGGCAGATCCTGGTTTGCTCTCACTACTTTGCCTCCTTGCGCTCTGATCCAGAGTGCCCTGTCCATCAAAGCCTGTCGCGTCAACATTTAACGTTGGTCTCTCTCGAAGCCTTTCCGTGAGCGCCACGATCAGCCTCCAGCAGCTCAGCGAGCAGCTCGACAGCCTGGAGGCCGAAGCCGCCGCGGCGATTCAGGCGGCCGCCAGCGCCGCCGAGCTCGAACCGCTGCGGGTGGGACTGCTCGGCAAGAAGGGGCGCCTCTCCGCCGTGCTCGGGGCGATGGGCCGGCTCTCGGCTGAGGAGCGGCCCCTGGTGGGCCAGCGGGCCAACCGGCTCAAGGAGCAACTCCAGCAGCTGCTGGCCGAGCGGCTGGGCACGCTCAAGGGGGCGGCGCTCGAGGCTCGGCTGCAGGGCGAACGGCTGGATGTGACCGCCCCGAGCCGGTACGCCCCGGCCGGTCACCGCCATCCGCTGATTTCCACCACCGAGGAAATCGTCGACATCTTCGCCGGCCTGGGTTACCGGGTGGAGGAAGGGCCCGAGGTGGAAACCGACCACTACAACTTCACAGCCCTGAACATCCCGCCCCACCATCCGGCCCGGGACATGCAGGACACCTTCTATCTCCCGGAGGGCTCCCTGCTGCGCACCCACACCTCGCCGGTGCAGATCCGCCATCTGGAGGCCAACCCGCCGCCGGTGCGGATCGTCGCCCCGGGCCGGGTCTATCGCCGGGATGCCGTCGATGCCACCCACTCACCGGTGTTCCATCAGGTGGAAGTGCTCGCCCTCGACGAGGGCCTCGACTTCAGCCACCTGCGCGGCACCGTCACCGCCTTCCTGCAGGCGTTCTTCGGCGACCTGCCGGTGCGCTTCCGGGCCAGCTACTTCCCCTTCACCGAACCGTCCGCCGAGGTGGACGTGCAATGGCGCGGCCGCTGGCTGGAGGTGATGGGTTGCGGCATGGTCGATCCTGCCGTGCTGGAAGGTCTGGGGCTGGATCCGGAGCGCTGGAGTGGCTTCGCCGCCGGGCTTGGCGTGGAGCGTTTCTGCATGGTGCGCCACGGCATCGACGACATCCGCCGCCTGTTCAGCAGCGACCTGCGCTTCCTGGAACAGTTCTGAGCAGCGGGTCCGGGGAGCCCGATAAACTCCGGGATCACCCGCCTGCGATCGGTGCCCTGCGTCGGACTGATCGTCAACGATGGCAAGGACCTCGCCCTGGCAACGGCCGAGGCCATCGAGGCGCACTTCACGGCGGCCGGAACCAGCGTGGTGCGGGTGAGCAGCTCCGGCGGTGTGGTGGGGTTCGCCAATCCCGATCAGCACCTGCGCACCCTCGGCTATGCCGCCTGCGTGCCGCCCAGCTTTCACCCCGACCTGAGCCTGGCGGTGGTGCTGGGCGGCGATGGCACCGTGCTTTCCGCGGCCCGCCAGACAGCCCCGATCGGGGTGCCGATCCTGACGATCAACACCGGCCACATGGGCTTCCTGGCTGAGGCCTACGTCCATGAGCTCGAAGCGGTGCTGCAGCAGTTGCAGGCCGGCCAGTGGACCGTGGAGGAGCGCTCCATGCTGGTGGTGAGCGTGATGCGGGGCGAGCAGCGCCGCTGGGAAGTGCTCTGCCTCAACGAGATGGCCCTGCACCGCGAACCCCTCACCAGCATGTGCCACTTCGAAATCGCCATCGGCGGCCACGTGCCGGTGGACATCTCCGCCGACGGGGTGATTCTCTCCACCCCGACCGGCTCGACCGCCTACGCGCTCAGCGCCGGCGGTCCGGTGATCACTCCCGATTGTCCGGTGCTGCAGCTCACCCCGATCGCACCCCACTCGCTCGCCTCCCGGGCCCTGGTGTTCAGCGACCGGGAACCGGTGACGATCTTCCCGGCCACGCCGGAGCGGCTGATGATGGTGGTGGACGGTAGTGCCGGCTGCTATGTCTGGCCCGAAGACCGGGTGCTGATCCGCCGCAGTGAACACCCGGCCCGCTTCGTGCGGCTCCAGGATCACGAGTTCTTCCAGGTGCTGCGCAACAAGCTCGGCTGGGGCCTGCCCCACGTGGCCAAGCCCGGCAGCTCGAAGCCCGGCGCCAGCCAGCGGGGCCAGATGCGGCGGGGGCGGCGGGGATGAGCCGTGGGGAATGGATCCTGCTGGTCGGTCCCCAGGCCGAAGCCAGGGCCGATCGCCTGCTGGCCTCGGGCTACCGCGTCGCCCGGCTGGGCAGCCTGCTGGAGCCGCCGCTGCTGGCGCTGCTCTCCGGTGAGGAGGCCCGCGCCCTCCTGCCCACCCTGCGGCTGACCATGCCGGAGCTGGCCCTGCTGCTCGACATCGGCTCCGACAGCGTCGCAGGCCGCTCCGAATGCCTCCAGGCCGGTGCCGATGATTTCTGGCTGTCGAGCGCCGGCTCCAGCGATCTGCTGAGCCGCGTGCGGCTGCATCTGCAGCTGGGCAGCCACCGGTCACCGCCCCGGGGCGTGATCCAGGTGGCTGATCTGCGGGTCGACACGGGCAGCCGCGAGGTGCGTCGAGGCAGCCGCCTGATCAACCTGACCGCCCGGGAGTATCAATTGCTGATGGTGCTGCTGCTCCACGTCGGGGAAGTGCTCAGCCGGGAGCAGATCCTGCGCGAGGCCTGGGGAGACCAGCCGGAACCGGCCAGCAACGTGGTGGAGGTCTATGTGCGCTACCTCCGCCAGAAACTGGAGGAGCAGGGGGAGCGACGGCTGATCCACACCCTGCGGGGCCAGGGCTACTGCCTCTGCGACAGCCAGCCACCCGCCAGGTCAGCTCCAGGGCGGACAGCCCCATGAATCCCCCCATCAGCAATCGACTGGCACGTTGGGGCGCCCTGCAGGCCTGCCTGCTCACGCTGGCGACGGCCGTGGGAGCCGATCAACGGGCACCGTCCGAACCGCCCCAGTTCCTGCCGATCGAGGCGGAATGGTGCCTGGAGCCAGCGGCGATCACGACGCCTCCGGCAGCGACGCCCTGTCTGCAGCTGGAGGTGCCGCGCACCCCGCGCCAGTACGCCTGGGGAATGATGGGACGTCCCCCCCTCGGTGCCCTGCGCGGCATGTGGTTCCGGTTCGAGCCGGCCAGTCCGGTGAGCTTCTGGATGCACCGCACCCTGGTGCCGCTCGACATGGTGTTCCTGCGCGGTGGCCGGGTGATTGCCATCGAGGCCTCCGCCCCACCCTGTCCGCGCCTGCCCTGCCCGAGTTACGGGCCGGCAGAACCCGCCGATGGCGTGGTTGAGCTCGACGGGGGCGAAGCGGCGCGGCTGGGGATCAGGCTGGGCTCAGCCGCTGCGCTGCGCTGGCGAGGGACATCGGGCCGGACTGATCAGGGCTTGGCCAGCGGCAGCAGGCACTTGTCCGAATCGCAACCGGCTGGCCCGGCTTCGACCAGTTCGCCGCCGTCGTAGCGCTGCAGGGCCTCGAAGAAATCGACGCTGGAGCGGCGGGCGGCCACCTCGGCCTGCAGCCTGGTGTAAGTGGCCGCATCGATCGGCTCGAACGGCAGCCGCGGGAAGGTGGCATTGGCATCGAAGCGGGCCAGCAGGGCGGCGGAGATGTAGCCCTCGCCTGCGTCGATCGCCTTGTGGATGGCCTCTGCCAGCGGCTCGATCTCGTTCTCACGGAACTCCACCGTGGCGGAGGTGTTGTGGGCCGTGTAGTGCTTCTGCACCTGCATGTAGAAGTCGAACTGGGCCAGCGCCGAGAAGTTGTTGATCTCCACCGCATCGGCGCCCGGAATGTTCGCCCAGCTCACTTCAGTGGGGATCTCCACCAGCCATTCGCCGCAGCGGGGATCAAAGGGGTCATCCAGCAGGCGCCCCTGCTCGTCCTTGTCGGATTGACTGGGCACGATCGTGTAGCCGTAGTCGAGGCAGGCCAGCGCCACCGGATCGTTCTTGCGGAAGGTGATGCGGCGGATGAAGCGCTGTGCCTTGGGGGGATGCCAGCCGGGGGATGCGCCGGTGAGCAGGCTCTTGGTGCCGGCCGGTTGCACCGTGGTGCAGCGGTTGGGGCGCCGCAGACCGTGGCGGTCGCAGTAGTCCCACACCGCTTCATTGACGATCTGCTTCCAGCGCCCCAGGTACTCCGCTTCCTGGGCCTTGAACTTCAGCCCCTGCTCCGTTTCAGGGCGGCCCTGCTCCCACCAGTTCAACCAGGGGGTGCCGAAGGCATGCACGAAGAAGTCGAACAGGCCGGTGAAGCTCACCCCCACAATCGGATCCCAGGCGCGGCTCTGGCGGTAGCGCTCCACTTCGAAGTCGTGGTTGAGCAGGCAGGCCACCGCCAGGCCGCCAGCTTTGAAGGCATCAGCCTGGGCCTGGTGATCGGCGGGATCGATCCGGTTCAGATGCACTTCCGCCAGGTTGCAGTGGAAATCAGCACCCAATATTTCACCGCATGGATTTAGGCCGTATCGCCCTAATCTGTGCTCCAATTCATTATCTTCAATCTCCGGATGATTCAGCTGTAACCAGCGCCCCGCCTCCTCGCGGCCCTGGTCCACATAGATGTCGATGAACTCGCTGCGCAGCTCAGGGGTGGTCAGCAGGTCGGCATTGGAGCGGGCGATCGCTTCGGGGGCGAACTGGATCGCCCCTTCGCCGCTCTGGAATTGCTTGACCACCGCCTCCAGCACCACCTCTTTCGAGGGGCGGCTGTGGAACACCCGGGTGTGGTTGGCCATCCGCAGCGCATCGCGCTCGGGGTCGATGCTCCAGTTGCCCTCGGCGTCCTGTTGCCAGAGGTTCTCCTTGGCGCCAGCGGCGGCTGAATCCTCCGCGGAGAACTGACGCATGCCGGCGCTGCGGCGGATGTTGCCGGCCACGATCGTGACCGCCGCCTGATCGATCAGCAGGCAGCACTCCACCGAGCTGAGCCGGCGGCCGATCGCCTTGTTGAGGATCTGGGCCACGCGGCCGTAGAGGTCGCCCAGCTTCACCGGGTTGGCCATGCCGCCGAAGCCCTTGAGCGTTTCGCCCACCGGCCGCACGTCAGAGAGGTCCACGCTCACCGTGATCGGGGCGCCGGCGTCGAAGCGCTCGTCGCTGCTCAGCTCCAGCAGCAGCTGGTAGCTGTCGACCCAGCCGCGGCGGGTGTCGCCCACCTTGATCGACACCCGGTTGCCATCGATGCTGTGGCTGGTGGCCTCCTGGCGCGCTCCGGCGGGGGTGAGGCCGATCGGGCTGACGCCCTCGATCACCAGCTGGTTGCGCACCAGCGGCAGCCGCTCGATCAGGCGTGGCTCGATGATGGCGCCGGTGCCGCAACCCATCATCGCCAGGTCCATCATCAGACCGAAGGCTTCCCAATCCACCAGGTTGGTGGAGGTGCAGTTGTAAGCGCCGGAGAAGTTATGGCGCTGCTCGATCCAGGGCGTGCCACCGATCCACAGCCAGCGCCCCGACGGCAGCGCCTGCTGGTGCTTCTGCATGCGCCGGATCAGCTCCACTTCCTCGCCATCGAGATGGCCCAGCTGGCGCAGACCCTCCAGGTTGCGCTCGGACACCTGATGCCAGCTTTCGCGGCCGCCTGGCGTGCGGCGGGAATAGGTGCGGTAAAAAACGGGGTTCGCCGCCGGGGCCGTGGGCGGGAAATCGGGCTCCAGCAAGCCGTTGGCACCGATCTGCCCGCCCTGCAGCCTGCCGGCACTGGCCTCCTGGCCCACCGCTGCGGCGGGATCAACCAGATCGGGGCGCGCTGGGGTGAGGGTCACGGCGGAGGGGGTGGTCAGGTTGGTGAACCATAACGCCACCAGTAGGGGGTGCAAGCGCTGGCGGCCACCAGTGGCAGTGCCTTACTCAGCGGCTGCGTTCGGCTCCACCATCGGGTGGCCGAGCGCGGCGGCCAGGGCCTGGGCAATGCGCGATGCGGCGGAATGACACGGACCGACACCAGAGTTCCCGGGCACGGTCGGCTGGCCCTCCGCGCAGGTCTGCCCCGAGACGATGTCGGTGTTCACCATCACCACCAGGGTGATGCCCTTCGGCTTGTAGTGCTGCACCTCAGTGTTGAAGCCCGGCAGCTCCCCCTCATGGCCGTACCAGTCGAGGGCGCGGGCGAGGCCCATGCCATAGGCCCTTGTCGGGGTCTGGGGCGCCCTTTCATCGGGCCCGAGGTAGATCGGGACGCTGAGGTCGAACGAGGCGAGGCGCTTGGCCTGGGTCGCGGCCGAGAGGATCCCATTGCCGGTGCCGAGCGCTTCACCCCACACCAAAAGGTCGTTGAGGCTGGAGATCATCGCCCCGGCCGTCCACCCCCACGACGGGTTCCAGTCCGTGGCATCAACCGGTTGTCTGCCCTTGACGCCCTGCAGCGTGTAGCCCCGGGCGTGCGGCTCCGCAAAGGTCGCGTCGGTGGGCATCAGCGTGTGGTCGAGCCCCAGCGGCTTGAGGATCTGCTCAGCCAGCACCTTCTCGATGGGCTTGGCCGTGACTTGCTCGATCACCATCCCCAGCAGCACGAGGTTGGTGTTCGAGTAGAAGACCATCTCCCCCGGTGGGAACAACGGCGCGTCCTGCTTCACAAGGTCGACGAGCTGCTGGGGCGTCCAGGGAGTATCGGGATCGGCAAAAAGCGCGTCCTGGAAGCTCTGGTTGAAGGTGTAGCTGGGGATGCCGCTGCGCATCTCGGCCAGCTGGGCCAGCGTCGCCCTGCCGTTGGGCATTCCCGGCACGTAGGTCTCGATGGGGTCGTCGAGCGAGAGCGCGCCCCGCTCGGCCAGTTGGAGCAGGGCCGTCACCGTGAAGGTCTTGGTGACGCTGCCGATGCGCTGGTTGACGTCCGCGGCCATCGGCATGGTCCTGGCCCAGTCCTCGTAGCCAAGCGTCGCCACCCAGGTGCCTTCGGCGGTCTTCACGGCCATAACGGCGCCGGGTGCACTGGTTTCTGCGAAGGCGGCGCTGGCGGACTGGTTGAGCGCCTTGGTGGTTGCGGCGTTGAGCCCGTTCACCACAAGCGTGATCCTTTCACTTGCTGGCGCCGTGGTCTCTGCTGCCGGTCGGTCGGCGCCATAGACCACCGAACTCATCACCAGGGCGGTGGTGAGAGCCAGGGCAGAGAAGCGTTTGATGGTGAATGCCCCAGGTTCCCTCAAGCTAGATCGGCTTCGCAGGCCGCTCGCCACAACCAGGGGTGGCAGGCTGGGGGGATGACAGCCCAAGCCTCAGCCCCGGCCGCCCAGGCCGCCGATCCCGAGAGGGCCGCCCTGGCTGAGGCCGTGGCCCGGCGCCGCAATTTCGCGATCATTTCCCACCCCGACGCGGGTAAGACCACCCTCACCGAGAAGCTGCTGCTCTACGGCGGTGCCATTCAGCAGGCCGGGGCGGTGAAGGCCAAGGGCGAACAGCGCAAGGTGACCTCCGACTGGATGGAGCTCGAGAAGCAGCGCGGCATCTCGATCACCTCCACCGTGCTCCAGTTCGACTACGACGGCAGCACGATCAACCTGCTCGATACCCCCGGCCACCAGGACTTCTCCGAGGACACCTACCGCACCCTGGCCGCCGCCGATAACGCGGTGATGCTCGAAGACGCCGCCAAGGGCCTCGAGCCCCAGACCCGCAAGCTGTTCGAGGTCTGCCGCATGCGGCGGATCCCGATCTTCACCTTCATCAACAAGATGGATCGGCCCGGGCGCGAGCCGCTGGAGCTGATCGATGAGATCGAGAGCGAGCTGGGCCTCACCTGCTGGCCGGTGAACTGGCCGATCGGCAGCGGCGACCGCTTCCGCGGTGTGATCGACCGCCGCAGCCGCGACGTGATCCTGTTCACCCGGGCCGAGCGGGGTCGCCAGGCCGCCGAGCGGCGCCTGGCCGCCGGCAGCCCCGAACTGGCCGATCTGGTGGAGCCGGAACTGCTGGCTCAGGCCATCGAGGAACTGGAGCTGCTCGATGGCGCCGGTGCCGACCTCGACCTGGAGCTGGTGCATGCCGGCGAGCTCAGCCCGGTGTTCTTCGGTTCGGCGATGACCAACTTCGGCGTGCATCCCTTCCTCGATGCCTTCCTTGAGCTGGCCCAGCGGCCGGTGGCCCGCACCAGCCACGACGGCCCCGTCGATCCGCTGCGGCCCGAATTCAGCGGCTTCGTGTTCAAGCTGCAGGCCAACATGGATCCCCGCCACCGCGACCGCATCGCCTTCGTGCGGGTCTGCTCGGGCCGCTTCGACAAGGACATGAGCGTGCGCCATGCCCGCAGCGGCCGCACCATCCGCCTATCCCGCCCCCAGAAGCTGTTCGGCCAGGACCGCGAGGTGGTCGAAACCGCCTACCCCGGTGATGTGATCGGCCTCAACAACCCCGGCATGTTCGCCATCGGCGACACCCTCTACGTGGGCCAGAAGGTGGAATACGAGGGCATTCCCTGCTTCAGCCCCGAAATCTTCGCCTGGTTGCGCAACCCCAACCCTTCGGCCTTCAAGAGCTTCCGCAAGGGAGTCAATGAGCTGCGCGAGGAGGGGGCGGTGCAGATCCTCTACGACACTGACGCCAGCAAGCGAGATCCGATCCTGGCCGCCGTCGGCCAGCTGCAGATGGAGGTGGTGCAGTACCGGCTGGAGAACGAATACGGGGTGGAAACCCGGCTGGAGCCGCTGGGCTTTTCCGTGGCCCGCTGGGTGAGCGGCGGCTGGGACGCCCTTGAGGCGGTGGGCCGGATCTTCAATTGCAAAACGGTCCGGGATGCCTGGGACCGGCCGGTGCTGCTGTTCAAGAACGACTGGAACCTCAACCAGCTCAGCGCCGACCACCCCGGCCTCGGCCTGAGTGCCGTGGCGCCGGTGGTGAGCGGGGTGGAGCCGATCGCCCTCTGAGGCGGCAGCCCGGCTGGCGTCACGGCCGCGGCCTGACTTCGCCAGAATCATTGCAACGAAAGGTAACAGCTTTGCCCGAGCACCACTGGCTGGTCCGGCCACGCCGCGATGGCGGCTCCGACTACGTCCACTTCCTGGCGCGTCAGGAAAACGTCGAGGTGCTCGAAGGCACCCACCTGCCCCCCCAGATGCCCCTGCTCAAGAGCCGCCACTGGCTGGCGCCCCCGGAAGCGGAGGCCCGCTGCCGTGATCTGCAGGAAACAGGTGGCTATCAGGCCTGTGATCCCCTCTTCTGAATCGTGTCGCAGCACCTGCCCTGAACCTTCCTGGGCGCCCCGCCTCGATACGCTCGGCCTATCACCCTGTTCACCGCACCGGAGGCCATGACCCACGGTTCCGCCCCACCCCCCAGTGGCGCTGGTGGCTCCAGCCCCTACGAGCGGCTGGGGATCGCCCCTGATGCCAGTTTTGACGAGGTCCAGGCCGCCCGGCGCGATCGCCTCGACGCTCTCTCCGGCGATGCCCAGGCCCAGGCCCAGGTGGAAACCGCCTACGACGCGGTGTTGATGGAGCGGCTGCGCGAGCGCCAGCAGGGCAAGGTCAGCAGTGCCGCCATGACCGCCTCGAAGCGTGAGGAGGTCAAACCGGCCATCGTTGGTCGCACCCCCTCGCGGCCCAGTCTGCCCGCCCTGCCGGCCATGCCCCAGCTGGCCGGAGCCAAGCTGAAGCTGCCGCGCCCGAGCTTCAGTCTGCCGAGCCTGGCGCTGGCCGTAGGCCGTGAACGCTGGTTTCCGCTGGTGGCCAATGGCCTGTTGATCCTGCTGCTGCTGGTGGCTCCTGCCGGCTCGGCCGAGCTGCTGCTGGCCCTGGCCACCGGGGTGACGGTGGTGAACCTGCAACGGCGCAATGGCCGCTTCCTGGCGGCGGTGGGCTGGAGCTTCGCCCTGCTCAGCCTGGGGCTGCTGCTGGGCGGCGGCCTGATGCAGCTGCTCGATCCTTCCTTGCCGCTGGGCCTGCCGATCGACGCCGAGCAGGTTCAGAGCCTGCCCGCCCTGCTGCTGCTGCTGCTGGGGGCCTTGCTGATCGCCTGAGCTCAGGCCACCGCCAGCTCGTTGATCAGCTCGCGCAGTTCCGCCTCCTCCACCCCATACACCTCATTGCAGAAATGGCAGGTGAGCTCGGCGCGGCCATCTTCATCAAGGATGGCGTTGAGTTCGGCCGGTCCCAGCAGCCGCAGGGCATCGACACTGCGCCGACGGGTGCAGGGGCAGTGGAAGGTGACATCCTGCTGCGCCTCGGCATCCTCCAGCAGCCTCGGGTCGAGGTCCGGAAAAATGTCTTCCAGCAGGAGGGTGAGATTGCCGGAGCAGGCCGCCAGGCGACGGCTGAATCCGCTGATCTCCCGGCAGCGCTCCTCCAGCAGCGCCACCAGGGCCGGCTCACTGGCCGCCTTCGGTAACACCTGAACCAGCACACCACCGGCGCAACGCACGCCACTGCTGTCGATCTGCTCGCCGACGAACAGGGCGGAAGGGGTCTGCTCGGAATGGAGCAGGTAGGAGGCCACGTCATCACCGATGCCACCGCTGACCAGTTCGACGGTGCTGCTGTAGGGCTCTCCCCTGCCCTGATCGCGGACGACATGCAGGTAGCCGGTGCCGGTGGCCTTGCGGAAATCAAAGCCATGCAGCCCCGCCTCGGTCTCGATCAGGTCGAGCTCCAGCCCCGGCTCCCCCACATAGCCGCGCACGCTGCCATCCCGGCCGGCATCCACCATCAGCCCCCGCAGCGGCCCATCCGACTGGATGCGCAGGTTGACGCGGCCATGGCGCACCTTCATCGAACTGGCCAGCAGCAGGCCGGCCGTCATCGCCCGGCCCAGCAACGCCGTGGTCAGGTAGGAGAGGCCGTGCCGGCGACGGGCGTAACGGGTGGTGACCGTGGTGGTTGCCGCCACCAACCGGATCCCGCCCTGGGCCGCCGTGGCCCGCACCAACTGATCGGGCATCGGCCCACCCCCAACTCAGGCCATCGTACGGAGCGCCGGCAACGGTCGCAGCACCCCCTGCTCCAGCCGCCAGCCGTGGCTGATCAGGCCGCGGAACAGCTCGGGCTCGTGGGTCACCACCAGCAGCACCCGGTCGCGGCTGAGCTTGCCCAGCAGCTGGAGCACCTCCTGGCGCACCGACCAGTCAAGGCCGGCGGTGGGTTCATCAAGCAGCAGCACGCGCGGATCCCGCACCAGCTGCACCGCCAGGGCCAGGCGGCGCTGCTGGCCACCGCTGAGCCGCTCCGGCGCCTGCTGAAGCGAGAGGGAGCCCAGTCCCACCTGATGCAGCACCGCCTCGATCCGCTCGGCCGGCAGCCTGCGCTGGCCGAGCTTCAGCTCCTGTCCGACGCTGAGTCCGAGGAAGTGACGTTCCGGAAACTGAAACACCAGCCCGCACAACCAGCGCCGCTGGCGGGCCTGGAGCACCGCGCCCTCCCAGAGAATCCTGCCGCTGCTCGGCTCGGCCAGGCCGCTGATCAGCTCCAGCAGGGTGGTTTTGCCGGAGCCGCTGCGCCCCGCCACCAGGGCAGGCTCTCCCGGCTTGAGGCAGAGATCCACGCCGTCAAGAACCGCCGCCGCCGCGGTGGCCGGTCGGTAGCGCAGGGCCTGGAGCTCGAGCATGGGCGGCATCGGGTCGCTCCAGCTTGCACGGCGTTGTTGGATGGGTGCCGATCGGTGGGCGCTTGGTGATGGAGGTCAGATTTCGTGACGTGGATCCGTTCAACTGCTGGATCTGGCTGCGCTTTGCCGCACCCCCCGGCCAGGGGGAGCGCAGCTACGTGGACACCGCCTTTGAAAGCTGGTTCTTTCTGGGCAAGCTGGGCGGCTTCAACGCCGAGAACCTCCAGGTGCACGAGGAGGGTGCCGAGCTGAGCTGGATGGCCTACGACGGCGATGACGCCGAGAAGGCCCTGCCCGCCCTGATGCACAACATGGGCGAACTGGAGTATCAGGAGGACTGGGGCCGCTGCTGGATGGATCTCGGCACCAGCGACGGCCTGGCCCTCGATGTGCTGATCAATGTGCTGCGCCAGCTCGACAACGACGTGACCGAGATCGAGGAGCTGGTGATCGGCGGCGTCAACGACGACTGGCCGGTGGAGGAGCAGGAGGAGGCGATCTTCCCGCTGGGCGGCGGCCGCTGAGCGGCCCGCCGGCTGGAACAGAACCCGCCACAGAAACCGCCATGGCCCGGGAACTGCGCCGTCTGCTGATCGATCCGGGCCGTCTGGCCGATCGACTCGCCCTCACGGCCGAGGAAAGCCGCTATCTCACCCGGTCGCTGCGCTACCGGCCGGGGGATCGCTTCGCCGTCACCGACGGCGCCGGCCGGCTCTGGAGCGCCGTGCTGCTTGATCCACGAACCGCTGAGCTGCAGCAACCGCGCCAGCATCCACTCGAAGTGGAGGCCGCGGCCAGACCCTGCCTCTGCCTGGCCCTGGCCGTGCCCAGGCTCGATGGCGACGTGGTGATCCGCATGGCCTGCGAGCTCGGGGTCGATCAGCTCCAACCCCTGCTGGCGGCGAGAAGCAGCCCGGGGGCAGAGCGGCGGCGGGGGCGCTGGCCGGCGATCCTGCGCGAGGCCGGTGAACAGAGCGAGCGGCTCTGGCAGCCGGAGCTGGGCGAGCTGGTTGAAGCAGGAAGCTGGCTGGCCAGGCCGGTGGAGGGCCTCGCCCTGATCGCCACCACCCGCCGGCCTGATCTTCCCCTGCTCGGTTCGCTTCTGGCCGGCACTTCAGCGGGGGAAGCACCGGAGGCCCTGGCACTGGCGATCGGACCGGAGGGCGGCTGGACGCCGCAGGAGGAGGAGCTGGCCGGACAGAGCGGCTGGCGGGCGGTGAGCCTGGGGCCCCGCATCCTGCGCTGCTCCACAGCGGCGGTGGCCGGCCTGAGCCTGCTCAGCCAGTGGCGCAGCAGCCGGCACGGCTGCTGAACTCAGCCCCGGGTGAGGCTGGTGGCGATCGCCTTGAAGCCGGCCAGGTTGGCGCCTGGGAGGCGGCGGGGCTGGGCCAGGGCACCGGAGGGAATCAGCAGCTCCGGGGCAAAGGTGACCGTTGAGGGGGCCGGACGGTTCTCCTGATCGCGGCGCAGCTCGGCGGCGATCGCCTCCGCGGTGGTGGGGCCAGGGGCCGGAGCGGGGCTGGCTGCCGGTGCCGGGCTGGCGACAGGCTCGGCTGGGAGCACCGGGCTCTCTGCAGCTGGGGAAACCGGAGCCTGGGGCGCCACGGAGGCGGGAGCCGGCTTGGCGCCGTCGCCACCGAGGTCAAGGAAAAAGGAACCCTTGCGGTTGAACATCATGGCGTCGGCCCTGTGTGGCAGTGGCTTCGATTATCCGTCGCGTCCCCTCCGCCCGGCCGCCGGCTTAGGGGTGTGCAACAGAATAGGCGCAGACCACACTGGCAGGCGTCGCTGCACCGATGGCACGATGACCTGGTGGACGGCTCCGCCACCCCTTCCCCCGCAGACCGTGGCCGCCTGGCTGCTGGCTCTGGGGCTGAATGGGTTGCTGATCACCCTGGCCCAGCGCCTGCCGCTGCTCACCCGTGCCGGCTGGGTGCATGCCGGCATCCTCGGCACCGTGCTGTGGGGGAGCCTGGGCTGGCGCGGCTGGCTGGCCGTGGTGCTCTATCTGGCCCTGGGTTCCCTGGTGACCCGAATGGGCTTTCAACGCAAGCAGGCCGCGGGGCTGGCCGAAGCGCGGGGCGGTCGCCGCGGCCCTGAGAACGTCTGGGGATCAGCGGCGACCGGGGCCGGCCTCGCCCTGCTGTGCACCCCACCCGGCGCTCCGGTGGGCCTGCTGCTGCTGGGCTTCGGCGCCAGTTTCGCCGCCAAACTGGCGGACACCTGCGGCAGCGAGATCGGCAAGCGCTGGGGCCGCACCACGGTGCTGATCACCAGCCTGCGGCCCGTGCCGCCGGGCACGGAGGGGGCGATCAGCCTGGAGGGCAGCCTGGCCAGCCTGGTGGGAAGCGGCACCATGGCCCTGCTGCTGCTGGGCCTCGGTGTGCTCTCCTCAGCGGCGGCCTGGTGGCTGGTGACCCTGGTCGGGTTGGTGGCCACCCTGCTCGAAAGCCTGATCGGCGCCACCCTTCAACCCCGGCTGGCCTGGCTGAGCAATGAACTGGTCAATGGGCTGCAGACCCTGATCGCCGCGCTGCTGGCGATCGCCCTGGCCCTGCTGCTGCCCTGAGCTGGAGCGCGCCTGCCTCCAGCCGCAACGGCGGAGTGAACAGCTCACCGAGCTCCACTCCGATCTCCTGGCGCAGCTGGACCAGCAGGGTTTCACAGCGCTTCTGGGCGGCCCGGGCCCTGAGGCCGACCAGCTCGCCGAGCTCCCGCCAGGAGGCTCCCTCGAGCACGCGCCCCTCCAGCAGCCGGCGGTGGGCTGGATCAAGGCGACCGAGGCGCCGACGCAGCCAGTCCTGGGGTTCGGCGTCGCAACAGGGCGACACCACTGAACTGTCGGGCCGGCAGGGGTGGGGGGGCTGGCTCGCTTCGATCTGCGCCAGCAGGGGCAAGGCGCCACCATCCCCATCCGCAGCGGCGGCAGGGGCATCGAGGCTGCGGATCCGCAGGGCGCGGTGCAGGGCGCAGGCCTCCCGCCAGCGGTCGACGCGACAGCCGAGCGCCGCCGCCAGTTCGGCTTCGCTCAGGGCTGGCGACTGCTGCTGCAGCCGCTGGCCGCGGCAGTGGAGTTCGCGCAACTGGCGCGAACAGCGCAGCGGTTGGTGATGGTCGCGGAGATGGTGCTGCATGGCGCCCCGGATGTAGGGCACCGCATAGCTGCTGAGGGCCTGGGCCTGGTGCGGATCGAAGCGCTCGATCGCCCGGATCAGGCCGAGGCAGCCCAGTTGCACCAGATCCTCGAACGGCAGGGAGGTGGTGCGGCTCTGGCGCTCGGCCACCTGGCGCACCAGGGGAAGGTTGAGTTCGACGATGCGGTTGCGGTCGCGGGGGTCGGCACTGGCGCGGTAACGCGCGAGGAGACTGGCGTTGAGGGAGGCGAAAGGCTGATCCGACACGGGAAAGAGGGGGGTGAAAACCGTGGTTTCACCCTCTGTCCGGTGCGGCCTTCCAGGCCATTCCCCAGCCGGGGGAACTTCTCTCCCCCATCCGGGTGATCCCCGTTCAGCGGCCTGGGGTGCTGACCAGCGCGGTCTCCAGCTCGGCCCAGCGCAACAGGGCGGGCCACTGGCGCACCCGCTCATAGACCCGCTGATGGCCGGCGGCGTTGAGATGGAGGCCATCGGCATCGATCAGCCGCAGCCAGTGGGGATCGGCGAGCAGCGGCTCCAGCAGCGGCAGGAAGGGCAGATCGGCCTCCAGGCAGGCCTCCTCCAGCAACCGCTCGTAGCGGTGCACCGTGGCCAGGTCGTACCAGAGGCAATCGGCGTAGGGCATCACCGCCTCATCCACCGGCGCCAGCCCGAGCACCAGCACCGGGGCCAGCGCCCTGGCCTGGGGCAGCAACTGCTGAAGGCCGAACAGGAACGCATCGGGGCCCAGCTGATGGCGGCCATCGCGGCGGCCCACCCGGGCGGTGTCGTTGAGGCCGATGTTGATCAGGATGCCCTGGGGCGCCTGGCGCCGCAGTTCGCCCCGGCAGCCCACCTCGGCGGGCAGGCGGGCGGCCAGCCGCTCCAGCCCGTCGCCCCGCACCCCGAGGTTGTAGAGCACCGGCCCGTCCGGCAGGCCCATCCAGTGGCGCCTGAGCCGTTCGCACCAGCCGCCGTGGTCGGGATCGCCCCAGCCATAGGCGCTGCTGTCGCCCAGCACCACGAGCTTGCGGGGGATGGCTAGGGGCA
Source organism: Cyanobium sp. ULC082 (assembly GCF_977927535.1). NCBI lineage: Bacteria > Bacillati > Cyanobacteriota > Cyanophyceae > Synechococcales > Prochlorococcaceae > Cyanobium > Cyanobium sp. ULC082. Next base: position 1,566,927 of record NZ_OZ376397.1, read on the forward strand.
TGGGCGGGGGATAGGCGGACCTGGGGAAATCGATGCAAGGCTTCAGGCCGCCAGCAACCGGTGGCGGACACGGTCGCTGAGATCCTCCCCAGCAGGGTCAGGGCGGCGTAGACCGCCACCAGAGCAAGAAGCTGATCGACGGCGAAGGAGCTGAGGGCTTCGAGCAACAGGGTTCCCAGCCCTGCCGCCCCCACCAGCCCGACCACCACGGTTTCGCGCAGGATCACATCGGCGCGGTAGGCGCCATAGGCCAGGTAGGAGCGGGACAGGCCGCTGAAGCGGCCATAGAACAGGGCGAGCCGTGGTCCGCAGCCGGCGCAGCGCAGGGCAGCCTCGGCGCCCCCCCCAGCCGCGTCGGCCGCTTCCAGCAGCAGGCGACCGAGCACACCCAGGTTGTGAAAGGCGAGGGCCAGGGCTGCGGTGATCAGGCCGGGCTTGAGCACGAACAACAGCAGCAGGGCCGTCAGCGGTGGTGGCCAGAGCCGCCCTAGGGCCCAGAGGCCCTGCAGCAGCAACCGGCCCCAGGGCCAGGGGGCGACCAGCAGCAAGAGCAGCGGCGCGACACCCACCGCCAGAGCGGCGGCCAGCAGGGTGAGCAGCAGCGTGCTGCCCACCATCGCCCCCCAGGGCAGGGCAAGCACCGCCGGGCAGTCGGGATGGAAGGGCGGCAATGCCTGCACCACCAGCAACGCCGCCGGGTTCACCCCGAGCGCCAGGGCCAGCAGCAGCAGGACGGGCAGCAGGGCCAGCGTGGCAAGCAGCAGTTCACGGCCACGGCTGCCGACGGCACCGGCCGCCAGACCGAAGCGGCCCGGCATGCCCCAGCGCCGGCGCAGCAGCCGCACCAGCCCCTCCAGCAGCAGCATCACAGCGAGCAGCAGCCACAGGCAGGTCCAGAGCTCATGGAACTGCAGGGACTGGAGGGTGAGCCGCAACTCCGTGCCCAGGCCGCCCAGGCCGAACACCCCCAGCAGGGTGGCGCTGCGCAGGGCACACTCCAGCCGGTACCCGCCATAGCTGAACACCCCCGGCAACAGGGCCGGACCCAGGGCGGTGAGCAGGGCGGCGGGGGCGGCGGCCCCGGCGGCGCGCAGGGCCTCGAGCGGAGCGGTGGGCAAGGCATCGAGCAGGTCGCTCACCACCCGCGCCACCAGGGCGGCGTAGGGGATGGCGATCGCCAGCACCGCCACGGCCGGCTGCAGGCCGACCAGCTGCAGCAGCAGCAGACCCCACAGCAACTCATGAATCGAGCGCGGGATCGCCAGCAAGCGCCGCAGGGCACCGGCAGGCCATACCCGCCCGGCCATGGTGCGCCAGACGGTGCGGGAGCTCAGCACCCCTCCCACCAGCCCCAGGGCGAGGCTGACGGCCCAGCCGAGCAGGGCAACGGCCACGGTCACCCCCAGCCCCCTCAGGGCGGAAGCCAGCAGGACGTGATCGCCCGAGGGGGTGATGGCGGCGAAGGCGAACTGGCCGATCAGCTCCCAGCCGCCGCCATGGACCACAGCCGGCAGCACCGCCGCCAGGGGAAGCAGCACCAGGGCCGGCAGCAGCATCAGCAACGGTGCGGCGGGCCGGCGCTGCGACCAGGGGTGCTGGGCCGGGGCCAGGGGGGTCATCGAGGCTCCGCCAGAGCGGGCATGGATTCGGCGCCGTAGAGCGACTGGATCAAGGCGGCATCAAGCGCCGCCGGGGGCGCATCCAGCACCAGCCGGCCCGCCCTGAGGGCGAGCACCCGGTCGAAACCACTAACCAGATCAGGCCGGTGCAGGCTGAGCAGCAGGGCGCGCGGGGCGGTGGCCTGGCGCAGCAGCAGGGTCAGCAACTCCGCCGCCAGGCGTGGATCGAGGTGGGCCAGGGGCTCGTCGGCCAGCAGCAGGGTCGGCTGCTGACGCAGCAGCCGGGCGATCGCCAGCCGCTGACGCTGGCCGCCGGAGAGGGCCGTGACCGACTGGGGCAGCAGGGCTGGATCCAGATCCACCTGGCGCAGGGCGGCGGCGTTGGCCGCTGTCTCGAGGGGCTGCAGCAGGTTGCGCAGGGCCCGGGGCCAGCCCCACTCCGCCAGTCGGGCAGCGTTGAGGTTCTGCTGGACGCTGAGCTCCTCGATCAGGCGCAGGTCCTGCCAGAGGGTGCCGATCCGGGCCCGCTGCCGCTGCCGCAGCCGCTGGGAGCGGGCCGGTGGCGCCCCCTCCCAGAACAGCTCACCACCGCTGGGCTGCAGCAGGCCGTTGGCCACGGCCAGCAGGGTGCTCTTGCCGGCACCGCTGGCGCCGAGCAGGGCCACCCGCTCGCCTGCCCGCAACTGCAGGGAAACCCCCGCCAGGCGATCAGCGCCCCGGCCCGGCACCGTGACATCGCGAAGCTCCAGCACCAGCGGTGGCGAGCCGGACCCTGGGCCCGATGGCGAGCCGGAGCGGTTCATCGCTCAGCGAATCTTGCCGATCTCGCGGCCCACCTTCTCGATCGGGTCGTACAGCCGCGGAGTCGCCGGAATGAAGCGCTTCGCACCGAACAGATCAAGGATCTGGGCCTGCTGGGGATTGCTGGCGCGCAGATTCACGAAGGTGGACTGGAGCCTGGCGGTGAAGCCCTTGCCGAAGCGCTGGTCGAGATTCGGCTGGGCGAGCCAGTGGTAGTTGGCGTAACCGGGGGTTCGCCAGATCACGATCACCTTCTTCGGGTCGGTCTTGCCGGAGCTGAGGCTGCTCTGCCACACCTCCTCGTTCACCACCCCCGCCTGGTAGGCGCCGCTCTGCACGAGGGCGATCGTGGCGTCGTGGCTGCTGCTGAAGCCCGGGGCGCCGCCGGCGAAATCGCTCAGCCGCACGCCGGCCTGGCCGAGGAAGTACTGGGGCATCAGCCGACCGGAGGTGGAGCTCTCCGAACCGAAGGTGAAGCGCTTGCCCTTGAGCACGCTCAGCCCCTTCTGGTTGGCGATCGGCTTGATGCCACTGGCGGTGTTGGCGATGAAGAAGCTCTGGAAGGAGGCGTCGATGTCGCGCTGGGCGATCACCCTGGCGCCGGGCTTCTGCAGCCGGGCCTGAACACCGGTGAGGGCTCCGAACCAGACCAGATCCAGATCGCCGCGGCGGAAGGCGCTCACGGCGGCGGTGTAATCGGTCACTGGCACGTACTTCACCGGCACGCCGAGGCTGCGGCTGAGTTCGTTCGCCAGCAGGGGGTAGAGGCGGTTGAGGGTTTCGGGCTTCTGATCAGGAATGGCGCTGATCCGCAGCAGCTTCTGCTGGGCCTGGGCGCCGGGAAGGAGCGGAGCGGCGGCGGGGGTGACAGGGGGGAGGACCGCCGGCAGGAGCAGCATGGCCAGGCCGGCCAGCACGGCGGTCGAACGTTCTCGGAGCCGCAGGACAGGGCGGCGGAAAGGAGATGACATCAGAAAAAAGGTGGGGGGTCAGAGGCTGGCCAGGAAACGCTCAAGGCGGGCCAGGCCATCGGTGATGGTGGCGGGGGAGGCGGCGCAGGAGAGCCGGATGCAGCGGTCGTCGCCGAAGGCCACCCCCGGCACCACCGCCAGACCCACCTGTTCGAGCAGCTGGTTGGAGAACCGCATCGAATCGAGCCCGTAGCTGCCCACATCCGGGAAGGCGTAGAAGGCGCCCTGGGGAGGCTTCAGCCGGATTCCAGGCAGGGCCCGCAGACCATCACTGAGCAGGCGGCGGCGCTGGTTGAACTGTTCGGCCATCGCCTGAACGCACTGGCGCGACCCCTGCAGAGCCGCCAGGGCGCCGTACTGGGCGAAGGTGCAGACATTGCTGGTGCTCTGACTCTGCAGGGCGCTGGCGGCGGCGATCACCTCACGGGGCCCGGCCAGGTATCCCAGCCGCCAACCGGTCATCGCCCAGCCCTTGGCGAAGCCGTTGACCACGAACACCCGATGCCGCAGATCGGGGGCGATCGCCGCGAAGCTGTGGTGCTGCTGGCCCGGCGCCAGCAGGAACTCATAGATCTCGTCGCAGACCACCGCCACCTGGGGATGGCGCCGCAGCACCGCTGCCAGCCCCTCCAGCTCAGCGCGGCTGATCACCATGCCGGTGGGGTTGGCGGGGCTGTTCAGCACCAGCAGCTTGCTGGCCGGGGTGATCGCAGCCTCCAGCAGCTCCGGGCGAAGGCGGAAACCATCACTGGCCTCGCTCGGCAGCAGCCGCACCGAGGCCCCGGCCAGCTGGGCCATCTCGGGGTAGCTCAGCCAGTAAGGAGCGGGAAGCAGCAGCTCATCACCAGGGCCGAGCAGCACCTGGAAAAGATTGAACAAGGCCTGCTTGCCGCCGTTGGTGACCAGCACCTGATCGGGGGTGGTGGGGATGCCGTTCTCATCGCTGAGCTTGGTGGCGATCGCCTGGCGCACGGCCGGTTCGCCGGCGGCGGGGCCATAGCGGGTGGCACCACGGGCGAGGGCCTCACTGGCCGCCTCGCGGATGAAGGCGGGAGTTTCGAAATCCGGTTCGCCGGCACTGAGGCTGCAGATGTCGTATCCGTCGGCCCGGAGCGCACGGGCCCTGGCCGAGATGGCGAGGGTGAGCGAGGGCTGCAGAGCGATCGCCCTTGCCGACAGATTCAACGGGCAGGGCATCAGCGTCGTCGCAGCGTTCGACCGCAACATGGGCGGTGGCACTCAGGCAATGGAGCGCGTGAAATGAAGAAGTCATCTTGCCTGACGCCGATCGATCCCGGCTGGCCCAGCCCCGGACGGCTCAGCCGCCTCCAGGCGGCCTGCGCGGCCTGCCGCCGCTGTGGCCTAGCTGAAGGCCGTGTGCAGGTGGTGGTCAGCCGCGGCAGCCCCACCGCCCGGTTGATGGTGATCGGCGAGGGGCCCGGCGCCGAAGAGGATGCCACCGGCTTCCCCTTCGTGGGCCGGGCCGGCCGGCTGCTCGATCAGCTGCTGGCGACCGTAGCGATTGACACCAATCGTGATGCCTACATCTGCAACGTGGTGAAGTGCCGGCCGCCCGGCAACCGCAAACCCACCCGCGAGGAAATGGCGGCCTGCCTGCCCTGGCTGCTGGAGCAGGTGGAGCTGGTGCAACCCCAGGTGATCCTGCTGGCCGGCGCCACGGCTGTGCAGGCGGTGCTGGGAATCAAGGGCGGCATCACAAGGTTGCGGGGCCAGTGGCAATGCTGGCAGGGGCGCTGCTGCCTGCCGATCCTTCACCCCTCCTATCTGCTCCGCAATCCTTCCAGCCAGCCGAACACGCCGAAGTGGCACACCCTGCAGGATCTGCAGGCGGTGAAGCGGCGGCTCGATCATCCAGAAGACTGGGCTGAGGGCTGAAGGCTCATTGCTGAGGCCTGGGGCGGCCCTGATCGCCCCTATCGCTTGATCGTCAGTTCCCTGGCCGCTGTGACAGGCTTTGGCCAACCCCGGCCCACCCGCGATGACCGGCACCCTCGCCCGCCCCGACACCAGCCTTGCGGGCCTCCCCGCCGACTGGGCCAGCAACCCCCGCTACGACACCCTGATCACCCGCCGCAAAACCCGCAGTGTGCGGGTGGGTGATGTCTGGGTGGGCAGCGAGCACCCGGTGGTGGTGCAGTCGATGATCAACGAGGACACCCTCGACATCGCCGGTGCCACCGCCGGCATCCGCCGCCTGCACGAAGCCGGCTGCGAGATCGTGCGGCTCACGGTGCCGAGCCTGGGCCATGCCCGGGCGGTGGGGGAGATCCGCAAGCGCCTTCTGGACAGCTATCAACCCGTGCCGCTGGTGGCCGATGTGCACCACAACGGCATGAAGATCGCCCTGGAGGTGGCCCAGCACGTCGACAAGGTGCGGATCAACCCGGGCCTGTATGTGTTCGACAAGCCCGATCCCAACCGCACCGAGTTCACGCCCGAGGAAGTGGCGGCGATCGGCGCGCGCATCCAGGCCACGCTCGAACCGCTGGTGAGCCTGCTCAAGGAGCAGGACAAGGGCCTGCGCATCGGCGTGAACCACGGCTCGCTGGCCGAGCGGATGCTGTTCACCTACGGCGACACGCCGCTGGGGATGGTGGAGAGCGCCATGGAATTCATCCAGATCTGCGATCGCCTCGACTTCCACAACATCGTGGTGTCGATGAAAGCCTCAAGGGCCCCGGTGATGCTGGCCGCCTACCGGATGATGGCCGACCGCATGGACGCCGAAGGCTTCCATTATCCGCTGCACCTGGGCGTCACCGAAGCCGGCGACGGCGACTACGGCCGCATCAAGAGCACCGCCGGCATCGCCACCCTGCTGGCCGAGGGCCTCGGCGACACGATCCGGGTGTCGCTCACCGAGGCGCCGGAGAAGGAGATTCCGGTCTGCTACTCGATCCTGCAGGCCCTGGGCCTCAGGAAAACCATGGTGGAGTATGTGGCCTGCCCCAGCTGCGGCCGCACGCTCTTCAACCTGGAGGAGGTGCTGCATGTGGTGCGCAACGCCACCGCCCACCTCACCGGCCTCGACATCGCCGTGATGGGCTGCATCGTGAATGGCCCCGGCGAAATGGCCGACGCCGACTACGGCTACGTGGGCAAGACCCCCGGCACCATCTCCCTGTACCGCGGCCGCGACGAAATCCGCCGGGTGCCGGAAGCCGAAGGTGTGGAGGCGCTGATCGCCCTGATCAAGGAAGACGGCCGCTGGGTCGATCCCTGAGGCCGCTGGGCCAGCGCCGGGTGGCCGGGTCACATCCAGACGTGGCTGCAACCGGCCATCCCCCTGTGCTGAGGCCAACCGGGGGGGCTAGCTTGAAGCTTCCACTCACGGTGCCCGGAGTCTTCGCCAATGGCCAATGGTCGCACCAGCCTGCTCGTGTTGGCGGGGATCGGCGCCTGCACGGCGGCAGCGGTGGTCGGCGGGGAGTGGTTCATGGCTCCGAGTTCCGCCTCCCTGATCACCGACAGCCCGAAGGAGGTGATGGATCAGGCCTGGCAGATCGTCTTCCGCGACTACCTCGACACCACCGGCAAGTACACCCCGGAGCAGTGGCGCAAGCTGCGCCGTGACCTGCTGGCCAAGAGTTACGGCAACACCAAGGAAAGCTACGAGGCGATCCGGGGGATGCTCGGCACCCTCGATGATCCCTACACCCGCTTCATGGATCCGCGGGAGTTCAAGGAAATGCAGATCGACACCTCGGGGGAACTCTCCGGGGTGGGGATCCAGCTGAGCCTCGACAAGGACACCAAGGAACTGGTGGTGGTGTCACCGATCGACGGCTCACCGGCCTCGCGGGCCGGGGTGCTGCCGAAGGACGTGATCGTCTCGATCGACGGCAAGAGCACCAAGGGGATGACCACCGAGGACGCGGTTAAGCTGATCCGGGGCCAGGCCGGCACGTCGGTGACCCTGGAGATGCGCCGCAAGAACCAGCTGCTCACCGTGCCGCTCACCCGGGAGCGGATCGAGCTCCACGCCGTGGAGCACCAGATCAACACCACCCCGGATGGGGTGAAGGTGGGCTACATCCGCCTCAAGCAGTTCAACGCCAACGCCGCCAAGGACATGCGGGCCGCGCTCCAGGATCTGGAGAGCAAGGGGGTGAAGGGTTACGTCCTCGACCTGCGCAGCAATCCCGGCGGCCTGCTGGTGGCCAGCGTGGAGATTGCCCGTCAGTGGCTTGATGAGGGGATCATCGTCTCCACCCGCACCCGCGACGGCATTCAGGACATCAAGCGCGCCAACGGCAGGGCCCTGACCAAGGCGCCGGTGGTGATCCTGGTGAACGAGGGCTCAGCCAGTGCCAGCGAGATCCTCTCCGGTGCGCTGCAGGACAACAAGCGCGGTGTGCTGGTGGGCCAGAAGACCTTCGGCAAGGGCTTGGTGCAATCGGTGCGGGGCCTCTCCGACGGCTCCGGCATGACGGTGACGATCGCCAAGTACCTGACGCCCAGCGGCCGGGACATTCACAAGCACGGCATCAAGCCCGATGTGCTGGTGAAGCTGAGCGAACAGGAGATCCAGAACCTCAAGTTCGATGAGATCGGCACCCGCAAGGACGGTCAGTACAAGGAGGCCGAGAACACCTTGGTGAAGCAGCTGCGCCTGGTGGGCAAGGCACCGGCCAAACCGTTCAGCCCCACCAGCGCCAACCTGCCTTCAGCGCTTCCTGCCGCCCTGCCGGCTCGCTGAGCCGACAGGGCAGCCAGCCAGCCAGCCAGCACAAGGAATCAAGCCGCTCCACTCACCGGCTGCATCAGCCCGCCACCGGGATTGGAATCGTCATCGTCGTTCTCCTGATCGTTCTGGAAGAGGGCGAACAGACCGAGGGCCATGGCACTGGCCAGCACCGAAACCAGCTGCCAGCCGGCCTGGGATCCCATCGATGCACCACCCAGATCCATCAGTTCGCCCATGATCAGCTCCATGTGCGGAAATTGTAACGATTTTTTGCGGCAAGCCGTGCGTGTCACCAGAGCCGGTCGCGGCCGGAGCGCAGCGCCTGCAGCTTCCGCTCCAGCACCACCAGCGCCGGAATCAGGGTGAGGCCGTTGGCCACGATCAGCGGGCCGTCCTCGGTGAGCAGGCCGTAGATGCCCCAGCCGGTGATTCCGATCGTGAACAGCAGGTACATCCGCAGCGAGATGCCGCGGGTGTCGCCGCTGCGCACTGTCTTGATCGCCTGGGGAAAAAAGCTCAAAGTGGTGAGCGTGGCGGCGGCGTAGCCCAGGAGCGTCACCGGCAGGGGCTGAGTCATGGCGGCAGCATGGCCGCAGCCGGGGCGAACTGGGTGATCCGGTCACGATTCGGCGGCGCAGCCGCCATTCACGCCTAGGTTGCCGCAGGTCGACGAGAGCCCTTGCCGTGCAGACCATCGACGATCTCCTGCGCGAGACCACGGCCCGCTACGAGCAGCGCAGCGAGCAACGGGAGCGCACCGGGCGCCTGATCCAGGAGCAGGGCGTGCTGGCGGCCAATGATCCGGAGCTGGTGGAGCAACGGCTGAAGCGGCTCCATGCCGATCGGCAGCTGGTGGAACAGCTCGGGGCGATCAAGTGCAGCTTCAGCGCGGCCGGCCCGGGGCTGGCGCCGCGGGATTTTCCCCGGTCGCTGGAGCGGGTGATGGGCACCAACGACCTGATCGGCATCCGCTTCCTGGAACAGGGAGTGCAGGTGGCGCGGGCGGTGGCGCGGGTGCAGATCCGCGATGGGCAGGGCCGCGCCGAGGGCTACGGGTCGGGCTTTCTGGTTTCGCCCCGCCTTTTTCTGACCAACAACCATGTGCTGGCCACAACGGCCAGCGCAGCCGCCAGTTTGGCTGAGTTCAACTTCCAGGAGAGCGCCGGCGGCGAGATGCAGCCCAGCCAGGTGTTCCCGTTCGCGCCGGAGGAGTTCTTCCTCACCGACCAGCAGCGGGACTACACGCTGGTCGCCCTGCGCCGGGATTCGCGCCTGGGCCGTTATGGCTGGCTGCCGCTGATCCCCCAGATCGGCAAGTTGATGGTGGGCGAAACGGTGAACATCATTCAGCACCCGAACGGTGAACCGAAACAGCTGGCCATTCGCCACAACCAGGTGGTGGATGAGCTGGAGCTGTTCCTCCACTACAAGACCGACACGGCACCGGGATCATCCGGCGCACCGGTGTTCAACGACCAGTGGGAAGTGGTGGCCCTGCACCATTCCGGCGTGCCGCAGCGCTCACCCGAGGGACGGATCCTGGCGCTCGACGGCCGCCACTGGGAGGAGTGGATGGGCGAGCAACGGGTGGCCTGGATCGCCAACGAGGGGGTGCGGATCAGCCGCCTGGTGGCCCATGTGCAGCAGCAGCCGCTCTCGCCCGAAGGCAGGCGGCTGGTGGAGGAGATGCTCACGCCCAGCACCCCTGCGGTGCTGGCGGATCGACCGCCGGCGGCTCTGCCGGATCTGCCGCCGTCGCCTGCCGGCGAGGCGTTGCTGCCAGCCAGGCTCGAGGCCGGAGTGGCCACCTGGACCATCCCCCTGCAGGTGAGTGTGCGCTTGGGCGCCGCCCAGCCAGCGCTCGAAGCCGCAGAACTGTTCGGCTGGGGCAGCCCCCGCCAACCCCCGGAGGCAGCGGCGGCGGTCAGCGCGACGTTCTCGCTCGCCTCACTGAGCCGCGAGAGCTTCAGCTGGGACACGGCGCTCTCGCTCGCCCTGGCCTGCCAGCTGGCCTACGAACCGGCGGCGACCGTGCAGGCACGTGCCCTGGAGTGGGGTTTCAGCAGCTGTGAGCCGATCAGCGACGGCCCGGCCCAGTGTTTCGTGGCAGGCAGCGAGGATCTGGTGCTGGTGAGCTTCCGCGGCACCGAGAGCGTGGCCGACTGGCTCAGCAATCTGAAGCTGCTGAGCACGGACAGCGGCCGGTTCGGGCCCGTGCATGCCGGCTTCCTGGAGCAGTTCCGGGCGCTGCAGCAGGAGATCGAGGCGATCCTGCGATCCGCTCCCGACCGCCGGCTTGTGATCACCGGCCACAGCCTCGGCGGGGCGATCGCCGTGCTGGCCGCCGCCAGCTGGGTGGGTGAGCTGCCCCTGCACGGGCTGCACACCTTCGGCCAGCCGATGGCGGGCAAGGCCGCCTTCGCCAGCTTCGTGCAACGCCAGTTCGAGGCGCGCTACTTCCGCCACGTGAACGGTGCCGACGTGGTGAGCCGGGTACCGCCCGGCTACCGGCACGCCGGCCAGCTGTATCGCCTGGCCGGCCGCGAATCCACCAGCAGCACCGCCAGCGCCTGGGGAACAGAGAGCCAACCGCTCAACACCGAGCAGTTCAGGCAACTCCAGCAACGGCTCCAGGCCGAAACCGGCGGCGCTGGAACCCAGGAGGGTTTCACCAGCCTGATCAGCGATCACATGATCACGGCCTACATCAGCAGGATCGCTCAGCAGCCGGTGGGCTGAGCATGGCTGGCCGTGCTCAGAAAATCTGCAGCTGGTTCAAGGTGCCGCTGAACCCGGTGATCTCAAGGATGGAATCGGTGGCGGCGGAGAAGCCGGCCACGCCATCGTTGATCGCCAGGAAGGTGCGGGTGCCGGTGGCGGGATTGTTGAAGGTGAAGCTGGCGACACCGCCGGTGGAGGTGGTGGTGAGGGCGGGGAAGTTGGCGGGGGTGAGCAATGCAGCGATCGCAGTGGCGCTGAGCTCAGCAACGGAGCCCCGAGCCACGGGGTTCACCGCCGTGGCCAGGGTGCGGACCAGCGGGGCGTCAATGCTGTCGAGGCCGGTGACCAGATCGCTGATCCGATCGATCGGTGTGGTCGGGCTGGCCGGGAGTCTGGAATGGCTGAGGGAGCTGAGCCGGAAGGTGTCAGCCCCGGCGAGGCCGGTGAGGCGATCAACCGTGCTGGTGAAAGAGAGGATGTCGCTGGCGGGGCCACCAGAAACGACATTGGTGGTGCGGAAGTCGTAGCTGCTGGTGCCGGCAAAGGGGTTGCCGGCGCGGTCGGACAAGGAGCCTGCCGGGAAGGTGAGGAAGTATCGGGTGTTGGGCGCCAGGTTGCTGGTGGGGTTGATGGTGACCCCCGTGCCACTGATGCTGAGCCGGGTGCTGGTGGCGGCATCAAAGCTTTCAGTGATCGGTCCGTCAGCGGAGCCGACACGCAACTGAATGCTGCCCGTTCCGCGCTGGATGGCTTCTGAGACGTTGAAGACAATGTTGGCGGCAGGGTCGACACCAATGGCTCCGTCGAGAGGGGAGAAGGAGGTGATCGCTGGTGCTGTTGTATCAAGCACAAACGTGCGGGCAGCAGAGGCCACTCCCAGATTCCCTGCCGCATCCGCCACACGGGCCGTGATCGAATACGTGACGCCGGCACTGGCCGGCAGGGTGGGCGTGTAAGTCCAGGTCTTGGTGGTGTTGTTCACCGTGGCACTACCCAGCAGCGTGGTGCCGCTAAAGATCCGCAGGGTTTCACCGGAGACCAGCGCAGCAGAAAGGCTGCCGGTGATCGTCGGCGTCAGATCATTGGTGCGGCCACCAGCTGCCACCGTTCCGGTGATGATGCCGACGTTGTCGGTCACAGCACTGATCGCTGCGGTGGTGAGCGGTGCGGTGGAGTCGAGGAAGAACGTGCGGGTAGCAGAGGCCACTCCCAGATTCCCTGCCGCATCCGCCACTCGGGCCGTGATCGAATACGTGACACCGGAACTGGCCGGCAGGGTGGGCGTGTAGCTCCAGGTCCTGGTGGTGTTGTTCACCGTGGCACTGCCCAGCAGGGTGGTGCCGTTGAAAATGCGCAGGGTTTCACCGGAGGCCAGCGCAGCAGAAAGGCTGCCGGTGATCGTCGGCGTCAGATCATTAGTGCGGCCACCAGCTGCCACCGTTCCGGTGATGATGCCGACGTTGTCGGTCACAGCACTGATCGCTGCGGTGGTGAGCGGCGCGGTGGAGTCGAGGAAGAACGTGCGGGTAGCAGAGGCCACTCCCAGATTCCCTGCCGCATCCGCCACTCGGGCCGTGATCGAATACGTGATCCCCGCACTGGCGGGCAGGGTGGGCGTGTAGCTCCAGGTCCTGGTGGTGTTGTTCACCGTGGCACTGCCCAGCAGCGTGGTGCCGTTGAAGATCCGCAGGGTTTCACCGAAGACCAACGCAGCAGAAAGGCTGCCGGTGATCGTCGGCGTCAGATCATTGATGCGGCCACCAGCTGCCACCGTGCCGGTGATGATGCCGACGTTGTCGGTCACAGCACTGATCGCTGCGGTGGTGAGCGGTGCGGTGGAGTCGAGGAAGAAGGTGCGGGCAGCAGAGGCCACTCCCAGATTCCCTGCCGCATCCGCCACACGGGCCGTGATCGAATACGTGACGCCGGCATTAGCGGGCAGGGTGGGTGTGTAGCTCCAGGTCCCAGTGGTGTTGTTAACCACTGCATTGCCCAGGAAGCTGGTTCCGTTAAAGATCCGAACGGATTCACCAGCCACAAGCGGCGCTGAAAAGGTGCCGATGATCGTGGGGGTGCGATCGTCTGTGCGTCCTCCGGGGGCGATCGCTCCCTGAATCAAGCCCGTGTTGTCGCTGATTCCAACGATCGCAGCCCTCACAACCCCACGTCCGACGAGAACGGCAGGCACCGCCACTACTTCGGCAAAACCATCAGCATCGACGTAGGAGATGTTGACTCGAACTTGTTTGCCAGCTTCGGCAAAACCAAGGAGCTGTGAGGGTGAATTGCTGCCGATGTTGACCCATGAACACCCATTGGGACTGGATTGCCAGAGGTAGGTAAAACTGCCATTCCCATCTGGGTCGTCAGCAGTTTTGGACGCTGTAAGGGTCTGGCCAACAGTTGGGATGTCCGCAATGGAGAAGGTGGCTTTGCCCTCGTTCACAATCTGCGGATCGTCGTTACCGATCGTGCCAACACCCTGCCCTTTGACAATGGTGGCATTGGAGGACCCACTTAAATTCACTGTGAATGTTTCATCACTCTCGAAGGTGGTGTCACCAAAGATCTCGATGCTGATCGTTTTTGATGTTTCTCCCGGAGCGAAACTTAGGCTGCCACTGATCGCTCTGTAGTCACTGCCATCTGTGGCGGTTCCATTGGGCGCACTGTAGCTGACGGTGACTGGTTCACCGGTAACAATATTGAGGGATACCGTGAAAACGAGGAATTGGGCGCCTGAATTGCCTTCTGCGATGCTGACATCGTTGATTGAGAGTGTGCGGGGCGTATCGTCCGCTCCGATTCGGCCACCCGCTTTACCAAACAACAGATAGTGGTCTAGGGCACCGCGATAATTGTTGGCCCCAAAGGCAGCCCGCACATCTTCATACTTGGCGAGATAAAATTTTGCATCAAACTCAGGCGATCCCCTACGTCCCTCATTGATTCCAATGAAATACCAATGCCGAGTGGCTTCCACCTCCTGATTGGCATTGTTGGTAACGGCCTTGACATCTGCGTTATTGGCCAGGTAGTAACCGAGCTGAAAAGCAGTTGAATCGGTAATCCATTCGGATCCATACCAGCCACCGGGTTTGCCCCACTGGTAGTAGTGACTGATAGCACCACTGAAGTTCATCACCCCATAGGCTTGCTCCACATCCGGGTGAGCTGCCATGTAATAAATAGGGTCAAACTCTACCGAACCCCTACGACCAAACTTCAGGCCCCACTCCAGCCAATGGCTGATAGCGCCGGCGTAGTTGGTGGCGCCATAGGCATTAGCAACATCCTGAAACTGTTGCAGGTAATACTTTGGATCAAAGACAAGCGAGCCACGACGTCCTTCTGTGATTCCGAATTGAAGCCAGTGAGATTTGGCTCCCTCAAAGTTGGAAGCCCCGTAAGCATTTCTAACGTCGGCGTAGGTTGCCAGGTAATACGCAGGGTCGAAGATAGGAAGAGCTAATCGCGCATCACCTGGGGGCGGCGGCGGCGGAGGCGGATTGGGATTAGGCGTTGTCGAGTCATTCGCGAGGTAAATGAACTTTGCGGCAAAACTAGCACTACCACGATTAATTGTGCAAGACGTATACTTTTCGTCAAAGTTTAAATTGTGCTCTGAAATTACATACGAGCTAACCATTCCGTCGGCGCCATAACTCACACTCTCAACGAAGGCAACATGCCCGGTTGAGCCCAGGTTTTCCCAAACGGCGATACTGTGCCGCCTAGGCGTATAGTTCCAACCGAATCGCCAACTATGCCTACATTGTCATCCCAAACCTTGGCGTCATCTGGCGCTCCATTTCGAATCTTTGCCCCTAAGCCTTGCAAATTCCCGAAGTAACCCAGTTCAATAGCCCTTCCGTAAGCATAAGAAGTGCATTGCATGTTATTCCATCCCTGCCCACCCAGCGCAGGATTTGAGCTATTCCAATTCAAGGCAATAAAGTCATTATTGAATCGCGTGTAAGCCGAGTTACTTGTATTGATGCCGAAGTCAGAAGGGGCTGATAGCTCAACGCTTATACCCGTGACGTCACAAAGCCGCAAGAAGGAATGATCCTCTTGCAGAGTCAATGAATCAGATGCATCTTGGTAAATTAGATTTTGTAGGGCTAACCCTGAGAACAGCTCACCCTCATCCCCCGGAGTATCACTCCCGTTCAACATCCCATCCAGATGATGGCCCAGCTCCTCTGTAAGCACGGCGATCACCTGCTGCTCACTCGCCGATGCCAGCCAGTCACCATTGAGATAAATCGTGCAGGTGCTGATCGCATAGGCCCCAGCGGCCCCAGGCAGCACCGAGCCCTCCAGCACCTCAATCGGCGGGAGCCCCGAGAAATCCCCGGCGCCCCAGGCAGCTATCAAGCCTGTGAGCGCTTCAGGCTCGGGTCCAGCGGGAAGGAGCAGGGCCGTGCGGGCCGCGTAGCTCAAGCTGCCATCGATCGACTAGGCCGTGAGCTGGGATCTCCAACCTTGCAGGAGAGCCTCAAGGCTGGTGGGAGCCAGGATCATGGCTTGGCAGCAAATTGGAATAGCTAACGGTAAGGAGGGTTTTGGTACTTTTGGCTGCGGCTCTCACTCAACTTTCATTTTCAACGCTGTATTTTCAGTTTCGCAGGTAGCGACAACTACAAAACCCCATTGGGCGCGGCGCAAACCCTGCATCCAACGGCATTTGGCGCTATCCCTTGCAGTGTCCGCTGCGGCGAGAAAGAATCCCCAAGATGCACGCCCAAGTTAGTTTGATGCCTGTTGCAGGGTCGCCATAACTTGTCACGGACTTTTCAGAAAGGTCGATGCCGTTCAAGACGTCGCCAGCACGATGATTCACCGGCCATAAGCGCTGACTCTGACGAAAAGAACCAGGATGATCGGATAAAATCTGATCGTGTTGCCAAAAACAGACAAGCTGGAGCATCCGCTGCGGCGCTTCGGGGCTGTGCCGCTGGCACGGGAAGTGCTCGATGAAGCACTCTGCGGTTACCGGCAGCCCGGCTTGCCTGCCCCTGATCGCCAATCATCTCTACGGCCCCTCCTATGTATCCCTCGACTTTGCCCTGGCCTGGCATGGCCTGATTCCCGAGGGGGTGGCTGAGGTGACCTCGGTGACCCCCAAACCAAGCCGCAGGCTCAGCAACGGTCTGGGGCGCTTCACCTACCACCACCTGCCACTGCACTACTACACGGTGGGGCAAGAACTGGGCCAGGCAGCAGATGGGCTCAGCTTCCTGATCGCCAGCCCCGCCAAGGCACTGTGTGATCGGCTGGTGCTCAGCCGCCAGTTGGCGCCGTTGTCCCGCGGGGCCATGCGGCAGTGGCTGCTGGAGGATCTGCGGCTGGATCCCGATCAGCTCGGACTGCTCAACCTGGCCGCCATCCGCGCCTGCCTGGCCACCGGCTACAAGCGCAGACAGCTGGGAACCTTGCTCACGTAGATCGAAACGCTGCAGCAGGAGCTGGCCACGGAGCCAGCGCCATGAAAACAGGGCCATGAACTCAGCGCCATGAACAGGGTGGTTGAGCAGATGCTGCAGCGGGTTCCGCTCGATATTGAACGCTTCATTCCCGACCCCCACCCACTGGCCATCGTCTGAACTTCTGGCCGGCCGATGCGGCTTGCTACCTATTTCAGCAGCCTCCTTACCTGATCCCATCAGGCCCCTGCAGCCGAGCCTGATGACCGTTGCGCCCTCTTCCCCAAAGTCAGAACATTGCCAACCGGCCATGTCAATGCTTAAGCCGATGGGAAGCAGAATCGGGATGGCCGCGATGATCAACAGGACAGGTCTGGACTGTGTTCTCAGGCCTGTGGAAGCGATCGCATCGAGCATGATGTCATCAAACTGAGGATGCGGATAGTACCTGTAGCGGTGACGGACCCGGAGATTGGTGAGCTGCAGAGCCACCTTGCTACTCTCATCGCAAACGTCCACGCCGGGCAGCAGCGGGAGTGAGTCGAACATCAGAGCGAACAATCTGAAGATTAGATTTTATACAACCTTGCCTTCTGCTGTAGTCATGGATCTTTGTATCTATTAAGTGTGGACTCTGTCGCTGATTCCGCGTCTCATCTTGCCTATGCCAGCCTGCTGCCTTTCTTTTAAGGTGTGATCAGCTCAAGCCCTGGAAACGCCTGGCGATAGCGGCGTCGATCTCGGGTCAGCAGCGGGAGCCTCTCAACCAGAGCATGGGCGCCGATCAGATAATCGGGCAGGATCGTGCGTCGTTCGCCGCCACGCTCTCGGTAATCGGCATGGGCCCGGGCCGCCAGAAAGGCCGCCTCCCTCGGCAGGGCCCGGTAGTCGAACAGATGGGGAGGCAGCAGCTCATCCACCGATTCGATCGTTTCCATCGCAAAGGCGATCTCGCCGTAAATGATGGCATTGATCACCACGGGCCCCCGATCCAGCCATTGGCTCAGCTGAGTGGTGCTCCAATCACACCAGCGAGGATCGGCGGTGGCGACATCGAGCAGGACATTGGAATCCACCAGCACCATCAACGGTCATCCCCGCGAGTGAGCGCGAGAAGTGCATCGGTGCTCAAGCGCGTTCGCAGCCTCGCTCGGCGAAGCCGCTGAATCGACTCGGCGCCTGCTGTGGTCTGCTGTGGGGCTTTTTCAAGAATGACGCGTCCTTGTTCGACGCGGAAGGCCACTTCCGTATGGGGCAACAGGCCACATTCGCGTCGGATCTCTTGCGGGATCGTCACTTGACCCTTGGAGGTGATCCGCATGGAAGCTGCGTAAGAATGGCGTAGTAAGAATCTTACGTCTGGGAGCGAACAGACCTGGCGCGGCAGCGGCGGCTTCCGGTTTCCCCCGTCACCACGCCTGGTGCCACCGACTGATTGGGAATGGCTGACAACTCACCACCGCGGATGCCATCAACCTGGAAGGCCTCCTTGGACGCATCACCCCAGATCAGCTGACGGATGTGCTGCAGCGGATCGCCACGGCCATGGATCTGACCCTGCAGGAGCCGTGGCTGAAAACCTGACCCCTCAACCAACCAATCAGCCCCTCCCTCATACCTCCAGCACTGAAGCGTTTCTGGCCTCTAGCGCTTCCGCCCCCTGGGCGTCGCTCAGCCCATAGGCCGCCGGATGTTCGGATGAAAGGGGCGTCATCTTTCCTGGCAGAGGGGGAGTTGGCACCGCCGCACACCCTTACAAACGCAACCGCCCAGCCGCCGTGATCCTCAGCGAGGCGGACTACGAATCCATCCTCTCCGCCCAGGCATCCCCGGTCGATTCCGGCGCTGCCCTGCGCTGGCTGCGATCTCGCCCTCAAAAGCTTTGGCAGCGCTCGCGGCGTCGAGCTGGATCCGCCCAGCCTTGGCGCTCACCTTCGCTTGACCTGCCCGGTTGATTCACAGGCCACTCAGAGGCCATCACCGCAGCGCTGTTCGGTCGATCGGATTGGCCTTGATCGATCCCTGGAGCTGAGCTCCAAAATGAATCCAAGCGGCTCGCCGGCCCTGACCTCACGGCTCCAACTTTGAATGGCAGGAATTCTGGCAACGGCCATGGCCAGCCACTCGGCTGCGGTGAGCGAGGCGATCCGTCAATGGCTGCAGCATCGGCAGGTGGCGGAACTGCAGCAGGCCTACGCCGATCTGAACCAGCTCCAGGGGGAGGGGGGCGACCTGGAGGAAGCCACAGCGGATGGGGAGGCAATGGGCGCCGAGACGCTGGAGCGCCTCCATGGCTGAACGGGGGAGGCTCAACCAGCAACCCTCTCAACAAACCGTCTGCACCGCAGCATTCCTGGCTGCGGCATGCTTCGGCATCGCCTGCACGCGTCGTTTCAGTCGAGGAGGGGATTGATCACCAGGAGCTCCCCCAGCCTGGATTGGTGGTGAAAGTCTTCACTGAACAGCACGGCGCAGCCGCTGCGGATGGCAGCTTCGGCAATCAGGGCATCAAACCAGCTGAGCTGATGCCGCAACGCCAGCTGATGGGCATCGAGAACCAGATTCAGCTCCGTGCTGACCACTTCAAAGCCAGCCATGGCAGCAAGCAGAGCCGTGATCTCTGCATCGCCCAGGGCAGGCCGGAGTTTGCGGGTCGCCACCGCGCGCAACTCAATCAAAACCTGGGTACTGATGATGATCTCGTTGTCCTCGGCCAGATCGGCCAGCCAGCGGCGGATGCGTTCTCCCTTGACAGGCTCGCGCCTGTCAAGGCGGTACACCCAGAGGTTGGTGTCAACGAACACCCGCATCAGGTGCGTTCGTAAAGAGACTCTCGGCTCCAGGGTTGGGCGCTGATGCCTTGGCTGCTGGCGGCCACCGCTTCAAAACTGGCCAACGCCTCCAGGCGCTGACTGCGGGCATCCACATAGCGGGCCAGGAAATCACGCACCAGGGCATTCACCGAAGTTTTCTCCCTCAAGGCAGCTTCGCGAGCTCGCTGTAGCAGCGCAGCATCGAGAGCGATGGTGAGATTGGCCATGGCCTCAACCTACACGGGTTTCGTGTAGCACGGGCATCGAACACCCCCGAGCTCAGACAGCCAGCACCGCCGCGTTCTTCGCCGCCACCTGCTCCGACCGC
This sequence comes from Cyanobium sp. ULC082, assembly GCF_977927535.1. Lineage (NCBI taxonomy): Bacteria > Bacillati > Cyanobacteriota > Cyanophyceae > Synechococcales > Prochlorococcaceae > Cyanobium > Cyanobium sp. ULC082. The sequence continues at coordinate 1,586,317 of NZ_OZ376397.1, forward strand.
TGGACCTCGCTCAGGTGATCGGCGGCCGGATGTTCGGATGAAAGTGGTCCCATCGTTCCTGGAACCGGGTGAGCCAAGCCGACTAAAGTGAATGCATCGATTCAGATGAATGCATGGCCACCTCCGTTCGCCTGGAGCCCGCCCTGGAGGCAAGGCTCGACCGTTTAGCCCTGGAGACTGGCCGGACCAAAGCCTTTTACCTGCGGGAGCTGATCGAGCAAGGCATCGATGATCTGGAAGAGGCCTACCTCGGTGCCACTGCCTTGGAAAGCCACCGCCGGAGCAGCCAGCCAGCCATCCCTCTGGATCAACTCATGAACGACCTTGGCCTGGACGGTTGAGTTCATCCCCGAGGCCGCGCAGCAACTCCGCAAGCTTGATCGCACGGCCGCCGGCCGCATCGCTCGCTATCTCCAGGAAACGGTCTCCAACGGCAGAGATCCTCGCCAACGCGGCCAAGGGCTGACCGCCAATCTTGCTGGCCTCTGGCGTTACCGGGTTGGCGACTATCGAGTGATCTGTCAGATCGAAACGTCCCGTCTGCTGGTGCTGGTGGTGAGGGTCAGTCATCGGGGCGAGGCCTACCGCTGAGGCCAATCACTGCTACTCCTCAGTTATGAATTCAGTCCAGACAGGCCTAAAACCACGTCAGGGCGCGATCTCGATGGCGATACACCCAGAAGTTGGTGTCAACAAACCCCCCTCACACCCACCTCACACCACCAGCACCGCCTCATTCCTCGCCTTCTGCTGCTCCGCCCGCTGGGCGTCGCTGAGTCCATCGGCACCGGGGAGCTGCTCGGCCATCGCCTGCAGCCAGGCCATCAGGGTGTCGAGCTGCTGGGCGGCGGGGAGCACGCTGAGCCCACGGGCCAGCACCTTGGCCGTGCTGCCGGCACCGCCCTGATACACCAGCCGGCCGTGCAGGTGCTGGGGCAGGCCCTGGCGCAGCAGCCGGAAGGCTGGCTCCTCCATGGGGGTTTCGAGCACCAGGTTGGGTTTTTCGGCCCTGAGACGCGAGAAGCCGCAGCGCCTGGCCAGCAGCTTGAGCTCCATCAGCTGCAGCAGGCTGGCCACCGGCGCCGGCAGGGCGCCGTAGCGGTCGATCCAGCCGGCCGCCAGCTCCAGCAGTTCGGCCTTGCCGCCGCAGCCCGCTGCGGCCCGGTAGGCGGCCATCTTCTCGTCGGCTTCGGTGATCCAGTCGGCCGGGATGAAGGCGGTGATCGGCAGGTCGATCTGGGTGTCCTCCACCACCGGGATGTCCTGGCCCTGGATCTCGGCGAGGCTTTCCTGCAGCATCTCCATGTAGAGGTCGAAGCCGATCGTCTCCAGCTGGCCGCTCTGCTCCACCCCCAGCAGGTTGCCCACGCCGCGGATCTCCATGTCGCGCATCGCCAGCTGATAGCCGGAGCCCAGCTGGGCGAACTCCTGGATCGCCCGCAGCCGCTGCCGGGCCGCTTCGCTCAGCGAGGCATCACCGGGATAGAACAGCCAGGCGTGGGCCTGCACACCGCTGCGGCCCACCCGGCCGCGCAACTGATAGAGCTGGGCGAGGCCGAAGCGGTGGGCATCTTCCACCAGGATCGTGTTCACCCGGGGAATATCCAGGCCGCTTTCGATGATCGTGGTGCAGAGCATCACGTCGGCCTCACCGGCGTTGAAGGCCACCATTGCGCTCTCCAGTTCCCCTTCGGCCATCTGGCCGTGGGCCACCAGCAGCTTCAGGCCCGGCAGCATCTCGCGCAGCTGCCCCGCCACCTCCTCGATCCCCTCCACCCGCGGCACCACGTAGAACACCTGGCCGCCGCGGTCGAGTTCCTGGCGGATGGCGCTGCGCACCGCCTCCTCATCACGGGAGGCGAGGTGGGTCTTGATCGGGCGGCGCAGCGGCGGCGGCGTGGTGATCAGGCTCATCTCCCGCACCCCCGAGAGGCTCATGTAGAGCGTGCGCGGAATCGGGGTGGCCGAGAGCGTCAGCACGTCCACGTCTTTTCTGAGCGCCTTGATCTTCTCCTTCTGGTTCACCCCGAAGCGCTGCTCCTCATCCACCACCAGCAGCCCCAGCTGCTGGAAGCGGGTGCCCTTGCCGAGCAGCTGGTGGGTGCCGACCACCACATCCACCTTCCCCGCCACGAGGCCATCGAGGATCGTGCGACGTTCGGCGCTGGTGCGGAAGCGGTTGAGCAGCGCCACCTTGAGCGGATAGGGGGCGAAGCGCTCGCTGAGCGTGCGCCAGTGCTGCTGGGCCAGCACCGTGGTGGGGGCGAGCAGGGCGCACTGCTTGCCGGCCGTGACGGCCTTGAAGATCGCCCGGATCGCCACCTCCGTTTTGCCGAAGCCCACATCACCGCAGACCAGCCGGTCCATCGGCTCGGGCTTCTCCATGTCGCGCTTCACCTCGGCGATCGCCTTCACCTGATCCGGCGTGGGCTCATAGGGGAAGGAATCCTCCAGTTCGCTCTGCCAGGGGCCATCGGGGGGGAAGGCGAACCCCGGCGACTGGTGGCGCTCGGCGTAGAGCCTGACCAGATCGAGCGCCACCTTGCGCACCGTCTTGAGCGCCCGTTCCTTCGCCCTCGCCCAGGCCACACCGCCCATGCGGTTGAGTTCCGGCGGCGTGTCGGTGCTGGCGCGGTAGCGGCCCAGGCTGCCCAGCTGGTCGGCGGCCACCCGCAGCGTGCCGTCGGCGTACTGCACGACCAGGTAGTCGCGGGATTCGCCGCTGATCGCCAGCTTCTCCAGCTTCAGGAAGCGGCCGATGCCGTGGTTGCGGTGCACCACGAAGTCGCCGGGCAGCATCTTGCCGGGGTCCACCGTGCGGCTGGCCGCCTTGCGGCGCCGGCGCACATAGCCGGTGGCGGCCAGGCTGTGCTGGCCGAAGAATTCCCGGTCGGTGAGCAGCACCAGCTTCCAGGCCGGCAGCTGCAGCCCCTCCAGCTCGGCGGTGCCCCTGAGCTTCAGCGCCACCGGCGTGTTCTGCTCCACCAGCCGCTCGATCGCCGGGAAGTCGTGGGGGTTGGGCACGAAGCGGGCGATGCAGTCGTGCTCCTCCAGCAGCGCCACCGCCCGCGACGGCTGGGCCGACACCAGCCAGACCCTGGTGCGCTCCTGCTGGTGGCCTTTCACCAGGGCCGCCAGGCGGCCGAACTGGTTGGGATGGGCGACCGCGGCGCGGCTGGCCAGATCGAAGCTGTTCGGGTGACGGTCGGTTTCGTTCAGCTCGGCCAGATCGAAGCCGGCGAAGGCTTCAGCCGCCTGCAGGGCCTCGATGATCGGCCGGTGCAGGGCAGGCAGATCCAGATCGTCATGCTGGGCTGCGGCGTGCTCGAACCACTGCTGGCCGTGGGCCAGCCCCTGGCGCCGCTCATCAATGGCGATCAGGCTGTGGGGTGGCAGGTAATCGAGCAAGGAGGCCGGCTGCTCCCAGGCCAGCCCCATCAGCCGCCGCATTCCCTCGGGTGTGCCGCCCTCCAGCAACTGCTCGAGCGCCTCCGGGCTGAGCAGGCCTTCGAGCTCAGCCGGCATCGTCTGCCGCAGGGCCTCGGCCACCAGGGGGCCGTAGCCGGTGGGGGTGAGCCGCACCGCCTCGATCGGATCCAGCGAGCGCTGGGTGGCCGGGTCGAACTCGCGCAGCTTCTCGAGCGTGTCGCCGAAGAACTCCAGCCGCACCGGCAGCTCGGCGCTCACCGGGAAAAGATCGACGATGTCGCCGCGACGGCTCCAGCTGCCCTCCTGCTCGATCGTGGGCACCCGCTCGTAGCCCAGGCCCGCCAGGGTGGCGGCGAGCTGCTCAAGGTCGACCAGCTGACCCTTGCGCAGGCTCAGGCAGCGGGCGGCCAGGGCGGCCGGCGGCGGCAGATGGGGCTGCAGGGCCCGCTCGGTGGCCACGATCGCCCCCCGCCAACCCCCATCCACCAGCTCGCTGAGCACCTGCAGCTGACCCCAGGTGATCTCACTGGTGGGATCGAAGGGCTCATAGGGGGACCCCTCGCTGGTGGGGTAGAGGGCAGCGCTGGGCCAGCCCATCAGCTCAAGCAGGGCGCTCCAGCGTCCCGCCTCCTCCAGGGTGGGCACCACCACCAGCAGGGGCGCCCCGGCCAGCCGGGCCAGGGCGCTGGCGATCAGAGCCCGACCAGCCCGGCCGGCGCCGCTCAGGCGCAGCCGCTCGGGCCTGCGGCTGCGTTCAAGCACCTCACCGGTGAGGGGCACCTGCTCCAGCTGGCGCACCAGGGCGGTGAGGGGCATCAGGGCGGAGCGGGCACGGACTTCGATCCTGCCAGCTCCCCGTCAGCATGGAGGCACTACCTTCTGCGTCCGGAGTCCCTGGCCCGCCCTCACCGCCCTCAACCTCCCCAGCGTCGCCGCCGCCGCCGCGATGGCCGCCTGGCGAGCCTGCTGATCGGTGTCGGCCTGGCCGGGACCGCCGTCTGGGCCTGGTCGCCGCCGCCACAGACGCTGCCAACCCTGGCAGCGCTGGACGCTCTGCCGTTCCAGCTTCAGGAGCTGTGGCTGTCGAGGGCGCCGGCACCGCCCAGACCCGGCGATGTGGTGGTGGCTTCCGCCGATCTGGCGCCCTTGCTGAACTCGCTCAGGCTGGCGGATCAGAGCTGGCGGCCCCGGGCCATTCCGCTGCCTGGCGGCGGCTTTCGCTACCTCTACAAACGCCGCGCCGATGACCCGCTGCTCACCGTTGAGCAGATCAAGCAGCGGCTGCTCAACCCGCCGGAGTTCCGGTCGGAGCGCCTGGCGATCACCACCTTGATCCCCGCCCTGGAGCGGGTGGGGGTACGCATCGTGCTGGGTCCACCGATCAAGCGGGGGGCGGCGGCCGAATGGGACCCGGCCGCCCGCACGATCCGGATTCAGCCGGGAGTGGTGAGCAACGGCAGCGTCGAATTCGCCCGGGTGCTCAACCACGAGGCGATCCACGTGGCCCAGAGCTGCCGCCGCGGTGGCCCGGCCGCCCAGCCGCAGCTGCTCGGGCTCTCCAACCAGCTCGATGTCCAGAGCCAGCGGCACCTGGGGGATCCGGTCTATGCCAGCGCCTCCCCGCTGGAGCGGGCCCTGGAGCGGGAGGCCTACGCCAACCAGCACCGCCTGGAGCTGGGCATCGCCCTGCTGGGCAAGGAGTGCCGCCAGCGGCGCTGATCACCGCTCAAGGCGGCGGCGGTGGCGGCGGCTCGCCGATCATCACGCCCTCCAGCAGCATGTTGAAGTGCAGCAACTGCTGGTCGCTGAGCTGCTGGCGGCTGGTGTGGGAGAAGTGCCGCTCCAGGAACTCCCTGCCCTGGGCCGCCCCCCAGCCCAGCTGGCCCAGCAGCTGATCACACTGAGCCAGCAGTTCCGGCCGCCGCAGCGGCGGACGCGCCTGGGCGGGATCACTGCCCGGCTCCAGCTGCAGCAGGGCCTGGCGGTAGCTGAGCAGGTCGGCGTAGCGCACCAGCCGACCGCGGCTGGGATGGCCGAACACCCGCTCCAGGTAGATGGCCTCCTGCTCCCGCCCCCAGCGCAGCCGTCTGAGCTGGAGATCCACCTCGGCGAGCTCGTCACTCCAGTCCTCGGGATCAGCCGGGGGTCCTCCGGGCTGGGGCCCTCCGGGCGGGGCGGCTCAGGGCTGGCCGGGCTGGAGCCGGGTGGCTCCGGGCTGGGCGGCTCGGCAGAGAGGAGAGCGGCGGGGGCGGGGCGGGAACAGGCTGGGGCACCGGTTCGGGGACGGGGCGACACGGACCGGTGCTGCGGCGGTGGTGGTGGCGGTGGTGGCGGCGGTGGCGGAGCTGGTGGCGGAGCTGACGGTGGAGCTGGTGGCGGCCGGCAGGCGGCCCCGCAGGCGCTCGATCGCCCGATCCTCCGCCTGCTCGGCGTTGCCGCCCTCCCCCAGGGCGCTGCCGAGGCACGCCCCCTGCTGCCAGGCGCTCACCAGCACCACCCGCTGACCCGGTTCGGCATGGACCAGTTGGGACTGCAGCTGCATCGGCTCAGAACCGTGTTGGGCGTTTTCTACAGTGATGGGCTCAGAGCACCGCTGCACGCCCATGGAAGCGGAGTCGATCGAATCCCTGACGCCGCTGTTGCAGGGAGCGGATCAGTGGAGCGAGCTGCTCCTGCTCCTGCCCTTGCTCGTGGCCCTGGAGGCCGTGCTTTCCGCCGATAACGCCATTGCCCTGGCGGCGATCTCGCGGCGCCTGCAGGACCCGATCCGCCAGCGGCAGGCCCTCAACCTTGGGTTGCTGCTGGCCCTGGTCTTCCGGATGGGACTGATCGTGGCGGCCCGCTGGGTGCTGGATTTCTGGCCGCTGCAGCTGGCCGCCTCGGCCTACCTGCTCTGGCTGGCCGGCTCCCATCTGCTCGGGCGGGGCCAGGGGATCCGCCCGGCGGCGGGGGCGAGGAGGGGATCACCGCTCCCCATCCGGTGGGGCTGCGGGGCGTCGTGCTCACCCTCGCCGTCACCGATCTGGCCTTCTCGCTCGACAGCGTCGCCGCCGCCGTGGCCGTCACCGACCGCCTCTGGCTGGTGATGCTGGGCGGCGTGATCGGCGTGATCGCCCTCAGGCTCACCGCTGAGTTGTTCATCCGCTGGTTGGCCCAGTACCGGCACCTCGAGAAGGCCGGCTACCTGGCGGTGGGACTGGTGGGGCTGCGGCTGCTGCTGCGGCTGGCACTGCCCGGTATCGAACTGCCGGATTGGGCCTTGCTGCTCCTGGTTGGCTCCCTCTTTCTCTGGGGCTTCTCGCAGCGAAACGGCGACCAGCCCGGGGAGGTGAACCCCTGAGCCCCCTGCGCGTCGAGCTTCGCCAGGCCGGCACCGACCGGTTGCTGGAGCATGTGGAACTGGCCGATCTGGGCGATGTGCCCCAGCCGGGGCGGTGGTTCCAGATCGGCGAGCGCAGCTTCCTGGTGCTGCAGCGCCACCACCGCTACCAGCTGCGCAACGGGCGCTATCAGCTCGCCACGGTGGCCCTGCAGGTGAAGCTGGAGCGTCAGCCGAGCGATGCCCGCTGGTGGAACCAGCACTGGGTGATCGGTGATCCCAGCTGCCGCTTCAATGCCCGGACGCCGCTGCTGCGCTGCGCCGTGCTGCCGGAAGGCCCCTGCGAGCGCTGCGCCCACTACGCCCCGATCGGCTCGCCCTGCCCCGCCTGATCGGCCGCCTCGAAGGGTTCGAGCTGGAGGGTGCAATGGGGAATGCCCAGCGCCGCCATCCGTTGCTTGGCCTGGTGCAGCAGCTCCATGTCGTCGATCACACCCAGCTCGCGGTGCAGATGGGCGGTGAGAGCGTTCTGGGAGGTGCTCATCGCCCAGACATGGAGGTGGTGCACACCCCGCACCGCCGGGATCTCCAGCAGGGCGAGCCGAACCGCCGCCAGCTCGATGCCCGGTGGGACGCCGTCGAGGGCCACGCCCAGCGATTCACGCAGCAGGGACCAGCCACTCCAGGCCACCGCCAGGCCCACGGCGATCGCCGTGGCCGCATCCAGCACCGACCAGCCGGTCAGCCCGACCAGCACGGCGCTGACCATCACCGCCGCCGAGACGGCCGCATCGGTGAGCAGGTGCACCACCGCCGCGCGGCGATTCAGATCGTGGCTGTGGTCGTTTCCGAACAGCCGTGCCGAGAGCAGGTTCACGACGATGCCGGCCGCCGCCGCCCAGGCCACCGGCCCACTGACCACGTCGACCGGATCGAACAACCGCTGCAGCCCCTCCACCACCACCACCGCCGCCGCCATCAGGATCAGCACCGCATTGATCAGGGAGGCCAGCTGGGTGCTGCGGCCCAGGCCATAGGTGAAGCGCGGGCTGGCGGGTCGCTTGCTGAGCCGCTCCGCCCCCCAGCCCAGCAGCAGCCCCGCCACATCGCCGAGGTTGTGGACGGCGTCGCCGATCAGGGCCAGGGAGCCGAAGCTGAAGCCGATCACCAGCTGCAGGGCGGAGAGGGCGCTGTTGAGCAGCACGCTCCAGCGGAACGCCGCCGCGGACCCGGGGCGGTGCTGATGCTGCTGGCGATGGGGGCGGCGCTGGATCTGCACCGCCGGGTGGGGCGCCTCTGGACTGCTGTGATCGTGGGCCATGGGGGGAGTCGGGGTGGGTCAGGCCAGCGCCTGCCTGAGGGCGACAAGGGCGAAAACAAGGAAGAGGGCTCCGCTCAGCCGGAACAGGACCCGTTCCTCGATCCGCTGGCCGATCCACTTGCCGGCACCCACCGCCAGGCCGGTGACCAGGGCGTGGCCGGCCAGGGTGCCGGCCAGCAGGCCGGTGAAGGTGAAGGCGGGGGCGGTGGCCAGAGCGATGGTGGCGAACTGGGTGCGATCCCCCAGTTCGGCCAGGAACACCAGCACGAAACTCTCGCGGATCACCGCCCGGCTGCCGCGTGCCTGCTGGCGTTCATCGGCCCTGGCCACCAGCTCTTCGGCGTCGCGGGCTTCCTGGGCGGCGGCGCCGGCACCCATCGCCTGGGCATCGAGCAGCAGCTTGATCCCGAAACCACCGAACAGCAGGGCGGCCAGCCAGGGCACCACCGCTTCCGGCAGCAGCTGCCGCAGACCGAAGCCCATCGCCAGCGAGAGCAGGGTGACCGCGGCGAGGGCGGCGAACGCTCCCACAAACACCCAGCGCCCCCGGTGACGCGCCGCCAGGATCATCGCCATGAAGAAGGTCTTGTCGCCCAGCTCCGCCAGGGTGATGGCGGTGAGGCTGGAGCCGAAGGCGGCGAAGGTGGGGTCGCTGGCCATCAGATGCGGGGAACTGAGGGGAGCCTGACCCACAACGGCGCCTGCCGCTGTTCAGCCGCTGCTGCCGTTGGCGCCGAAGTGCTCAGAACGGTTCAGCGGTTGAGACGAATCCAACGCCACCGTAATAGTCGAGGATCGGCTTGAGCCCCAGCTGCAGCGCCTCCAGCACAGCCGGCTCACAGAAAACGATCACGTGGGCGTTGGCGCCGAAGCCACTGAACTCCATCGACTCCGAGACCATGCCGTGGGGGCCGCGGCCGGTGACGTGCCGCATCACGGTGTAGCCGGGCGCCCGGGCGGCATCGATCAGCGGCAGCACCCGCTCCAGTTCCCGCTCGCTGATGATCAGATCAAGGCGTTGCATCGGCGTTCAGGCAGCGGGGATCACGAGGCGGAGCATGGCCATGTAGAGGGGGATGCCAACGATGATGTTGAAGGGGAAGGTGACTCCCAGCGCCGTGGAGATGTAAAAGCTGGGGTTGGCCTCCGGCACCGTCATCCGCATCGCCGCCGGAACAGCGATGTAGGAGGCACTGGCGCAGAGCACCATGAACAGCAGGGCATCACCCTGGGGCAGTCCCAGCAGCCTGGAGAGGCCCAGCCCGACGGCGGCGTTGAACAGGGGCATCAACAGGGCGAAGCCGATCAGGAACGCCCCCGCCCGGCGCAGGTCGCTGAGGCGCTGGGCCGCCACGATGCCCATGTCCAGCAGGAAGAAGCTGAGGGCGCCGTAGAAGAGCTTGCCGGTGAACGGCTCCATCTTCTCCAGACCCTGGGGGCTGAAGGCGGCCACCAGCAGACCGATCACGAGGCTGCCGATCAGCAGCAGCACCGAACTGTTCAGGAAAGCCTCGTGCAGCAGGGCGCCCCAGCGGATCGACGGCCCGCCGCTCGGCTCGGGGCGCTGCTGGGCTCCGGCCAGCTTCACCAGCAGCAGCCCGACGATGATCGCCGGTGATTCCATCAGGGCGAGGGCCGCCACCATGAAGCCGTCGTGGGGCGTTGCGGTGACATCGAGGAAGCTTTCGGCCGTGATGAAGGTGACGGCGCTGATCGAGCCGTAGGTGGCGGCGATCGCCGCCGCATTGAAGACATCCAGCCGCCGCCTGAGCACCACGAAGCTGTAGAGCGGCACCAGCACCGACATCGCCATGGCGGCCAGCACCGTGACCAGCACCTGGAAGCCGAGGCCGCTGTGCTGCAGCTCCACGCCACCCCGGAAGCCGATCGCCAGCAGCAGGTAGAGGGAGAACAGCTTGGGCAGCGGGGCCGGGATCTCCAGGTCGGAGCGCACCAGCACCGCGATCACACCCAGGGCAAAGAACAGAACCGGTGGGGAGAGCAGGTTCTGCAGCACCAGGCTGGTCTCCATCGGCGCCTGGATCAAGGGGGTATGGCCACTTCGACCTTACAGAGCGAAGCAACGCCCACCAGCCTCAGCCGTTGAGGCCGTCAGCCGTTGACGCCGTCAGCCCTTGACGGCAGAGCCGGTGGCACTGGGCAGGATGTAGCGCTGCAACAGCACGAACAGGAGCAGCACCGGCAGGATCGAGACCACCGCGCCGGCCGACACCATCCGCCAGTCGAGCGAGAAGCTGCTGGCCAGTTGCTGCAATCCGAGCGGCAGGGTGTAGAGGCTGGGATCATCGAGAATGATCAGCGGCCAGAGGAAATCACTCCAGGTGCCGATGAACACGAACATCGCCAGGGTGATCAGATCAGCCCGCGCCGCCGGAATCATCACGTTCCACCATTCCCCCAGCCGGCTGCAGCCGTCGATGCGGGCCGCCTCCTCCAGCTCCACCGGCACACCGGTGAAACTCTGACGCAACAGGAAGATGCCGAAGGCCGTGGCGGCCTGGGGAATGATCAGGGCCCAGAGGGTGTTGCGCAGGCCGATCTGCACCATCAGCAGGTAGAGCGGGATCATCACCACCTGGAAGGGAATCAGGATGGTGGCGATCACCAGGGCCAGCACCAGGCCGCGACCGGCGAAGCGCATCCGGGCCAGGGGATAGGCCGCCAGGGAACAGAACAGCAGGTTGGCCACCACCGCCAGCAGGCTCACCACGGTGCTGTTGAACAGATACAGGCCGATCGGGTGATCGGCGAACAATCGCCGGTAGGCATCGAGGCTGGGCTGGCTGGGCAGCAGGGCCGGCGGTGTCGTGAAGATGTCTTCGGCCGGGCCCTTCAACGAGGTGCTCACCAGCCAGAACAGCGGCACCAGCACCAGCAGGGCGAGCAGCAGCAGCAGGGCGAGCTGCAGACCGGGCCGAAGGGCGGCGCCGAACCGCAGCCGCCGGGTGGCGGAGGTCAACGGCGGGGGCGGCTCTGGCGAGCGGCTGGCTGGCTGCGGGGTGAACCGCTGCGGGAGACGTTGCGCCGGGGGCCCTTGCCGCGGCCGCCGCTGAGATCCAGGGGCGGGGCCGAGTGGATGGTGGGCTCGAAGCCCGGCACCGGCTGACGGGGCAGGGGATTGCCGATCACCCGCTCGATCGCCCGCAGCAGCTCGTGCTCCTCGGCGGCCACCAGGGAAAGGGCATGGCCGCTCTGGCCGGCCCGGCCGGTGCGGCCGATGCGATGCACATAATCCTCGGCGACATTGGGCAGATCCAGGTTCACCACATGGGGAAGCTGCTCGATATCAAGGCCGCGGGCGGCCAGATCGGTGGCCACCAGCACCCGCATCTCACCGCTCTTGAAGCCGGCCAGGGCCCGGGTGCGCGCCCCCTGGCTCTTGTTGCCGTGAATGGCCATGGCGGTGATGCCCTCCTGGCTGAGCCGATCGGCGAGGCGGTTGGCGCCGTGCTTGGTGCGGGAGAACACCAGCACCTGCTGCCAGTTATTGGTGCGGATCAGGTGGCTGAGCAGGTCGCCTTTGCGGGCCATGTCACAGGGATGCATCACCTGCTCCACCAGGGGCGCCGCCCGATTTTCCGGGGTGGCCTGCAGCTGCACCGGGTTATGCAGCAATCCCTGGGCCAGCTTGCGGATCGAGGGGTTGAAGGTGGCGGAGAACAGCAGGTTCTGGCGTTTCGGCGGCAGCAGGGCGAGGATTTTCTGGATGTCGCGGATGAAGCCCATGTCGAGCATGCGATCGGCCTCATCGAGCACGAGGATCTCGAGCCGATCAAAGCGGATCGCGTTCTGCTGATAGAGGTCCATCAGGCGGCCGGGGGTGGCCACCAGCACGTCGGCGCCACGGCGCAGCCGCTGCATCTGGGGGTTGATCTTCACCCCGCCGAACACCACATCGCTGCGCAGATCAAGGAAGCGGCCGTAAACCTGCACGCTCTCCGCCACCTGGGCGGCCAGCTCCCGGGTGGGGGTGAGCACCAGGGAGCGCACCTGGTTGTTGCGGGCGTGGGGACCGTGCTGGAGCCGCTCCAGCATCGGCAGGGTGAAGCCGGCTGTCTTGCCGGTGCCGGTCTGGGCGGCGGCCATCACATCGTGGCCCCCCAGCACCGCCGGAATCGACTGCAGCTGGATCGGTGAAGGCTGGGTGTACCCCTTCAGGGCGATCGCCCGAAGCAGCGGTTCACAGAGCCCGAGGCTGGAGAAATCACTGGAGTGCGACGATCCGATGGCCCCGGTGCTGGGGTGCTCCTGTCCCGGAGCGGGGTGGGTCAGAAGGGTGATCGGAGCAATCCGCAAATTTTCTTCAGCTTAGGGGGGGCTTCAGGGGCCTGGTTCCGATCACCCGAAAGGTGAGATTGAGGCGCTCCTGGAGCACCCGGCGGCGGCGGGGCAGCTGATGCAGCCAATGGCGCTGGGTGGGCGGCTCCATGATCAGCAGATCGCCGTGGCCCAGTTCCAGGCTGAAGGCAGCGGTGCCGTTGACGGCGGGATGCCGGGGCCGGAGGCGGAAGCTGCGGCTGGCGCCCAGGCTGAGCGAGGCGATCGGCCGGTCCGGATCCAGCTCCGGCTCGTCATCGGCATGCCAGCCGAGCCTGTCGTTGCCGTTGCGGTAGCGGTTGAGCAGCAGGGAGTTGAACGGGCAGCCGGCCTCGGCCTCCACCTGCTCCCTCAACGCCTGCAGCCGGGGAGTCCAGGCTTCGATGGCGTTGCGGACACCGCTGTAGGTGTAATGGCAGCCGGGATCACCCATCCAGCAGGTGAGCCGCGGAATCGGATGGGTGCGGCCGAACAGGGTGATCTGCTCCTGCTTCCAGGGCACCTCCTGCAACAGAGCGCTCAGGTGGTGATCGGCTTCAGCCAGCCAGCCAGGCCGATGGCGCACCACCAGACCATCGGCGCGCACGACGTGCTCGACCTCGCCTGATGGCACGGGCTCGGGGGCGAGCAGATCAAGCTGCCGGCTCATGGGAAGGGAAAGACCATTCCGTTCAGCATCTCCCCCACAGCGCAATCCCCGGCGACGCTTGCTGCGAACAACCAAGTCGCGTCAGGGTGTCGATGCGGCTGTGTCGGCGGGCCTGCACCGCCATCAGCACAGCGCCTCCAGCGCCGTGGCCAGTGGCATCACCTCGGTGCGCTCATTCAGGCGGTAACCGCGCTCAGCTGGGGTGATCACCAGCAGATCCAGCTCGGCGCCGCCATGGGTGGCCCAGAACCAGGCGCCTTCGGGCCGCCAGCCGGCAAGCAACTGCTCAATCACAAACCCCTCCCAGGAGGCGCCCAGCCTGGGGTGGCACAGCAAAGCGTCGTGGTCCTGGACACGATCTCCACGCGCCCGGCCAGCGACTCCGACGACTGGCGCAGCAGCACCCCAGAAGCCGAACCGAGGATCAGGAAACGAGCTGGCGTCCCCGGGCGATCAGCGAGCACCCGCAGCAGCGGGAAAAGCTCGGGGCGGCGCTGCACTTCATCGATCACCACCGTGCCGCGCAGATCCCCGAGGGCCGTGAGGGGCTCCTCCAGCCGCGCCAGGCTGATCGGGTCCTCGAGATCGAACCAGTTGGCGCTGCCGAGATCAACCAGCTGGCGGGCCAGGGTGGTCTTGCCGCACTGGCACGGGCCGAGCAGGGCCACCACCGGCGCCCGGGCCAGGGCAACCTGCAGCGCGGCAAGCAGGGCAGCGCGGAAGCATGACACCAGCCTGGGCTCTTGCCTTGAAAATCATGCAGTAGACGCACGATTTTCAAGGGTGTTTGAGGGTGTGCGTAGCCGACTCCGATCCACGCACTGCAGGGACTTTCGAAGCGGCAGTCCCCACTCACTGGTGACACCGATGGGCTGGAAGCCATTGGCGAACAGGCTGGCGTTGCGCAGCTTGAGCTGTTTGGATCAGCCTCCAAAGGCCGCTTTGATCCGGCCAGCAGTGATCTGGACTTCATCGTGCTCATGACGGAACAGGAGAAGTCTGGCTATGCCAGACGTTTCGCTCACCGCTGGCTGAAGCACAACTGGCTGGCGGATCGGCCAAGCCAGCTTCCAGGAGCTGCGGGCTTAAAATCGGTCGATGCCGCCAGTCATCAAAGCCCCCATCACGCCGCCACCAGCCAACACGATGGGTCCGCAATCGGAGCTGGGGCGGAGAGCCAGGGCTGTTCTGGATGGGGCGCGCTATGGCCTGTCGTTCGCGATCGGTCGCTATCTGGCCAGCGCACCCGAGCCGCTCGATCCCGCCTTCACCTGGGGGTTTCTCACCGGCCGGCCGCCCGCCTGGCAGCGGATCCTGATCGAGGGCTATCCGTTCCGTTTTCAGCGCCGCTGGATCCTGGCGAAGGCCTTCGCCGGCAGCCACGCCGCCGGCATCGAGGAGCACTACGACGTCTCCAACGCCTTCTACAGGCTGTTCCTCGATCGCGAGCTGATGCTCTACACCTGCGCCGACTTCGAAAGCGACAGCGACACGCTCGAAACAGCCCAGCGCCGCAAGGCCGATGATCTGCTCGCTCTGATCCGGCCGGCCGCCGGGGAGAGGATCCTCGATCTCGGCTGCGGCTGGGGCGGCATGATGCGCCATCTCCACGCCGCCACCGGCGAGCAAGGCGGGCTGCGGGGCATGACCCTCTCCAGGGAACAGGCTCGCCATGTCGGCGAAACTCTCGGCTACGACGTCGTCCTGGACGACTTCATCACGGCGTCCTTCCAGCCGGATTCCTACGACAGGATCTATGGCATCGGTTCGATCGAGCATGTCCGGCCGGCGGAACTGCAGCCGCTGCTGCAACGGCTGCACCGGGCCCTGGCCCCGGACGGCCGCCTGGTGCTGCAGTTCTTCGCCCTCAACAGCGACCCCCTGCCGACCAGCCAGATCACCGGCCAGCTGTTCTTCCCGGGCTCGGCCCTCTCTCTCTATTCCGAATTCCTGCTGGCGGCAGGCAACGCCGGCTTCGAGATCGTCCACGATTCCAGCCGCGACTACCGGCCCACCCTGCGGGCCTGGTTCGAGCGGCTGGTCGAGAATCGGGAGGAGGCCATCAGCCTGGCCGGCCTGGAAACCTACAACCGCTATCTGGTTTTCTTCGCGGTGTCCTGGGCCTTCTTCGACCAGAACCAGGCGACGCTGCACCGGCTGGCGCTGGAGAAAACGCCAGCCACCAGATCGATCAACGCCTGAACCGATTCAGCGGGAGGCCGCCGCTCCGGCTGCCACCTTCCCCACCCCCAGCGAACGCAGTTCCTGAATCAGGCCCTGCAGCACCTGCTTGGCATCACCGAACACCATCGAGGTCTGCGGCAGCTCGAACAGATCGTTGCGGATGCCGGCATAGCCCGAACCCAGGCTGCGCTTCACCACGAACACCGAGCGGGCCTGGTCCACCTCCAGCACGGGCATGCCGTAGAGGGGGCTGGCCGGATCGCTCTTGGCGCGCGGGTTCACCACGTCGTTCGCCCCCAGCACGATCACCACATCGGTGCGGGGAAAATCGGGATTGATCATCTCCATCTCGATCAGCTGGTCGTAGGGCACATCGGCCTCAGCCAGCAGCACGTTCATGTGACCCGGCATCCGCCCCGCCACCGGATGGATCGCGTAGCTCACCGCAATGCCGTGGGCTTCGAGCAACCGGGCCAGCTCCTTGAGGCTGTGCTGGGCCTGGGCCACCGCCAGGCCGTAGCCAGGCACGAACACCACCCGCTCGGCGGCCTCGAGGGTGAGGGCGCATTCCTCCGGGCTGCAGGAGGTGACGTTCTTGTAGCCCTCGTCCTTGGCGGCTTCTCCGCCCTCTGACGAGGCCCCGGCCCCGCCGAGGGCGCCGCCGAACAGCACCGAGGTGAGCGAACGGTTCATCGCCGTGCACATCACCTGGGTGAGGATCAGACCGGCTGCTCCCACCATCGCTCCCGCCACGATCAGCAGCTCACTGCCCACCACGAAGCCGGCCGCGGCCGCCGCCACCCCGGAATAGGAGTTGAGCAACGAAATCACCACCGGCATGTCGGCGCCACCCACCGGCAGGGTGAGGCCCACACCCAGCAGCAACGACAGGATGGTGAGCGGCAGCAGGGCCAGGGCGAAGCCCTTGAGCACCAGCACACAGCAGGCCAGGCAGGCCAGCGCCGTGGCGATGTTGACCGCATGGCGCTGGGGCCGCAGCGTCCAGGCGGGGGTGCCGAGCCACTCCTGCAGTTTTCCCATCGCCACGATCGAGCCGCTGAAGGTGATCGCACCGACCACAACGGAAGCCAGCACCGAGATCTGGCCGATCAGGCTCAGCGGCGTGGGCAGCTGCACCGCACCGATCGCCACCAGAAGAGAAGACATGCCGCCGCAGCCGTTGAACAACGCCACGGTTTCCGGCATGGCGGTCATCGCCACCCGGTAGGCCAGCAGCGCCCCGACCCCACCGCCGGCAGCCAGGCCGAGCAGCATCCACGGCCAGCCGTCCAGGCCCTGCTGGAGCAGCAGCCCCGCCACCGCCAGCACCAGGGCCAGGGCGGCCAGGCCATTGGCGGTGCGGGCGGTGCGGATCTTGGCCAGGCCCTTGAGGCCGAGGGCCAGCAGCAGCACGGCCCCGAGATCGAGCGTCAGTTCACCCATCAGTTCGATTCCTTGCGTTTGAACATGGCCAGCATTCGATCGGTCACCAGAAAACCGCCCACCACGTTGAAGAGGGCGAAGCCGAGCGCCGCGGCCCCCAGCAGGCGCAGGCCCGGGCTCGGTGCCGCGCCGATCAGCGCCAGGGCGGCCAGCAGGGTGACCCCGCTGATCGCGTTGGCGCCGGACATCAGCGGTGTGTGCAGAGTGGGCGGCACCTTGCCGATCAGCTCAAGCCCCAGCAGGCTGCCGAGCAGCAGCACCCAGAGCGCCTCCGCGGCGCCGAGATCGGTGCTCATGCCAGCACCTCCTCGAGCGCTGGCCAGAGATCGGAGCGGCGGCAACAGCCTTGATGGGTGATCAGACAGGGGTCGAGCAAGGCATCCTCAGGGTCGAAACGAAGTTCTCCCGCCTCGATCAGCTGCTCCATCAGCGCGGCGAGATTGCGGGCATAGAGAGCGCTGGCGTGCTGGGGCACGGAAGCGGGCAGGTTGGAGGCTCCCAGGATGCGGACACCACCGACGTCAACGGTCTGGTCGAGGCGGCTGCCGGCGACGTTGCCGCCCTGGGCCACCGCCAGATCCACCACCACGGCGCCAGGCCGCAGCTGGGCGAGCAACTCCTCGGTGATCAGCAGGGGGGCTGGCTTGCCGGGCACCTGGGCGGTGGTGATCACCACGTCGGCCTCCTGCAGATGCAGCGCCAACTGCTGGCGCTGGGCCTCCAGGAAGGCCACCCCGGCCTGGCGCGCATAGCCACCGGTTTCACCGGGGGCATCCAGGCTGGGCGGGTCGATGAAGCGGGCGCCCAGCGATTCCACCTGCTCCTTGGCGGCGGGGCGCACATCGCTCACCTTCACCACGGCACCGAGCCGCCGGGCGGTGGCGACCGCCTGCAGGCCGGCCACGCCGGCGCCGAGCACGAGAACCTTGGCGGGTTGCACGGTGCCGGCGGCGGTCATCAGCATCGGGAAGAAACGGTCGAGCTCGGCCGCCGCCAGCAGCACGGCTTTGTAGCCGGCGATGTTGGCCTGGGAGGAAAGGGCGTCCATCGTCTGGGCCCGGCTGATCCGCGGCAGCAGCTCCAGCGCCAGCGTCGACACCCCGGCGCTGTTGAGCCGATCGAACAGGGGGCGATTGGCGTAGGGGTCGAGCAGGCCGATCAGCAGGCTGCCCGAGCGCAACAGGCCATAGCCGCCAGCCTCTGCGGCGGTTTCCAGCGGCGGGGCCTGAACGGTGAGCACCACGTCGGCCTGCTGCCAGGGATCGGCGGCATCGAACGCGGTGATCTCCGCACCGGCTTCGGCGAACAGGCCATCGTCAAAGCCCGCCGAGCGGCCGGCACCGGCCTCAAGGCCGACCTGGCACCCCCAGCCGGTGAGTCGTCGCACGGTTTCGGGGGTGGCGGCCACCCGCTGCTCCCCGGCCCGACGTTCCCTGGGCACAAACACCCTGATCACAGGATTCCCCGCACAGCGGCACTCTCTATGGAGCTTTTCGGCGCACAACGCAAGCCGTTCCTGAGCGTTGTGTTCGTGCCCCCACAGAACCAGGGGAACCGCTGCGCCGCTGGAGAACCAACAAACCAAGACATTCTTGTGTGCTGATCGATACAAGCAAGCTGGCAAAGGGTTCCTAGATCGGCGCGGAAGAATTCAGACCAGCAATTCGTCATGGCCAGCTTCACCATCACGCTCAACGACGGCAAATCGTTCAGCTGCCCCGATGACCAGTACGTGCTCGATGCCGCCGAAGAGCAGGGCATCGACCTCCCGTACTCCTGCCGGGCGGGCGCCTGCAGCACCTGTGCCGGCAAGATCCTCTCCGGCAGCGTTGATCAGTCGGATCAGAGCTTCCTCGACGATGACCAGATCGCCCAGGGCTATGCCCTGCTCTGCGTCAGCTACCCGATGAGCGATTGCAGCGTTCAGACCGGGGTGGAAGACGACCTCTGAGCCGCTGCTGCCCCTCAGCCGCCCGATCAGACTGCCTCCACGGCGCCGTACACCGGTTCCCAGCTGGCCTGATCGAGGCGCTCGATCGCTTCGGCCGGGGTGGCCGCCAGACGGGCCAGCCCCTCGTTCACGGCAGCTTTGGCCACCGCTTCAGCCACCGCCCTGGCCACCGAACCCACCTCAGCCAGCGTCGGCATCAGCGGCGCGGTGGGGTCGGAGCTGCCGGGGATCCGCTCCGCCAGGGCCTCCAGAGCCGCGTCCACCATCGCTTCGCTCACCTCACGGGCTCCCACCGCCACGGCGGCAAAACCGAGCCCTGGATAGAGGAAGCAGTTGTTGCACTGGCCGATCCGCCGCTCCAGCCCATCCACCAGCACCGGAGCGAAGGGGCTGCCCGTCGCCACCAGCGCCCGTCCCCCCGTCCAGGCCAGCAGATCGGCCGGGGTGGCCTCCGCCAGCTGGGTGGGGTTCGAGAGGGGCAGGATGATCGGCTTCTCCACAGCCGCCGCCATCCTCTCCACCACGGCCCGGCTGAACGCCCCGGCCACCGTTGAGGTGCCGATCAGCACAGTGGGACGCACCTGGCTCACCACCTCCAGCAAGCCGATCCGGCCGTCGGCATCCCGCTCAAAACCGCTCACCTCCTCGGTCGATCGGGCGAATCGGGCCGCCAGGGGCGAAGCGATCGTCTGGCCCTCCAACAACAGCCCCTCCCGGTCGATCAACCACAACCGCCCGCGGGCCCGCTGCTCGCTCAGTCCGCTGCGTTGCAGCAGGCGCACCAGGCCCTCGGCAATGCCGCAACCGGCGGTGCCGGCCCCGAACACCACGATGCGATGGTCTTCCACCGGGACGCCGGCGCCGCGGGAGGCGGCCAGTACAACGGCACAGGCCACCCCCCGGGTGCCCTGGATGTCGTCGTTGAAGCTGGGCAGCTGGTGGCGGTAGGTGGCGAGGTTGCGGTGGGCGTTGGCCACGCCGAAATCCTCCCAGTGCAGCAGGGCGCCCGGGAACACGGCCTGAACCGCCGCCACGAACGCGGCGATGAAGGCGTCGTAGGCAGACCCCTGCAGGCGCGGCTGACGGCAGCCGGGATAGAGGGGATCGTCGATCAGGCTCTGGCGGTTCGTGCCGACATCCAGCACCACCGGCAGCAGCCGCTGGGGATCGAAGCCGGCGCAGAGCGTGTAGACAGCGAGCTTGCCCAGGCAGATTTCGATGCCGCCGATCCCCTGGTCGCCGATGCCCAGGATGCCCTCGGCGTCCGTCACCAGGATCAGATCAACCGCCCCCCCGGCGGCCGCCTGGCGCAGCACCCCCTCCAGCCGCGGCTGGTCGCTGCAGGCCAGATAAACCCCTCCGGAAGGGCTCTGGTGGTCGAGGCTGAAGCGCTGGATCGCCGCCCCCACCGTCGGCGTGTAGACGATCGGCAGCAGATCGTCGATGTGATCCGCCAGGAAGCGGTGGAAGAGGGTGGAATTGGTACGGCGCAGGGCCTGGGCGAAGCGGAACTTCTCCAGATCACTGCCCAGGCCGCCGAAGCAGGCCCACGCCCTGGCCACCTGGGTTTCAAGCGTTTCAACCGCTTCTGGCAGCAACCCCTCCAGGCCGAGTTCCCGGCGCTCCCGGGGGCTGAAGGCCGTGCCTTTGTTGAGCGCCGGGTCGGCGAGCAGGTGACGCCCCCGCAGCCGGGTCTGCCGGGTGGGCATCGAGACCTCGCCGATTCGGTGATTTCGAACCGGCAGCGTACGTGGCGGCAGGGTTCAGGCGTCGTTCAGGGCCTGACAGGCAAACACCTGCAGATCGCCGCGACGCAGCAGAAAGGTGGGCTCGGCGGGCTCGTTCAGACCCCACAGCCACTTGCCGTCGGTGTAGGTGGGCGGGCCGGCATCGTTGGTGCGCGGCAACTGCAGCGTGAGCTCCCGCCAGCGCAGCACGACAAAGGCGCCGGGGAAGGTTCCCGCCAGCACATTGCCCACCAGCGGATCATCGACGGCACCGTTGTCGTAGCGAGCGGCCAGCGGATCCCCATCACAGCGATAGGCGCGCTCCACCGGGCTGGCCATAGCCGGAGCCGCCAGCGCGGCCCAGAGGGCGAACCCCAGCAGCAGCGGCAGCAGGCTGCTCCAGAAACCCCTCTGGCAGATGCTCTGAACAGACACCATCGTGGCGGCGCGGCGTGGCGGCAGTGTGGGCATCCTCAGTGTGGCCTTGCGCTGGGCTTGGCCGGAGCCGGGCTGGCTGGAGCTCGCGGGCGGCCCGTTCAGCGATTGAGGCGCTGCATCTGCCAGGTGACCAGGGTGCCAAGCGGGCTCCAGAGCAGGAAGGGCACCAGCAGCAAGGCCGCCACCGGTGAGCGGGAGGCCACCAGGATGGTGAGCACCACCCCCCAGACCCAGCCGGCAAAGCCGATCGCCGTGCCGGCGGTGAGCGAACGGGTCCGGCAGATCAGCCAGGTGTAGCTCTGGACCAGCACGAGCAGCAGCAGGTAGCCCGCCATCGCCCCCCAGCCGCTGCCGGCCTGCCAGCTCAGCAGGGCCGAGGCGTAGAAACAGCCGTAGATCACCAGCCAGATCAGCGGGATCCAGCGCTCGAAGGTGAGCCAGGCGGGCCGGCGCAGCCGCAGAAACCACTGGAAATCAGCGCGGCTCGGATTGAGCGCCAGACTGACTCCGACCTGGACGACCAACAGAACCAGCCAGGCGGGCATCAGCTCAGTCTCCAGGCTGCAGGTTCGATGCTCAGACCCTAGCGATCGGCTGGTCCGGCGCCTGAAGCCAGAGGGCCAGGCCACCGCCCCGGCCCCGCGCCGCCAGCCAGCGGCCAGGGGGCTCGGAACCGGGGCCGGAGCCGGATGCGTCTCCAGCCAGCGTTTCGGTGGCGATCAGGGCGAAGAACGGCAGGGCACCGTGGCGCTGGCCGGGCCCCGTGGAAGCCGGCGGCCCGGCCAGGGGGCGATCCAGCCAAAGCCAGTCACCCAGTCGCAGCTGCAGCTGCTCGAAGCGAAAGATCAGCAGGGGCCGGCGACCTTCAAGCCAGGCCTGGCCCTGGAAGCTCAGCTCCAGGGCGCCCAGCTGAACACGGTTGGTGATGCGCAGGGGGGCCAGCGGCGCTGCGGCCGCAGCGAGGATCAGGCGAGCCCCCAGGACCCGCAGCAGCGCTGAGCTGAGGGCGGCGGGCTGGCCGGCCCGGCGGGGCCAGGTCTGGGCCAGCACCCAGGTTCCGAGCAGCTGCTCCGCCCTGAGGCCACTGCCATCGCGGCGGCTGGTCCGCTCACGGTCCAGCAGCAGCTCGGCATCGGGCAACGGGGATGGCATCGCAGTGGCCGTATCAGTGGATTCTGGGCCCTCGCCCGGTTCGCTCCGGCCTTGACCCCCGCCCCCAAAGATGGGAGGTTGATGGGAGCGACTGAAGCCCGGCCTTGACAAATCCACTCCAGGCCACTGCCTTGCTGGTTGCCGCCCTGGCCGTTCTGTTGCTGCCGATCCCGGGCTCTCAGGCCTGCGAAAAGCATCTCAACGGCCATCAGAACAGTTCCGAATCCCAGAGCGAAGGAAGCAACCGCTGAGGTCAGCCACCCGACATTGCGCTGTGTTCAGATCGCTGGCTTCCGTCCACTCGTTTGGGCATGGTTGAACACCTGGCATTTCCCCCATGACCTGGAGCGAACTCGAACGGTTCGTCCTGGAGGCAGAAGCCGACCCGGTGATGCGCCGATCGCTGAAGCACTGCCGCTCTGAAACGGAACTGCTGCTGGCGGCACGGCGTCTGGGCTACCGGCTCAGCCGCGGCGACCTGATCGAGGCCCGTGAGGAGCACCGCCGCGAGCAGAAGCAACAGGGTTGCCAGGCCGGGATGCCAGCCTGATCGCTGCCCACCAGGCCTGCGTCGGCTTGCTGCATCCCATGCCCAGTGGCTCAGCGCCCGACCGTGATCCAGGTGGGCTCCGCGATCCCCTGTTCATCAGGGAACTGATGCCCATCTGGGGGTGGCTGCACCGGCACTACTTCCGGGTTCACACGAGTGGCTGGGAGCATGTGCCAGGCCAGGGGCCGATGCTGCTGGTCGGCTCCCACAACGGCGGCCTGGCCACTCCGGACCTGCCGATGTTTCTCTACGACTGGTTCCGGCGTTTCGGCTACCAGCGCGAGGTCTATGGCCTCACCCACGCCAAGGTCTGGCAGACCCATGCCCCGATGGCCCGCCTGGCAGCCCGGGTGGGGGCGATTCCCTTCTATCCCCGCAACGCCCTCGCCGTTCTGGAGATGGGACACAGCGTTCTCGTCTATCCCGGTGGCGGCAACGATGCGTTCCGCCCCCACCGGGCGCGGGGCCAGATCCATTTCGGCGGGCGCACCGGCTTCATCCGGCTGGCCCTCTGGCATTCCCTGCCGATCATTCCACTGATCTCCTGGGGCAGCCACGACACCCTGATCGTGCTGGAGGATTGCTATCGCCAGGTGGAGCGGTTGCACCGGCTGGGGATGCCCTGGCTGCTGGGAATCGATCCGGAAGTGTTTCCGATCTACCTCGGGCTTCCCTGGGGTCTGGCCCTCGGCCCCCTGCCGAACATTCCGCTGCCGGCCAGGATCCACACCCGCGTCTGCGCACCGATTCAGTTCGAGCGCACCGGTTACGCCGCCAGCCGCGACCGGGGGTATGTCCAGGCCTGCTATCAGCAGGTGGTCGTGGCGATGCAGGCCGAGCTCGACAACCTCGCTGACCAGGCTTCTTAACGGCGCCCCTTGAGCACCAGCACCGGGTTGAGCGGCGCCAGCCGGGTGCCATCGGCCAGGGCTGCGCCCCGCCAGGCCTGCAGCTGAACCACCCTCACCTCCAGGCCGGCGTGCTCCAGCTCCTGGCGCAATCCAGCCAGGGCCTCCACCGTGGCCAGGGGCATCACCACCACGCCCCCCGGACGCAGCCGGGCCAGCACGGCCTGCAGCAGCGCCAGCCGCTGCCGCCCACCACCACCGATCAGCACCCGGTCGGGGTCGGGCAGCGACAACTCCCGGCCGGCTGAGCCAGCACCGATCAGATCGAGGGCCTCCGCTTCCAGCACCGCCGCCGGCTGCACCCCCAGCCGTGCGGCATTGGCGGCGATCAGGGCGGCCGAACCGCCGCGGCGCTCCACCGCCCAGAGCTCCAGCCCCGGCCGCAGCCGCAACGCCTCCAGCCCGACCGAGCCCACGCCGGCCCCCAGATCCCAGAGCACGCCGCGCTCCGGCAGCTCCAGATCAGCCAGCAGCTGGATCCGCACCTCACGCTTGGTCATCAACCCGGGGCGATCGTCGTGCTGCACGAACAGTCCGTCCTCGAGGCCGAACAACGGCAGACCGGCCGGAGCCGTGGGCACCGGCGGCTCGGCGATCAGCAGCACCAGGTGGAGTGGATCGAGGTCGGGGGGCAACGGGGCGGCGGGGGCCAGCCGCTGCACCCGCTCGGCCGGATGGCCGAGCCGTTCACACAGCCAGAAGCCATAGGCCGGCTCCAGCCCAGAGGCCCGCAGAATCCGACGCACCGTCTCGGCGCCGCCGCGGCCGGGATCGGTGAGCACCGCCAGGGCAGCCGGCCGTTCCTGCAGCCGGCGGGCCAGCGGCTCAGGCTCGCGGCCGTGCAGGCTGATCCAGCTGGCGTCCTGCCAGGGGCGGCCGAGCCGGGCGAAGGCCAGCTGCAGGGAGCTGGGGGCAGGATGAAAGCGCAACTGGTCGGCGGGCAGGTGCTGCAGCAGCAGCCGGCCGATGCCGAACCAGAGCGGATCGCCGCTGGCCAGCAGCACGGTGGCCCGGCCGGCGGCCAGCGCAGCCCGCAGCGCCGGCATCAGCTGCTCGGGCCTGTCACTGCTGAGCACCTCCACAGGCGGGCTGCCGGCTGATTGCTGCCGCTCCTGCCGCTCAGCCAACCAGGGCTCCAGTTCCACCAGCAGGCGGGAGGGTGCCGCCACCAGCCGCGCCCGCCGCAGCAGGGCCAGCGCCGCCGGCGGCAGGGCGCTGAGGCCGGCGGCATCGGTGCCGATCACATCGATCATCCCTTCCTCATCGCTTTCTCGCGGCAGCTGCCAGCGACAGCCTGGCCATGATGCACACCCGTCACCGACCGCCATGGCCGATTCCAGCCATTCCGCCGAGCGCCGCCGGCGCATCCATGACCTGGTGCTCGGCCTGCTGGCCCGCCAGGGCGAGCTCGAACTGCTCGCCGGGGACGGGGCCGGCATCGGCGGGGTGGATGGGGATCCGGCGCTGTGGCTGGAGCGCAACCGCCGCGTTGTGCAGCGCTATCAGGCGCTGGTGCGCTCGGCCATCACCCTCGATGCGCTGATCGACCAGGAAGTGGGTCGTCACCCGTGAGACCAGCCGCCCGTTCGCTGCTGAGCCAACGGCTCTGACAAGCTGGCCCCAGCTTTCGAGTCCAGATGGCGCCCTTCGGCCTCTCCGCTCTCCAGAATCTGCGGCGCGGCGGCCGGAAACGCTGGCAGGCGCCGCCAGCCAGCTGGCAGCGGCCATTCGGCCTCGGCTGGGAGGCGCCCTACACCGTGCGCTACGCCAGCAACCTCGATGACGGCCCGAACCACGGCCTGCCGCTGGGTGGTTTCGGCGCCGGCTGCCTCGGCCGCGCTCCGGATGGCAGCTTCAACCTCTGGCATCTCGATGGCGGCGAGCACTGGTTCGGCGCCGTGCCCGACTGCCAGTTCGCCCTGTTCGAGAACGACGGCAAGACCCAGCGGGCCTTTGCCCTGGCCACCGAACCGCAGCGGGACGACTCCCGCCCAGAAGCGGACACCCCCCCACTGGCCGCCTGGCAGTGGTATCCGGCCAGCACCACCGAGCGGGTCACCGGCACCTACGCCGCCCGCTACCCGCTCAGCTGGTTCCAGCACAGCGATGTGTTCCAGGCCGGGGTGAGCTGCGAGGCATTCAGCCCGATCCTGCCGGGCGACTACCAGCGCAGCAGCTATCCGGTCGCGGTGTTCCGCTGGCAGCTCAGCAACCCCACCGATGCTCCCCTCGATCTCTCGCTGCTGGTGAGCTGGCGCAACACGGTCGGCTGGTTCACAAACACCGATCCCAGCGCCGCCGTCAGCTTCCGCGACGATGGCAGCCCCGAGCACAACTACCGGCCGGCGATCGGTCGGGGGCGGGGCCAGCGCAACCGCTGGATCGATGCCCCCGGTCTGAGCGGCGTGCTGCTGGAGGGGGCAGCCAGCCAGCCGATCGCCGAGGGGGAGGGTCAGTGGTGCCTGGCGGTGCCCGACCAGCTCGATGGGGTGGAGGTGCTGCGCTGCAGCCGCTGGGATCCCAGCGGTGATGGCGGCGAGATCTGGGAGGCGTTCCGCCGCGACGGCTCGATCCCCAGCAGCAACAACGACCGCCGCAGCACCGGCAGCGAGCAGGCCAGCGCCGCGATCGCCCTGCGGCTGCGGCTGGAGCCGGGGACGGCGATCGAGCTGCCGGTGGTGATCAGCTGGGACCTGCCCGTCACCGCCTTCGCCACCGGCAGCTCCGCCCGGCGCCGCTACACCGATTTCTTCGGCGACAGTGGCGGCAATGCCGCCGCCATCGCCGCTGAAGCCCTGCGCGACTGGCGCGACTGGCGCCAGGCGATCGACACCTGGCAGGCACCGGTGCTGGAGCGCAGCGACCTGCCGGAACCCCTGCGCATGGCGCTGTTCAACGAGCTCTACGACCTGGCCAGCGGCGGCAGCCTCTGGACCGCCGCCACGTCCACCGACCCGGTCGGGCGGTTCGGGGTGCTCGAGTGCCTCGACTACGCCTGGTACGAAAGCCTCGACGTACGTCTCTACGGCTCCTTCGCCCTGCTGCAGCTCTGGCCCGAACTCGACAAGGCCGTGCTGCGCAGCTTCGCAAGGGCGATACCCAGCGCCGATCCCACGCCGCGGCCGATCGGCTGGTATTTCACCCAGGGCAAGGGCCGGGTGGAAGCGCCCCGCAAAGTCGCCGGTGCCACCCCCCACGACCTCGGCGCCCCCAACGAGCGCCCCTTTGATGCCACCAACTACACCGCCTACCAGGATTGCAACCTCTGGAAAGACCTGGCCTCCGACTTCGTGCTGCAGGTGTGGCGGAGTTTCAGGCTCGCCCCCACCGGCGAAGACCTGCGCTTTCTGGCCGACTGCTGGCCGGCGACGGTGGAAGCGCTGCGCCACCTCAAGCAGTTTGATGTCAACGATGACGGCCTGCCGGACAACGGTGGCGCACCCGATCAGACCTTCGATGACTGGCCGCTGCAGGGGGTGAGCGCCTACTGCGGCGCCCTCTGGATCGCCGCCCTGGAGGCGGCCCTGGCCATGGGCCAGCGCCTGCAGCTCGAGCTGGGCCTCGACACCGCGGCGGTGCAGCGGGAATTCGGCGGCTGGCTGGAGCAGTCGCGCGCCCACTTCGATGCGTTGCTCTGGAACGGGGAGTACTACAACATCGATGCCGGCAGCGGCACGCCGGTGGTGATGGCCGATCAGCTCTGCGGCGACTTCTACGCCCGGCTGCTGGGCTTACCGCCGGTGGTGGCCGACGAGCGGGCCCGCTCGGCGCTGGCGGCGATCCGGGACGCCTGCTTCGAGCGCTTCGAGGGCGGGCGGCTGGGCGTGGCCAACGGCCTGCGCCGCGACGGGACACCGCTGGATCCGAACGGCACCCATCCCCTGGAGGTGTGGACCGGCATCAACTTCGGCCTGGCGGCCTATTACCGCCTGATGGGAGAAACGGCCACGGCCCTGGCGATCACAGGCGCCGTGGTGGAGCAGGTGTACACCGGCGGGCTGCAGTTCCGCACCCCCGAAGCGATCACGGCGGTGGGCACCTTCCGCGCCTGTCACTACCTGCGGGCGATGGCGATCTGGGCCCTCTGGGCCACCCACACCGGCTGGGCGCCGATCCCGGGGGCAGCGCGGGAAGCGTGAGCGCCCCTTTGCGGCCGGGCCCGTGGCGAACCCTGCTGGTGGCCCTGCTGCTGAGCGGCCTCAGCCTGCTGCTCGCACCCGGCGGCGCCCTGGCGATCGGCCCGCTCGCCCAGCTGCACGGGCACCTGGATGCCAATGGCACCCCGGTGCTGCGCAGCCTCGAAAGCCTCCGCGACCTCGACGACCAGAGCTGGCAGCTGGTGGCCTACCGCGCAGGCGGGCCAGGCGGATCCCTGCGGCTGCGGATCGTGGGCTATCCGGGCAAGGTGCGGCTCGATCACCCCACCCCCCTGCAGGTGAGCTCCGGCCCCTTCCAGTGGAACCTGGAAGACATCACCCTGGCCAGTGAGGCCCTCGCCGGCGATGGCCGCTCCGCCGCCGCCGAGTTCGATCTCGCGCCCCTGCTCGCCGACCTGAGCCAGGATCGCCCTCTGCGCCTGCGGCTGAAGGGAGTGTTCAGTGAGCTGCCGGTGCCGCCCTATGTGGTGGGGGAATGGCGGCAGCTGGGAGAGGCGCCGGCGTGAATGAGCCCTGGCAGCGCTGGATGGACCGTGCCCTCCAGCTGGCGGCGCTCGGTGACGGCCGCACCAGCCCCAATCCGCTGGTGGGGGCGGTGGTGCTGGCTGCAGACGGGACGCTGGTGGGGGAGGGCTTTCACGCCCGCGCCGGTGGACCCCACGCCGAAGTGGGCGCCCTGGCCCAGGCTGGCCCGCGTGCCCGGGGCGGCACCCTGATCGTCACGCTTGAACCCTGCTGCCACTTCGGCCGCACGCCGCCCTGCAGCGAGGCCGTGATCACCGCCGGTATCGCCCGGGTGGTGGTGGCGATGGCCGATCCCGACCCCCGCGTGGCCGGTGGCGGCATGGCCCGGCTGCGGGCGGCGGGGATCGAGGTGATCGATGGTGTGCGGGAAACAGAAGCGCTGCGGCTGAACGCCGCCTTCTGCCACCGGCTGCACACCGGCCGGCCGCTGGGCCTGCTCAAGTGGGCGATGAGCCTCGATGGCCGCACGGCGCTGCCGAATGGCCACAGCCAGTGGATCAGCGGCCCTGAAGCACGCCGCTGGGTGCACCGGCTCCGGGCCCGTTGCGATGCGGTGATCGTGGGCGGTGGCACCCTGCGCGCCGACGATCCACTGCTCACCAGCCGCGGCCAGCGCTCGCCCGAACCGTTGCGGGTGGTGCTGAGCCGAACCCTGCAGCTTCCCCGCCACGCCCAGCTCTGGGACCAGACCCAGGCAGCCACCCTGGTGGCCCACGGTCCGGGCGCCGACGCCGCCACCGCTCTGTTCCTTGATCAGGCGGGCATCGAGCGGCTGGAGCTGGCGGAATCCGAACCGGCGGCGCTGCTCCGGGCGCTGGCGGAACGGGGCTGCAACCGGGTGCTGTGGGAATGCGGGCCAGCCCTGGCGGCGGCGGCGCTGCGTCAGGGCTGTGTGCAGCAGCTGGCCGCGGTGATCGCGCCGATCCTGCTGGGCGGCGAGCCGGCCCGCACACCGCTCGGTCAGCTCGGCCTCACCAGTGTCGAGGCGGCACCAGCCTGGCAAGGCGGCCGGCGCCGCTGGCTGGGCCCCGACCTGCTCTGGGAGCTGGAAGCGGGGCAGTCGCCATGACCACATTGCTCGCGGCGCTGGAGATCCCGCTGCTGGGAGTCCTGCTGGCGGCAGGGCTGTGGCTGGTCCTGGAACTGCTGGGCAGGCGGCTGGCGCCGGGCTCGCTCGGCCGTGCCCTGCTGCTGCGCAGCCGGATCAGCCTCTGCCTCACGGTGGTCGCCACCAGCCTCGCCTGGTGGCTGGCCGGCCGGCCCGGTCCGATTCCGTTTTCCCTGCCGCTCAGCCGCACCGACCTGCGCGATGGCGTGATCAGCCTCGGCCTGATCTGGACGCTGCTGCGCTGCAAGGCGGAGCTGCTGGGCAAGGCCGAGCGCTACTCCGAGCAGTTGTTCCCCTCCCTGCCGGTCCGGGATCGGCTCTTTCTGTTCGATGTGGCCGACAAGCTGATCGGCTCATCGGTGCTGATCCTGATCGCCCTGCTGATCCTGCGGCTGGTGGGGGCGCCCCTGGCGGTGCTGGCCACCACCGGCGGCTTCGGTGCGGCGGCCCTGGGTTTCGGCGCCAAGACGATCGTGGAGAACGCTCTGAGCGGGATCAGCCTCTACATCAACCGTCCCTTCGTGGTGGGCGACCTGATCCAGATCCCGGATGAGCAGCTCACCGGCACCGTCGAGCAGATCGGCTGGTATTACACCTGCCTGCGCGACCTGGAGCGACAGCCGATCTTCATCCCCAACGGCCTGTTCACGGTGAAGCCGGTGATCAACAGCGGCCGGATCGACAGTCGCCGGGTGTGGATCGAATTCAGCCTTCGCCACCAGGACCGCGAGGCCATCGAGCCGATCGTGACAGTGCTGCGCCAGGCCCTGGCGACCGACGCCGGCATCGACCAGAGCAAACCGCAGGGGGTTCACTTCGTGGGCTACGGCGATGCGGGGCTCGATCTGCGCCTGCTCTGCTTTTCGGCCAGCAGCGAACTGCCGCTCGCCTGGGATCTGAAGCAACGTCTGCTGCTCGCGATCGGCAAGGTGGTGGAGGACCACCAGGCCAGGATGCCGATCCAGCATGCCTCGCCCGGGGAGGTCTGAGCCATGGCCCACAGCTTCAGCGAACTCCAGTCCCAGCTGCAGCCACAGTGGGGGGACTTCGATGACGACCGCAGCGGCGGTGATGACCTCAGCCACCGGTCCGAGGGTTGCGATCTGCTCGTGGTTCCCTCGCTGAGCCTGGACCAGGGCCAGATGGACCTGGTCGCCGGCGTGCACCACTACGAGGAGCGGCAGCTGTTTTCGCTGATCCGGCTGCGTCATCCGGGGGTGCGGGCCGTCTACGTCACCAGCAAGCTGCTGCCGGAGCTGGTGGTGGACGCGGTGCTGGAACTGCTGCCGGGGGTGCCGGCCTCCCATGCCCGGCGCCGCCTTCACCTGTTCGACACCGACGATGCCTCGCCGCGCCCGCTGACCGAGAAACTGCTGGAGCGCCCGGCCCTGCTGGGGCGGATCCGGGAGCTGTTGCGGCCGGGGCGCAGCTTCATGACCTGCTTCAACGTCACCCCCCTGGAGAAGCGGCTGTCGGAGCGGCTGCAGATTCCCCTGCTCGGCACCGATCCCGCCCTGGGCTACTGGGGCAGCAAGGCGGGCAGCCGGGAGCTGTTCCGCCGCTGCGCCGTGCCCCATCCCCCCGGCAGCGGCCTGGTCCATACCCTCGACGCCCTCACCGAAGCCACCGCCACCCTCTGGGAAGACCAGCCGAGCCTGGAGCGGGTGGTGGTGAAGCTGAACGAAGGCTTCAGCGGCGAAGGCAATGCCCCCCTCGACCTGCGCCCCCTGGAGCTGGCGGGCACCGGTTCAGCCGAACGGCGCCGCCGCCTGCGCCAGGCCCTGGGCGCTCTGGCGATGCCGCCGCCCCACTGGCTGGAGCTGCTGCGCGACCAGGGAGCCCTGGTGGAGGCCTGGCTGAGTGGCGGCGAGGCGCTCAGCTCCCCCAGCGTGCAGGGGAACATCCATCCCGGCGGCCGGGTGGAGGTGCTCTCCACCCATGAGCAGGTGCTGGGCGGAGTGAGCGGCCAGACCTACCTGGGTTGCCGCTTCCCCGCCGACGCGACCTACCGCGATGCGCTGATGCGCCATGGCCTGGCGGTGGGGGAGGCGCTGGCGGCGGAAGGGGCCCTGGAGCGGTTCGCGGTGGACTTCGTGGCCCGGCGCTACGGGGAGCACTGGGATCTGCAGGCGATCGAGGTGAATCTGCGCAAGGGCGGCACCACCCACCCCTACATGGCCCTGCGCTATGCCACCAACGGCCGGATCGACCCGATCAGCGGAGCGTTCCGCTCCCCCACCGGTCAGGCCCTCTTCTATACCGCCACTGACAACCTGTGTGATCAGCGGCTGCGGGGATTGCTGCCGATCGACCTGATCGACATCGTGGCGGCCGCCGGACTTCACTTCGATCCGGCCGAGCTGAGCGGCAGTGTCTTTCATCTGCTGGGTTGCCTCTCCCAGTTCGGCAAACTCGGCATGACCTGCATCGGCCACAGCGCCGAAGAAGCCGCCCACATCTACAACGCCACGACGGAGCGGCTGATCGCGGGTGCGGAAGCCCTGCGGCGCTGAATACCCTTCAGGGCTGCCTGAGCAGATCGCTCAGCCGCAGGGCAACCACTCCGCAGGCGCTGTCCGCGGCACCGCAGTAGATCAGCACCGTTTCCCCCTGAAGAATGATCCCGGTCGGGAAGATCACATCCGGCACAAACCCCCGGCACTCGTAGTCCAGCTCGGGCACCAGGATCAGCTCACCGGCCCTGCGGATCAGCGCGGGTTGGTCCGGATCCAGCAGCAGCAGGCCGGCGCCGTAACGGCCGACGCCACTCTCCCCTTCCCCCTTGTTGTTGCCGTGATAGATCGCCAGCCAGCCCTCAGAGGTGCGGATCGGTGGTGTTCCCGCCCCGATCCGGCCCCGATCCCAGGCGGCGGTGGCGCCCAGAAGCGGCTGGTGCCGGCCCCAGTGCAGCAGGTCGGGTGAGGAGGCCAGCCAGATCTCGGGTCGGCAGAAGGCGTGGGCTGTGGTCGGCCTGTGCAGCGCCTGATACTGGCCACCGATTCGCTCGGGGAACAGCACGACATCCTTGTTCTCCGGACAGAAGATCACTCCGTGGTGCTGAAAGGAATGGAAATCCCGGGTTGAGGAAAGGGTTGTTGCAGCCCCATGACAGGACACGGCTACGGAGGTGATGTAATACCGGTCGTCGATCGGCGTGATGCGGGCATCTTCGATCCCATAGGCCTCGCAAGCCTGGCTGGGTCTGAGGATCTGCGACTCAGCCGCCGCCAGCTGCAGACCATCCGGGCTGCGAACAACCCTCAGATGGGAGGTGGATGTGAGACGAAGCAGGCCGGTCTGCCGGATCTGCACCACCCGTGCATCCAGCACGATCACCTCATGCTGCGGAAGCCAGTCGGTGATCACACAACCGGCTTCCGGATCCCAGCGCGGCAGCCCCACCCATCCCGGCCGAGCCTGCCGTGGAGCTTCAGCCACCCGGATCAGCAGGACAACGCCATCCGCCGTGGCCACAGCCCCCGGGTTGAGAACACCGACCACCCGCAGATCCTCCTGCGAAGGAGCCAGATCATCGGCTCGGAGCAGGCAGCGGCTGAACAGACGCGGAATCATGGGCTGGAATCAGCCAGCTCGGTGGCCGCGCAGGCCATGGCCAGCGATTGACGGCCGTTCGCCTCGGTGATCAGCCGCGGATGGGAGCGATCGGCCAGCCAGGCGAGCTGGTCAGCGAACAGGGCTCGCAGCAGCTCACAATAACGACGCATCTTTTCGGCATGCAGGCCTGCTCTGAGATCGATTTTCTGATACACATCAAAATCCTTGTGCCGCCCCCGAGCCAGCCGATCCGGGCCGGAATAGCTGTTGAGAACATCGAGCTGCGCATCAGGAAAAATCTCCATCAACGTGCGCGTCTGCGCCTCATCCACCACCGCCTTGAGCCGAACCCGAATGGGGACCCATTCATCAAGGGTCAGCTCACCGCGCTCAAACAACAGGCGGAATTCCTGGCGTTCCAGCCGTGCCGGCTGGGTGAACCCATGATAGAAGGTGACCAGGGCACCATTGCCATAGCGCACCACACACTGCACCTGCTCCTCCACGCCTGAGCCCGGACGCAGGATGCGCTGGGCGGCCACCACCTCCCCCTGGCCCAACCAGCCTTCAAACAGATCGAAGAAGTGCACGCCGTGTTCAATGAAAATGCCGCCACTTTTGGCACGATCCCAGAACCAGTGCTCCGGTGAGAGCCCTTCATCACCGGCGGCATTATCAAACCAGCCGTGCAGGAACTCGCCGAGCACCCGCGATTCGATCAGTCGGTGCACGGCCTCATACAGCGGGTTGTAGCGCTGCATCAGGTTGGCGATGCACAACTGATCACCGGCTCGGGCGAGCTGAAGGAGATCATCCGCCTGCTCCACCGTGAGAGCCAGCGGCTTTTCACAGATCACATGTTTCCCTGCTTCCAGGGCGGCACGCACCTGGGAATAGTGGAGGAACGGTGGCGTTGCGATGTAGACGAGATCCACCTCCTCCATTTGGAGCAGCGTCTCCACATCCAGCGGTTCAGTGACACCGAAGCGACGGGCCATGGCGATGGCCGCCTCACGATGGGTGCCGGCGATGGCAACAAGCTCCGCCCCCTCGACCAGAAGGAATTGCTGCAGGGCAAACAGGCCGAAACCGCCTGCTCCGATGGCGCCGATGCGGGTTCTGGTCATCGTTTTTGGTGGGGATGGCGAGCGTGTTCAAGAAGTCGCATCTCCTGGAGTGCCAGCAGAAAGGCGAGGGTCGATTCGGCACCCTGGTTCTGATTGACACTGTCGTCCTGAAGACCATCGAAGCAGCCCCCCGTGAGCGCGTTATAGAGGGGTAGGTGGAGATCGTTTCCACCGAGAAACCAGGCGAAGGCCCGCCACGCTTCATCCAGCCAGAAGTCATCGCCTGTGGCCGACCAGGCTTCGACGCAGGCGGAAACCGAAGCGCAGGCCTCCAGGGGTTGCTGGTCGAAGCTGGCCCGGAACTGACCTCGCCTCCAGAAACCGTTCGAGCCGATCGGCCTGAAGTGACCGGCCTCGGCGGTCTGCATAGCCATCAGCCAGCGCAGACTGCGCAGACCCACCTCGAGAGCGTCACTGCGTTGCGACCAGCGCCCGCTGAGAATCAGGGCATGCGGAAGCGAGGCGTTGTCATAACTGAGAACATTCTCGAACCATGGCCATTCATCCCCACAGGTGGCCTGGAAGGCGTCGAGCAACTGGTCGGTCAGCTGGTCGCGCATCAGATTGACGGTGCGATCACCACTCAGTTTTCGCAGGTATTCATGAATGGCCTTGAGCCCAAGGGCCCAGGCCCGTGGACTTGTTGTCTGCGTCACCGACGGCAACGCCAACCGAAAAAGATCCGCTGCCCAGTGACGCAGGTCGTCGCGTTGTGATCGCCCCACACAAGCACCCAGCGCCAGCAACGTGCGACCCAGGCAATCGTCGGAACCATCCTCATCGAGCCAGCTGCGCTCGAAACTCATGAAATTATGAAACCGACAGGTTTCGGGGATGAAGGCATGGTTGATGAACGACCCGTAACAGGTGGCAAGCGATTGCACGAGCGGGGTGACGTCACCCGATTCTTCAAGCATCACCAGCAACTGCAGGGCCCGGACATTGTCATCCGTGCAATAGCCTTCCTTGAAGTTGGGCAGCGTGTATTTAGCGTGCTGATAGATACCCGTTGAATCCGAAATTCGCTGGAGGTGCACCAGGCGCATCACCGGCAATTCGCGCGGTTCCTGCCCCAGGGGCGTAAGGAGAGCGTGGAGGGCAGAACCATTTCCACGCTCAAGCCGGGCACGCTCAAAGGAGGCGTAATACAGCGTGGCTGTATGGCTCCAGATCATGCCGCGGCCAAGCAGATAGGCCTGTTTACGCATGGCATGACGGCGGACATCATCCAGCAGCAGACCGATCAGCGCCTTGGCGATGGCGTCACTGTCGCGAAAGGGGACCAGAACCCCTCGCCCATCAGCGAGGAGCTCCTCGGCATGCCAGTAGGGGGTGGAGATCACCGCCTTGCCGCAACCAAAGGCATAAGACAGCGTGCCGGAGGTGATCTGGTCGGGATTCAGGTAGGGGGTGATGTAGATGTCTGCGACACCGAGAAAATCCTTCAACTCCTCAAAACCAACAAATCGGTTGTAGAAGATCACCTGCTTTCTCACCCCCAGCTCGATGGCCAGCCGTTCCAGGCTCAACCGGTAGGTCTCGCCCTGCTCACGCAAAAGATGGGGGTGGGTTGCGCCCAGAACGATGTACACCATCTCAGGGAACTCCTTGACCACCTCGGGCAAAGCACGGATCACGGTTTCGATTCCCTTGGCAGGTGAGATCAGCCCGAAGGTGAGCAGCACCTGTTTACCCTCAACGCCGAACTGATCCTTGTAATAGTTGGGATCCACAAACGGCATGTCTGGGACGCCGTGGGGAATCACATCCAGATGATCGGAGGGCACCTCATAGATCTCTTCGAGAATCCGCTTACCGCGATCGCTCATCACAATGATCCGGGTCGAAAGAGCGGCAACCTCCTTCATCACAAGGCGCTGCTCGGCGGTCGGCTCCTCCAGGATCGTATGGAGTTGGGTGACAACAGGGAGATGAACATTACGAAGCAGCGTCAGGATATGGCTGCCGGCCGGTCCACCATAGATGCCAAACTCGTGCTGTACACAGACAACATCGGCGTCGGTCAGATTCAGAAAGTCTGCCGCACGGCGATAGCTGTGGAGCTCCTGCTCGGCAATTTCAAAGCGAACTTCAGGAGGATAGGCATAGCCCTCCGGCACATCATTGACCGCAACAATGAAACAATCATTACCGACTGCATCGTCTGTCAGCGAGCGATAGACGGAATGGGTGAAGGTGGCGATTCCGCACTTGCGGGGCAGATAGTCGCCAACAATGGCAATCTTGCGTGTGGATCTTGGTTTCAAGGATTGTCCTCCATTCGAGTGGCTTTCAAGGCGCCCAACAACTCCTCAACCGATAGGGTGGCAAAACTGGTGGACTGATCACTCATGGCATACGGTAAAATCAGTTTACCGGCATGGATCAGCGATCCGCAGCTATACACCACATTGGGTACATATCCTTCACGTTCCTCCTGGGTTGGCTCCAGCAGCGGCTCCGTCAGGCGCCCGATCACCCGGCCGGGGTCTTCGAGGTCAAGCAGGATCGCTCCGATCGTGTAGCGGCGCATCGGCCCCACACCATGGGTCAGCACCAGCCAGCCGGCCTCGGTTTCAATCGGCGAACCACAGTTGCCGATCTGTACGAATTCCCAGGGATAGGTGGGTCGCATCAGGATGCTT
Source organism: Cyanobium sp. ULC082 (assembly GCF_977927535.1). Taxonomy (NCBI): domain Bacteria; kingdom Bacillati; phylum Cyanobacteriota; class Cyanophyceae; order Synechococcales; family Prochlorococcaceae; genus Cyanobium; species Cyanobium sp. ULC082. The sequence continues at coordinate 1,622,843 of NZ_OZ376397.1, forward strand.
TTCTCATACCAGAAGTTCAGCTGATCGGAATACATCAAGTAGATATTTTCACCATCCTGCCTGGAGAGCATGGCGTAATGGCCCCTCACTTTTCGCGGGAAAAGAGCCATGCCTTTGTTCTCCACCTCGGGCCCATTCAAGGTGCTGATTTTGAAACGGCTGAAATCCTTGGTTTCGAGAAGTTGAGGGAAAACCAGTTGCCCATCATAGGCACTATAGGTTGCATAATAAGTCGTCTGGCCATCATCATCACAGAAGGCAACAAAACGAGCATCCTCAATTCCTCGCCTTTCGGTGGGAGAGGTGGGAAAGATCACCCGCTCCGAGCAGTCATCACCCGTGTCAAAACTGATCTCGTAATTGGCCCGCGCCAGGGACAGAACACTCTCCGCCACCTGCAGGCTGTCTCCAGTTCCGAATCGATCCCGACGCAGCGCCTGGTTGGTCAGCACGGTGAGCTGCTCAAAGCTGAAATGATCCTGCAGCTGATCCATCAACCGTTGGGCAAACGGTGAAAGCAGCCCCAACTCAAGCAGCTTGCGCTCGAACAGATATTTGTCATAACTTGGGTTGGGATGGACATCCGCAGCGGCCACAAAAGGGCTCGGCACATCAAGCACAATGTCCAGCTGACGATTGATCACCCCAGTGCGGAAGACAATCGAGGAAATATGGCCCTCACCGGTGGCACGCAGGCTCAGCAGAAAGCGCAGGCTGCCCTCTTCCAGGCCCGACTGATCGGGGTGTGGCACGATCGACGGGTTGAATAGAGCCGCCGCTTCGAGCGAGTATTCCAGTGTGAAGTAGGCGCCGATCAGCAGCCGCTCACAATGATTCAGGGGCTGGTCGGAGATCAGATACTCGCGCGCATGATCAAAGCGGCTGAGCAGAAATGTCTGCAGCTTTTCATGACGGCCTTCGAATCGCTCCAGCATGAGGGCTGCTTCATGCTCCGCATCAGAGCGACTCAGGGAAGTGACCCGAGCGACGATGCGTTGAACCCGCTCCCTGTTGCTCCATTCAAAGGGTCTGAAAAAGACACGGGAAGGATCGGGCCGAATCTGAATTGATGTTCTATTGACTTGGACAGTCATGGTTGATGATCTCTTCCGATCCGTGAAAAATGGCTAGAGTGATGACTTGATCGCTGATGCGTTCACTCTGCCGTTTCTCAACCCCTTGCCTCCATTCAGGCTAGGTTGCCGCCGGCCCCGGGTAACAGGCAGGATCCAGGCAGGCTTGAGAAATTGGCCTGGATCGCTCTTCCCTCTCCTGTGGCCGGCCGAGCACCGATCCGCCCTGGCTCCTCGCTGGCCACAACTGGCTCAGGGCCATGTTGATCATGGCAAGTTGGTTGGTTAGGCAAGCAGGCCAGAATTGGGGCCAGAAAGCCTCGCTGAATGGCTGCTGAACTGCGGATCATCGATTGATCTTCAGCCCAGAAGCAGCGATTGATCGGCGATCCATCTCCAGGATCCGCATCCTTATCCTTCAATCATCCATGCCCGCTCCCGCCGAACGAGCCACCAAGGTCTGTCCGGTCTGCGGAAGGCCCTTTCAATGGCGCCGGAAATGGAAAGAGGTCTGGGAGCAGGTGCGCTACTGCTCGGAGCGCTGCCGTCGCCGCAGGTCGATGGCGTCCAGCCCGAAGTGAGCGGCGGGGCCGGGGGCTTGAACGCCCTGAAACGCAGCCGCACGTAGTCGGCCACCCAGAGGCCATCAGCTTGTTGCAGGGCCAAGCGAAGGCTGGCCACCACCTCCTCGATCAGGGCGGGACGCTGCTCGGGGGAAACCGCACCGGTGTAGGTGTGGCAGAAGGTTTCGATCCAGGCCCCCACCGACCCCGGCAGCGGCGTGGGGCGCGGGATCAGCTCGATACGCTCCACCTCGAAACCGGCCGCCTCCAGCAGGCTGCGGTAGGCGGCCGGTCCGGGGAAGAACGTGTCGGGTTCCACCACCAGCCCGCGCCTGGCCAGGGCAGCGACCAGGGCGCGGTGGATGGCCGCCACATTGCCCTGACCACCGAACTCGGCCACGAAGCGTCCGCCCGGCCGCAGGGCCCGGAAGACCCCCTCGATCACCGGCTCCGGCGGCAGCATCCAGTGCAGGGCGGCGTTGGAGAACACCGCCTCGAACATGTCGCTGAACGGCAGCGACTGGCCGTGAAGCTGGCGTGCATCGAGGCCGAGCTCCCGGGCCGCCGCCACCATCGCCGCGCTGGCATCGACACCGATCACGACGCAGCCGTGCTCGACCAACCGCCGGGTGAGGGCCCCATCGCCGCAGCCCAGGTCGAGGATCCGCTCGCCGGGCTGGGGATCGAGCCACTCCAGCACCGCACCGGCCAGATCGGACACGAAGCGGGCGTTGGCCGCGTAGCGCTCGGCGTTCCAGCTCTGGCTGCTGGCTGCAGCGTTCATGGCGAAGGGAGGCCGAGGTGGGCCTGGCCCCGCTGGCGGGCCAGACCGATCTGGCGCTGACGCTCGGCGAAGCGGCCGCGATCGGCATCGCTGAAGCGTGCGATGCAGTGATGGCAGCTCACCCCTGCCTCGAAACCGGCCTGCTGACGGCCCCCCGGGGAAAGCGGCAATCCGCAGGCATGGCAGAGGCTATGGCTGCCCGGCTGCAGCCGGTGGTCGAGCGCCACCCGATGATCGAAGACGAAGCACTCGCCGCTCCAGCGGCTCTCGGCCTCGGGAATCTCCTCCAGATAGCGCAGGATGCCCCCCTGCAACTGATGCACCCCCTCAAACCCCTGCTGGAGGAGGTAGGCCGTGGCCTTCTCGCAGCGGATGCCACCGGTGCAGAACAGGGCCAGCCGGCGGGGTTGCTGCGCGGCCACCCGGGGCCTGAGCTCCCGCTCCACCCAGGCGGGGAACGCACCGAAGCGCTCGATGCCCGGATCGAGCGCCCCTGCAAACGTGCCGACCGCCACTTCGTAGCCATTGCGGGCGTCGATCACCAGGGTGTCTGGATCGTCGACCAGGGCGTTCCATTGCTGCGGCGGCACCCTGCTGCCCGCGCCATCGAGCGGCCGCACCGTCGGGCAACCCAGGGTGACGATCTCCCGCTTCCGCCGCACCTTGAGGCGGTGAAAGCCCGGCTCGGCGCTCCAGCTGGTCTTCACCTCCAGATCGGCCAGGCCCGGTTGCGCCTGCAGCCAGGCCAGCAGATCAGCCACACCAGCGGCAGGTCCACAGACCGTGCCGTTCAGCCCCTCCTCAGCCAGCAGCACCGTGCCGCTCAGCTGGCCCGCTGCCCCCCGCTCCCGGATGCCGCGCTGGAGGACCTCAAGCCCGTCGCTGTCCAGGGGCACGAAGCGGTAGAAGGACGCCACCTGGAAGGCCGCCGGCTCAGCGCCCATCCACCGGCTCCACCTGCACACCGGCCGCCGCCAGCAGCTCCCGGTCCGCCGCCACGTCGGGATTCCCGGTGGTGAGCAGGGTATCGCCGTAGAAAATCGAATCGGCCCCCGCCTGCAGGCAGAGGATCTGGGCCTCACGGTTGAGCTGCTGCCGGCCGGCACTGAGGCGCACCCGGCTGCTGGGCATCAGGATCCGGGCCGTGGCCACCATCCGCACCAGCTCCAGGGGATCGAGCGGCGCCTGCTCCTCCAGGGGCGTGCCCTCCACCGCCACCAGCACGTTGATCGGCACGCTCTCGGGGTGGGGCTCCAGGTTGGCGAGCACCTGCAGCAGGCCGGCCCGATCGCGCAGGCTTTCACCCAGACCGATGATGCCGCCGCTGCAGACGGTGATGCCGGCCCGACGCACCCGCGCCAGGGTGTCCAGCCGCTCCTGGTAAGTGCGGGTGGTGATGATCTGGCCGTAGTGCTCGGGGCTGGTGTCGAGGTTGTGGTTGTAGGCGGTCAGCCCCGCCGCCGCCAGGCGCTCGGCCTGGCCATCGGTGAGCATGCCGGCGGTGACGCAGGCCTCCAGTCCCAGCTGCCGCACCCCCCTCACCATCGCCAGCATCGCTTCGAAGGGGGCTCCATCGCGGATGTCACGCCAGGCCCAGCCCATGCAGAAGCGGTGGGCGCCGGCCTGCCTGGCCGCCCGTGCCCGCTCCAGCACGGGTTCCACTGCCAACGCCGGCCGGCCGGCCACGTCGGCGCTGTTGTGCATCGACTGGGGGCAGTAGGCGCAATCTTCCTCGCAGCCGCCGGTCTTGACGCTCAGCAGGGAGGCCAGCTGGACCCGGTAGCCAGGGTTGGCGGCGCGGTGCACCTGCTGGGCCCTCCAGAGCAACTCCAGCAGGGGCAGCTCCAGCAAGGCCTGGATCTCCTCACGGCTCCAGTCATGGCGGAGGGGATGGGGCACTCCGGAGCGCGGTGGGGTGGGGCGGTGGGGAGATCAAGGCAATCTTCTGGGACAGGGATGGTGGGGCTTCCCGGCTCACGGCGCGACCGGCTCGACGCCGCCGAAGCGCCGCTGGCGGTTCTGATAATCGAGCAGCGCCCGCACCAGAGCCGCCTGATCAAAATCCGGCCAGAGCACATCGGTGATGTGGATCTCGGCGTAGGCCAGCTGCCAGAGCAGGAAATTGCTGATCCGGTATTCACCGCTGGTGCGGATCAGCAGGTCGGGATCCACCTCACCGGCCGTCTCGAGCTGGGCGGCGAAGGCCGCCTCATCGATCGCCGCCGGGTCGAGCGCTCCCCTGGACACCTCCACAGCCAGCTGACGGGCCGCCTGGACCAGTTCACGCCGGCCGCCGTAGTTGGTGCAGACATTGAAGTGGATGCCGGTGTTGGCGGCGGTGCGCTCCGTGGCCGCCTCGATCAGCCGCTGCAGCCCGGCCGGAAGCTGGCCGAGATCGCCGAGAAAGCGGATCCGCACCTGTTCGCGCTCCAGCCCCTCCAGTTCCCTGGCCAGAACGCGCTCGAACAGGGTCATCAGGAAACTCACCTCCTCGCCGGGTCGGTTCCAGTTCTCGGTGGAGAAGGCGTAGGTGGTGAGGGCGCCGATGCCCCAGTCGCTGCAGAGGCGCAGGGTGCGCTTCAAGGCCTCGACACCCTCGCGGTGACCCATCACCCGCGGCAGGTTGCGCTGCTTTGCCCAGCGGCCGTTGCCGTCCATGATCACCGCCACATGGGCGGGCAGACGGGCAGGATCCAGCAGGTCCGGCAGGGGAGCCAGCGGTTCCCGGGACGCCAGGATCGGGTCGGTGGTCGCCAGGGAGCGACTCATGCGCGGGATTCAGGCGTGTCCTGCGTCACGCTACGCCCAGTGGGAAGGGACAGCACCGATCCAGGGCCAGGGCCGGGCTTGGCGGGTGGCTTCTGGGCGGGCTGGGCCACCGCCGCGCTCAGCAGCTCCCGCAACCGACTGCTGGTGATCGGTCGCTCCAGGCGCCCCTGGCGGGCCAGCGAGAGGGTGCCGGTCTCCTCGGAGACGACGATGCAGAGGCAACGGTCGAACCGTTCGGTGATCCCCATCGCGGCCAGGTGGCGGGTGCCGTAGCGGGCGATGCCCTGCCGCGACAACGGCAGAATCACCCCGGCCGAAAGGATGCGGTTGCCCTTCACCAGCAGGGCACCGTCATGGAGAGGGGTGTCGGCGGCAAAGAGATTGAGCAGCAGGTCGACGGAAAGCAGGGCGTCCAGCTCGATGCCGGGGTTGAGGAAATCCTCCGGGCGCAGATCACTGCCGAGGTCGAGCAGGATCAGGGCTCCCCGGCGGCTCTGGGAGAGGCGCCCGGCCGCTTCGGTGAGCTGCGCCACCGAGCCGGACAACGCCTGATCCTCCTTCTGGCTCCCCAGCAGCACGTCCAGTCGTCCGGTGCCGAGCAGCTCCATCAAGCGCCGCAATTCGCCCTGCCAGAGGATGGCCAGAGCGAGGCTGCAGCCCAGCACCACCGCTTCGAGCAGGCGGGTGGTGAGCGGCAGGTCGGCGAACCGCTGGACCACCCAGACCAGGGCCACCAGAAACAGCCAGCCCCGCAGCAACCAGAGGGTGCGGGGCTCCCGGACCCTGGCCAGCAGCAGCACACCGAGAGCCGAAGCGAACAGCAGGTCCAGCACCACACGGATGTCCAGGAACCCCAGCCAGATCACAACGACGAACCATCAAGGCTGGCCTCAGGGTACCGGCGAGAACCGTTCGGGTAATCGGTCGTAGCGCAGCAATTCCTCCGGCCGCTCGCGCCGCTGCACCAGTTCGGCCTCACCCCCCTGCACCAGAACCGTCGCCGGCCTGGGGATGCGGTTGTAATTGGAAGCCATCGAGGCGTTGTAGGCGCCGGTGGCGAAGACGGTGATCACATCGCCACAGCGGCTGGCCGGCAGGGGGAGGTCATGGAGCAGCACATCCCCGGATTCACAGTGCTTGCCGGCCAGGGTCACCGTTTCGGAGGGCGGCGCAGTGGGCTGGTCGGCCAGCACCGCCGTGTAGGCCGACTGATAGGTGATCGGACGAGGGTTGTCGCTCATGCCGCCATCGACGGAGAGATAGGTGCGCAGACCCGGGATCTGCTTGCGGCTGCCGATCGCGTAGAGGGTGAGGCCCGCCGTGGCCACCAGGGAGCGACCCGGTTCGCACAACAGACGGGGCAGGGCCAGGCCGCGCTCGCTGCAGGCGGCCACCACCGCTTCGGCCACACCCTTCACCCAGGCCTGAATCGAGGGGGGATCATCACTGGCCACATAACGGATGCCGAGCCCACCGCCGACGTTGAGATCACCGCAGGGGTGTCCGAGCGAGCGGGCCAGGGCGAGGGCATCGGCCATCACCCCGGCCAGATCGTGGTGGGGCTGGAGCTCAAAGATCTGGGAGCCGATGTGGGCATGGAGGCCATCGAGCCGGGCCCAGCTGCAGCCCGCCAGCTGCCGCAGCACCGGCTCGAGCTGATCGGGATCGAAACCGAACTTGCTGTCGAGGTGACCGGTGCGGATGTACTCGTGGGTGTGGCACTCGATGCCGGGTGTGAAGCGGAGCATCAATCGCACCGGCGCCTTGCCGGCCGGGGCCAGCTCGGCCAGCAGGGCGAGATCGAGTGCGTTGTCGACCACCACGGTCACCCCCTGGTCCAGCGCCAGGGCGAGCTCCTCCCTCGACTTGTTGTTGCCGTGCAGCACGATCCGCTCGGCGGGCATGCCGCCCTGCAGTGCCGTGAGCAGTTCACCGGTTGAAACGGCATCGAGGCCCAGGCCCTCGGAGGCCACCAGGGCGCTCAGCATCAGGCTGCTGTTGGCCTTGGAGGCATAGAGGGCGAGGGCGGGGCCGGGGTAGTGGGCGGCGAGGGCCTCGCGGTAGGCCCGGCAACTGGCCCTGAGGGTGTCTTCGTCGAGCACGTACAACGGCGTTCCGTAGGTGCGGGCCAGCTCACTGAGCCCACAGCCCCCCACCTCCAGACGCCCGAGGGAATCGAGCCTGGTGGTGAGCGGGGTCAGGTTGCGGTTGGGGCTGAGCCGATCCTGGTTCGGCTCCAGAAACGGGGCATGGCCGGCTGCGGAGATGGATCCGTCGATTCCGCTCGGCACGAGGAAGGTGGTCATTGTGATCAACGCTGGCCCTGGTGATCCAATCGTAAGGATGGGAACGAATTCCACCGGGGCCGCGGCGGCTCGACCCGGAGAGCGGGATCAATCGCCGCGCCGGCTTTCGATCGACGACCTGACGGCCTGTTGCGCCCTCGACCAGCTGGCTCTCGACGGCCTGTGGACCCCGATCCAGTGGCGGCAGGAGCTCGATGACCCCGATCGGCTCTGCCTGGGCCTCGGCCCCGCCACCGAGCTCGCCGCCATGGGCATCGGTGCGGTCGTCCTCGATGAGCTGCATGTGTCCCTGGTGGCGGTGCACCCGGAGCGGCGGCGGCGGGGCCTCGGGCGCCTGCTGCTGCAGACCCTGCTCCGGGAGGGCGGCGCCAGGGGCTGCCGGCGGGCCACTCTGGAGGTGTCTGAGGCGAACGGGGCTGGGATCGCCCTGTACGCCGCCCTTGGTTTCCGCACGGCCGGCCGACGTCGCAGTTACTACCGCAATGGAGACGATGCTCTGATCCAATGGGCTGAGCTCAAATCGCAGGAGTGAGACCTGTTGATTGCAAAGGTTCGGATTGCCGCCCATTCTTGATGCGGAAGGCCGAAGAGTTCGCTGCTGTGATGTATCAAAAAGGCACTGTCCAGCCCAGTCTTTGCAAAGGACTTGGCTGATGTGCTCCTGGAGGCTCCGCCACCCGCTCAGCCCTGATAAGTTGGATGCACTTGCACAGGTCCGCCCATGTTCGAGCGGTTTACTGAGAAGGCCATCAAGGTCATCATGCTGGCCCAGGAAGAGGCCCGCCGTCTCGGCCACAATTTTGTCGGCACGGAGCAGATTCTGCTCGGCTTGATCGGAGAAGGCACCGGCGTGGCCGCCAAGGTGCTCAAGTCGATGGGCGTCAACCTCAAGGATGCCCGCGTCGAGGTGGAGAAGATCATCGGCCGGGGATCCGGCTTCGTGGCCGTGGAGATCCCCTTCACCCCGCGAGCCAAGCGGGTTCTGGAACTGTCCCTTGAGGAGGCCCGTCAGCTCGGCCACAACTACATCGGTACCGAACACCTGCTGCTCGGCCTGATCCGGGAAGGCGAGGGCGTGGCCGCCAGGGTTCTTGAAAATCTCGGTGTCGACCTGGCCAAGGTGCGCACGCAGGTGATCCGCATGCTCGGTGAAACGGCCGAAGTGGCCGCCGGCAGCGGCAGCAAGGGATCCACCAAGACCCCCACCCTCGATGAATTCGGCAGCAACCTCACCCAGCTCGCCGCCGAAGGCAAGCTCGACCCCGTCGTCGGTCGTCACAACGAAATCGACCGGGTGGTTCAGATCCTCGGTCGGCGCACCAAGAACAATCCCGTGCTGATCGGTGAACCCGGCGTCGGCAAAACCGCCATCGCCGAAGGGCTCGCCCAGAGGATCACCCAGGGCGAAATCCCCGACATTCTCGAGGACAAGCGCGTTCTCACCCTCGACATCGGCCTGCTGGTGGCCGGCACCAAATACCGGGGCGAATTCGAGGAACGGCTCAAGAAGATCATGGAGGAGATCCGCAGTGCCGGGAACGTGATCCTGGTGATCGACGAGGTCCACACCCTGATCGGCGCCGGCGCCGCCGAAGGCGCCATCGATGCCGCCAACATCCTCAAGCCCGCCCTGGCCAGGGGCGAACTTCAGTGCATCGGCGCCACCACCCTCGACGAATACCGAAAGCACATCGAGAGGGATGCTGCCCTGGAGCGGCGCTTCCAGCCGGTGATGGTGGGCGAGCCCACCGTGCTCGACACGATCGAGATCCTGCGCGGGCTGCGCGAGCGCTACGAACAGCACCACCGCCTGCGGATCAGCGACGAAGCCCTGGTGGCCGCCGCCACCCTCGGCGACCGCTACATCAGCGATCGGTTCCTCCCCGACAAGGCCATCGACCTGGTCGACGAGGCCGGCAGCCGGGTGAGGCTGCTGAACTCCAAGCTGCCGCCTGCCGCCAAGGAACTCGACAAGCAACTGCGCGGCGTTCAGAAGCAGAAGGAGGACTCCGTGCGCCAGCAGGATTTCGGCAAGGCCGGCGAGTTGCGCGACAAGGAAGTGGAACTGCGGGAGCAGATCCGCCTGATTCTCCAGAACCGCCGCGAGGAGGAACCTGCCGCCTCCGCCGACGAGGCAGCCGCCGGAGCGGAAGCCACCATCGGTCTTGAGATGCCCCTGGCCGGCGCCGGTGGCGACCGCAGCCCCGTGGTCACCGAGGAAGACATCGCCCAGATCGTCGCCTCCTGGACCGGAGTCCCGGTGCAGAAGCTCACCGAGAGCGAGTCGGTGAAGCTGCTCAACATGGAGGAAACCCTCCACCAGCGCCTGATCGGCCAGGACGAAGCGGTCAAGGCCGTGTCCAAGGCGATCCGCCGCGCCCGGGTGGGTCTGCAGAACCCCAACCGACCGATCGCCAGCTTCATCTTCTCCGGCCCCACCGGCGTCGGTAAAACCGAGCTCACCAAGTCACTCGCTGCCTACTTCTTCGGCAGCGAAGACGCCATGATCCGGTTGGACATGTCGGAATTCATGGAGCGCCACACGGTCAGCAAGCTGATCGGCTCTCCTCCGGGCTATGTGGGCTTCAACGAAGGTGGCCAGCTCACCGAAGCCGTTCGTCGCCGCCCCTACACGGTGGTGCTGTTCGATGAGATTGAAAAGGCACACCCGGATGTGTTCAACCTGCTGCTGCAGTTGCTCGAAGATGGTCGCCTCACAGACTCGAAAGGCCGCACCGTCGATTTCAAGAACACCTTGATCATCATGACCTCGAACATCGGTTCGAAGGTGATCGAGAAGGGTGGCGGGGGCCTCGGTTTCGAATTCTCCGGTGCAGCCGCCGAAGAAACCCAGTACAACCGGATTCGTTCGCTTGTGAACGAGGAGCTGAAGCAATACTTCCGCCCTGAGTTCCTCAATCGTCTCGATGAAATCATCGTCTTCCGGCAACTCAGCCGCGACGAAGTGAAGCAGATCGCTGAGATCATGCTGCGGGAGGTGTTTGGCCGCATCCGCGAGAAAGGCATCGAGCTCTCGGTCACCGAGGCCTTCAAGGAACGGCTGGTCGAAGAGGGTTACAACCCCAGCTACGGGGCAAGGCCGCTGCGCCGAGCCGTCATGCGCCTGCTCGAAGACAGCCTGGCTGAGGAGTTCCTCTCCGGCCGGATCAAGGATGGCGACGCGGCCATCGTCGATATCGACGACGACAAGCAGGTGGTGATCCGCTCCAGCAGCGCAGCGATCACGCCTGAACCGGCCCTGGCCGGAGCCAGCGCCTGAGCGTGAGCAAACCCTCCAGCCCCGCCGCGCCAGGCGGAGGTTGGAGGGACGTGGGTGTCACACCGCCAGGACACCTGCAACACGCTCTCAACGGGCTGGGTCCTTACTCTTGACCCATGAAAGACATCGACCCGATCGAAACACCATCGGCTTCCGAGCAAGCCGGCCAATCCGATCCAGCCAGCCCTTCGAAGCCCCCCATCGATGAATCCTGGGCCTCCGGTCAGCGCAAGCGTTATCTCGCCTCGCTGCCACACCAAGACCCCTAACTGATATGGCGCGGTGAGCACCCCCCGGCTGATTGAAGGGATCGTCTCCATCCCGGTGGCTGGCCACAGCCTGACCGCCTACCGGGCCATGCCCAGGGCAGACCAACCCCTGCCGGTGCTGCTGGTTGTCCAGGAAATCTTCGGGCTGCACCCCCACATCCAGGCCGTCTGCCGGCGGCTGGCCAGCCTGGGCTACCTGGCTGTTGCCCCCAGCCTTCAGGAGCGCCAGGGGGACGTGGCCAGCCAGCCCGATCTGGCCGGGATCTACGCCATCGTGGCCCGGGTGCCCGATCACCAGGTCCTGGCAGATCTCGATGCCTGCGTGGCCTGGGCCGGCAGCGAATGCAACGGTGAGATCTCCCGGCTCGGCATCACCGGTTTCTGCTGGGGCGGGTCACCTGGCTGTATGCGGCCCACAACCCCCAGCTCAGGGCGGGTGTGGCCTGGTACGGCCGTCTTGACAGCCCGCCCACGGCCCTCCAGCCGATGGTGCCGACAGCCCTGGCCGGCCAGCTCCAGGCACCGGTGCTCGGCCTCTATGGCGGCCAGGACGAGATCATTCCCCTGGCATCGATCGAGCGGATGCAGCAGGCACTCGAGCAAGCCGGCAGCCCCAGCCGCATCGTCGTCTACCCCGACGCCCCCCATGGCTTCCACGCCGACTACCGCGACACCTACCGCCCGGCAGCGGCAGCCGACGGCTGGGGCCGAATGCGGGACTGGTTCACGGCCCACGGCGTCTGAAGCGGGGAAGCGGCGCTGCGCAATGGCAGGGCGGAATCTAGGCTGAGCCAGTGATTGCAAGCGATTCGATTGGTTGCCGGAATGGCTGCTCCCGACCGTCCGGAGCGCACCCTCTTCAAGAGGGCCAGATGGCAGCGTCAGCTGCTGGCCCTGCTGCTGGGAATCTGGATCGTTTCGGCGGGAGCGCCATCGCCGGCGAAGGACCCAGCCAGCCCTCCCGCCGGTTCGGGCTGCGCTGAAGAGCCGGCCTGGATCACCCTTGATGGGCGACGCATCGCCGAGGTGCGCGGCGGGGCAGGCGTCCAGAGCGCCAGGACCGTGGCGAAACTGGCAACGGAGCGGCTGACGGGCCTTGCCAACGATTACAGCTTCAATCCGGCCGACTTCGTGCTGCGCGAAGACCCTCCCTACACGATCCTCGGCATCGAGCGGGATGGGCAGTTCAGCAAGAAGATGGCTTTCGATGATCGGATCGCCACCTGCTTCGGCCTAAGCAGGCAGGCCCTGGCCGCCGATTACCGCGACAGCTTTCAGCAGGGCATCCTGCGCTACCGGCAGGACAACTCCCTGGTCTCCTGGCTGCGGGGCACGGGTCTGGCCCTGCTGGTGCTCGGCATCTACATCCTCTGGTTGCGATTTCAGCTGGGGCTGAATCGAACGATCAGGGGCTGGCTGACCAACAGCAACAACCAGCAACGGCTCTGCCTCCGCATCGCCGGTAATCAGGTGCTGGATTCCAGCCAGGTGAGACCACTCCTCCTGCTGGTCTGGCAAGCAAGCCAATGGGCTCTGCTGCTGCTGGTCAGCTACCTGCTGATCCCCCTGCTGCTGGGCTTCTTCCCCCCCACCCAGGCCGTCGCCGCGGGCCTGAGGGGCCAGGTGCTCGGGGTGGTCGGCCGGTTGATCCAGGCGATGGTCGCCGCCATTCCAGGGCTGTTGTCGATCGCGCTGATCCTGGCGATCACCGTGCTGGTGATCCGGGCCAGCAACGCCTGGTTCAAGGCCCTGGAGCACGGCACCCTGCGCATTCCCGGCTTCTACACCGAGTGGGCGAGCCCCACCGCCAGGCTCGCCTCCGTCTTCATCGCCCTGATCGGCCTGGCTGTCGCCTTTCCCTATCTGCCGGGCTCCGGGAGCAAGGCCTTTCAGGGAGCAGGCCTGCTGCTGGGCCTGCTGGCCGCCCTTGGCTCCAGCGCCGTGGCCACCAACATCATCAGCGGCCTGATGCTGATCTACACCCGCGCCTACAAGGAAGGCGACCGGGTCGAGATCAACGGCGTGGTGGGTGTGGTGCAGGACCGGGCCCTGCTGGTGACCCGGTTGCAGACCCCCCGCAACGAACTGGTGAGCATTCCGAATGCAACGGTGATCGGCGCCTCGGTGGTGAACTACAGCTTCTCCCGACGGGAGATCCAGCAGCCGGTGGCCCTCGCCACCACGATCACGATCGGCTACGACGTGCCCTGGCGCCAGGTGCACGCCCTGATGCTGGCGGCAGCAGGCAGTGTCGAGGGGATCAGCAGCGAAATCAATCCCTTCGTGCTGCAGACATCGCTGAATGATTTCCACATCAGCTATGAACTGACGGCCTTCATCCAAGACCCGGACAGCTATCGCCAGAGCCTCTCCGCCCTGCTGGGTGCCCTGCAGGACCAGTTCGCCGCCGCCAATGTGGAAATCCTCTCTCCCGGCTATCACGCGATTCGCAACGGCAACCGCAGCACCGTGCCGATCAGTCCGACCCAGCCGTCCTGAGAGCAGCCACTCAGCCGGCCGGCCGCAGATAGAGCTCCAGCACACCAGCGCGGCCGAAGCCCATGGCGGCATAGAGCGACTCCGCACCCGCCGAAGCCTGCAGCAGGGTGAGACGGGCCCCGCGGGCGGCGCCGGCCGCAATCGCCGCCGCGGTCACCGCCCGACCCAGCCCCATGCTCCGCCAGGCCGGCAGCGTTCCCACCCAGAAGATGGAGCCGGTTCCATCCAGCACCACGGAGGTGGCCACAGCCAGCAGCTCCGAGCCCAGTACAACGCCGTAGGTGAGCGGCGACTCCGCCGAACCATCCCCCAGCAGGGTCTCGGCCGCCAGCTGGCCCATGGCGGCGGGGGCAGCGAAGCTGAGCGCGGCACAGCGTCCATAGGCCTGGGCGAAGGCCGGCCCCAGCGGCAGCAGTTCAGCCCCCGGCACCGCCATCGCCACCCGTTGCCCCGGATTGGCGGTGGCCGCCAGCAGGGGCGCCGTGGCTGAGTTCATCAACGCCGCCGGGCTGAGCCGCTGATAGCCGAGCTCAAGCAACTGCCTCCCCTGCTCTGCGGGGCGTTGATCGGGCCAGCAGAGCCAGATGCAGGGCCTGCCACCTCGCCGGAAGAAGGCATCGAGCCGCGCCAGGCTGGCAGCCGTCCAGGCGGTGCCGGCGCTGATCACACAGTTGGCGAAGGGGTGGGGGATCGGCGCTGCGAACCAGCCGGCGTCCCCTTCGGTGTGCCAACTGCCACCCCGCCGGCCCAGCTGGGCAAAGCCATGGGCCATCAGCCGCCTGGAGATCGCGGGTTCCGTCATCGTTGCCCGGCGCGGCGGGATCGGAACGGAATCCTCACAGACACGTCTGGGTCGGTTGCCGTCCCTGGGCGAGGATGGCGAACTCCGGCTGAAAGCATGGCGCGATTGATGGTGGTCCTGAAGCCCAGTGGCGTCGCTTCGGGGGAAGATCTGATCCCAAGGCTGCTGCCCACCCTCGCCCGGCTCGATACCGAAATCGATCATCAGGGCAAGCTTCACCTCAGCGGGCTGCTGCGGATTCCGCCCCAGGGACTGGTGGTCCAGCTGTTTGCGGATGTTCAACCCCAGGCCGATGGTCCGGAACTCGACGTGGTGCTGATGAGCGCCGAGGCGATGACCAAGGGAGCCCCCCAGACCCACCAGGCCCTGACCAACCTGATTGCGCTGCTTCCCGAGCATGCCATCGGCCTGGAGCTCACCTTCCGCTCCGACCGGGACGGCCCCCTGCCGCTGCGGGAGCGGACCCCCCTGCCGGCCAGGAGCTGAGAACAGGGCCTTGGCACAGCGCAATGAACTGGTGATTGCCAGCGGCAACCCGCACAAGGTGAAGGAGATCACCACGATGCTCGACGCCGTGGAGCTCACGGTGATCGGCCAGCCCGATGGGCTGGACATCGAGGAGACGGGCCACAGCTACGCCGAGAATGCACGGCTGAAGGCCGAAACCGTGGCGCGGCTCACCGGCCGCTGGACCCTGGCCGACGACTCCGGGCTGGCCGTGGATGCCCTGGGCGGCGCCCCTGGCCTTTTCTCGGCCCGCTACGCCGCCAGTGACCGGGAGCGGATCGCCAGGCTGCTGAAGGAACTCGGTGACAGCCCCTACCGCACCGCCGCGTTCCATTCGGCCCTGGCCCTGGCGGATCCCGGCGGCCACACGGTGCTGGAGGCCGAGGGGACCAGCCAGGGAGAAATCCTGCTGCAACCGGTGGAGGTGGCCGGAAGCCACGGCTACAACTCGGTCTTCCATGTGCGCGGGGCTGGCTGCACCCTCGCGGAGATGAGCGACCACCAGTTGCTGAGGTTCAGCAGCCGCGCCAGGGCCGCCAGGGCGATGGCACCGAAGCTGCTCGCATTGCTGGGGATCGGCGCTCCCTAGCGACGGTTGATGATCTCGATGGCCCGCATCGCCGCCGCCGCCGCCTCGTCAATGTCTCCTTCGCGGCCCGCCAGGGTGAGCCGCCCATAGGCGCCCACGGCCTTCACATCCACCACGGTGATGTTCGACGACTTCTCGGCCTCGTTGGCGGCGATCAGCACGTAGCCGGCCGGTTCGGTTTCGAGAATGAACATGCTCATGCCGGCCTGGATCATCGAACCGCGCCGGTTCTGGCGGTTGATCAGCACCGCATGGTCGGGTGTGATCGCCCGGATGATCTCCGACCAGGTGACCTCGCACTGGCCACGCTGCTCCACCGTGGTGCCCATCGCCTCGACCACGGCCTGGCCGGAGAGCAGCACGCTGCTCTGGTCGCGGTGGTAGAGGGCCAGCGACCCGAAGGCGCGCTCCACCACCTTCTGGCCGAGGCGCACGGTGCTGGCCTTCAGGGCGATGTCGGTGAGGCGGTGCACGGCCATGCCCGGGGCCACCTCCAGCCAGAGGCAGGCATCGCTTGGAATCGGCAGAAAGCCCTGGGACACCGTGCCCATGTAGGCGGCCAGCTGGGGCTGCAGCGAATCGAGGAACACGTAGGCCCGCAGCTCGATCTCGGCGCCCAGCTGGATCGAGGGGCTGTGGCTGCCGGTCAGAGGGGTGAGCCTGGAACGTGGATTGGGGTTCTGCGGACGGGGATCATTCGGAAATCGAGGATCAAACCGTGGCGAACGGGGCATCGTGCCAGACCTGCGGGACCGGGGTGCGTCTTGGCCTGCGTAGGGCAGGACGGTTCCCCAGGGACTGGGATTTCGAGGAATTGAGCGGATCCTACCGTTCGGCTCAGACCGGCCCCCGGCGAAGCCACGGCAGCCCTTGCGAACCCCGGCGGAGCCGATACCTTGCGAATCAGGAACCCAGCCGTCGCAGCCGTGGTGTCGAAACGAAGCAGCCCCTCCAGCTCCGCCCAGGCGGTTCCCGCCACGATCGGAGAACAATCCTTTGCCGACTGGATCGCCGGCGCCATTGATCAGGGTGTCAAACCGGAGCAGGCCCTTGCCGTGGTCGGTCTGGGATTGATGCGGGGCATGGGCGATCCCGGCTACGGCCTGCCGCTCTTTGACTCCGAATCGACGTCCCAGGATGGTCCGTTGCTGATGCAATCGATCAAAACGCGGCTGGAATCGGTTGCCATGGCGATCGAAACCGGCGCACCGCTGAGCACCCAGGAAGTCACCCTGCTGATCGGCGCCCGCCCCGGCAGCGCCAAGGTGAGGCGAGCCGGGCTGGTGGCCGAGCGGATCGGCCGCAATGTCTGGCAGTTGCGCCGTGCCCGCAGCGAAGAGCGTGAAGCGGCCACCCCAACCTTCAGCGAAGGCTTCCGCCGCCGCCTCTGAGCGGCTTGAGGCGGCCTGGCACTGAAACGAAACGAATGTTGCGTTTGTCCGGCAGTCGCTGTCCCGCTTGCTGGTCAGCGCTATCACTGAGTGACCGACGCACCCTTCACCCCGTCGGCCCAGAGCAGAGGCAGGCGGCATCGACCCCCGCCGCTCCGCTCCGGAAAGGCCCCCGTCAGCTGCACGGGGGCTTTTCTGTATCCAGGCCACCCCCACTGGCACCGCCCCAACTGGCACCGCCCCACTGCCAGCACCGAACAGTCACCACCGAACAGCGACCATGGCGTCCGCCGCCCTGTTTCACCTCTCCTTTCCCGTCAACGATCTGGACGCCACCGAACGCTGGTACGTCGATGGGCTCGGCTGCAGGCGAGGACGACGCAGCCCCGAAGCCCTGGTGCTCGGCCTCGGTGGCCATCAGCTGGTGGCCCATCTCGCCGCCGGAGCGCAGCCGGCCCAACGCGGCATCTATCCGCGCCATTTCGGCCTGGTGTTCGCCGAGTCTGCGGCCTACACGGCGATCGAGCAGCGGGCCCGGCGGCAGGAGCTCCAGTTCGGCGTGGCGCCCCGGCTGCGCTACCCGGATTCACCGCTGGAGCACCGCAGCTTCTTCCTGGTCGATCCCTCGGCGAACTGGCTGGAGTTCAAGCATTACCACCACCCCGAGGCGATCCTCGGGCTGGGCGAGCTGCCGCTGGTGGGGGAGCACAGTGATTCGTCCGCCGATCCTGCCCCCGCCAGATGACCCAGGACCTGATCGAACGGCTCCAGCTCACGCCCCATCCGGAGGGTGGCTTCTACCGGGAACGGCATCGCTCGGCGCTGATCGTGCGACGCGCCGATGGCCTGGAGCGATCGGCCTTCACGGTGATCGACTTCCTGCTCCCGGCCGGCGTGACCAGTCGCTGGCACCGGCTCAGCGGCGCGGAGGAAAGCTGGCACCACGCCGGCGGCGCTCCCCTGCGGCTCTGGCGGCGTCCTCCCGGCGCCGCAGCAGAGGCGATGCGGCTGGGTCCCCTGGATCCGGCCTTCCCGGACCAGTACCCCGTGCAGGTGATCCCGCCGGACTGGTGGCAGGCCGCCAGCAGCCTGGGTGCCTGGACCCTGGTGAACTGCTGTGTGGCACCCGGTTTCGATTTCGCCGACTTCTGCTGCGAGGACGAGCGGGGCGAGGCTCAGAACAGGGTGTTGCTGTAGATCGAGAGCCGGGCAAAACCGACCGGTGCCCCGACCGGATTGGGCCCGTGCGGATACGCCCGTACGGCGAACAGCGTGATCCCGGCCTGGGCTGGGTTGTTGAACGGTTTGAGCGCCACCGTCATGGTCTGACCTGGGCCCGGCGGGGTCAGGAACCGGATGGAGAACAGCCGCCGCTGCTGATCAAAGCTGGTTTCAATCGGCAGACTGGCCCCCTCCCGACGGGGTTCGCCAAGAAAGGCACGGGTCTGCGCCACATCGAAGGGGAAGGTCCAGTCAACCCCGGTGGTCTGCTGGATCTCCAGTCGCCCCAGCCCGGCCCCGGCCTGCTCGGGCATGGCAATCGTGAAGTAGTACTCCGCACCGTTGTCCATCACGGTGGTGTAGTAGTTGCGGAAGGTGAGCTTCCAGGGCGGCGTCTGAAAAAAGGTGCTGCCGCGCAGTTCCAGCGCCAACAGCGGCTGAGGCGGCAGCAGAAGGGCTCCGGCTCCAGCCAGCACGCAGGGCCCAGCCACCAGCAGGGCGGAGATCAGGTGCCCAGCGCCGGGGCGCCTGCCATGGATGGGGGGCCGGCTCATCGGAAGGTGCCAGCAGGTGGGCGCGTCGCCCCGATCGAGCCGGCAAAGGGGCGTGGATCCTGATCGCGGCGATGGTGGGTTGGCAAGGGGGGTGGCCCGCCAGGCGCCTGATCGGCGCTGGGCTGATCGCAGCTGAGGGAAGCCTGGGCGACCGCGCTGAGGGCCCGGCGCAGAGCCCGGGCCGCCAGCAGCGACATGTCGCGGGGAACGCTGATGCGGTCTTTCAGGTAGAGCAGGCCAACGGCGGCGCCGACGGGCGCCGGGCAGGGGCGCCCCAGGATCAACTGGGTCAGTCCGCAGCGCAGGGCCCGATCGAAGCGCTCCGGTGGCACGGGATTCACCGCCAGGATGGCGTGACGATGCCGGAGCACCCGGCGCAGCGCCTCGGCCGCCTCATCGCCCCGGGGGGTGTGGGAGGTTTCCGGATCCAGCGGTTCAGCCAGGGGCCAGGGACCCTGATCAACCCGCCGGCATGCGGCCTGCTGACGGGCGGAGCCGCTGGCGTAGCAGCCCCCCATCTGGGGCGGGAGATCGTGGGCATGGGTGTGAAAATCGCCCTGGGTGCCGAGGTAGGTGGAGCGGCCCTCCATGGCCGTGAACCAGGCGGCGATAGCGGGATGGCGCTCCTTGAGGCCATAGCCTTTGTAGTAATAGAGGCTGGCATTCATCCGCTCGATGTAAGGGGTGAAGACCAGATCAGCCGTGCTGAATTCCGCCAGGAAGAACGGACCAGGATGGATGTTCAGGGCCGAATCAACCTTCGACGCCACCTGGTCGAACGACCGCTCGGCGGAGGCCTCTTGCCGCTCTGAGCTCGAGGGCACACAGAGCCACTGGCACCAGGCCCGGAACAAGCTGCGCTCCAGTTGACGCAGAGGTAACACCTCGGGGGCGTTCATGGCCGCACCGAGCGGCCCGAAGGCTGCTTCGAGGGCCTGCAGGATCAGATCGCTCTCGGTGATCAGCCGACCATCGAGTTCGAGGGCCGGCAGCATCCCACTGGGCACCAGGCGCTTGAACCAGGCCTCCTTCTCGCCGTAGCAGAACATCGTGACCTTGCGGATCCGATAGGGAATCCGCTTCTCCTCCAGCCACAACCACACCTTCTGGCAGTAGGGGCACCAGGCATGGTGATCGCGGAACAGGGTGACCCGCAGCTCCGATTCGCTCTGGCCGAACAGGCGCAGGGTGGCCTGGGCATTGGTTGGACCCTCAATCCGATCGGGCTCAGGTGGGGACAGGGCTTCGAGCTCCTGCCAGCTGAGCGGATCGATGGGGGCTTGGATCACGGAAAGGGGGAAAGCCTGGGGCCTGTCAGTGGAGATTCTGGCAAGGCCGGATCAAGCCAGGCATCAACTCTGTTGAAGTGAAAGCAGCTCAGCTCCGTACTGGGCACTGAAGCTGGCCTGAAGCTGCCAGAGCTCAAGCAAAGACTTGGAGATGAGCCGCAGATCCTCGATCTCGGTGCAGCTGTCGATCGCCCTGGCATGGGCCTCAACGGCGAACTGCCGCGAAAGAGAGAGGGAATCCATGGCAAATAAGCGGCTTCCTCAAAGATAGCAACAATTCTTGACAATTGCTGATTCGAGGCATTCTGTGCCAGGCCAAGTGGCCGAAACGGGGGCCATCTGACAGAGGACAAGGCAGATGCAGGCTGGATTCCCGCCCTAGGCCGGCTCGAGAACCACCTGGCTCAACTGGTTCATCGGCACGGCGAAGGGGGGGGAACCCTGCTTGGAGAGGGGCCAGCGGCGGACCCAGCAGCGGTCGCCGTCATCATCGATGCTGAGAATCTGATAGGTGGTGTCGCCTTTGCTGGTCAGTTGTACGAAGGCGCCTTGCTGAAGCGTCATGTTGATGCTCCTCAGGAAAAAGGGACAGGTGAGAAGGTCCGAAGCACGAACCCCAACGCTTGCCAACGTAACGGAGTATTTCGGCGAATTGACAGCCAGTCATGGATCGGTCACCAGCTTGTGGAGATGCTGACCTGGCTCCAGACAGGCGGACGCTCGGCCTGCTGCACCTGATTCCTGGTGAACGAAAGCTCTGGATGCTCGACAACCCGCCAGCTTTGCTGGCGAGGTGCCTGCCAATGGTGATGCCCAGCTGCAACCCAGAAGCCCATTGGGGATCCGGGGGCTGAGCTGGGCGAAGCTGAAACCAATCAGCCGAATGAATCAAGCCAGCCCTGCCAATGGAGAGCAGGCAGAGCTGAAGCGCTGATGGAGGCTGGATTCCACTGACAGATCCAGCCTGGCCGACTCAATCCTCGGTGTCGTCGGAGCCACCGACGGGAACCAGACGGATCTGCTTCTTGCCGAGCTTGATTTCGAACTCATCGCCAGGCTGCAGACCGAGCAGAGCGGTGTAGGCCTTGCCGATCAGCAGGTTTCCATTGAACTGCACCTTGGTGACATAGCTGAGCTTGCGGCCACCCTGACCGACCCCATTGCCACTGCCAAGGCCAAGGCTGACTCCCTTGGCTTCGAGAAGTGCCTCATAAAAGGCCGTGAAGTTGAGCCGCTCGCCGCCGTCTTTTTTGGTGCTCACATAGCCGGCTGCCTTGACCAGCTCGGATTTGCCGACATCACCCAACTCCTTGACTTTGGCCAGCAGGTCAGAACCGGTGAGCATGGAATCGAATTGTCACTACACATCTAACATAGCAATACGACCTCCGAACTGACTAGCCCTCTCCCAGCCAATTTCCCCGTTGAACGGGCTGCAGATCGCCAGCGCCGAAGCCATCCCCGCAGCGATCCTGCGCTATCACGGTGTGCAGCGAGATCCACTGGCGGTTCTCAGTCCAGTTCACGGCCGATTCCCCCAGCTCAGCGGCCGCAGACGGTAGGCAGATCGCGGCTGAATCGACACCGTCTGAGCATGGCCTGAAACCCATCTTGCTGGCCCGGTGGCTCAGCCCCCGAGCCTCCCAGCAAAGACGCCAGAATGATCGAACCTAATCTGCTCAGCTTGTGCAACTCGTCTATGACGGCGGTTGTCCGTTCTGTCGCCACTTCGCGGCCACCAGTGCCTTGCGTGGCGGACTGACCGACCTTGAGATCATTGACGGTCGCGCCGACAGTGTGCTGCGCCAGCAACTGGCGGAGCGGGGCTTTGATCTGGCTGACGGGGCGATCCTGATCGAGGGGGAACGCTGCTGGCATGGCGCCGATGCGGTTAACCAGCTGTGCCGGCAGCTGCGTCCCACCGACGGATTGCTGCGGCTGTTGATCAGCGTGTTCAACGACCGAAGCCGCAGTCGCCTGCTCTATCCCGGGCTGCTGGCCGCGAGGCGTCTGGCACTGATGATCAGGGGCCTGCCCCTCAATCCCGCGCTGGAGCCGACGACGCGTTGAACGGAGACGGGTCGGCAGGCGACCGGGGGGAACTGGTCTTCGTCTACGGGACGCTCAAGCGGGGCGAGCCCAACCATGGCTGGCTGCGGGGTGCCCGCTTTCTGGGGCGGCGTCGATTGCCGGGAGTTCGGATGCATGATCTGGGCCCCTATCCGATGGCCGTGCCCGCTGCCGGTGAGGAGCAGAAGGGGAAACCGGGCCGTTTGCCGCTGATCCACGGTGAACTCTTCCGCGTGGATGCCGCCGGCCTGGCCGGGCTGGATCGGCTGGAAGATGTACCGAACGACTACAGACGGCTGCGGCTGGTTCTCAGCGACGGCATGCCCGCCTGGGTGTATCTGGGCCGCGCTGAGCAGGTGATCGGGGCCGCCCCGGTTCCGCTCGGCGACTGGGGCACGAAGCCGGTGTTCAGCTACGGCTCCAACCTCTGTCCTGACCAGCTGGCGGCCCGCTGCAAGGGCTGGGACGGCAGCGGCCAGGTGGCCCGCCTGGAGGGCTGGCGCTGGGGAATCAGCAAGGTCCGCTCGCCTGGCCGCGGCTCCGGCCAGCCAGGCGAAGGAGCTGCCGACATCCAGTCTGACCCGGGCGCCCACTGCTGGGGGGTGGTGCACCATCTCGGCCCGGCCGATCGGCACGCCCTTGATCGCCATGAAGGGGTGGCGGCGGGCCACTACCGAACCCAGACGCTGACGGTGACAACGCTGCAGGGGGAGTGTTTCCCGGTTTCAACCTATGTGCCCACACCGGAGTGGAGCGCCGACGGACTCAGACCCAGTCCGGACTACGCCGACCGCATCCGACGGGGATCGGCCCACTGGCCCTTGCCCGAGCTGTGGCGGCGGACCCTGGAGGCTGCCCTGGATGGCGAGCTGGGGAGTGAACTGGGCGGCACCGGGTCGCCTGCCTGGCCTTGCTCACATCCGACACCAGCAAGGCCACCGCTGGCCAGACTCGACTCCCCACCATCCGGCCCCAGCCACTCCCGTGCGGCCATGAACATCCAGGTCGGTTGCAGGCTCACGGCAACCTTCTTTCAACCCACCCCGCTGGTGCTGTTGCTCCAGCCGCACCACTCCCGTCAGCCGGATCTGATCGCGCCCGATCCGATCGACGTGCAGCCCGCCGTGCCGCTCGAGCAAGGCACCGACGGCTTCGGCAACCGCTTCTGCCGGCTGGTGGCACCGCCCGGAGAGAGCCGGTTCAGCCTTCAGACCGTCGTCAGCGATAGCGGCAGCCCCGATCCGGTCGTGCCCACGGCGCGGCGGCTGCCGGTGCAGGAGCTGCCACCCGAGGTTCTGGCTGATCTCAATGCCAGCCGCTACTGCGAAACCGACCGTCTTGGCGAGATCGCCTGGAACCTGTTCGGGAACTGCCCGCCCGGCTGGCCGCTGGTACAGGCGATCTGCGACCACGTGCACAACCACATCCGCTTCAGCGGCGACCATGCCAGCTCCACCAAAAGCGCCTTTGATGCCTATATGGAAGGGCGCGGCGTCTGCCGCGATTTCGCCCACCTGGCAATCACCTTCTGCCGCTGTCTCAACATTCCCGCCCGCTATTGCACCGGCTATCTGGGCCATACCGGCATCAGCTTCGATCCGGAGCCGATTGATTTCTCGGCCTGGTTCGAGGCCTACCTGGATGGCCGGTGGTACACCTTCGATGCCCGCTTCAACACGCCCCGGATCGGCCGGGTCCTGATCGCCCGCGGCCGCGATGCCGCCGATGTGCCCTTCCTCCGCTCGTTCGGCGAGCACCAGCTCACCGGCTTCGAGGTGATCACCGAAGCCCTTGAGCCGGGCTGAAGCGGCGAGGTTCGATGCCAGCCGGAGCAGACCACGCAACAGGGGGCTGGTGGGGCGGCTCCAGGCGAAGGGAGGGGGGTCATCCACACCGGCCGGATGGGTGATCGAGCGAGGCGAAACCCGCAAAAAATTGTTATGGTTGATACCGAAGACTTTCCTATCGCTCCTCTCGCCATGGCCACCGCTCACACCAATTCCGCTGCCCGCCAGGCTTCGCTGATCGAATCGCTGCGGATGCGCTACGCCGCTGCCGTGGCCGCCGGTGACGCCGAAGCAAAGCTGGCTCTGTTCCGGGAAGCCGCCTATCTCGACATCAGGCCGGAACTGCTGGAGCAGTCCGCGGCGGCAGCGGCCTGAACTGGGCCTGATCGTGCCAGGGCCTCCCGGTAGAGCGCCTGATGGTGGAGGATCCGGCGTTCCAGCTGATGGGCCGGGCCGGGGCTGAACCCGCCGCTGCCGTAGGCCAGCTGGGCTGATTCCACCAAGGCGCGATCCTCTTCAAGAAAAGCCGTCATCTCCTCCAGCTGGGCTTCGGCCCCGGCTGCTCCCTGCGCCGGGCCGGCCAGGGTCAGCTCCAACCGGCAGCGATCAAGCGCCTCAGGATGGAAGCCGATCAGGGCCGTGGTGCCATCGGGCCAGAGCAGTACATGGTTCCAGGGGGGCACTGAGAAGGTCAGGAACGTGCCGGTGGGCCCGGCATCACCGGCAGAAGCCATCGGCATCGGGGTGGCGAGCAGGTTGCACCAGCGCCCGAAGCGATGCCGATAGGCGCTCACCGGACCCTGGGTGCGATGCAGCGTGGTGGGGTGGGCAATGGCGACGTGGTAGTCGTCGAGGGTGTTGTCATGGGCGATCTTCCAGTTGCAGGCCAGGCCGAGCCGGCGGCGACCGAAGAGCAGCGGAGCGGCATCCGAAGCAGGCGGTGATTCAGGCGCATCAACCCTCCAGCCCCCCTGCTCCCGCAGCAGATCCAGCTGCTCCGCCAGAGCTGGAGCCGCCGCACCGGCGCCGGCCTCAGCGGCAGGCAGCGGCAGGCGCACCCAGAGGAAGGGGCCAGCCACGGCGATCTCGATCGGGCTGAGGTCCCAGTGCTGGCGCTCGAACGGTGCGCAGAAATCCCCCTCCCGGGCAGCCGCCAGCAGGCGACCATCCGGGGCGTAGGTCCAGCCGTGGTAGGGACAGATCAGCTTGCGGCAAGGGTTAAGCGCGCTTCCCGGCGCCAGCAGGGCCACGCCCCGGTGCGGGCACTGGTTCAGGAAGGCCTGCGGTCCAACGCCGGGCGGATGGGTGAGCAGCAGCTCCACCCCCAGCAGGGCGCGACTGAGCGCCGCCCCCTCGGGCAGCTCCGACAGCAGCGCCAGCGGATGCCAGAACTGCCGCGCGTAGACATGGCTCTCCCACTGAGCGACCAGGTGGGAGCCATACAGCTCGGCAGCCAGAAAGGGAGCCGCCGGTGGCGGGGTGGCGAGGGAGGTGGTCATGGCGAATCGACGGAGAGGCTGGGAGCTGGGAGCTGGGATTCAGGCCATGACGCCGGCATCGAGGCTGCGCAGGCAGCCGGCCAGCTCCTCCCGCAGTTCGAGGAAGGGCCGTGAAACCCGCAGGTGGGCGAGGCTGGTGCGATCGAGCTGGGCGGAAACGGTGCGGATGATCCGTCCGGGACGCGGCGCCATGATGTGGACGCGCTGGGCCAGCAGCAGGGCCTCCTCCACGTCGTGGGTGATCAGCAAGGCCGTCAGGCCGGTGCGTTCCCAGAGCTGGTAGAGAAACTCCTGCATCGATTCCCGGATCTGCAGATCCAGGGCGCCGAACGGCTCATCGAGCAGCAGCACCTTGGGATCGGCAGCCAGGGCCCGGGCGATCGCCACCCGCTGCTGCATGCCGCCGGAGAGCTCCCGGGGCAGACGCCGACCGGCATCGGAAAGCCCCACCACCTCCAGGAAGTAGGCGGTGCGTTCGCTCACCTCCCGCTTGGCGCGCCCCTGGAGCGTCATGCCGAAGGCCACGTTCTCAGCGGCGCTCAGCCACGGATAGAGGCTGTACTTCTGGAACACCATGCCGCGATCGGAACCCGGTCCCCTGACGGGCTTGCCATCGACGGTGATCGAGCCCGTGCTGGGACGTTCCAGGCCGGCCACCAGCCGCATCACCGTCGACTTGCCCGAACCCGAGCTGCCCACCAGGGCCACGAATTCGCCTGAATCGAGATCCAGGTTGATGTCTTCGAGCACCAGCTTGGCCTTGGAGCCATGGCCGAAGGTCTTGCTGACGCCGGTTACCGAGAGATGCATGGAGGATGCCGGGTTCAGTTGGCCCAGGAGCAGGCCCGGCGCATCAGCAGCCGGAAGCCCAGATCGATCGCCAGGCCGATCAGACCGATCACGATCAGGCCGACGAAGATCTCATCGGTACGAAGGAAGCGCTGGGCCAGGGAGATGCGTTTGCCCAGGCCCTCGTTGGCGGCCACCAGCTCGGCCACGATCACCAGATTCCAGGCCGAGGCCATGTTGATGCGATAGGCATCGATCACCTGGGGGGCGATGAAGGGCATCACCACCCTGGTGACGATCTGGAAGCCACGGCCCCCGAGCGTGAGGGCGGTTTCACGCAGCTCGGAGGGCACGAACTTCACCGAATCCATGATCATCAAGGTGTTGAAGAACACGGTGCCGATGAAGATCAACAGGATCTTGGGCTCCTCCCCGAGGCCGAAGTAGATGATCAGCAGGGGGATGAAGGCGGGCGCCGGCATGTAGCGGATCAGGCCCATCAACGGCTCCAGCAACTGGCAGATCACCCGGCTGCAGCCCATGGCGATGCCGATCGGCAGCGACACCAGCGCCGAGAGGGCGAAGCCCGCCCCGACCCGGCCAACGCTGGCGAGCAGATCCCTGATCAGGATGCCGCGGCTGTACTGGTCGCTGCCTGCCCTCCAGACCGCCTCGGGGCTGGGCAGGAAGAGCTTGTCCACCAGACCGCTGGCGGCGATCAGCTGCCAGAACAACAGCACGGCCAGGATGCCGATCAGCCCGAGTGACCAGGGGTGAGCCAGCCAGCGCAGCAGTGCTGAGCCGCCCGCCGCCCCCCCAGCTGTTCGGGGCTTGTCAGCTGTGGTGGACGTGAGGCTCACTTGGCCGCATCCACGAAGCTGGAGTTGAACAGCGTGCCGAGCTCGGGCGTGGTCTTGGCGAGGCCCGTTTCCACCAGGAAAGCACTGATCTGCTCAGCGGCGTAGGGAAGGGAGAGCATGGTGGTGCCCGGCTTGAAGTTGGTGCGGTTCTCCTCCAGGGTCTGAATCGTGGTGCCGGCGTTGTAGGCCATGAATTCGGCCTCGCTCACGCCGGAGCGCTCCACCAGGATGGGCAGGGTGCCGGCGGGATCGTCCTTGATGGTCTGGAGGGTGGCGAACCAGGCATCGACGATCTTCTGGATCTTCTCGGGGTTCTTGGCGATGAAATCGGTGCGACAGACCAGCAGGTCGCTGATCGCACCGGGGTGGTCTGCGGAGGTGGTGAGCGCCTTGCTGCCGGGGCGCTTCAGGGCCTGGGTGGTGAAGGGGGCATAGACGCCGGCCGCATCGACCTTGCCGGCAGCGAAGGCGGCGGCGGCGGCGCCGGTTTCCAGGGGAACGAAGGTGATGTCCTTGGCGGAAAGGCCCGCATCCTTGAGCACCTTGAGCAGCAGGAAGTGGTCAACGGTGCCTTCCTCAGCAGCCACCGACTTGCCCTTGAGGCCGGCGACGGAGGTGATCTCCTTGGCGGCGATGATCTGGTCATTGCCGGTGGAGAAGTCGTTCTGGAGCACCACCTGCAGGTCGGCGCCACCGGCGACCGAACTGATCGTGTCGTTGAGCGTCTGGCTGTTGCAGTCGAGCTGGCCGGCGTTGAGGGCGTTGATCGAATCCAGGTAGCCATCGAACCACTGCAGCGCCACAGGCACACCCTCGGCCTCAAAGAGCTTCTTGTCCTCGGTGACCTTCCAGGGGAACCAACCGGGCCAGGCGCTGTAGCCCACCTTCACGGGCGTGTCCTGGCTGACGGGCTTCTGGCAACCCGCCACCAGGCCGGCGGAGAGCGCGGCCGCCAGTGCGGAGGCGACCAGGCGGGTGCGGGGGGAGCGACGGATGGATGGGAAGCGCTTCATGGTGATCAGGGGGTTAGAAGAATTCGAGATAGCGCTTGCGTTCCCATTCGGAAACAGCGCCGTGGTACGACTCCCATTCCTCGCGTTTGTAGGCGACGAAGGAATCGAACATGGCATCACCGAATACGCTTCTCGAGAGCGGATCGGCGGCGAAGGCCTCGATCGCCTCGCCGAGGGTGCGGGGCAGCAGGCTGATGCCGCGCTCGGCGAGCTGCTCAGGGCTGAGGGTGTAGGCGTTCACGAGGTTGGCGGGGCCTGGATCGAGCCCTTCGCGGATGCCCTCGAGGCCCGCCGCCAGAATCATCGCTCCCCCCAGGTAGGGATTGGCGGCGCTGTCGGCGGCACGGCACTCCACCCGCCCACCGGGAGAGGGGATGCGCAGCATGTTGGTGCGGTTGTTGTTGCCGTAGCAGATGAACACCGGCGCCCAGGTGAAGCCGCTCATCGAGCCCTGGGCCACCAGCCGCTTGTAGCTGTTCACCGTGGGGGCGATCACGGCGCAGATCGCCGGGGCATGGCGCAGCACCCCAGCGATGAACTGCCTGGCCAGATCACTCACACTGGCCGGGGCGCCGGAGGGGCAGACAAACAGGTTCTCGCCTGTGCCCAGGTCGGCCAGCGACATGTTGTAGTGGGCGCCGCTGCCCGTGCGATCGCTGAACGGCTTGGGCATGAACGAGGCCACCAGCCCATGGGGGCGGACGATCTCCTTGGCCATCAGCCGGAAGAAGGTGAGCCGATCGGCCATGGTGAGCACATCGGCGTAGGCGAAGTCGATCTCGAACTGGCCGGGGCCGTCCTCGTGATCGAAGGAATAAACACCCCAGCCCAGCTCGTTCATGGCGCTCACCAACTCGTCGAGCCAGCCGAGGTTGTCGAGCAGACCCACCACGTCGTAGGCGGGCTTGTCGAGCACATCCCGATCGCTGCAGGGGGAGAGCTGGCCTTCGGGGCCGCGGCGCAGCACGAAGAACTCGGTTTCGATGCCGAGGTTGAAGCGGTAGCCCATGGCGGCGGCCTGGGCGCGGACGCGGTTGAGGATGGTGCGGCTGCAGGCCTCGAACGGGGCACCGTTGAGGTGAAGGTTGCTGGCCAGCCAGGCCACATCCTTCTTCCAGGGCAGCACCGTGACGCTGGCGGGATCGGGCACGGCGGCGACCTCGTCGTCGCTCACCTCCTGGGGTACGCCATCGAGGGCGGCACCGGTGAACAGCTCGGAGCCGCGCAGCATCTGGCCCAGGTGATCCAGGGGCACGGCCTTGGCCTTGCTGACGCCGTGCAGATCGACGAAGGAGGCCAGGGCATAGCGGACGCCCTGGGCGGCCAGCGCGGCCTTGAGATCGGGCCCGCCGCCGGTGGCTGCCGGCGGATCAATGGCGATGGAAGTGGAAAGGCTCATCGGATCACCAGGGCGGGCAGGGGCTGAACCTGGACGGCCACCTGCTCCAGCAGCCACTGGTGCCAGGCGCCCAGGCCTTCGCCGCTGCTGGCCGAGAGCAGGAACACCCGCGCCCGGGGGTTCACCTGGTTCACGTGGTCCACGAACCGCTCCACCTGAACCGGCAGGTAGGGGAGCAGGTCGATCTTGGTGATCAGCACGCAGTCCGCCTCGCGGAACATCACCGGGTACTTGAGTGGCTTGTCCTCGCCTTCGGTGACGCTGAGCAGGGCCACCTTGAGGTGCTCTCCCACCTCGAATTCAGCCGGACAGACCAGATTGCCGACGTTCTCCACCCAGAGCAGATCGAGGGCGGCCGGATCGAGGCGCTGCTTCAGCAGCTTGAGGCCACCGCTCACCATCGAAGCATCGAGGTGACAGGCGCGGCCGGTGGTGATCGGCACCACGGGCACCCCCACCGCCTCAAGACGCTGGGCATCGAGGGTGGTGGTCATGTCGCCTTCGAGCACCGCCATCGAAAGCCGGGGCGCCAGGGCCGTGATCGTGCGCTCCAGCAGGGAGGTCTTGCCGGCGCCGGGGCTGCTCATCACGTTGAGGCAGAGCAGGCGCCAGGCGTCGAAATGCTGGCGGTTGTGGTCGGCCTGGTGCTGGTTGGCGGCCAGCAGGTTGAGACCGAGGGTATCGGTGAGGGGCATGTGCATCGGATCAGGGCGAGGAGGAAAGAGCTGGGATCAGGGCATCGTCGTGGAGCTGGTAGTCGATCGAGCGGATGCGCAGCTCACGGCCTGAGACGATCTCCTCCATCGGGTGATCACAGCAGGGGGAGCGGTAGGCGTTGCCCGGCTCGGGGCTGTAGATCGCCTCACAGCGGAGGCAGCGGGCACGCAGTGGAATGGTTTCGATGCAGAGCTCGCTGCCGGCCAGCCAGCCCCCCTGCACGGCAGCGCCATAGGTGAAGCGAAGCGCCTCGGGCTCGACGCAGGTGAAGGAACCCACCTGAAGGTGCACCAGGCTCACCTCGGGCCGCTTCGGCCGGTGCTGCCCCTTCCATTGATTGAGCGAGAGCAGCAGACAGCGGGTCATGTCGACTTCATGCATGGCTCACCTCCACTTCTGATCGACGCCCATGTTGCAGGTGTCATGCAGCCAGGCCGGCCGGCCTTTGCGCGGCAGCTGGCCACTCACCACCAGGTGGGCCATCACATCGCAGATCACACGCGTGGCCATCAAGGAGGTCATGTCGCTGATGTCGTAGGGGGGGGAAACCTCCACCACCTCAAGGCCGCAGACCGGCACGTTGCGCACGATCAGCTCCAGCAGCTTGAGCGCTTCGCGCGGCAGCAGCCCGCCGGGTTCGGGCCAGCCGGTGCCGGGCACGAAGCCGGCATCGATGCAGTCGATGTCGAAGGAGATGTAGACGCAATCGGTGCCATCGGTGGCGCGCTCAATCGCGAACCGGGCGGCCGCCTCCAGGCCCATGTCGCAGATGTCGGTGACGGTGAGCACGTTGGTGCCACGCTCGCGGCAGACCTTCACCCCTTCGCGCGGCACCTGCCAGCCACCGATGCCGAGCTGCACGAGGTTTTCGGCCGGGGCGTTGGCCATGTTGGTGGCATGGAACCAGGGGCAGGTGTGCATGCGTTCGTCGAGGTCGATCTCCTGGGTGTCGACGTGGCGATCGAAGTGGATGATGCCCACCTTCTTGTCACCGAGGTGGCGGCACACGCCGCGCACGGTGGGAAAGCCGATCGAGTGATCACCGCCGAGCAGGATCGGGAAGGCGCCGCTGGCGAACACATGGGCCACGCCCTTGGAGATCTGATCGAAGCTCTTCTCGTTGTTGGCGGGAATCGTGAAGATGTCACCCACATCGCAGAGCGTGATCGATTCGCGCAGATCCACCCCCATCTCGTAGTTGTAAGGGGTGTAGAGCGCCGAGATGCGGCGGATGCCCTGGGGCCCGAAGCGGGTGCCGGGGCGGTAGGTGGTGCCGCAATCGTGGGGGATGCCCACGATCGCCACATCGAATTCACCGACGCGGTTCACGTCTTCGATGTAGGGCGCCTTCATGAAGGTGTTGATGCCCGCGTAATGGGGCAGCTCACCACGGGAGAAGGTGGAGATGCGCCGATCAACGATGCTCTCGGCGGCCTCCAGGCCATAGCGGAGGCCCTGCTCCACCTCCTGCTGCCAGCCGGTGAGCGGCAGGCGCGCTTCCTTTTCGAGCGCTTCAGCGCCTTCGGTGGTGTGGGGACGCTCAAAGGCCCCTGCGGGGCCTGAAATCTCGGGCATGGAGGATCACGGATGGGGGCTGGGCGGTCTCCCGGGCTTTTATCCCTCCGTGCCACCGGGAAAACCGGTGTGTTTCTCTCGGACCAGGCGCTCTGGAATGGCTGTGAGAACAACCAATCCGAAACCGGAACCCTAGAAACTTCTTCCGCTGCGCCATGCTCCCCCTTGCCGCTGGGCAGAGTTGTGATGACTGTTACCGAGTGGGGCGATGGGGAGGCCATCGCTGCCGCACAGCCGGGGACGCTGCTGTTTCAGAGCCTCTGGGGGTTTGGGGGGTCGCTGGCCGAAGCGATCGAACGCTCGCGCAGCGACGGCTTCGATGGCCTGGAGCTGAACCTGCACCACAGCGCCGTGAAGGGCCTCAAGGCCCAGGCGGTGCGATCGGCCCTGGAGAAGGCGGAGCGCAGGCTGATCCTGGAGCTGGTGACCGGCGGCGACTACGTGCCCGATCTGGGCCGCACGGCCGATCAGCACCTGGAGGAACTCGATGGCCTGCTGGCCGAGGCGGTGGAGCTGCAGCCGCTGAAGGTGACGGTGATCACTGGCAGCGACAGCTGGGGCTGGGTGGAGCAGCAGCGCTTCTGGGGCCGCAGCCTCGGTCTGGTGGAGCGCAGCGGCCTGCCCGTGAGCTTCGAAACCCACCGCTCCCGCTGCCTGGCGAATCCCTGGACCATCAGCCGCACCCTGGAGGCATTCCCGGCCCTGCGGCTCACCGCAGACCTGAGCCACTGGTGCGTGCTGGCCGAGCGGCTGATGACCCCGGAACTGGTGCCGATCCAGCTGATGGCCGGCCGCGTTGATCACATCCACGCCCGGGTGGGCTGGGCCCAGGGGCCCCAGGTGAGCCACCCATTTGCGCCCGAGCACCGCGACGCCCTGGAGGCCCACGGATCCTGCTGGCAGCTGTTCGCCGAACGCCACCGCACCGGGGGCCGCGGAGCCCTCACGGTGACCCCCGAATTCGGCCCCGATGGCTACCTGCCGACCCTGCCATTCACAAATCAACCGGTGGCTGATCTCGGCGAAATCAATCGGGCAATGGCTGGGTGGGTGCGGGAGCGGTTGGGGGAGTGAAATGGCCCCTCGATGCGCACATTCAGTTGTGCACCATCAACCCTGGAATGGCTGATTGAGATCCAGAAGCGACCAGGCTTCCCCACCGGCATGGCCAACAGGTTCAATGACCTGTATCACATCAACCAGTGGGTTCGCGGACCCGCCTAAAACTCCAGCCAAGCCGCGTCAAAGGCTGTGATCCATTGGCCGCCAATGGATCTAGAGTTGCCGGAAACAGGGGGCTACGACCTTATGCGGTTTGATGGAGGGCTTGATGGAGGGTTCTCGGACCCGCCTAATTAGCGTTAGGCCTCATCCACAGCCCGATTCAGCAATGAAGCCAAGCCATTAAAATCACTGAAACCTCTTTCCAAGAAATCCTGGTTGTAATTATGAAAGTATTTGTGTCTTGGTCAGGCAGGCGAGGCAAGAAGATTGGTGAAGCCCTCAAGACTTGGCTGCCTGATGTTATACAGTCTGTGGAACCATTCTATTCACCTGACATAGAGAAAGGTGAGCGATGGTCCTCGGAAATCGAGCAGAATCTAAGGGATTCCAAGGTTGGCATTATTTGCGTAACACCTGAAAGCATGCTCTCTGCTTGGCTAATGTTTGAATCTGGAGCAATTAGCAATGCCAAGCTGTCACGAGTATGTCCACTGCTCTTTCAAGTAGAGCCAGCCCAGCTCCAAGGCCCACTAAGCCAGTTTCAAGCAACTCCCTACAGTGAAGACGAGATAAAGAAACTAGTTTTTTCAATCAATGAGCTTCTCGATAGTCCGCTATCAGATGCCCAGTTGCAACGTACTTTCAGCCGATGCTGGCCTGAACTAAATGACTCTGTAGGTGAAGCTTTGTCTAGTCGCGAAGACGACGAAAAGCCGGCTGAACGCTCTATGCAAGATATGATTGAGGAGATTCTTACAACTGTAAGATCAGTCGCAAGCTCAGGTCTAGACGAAGATGCAAGGGCTCATTGGATACTGCTTTACAGAACACTCGTCGAATTTGGGGCACCTCGAAAAATCTACGTCGCTCCCTGACAGACTTTGAAATAAGCAATAGAATTGGTTCAGTTCAATACAGCTGAATGGGACAGCGTGGATTCTGGGATGAGGAGAAGCGCATCCACAGGCTTCAGCAGAAGAAGCCTACGTTAGCGACCCTATCCGAGACGATTCCTTGGGAAGCCTTCAGGCCCCTGCTGGAGCAGGGTTACAGCCATGAACGGAAGAGCAATGCTGGCAGGAAACGGATTGATCCGCTCATCCTCTTCAAGATGCTGGTGCTTCAGCAGCTGTTCAACCTCAGCGATGAAGAGCTGGAATTCCAGGTCAATGACAGACGCTCATTCGAGGAATTTGTCGGACTGGGAGTGATGAACACCATTCCTGATGCCACCACGATTGCCTTCTTCCGCGAGCGTCTCCGCAAGGCGGGCGTTATCGATGAGCTCTTTGACCGGTTCGAGGAGCACCTGCGGTCCGAGGGACTGGAGGCCCGTGGAGGGCAGATCATCGATGCGACACTGGTCCCTGTTCCCAAACAGCGAAACTCAAGGGAGGAGAACAAGACCATTAAGGATGGAGCCATCCCAGAGAAGTGGCTGAACAAGCCAAACCGACTGCGCCAAAAGGACACTGACGCCCGCTGGGTCAAGAAGAATGGCATCAGCCATTACGGATACAAGAACAGCATATGCATTGATGCCACTCACGGCTTCATTCGAAGATTTTCCATTACCCCAGCCAACATTCACGACAGCCAGATGCTTACACAGGTGCTAGACCCTGAGAACAGGGATGACTTCGTCTGGGCTGATTCTGGCTACGCCGGCGTGCGGTATGAGGATCTGCTGGATATGGCTGGTTTTGAGAGCAGAATTCATGAAAAGGGCTCACGCTGCCATCCATTGAGCGAAGAAGCCCAGGAGCGCAACAAGGCACGATCTAGTGTGCGGGCAAGGGTTGAGCACGTCTTTGGTGCAATCACAACTTGGATGCGCGGCAAGCTGACGAGGCGGATTGGATTGGCCAGAACGAGAGCTTGGTGGGGACTGCGTAATCTGACTTACAACTTTCTTCGATACCTGCATAGCAACTCAAAGGCAACGCCGGCCTCCTGATCATTCGACAGGGAGATAAACGACTCGACTTAAAGTAATTGATGCCAGTCGTCAGGAGCATCTGCACGTGCAGAGGATTTCCTTGCAGCGTCTCAATATTGCCTCAAAAGTGGCAATATTTCGAGGTTCCCTTTGGTCGACAAGCAGAAAAAATAGGCAGAACTGCATCGGAAGAAGGTGTGTATGAACTTATGCAACTCACTCTGAAGCATCTACAGCTAACCCTGAATTTAGCGGGCCCGAAGATTGCGAAGACATCCAAGCAACAAGAGCTTGAAACGGAAGCCAAGATAATGATGAATGCCTTAACTAAAGCTATCGATGAAATTGCCCCCATCCCATTCTGATCGAACACAGCGCCTAACAAGCCCCTCGAGTGGACAGGCCACCACCATCACTCGGCTGTGCCACCATAGGCTCCCTGCCTGCCACTCAGGGGCAGCGCTAGAAAGATGGAAACAGCCGTCCCAGATTGGACGAGATAGCGCAACCGCCATCAGGCCCTGATCGAAGCTACTGAATCAACAGCCTCACAGCAGAACCATGCTGGAACTCAAGTCTGGGAGCCTGCTGGTCACCAACTGTCTTCCGGGACGGCGAGTTTCGGTTTTTCTTCTTCTCACGCGAGGAGAGCCGCATGCACATCCATGTCAGCCATCCTGATGGTGAGACAAAGTTTTGGCTGAGTCCTTCCATTGAACTTGCCCGCAACATCGGCCTAAGCTCCTCAAAGATCAAGGATGCCGAACGCTTGGCACTGTCACGTCAACAGGAGATCATCGATGCCTGGAACAACCACTTTGGAAGCTGAGGTCACCAATGTTTCCAGGTTTTGCATCTGGATGCTTATTGATGACGAAGAGTTGGCTCTCCCATATTCCGAATTTCCGTGGTTCAAGGCCGCCACGATTGAGCAAGTCATTAACGTTAGGCGCCCCACCGCTGATCATCTCTATTGGCCTGATCTCGACGTTGAGTTGTCCGTTGAATCGGTACGCAATTCCAAGAGGTTTCCTCTCAGGGCGAAGAGCACTTTCCAAGCATGCCATTCACCTGAACCGCCTCCTCAAGTTCACTGATGCCATGAAGCGGTCGTCAGCCATGCTCTTAACGGCCAGGTGTTGGCAAGCGCTACCGATACCCAACGTTCAATCCCAGCTCAGCAGGGAAGACCCCAGCGGTTGGGTGGAGCGATCGAAGCCGGGTTTGATGTCGGGGAGTTCCAGCAGGCTGGGCAGGTAGGTGATGGTCCCGAAGGGCCCGTCAATCGTTTCGACCGGCAGATCGGACTCACTGATGAGATCGGCCCAGGCTTTGGTGCCGTTGAGCACGGCAGGGTCGAGCAGGCCTACATCCTGGGCCCACATGCACATGCGGGTGAGCGAAACACGCACCTGATAGCTGCCGCCTTCCTCGGCACGCTTCAGCAGGGCGGAGGCGATGGCGGCCGCACCCACATAACCGGCCAGGTAGTCGGCGAAGATGTTCTGCACCGGCATCATGGGAGCATCCACAGCCCCTTCCTCATCCACGTAACCCGACACCGCCACGGCAAGCATGTCGAAACCGCGGAAGTCGGCCCATTCGCCTTCAAAGTCGAAACAGCGCAGCTCATGGGCGATGATCCCCGGCCGGCTTGTGGCCAGCACTTTGGGTGAGATGCCCTTGTGGTCGAGGTTCAGATAGGAACAGGTGAACACATCGGCGTTCTGGAGAAGGCTGTAAAAGGCATCACGATCGCTGCTGTCGCACAGATCGCAGTAGGCGGCGCGCTTGCCGATATCCGTTTCCAGGCGCCAGTTGAGGTGATCGGGGTAATCGACCCTGGAGAGATGGAGCACATCGGCCCCGAATTCCGCCAGGGTGCGGGCCGTGATCGGCCCCCCGATCACATGGGTGCAATCGAGCACCTTGATGCCCCGCAAGGGACGCCCATCCGTTGGCAGGCCGGATGGCAGGGGGATGGGATCGCTCTCGCCGATCTTGATCAATTCCACCACCGGCTTGGCGGCAAGGCGGGCACCCACGGGATGGCGTCGCCACTCGGCGGCGGTGCGCACCACACCCACGGCAGCTCCCTCATCGCGCAGGGCGCGTTCGAGCGGCTCCGCATCCCAGCCACTCACCGCCTGCTCCACCGCTCGGGGGGTGGGAGCACACTTGAGCACTCGGTAAACCGCATCGCGCAGGCGTGGATAGAGAGTTTCGAACTTGATGAAGCGCCCATCGCGGGTGGCATAGAACTCACCACCCACGGAATCGTCGAAGGAACCGGGAGCGCCGTAGTCGGTGAAGCCGAGTTCGCGGCCGTTCTGGCGCAGATAGGCGATGCCGTGGTGCTGATGCACACCGGCATGGGCATCCGTTGTGACGTCCTGCACGGCACCACCACGTCGCTGCCAGATGTCACCGAGGCACATGCCCAGGCTGGCCTGGGCCGCGGCCATCAGTTCGCCGAAGCGGTGCCTGGAGGACAGCAGAGGATCGGCATGACGAATCGTGACCTTGCCGGGGTACAGGCGCTCCTGGCGACCGATCGCCGATTGGATCATATCCAGGGCACGTTGGGCGGAATCGGTGTCAACCTGGGCCATGGGTTCCTGGGTGAAGGCAGAAGCGGCACTGCCAAAAATTGGATCGCGGTCAGCCTAGTGGCTTGATACAGATTGTCCATCACCGCCCAACACCTCCTTCGGTGAGTGCGATCAGAAACGACACACCCAGCCTGCCCTGATCATCGATTCGCAGAATGCCGAGGAGGCCTGCCTTCTGAGCGCGGCTTTCTGAGACAAGGCTGACGGTCGGCCTTTCTGTAGCTGCACTGAGGTGTGCAGATCGATTTCGACCCTGGCAGTCACCGGCAAGGACGCGACCAATCTGAGCAAGCACGGCTTCTCTTTGGAAGCCGCAGCTGAGCTTCGTTGAGACGATGCACCCGTCTGGATTGATGATCGGGCTGAATCCTGGGGAAGCAGGAATGGTTGCCTTGACTCTGATTAATGACGGACTGTTCTTCGTAGTCGTTGTAGATCGAGATCCATAGAAGGAGAACAATTGGTCTACGCAAAGCCAATCGCCGTGAGGTCAGTCACTGTGTCAAAGCCCTCAAAGAAGATCCGCCTGAGGATGCCAACACCCCCTCTGCCAGGAAAGTTGACGCCTCTCCATCTCGACCATTTCCACCACCAGGGGGCCTGATGGAACCGATCAATGCGTCCTTACAGCGAGGCTGTCAAAGCTGATGTCCGCCGGCGGATGGGGCCTCCCCATCGCCAGAGCGTGACGGAGATCGCCCAGGAGCTGGGCATCCACGTGATCACCCTCTACAAATGGCGCAAGGCCTGGCGTCTGCAGGGGGAGGTGGTGCCGGCTACCCAGAAGGACCCCGAGGGTTGGGGCCCAACTGACAAGTTCACGGTGGTCCTGGAGACTGCTGGGTTCAACGCCACCGAACTCGGCGCTTACTGCCGCGAGCGGGGTCTGTTCCCCGAGCAGGTGGATCGCTGGCGCCAGGCCGCCCAGGATGCCAACGCACAGCCGCTGGTGACGATGGCCGAGCAGAAGGACCTGGAGAAGCGCCACCAGGCCGATCAGCGGGAGATCAAGCGGCTGCAGCAGGAGCTGCGCCGCAAGGACAAGGCCCTGGCGGAGGCGGCGGCGCTGCTGATGGCCTCAAAAAAGATCCAGGCCTTCTGGGGAGAGGACGGGGGCGACTGACCTCACCGTCTGATCGCCGCAAGGCCCTGGGGATCCTCGAGGCCGGCATGGCCGCGGGCGCACGGGCCCGTGAGGTGGCCGCTTTGCTTGGTGTGGGGCTCACCACCCTGCAGCGCTGGCGGCGTCAGTTCGCTGGTGATGGGGACGGCAGCGATCGCCGCAGAGGAAGCCCCCGCCATGT
This sequence comes from Cyanobium sp. ULC082, assembly GCF_977927535.1. Classification (NCBI taxonomy): domain Bacteria; kingdom Bacillati; phylum Cyanobacteriota; class Cyanophyceae; order Synechococcales; family Prochlorococcaceae; genus Cyanobium; species Cyanobium sp. ULC082. Next base: position 1,661,527 of record NZ_OZ376397.1, read on the forward strand.
GGCCCATCGCCTGAGTGAGGAGGAGCGCCAGCGAATTCTGCTCACCTGCAACCAGACGGAATTCGCGGCGCTGCCGCCGGGGCAGATCGTGCCGGTCCTGGCGGATCGGGGCCTCTATATCGGCTCGGAGCGGAGCTTCTACCGGGTGCTCCATGCCCACGGCCAGGCCCACCGCCGCGGGCGGGCCCGTCCGCCCCAAGAGCCCCGTCCGGTGCCACGGCTGCAGGCCAGGGGGCCGAATCAGCTGTGGAGCTGGGACATCACCTACCTGCCCACCAGCGTTCGGGGGGTGTGGCTGTACCTCTATCTGGTGATCGACGTCTGGAGTCGCAAGGTGGTGGCCTGGGATGTGGCCGAGCGGGAAGACGCCCAGATCGCCGCTGATCTGGTCGGCCGTGGCTGTCTGCGGGAGCGGATCAGTAAGGGCCGCCGCCAGCCGCTGGTCCTCCATGCCGACAACGGCAACGCCATGCGCGCTGCCACCCTGGAAGCCCGGCTGGAGGAGCTGGGGGTGCTCAGATCCTTCTCCAGGCCCAGGGTCAGCAACGACAATCCCTACTCGGAGTCGCTGTTCCGAACGGTCAAGTACCGACCGGACTACCCCAGGCGGCCATTCCAAAGCAAGGACGACGCCTGCGCCTGGGTGGCCACGTTCGTGAGCTGGTACAACCACCAGCACCGCCACAGCGCCATCCGATTCGTGACGCCCCACCAGCGCCACAGCGGTCAGGCCGAGGAAATCTGCCGCCACCGTTCCCGCGTCTATGAGCAGGCCCGGCAGTGTCACCCCCGCCGCTGGAGCCGCTGCACCCGCAGCTGGCATCAACCGGAGGTGGTCTGGATCAATCCACCGCCTCCAGAAAACGCCAACGGTCCGGCTACTTTGTCGATCGCCGTCTGATTGGCGGCAGGGGCGTCATCTTTTCTGGCAGTCACCGACACGGGATGACGATCAGGCAATCAACGCAGCGGCCAAATCAGATCCTGATGCCCTTCCACTAACAGACGAACAGATGACCGCGATGGTTCCCATTCAGGCTCTGCGAGGTCGACCCAAACTGGGGAATGAAAAGCAGCTTGATTCAATCCGATAGAGCCCTGAGGTGGTTGACTTTTTCAGAGCTTCCGGGACTGGTTGGCAGGCTCGAAAAGATGAACGCTCGCCCGATATGCGCTTGGCGCAAACGTGCCCGATACGGCAAGCCAATGGAGCGGTTGCCTGCGGGGCTGATCGGCCAGCTAGTCCTCGGCCCGCTCACGCTGCCCGCTCAGGATGCGGCTGAAGCGGTGCGTACCCGTCAGCAGCGCCACCAGCACCAACACTCCCCAGCGGCTGGTCACGTGCTGCAGCACGGTGCGCGAGGGGCACTCGGCGGCAAACAGTTCTCCCCTTCGCATCAGCGTGGAGATGGTGGGCGTTTCAGCCACGGGGGCCGGCTGGGCGCTGCTCATTTGATGCTTACTTTTTTGTGCGTACTTACGAAAAGTTTGCTTGCTCGATGGTCTCCCCTCGTCTGCTCCTCCTTGCAAGCAGGGTTTCCATGATTGTCATCACCGGCGCCACCGGCCAGCTTGGCCGCCTTGCGCAGCCCAGCCAAAGCCGTCGAACACGTGGTCACCGAAGCCACGCTGCGCGCCTCGGGCATCCCCCATGTGCTGCTGCGCAACGGCTGGTAAACCGAAAACCACACCGGCAGCATCGGCGCTGCACTTCACTACGGCCCCGCACAAGTGGGTCTGGGCCTGCCAGCAGGCTTCGCCACGCTGCTGACCGTGCCGATCTCGGTGCCCGTCTGAAGCAGGTGGGCGAAGCTGAGGCTGTTGGATCGCGGCTTTCGGCTGAGCGGACGATCAATTCCGCCCTGGTGATGGCCCTGCCTTGGAGCCAGCATCCCTGATCATCCATCCATGGCTTCCGCTTCAGGCTTCGCCAACCACACCCCTCTCACCGTCATCGGCATCGACGTGGGCGGCGCGCGCAAGGGCTTCCATGCCGTGGCCCTCTGTGGCGGCGCCTACCGAGATCGCCACAACACCGCTGATCCGGTTGCCCTGGCCCGGTGGTGCCACCACAGCATCGGCGCGCAGCTGGTGGCTGTGGATGCCCCCTGCGGCTGGAGCGTTGATGGCCGCTGCCGTCCCGCCGAACGGGAGCTGATGGCGGAGCGGATTCCCTGTTTCTCCAGCCCCTCCCGGGCGCGTGCCCTGGAGCATCCCTCCAACTACTTCGGCTGGATGCTCTGCGGTGAGGCCTTGTATGGGGCGCTGGCCTCCAGCCACACCCTGGCCGTTGCCCGGCCTGCGCCCGGGCAGGTCTGCAGTTTTGAAACCTTCCCCCACGCGATCACGACCCATCTGCACCGGGCCCTGGGGCTGGGGCCGGCCCTGGCCTCAGCCAAGCGTGTGCAGCGGCGGGCCCTGCTGGAGCGCTTCGGGGTGGACACCGGGGCACTCACCAGCATCGACTGGATCGATGCCGCCCTCTGCGCCCTCGCCGCCCAGCTGCTGGCCGGAGCTGGCCCCTGCCGCGTCTACGGCGAACCGGCCAGCGGGGTGTTGATCGTGCCGACGGGCGTGGATGGGCCGCTGGCCACGCTTCAGAGCGCCGGCTGAACCAGGCTCCAGAAGCCCAGCTTCCGGCCGTGGTCCTGATCCAGCCCGGCCAGGTAAGCCGCGTGATCCAAAGCGCCGCACCAGTCTTCGATCCCGGCGGCCAGGGCCCGGCAGCTCTGGAGATGGCGGGCGGCGTGGCGGTAACGGCTGGAGCGGCCCTGCTCAAGGCTGAAGTTGATCATCGCCCGCAGGCACAGCGTGGCCGCCAGCGGTTGCTTGGCCTCCAGGGCCTCGGCGACGGGACCGAGCAGTTGGTAGAGGTCGCCATCGAGTTCGTCGTGGCGCTCCAGGATCAAGCGGGCGGTGCGGCGGCGATCGGGCCACTGATGCAGAAAGCGCAGGGCCTGGTTGAAACCGGGGTAGGACAACGCCAGATCCAGGGCCCGCTCCTCCTCGGCGGCATCCTCGAAATCAGGAAGATGCTTGAGGTAGGCGCGCAGGTGGCGGATCGACAGCGACCGCTCCACCACCATCCAGCGCAGGGCCTGGGCCTCCTCGCCGCGCTCAAGCGCCTCGAGGGCGGCGACGCGGGCATCGAGCCATTCGATTGAGCCCGCCAGCCGTCCCTGCTGATCAGGGTCGGCCGCATCCAGCTGAGCCAGGGCCTCTTCAGCCCTGCCGGCGGCGGTGAGCCGGCCGGCCACCTCGGCGACGATCGCCGGCACGGTGAGGGCGCCAGGGTCATGGTCGCGATACTCGCCCAGGTAGGCCTCGGCATCGCCGAGGGCATCGGCGATCTCGAGCATCGCCAGCTGCACGGTGCGACGGCGATGCTCACTGGCGTTGGGCCGGCTGCGCTGGGCCTCCAGCCGCTGGCGCAGCTGGGCCAGGCCCTGGCCGCCCAGGGCCTCCTGGAAGTGCTCGATCAGCAGATCGAACTGGCCGTAGCCGTTGTCGATCAGCGCCGCGTAGACCTGATCCGCCAGGGCTTCGCGGTCGGGCTCGCCACGGGCCGCAACGCAGCCCAGATCAGCGGTGACCTTGTGAAACAGCTGCATCATCTCTCCATCGCTGTCGTCGCAGCGCTCCAACAGCGGTTCCACCAGCTCCAGGAAGGTCCAGAGCAGGTCCACCGCCAGGGCGGGCTCGTGCTCGGCGATCGGCCCGACGATCGCCAGTCGCTGCTGGTCGAGGTCGGTGAGCAGGGCATCGCGCTGGCGCCAATCCAGGAAGCTGGTGGAGCGGGCGATGGTGGCCAGCCGCTTGCGGACCTCCCGGCCGATCTCGGCCGGTCCGCGCTGCTCGGCCAACGCCAGCCGCAGCTGCCGCTTGGCAGCTGCATTGCCCTGGGTGAGGCTGATCAGGAGCTCCGCCAGCTTTGCCGCACCCAGGCCTTCGAGATTCCTGGCATTGAGGGTGGATCGGGAAGCCATCAATCAGCCGTCAGTTCAGAGCGGGCCAGGCATCATTGTGAAGTCGCTGCCAGCAGCGGCGTTGAACTCCTCCAGACGCCGATTACGGTTTCGCCTCACACCCTGAGGGAGCAAGGCCATGGCGGCCCGCGCCAGGACAGCACGGCCCAAGGCCATGGCGGCCACCAGCCCGGAAGAGCAACTGGTTCAGAAGCTGCAGCGGATCGAGGCGCTCTTCTCCCGGGCCGGCAGTGAGGGCGAACGGGTGGCGGCCGGGCGCGCGCGGCAGCGCATCCAGGCCCGGCTCCAGGAGCTGGCGGCAGAAGAGCCGCCGATCGAGTTCCGCTTTTCGCTCTCCGACCAGTGGTCGCGCCACCTCTTCGTGGCCCTGATGCGGCGCTACGGCATCACCCCCTACCGCTACCGGGGCCAGCGGCGCACCACCGTGATGGCGCGCCTCAACCGCAGCTTCGTGAACGACACGCTCTGGCCGGAATTCCTGGAACTGCAGCAGACGCTCTCGGCCTACTTCGACGCCCTCACCGATCGGGTGATCGAGCAGGCCCTGGAGGTGAAGGCCAGTGAGGCCGAGGAGCGCCCCCCGGCCCCCCAGCTGGAGCCGGTGGATCACCAGACCTCCCTGCTGTAAAGGTTTCAGGCTTTGGAGGGGCGTAGCCCAGTGACCTGGTGCTTCTGCCCCCCGTTGTTCCCCGCCATTGCCCCCAGGAAAAAACCTATCGACCTACTGGGGCGCCTCGAGAACCGCCTTCTGGCGCTCCAGTTGCTGGGCTTCAATTCCTTGGGCTGCCTGCTTGGCGCGCTCAATGGGCTCCAGCAGAGCGGAACCGCTGGGGGGCGACCTGGTTGCGCTCGGCTGCGAACATCCGGACACCGCTGTCATCAATGCAGCAACGCACAATGCTGGTTTCAGATTCATTGATCCAGATGGCTATGGCAGACCCTGCGCGCCCATTCCAGCCTGAACGTGAAGATCTTTCAACATACCGTTCATCAAACATGGGATCCGTGGCTTGATCCGTAGCTCGATACATGGCTCGATACGTCGATGGGCTGACGGCTGAACCGCCCGCGGACTGTCCGGGTCGATCTGGCCAGCTCCAAGCTCTGCCTCTGGAGAGCTGGCTGCCATGAACCTGAGAATGACGCCGGCCCAAGCGGGTTGATTGTTCGGTACTTCTCAGGGCATCGATCGCCGGGCTCCCGTTCATCGCTCGCATCAGACTGGATACAGGATCTGATTTCTGCCTGAATCACCCCGCGATCACAACGCTGGCCGGAAGGGATGCACTCCGCCGGTGCCATAGGGTGATTCAGTTATTGAACAAAGTTATGGCCCGCCGCTCCGGTTTCCTCGCCGATTTCCAGGCCTTCATCAACCAGGGCAATGTCGTTGACCTCGCCGTGGCGGTAGTGATCGGCGGCGCCTTCGGCAAGGTGGTGGACGCGGTGGTGAGCCTGGTGATGGGCAGCGTGCTCACCCCCGCGCTCAAGGCGGCCAACGTCGATTCGATCAATGCCTGGCCAGCCGGCGCGGTGATCGTGGCGTTGATCAATTTCGTGGTGATCGCCTTCGTGGTGTTCCTGATCGTGCGGGCGCTCGAGGCCACCAAGCGCAAGGAGGAAGCGGTGGCACCCCCCGACACCCAGGCCCAGCTGGCCTCGGCGGTGACCCGCCTCGCCGATGCGCTGGATCGCAAGGGGCTGTAGGGGCGCAGCGGAGCTGATCGGCGGCGACCGCTCAGCCCTGTAGCTCTTCGCCACTCCCGGCTTCAGCCACCCAGTTCTCGATGGAGAGGCCCGGATAGATCTGGAAGTCGGCCAGGTTGTTGCTCACCAGCGTGACGCCCAGCGCGAGGGCATGAGCGGCAATCAGTTTGTCGAGCCCATCGCGGCGCCGTTCGCGGCTGGCCAACCGAATGGGGCCTCAGGCGGCGGCGGCATCGCCATCGAAAGGGGCGACCGGCACCTCCAGCAGAAACCGCTGCAGGGCCAGGCGGTTGCGCTCCGCCTGGTCCCCTGAGGCGATCACCCCGTACTCCAGCTCCGCTGCGGTGATGGCTGAGATCATCACCTCCCCAACACGCCAGCGAGCAAGGCGCTCTGCCACCTGGGTGGGCTGGTGTTTCATCAGGTGGATGCAGATGTTGGTGTCCAGCAGGTAGAGGGGGCGGAGGCTCATGGCTGGCTGATCAAGCGCCCCTCACAGCTGCTCCCCTCACAGTTGGTCCCGCTCTTCCTGCTGCTGATCGCCGCGACCTGCCGCCAGGAACTCCGGCGAAAAGCTGGACAGGGCCGCAAGAGCTTCCGCCTCCGCGCCTCCGCGCCTCTGCCGCCCAAAGGGACCAGCGAGCCGTCTGGCCGGAGTCAATGTGGTACGTTTTTGCGTACGCTGCTTTCAGGCTGCTTCCGATGGCCAGCCTTTCCGCCACCGAAGCCCGCAAGCGGCTGTATGCGCTCATCGACGAGGTGACCGCCTCCCACGAGCCCCTGCAGATCACAGGCAAGCGCGGGAATGCCGTGCTGCTCTCGGAATCGGATTGGCAGGCCATCCAGGAAACCCTCCATCTGGTCTCGATTCCGGGCATGCGCGAATCCATCCTCCAGGGCCTGGCTGTGCCGTTGGAAGACCTCAGTGATCAGCCGGGCTGGTGAGCTGGAGCGTTCGCTTCACACGGCAAGCCCAGAAGGACGCCCGCAAGCTTGCCGCTGCATCGCCGGACTTGAAGGCCAAGGCCCAGCAGCTGCTCCTTCTGCTGGCAGATGATCCCTGCCGCCAACCCCCGCCCTTTGTGGTGTTGGTGGGTGATCTACGCGGGGCCTTCTCCCGGCGGATCAACATTCAGCACCGGCTCGTGTACCAGGTGCTGCGCGAAGAACGCATGGTCAAGGTGTTGCGGTTGTGGACCCACTACGGATGAGGGTGAAAGGGCTGGGGATTCAAGCCAGCCGTCCGTTCAGCTATCGATGCCATTCTCATGACGAGCCCTAAGACTCTGTCGCCAGCAAGGCGATCAGGAAGCCTGAGATTGGCGGGACTAAGTCAAGTCGCCCGAAGAGAGCATGGGACGACAGAAGCAGTGACTTCACTGGTTCGCATTCATGTTGGAGGTGTGGCGTCGGGTTGTGTGATGGCAGCGGGGGTAGCAGGTTGAGCAAGTTCGGGATAATCGCTTGGATGGAGATAGCATGAAGGCAAGCAAGTTCGATCGGTGGCATCCGTGATCGGCCACGAAGGAGCAAGTGAATCGTCCGCATCGGTATTATCAGCACTCAGCTGAGTGGCTTCAGCCGAGTGCTGAATCAACCGTTGAAGCTCCTGGAGTTTTGCCTTGGCCAACGTGTCGTGATTGCATTCAGCGATCTGGGCGGAGATGGTGTCGAGCGGCGTTTTACTGCTCTTCTACATCCAAAAGCGCCGCTATTTTAATCGAAACCCAGCAATCTTCGCCCAGAACTCAGCCCAGCCCCGCCAGCCGCCCCCGCGCCAGCGCCGCCTGGGCTTCGGCTTCGGCCAGGTTGGCCTGGCATTCGGCTACCACCTCCGGTGGGGCCTTGCCGGCGAAGTTGGGGTTGGCCAGGCGGCCGGCCAGGCCCTTGATCTCCTTGTCGGCCTTGGTGATGTCTTTCTCCAGCCGGCCGCGCAGGGCGTCGAGATCCACCAGGCCCTCGATCGGCAGCAGCACCTGCAGCTCGCCGCTCACGGCCGCCAGGCAGCGGGCGCTCACGGGCGTGCCGCCGTCAGCATCGGCGGCGGCACCACCTCTGGCATCGCCGCTGGTGTCGCGCACGTCCACCGACGCCGCCCGGGTGAGGGCGGTGATGTCGCCGCTGCCGGCGCGCAGCACCGCCGCCAGCTCAGGGCGGCCGGTGAGGAACACCACCGGCGCCGGCTGGGCGGGCTTGAGCCCCGCCACGGCGCGCAGGTTGCGCACCACCCGGATCGCCTCGATCAGCTCGGCGAACTGATCCTCCAGCGCCTGATCCAGGGCGGCCTCGTCGAGTGCCGGCCAGGGCTGCAGGGCCAGGAAGGTGCCTTCCGGCGCGCCGGTGAGCCCGTGCCAGAGCTCCTCGCTCAGGTGCGGCATCAGCGGATGCAGCAGCACCAGCAGCTCATTGAGCACCTTGGCCAGCACCTGGCGGGCCACGCGCTGATCCGCCAGCACCTCAGCGCTGAGCGGCTCGCCCTCAACGGCGGGGCGGGGATTGAGCCGCCGCTTGAGCAGCTCGATCGTCCAGTCGCACACCTCGTTCCAGGCGAACTCGTAGAGCCCCTTGGCGGCTTCGCCGAGGGCATAGCTGCCGTAGCGCTCCGCCGTTTCGCCGTTCACCCGGGCCAGGCGCGAGAGGATCCAGCGGTCGGCCAGGGTGAGGGCGGCCGGATCGGGGTCCCCCAGGCTGGCGGGCGTTTCACCGGCCAGATTCATCAGCGCGAAACGGGTGGCGTTCCAGAGCTTGTTGGCGAAGTTGCGCGCCCCCTCCACCGTGGCTGAGCTGCCGCTGGCGCGGTCGTAGTCGAGGCGGATGTCCTGGCCGGCGCCGGCCACTTCGCGCACCAGGGCGAAGCGCAGGGCATCGGCGCCGTAGCGCTCGATCAACGGCAGCGGATCGATGCCGTTGCAGGCGCTCTTGCTCATCTTGCGGTTGTTCTCATCCCGCACCAGGCCGTGGATCATCACGTCGGCGAAGGGCATCCAGCTGGTGCGGCCGCCCACCGGCACGCCGTCTTCCTGCAGGAAGGCGCCGGCCAGCATCGTCATGCGCGCCACCCAGAAAAAGATGATGTCGAAGCCGGTCACCAGCACGCTGGTGGGATACCAGGTGGCCAGATCGGCGGCGTTCGGATCGGGCCAGCCGAGGGTGGAGAAGGGCCAGAGGCCACTGGAGAACCAGGTGTCGAGCACGTCGGGGTCTTGCTCCAGCTGTAGCGCGCGGCCCGCCGCCCGGCTGGCGGCGCCGAACTGCGCTTCCGCCCTGGCGCGCGCCTCCTCGGCATCGCGGGCCACCACGTAGGGGGTGGCGTCCGTGATCACGCCACCCGTTTCACTCACCACGAACCAGGCGGGAATGCGGTGGCCCCACCAGAGCTGGCGGCTGATGCACCAGTCGCGGATGCCCGTGAGCCAATCGCGGTAGACCTTCTCCCAGCGCTGCGGCACGAAGCGGGGTTCGCCCTGATCGAGCGCGGCGCGGCAGCGGGCGGCCAGCGGCTCGGCCCGCGCGAACCACTGGGTGGAGAGCAGGGGCTCCACCGGCACCTTGCCGCGATCCGAAAACGGCACGCTGTGGCGGTGCGGCTCCACCTTCACCAGAAAACCCTCGGCCTCCATCGCCGCCACCACCGCCGCACGCGCCTCGAAGCGATCCAGCCCGGCGAAGCGACCGGCCGCGGCGTTCATCGAGCCGTCTTTGGCCATCACCGTGATCAACGGCAGGCCGTGGCGGGCGCCGATGGCGAAGTCGTTGGGGTCGTGGGCGGGGGTGACCTTGACGCAGCCCGTGCCGAAGGCCGGATCCACGTGCTCATCGGCCACGATCGGGATCTGGCGGCCCACCAGCGGCAGGGTGAGCGTGCGGCCCACCAGGGCGGCGTAGCGGGGGTCGGCGGGGTGCACGGCCACGCCGGTGTCACCCAGCAGGGTTTCGGGGCGGGTGGTGGCCACCACCAGATGGTCGGTGCCGTCGGCGGCGGCGCCATCGCTGAGCGGGTAGCGGAAATGCCAGAGATGGCCGTCCATCTCCTTCATCTCCACCTCCAGATCGCTCACCGCCGATCCCGAGGCCGGGCACCAGTTCACCAGGTATTCGCCGCGGTAGATCAGCCCCTGCTCATGCAGCCGCACGAAGGCTTCCACCACGGCTTTGTTGAGGCCAGGATCGAGCGTGAAGCGCTCACGCCGCCAATCCACCGAATAACCGAGCCGCCGCAGCTGACCCACGATCGTGCCGCCGCTTTCGGCCTTCCAGTCCCAGGCGCGCGCGAGGAAGGCGTCGCGGCCGAGGTCGTCTTTGCTGCCGCCTTCCGCCTTGATCTGCTTCTCCAGGATCGACTGCACCGCGATCGAGGCGTGGTCGGTGCCGGGCAGGCACAGCACGTTCTTGCCCTGCAGGCGCTGAAAGCGCACGATCGTGTCGATCAGGGCCGTCTCGAAGCCGTGGCCCATGTGCAGGCTGCCGGTCACGTTCGGCGGCGGGATCACCACAGAAAACGGCTCGCCGGGCGCGTTGGGGTCGGGGTGGAAAGCACCGGCGGCCTCCCAGGCCCCCTGCCAGCGGGCTTCGGTGCCGGCTGGGTCGTAGGTCTTGGGCAGGGCCTCGGTCACGGTGGGCGGGGGAAGATCAGCCCATGCTCTCAAAGGGCAGCCAGCCTCACGTCAGGCCCGTAGCCCAGCAGGGTGCGATCAGCGCTGAGCAGGAGCGGTGGCCGCCTATCGCTCACTTCCGGCATCAGCGGCTCGGGGAGCCCTTGGGCAGGGCTTGCTTCGGATAACGGGTGGAGAGATCCCTTGAAAAAACTGAGTTCCAGACAAACTTCTGATGGGTCCTGACTGCAGAACGGGAGCAAGGAATTGCTGGAGGCCTGTCTACACGTACATTCAACTAGATTAATTAGTCTACCCGCTAGATCTTGATTTCAGGCACTCCAAAGGTGAAGAAGCATTGGGAATTGCTGTGCCGCGTCATTGAATATTATTTGTCCAGCCCACATAGCTTTATCAATTTAATCACACGTTAACTATTGACTAATCAATCGGCATGCAGTAAAATTTTAAATTACTTAAGCAGGAGCAGCAAAATGTTGGCCGACATTTCATTTATGATTGAGAGCTTTGAAAAAAAAGCGATCGAGCTGCAGCAGGAAGCAATTAGAAACACACAGATAATCGAAGAGCTTGCTGGACTTGAAAAATACATCGCTGAAACATATGTATCTCGCGTCTTCTATGAAATCATCCAGAATGCCGATGATTGTGGGTCAACGCGCTTTCATGCCTTTTCATATAAAGATGCGGTGATTCTCTTTAACAATGGCACTCCATTTTCAGATACAGATCTTGAGTCGCTATGCCGTAGTGCATTTTCGGCAAAGCAACGTGGATCGAATATTGGCTATCGTGGAATTGGCTTTAAGTCAGTCGCAGGGGTATGCACGAGCGTATCTCTGCTGAGTGGCGAACTTGGTGTTTACTTCAGCAGACAGAAGACACAGGAGGTTTTATCACAGCATTCCCGTGTTCCACTTCTAAGAGTTCCTCATCTCGGTTCGCTTAATGAGGATGCCACGAGCTTTGCCAAAGCTTACATGGTAGCCAACCATATGAAAACATGCTTCATCCTGCATGAAGCCAGTACTGACTCATTACTTATTGACCTCAAAGGCCTAAACCGCACTTCAATTGCATTCCTACGAAACCTGAAGGAGATAGACATTAGCATTAATAACTATTCCAAGAAGGTAATGGCTGAACTTATTCAAGGAACAGAAAGAAAGATTGGAGCCATCAACCAAAAAGACCTAATAATTAAAACAGATGTTAACGTAGATGATAAAGCGTCTACCGCTGAGCATAGGGTTCGCATTTGGAACTTTAAAAAAATAGGAGTTTCAACAGATGTGATCGATGACAAGCCTGTTCGCCTGAAAAAGAATGATGCATATGCGCAAGCATTCCTACCTATGCTGACAACAACAGGTCTCGGTGCGCGTATTAACGGTGACTTCAGCACCGATCCATCCCGTTCGAGGATTAACCCAGACAAATATACACGTGACACCTTAAAAGATCTGATTGAGCTTATATTTATGTTGCTAGATCGACTCTGTGACGAGAACTTGCAAGATATTGAGAAGGAATTGCTTGAAACTCTAATTCCATACAAGAATGCGGCTATGTTCGATATCTCCCCTTCGTACATTTCTGATCAGATACAGGCAAAAATCTCTGATGGCGATCGTATTATTCTAGCAGGTTTTTTGCTATGTCCTTCTTGGCTCAAGAAGACTGATTATAAGAAATTAGCAAAAGCTGGTAGATACAAGCCTTTATCTTTCGATCAAGTAGCAGTGGGAGACTACGAGAGTTTCTTCTTTTCTCTTGGTGCAACTAAGCTAGGAATGCTCAAAGCTCTTGAACTCTTGGCAAAGACCAAGCTCACGTCAGCTGGCATAGTCTCATTTTGGAGGCATATTCTTGATGACATTAGAGCTTTAGGTCAGATCCAGGCAATTGATAGCGATCTCTGTCACAATGCTAATCTGTTTATCTGCAGTGATGGCACAGTTAGATCAGGAAACGAAATCAGTCAACTGAAGGATGCTGATGTTGACATCATCTTTATGGCAAGCCTGTTCGACCTTGCTGGAAGAAGTACTGATGCCGCGGACCTATGTGTTCATTTTGGCCTACCAGTTGGCAAAGTCCCTGTTACATTACTGGAGACAATTCAAAGCAGTCTTCGAAAAAGCAACAGCTCAATTCATCATAAAATGCTAATGCTAATCGATAAGAAAAGCCAAACTGAAACTGCTATTGCCAAAGATCCGCTGAAAAGTCGTTCGCAGGAATCAACAATCAAGCTCAAGGCATCTGATACTGAGTTACTTACGCCTCAGCATCGTCGTGAGCCTAGTTGGCGAAGCATTGAGAAAGTTGCCAGCAAAATTTTGACGATAATGGGCTATATTGTAGACGATGTTAGCAAGAAAAATGTTGGATATGACTATATCGCTTACGATGATGATGGCAACCAGCACTGCATCGAAGTCAAGAAACTAGAGGCCTTAGGTGAGGACTTTTTACTCACGGACAATGAGATCTATGTTTCCAAGGACATCGGCGAAAACTACTGGATTTTACTTATAGTTCAGCCAAGCCCTGAATCTACACCTACTCATTATGCCATTATCAAGAACTTCTACAGAACTTTTGAGTCGCGAATGACTAGAAGATGCATTAAGTACCAAATGTTTTGCTCTGAGTATGATGCAGACTTTGAACGACTTGTGTTCGAGTGATGGTTCTCTTCTTTTATGCATGATATGCCGGTTGCTTACAAGACAAGCTATGTGTCTAACCGTCTGAGTTAAGCCGCTCCGAAATTCGGCATTGGCATGAATGATTGGTTAGGTGTTGACAGGCTGACCTTGTTTGGCAGACTTGGCAACGAGGAGAAATGCCGAATTAGATACACATCAAGAGCTGGAGCAAGGTAGTAAAATTTTTCGACAAATGCGAGCATGGTTCCGTGCAAAGCGGAAAGCCAGCGTTCCTCAGGCTTGGAATAGCGGATTGAATAATCAGACCCTTCCCAGTCGATGCACAGAACATGCTTATACAAGCGACTCCCAATGCCTCTTCCTGCGCCCGTGGAGGCCGCCAGCCCGATAGAGACAATTTCTCTATGTTCAAAAATGGTGTAGCAGCCCTGTTTATCATGGTTCGGTATTGGACCAGGACTGCGGAGTGACCAAAGTGTGACCCAGCAAGGTGCTGCTTCGCCAACTCCGCTTGGCCAGTGCAGCTCTAAGAAACGGGCCGTAGCATCCTTAAGCGCCTCAAACCTATCCAGCGATTCGCCTTCGCTCGCCACGTTCGTTATAGTCACAAATAAGACTGCATCCCAGAATTATAATGGTTGCCGCTTTGTTGCTTTTAAGCGCGCTTGGACCAGTGTTGCTTCCAGTCATCAAGCTCGGCAATGTGTCCCACGTAACCATAGTTGTAGATGAACTCGACAGTACTGGGGGCTTTCGAGATCGACATTGTTTACTCTTGTTGCAAATGGGCCTAAGGAGACTCTGGAAAACTCAGTCCATCCGCGCGGGAATAACGCTGTGATCGCAGGTATGGACAGGGTTCATGGGCGGCAAGCAGCTTGGGCTTGGTAACTACGAACAGACCACGGTCAAATAACGCACCACACGCGAGCGGTTTCTCTCTGGGCCCGCCATTATGAATCATCTCAAGGGGAATTTACCCTTGCTCTGCCTGAGCATTGCGCTGAATCTTCGCAGGAACACCCTTGTGGGATTCTCATGGCTGCATGTTCCTGTGGCACGAAGCTTGGTGGGCCGATTTGGGTCGCCGTTGACCGATTGATTGAATAGAGCTAAATCTACTAGCCGAACAACTGAATCCAGACTGGCCTTTATCTGCTGAGATCCCATTCCGCTGAAGGCAAGAATGAAGCCATCGGTAACTATATGGAATCCAGATCGGCCATCAGGGCAACTCGTATTCAGAGGAATTGCATTTTCAGTGTCTGGCGAGCATTGAGCTGGCAGATCCCTACCGGCAGCAAATACCCGAAGGCAACTTCCCCAGAGAGATGCCATCCTCGTCCCTCGCAGGTTGCCTTGAGCAAATGTTCCCTGAGGGCATAGAAGTTCCATTACTACCAGTATGCTTAGCCTCAAAGCAGCATTTTAACGGCTTCTGGAAAGCTATTCATCCATAACGAGGTTCTTACTCTTCATGACCTGTTTCTTAATGCTAGCCATGGGTCTTGCAGGGGCCAGACTCCAAGCAGTGATGGCTGACCTCAGCGGATGACAGGTTGGATCGACTACTGCCTCGTCAGCATGGCCGGGGCCGTCTGCGCCTTTATGAACACCCTGGCCTCCAGCGGGTCTGCAGTGAGCCTGCCGATGCTGATCTCCCTGGGCATGGATCCGGAGATGGCCAATGCCACCAACCGCCTGCCGGTGATCGTGGGCTGCATCACGGCCGTTGCCACCTTCCAGCGAGCTGGTGTTCTGCCATGGCGGATGGCCCTGCGGGTGGCCGGCCCGGCCACGCTCGGCAGTGTGGCTGGTGCTTTGCTGGCCGATGCGATACCGGCTCGGAATCTGGGGATGGCGATCACTGCCGCCGTACTGGCGGCTCTGATTCTTCTGGTTACGAAACTGAAGGCAGCTCTTAACCAGCCACCCCAGGAATCGGCCCGGTTCAGTTTCAAGGAAGCGCTGATCTTCTTCGGTATCGGCACCTGGGTGGGATTCATCGTGCTCGACGGTGCCACTTACCTTCTCCTGGCACTGGTGCTGGTGGTGCGCCTCCCCCTCACGGCGGCCAACGCCGTCAAGAACCTGGTACTGATTCCAACCACCCTGGTGTCCCTGCTGGTGTTTGCCCGCGATGGCCACGTGGCCTGGCTCCCTGGCGGCGCCATGGCATTCGGCAGCATCGGCGGGGGCATGCTGGCCGCTCGCCTCGCCTTGCTGCCGGCAGCCCGGGTCTGGGTTTTTCGCCTGTTGGTGGTAGTGATTGCAGGGGAACTGATCCAGATCGGCCAACACTTCCTGCACCGCCCCATCTGAAGCCTGGTCGTGCAGCGAAGCCTGCATCAACGCTTGAATTAACGGGCGCGCTTTAGTGCGTCCCTGTTGAATGATTTGTTAGCTTTTCTTTGTGCTTAGCCCACCAAATGCCTATCACCTCAGACATTTCAGGCTTAAATGCCCCGATGTAATCGTCAGCCACGCCCTGTGCCCCTGTGGCGTGCGGAAGGACAACAACAGTCAGCTTCTCATACTGCTGAAAACCAAATCGAAGGCGCCTTCGTGGCTTGCCGTTGAAATACACGTCTTTTTGAAGCCACCTGGTTTCCCCTTTGCGGGTGCCAAAGATGGATTCGACCTTAATGCTTAAAGTGGGTGACGTGAATGCCAAAAGAAGCTCTCTGCCAAAGAAAAAAATTACGCTTGGTTTCAATGCTTCGCACGTCTGGAAGAATGACTCGTTATCCTCGATGCATGCCTGCTGAGTGTTTATGCCATCCATATTGTTTGAGCATGTTTGTAGCCAGTTTGTTTGAACGATTGACCTTTCGAGCGAACCCGCTTTCTCGCTACTTCGGGCAAGATCGTAACCCCATAGGGAAAACCAAGAAACAATACGGTTTCTAAATGGATAGTCATTGACCTCACCGTCCGAAAAAAAAGATTTATGCGGGTCTGCCCTGTTAATTCCGGCAGCATCCTGCAACTCATCATTTTTGCTGTAACCGTGATTCAGACCGCATAGAAGAAGTCCGCCGTCTCTGTTCTCGGAGCCGATCAATGAGTGAACTGGCAGATCGTTCATTGCGTTACCAAAGCCTTAGAACTAACTGTCCTGCAACCACCAAAACGGGTGATCTTCCAATTTCGTAAGTATTTGATGAGTTTGAGCCAGTTTTCGGCTTTACCTTCTGACCATCAATAACCCACGTATTTGAAGATGACGCACTGGTCTTTGGTTTCAGTTCCTTTCCATCCCATATCCATGTATTGGATGAGGATGCACTAGTTTTTGACTTTATTTCCTTGCCGTCAAAAATCCAAGTATTTGAAGATGAAGCCCCTGACTTTGGCTTTAACTCTTTTCCATCGCAGACCCAATTACTGGGTAATTCAATCGTGTTTGCCATATTTTTCTCCTTTGGTTGTTTTGAAGAAGGGGATATCTGCTTCAACGAAAGCTAACGCTTGCAATCACCTGGCCGCAGGGAGTGCTCGACGAAGAACTTAGCCTTGCGGTGGCGGCACAGGTGCATGGCAGGGTTACCCTGTTCAGAGACAGCTGGCGGGGAGGAGCTCATTCCTTCATTATTCAAGCTTATACTAAATTTAGCTTGAAAGAAGCAGTGCCAAGCTGGAACTACCATGAGAGACTGGCCAAAGGCAAGGGGATCGTTACAGAGTGGATCACTTCTACTCGAATGGACAAGAAGACGCAGGCCAATCTTGATCGAACCCTTGAGCAACTTCGCCAGCAACCCCAAACGAACTGGTCCAGACCAAACGCGAGCAGTCTCGGCGATCACATATATGTGATACGCTTTAAGAGCAGCATGGGTGGGCAGCTCCGAATTTTTGGGCATTTCCATCTGCCTCATGAAACATTTGTGATGACTCTCCATGGCTACGAAAAGGACAACAAGTATCACCCACCCGACTACCAGGCACGTGCCAAAGAGTACGAAGCCAGTTGCAATTCAGACTTTTCGACTCAGACCAGGCAATATCGAGACATGTGTACTATCTGCACAGACAAAGACTCCATCCAGGCCTAAAGAGTCTCTTTCTAAGTCTGTCAGATATCTGTCGCTAAAGCCTCAGTGGAGCGATAGAGAATATCGTGAGGCCTACCTGGAGGCATCAATTGAGCAGGGCATAGCATGGCAAATAAGAATTAATAGACAAAAACGCGGTCTTTCTCAGAAAGATTTAGCGATAGCTCTCAATACAAGGCAATCTGCGATATCTAGACTGGAAGACCCTGAGCACGGCGCGTACAACCTCAGAACCTTAATAGAAATCGCAAAAGCTTTTGATTGCGCATTGAGCATAAGGTATATCCCCTATTCCAGTCTTGCCGAGGAGAGCCATAGGCTGTCCGAAGAGAATCAGTTTGCTCTTCCTTATGCATACGAAGCTCAGGAGGCTCCCAAATGACTAAACCAAAGACTCGTGGGAGTTCACGACCAGGAGAATCGATTAGGCCCGCCGAGTTGCAGGCATTCTACGTAGACCAGGTCGCATCAATTGCGTATGGCGTTCACGTATCGAAAATAACCTTTGGAATTAGTGGTGGAAGCGAGGACGAGTATCCAGTTCCAGCTGTAAGCATCGTAATGCCAACGTCCAATCTTCGCAGATTTGCGGTTGACATTGCAAGGCGCCTAGGAGATGCAGACTTCAAGGATAAGATGAGAGAAGCCTTGCATGAAGCTTTAAACGAGTTGGATCAAGAGGATGAGTAGAGCTTTCCGTTTGATCAGGCTAACGCTCCAGATCAGAAGCGGGCAGGTGATTTCTGACTGCGCATGCGACTTGTGCACCCGTCTTCTGAATCTGGGTGTTGGACGGTTGCTGTAGACAAATTATCCTGGAACCTAGGTGCACTTGCAGAAATACACCATCAGCGGTTTACTCGATGCTTGCATGTCTGCAACTGATTGCAAGCAAATAGCATAATAAGTGATGCCCCGGCAAAGGCCTTAAGATATATGGGCGAAACTCATTTAATGGATGCACGCGCATTGCCCCGGTAATCAATCAGCTTGAAACTGATTTCTAGCCATGTTTATAATGCTCCTCGTTGCGCTGCTGAGATTCTTCTTTTCCTTCTAGCCAGTAGATCCCTT
This sequence comes from Cyanobium sp. ULC082, assembly GCF_977927535.1. Classification (NCBI taxonomy): domain Bacteria; kingdom Bacillati; phylum Cyanobacteriota; class Cyanophyceae; order Synechococcales; family Prochlorococcaceae; genus Cyanobium; species Cyanobium sp. ULC082. The sequence continues at coordinate 1,679,640 of NZ_OZ376397.1, forward strand.
TGAACTTATCAAGTGCCATACGGCGATAGGCCTCCTCGCTCATCACAACCTCAGCAGTGAAGTAGTAAGTCAATTCACCTCCATCGCTAGATGAAACGACCTTTGGCTGAAATGTACGGCTACCATCTGAGTCGCTAGGTGAGAGAGTGAAATGGCAGGGCGAAGACGTCCCATGATCTTTCGAGGCTTTGTCGGTGGCAGAGCAACTTATGCCATATCCAACTTCAAGCTGCTGGATTCCCCTTACTTGATTATTCCAGTTTAGGGGTCTAGCCATATTTCCCACTGTATTGGCCTATGAGATCGCATTGATTGACACTTACCGGCATTATTAATATTACATGATATCTGATAGGGTATTCATCAGTGCTGCGGTTAGGGTGATCACCCTAGTCCATCCAACGCTGTATAGGCGGGTCCGGTATCCACTCCTCCCAGCCCCTCAGTGCAGCATAAGCACCTTTGCCTTGCCTGGCTACTGCGCTGAATCCAGCTGCGACAGCTTGGTTATGCCCTTTGAGGCGTCTGCGGAAGGGCAACTTCGGCGGATCCGATAACCACTTGTTCAGATCGATACAGTTGGAAGGCTGGCCGCAGCCATGGCCTGGTTGTTCCATACCGAGTTGTTCCATACCGAAAGGTTGGCTGAGCTGGTTTAACGACCAGTCGAACAATGAGCTCAACCGCACCCGCTCCATTGCTGCCCAGGGTCCCTGCTCCTGCGCCCTCCAGGCATAAGCAGCGGTTCTAGGGTCCGGCTATCCACGGACGCGATCACGGGACGGGAGCCCATGCAGCCAGGACAGACCGTTGCGCTGCGCTCGGGGGTGGCCCTCACGGTGAACCTGCACCGCGGTAGTTCGCCTCCCGTGGTGTTTGTTCACGGCGGGCTGGGGAATCGCCTCAACTGGCGTTCCCAGTTTGAATTCGCCTGCCAGCAGGGTTGGGAAGCGCTCGCCTACGACCTCGCCGGTCATGGCACTTCCAGCGGCTACCGCACCTACTCCATTGGCCGGCATTGCCGTGATCTCACCCGGCTGCTGGAGCGGCTGTCGATTGCCGCACCGATCCTCTGCTGCCACAGCTATGGCGTGCCGATCGGCCTGGAGTGGGCGCATCGGAACCCCACCGCTGGGCTGATCCTGATCGCCGGGGGCAGCCATGATCTCGACCCCTGGTGGGAGCAACCGCTGATGACTGCGATGGCCACGGGAGGACGCCGGTTGATGGCGATCCCTGCCGTGCAACGGCTGGCGCAATCCCTGGTCAGCAGCCAGCGCAGCCCGGCCATGCGCCGTTACTTCGAGGAGAATCCGATTCCCACGCAGCTTGCTCCTTACCAGGCCCTGAAGATCTTCTGGGCTTACGACCTCTTCGCCAAAACCGGAGTCGACACCCTCCGCCGGATCCCCGCCCTGGTGATCACCGGCGGCTGCGATCCCGCCTTCAGCTTCCGCATGGGGGAGAACCTGGTGGCGCATTTCCAGCAGGGCAAGCATCTCCATCTGGCTGAAGCAGGACACGTGATGATGGCCGAATTCCCTGAGAGCGTGAATGCCGGGATCAGCAACTGGATCGCTTCGCTGGGCCGCTTTTGATCTGCTCAGATCTCCGGCTTGAAGTAGTCCACCAGGCGATCACCTGAATCGGCCCTGATCAGGGCCACCACCGTTGCCATCAGGTTGGCGTAGCCGGCGAAGACCAGATATCTCGGCTCCCAGCGCGGCTTGAACTTCGCCTTGTAGGCCCGCAGACCCTCAAAGCCATAAAACTGATCCATGTGCGAGGAGAGATAGTGAATCGCCCGCTCGATGCGCGGCGAACTGGATCGCTCGCCAACCCCCGAGAGAGCCGAGAGCCCGAGGCTGAAGCGCTCAACCCCCTGATCCTTGTAGTGGTGGAAGAGAAAAACGAACAGGGCATCCATCGTTCCGGGCACCATCTCCTGGCGATGGCGCATCAGGTCGATGCTGATTTCGTCCACGGGACAATCCGGCACAACCGTGGCGAAGGCTGTGATCCTGCCGCTGCTGTCCCTGGCCGCCATCACCGGGCATCGCTGCAGATAGGCCTCCTCGAACCACCCCACCGAAAACCGCTTCTCGGCTCCGTGCATCAGCCTGAGCCACTCATCGCTGATGCTCTTCAACTCCCTGAGCAGGCCGGGCGGATGGGGAGGGGCGAGCACGTCGAAGCGGTGGCCGAGCTTGTTCAGCCTGTTGGAGGCCGTGCGGAAGTCGGAGCCAGCCTTGCCGCTGGTCGAGAAGCTGCTCAGATCCACCAGGGCTTCCTCGCCGATCTTCAGGGAGCTGAAACCCAGGCTTGCAAAGAGTTCCAGCCCTTCAGGCCCGGTCTGATAGAAACCGGGAATCCAGTCATTGAGGCGGCAGATCCGCTGGAAGTCTTCAATGGCCTGGAGCCTGTCTTCTGGCGGACCGATCGGATCTCCCAGCGCAATGGCACCCCTTCCCTTGGGCACATAGGCGATCAGGCTCTTGCCCGAAGGACTGAAGCAATAGGCCTTGTCAGCAAGGAGCGCGAACGGCGCCAGGGATGATCTGGCGTGGCCTTCCACGATGCTGTGGGCGCACTGGCGTTGCTCAGCTGTTGCTGGTTCACCGCGCAGGATGATCGGCCGCAGCAGCATCCACAGGCCGTACATCAGCGTGATGAATCCGATCAGCTGGATCGAATCCGTGAAGAACGCAGCGAAGCGCGTCAGCGGCCTGACCCCGCCGCTGTCCTGCAGGACGAACACCCGCAGGGTTTGGCCAGCGGCGGCCGGCAGGCTGAAGCGGCGGCTGAAGGCCCCGTTCAGCAGCAGGAATCCAGCGGTGCCGTAGGCGAGGGTGAACAGGATGGAGGCCAGCAGGCTCCGGGCCCCCTGGGCGATCGAGGGTGGATCGGATCGTGCGGTGTAGAGGCCCCGGCTGGCGATCAGCAGCACGATCAGCAGCGCGGCCAGCAGGCTCTCTTCGTAATCGAATCCCTTGATGATGTTGAACACGATCGAAAGGCCCAGCAGGGCCAGTGCCAGCAGCCAGGCCATCCGCTTGCGGCGCAGCAGGGCAGAGGCCAGCACCAACAGGAAGAAGCCACACAGGGCGGCAAAAAGATGGGCCGTGTGGCGAAGTTCAAAGGGAACCAGTTGACGCCACCACTCCAGCCGGGCCGGCAGGCTGGGCGAAACGGCGGAGAGCAGGTTCACGATCCCCATGGCGGCCATCAGGCCCGCGGTGATCCAGGGGCGGCGAGGGTGCTGGTTCATCGAGCCTGAACATCCCGCAGCAGCTCACCCAGGTGGAGCAACTGCTGCCGCTGCTCGTCGAGCAGCACCTTCAGTTCCACAATCTCGATCCCCCGCAGAACATCAACCTTATCCTGTAGATGGCTAAGCTCAAGTTCCGTTTTCTGATTCACTTCGTAGTCGTTTCTTGCATCAGCCCGATCAATGGAGGCCTGCCGGTTCTGGCTCATCATGATGATCGGTGCTGCGTAGGCCGCCTGGAATGAAAGCATCAGATTGAGAAGGATGAATGGATAGGGGTCCCAGCGCTCGCTCTTGATACTGACATTGGCAAGAATCCAGAGAATCAGAATGGCACTCTGAATCAGAATGAAGCGCCAGGAACCAACCACGGCCGCAACACGATCGGCCAGGTATTCACCCCAGGTGGGTTGATCGGTGGGTGGATTGAGACCTGGCTTTCTGTGCCGCAGACGCTGCAGCAGGCGGTATTCCTCGGGAGTGATCTTCTTCTTGATCGACTTGATTTCCGTCATGCCGCGATCCCCCGGAAACCCGGGATGGAGGGATTGCATCAGTGTGGAACCTGCCCAGCCGATTTCAAACCGCAGGCCCTGGCCCCAGCTGCGGCGAGGCGGGCGATGGTGGCCTTGAGCCGGGGTCGCAGGTCTTGGGGACGGCCTCGGTCACAGTTGGGGTCGGGGAGATCCGTCCATGCCCCGCAGGCCTGCGGGGGCGCCCGCTAAGCGAGCGAGCACGCTTCCACCTCACGGATCTGGGGGATTGCGGCGCAGGAACTGCGAGAAATTTGCCTGCGCGCAGCCGATTCTATGCAAGAAGTCCGCCATTATGGTCATTTGCTCAGAAGAATGTCCATAATGGCGAAATGCCAAGCAAACCCCCGGTCGTCTTCCCGCAGGAGCAAAGGCTGCTTTCCCAGTTGGGCGAGCGACTGAGGCTCGCACGCCTGCGGCGCAAGCTGAGCAACGCCGTCGTGGCGCAGAGGGCCGGCATCTCCAGAACGTCGCTCTACAAAGTGGAGGCGGGCGACCCGGGAGCCACCTTGGGCACTTACCTGCGCGTGATGGCGGTCCTCGGGCTTGAAGCCGACTTCAATGCTTTGGCGGCAGACGACAAGGTGGGCCGCAGGTTGCAAGACCTGGTCTTCAAACCGCCCGCGTCACAGGCGCGGCGCAGACAAGCCTCCGCCGATGCACCCAAGGCTCCTGGCGGTCGCGCGAACGGCACGGGGGACTCATCATGAGCAGCCAGGACAACGCCGTAGAGGTCTGGCTCGAATGTGACCTGGGGCCGCCATGCCGGGTCGGCACCCTGGAGCATGACCGTGGGCAGATCCGCTTCCAATACGAACAAGCGTGGCTAATGGACTCACGCGCGTTCGCGATCGACCCGGACCTGTCGCTGGACAAAGCTCCGTTCTTTCCCAAGCCCGAGTTGGGCAACTTCGGCATCTTTCTGGACTCATCGCCGGACCGTTGGGGCCAGACATTGATGAAGCGTCGCGAGACCCTGCAAGCCAAGGAAGAGAAACGCTCTCCACGGACGCTGTACGCGTGGGACTTCCTGCTCGGAGTCCAGGACTTCACCCGGCAAGGCGGCCTGCGCTTTCGGGGGGTCGGAACGCAGGAGTTCCTGGGCAACGAGAAGATGGCCGCACCGCCCGTCACCACGCTGCGGGCACTGGAGACGGTCGCGTATCAGCTCAGCAACCGGCGCATCGACGACCTGGACGCGCTGCGCAAGTGGTTGGCCGTGCTGGTTGCACCGGGCGCGTCCTTGGGTGGTGCACGCCCGAAAGCCAACTTTACGGACGCAGACGGTTCGCTATGGATCGGCAAGTTCCCGGCGCAAAACGACGACCGGGATGTCGGCGCCTGGGAACACGTCGTGCACGGCTTGGCGCAGAAAGCCGGTGTTGACGTGCCAGAAGCCAAGGTCGTGCGGTTGAGCAACGAGTTCCATACGTTCTGCGTGCAGCGCTTCGACCGCGCCAAGGGCACGCGGCGCTTCTATGCCTCCGCGATGACCTTGCTTCGCAAGGAGCAGAGCGAGGGCACGAGCTATCTGGAACTGGCCCAGCTCCTTCGGACGCGAGGCGATGGTGCGCATACGAGTGCTGAGCTGGAGCAGTTGTTCCGCCGCGTCGCATTCAATGTGGCGATCGGGAATCGCGACGACCATCTGCGCAACCACGGATTTGTGCTGGCCGATAACGGCTGGCGTCTCGCACCTGCATTCGACGTGAACCCCAACGTCGATAAGGCAGAACACGTCCTCAACATCGACGACTCGGACAACCGGCCGAGTCTCACAACAGTGCTATCCACCGCGCTGTTCTATGGGCTGGATGAAGAACGCGGAGGGCAGATTGTTGAGGATGTTGTGAGTGCCATCGATGGATGGAAGCTCGCGGCAAAGAAGGCCGGCATCGCGCGTAGTGATATCGAACTCACCGGCAGCGCGTTCTCTGCGCATGCGGAGTACAGGTCAGGCTCTGCAGCTTGACGCGTCAGCCGATCGCTCGCCATCACCTGGCCGGAAGGAGGCATTGGTGCATACAAGGGCTCCATTGGAGATCTATCCCGTCTGCAAACGCCTGGTGGGTGCGCCCTTCTTTGCTGCCATGGCCGCCCGCTACGTGAGCGAGCACGCTTCCACCTCACCGGATCTGGGGGATTACGGCGGCGAGCTGCCGGCCTTTCTGCGCGCCTTCACCCCAATGGCACCGGGTGTTCAACGCCCCGGATCAGAACGGCCTCGATCTGGCGGCCCTCGCCCGCGTGGCTCCGGAGCAGTGGGAGCAGCTGGTGTTTCAACTGCCGCAGGCCAGTGCGCTGCTGGAATCGGCCTATCCGGTGGACCGGATCTGGGCCGCCAACCAGCCAGATGCAACGGAACCAGAAGCGATCGATCTGGATGAGGGCGGCGCGACGCTCCTCATCTGGAGGGAGGGCGTGAACACGCGCATCGAGCGGCTTGACGCTGGTGTGTGGCAGCTGCTGCAGGGGTTTGCCGCCCGCACGAAGTTTGGCCAGCTTTGCAGCGAGCTGGATCCAGGAACGAACCCTCGGGAAAGGGATGCCGCCGTGTTGCTGCCAGAAGTGGTGGCGCGCGGCTGGGTGGGTGGGTTTGCATTAGGGGACTGCCGGACTAAAGATAGGCGGGTATAGCTCTTGCTTTGTTGATATAACGCTCCAAATCAGAAGCTGGCAGAGGCATGGGCATGGCTAATACCTTTTGCTTCCGTCTTCTGAATCTGGATGTTAGCCTTCGCTTCGTGTCAGTTATGCAGCAAGTTCAACATATCCAACGGCACAAGACGGCTCCGGTATCTCCATGCCATCCTGCCGTAAGCCGTCTAAATGAAATGAGATCGCCTCGCGAATCTGCTGTTCAACTTCAGAGGCATTATCGCCAGTTGCGATACAGCCTGGGAGATCTGGAACGTAGGCCGAAAAGTTTTCTCCAGCCTTCTCGATGACTACTGCGTACTTCATGGTTGTTCTGAACCTCTGAGACCTGCTTGCTTCATGATACTCATCTGAGTGCCCTTTGCAAGCTCATCAGACGGCTTGCCAGCAATGGTTACCCTACCTGGCTTTCTTGGGTGCTTAAATTGGCGATGACTCCCCCTTTGTGCCACTTGAATCCAGCCATCGCTCTTGATCGCTTTGAGAACATCGGATACTTTCATTTCTACCCGTGAAACGCCACGTCGGGCAGGAGAAGTTTAGGGCAGTGCCAATCGGTCGCTTTGCTTGTCGTAACATGCAGCTCTACTGAGTTGTTTCGAGCTGACCGCAGCTTCTAATAGTGTCATCATTTACAAGATAGGCCAACTCCTGATAAGGCAATTACGCATAATCGCCAGAAGTCATGTGATCTCTCAGCTCAAAACCCAGGGCGCCCAGCCGCACGGATTTTGAGTAAGGCTAACGCTCGCCATCATCTGGCCGCAAGAGAATCATTCTGCGTGACGACACCCTTGGAGGCGGTCCAGGTGTCTGGCAATGTTGGATGGTTGCTTAGAGTAGAAGGATGAGTTACAAGCTGTTGGACCTGAGCGATAACCGCTCGCCGCCCTGAGACCGTAGTGGAACCTAAAAGCTAAGCGCTGAGCAAGATTTCTTGCGATTTGAGTTCTCCGATACTAGAGACCCATAATCGCCTTTCAGGTCCCTGAAGGTTCAGTGGACATTTCATCCATACGCTGCCATGACAGAATGGAAGTAGTAGAGTCAACCAAGCTGGTCCTTGCCAATGACCCGAGGCCAAAGCTCCTACTTGCCAAAGAAGACTGCGCGGCGGATTCAGATTGTTGATCACATCATGGACTCGCTCTTAAGTCCGAGCTATTATGCGAAGATTGGGTCGGGATTGAGCGAACAACATGTAAAGTCATTCATCTATAATCAATTCTTGTCTGACCTCACAAAGTTGCATAGGGCACTTGAGCCAGAGCTGAGTGAGGGCAGTGTTAAACGAAAGGCAAGTGAATCACTTTATTGGGAAGGCGATAAAGGCACAACAGTAAATAATCTTCTGCTGTTTGGAGTTCAGCATAGGCCTGATTTCATGGTGCTAATAAACGATACACGCATTGCAATTGAAATCAAGAGGGGCGATTCTGGTCAACATGTGCGAGAAGCAATTGGCCAGGCTCTTGTGTATGCTTCTCACTTTGACTTCACTTGCTGCATAATTGTCGATTCTTCTAGTGACAAGAAGATTAGAGATAGTCTGTCCGAAGACAAGGAGAGATTGGCTCTTCAGAGACTATGGGATTCATTTATTATTCGAATGAGCACTATCTAATTCTAAATGACAAGCGATGACCCTCTTTGTGTGGCCAATCCATCCAAAGCCAAGATCAGAAGCGGAACATAATTCGAGCATCGCCTTTAACATTCGCTCCCGTCTTCTGTATCTTGATGTTATGCTGTGGCTCAGATGTTCAGAAGCGAAATGCCGCTTACTTATTGGCAAGTGGCTTGCCGCAAACCTAGTCGACAGTAAAGCTCTTGCTGTTTTTGGTACAAAAAAGAATCTACAAAAGATTTTTGGGACCTAGAGACAAGCTCATCAAGAACCTTGTTGAATGTCTTTGTCTGCAGGTCATTGAGAACTTGAATCAGCTTGAAGCCGGTAGCTATATGAGGCTGAAGAGCTTCTAGCTCATCAACTGATAGGATTTGCCAATCCATGCCAGTAATACCATCCTGTGCAAGCAGTCCATTTATATGTTGGCGAAATAATGTGCCATCTACAAGATGCAACGGCTCAAGTGTAACCAGGATTGGCCTAAATGTAGTACACTTATGAAACATTTCGAGCTCCTGACACTTTGAGCAGCAAGCGGATATAAAACTATGAAGCTATTTTAAACCTTTCCTTACCTGTGCCAGGCTACTATTTACTGCCTCTTCACTAGCAATCGACTGAGCTGCTCTGGTAAATCGAGTAGCCTTACACTCAATCAGAATTAGCGACGAGCCATCCATCCATATCCAATCAGAAACCTTGCCTTTGTTAGATGGATAAAATTTTCGAATGTCTACTTCTGACAACAACGTCTCGGTCTTAATGCAGTTTTTAAGCACAAGACCTACATACGCTTCAAATACGAAACCAAAGAATTCAGAGAATGTGTTTCCTGATGCCGTAGAGTGCGCATTGTACATATCATAAAATATTCCTGCTGAGATTCTCGAGCCAATTAGACCGGGAACTGGAGAATGGAAGAAGTCCTTACCGGACGTCGCGAATTGCTTATTTTGGCATGGCTTTATCAATGGATATGAAATGAGCGGGTTAAAATCATACATCCTGAATCGACGATCAGAATTCTTCCTTTTCTCGTACAGACTTGTGAACTTGAGTTTGTCTGCTGAAAGCTGATCTAAGATTAGGCTTAGAACCTTTTGAGTTGGCAGTTTAATCCCCTTTCTGCGAGCGTTAAGGAGGTAATCTCTATTTATGGAAAAGCCGCTTTTTGATGCCGCATAGACCACAAATCCTGTAGTGATAAAGTCTAACGTAGTAAAACCATGCAATCCTAAAAAGCTGCTTTCAAAATCAAAGTTAGGAATCCCCGGTTGCCCGTGCAGCTGACGTGGAATTTCATAATACAGATAAAAAGGGCGAGCAAATTCGCTAAATACCTCTACTTCATACGGAAACTGACTGCTCACTACCCGTAACATTAGGAAAATAGGGTTGGAGCTCTCAAATTCTTCTCGTAGACTTTCGTCAAAAGTAATTGGATCGCTAAGAAGGTATGTGTTTGACAATTCTATCAATGGTGCGATGTTGTAGCTCTTGATTAATTGGGAGGTGTTGCTGGGGGGGCAGAATCTCATGGCAAAATTTGAAAGCCCAGCGATCATGAATGGATTAAGGTCTGTTGACTTTTGGCTTAGTAGCCATAGGGATCTCATGACATCTCCCAGCTTTAGCCTTGCTAGCATTGAGCCAATCTGATTTTCTAGCGCATCCAGGCTTGACATTGACTCGATACCCATGAAGAGTGGATTGGATATAATAGTAGACGACCTGAGATGTCGACTAAGTTCAACGGAGTTTGCGGTAAATAGGGCTATTAGCTATCCCATTGTGCCTTTCTGGAGTAGTGCGCCGAGACTATCGGACATGGTTATACCATCAGCATAACGCTCAAGATCAGAAGCGGGCCGAGAGCCCAGCATAGAAGCCTTCGTACGCTACCGTCTTCTGGATCTTGTTGTTATACGGCGTAGCCACGCAAAAAGAAGTAGCCTGTTGGCCAACCGGCGTCTTAAACTGTAGCTCGTTTCACCTCCAGGGTTTTCAAGAAGCAGCCCCTAATGAACTTCCATACAACTTATGATGCAATCCGATTGCAAGATATGTCAACAGTTTACTACAGCCCTGTTTCCTGCATTCTGGAGAAAGGAGGCCGAGACTGAAGCCCCTACGCTTTATCGCAAGGCAAATGTCTTGGCTTGGCAAATGAATGTAAATATGATGAGCGTGAATATTAAACCTCAGCTACCGAGTTATTCATCTATTAACTTCAGCCATGGCTAAAATACTGGTATTGCTATGTGGTCACTTCAGGCGAACTGCAGGCTTCCATATAGGTGTCTGCCACTCCCAGACATGAATCTCCTCAAAAGTTTTAGGCAACAGCATGCGGCCAATCTCAACACTTGCAGATATCGGTGTCGCAGGATACAGGTGAAGGATACGAACTCCGGATCGGACCAACTGCATTAGAAAAGCGTTGAACTGCTGGCGGAAAATTTTGAGATGCTTTTCTTGTCGAATGATGTCGCGGTTAGGCTCAACGACTCGAAACTCAACGACGTTGGGGCTGTCAGGGTGATCCGCCATGTTAGAGATACTGATGACTGCTGCAACCTCACGCGGTAACGAATGTGGCACACTGAAGATGAACGATGGCTCTTGGCAATCAACGTGCTTGTCCCATAACCAGCGCTCGGCGGGCAGGTCGAGCACAGTAGCTTCAGTTTTGTCACCAATCAGAGATCCAAGCTTCATGAGCATCGGAATTGGCGCGAATGCAGCAATAGTTAGGTGTGTCGGCCCGTTTCTTGATGTAAGTTCTGGTCGAATTCTCTGCTCGTACAGCCTAGACAGAGTTAGCTCGGCGAATGGCCAGAAGGCGAGCGAATCGTCAAAGATCTCGAAGTCACCTTTGTCGATATGAACAACTCTTCCTACCGGGAATCTCGTGTAGCTACTATTTTCGAGCATCGCATGATGTATCTGCGTTCGCTCAATAACTGGTACATGCGATCCAACTGGAAACGTCATCAAAATAGGCAAGCTATCTTTTACACCGTTAGCCGAGTAAATGAGCTGAATCCTGGCCTCATGCTCCCGCTTCATTGCATGGAGTTGTTCAACAGTAAAACGATTATTCTTTCCATGTCGATCGATACGCTTATGGCAGACAAGGCATGAGAGCATCAAGTTGTTTGGGTCCTTGGCCAACAGCTCAGACTCTCCCTCAACTCCGCGAGCTCCATCAGGGCTGTCGGCAATAATGTGAGCATATTCGCCGACGACGCATTTTTCTTTGGTCAGAAAGTCCCTATCTACAGGCTTGCAACAGCCCCGGAATTCACACCTACCAGCAGCCGCAATCCAGAGGTCGCGGCGAACATCCTTGGGGATATAGGCACGTGCTTGCTTCCTAGGCATTATCAGAAACCTCTCTCAGTTCTCTCATGAACCCTCTACGGCTAAGGCACCAGACTCGGATGAGGGTAGTACCCACTATAGGGAAGAAGAGTCGGTCGCCTTCAAACATGTCGGCACTTACAGTCTTTTCCCAATCCCTCTTGTCTGTGTTGCTCGGTGTTGGGCAGGTTTCTGGGTGTGTGTGCCAGAGGCCTAGATAGGCCATCGTCATCTGTTCCTCAGCCCACCGTGCGCGCGCAATCTCTCCATGTCGCTGTGATCTAAAGAAGCCAAAGCGGCTGCGCCTATCTCCATGCTGAGGCGTCGTCACTTCGTCTACAACAATGTCGTTGGAATCGAGTAAGTGTCTACCAAGTAATGCTCCACCCGCCTCGCATTGCCACCAGCGTCGCTGAGTGTAAAACTGCATCTGTGCGACGGCATGCTCAACAATGATTAGCCGACGCTTGTGGCTGACCGTGAAAACTAACCTCACGTTGACCTCTTGCAGCGTAAGCACGGTCGGCCGAAGACCCGCTTTGTGGCTTCCTCGTCTGAAAGGCTCCGAGCGATGTCGAGCCAAGGCGTGACATGCAGCCCTTGCTGTCTGGCGACCCTGCCTTCTCCAACCCAGTTTCGGTAATAAGAAGTAGTAGGCTGATTACCATCAAGGGCCGCAAGCAGGTGTTCTGCTGCGAGCAATGCAGTTCGGCGTGCCTGCAAGGCGCCGTACGGAACGAAGTTCCCAGCACATCCTGTAAGGTTTCTCGACACAACCTGGTTTGGAGCAAGGAACGCTGTTCGTGAGTAAAGAGAAGCTAGCCCTTCGTCGTCTCGGAAAATGCAATCAAGACAACCTTCACCTTTCGTCCAGGCCAGAACAGAGTGCCCACCCAGATCCAAAGCTTCAAGCCATGTGTAAACCACAGGCAGATGGATTGCGCTGGCCCGGAATACACGGGATAACGAGCGCTCGACCGTTGGCTGTCCTATGGCGATCACGATGCCATCCACACCATCTAGGTTGGTTTTCGCCAGCCACTGCTGCGCGGTCTGAGGCACACTCGTCGTGCTTAGACCTGGGTACATGCTCTCGAGGACTGCAGCGAGAGCATTTGTCTTCTTAAAATCGACCCAACAAACCGGGAGGAAATGTCTGAAGACATTATCTTCGCTAAAGGTATCGGAGTCCACTAGCGTTAGTCGCCCAATTCCACTTGACGCCAAGATATCTGCTACTTGCGAACCGATCGAGCCACAACCCACGACCACCACATGCTTATTCAGCATCTTGAGCGACGCGCCTCCTCGCTCGCGCATGTAGTTCGCTGTGTGACGCCGCAATGAAATCGGTACTGGTGGTAACCCGGCATCGACGAACCCATCTTTCACACGGAAGCTCACGCCGATGGCCGAGATCCCTCCAGCAGCGCGAGGCATGGACACAATCAGCACGACAAGTTTCGGCCCGTTCTTTGAAGGCCCGACAAGACCCTGCCAGAGTTCTTCCTGAACCGGTGAGAACTGAGCGCGGACTCCGTCCACAAAGGCTGCGGTCAGCTTCTCTGGGGCGCACGGAGGCGCTGGGGCACGCTCAAGGTGAACATAGAGAGCGCGCTGATTGATGGCTTTGCTTGGTCGGAAGTCCCTAGGAACAGGATGCCTGTACTCGGTCAGCCACCAGACCAGGGGGTCTGCCTTTGTATCACAATGTGCAGTCAACAGTCGATCCTTCGCATCGACTTCAAAAGTTGCTCGGCCTGTGCAGGCATCTGGCAATGTTGCCCAGTAGCCCTCAAGCTCGTTGAAGAAATCTACTTGGTCGTTTGCTGCATCGATAGCCGAACGCTCCAATATCTCATATCCTGCTAATACAGTTTGAGCGGTGATCTCGGCGTGCCGGTCCGAGTCCAAGGACATCCCTTGGCCATCATTTACGCAAACCATTCCGCGATAACTGACATGGGCAAGCAATCGTTTGGATCCTTCTAGGAATAGATTAGGTAGCGACAATGCATCTGGGTTGCACGCGACGTGGAGCTTCCAGGCATTGTCGCCGCTGCCAGCTAGCCTTATGCCCAAGTAGCCTTTTCTTTGACTTTCGAATCTCTCGACTTTCAAGCCTTGCTGGCCGAATAACTCCTCGACGGCACGAAAATACTCGTCAAGGACGAAGGATTCATCTGTCGCTTTCTCAGTCAAGCTGACGTCCCCGTGCTGATGTAAGGAGCCACAACAGCCTTTGCAGTTTGCGACTTATCGGGAATTGGGAAATCGCTACCGAACTGTTTCTGCATGATCTTGCAGGCTTCTTCTGGCAGCGACTCGTCGTAGGCAATCTCGAGAGCATTACGTAAAGTTTCTAGTTTTGCCTTGAGCGTCGTCATTTGTGTATTGGTCATGCATTCCGCTAGATCGTTGAAGGGCATAACTGGGAGCATCACTGAGAGACGATCATGCCAGCCATCATTAGATGAAGTGCCACGAAACTGATTCAGCATCTCTTTCGCCAAGTCCAGCAATGCCAACAAATCAGCGGCTTTTCCGGATACCTCGAAACGTGGCTTGAACCAATGCATAGCTGCAACGGTGAGAGCAATACTGAGCGGAGAACCGCTGGATGCGAACTGTTGGTCTCTCCATCGTTTGATATAACGAATACATCGGCGGTACTGTGCCCGCTCAACTTTGTCATCGAAGACGTTGCAGATAAGACGAGTTAGCTCCCTGGGGTTGGACTGTTCCCAGATCCTCCTGCTCACGTCTGAATTCTCCTTGCCCTTGGCTAGGTCGAGGGTATCGTCATTACGCTTTGCATAGATGGCCAGGTCGACGTGGTACTCCGGCTTGCAATCGCGTATGTAGGTCACTGTGACACAGGGCCTTCGGATATCTATGGTGCGGCCATGTGTATTTAGTGCATCACGCACCAACTTCTTTATCGTGACTGGGTCTGGATAAGCACTCCGTGAGCAGTCGAAGACTAGACCGACATCAATGTCGTAATTTCCATCCAGCGGGACTATTCCCGTGTGCATGGAGTAGCTCCCTTGGTGAAAGTCCTCGAAGGCAGGCACCTCGGCAGGAAGATTGGCCTTTAAATTCTGAAGGAGCGTGTCACGCTTTTCTCTTAAATTAGCTTTCTCGTCGTCCTCGTCAAGCTTGATGATCTTGTGGAAATTCTCGAAGTAAGACTGGAGTAAAGGCACAGCGCTTTCCTGCTACGGCTTGCTTGGTTCCACCTACCCTAAGGCACCATATATAGCGTTCAAGGTGCGGATAGCCGCACCCGCCCTCCACACCTGGCGTGAGCGACAAGGCCATAAAGTGTTAACTGAGTAAAATTGCTTACTGCATTGTCTCTCATTGGCTTAGGGCTATTGCAGCAGACTCTGCCCGTATAACGCTGAATGGGCGGGTCCGGTATCCACGCTAAACCCAGGCTTTTTGACAGTCTAAGAACCATTGCATTGGCTACCTCTTGGCCTTGAATCGGCAGCGGCGCCAGGCTTTTGCCCTTTGAAGCGGTTGCAGAGCCGGATCTTATGCGGATCCGCTATCCACCCATGCCAAAAGGTTGATCTGTTGCTCAAGGTTCAGCTCACACGCGAGTAAGCGTCCTGGGGCTCTTGGGCCATAACGCTTCTCCGCACATGCCGATTCCCCGCCGCCAACCTGCGCTTCAGCTGCTCGCAAGCCGAGCGATGTAATCCTCCCGCCTGCCCGCATTGATCCAGCCGGTGGCGATTGTTTTGCTGTGCTCGTGGCTCACCCGGCCGCGGTGGATGTGGGAGATCCCCGCCGGGAAGATCGCCAGCGTGCCTTTTTCGGCTTCCACGTGGTGGTCTTGCCAGTGGAATTCGGTGCCGCCGTCAGGCACGTCGTTGCAGTAGAGGATCCAGGCCAGCACGCGGCGGATCGGCTCGGTGGCCTCCTCGCTGGTGGTCCAGTCGCAGTGCCAGGCGTGGAAGGCTTCGCCGGGGGCGTAGCGCTGCAGGTTGAAGATCGGCAGCACGAACAGCGACTGCTCTGGCGCGCACTGGCGCAGCAGCGGCCGCTCCTGCAGGTAACGCTCCAGCCCGGCGTTCACGCCGCGCACGATCACCTCAGCCAGGGCGAAGGCCTCCGGATCGCTGCGGTCGATCGCTACCAGGCTGATGTCGGTCGACACCTTGGCAGGGGTGGCTGGAACACCGAGAGCGTCGCCTTCGGCCTGCGGTTCGCCGAAGGCGACGCCGCGGCGCTGCAGGTCGGTGCGGCGCTCGTAGAAGGCGCAGATGCCGTCGGCGAGGGCCGCATAGCCGGCGTTGCGGTAGGTGCCGATCAGGTTCATGAGTGGGCAGCCTCGCTGGCTTGGGCCCAGGGAACGGCCACCAGGCCCTCCAGCTGCTGCCAGTCGGCTGGATCCACCACCCGCTCGCTGAGCCCGACGCGGGCCAGCGCTTCGGCCACCCGTTCAGGCGGCAGCGTCACCGAGGGGTGCAGCGGCAGCACCACCACCTGGCTGTCGGCTGGATCGGCCAGCAGGCGCAGCTCCAGATCCTCCAATGTGCGCTCGAAGAAGGTCTGCCGCAGCCGCCGCGCCAGGGCCGGCTCCAGTGCTGCCGCGAAGCGCCGCAGGCCCTCGTCGTCGCCGCTGCAGCCGCAGCTCAGCGCCAGCCAGATCATCAGCTTGGCCCAGCTCTCGGCGGTCCACAGCGGCGGGAAGCTGCTGCGGTGCTGGCGCACCAGCTCGCCGATCGCGAACTCAAACAGCGCCGCCTGCAGCACGGCGGGATCGGCGGCGGCCGGAGGGGCTGACATTCAAGGCACAGCAGGTCCAGACGCCAACACTGCCACCGCCAGCGGCCCGACAGCCCGGTACACCTCCTGGCCGAACACGTTCTGCACCACGAACAGCAGCACGAAGCCGATCACCGCCGCGATCAACGGTGTGGTGATCCAGCCGGAGGCGATGCCGCCCAGCACGCCCCAGCGGATCTGGCGCACCCCCTTCATGCCCTGCAGCAGGCCGATGCCCAGCACCGAGCCGATCACCGCCTGCGAGCCCGACACCGGCAGCAGCGGAATCGTGGGCAATCCCCAGCCCGCCAGCAGGCTCTCCAGCGCCGTGGAGGAGAAGATGAACAGCACCATGGAATGGGACACCACCACCACGAAGGCACCGAGGGGCGAGAGGGTCAACAGGCCATCCCCCACGGTGAGCATCACCTTGCGGGAATAGGTGTACACACCCACAGCCACGGCGATTCCCCCGATCAGAAACAGCTGCTCCACCGACGACACCGACAACGACCCCAGCGTGAGCTCACGGAAGGGTGAGGCCTCCACAAAGAAGCCCATCACGTTGCCGATGCCGTTGGCGCCGATCGCATAGGAGCCGAAGATGCCGGCCAGGATCAGGCCGCTGCGGGTGTTGCGGTCGAGCGAGAGCAGGTGGGGCCGCGTCAAGCGGATCCACTCCACCAGCAGCTTGAAGAGCAGCATTGCGAAGATCGCGCCAAGGATCGGCGAGATGATCCAGGTGGAGAGGATGCGGCGCAGCGTGCCCAGGTCGGTGGGGGAACCGCTGAACAGGTTCCAGCCGATGATCGAGCCCACCACCGCCTGGCTGGTGGAGGCCGGCAGGCCCAGCTTGCTCATCCAGGCCACCGTGAGCGCGGCGGCCAGAGCGGCGGTGAAGGCCCCGGGCAGGGTGTTGATCGCCCCCAGCTGCCCCAGCCCCTCGGCAGCGCCGCTGCCGCTGGTGACCGCCCCGATGATCACGAACACGCTGCAGAGAAAGGCGGCGGTGGAGAAGCGGATCATCCGCGTGGCCACGGCGGTGCCGAAGGCATTGGAGGCGTCGTTCGCTCCCATCGACCAGCCCAGGAACAGGCCGCTGGAGAGAAAGATCAAGGTGACGATCAGCGCCATGGGGAAAGCTCCGGCTCAGAGCGAGCGCTTGATCGCGAAGATCGAAAGGTCGTCGCCGATGTTCTCCGCCTTGTCGGCCAGGGCATCGATCATCGAGGCGGCTTCCCGCAGCAGGGTGCGCTGCTCGAAGCCAAGATCGGCGGCGTAGATCCGCCGCTTGAGCTTGTAGGCGAGCTTGTCGGTTTCGTCCTCGAACACCCGCACCTCATTGATGTGGTCGCGCACCGCCGCCGGCGTGCGAAAGAAGGTGCGGGCCGCCACCACCACGGCCTGCACACTGCGGATCGCCATCGTGGTGAGTTCATCGAAATCCGCGCCGAATTCCGGCAGCCGCTGGGGCTGCACGATCATCAGCTCCTGGAAGTCGTCGCCCATTTCATCGAGCAGCTCAAACAGGCTGGCCAGCAGCCGCAGTACATCGCCGCGGGCATCCGGCAGCAGCATCTCCGTGTAGAGCATGGTCACGATCGTGCGGCGCAATTCACTGCAGCGCCGCTTGATCTCGATGATCTGATTCAGTTTTTCCAGGCAGATCTCCTGGTCTTCACGGGCACAGAGAAAGGCCTTGATCCCCAGCTCCCCCACGATCACCCCTTCGGAGATCTTGTCGAGGAACTCATCGATCTGGCCTTCCAGAAACCGCGTTTTTCCAAACAGAGGGGGAGTCTCACCCGACATCGATCTCCCCATCTGTCTCTGGGGGCACCCTAAGCGGCCCTTCGCCACCACCCCTTCCCTGGCCAGCGGAGCCAGCAGGGGGGCAAACTACAGGGGCCTCAACGTGACAGACCCATGGCCCTCGACCTCAACGATCCGGATCTGGAGTTTGCGGATCTGGTCTACGCCTACCAGAGCTGGGTGATGGCGGTGATCAACGACGAGAAGCTCGGCGCCGAGGACAAGCTGCTCACCGACGACATCGCCGAGGACGCCCTCAACGCCATGCGCTTCCTGCCCGGTGAGGTGACCTCAGCGATCGAAACCAGCCTCGCCCGCGTCTACGACGTCGATCCCGACGAACTGGCCGACCTGCTGTTCCCCGAAGACTGACCCACAACAGCCCAGCAGAAACCACCACGCAGCCGCCACGCCGATGCGCTGGACCATCGCCGACATCCCCGATCAGACCGGCCGGATCGCCCTGATCACCGGTGCCAACAGTGGCCTTGGCCTCGAATCGGCCCGTGCCCTGGCCGGGCGTGGCGCCACCGTGGTGCTGGCCTGCCGCTCCCGGCGCAAGGGGGAAGCGGCCAGGGACGTGCTGCTGCCGGCCGCCGCCGCCGGGCTGGAGGTCCTGGAGCTCAACCTCGCCGATCTGGCCAGTGTGCGGGCAGCGGCGAACTGGATGGCCGAGCAGTACGGCCGGCTCGACCTCCTGCTCAACAACGCCGGGGTGATGGGCACACCGCGGCAGCTCACCCACGATGGTTTCGAGCTGCAGTTCGGCACCAACCACCTCGGCCACTTTGCCCTCACCAAGGCCCTGCTGCCCCTGCTGGAGCAGCGGCCCGGCTCCCGGGTGGTAACGGTGACTTCCGGGGCCCAGCATTTCGGCCGGATCGCCTTCGATGATCTGCAGGGTGAGCACCGCTACGACCGCTGGGCGGCCTACGGCCAGAGCAAGCTGGCCAATGTGATGTTCGCCCTCGAACTCCAGGAGCGCCTCTCGGCGAGTGGCAGCACCCTCGCTTCCCTGGCCGCCCATCCCGGCCTGGCCCGCACCAACCTGCAGCCCGCCTCGCTGGCGGCCGCCGGTTCGCGGCTGGAAGGGCTGGCCTACCGCCTGATGGACCCGCTGTTCCAGAGCGCCGCGATGGGGGCACTGCCCCAGCTCCATGCCGCCACGGCCCCCGAAGCGCGCGGCGGCGAGCTCTACGGGCCTGATCAATGGGGGGGGATGCGGGGCTGGCCCACCCAGGCGCGGATCGCCCAGGCCGCCCTCGATCCCAGCCAGCGGCGCCGGCTCTGGGAGCTGAGTGAATCGCTCACGGAGGCTCGGTCTTGAGGCCATGGCTGCGGATGGCCGGCGCCATGGCCAGCTCCCTGGCCTTGTCGCTGGGGCTGAGCGGCTGCAGCGATGGCCTCCTCTCCGACACCCTGTTCATTTTCGTTGAGAACGAATCCAACCAGACCCGACAGGCGGAGATCGGCGATTCCAGGGGTGTGGTGGAAGGGCTGCTCAAGGATTTCGAGCAGGTCAATCCAGGCGTGCGTATCCAGGTGCGGCATTTCTCAAGCGAAGAGATCCTGCCGGCCACCACCTTTCGCTCCTCCCGCGCCCTCGGTCCGGATCTGCTGGTGACAAGGGTGATCACGGCACTGAAGCTGCACGAGCAGAAACTGACCACCCCGGTGCGGTTTTCCGGCAAGCGTCTGAGCGAGATCCACCCCCGCTTCCTGGCCGAATTCCGACTCACCGAAAACACCTTGCTGGCCGTTCCGCTGCTGGCTGAACCGCAGCTCGCCTGCTTCAACAAGCGCCGCGTTCCGGCTCCACCCACCAGCCTCGACCAGCTGATCGACCTCAGCGCCAAGGGGATGCGGGTGGGCCTCCCCCTGGGTGCCACCGAACTGTTCTGGACGGCCAGCGGCAACGGAGCCTCTGACAGCCTGATCACCCTGCTCGGCTCCGAGCAAGCCGGCAAGCAAGCCGGCGCCGCTTCCCCAGCGATCACGCCCACCGACCAGCTCCGGCTACTGGGCTGGCTCAACTGGCTGGACAACGCCAACCGGCAGCAGAACGTGGAGTTCGCCGAGGAATCGATCGATCTGGTCGAACGGCTGGGCAAGGGAGAGCGGGACTGGATCAGCTGCAACAGCCTCTGGCTGGGCCGCCTGAGCAAGGAGCTCGGAAGCTCGCTCGGGGTGTCGGAGCTGCCGGGTGCGAACGATCAGCCGGCCACCACGCTGACCCGGCTGAAGGTCTGGAGTTTCGGCGAACACTCCAGCCCCCGCCAGCGGGAGCTGGCGGAAGCCTTCGTGCTGTTCACCCTCAACACCGTGAATCAACGCCGGCTGATGCAGGCCGGCCCCGGTAATCTGCCCGTGAACAGGGAGGTGCTGATCCCGGTCAAGAGTTCCCGCCGCTTTGCGGCGATGGCTGCCAGCCTCGACCACTCCCGCATGTTGAGCTTCCGCCATCCCGACAGCGTGGAGGAACGGGTGGGCCAGTTGCACGACCTCCTGCGTCAGTTGATTGTGGGAACGATCGATGCTCCTGGGGTGCTCCGGGACCTGAACGATCCCGGCGCCCCCCCCGACCTGGACACCCCCTGAAGCCCGGCCGATGGACAAACTGCTCATCGAGATCTCCGGCTGGCTGGGCTACCTCGGCCGCCCCCTGGTGCTGCTGCAGGGGTTGATGATCGCCGCCCTGATGCTGGGCTATCGCTGGGGAATCCAACCCCGCCTGGCCGCGCGCGCGCCTGTGGTGCGGCTGCTGGGCACACTCGGGTTGCTGCTGGCGCTGCGGCTCGGCGCCCAGCTGCTCCAGGTGCTCGGGCAACCGAGCGGCCTGGTGGAGTACACGGTGAGGATCTATGCGATCTGGCAGGTGCTGATCGCGGGGCGGGTGCTGCTGACCCAGCGCTTCGGAACGGCGCCGATCGATCGGTTGTACGGCCGGATCATCAAGCCGATCTTTCTGCTGTTCCTGGCGGGGTCCCTGGTGAATCAGTTCGATTCACTCGAAGACTTTGCCGACATTCCACTCTTTCCCCTGTTCAACGAACCGCTCACCACCGGCGGAATCGTGCTGCTGTTCAGCATTCCCTATTTCCTGGTGGTGCTCTCGGAGTTTCCGGTGGCCTGGCTGGGCAGCCTGCTGCAGCGGCTGCTGGGATTCAGCCGGGGCACCCGCGAAGCGATCCAGATCGCCTGCCGCTACCTGCTGGTGGGCGGCGGGTTCCTCTGGGTGCTGCACCGGATCGGACTGAACGCCAACGCGATCGCCGCCGTGGCCGGCGGTCTGTCGGTGGGGCTGGGTTTCGGCGTGAAGGAGGTGTTCTCGAACTTCATCAGTGGGTTGTGGCTGCTGTTCGAGGGGTCGGTGGGTCCTGGCGAGATCCTGTTCATCGATGGCGACCCCTGTGAGGTGCGCAGCCTCGGCATGCGGGCGGCGGTGCTCTGGCGCGACCGCGACAACGCCGAGCTGGTGGTGCCGAACCAGGACTTCTTCACCAAGACCACCACCACCTACACCGGCAGCGACCGCATGCGCCGCAGCCAGGTGGATGTATCCGCCGCCTATCAGCACGACCCGGAGCTGGTGTTCCGCCTGCTGGAGCAGGTGGCCCTGGCCTCCCCGCGGGTGCTGCCCCAGCCCGCCCCGAAGGCCCTCCTGCTCAGCTATGGCGATTCGGGCATCAACTACGCGCTGCGCTACTGGATCGCCAATCCAATGGACAACGCCGGCATCAAGAGCGAGGTGTCCACGGCCGTCTGGCACGCCTTCGCCAGCGAAGGCATCGAAATCCCCTTCCCGCAGCGGGTGGTGCACCCGGGGTGATGGTTAGGTGGCAGCTGCTGAAGCCTTCCTGGTACGGCGCCGGCGAAACCGTGCGCCGCAATCTGCTCAAGGAATGTGAGGTCCACATACCCTGCTGCGCCTGCCCACCGGCATCTTTTACGCCCAGGGCGTGAAGGCCAAAGTGCTGTTCTTCGACCGCGGCCGGGTGCGGAGGCTCCGTGGACCAAAACCGTGTTGGTGTACGACCTGCGCCCGAACATTCACCTCACCTTCAAGACCAAGCGCATGGCCCGCGTCGACCTTGATGAAGTCGTGGCCTGCCACAAGGTGAGCCCTGATCTCTTCTGGCTCCGCGACGAGAGCCTGGAAGACTCGGCCAATCTTCCCGAGCCGCACCTGCTGGCTGATTTCTGCGTTGTCTGGTTTCAGCAATCAAGTTCACCAATACTTCGGATACCTGCCAACCCTCACCGCGTTGTTGTAAATCAGCGCCACCGCCGTCACGATCACGGCGCCCAGCACGGTGGGAAACAACAGAAAGCTCCAGCCTGGCTGCAGCAGGAACACGATCACCGGATTGGAGCCGGCCGGTGGGTGCACGGTGCCGGTGGCCATCATCACGGCGATCGCCGTGGCCAGGGCAGCGGCCATCGCCCACCACTGCGGTCCGAACAGGCTGAGAAACAGCAGACCCACGGCGGAGCTGAGCGTGTGGCCCAGCACGATGTTGCGCGGCTGGGAAAAGGGCACATCGGGATAGCCGAAGGCCAGCACGCAGGTGGCGCCGAAGGAGCCGAGCACCAGTTCCTGGCCAAGGCCGAGGCGCAGCAGGGCAACAGCGGCGATCGCCAGGAAGCCGCCCAGCCAGGCCAGGGCGATGGCCCGGCCGGCTGGGCGAGGGGGCAGTGGCGCCCGGTCACCGCGGAACTTGGCGAGGAAGGAGACGTTCATGCGGCGTTGATCTGAACGAACTGGTCGGCGGCGTAGGCGGTGGCGGTGTGGCGCAACTTGCTGCGCTCCTCATCGGTGCGCGTGCAGGCGAAGCCGTAGCGGGCCCGCACCCGCTCGGACGCCTCCGCAAGGGCCTGCTCGGCGCGCTGCTGCAGCTCCCCCACCGGCAGCCGCTCGCCGGGCTTCAGGTGCTGCAGGATCACCGTCGATGGCGAGTAGAGCGTGGTGAGGTGGCCATCGGGCCATTCGAGCTGGAGCAACACTTCGGGCATGGCCGGAACGCAGAAGGTGGAGTTGAACGGTGAACGGTGGAAAGCACTGGCGGTGAAAGGTGCACGCCTACCCCGACGGCACCGGGCCGAAGCCGGTGAGCGCCTCGGCGCCGCTCCACAGCAGCTCCTCGCCACCGCCGGCCCGCAGGCGCACGCCCGGCTCCGCCGTGAAGCGGCCGATCGGCTGGCAGATCAGCGCCGGCCCATGGCCCTCTGCTGCGACGGCCGCCCGCAGGGCCGGCTCCTGCTCCGGGGCCACCGCCAGCAGGAAGCCGAAACTGGGGAAGCAGGCCAGCCAGTCGTCCAGCGCCACGCCCTCAGGCGGGGTGATCGCCTCAAGCTCAAGCGCCAGACCGCAGCCGGCGCTCTCGCAGAACATCACCGCCGTGCCCACCAGGCCGCCCATGCTGATGTCCTTGGCGGCATGCACCACCCCGCTTTCGGCCAGCTGTGCCGGCAGGGCCAGCTGGCGGCGCAGCAGCTCCGGCGCTGCAGTGGTGGCCGCATCCCAGAACAGATCGGGGTGGCGCATGCGGCCGGCGCCATTCACCAGCAGGAAGCAGTTGTCGCCAGGGCGGGCGAACCGGGCCGAGAGCACAGCGCCAGCGGCCGTGCCCAGCACCGCCACCGCCAGCGCGTCATAGGGGCTGCTCAGGTTGGTGTGGCCGCCCACCACCGGCACGCCGAAGCGCGCCGCCGCCGCCTGCAGGCCCGCCAGCACCGGCTCGGCCCGCGCCGCGTCGCGGCACCAGAGGCTGTTCACCAGCGCCAGCGGCCGGCCGCCCATCGCGGCGATGTCGCTGAGGTTCACCAGCACCCCGCACCAGCCGGCGAACCAGGGATCGCGTGCCAGCAGGCCCGGATCCATCCCCTCGCTGGCCAGCAGCAGCTGGCCGCCGCAGGCCGGCAGCAGGGCGGCATCATCGCCGAGCAGGGCGGCCGGGCCGAGCGCGGCGAAGGGCTGGTGCGGGAAATGGGCGGCGGGGTGCTGGATGGCGCTCTTACCCTGCAGGCCGGCCAGGGCACGCAGCCGCGCCGCCAGCGGCGCCAGGTCGATGGCGCTCATGCCACCGGGCGGCGTTCCCGCGACGGGCTGTAGTAGCTGAGGTCGGCCTCCATCAGGTGATGGGGCAGGCCCTTGATCTCCAGCCGCTCCACCGAGCGCCAGTGCAGGCGTTGGAAGAAGCGCACGTTCTGCTCCTGCACCGTGGCCAGGAAGCGGTCACAGCCCCAGCCGTTGGCGGTGGTGACGGCCTTCCAGATCAGGCCTTTGCCGATCTGGTTGTGGCGGCGGAAGGCGGCATCCACACCGAGCCGGCCGCCGTACCAGAGCCGTGGTTCCTGCTCCAGGATCCGCACCACCCCCACCACCGGCCCCGTGCCGCCCTGGTGTTCCCCCGCCCGGTTGGCCCCATGGGCGATCGCGGCGATCGGCGTGGCGCCCCCATCGCGAGCATCGCGGTCGGAAGTTTCAAACAGGTGCTGCTCCTGGCAGAAGATGCGGCGGCGCAGGTGCCAGTAGCCAGCCAGCAGCGGTGTGCCGGGGCGCAGCAGATGAAAGGAGAAGCGCTCGGAGCTGGCCGAGGGCGAGAGGCGGAAATCCTCGGCGTCGATGCCGAGGCCCCAGCGCACCGATGGGGTGAAGGCGGCCGGCGCCGAGGTGGGGCTGCGGCCGATCTCGTGGCTGGACGGATCGATGAAGAACATCAGGCGCTGGCGGAGCCGCCGCCCGCCGGAGGGGTGGCCGCCTGCTCGAACAGCGACAGGGCCGAGCAGGCGCCGCACTTGGCGCAGCCCGCCGACATCGCCGCCGCCCGCAGATCCGAGGCCGCCAGTTGCTTGGCGACGGCTGTGTAGATTTCCACCATGAAGGTGGCGCTGGGCGCGGGATGGTGCTCCAGCGGCGTGCCGCTGATCGGCACGAATGGCACCACGAAGGGGTACACACCGGCGGCGATCAGGCGCTCGCTGCAGGCCACGATCGCGGCGGCGCTGTCGCCCAGGCCCGCCAGCAGATAGGTGGACACCTCGCCGCGGCCGAACACCGCCACCGCCTGCGCGAACGCTTCGAAATAGCGCTCCAGGCTCAGCTCCGCCTTGCCCGGCAGGATGCGGCGCCGCACCTCCGGCTCCACCACCTCCAGGTGCATGCCGAGGCTGTCAACGCCGGCGTCCTTCATCCGCTGATACCAGATCGGATCCTCCGGCGGCTCGCACTGGGCCTGGATCGGCAGGTTCACCAGCGCCTTCACCGCCGCCGCCGTCTCGGCCAGCAGGCGGGCGCCGCGGTCATCGCTGTTGGGGGTGCCGGTGGTCATCACCAGCTGGCGCACCCCATCGAGCCGCACCGCTGCTTCAGCCACCTCGGCCACCTGGGCCGGGGTCTTTCTCACCACGGTGCGGCCATCCTCAAGCGATTGCTCGATGGCGCAGAACTGGCACGACTCGCTGCGGTCGCGGAAGCGGATGCAGGTCTGCAGCAGCGTGGTGGCCAGCACATCGCGGCTGTGCAGCAGCGCGATCGAGCGGTAGGGCGTGCCGTCGGCGGTGTGCAGGCCGTAGAAGCGCGGCTCCGGCGGAGCCTCCACCTGCACCGCCACCCCCAGCGGCGCCTCCCGCCGCAGCTCCAGCCCGGCGGCGCCGGCCTCCAGGCGATAGGGCGAGCGCTGGGCGGCGCTGCTGTACACGGGCACCATCACCGTGGTGCCATCGAGGCTGAGGGCGCGGTGGTCGGAGGGGCCGGCACCGCCGCGGCGGCCCTTGTTGCCGGGCACCCCAGGTTCCACGAGGCCCTGAACCTGCAGCTCGGTGACGAGCCGCGCCAGCGCGGCATGGTCGCGGGGGTCAGCCATGGGGAACCGGCTCCGGATGGGAAACGAGCGGGGGCGGCACGACCGCCAGGGGGTGCGGCAGCAGCTCCGGAAACGGCTCCAGCAGTGCCGGCAGGGCGGCGGGCGCTCCGCCGTCGCCCTGCTCCTGCACCTGACGCGCCGGCGTGCGATCGAGGCGCAGGCCCAGCAGGTCGGGGCGGCTGTAGTGGCCCACGCTGTCCATCATCCGTTTGCGCTTGGTGATCAGGGCCGGGTCGAGCTCGGCGATCGCCAGCCCTTCCCCCTCCGGCAACGGACCCGCCAGGTAGCGGCCTTCCGGGCTGATCACGGCGGTGTGGCAGCCCCCCTGGCACGCCTTCTGCAGCGCCGGATCCGTGGTGATCCGCTCCAGATCCGCCGGATCCAGCCAGGCGGTGGAACTCACCACGAAACAGCCCGCCTCCAGCGCGTGGTGCCGCAGGGTCACGGCCGTCTGCTCGCTGAAGATCGGGCCCACCAGCGACCCGGGGAACTGGGCGCAGTGGATCTCTTCCCCCTGGGCCATCAGGCTGAAGCGGGCCAGGGGGTTGTAGTGCTCCCAGCAGGCCAGGGCACCGATGCGTCCCAGCGCCGTGGGCACCACCGTGAGGCCGGCGCCATCGCCCTGCCCCCACACCATGCGCTCGTGATACGTGGGGGTGAGCTTGCGTCGCTTCAGCAGCAGCGTGCCGCTGGCGTCGATCAGCAGCTGGGCGTTGTAGAGGCTGCCGCCCTCCCGTTCGTTGATGCCCAGCAGCACGTGCATGGCGTGCTCGCGGGCGGCGGCCGCGATGCGGCGAAGCGCCGGGCCTGGCACCGTTACCGCCTGCTCATAGAGGCGCAGGTGGGAGCGGCCCATCAGCGCCGGCGGCTCCACGAAGGAGAAATAGGGGTAGTAGGGCAGGAAGGTTTCGGGGAAGACGATCAGCTGCACCCCCTGGCCGGCCGCCTCCGTGATCGCCGCCAGCACCCGTTCCACAGACCCCTCCAGGCTGTAGAGCACCGGACGGATCTGGGCGGCGGCCACGACGATCGGGCCGTTCATCGTCAGAGCGTCCAGGTGTCGAGGATGAAGGCGCCTTCCTTGCGGTGCAGCAGCACGATGTCGAGCACATCGAGCGGATTCACCGGGGTGATGCCCGCCATCAGCGCCCCTTCGCCATGGCCGTAGAGGGCCTGGAGGGCAAAGCGGCAGGCATACACCTTGCCGCCCTGGTCCATGAACTTCTGCAGGCGGGCGTTGAAGTTGAGATGGCCGTCGAAGGCGGCATCACCGAGCTTGGGGAAGCCGCGCTGCACCCCGAGGGTGACCCCAGGGCCGTACAGCAGGATTGAGGTCTCGAAGCCCTTGTTGATCAGGCGGCTGGCCTGCAGCAGGTTCACCAGGCCGATCGAGCCTTCGAACGCCACGGTGTGAAAGGTGACGAGCGCCTTTTCGCCCGGTTCCGCTTTCACATCGGGGAACACCTTTTCCTCGTAATCCACGAGGAAATCGCCAGGTTGGTTGGCGGGGCGGGCGACCTCAGGCATGAACCGGCGACCTGTCATGGAAACGGCGTCACGACCCTGCACCAGGCGTGTGTGAACTTGTGTATCGGCAGGCACCAAACCAGCCGGGCGCCCTGGCCGGAAGTTTGGTCTTGCTCGCTACCACCGGCCTGCCGCTCTGCGGCTCACGATGAACTTCCATCACAGCCTGTCCGTGGCGTCCCCAGTCCGCTCGTCCGACGCCGCCCCGCTGGCGTCGCCGGCCGCCGCTCCGGTGGTGGTGATCGGCGGCGGCCAGGCGGGGCTGTCAGTGGCCACCTGCCTCCAGCAACGCGGTATCGACGCCCTGGTGCTGGAACGGCACCGGGTCGGGCATGCCTGGGAAGCGCAGCGCTGGGATTCGTTCTGCCTGGTCACCCCCAACTGGCAGTGCCGCCTGCCCGGCTTCCCTTACGACGGCGACGACCCCGATGGCTTCATGGGCCGCGACGCGATCGTGTCCTACCTGCGCCGTTTCGCCCATCGCGCCAGGGTGAATGTCCGAGAAGGGGTGCGCGTCGAGCGGTTGCAGCGCTGCGGCGGCGGCTACCGGCTGCTCACCAGCGGCGGAGTGCTGGAGGCCGCGCAGGTGGTGATCGCCACCGGCGCCTACCACCGGCCGCGCCGCCACCCGCTTGCCGAGCGACTGCCAGCCACGGTGCTCCAGCTCGATGCCCGCGACTACCGCCGCCCAGACCAGCTGCCGGTGGGGCCGGTGCTGGTGGTGGGCAGCGGCCAGTCGGGCTGTCAGATCGCCGAAGACCTTTTTCTCTCCGGGCGCCGCGTCCATCTGAGCGTCGGATCGGCACCCCGCTCCCCACGGCGCTACCGCGGCCGGGACGTGGTTGAGTGGCTGGAGCGGATGGGGGTGTATTCCACCCCCATCGACGCGCACGACGATCCCCGTGCCGTGCGGCACAAGACCAATCACTACCTCACCGGCCGCGACGGTGGCCGCGAGATCGACCTGCGCCAGCGGGCCGGCGAAGGCATGGTGCTGCACGGCCGCCTGGAGGGGATCGCCGTCACGGGGCTGAGCTTCGCCGCCGATCTGGCCGCCAACCTCGATGGCGCTGATGCCGTCTACAACCGCATCCGAGCCAGCATCGACGCCCACATCGACGCCACCGACCTGGACGTTCCCCACGACCCTCCCTACGAACCCTGCTGGCGCCCGGCGCCGAACACCGGCGGCAGCCGACTCGACCTGGCTGCGGAGCCGCTGGCGGCCGTGATCTGGTGCACGGGCTACCACTCCGATTTCAGCTGGGTGGAGGTGCCGGTGTTCGATGGCAGCGGCGAACCGGTGCACCAGCGGGGCCTCACCGGAGCCGAAGGTCTCTATTTCATCGGCCTGCCGTGGCTTCACACCTGGGGCTCCGGCCGCTTCTGCGGCGTGGGCAGCGACGCCGACCACATCGCCCAGCGGATCGAGTGGCGGCTCCGCCCTCGCGACGGCAGCCAGGACCAACTGGAATGCACGGCATTGCTTGGCTCATGACGGCAGTGGACCTCCCGACGCACAACAGCAGCCTGATCCCCGCAGACAGCCTGCGCCAACTCAACGCCCGCTCCGATCGGGCCGGCTGGCTGCAGACCCTCTTCCATGCGGCGCTGATCCTGGCGGCGGGCTGGGTCTGGGGCGATGAGCGGCTCAGCCTGCTGCTGCGCCTGCCGGCCCTGCTGCTCTGCGGCTGGGGCCTGGCCTTCGCCTTCTGCGCCATGCACGAATGCGGCCACCGCACCGCCTTCGCCAGCCGCGCCGTCAACGATGCCGTGGCCTGGTGGGCCGGGGTGCTGAGCTTCTACAACGCCGATTTCTACCGCCGCTACCACCAGTGGCATCACCGCTACACCCACCAGCCGGGCCTCGACCCGGAACTGGAAGACCAGCCGCCCACCACGCGCTGGGGCTACCTGCTGGAACTGAGCGGCCTGCCCTGGTGGGCCGCCAAGCTGCGCGGCCACGCCCGCGGCCTGCGTGGCGATTTCAGCGCCAACCCCTACATCCCCGCCGAAGCGGCCGCTGCGGTGCGCGCCTCGCTGCTGAAACAGGCGGCCCTCTACGGGGTGCTGCTGCTGCTGTCGTTGCCGGGCGGCAATGGCTTTCTGCTCTGGCACTGGCTACTGCCGCTGGCGCTGGGGCAACCGCTGCTGCGCTTTGTGCTGCTGGCCGAGCACGGCGGCTGCGACACCGGCACCGATGGGCTCAGCAACACCCGCACCACCCAAACCCTGGCGCCGCTGCGCTGGCTGATGTGGAACATGCCCTTCCACGCCGAACACCATCTGTTCGCCTCGGTGCCGTTTCACGCCCTGCCGGCAACCCACCCCTGGCTGGCACCCCGGCTGCGCCATCTGGATTCCGGCTACCTGGCGCTGCACCGCCGCTTTCTGGCTGATCCGCAGCTGCTCGCCCTGCCCGCCCCAGCCGCCGGCCCCGCCCCGTCGGTTTGAGCACCGCCACCGCCGCCCTTGCCGCCCCGGCCAGCAGCGGCGACCGATCCTTCGCGCTCGGAACCTTCGATTTCCACTGCGGCCGGCAGCTGAGCGAGGCCCAGCTCTCCTACCGGGTGTACGGCACGCTCAACGCCGAGCGCTCCAACCTGGTGCTCTATCCCAGCTCCTACGGCGCCTGGCCGGAAGACATCGACTGGGTGGTGGGTCCGATCCTCGACCCGACGCGGTGGTGCGTGCTGCTGGTGAGCCAGTTCGGCAACGGCCGCTCCAGCAGCCCCAGCAACAGCGCGATGGGATTGCGGGAAGACGGCTGGGTGATCAGCCACCGCGACAACCAGCGCGCCCAGCAACGCCTGGTGACCGAGCGGTTCGGCGTGGAGCGGATCGCCCTGATCTACGGCTGGTCGATGGGGGCGCAGCAGGCCTATCACTGGGGCGCCCTGGCCCCGGCGGCGGTGGAGCGGCTGTTCTGCCTCTGCGGCACGGCCCGCACCACCCCCCACAACCGCCTGTTCCTGCTGAGCCTCCGCCAGGCGCTCACCGCCGATCCGGCCTGGGACGGCCGCCGCTTCCGCGCCCTGCCGGAGCAGGGCCTGCGCAGCTTTGCACTCATCTACGCCAGCTGGGCCGCCAGCCAGGCCTTCTACCGCGAACGCCGCCATGAGGCGCTCGGCTATCCCTCGGTCGACGACTATGTGGAGCGCAGCTGGCTGCCCGCCTACCGCCGCCACGACCCCCACGACCTGGTCGCCATGCTCGATACCTGGCTGGACAACGACCTCGCCCTCGCCATGGCGGCCGCCAATGGCTCCACGCAGCCCGGCGATCTGGCGGCGGCCCTGGGAGCGATCCAGGCCCGCACCACCGTGATGGCCGGAAGCCACGATCTCTACTTCCTCCCCGACGACTGTGCAGCCGAGGCGGCCCTGATCCCCGGCAGCCGCTTCGAGCGGATCGAATCGGTGCTGGGGCACCGGGCCGGCAATCCCCGTGACGCGCCGCGGGAGCAGGCCCTGATCCGCGCCGCCCTCGATCGTCTCTGCCCCACCTGAACCCCATGACCGCTTCAGACCCAACCGCCCCAGACCCCGCCGCCCTGGCCCGCTTCGCCGCCAGCCACGGCATCCGCCACTTCCTGTTCTCCTTCGCCGATCTGTTCGGCGTGCAGCGGGCCAAGCTGGTGCCCACCTGCGCCGTGGAGAGCGTGGCCCGGGCGGGAGCTGGCTTCGCCGGTTTCGCCGCCTGGTTCGCCATGACCCCCGCCGATCCCGATGTGCTGGGGCTGCCGGATCCGGCCAGCCTGATGGTGCTGCCCTGGCAGCGGGAGCTGGCCTGGGTGGCCACCGACCTGGTGGTGGAAGGCCAGCCCCTGGAGCAGTCGCCCCGCTGGGTGCTGAAACGGCAGCTGGAGCGGGCCGCCGCCCTGGGCTACCGGTTCCGCACCGGCGTGGAGGCGGAGTTCTTCCTGCTGACGCCGGACCGTGAAGCGATCGCCGATCACGCCGACACCCAGAGCAAGCCCTGCTACGACCAGCTGGCCCTGATGCGCCAGCTGCCCCTGATCGGCGGGCTGCTGGAGGCGATGGAGGAGCTGGGCTGGGGCCCCTACCAGGCCGACCATGAAGACGCCAACGGCCAGTTCGAGATCAACTGGACCTTCGCCGATGCGCTGGTGACCGCCGACCGCCACGCCTTCTTCCGGGTGATGGCCAGCGCCTTGGCGGAGGAGCAGGGGGCACAGGTGAGCTTTGCGCCCAAACCGTTCGCTGCGCTCACCGGCAACGGTGCCCACCTCCACCACTCGCTCTGGGACGCGGACGGCCGCAATCTCTTCCACGACCCGCTTGGTGAGCAGGGCCTCTCCGAACTGGCCTATGCCTTCCTGGCCGGTGTGCTGGAGCATGCCGCCGCCCTCTGCGCCCTCACCAATCCAACCGCCGAGAGCTACCGGCGGCTGGCCGGGCGGGCCCCCAGTTCCGGTGCCACCTGGTCGCCGGGCTGGATCAGCTACGGCGGCAACAACCGCACCCACATGGTGCGCATCCCCGACGACCAGCGCCTGGAGCTGCGGCTGGCCGACGGGGACGCGAACCCCTATCTGCTGCCGGCCGCCGTACTCGCCGCCGGTCTCGATGGGATCGAGAGGGGCCTGGATCCAGGCCCCCGCAGCGACGCCAACACCTACACCGATCCCCCCACCGGCGCAGCGGCCAGGCCCCTGCCGGCCAGCCCGCACGAGGCCCTGGAGGCCTTCGCGAACGACCGGATTCTGCGGGATTCCCTGGGGGAGCCGTTCTGCCAGGCCTATGAACGTCTGCGGCGCCAGCAGCTGACAGGCTGAGGTCTCTCCCCCCTGGGACAATCAGCTCCATCTGGCCACTCCCCGGGCTTCTCCCCGGGCCGCTCACTGGCCACCGACGCCCGATCGTTCTGCAGCCCCGCCAACGCGATGGACCAGGCCGTGACCCTCTCGCGCCGACAGTTCACCTCCCAGATCAGCGGCAGCCTGCCGGAGCAGCCGGAACTGATCCTGGTCATGGATCTGGATGGAACCCTGCTGGGCGGCACGGTGAACCAGCGGCGCCGGCTTTATCACTGGCTGGAAAACCGGCGCGAGCGGGTGCTGCAGATCTTCTGCACCGGCCGCGACCGTGCCTCCGTGCGGGGGCTGCTCGCTGACGACAACGGGCTCGCTCCCCCCACTCCCCACCTGGTGATCAGCGATGTGGGCTGCACGGTGGCCTGCGGCAGCAGCCTCGAAACGGTGCCGATCGCCGTCGATCCGATCGAGGCCCAGTGGCAGGCGGTGCGGCCCCGGCTCGACGGCTGCCTGCAGGGCCTGGCGGGGCTGAGCCCCCAGCTGAGGAACGTGGAGCGGCGCTACTCCTTCAACTACGAGCCCCGGGTCTTCGATGCCTCCATTCTCCGCAGCCTGGAGCGGCTCGGGGTGGATTGTCTGCTCTCCGATGAGCAGTATCTCGATGTGCTTCCCGCCGGGGTGAACAAGGGCTCCACCCTGCTCAACCTGCTGGCCTTGCTCGATCTCCCCCACGGCCGGGTGGTCACCTCCGGCGACACCCTCAACGACCTCGCGATGTTCCAGACCGGCCTGAATGGGGTGATGGTGGGCAACGCCGAAGCCAAGCTGCGGGCCCTGCATCCCGAGCTTCCCAACACCTACCTGGCCGAAGCCCATGGCTGCGCCGGCATTGCCGAGGGACTGCGGCACTTCGGCCTGGATTGCCCAGGCTGAAGCCGGCGATCCCCCTGCGGCGGGCTCAGCGCTCGCTCAATCCGCCGGGATCCCGGGTGATTTCCACTCCGAAGGGAGCGAACAGGAAGACCAGCTCCCCGAGCCGCTCCTGTTGACCGTCGAGGGCGAAAACGCCGCCGGCCACGAAATCGGCGGAGCGCTGGGCCTCCTCCGGGGGCATCGAGCTGAGGTTGAGCAACACCGTCTTGCGTTCCCGCACGGCATGGACGGCCGCCATCACCTCATCGAAGCTCATCGGTTCCATCAGAACCACCTCGGGAGGCAAGTCGGGGAATCGGCTCATCGCCACAAGGTGCCACGCACCACTCAGGAGGTCCAGGCAGGCTCAGGCCACAGACAGGAAATCGCCGGGACGCAGATCGGTCCGTCGCTTCAGGACGAAGACGGTGCCGGCATTGCCACGGCAGATGCGGAGGTCCTGGTCGAGAACCGTGATGTCGAGCCAGGCGGGATAGGGCTGGCGAACGGCCCGGAACAACCGCAGCCGCTGCTCACCGAAGCGAGGACCCAGCCAGCCACCCTGTTCAAACGCGACGCTGACACGCTGGGGACCCACCACCGCAAGGCTGGCTTCGATGCTGATGGCGGCCAGGGCCCCGAGCGGACCGGCCGGACGCAGCAGATTCATGCCGCGCCCCTGCTCCGGCAGGAGGATCTGCAGATTCTCCAGCCAGGGCGCCACCAGGAGATAGGGCAGACGGCTGCTGCTCCAGCGCAGTTCCCATACCCCCTCCAGCAGCGCCCGCTGCCGCTCGAGATCGGCCGGCTCCTCCTGCTCAAGGGCCTGAATCAGGGTTTCGACCCGGCGATCGCCGCCTTGACCAGGCTGGTCCAGTTCACGCAACAGTTGATCACGATGTGACATGGAAGCCAGACTTCGGTAAAGACCGGGTGAAGATCGGATTCGAATGGGACTGGGGAGCGGATTCGGCCGCCGGTGGGATGTAGGGTGATCAAGGTTCATAGATCTCTGGCTAGCTCACAACTGGGCTAGAGCCCTCGACGGATCAGTTCAAGTTTTTCCCAGTTACATGACAATCTACGTAGGCAACCTTTCGTTCGACGCCGAACAGGAGGATCTCCGTGACCTTTTCAGTCAATACGGAGAAGTTCGTCAGTGCAGCCTGCCGCTCGACCGGGAAACCGGCCGCAAGCGCGGTTTTGCCTTTGTCGAACTGGCCAATGATGCCGAAGAACAGAAAGCCATCGACGATCTCCAGAACGTCGAATGGATGAACAGGATGATCCGCGTCAACAAAGCCGAGCCCCGTGGCGGCGGTGGTGGCGGCGGCTACGGCGGTGGTGGTGGCGGCGGCGGTTATGGCGGTGGCGGCGGTGGCCGCAGCCGCTACTGAGCTGCCAACCAGCATCCACACCCCTGTGGTTTCTCCCCAAACCCCGCTGACGCGGGGTTTTTTCATGGCTGGAGCTCCTGCTCTGCCCCCGTTTCGCCGCCTGGCTGTCGGCTGATGCGCCCAGAGCTGAGGGCCGAGGCCGAGGCCGCCAGAAGCAGCAGCAGCCCCAGGGGCAGCTCCCCCCAACGGGCATACATCGTCAGCCGGCTCAGCGCTTCGAGCCTGAACCGGGCTGTCGCCGCTCGATTGGCGGGGAGACGCTGCATCACCACCCCCTGGCTGTTGATCACCAGGCTGGGGCCGGTGTTGGCGGCACTGACCAGCCAGCGACCCGTTTCGATCGCCCGTAACTGGCTGAGCGCCGTGAACTGGTGCTGAAGCAGGGCGGGGTAGGGATCGAGATTGGCCGCCGCCAGCAACCAGCCGGCACCACCGCGGCTGGCTGCCGCCAGTGCCTGGCCATCGGAAATCTCGTAGCAGATCGCCACGCCGATGGCCCCAGCCGGCCGCTGCAGCAGCCGGGAGGGATCGCCGGGCTCCACACCGCCGACGGCGGACAGACCGCTCCAGCGCCAGAGTCCGGCCAGCGGCACCCATTCCCCCAGCGGCACCAGCCGGTGCTTGTCGATCCAGCCGGAGGGGTTCAGCTGCCCAGGCTCGAACCGGAGCACGCTGCTGCGCAGCTCCTCCCGCTCAAGGCGAAAGCCACCGGCGATCACCTCCACCGGCTCCGGGCCAGGCAGCGCCTGGCCCCGGAGCAGGGAACCCTCCGGCAGCAGCAGGCTGTCAACCCCGAGCCGGGCCGCCTCCCGCCGGGCCGCAGCCAGCCGCTGCAGCAGGCGCTGTTGCTGGCTGGGCGCGAACTTCTCCCGGGTGGGCACCGCCGGCTGCAGCACCAACACCTCCACCGGCTCGCCGCGCTCTGCCCGGGACACTCTGAGCTGGCTCCAGCCCAGCAGATGCAGCGCCACCCCCACGGCGATCAAGCCCAGCCACCAGCGCTGCCGTCGCGCCGGCGGGGCGCCGAGGGCTCGCCAGAGCCACCAGCCGAGCATCAACTGGGCCGCCGCCACCATCCCACTGCCGCCGATGGCCGCCAGCCCCGCCAGGGCCCGGTCCCCTGGCAGCGGGGCCGCGCCCAGCCCCAGCCAGAAGAGGGGGCTGCGGGCCAGCAGCACCTCAGCCAGCCCCCACAACCCCGCCAGCAGCAGCGCCGTGCTCCAGCGAGACGGCCCCAGCCAGCGCGCCAGACCGCACCAGAGGGCCACCAGCAATCCGGCCGCCAGGCCGCAGGCCAGCCAGAGCAGCAGACAGATCGGCAAACTCAGCGGCAGCGGAACCCCCAACCAGTCGAGAGGATGGAGCCAGAGCAGCCAGCGATGGCTGACCAGCACCCCGCAGCCACCCCACAGCGCCGCCGCCCGGAGGCTGGCGCCGATTCCAGCAACCCGGTGGCGAGCCCACTGACGCTGGGTCTGGGCCCAGAGCGGCACCAGAGCCAGCCAGAGCACGGGCGGCCAGCCGAGCGGCGCGAGGCTCAGGCCGGCCAGCCCACCGGCCAGAGCTGCCACGGGTGTGGAGACCACCCAGCCGGGTTGGCGGTCATCGCCCATGACCTGGAGCCAAACCGATGACCATGATCAGAACGAGCACCAACACATCGCCATGGACAGGGACAACCTGCTGCAACAGCTTCTGCTCCGAGGACTCGGCACCAGTTCCCTGGTGGCGGATCGCCTGCGCAGTGTGACCCAGGACTGGGTGAGGAGCGGCCAGCTCGACCCTGGCCAGGCCACCGCCCTGGTGGACGATGTCATGCGGGCCCTGCGGGGTGACAACCCCGAGCTGGAAAAGCAGGCCAGCCGCCAGATGGAGCGCAACATCGACCACTTCCTTCAGGACGTGGGCCTGGCGCGGCAGAAGGAGATCGATGAACTGCGTGGACGCATCGACCGACTCGAACAGCTGCTCCGCTCCAGGCGGGAATCGGAGAACGTCCCGGACTGACCCCTGGCGGGCGGCAGGGGGCGAAGCGGCGCCTGGCAGAATTGAATGTCTCTGTGGCGGCCGCCGCGTCATGCGCGAAATCCTGATCAGTGCCACCGTCTGCGTGGCCTGTCTGCTTGTGGCCCTGTTCAGCCAGCTGATCGCCCCGAGCGGCGTGGAGGCGGCCAGCCCGATCGCGGCGGCTGCCCCCATCCCCGCTGCCCGGCCCGCCGTCAGCCAGGCCGCGGACAACCGCTTCGAGCTCGACCCCGACGACCCCAATCCCACCCTGTTCGCGATGGCTCCCGACCCGATCGTTTCCGACAGCAACACCCTCGCCCAGGCCGGGGCGGGTGCCCTCGGAGGTGAACTCACCGCCTCCCCGGAACGCACCACCGCCAGCGGCCTGCGCATCACCGATCTTCTGGTTGGTGAGGGCCCTGAAGCCGGCGCCGGGCAAACCGTGCAGGTCAACTACAGAGGCACGCTCACCAGTGGGAAGGAGTTCGACAGCAGCTACGGACGCGGTCCGTTCAGCTTCCCCCTCGGCGCTGGTCGGGTGATCAAGGGCTGGGATGAAGGGGTGGCCGGCATGAAGGTGGGAGGCAAGCGCAAGCTGGTGATCCCGCCCGATCTGGCCTATGGCGAGCGGGGCGCCGGTGGCGTGATTCCCGCCAATGCCACCCTGATCTTCGAGGTGGAGCTGCTCGGCATCGGCGGCTGAACAGCCACGTCTACGAAGCCATTGTTACAATTGTCACAGGGCTGAGCGGCTTGCCGGCCGATTCACCATGGCCGGCCAGTCGGCGTATTCGTTACCAGCGCATCTCCGTCAACCTTCCTGATTCCCCATGACCCACCAGCTGCCCGCGCTTCCCTATGCCCTCGAAGCGCTTGAACCCCACATCTCCCGCCAGACCCTGGAGTTCCACCACGGCAAGCACCATGCCGGCTACGTGACCAATCTCAACAAGATGCTGGAAGACACCGACCTCGAAACCAAGAGCCTCGAAGAGGTGATCGTGGCGGTGGCCGGTGATGCCGGCAAGGCCGGCATCTTCAACAACGCTGCCCAGGTCTGGAATCACACCTTCTACTGGCAGGGAATGAAGGCCGGTGGTGGCGGCGCCCCCGCTGGAGCCCTGGCCGAGAAGATCGCCGCCGATTTCGGCAGCTATGCAGCCTTCGTGGAGCAGTTCAAGGCGGCGGGAGCCACCCAGTTCGGCAGTGGCTGGGCCTGGCTGGTGCTGGATGGCGGCACCCTCAAGATCACCAAGACCGCCAACGCGGATCTCCCCCTGGCCCATGGCCAGACGGCCCTGCTCACCATGGATGTCTGGGAGCATGCCTACTACCTGGATTACCAGAACCGGCGTCCCGATTACATGACCACCTTCCTCGACAAGCTGGTCAACTGGGACTTTGTCGCTGCCAACCTGGCGGCGGCCTGAGCGATCAGCCGGTGATTGATTGCGGCGGCGCCTGCGTTGAGGGCTCCGCCGCTGTCGGCCGGGCGCTCTCCAGAACCGCAGCGGGCGGGATCCACATCGCGTCGCCATATGAAAAGAAGCGGTAGCCCGCCTTGATCGCCGTGCCGTACAGCTCCAGGAGCCGCTCACGGCCCACCAGGGCGCTCACCAACAGCAGCAGCGAGCTGCGCGGCAGGTGGAAGTTGGTCAACAACCCCTGCACCACCTGAAAGCGAAAACCGGGCTGGATCACCAGATTCACCGGTCCGCGAAAAGGAACCAGCTGGCCGTCATGGAGGGCAGCCACCCCTTCCAGGGAGCGCACGCTGGTGGTGCCGATCGCGATCACCCGGCCACCCCGGCGGCGGCAGGCCGCCACGGCCTCCACCGCGGTGGCGTTCAGCTCCACCCACTCGCTGTGCAGTTCCAGCCCCGAGAGATCTTCACGCTCAACCGGCCGGAAGGTGCCCAGGCCGACGTGCAGGGTGATCCGGGCGATCGTCACACCCCGCTCGGCCAGGGCCGCCAGCAGGGCATCACTGAAGTGCAGACCGGCCGTCGGTGCCGCCACCGCACCGGGCCGATCGGCGAAGCGGGTCTGATAGCGCTCGTCGTCGCTCGGCTCGTGCTGATGGATGTAGGGGGGCAACGGCATCTCCCCGTAACGATCCAGCAACCCCTCGATCGCCGCAGCCGTATCCCGATCGGCGGGGAAGCGAATCACCAGGGTGCCGGCCTCCCGCTCCAGAGCCACCACCTCCACGGCCAGGGCCGGCTGGTCGGGCGCTTCGAGCTGGAGCCATTCGCCTGGCTTCAGTCGCCGGGCGGGCCGGGCCAGGGCACGCCAGCAGCCGTCGCCGAGGGGATCCAGCAGCAGCACTTCCACCGCCCCGCCGCTGGCCCGGCGAGCGGCCAGCCGTGCCTTGAGCACCCGGGTGTCGTTGACCACCAGCAGATCCCCCGGCAGAAGCTCGTTCTGGAGGTCCCAGACCGTCAGGTGCCGGCAGGCGGAATCGGCATCAACGGCCAGCAGGCGGGCCGCATGACGGGGTTCCACCGGCCGCTGGGCGATGCAGGCTTCCGGCAGCACGAACTCATAGCTGGAGAGCAGCAGGTCCGGGTGAACCGCGCCTTCGGACTCGACCCCCTTCACCTCAGAGGGCCAGGCTTTCGGGGTTGGTTTCGATCAGGGCAGCCAGATCCTTGAGGAAGGCCGCCCCGTGGGCGCCGTAGATCACGCGGTGATCGGCCGTGAGGTTCACCTGCATCTGCCGCTTCACGGCAATCGAGCCATCCGCTCCGGCCACCACGGTGGGACGGGAAGCGGCCACCGCCAGAATGGCGCCGGTACCCGGCGGCAGGATCGCATCGAAGCGATCGACCCCGAACATGCCGAGGTTGGAGAGGGTGAAGGTGCCGGTGCTGTATTCGTCCGGCTTGAGCTGCTTGGTGCGGGAGCGGGCGACCAGGTCGGCCCAGCTGCGGGAGAGCGAATAGAGATCGGTCTTGTCGGCATCAACCAGTACGGGGGTGAGCAGGCCACCGTCGTCCATGGCCACCGCCACCGCCACGTTCACCCGGTCGGGATAGGCCATGCCGGCTTCGGTGAAGGCCACATTCACCTGGGGGTGCCTGGCCAGCACGACACCGACCGCCTTGGCCAGCAGGGCGGTCATCGTGACCCCCTTGCCCTTGACCGTCTTGTAGAGGGCATCAAGCCTGTCGGTGGTGATCGTGTAGCCGACGTGAAAACAGGGAACGCCGAGGCTGGCGTTCATGTTGCGGTTGACCGCCTGCTGCAGGGTGTTGAAGGCCACGGTGTCGCCAGGGCGCCCGAAGGCCTGGCCAGAGGCGGCGGCCGGGGCGGCGGCCCGGGCGGCCCCGTTGCCAGCGGCGGCGGCGGCAGCCGGTGCAAAGGCCGCGGTGCCTTCGGCCACCCGCGGCACGCTCACGGACTGGCCGCTGGCCAGCTCGACATCTTCGGCCTGAATGCGGCCATGGGGTCCGCTGCCCCGCAGGGATTCCAGCGCCACCCCGAGCTGCGTGGCCAGTTTGCGGGCCCGTGGGGTGGCCACCAGCCGGCCCGCTGCGGGGGGCGGGGAAGGCACCGCCGGCGGAGCAACCGCTGCAACCGCCGCTGGGGCGGGGACAGGGGGCGGAGCCGGCGCTGCAACTGCCGCTGCTACCGGGACAGCGACAGCGACCGGAACGGCAGGGGCGGCCGTGGGGGCGCTCGGGGCACTGGCCTGAGCGGCGGCGATCTCGGCCTCGGTTTCGACGATCAGACCGATTGTTTCGCCCACCGGTGCCGTTTGCCCCGCCGGCATCAGCACGGCGGCGAGGAAGCCTGCCTGGAAGGCCTCCACGTCCATGTCCGCCTTGTCCGACTCCACCACCAGCACCGACTCACCGCGGGCGACCGGATCGCCGGGTTTCTTGAGCCACTCGACGATCTTCCCCTCCGTCATGGTGGAGCTGAGGGCGGGCATGAAGATGTCGTGGGTCGCCAAAATCTTGATCCAAAGGGGCAGCGAGCACCGGCATTTTAAGGGTGCCCCGCCAGGACTCAGCCCCCCTCGATCGCTTCGATCACCCCGTCGCGAACCAGAACGGCCACCTGCAGCTTCTGAACCAGGTTGTCCCCCACCTTCACCTTGCAGGCACCCTCGATCTGGCCCTGGTCGACGACCTGCTCGAAATCCAGTTCCCGCACCTGACGTTGCTGCTCCAGGAGGGTGCGCTTCTGCTCCTCCAGTTCGGCCCGCTTGGCCGCCACCTGCTGCTGCACCGAGCCCACCTGCTCCTGCACCCGCGGATCGAGCGGATTGAAGCTCTGGCTGCGGATTTCATCGACCAGCTGCTGGCCCTCCTGCTCGAGCTGGGCGAGCTGCTGGTCGGAGTTGCTCACCGCAGCGCTCAGTTCGCGCTCGGCATCCTCCTTCCAGCGGGGAGTCACCACGGCCCGCACCGTGATCGTGCGTTTGATCGTCAGCGTTTGGCCCTCGGACATGACATGCCTGTAACAACGTTCAGGCTGTCAGCCCGGCGACCAGGGGTCAACTGCGGTAGATGGCCTCGATCGCCGCCGCATCCCGGCTGGTGATCCGATCACGGCGCTGCTTGAGCGTCTGGGTGAGCAGGCCATTCTCGATCGTGAACGGCTCCACCCCCGCCACGCCGGCCAATCGTTCATCGGGGCGGGATCCGGGACGGGCGGCCAGCAGCCGGTTGAACGCACCCTTGAGGGTCCGCAGCTCCTCGCGATCGAAACTCTCCCCCCTGGGCACAACCAGAGCCGCCAGCTGGCGGCGGTCCTGGCCGACCAGCATCACCTGCTCCACCCGCGGATGGGCGACCAGGGCCTCCTCCAGGGGGCCGGGCTCGATGTTCTCGCCACTGCTGAGCACGATGGTGTCCTTGGCCCGGCCGGTGAGCACCAGGGTGCCATCGGCCATCAGGTGGCCCAGGTCGCCGGTATCGAACCAACCGGCACCATCCAGCACGGCGGCGGTGGCTTCGGGTTTGCCGAAGTAGCCCGCCATCACCTGGGGCCCGCGGCCCAGCACCCGGCCCCGTTCGCCCAGGGCCAGCAGCGCACCGCTCTCGGCATCAACGATCCGCAGCGCCGTTCCCGGCAGGGGCTGACCGGCACTGCCGCGGCGGTTGTGCCAACGGCGGCGACAGGTGAGCACCGGACTGGTTTCGGTGAGTCCGTAGCCAACCAGCAGCTCGATGCCGATCGCCTCGAAGAAGCCATCCACATGGAGAGCCAGGGCGCCGCCGCCACTGATCGCCGTGCGCATCACCCCCCCCACCAGCTGCTGGCGCACCTTCGGCCAGAGCAGCCGCGAAGCGAGGGCATGCAGGGGCCAGCTGACCACCACCAGGCAGGCCGCCAGCAGGCGCTGCGGCGCTGGTTCGGGCTGCAGGGTGAGGTCCAGGGCACGGCGACGTTGCAGGGCATGGAATCGGCTCAGACCGAGGGCCCGCTCGATCAGCCGACGGCGCGAGGCCGGCATGGCCACCAGCGCATCCTCGAATCCGGCCAGCAGCGCCTCCCAGAGGCGGGGCACGCTGATCATGTACTGGGGCCTCACCCGCTGAAGGTCGGTGCGGAGGTGCTTCAGGGTGGTGTAGGCCTGCTGGCAGCCGCAGGAGAGCAGGAAGTATTCGGCGGTGCGCTCGTAGGCGTGCCAGATCGGCAGCACGCTGAGGGCCCGATCGCCCGGTCGGGGCGAGACCGCCACGCCGAGGGTGGCGAGCTGGTGGAGAAGATTGGCGTGGCTGAGCGGCACCCCCTTGGGGCGGCCGGTGGTGCCGGATGTGTAAAGCAGCGTGGCCAGCCGCAGTGCCCCTCCCGAAGGTGGCGGAGGGAGCGGCGCCGCCAGCCCCCGTTGCCGGAACGCGGCCCAGTCCAGCAAGGCGCTGACCGGGGTGG
Source organism: Cyanobium sp. ULC082 (assembly GCF_977927535.1). Taxonomy (NCBI): domain Bacteria; kingdom Bacillati; phylum Cyanobacteriota; class Cyanophyceae; order Synechococcales; family Prochlorococcaceae; genus Cyanobium; species Cyanobium sp. ULC082. The sequence continues at coordinate 1,722,057 of NZ_OZ376397.1, forward strand.
TGGTGGCTGGAGGGGCGGTGGCTGGAGGGGCGGTGGCCGGGGTGAGCTCGGCCGGGCCATCGTCGAGAACGAGCACGAAGCGAAGCCGTTCCAGCTGGGGGTCGCTGAGCTCGAGCCGCTGCAACAGGGCTTTCGACTCCAGCACCAGGCCGATCGCGCCTGAGTCTTCGAGGATGTAGCGGAGCTCATCGAGCGGTGCGCTGCTCCCCCGCACCGCATCGGCGGCACCGGCTCGCATCAGGCCCTGGTCAGCCACCAGCCAGCGGGGGGAGTTTTCCGCGAACAGGGCGACCACATCACCAGACCGCACGCCAAGTGCCGCGAAGGCGCTGGCAGCCGTGCTGATCGCTGCGTCGAGCTGCTGGAAGCTGAGGGTTTCAGGCGGACTGGCATGGGGCGCTTCCAGGGCGGGTGCCTCGCCGTAGCGCCTGGCCAGGGCAGGCCAGAGCTGCTCCAGGCCCACCAGCTCACTCCAGTCGGTGGCCTCAGCCAGAGCGAGCCTGTCGCGTTGATCGGCCTGCCAGTGAATCTCCGCCTTCCCGGTCACGGTGCTTTCCAGCTGAACTGGCCCCAGCCTTATCACCCCCAGAGCCTCTCCGTGCCAACCGGTGGGCGGAGCGTCAACCCGAACCGGGTGGCGATGGCCTCCCTCAGCAGCGGCTGCACCTGGTCGATGCCCAGGCCCGGCAACCAGTCGCACAGTCGGCCGACGGCTCGATCAGCCAGGCCGCAGGGAACGATGGCGGCGAAACCGGAGAGGTCACAGTTCACATTGAGGGCCAGGCCGTGCTGACTGATCCAGCGCCTCGCCCCCACGCCGATCGCCGCCAGTTTGCGGCCCTCCAGCCAGACTCCGGTCAGGCCATCGATGCGTTCGCCGGCCAGACCGAGCTGGCCGAGCACATCGAGCACAGCCCCCTCCAGCTGGCGGAGATAGAGGTGCAGATCGGCGCCATGGCGTTGCAGGTTGAGCACGGGATAGGCCACCAGCTGACCGGGCAGGTGATGGGTGACTTCGCCACCCCGATCGATCCGGAACAGGGGGGCGGGGGGGGCGAGCGGGTCGAAACCCAGATGGGCCTCGCTGGCGCCGCGGCCCAGGGTGTAACACCTGGGGTGCTGGAGGATCAGCAGGGCTTCCGGGCCCCGGGAATCGGCCAGCAGGCGCTCCTGCAGCAACCGCTGCCAACGCCAGGCCCGCGCGAACGGCACAGGGGCATCCGGAACAAAAAGGATTGCATCGAGGCCAGGATTCATCGGCCGGTCTTCGTACGATGAAAACGATCGAATCGTTGAAGCAACGCTTCGATCCTGCTGCCGGCGTTGCAGCCGTCTCTCCCGCAGAGGTGTTCGATGAAGCTACTGATCCACGGGCGCAATCTCGACGTCACCCAAGCCATTCGCGATTACACCGAATCCAAGTTAAGCCGGGCGATCAGCCATTTCGAGGGGCTGGTCAAGGAGGCCGATGTCCACCTCTCCGTCGCCCGCAATCCACGGGTGACCCAGCAGACCGCCGAAGTGACGGTGTTCGCCAACGGCACGGTGATCCGGGCCCAGGAACGCAGCGAAAACCTTTACGCCAGCATCGACATGGTGGCCGGCAAGCTCAGCCGCCAGCTGAAGCGCTACAAGGAGCGCCTCACCGAGCACCATGGCGGTGAGCTGTTCACCGGCGATCGCCCGGTGGGACAGCAGGAGGACGGACCGGACTCCCTGGAGGCAGCCGCAGCAACGGAGCTGCCCGGCGATCTGATCGGCGGTCGCGAGCCTGCCCTGCCGGCTCCCGCGGTGCGGCGCAAGTACTACGCCATGCCGGAGATGTCCCTGCAGGAAGCCCTTGATCAACTGGAAGTGATCGACCATGACTTCTATGTCTTCCGGGACCGGCAGAGCGGCGGCATCCAGGTGGTGTATCACCGCAACCACGGCGGCTACGGCGTGATCCAAGCCCGGGAGTCCTGAACCGTTGGCCCGCGATCGCCCCGACCTTGCCCCCTTGATCGACCACGCCCTGCTCGACCCTCACCAGGGTCAAGCAGCGATTGAAATCTGTTGTGACCAGGCCAGGCATTTCGGTTTCGCCGGCGTCTGCGTGGCCTCCCGCTGGCTGACCGTGGCCCGGGAGCGGCTCGGCAGCGACACCCGGGTGAAACTGATCGGAGTGGTGGCTTTCCCGTTCGGCGCCGTGCCCAGCCGGGTCAAGCAGGCCGAGGCTGAGGCGGCTGCCGAAGCCGGCGCCGATGAACTCGACATGGTGCCTGATTTCGGTGCCCTCGCCGATGGCAACGGCAGCGCCGTCTACGACGAGATCGGCTCGATCGTGGCGCTGGGTCTGCCGGTGAAGGTGATCCTTGAGGCGGGGCGGCTCGGCCCCGAGGCCTTGCAGTTGCTGGTGGAGGCCTCGATCGATGCCGGAGCCGCCTTTCTCAAGACCGGCAGCGGCTTCGGTCCGGCGGCCACGGTGGAGCAGGTGAGCCTGCTGCGGGAACTGGCCAGGGGACGGGCCGGCATCAAGGCGTCCGGCGGGATCACCAACCTGGAGCAGGCCTTCGCCCTGGTGGAGGCGGGCGCCAGCCGGCTGGGCACCAGCCGCGGGGTGGCCCTGATCGAGGCCATGCGGCGCCCCCCCGCCGGCCGTGAGTCCGGCGGTGTGCCGGCGTGAGCCCGGATGGGCGGCTCGAAGGGCTTTCGCTCAAGTGCGGCGCCCTGGGTGAGAACGATCGGCTGCTCACCCTGCTCAGTGATGCTGAGGGCCTGACCCGGCTGGCCGTTCCCGGTGCCCGAAGGCCCCGCAGCAGCCTGGCGGCGGCGGTGCCGCTGTCGTTGCTGCAGCTGCAGGTGAGTGGCGGCAGCGGCCTGCGGCGGGTCCGGCAGCTCAAGGTGCTGCGCAGCTTCAGCCACCTGGCCCAACGGCTGGAAACCCTTGCCGCGGCCCAGACCCTCAGCGAGCTCGCCCTGCTGCTGGTGCCCAGCGGCGATGGGGTGGCCGGAATCCTCGATGATCTCGTGATGCAGCTGGGTCGCCTGGAGCTGGTGGTGCAGGGCCGGCAGGACAACCTGGAGGCCCTGGCGGTGGCGGTGCAGGGCTGCGTCCACCTGCTTGCCCTGGGCGGCTACGGCCTGCCGCTGCAGAGCTGCGCCCGCAGCGGCCTGGCGCTTGATCCCCCCCTCGGCAACGGCGCCTGGCGCTGCAGCCTCCTGCCCAGCGAGGGGCTGGTGGTCGTGGCCGAAGCGGGGGCTGTGCTGGTGCTCAACGCCTCGGAACTCGCCCTGCTGCAACGCCTGCCCCGGCCTGGTCTGCCGCGCCGCCAGGATGGAACCCTGATCGGACCGGTGCTGGTTTGGCTGCGTCTGCTTCAACTGGTGGAAGTCTGGTGCGGGGAGCATCTCGGCCGCCGCTGCCGCTCTCCCGCACTGCTGCGCGGCTGTTTCGAGCCCGCCACGCGACTGACGCTGGGCTCTGGGTCATCATTGCCGCCGAACGGCTGACACCTTGAGCGGACTCTCCCGACCCACACCCCCGCCCGCTCCCGCCGAGGCCGTGCCGCCCAGGCAGGAGGGGATCGAGGCCGTGCTTGCCCTGCCCAGCTTCCGCAGGCTGTGGCTGGGGCAGATCTTTTCCCAGCTGGCCGACAAGTTCTACATCGTGCTGATGGTGTTCCTGATCGCCCAGTACTGGGTGACGGACACCCCTCAGGACAACGGCGCCCTGGCCGAGGCGGCGGCCAGCCTGCGACTGGATCTGGAGACCCGGACCCAGATGATCACCCTGCTGGCCACCGGGATCTACGTGGCGAACACCCTGCCGGCCATGTTCCTCGGCACGGTGGCCGGGGTATGGGCCGATCGCTGGCCCAAGCGGCAGGTGATGGTGGCCTCCAATGCCCTCCGGGCCGGCCTGGTGACGCTGGCCCCGCTGGCCCTGGTGCCGGGGCCCTACTGGCTCGGCCTGAGCTGGGGCTACTGGTGGCTGGTGGTGATGACCTTCCTGGAGTCGGTGCTCACCCAGTTCTTCGCCCCGGCCGAGCAGGCGGCCATCCCGCTGCTGGTGCCGCGCACGCGGCTGCTGGCGGCGAATTCGCTCTATCAGGCCACCAGCATGGGGGCCACGATCGTGGGCTTCGCCCTCGGCGATCCGGTGCTGAGGCTGTTGCGCAACGGCCTGGCGGAAGTGGGTTTCAAAGGAGGAGAGTTCCTGTTGCTGCCGCTCTGCTACGGCCTGGCGGCCTTCATCATCAGCACGATTCCGATGCGTGAGGAACCGCGCCAAGCCGAAGGCACCAGCGTCTGGAGTGAAATCGCCGAAGGCATCCAGGTGCTGCGGGAACGCACCAGCGTGCGCAGCGCCATGCTGCACCTGGTGCTTCTTTACAGCATTCTGGCGGCGCTCTATGTCCTGGCGATCAGCCTGGCCGGCGCAATCGAGGGCCTTGGACCCACCCAGTTCGGCACCCTGCTGGCGATGAGCGGTCTGGGCATGGCAACCGGAGCCCTTGCCGTCGCCCAGCTCGGCCATGGCGTCAGCCGCCGGGTGATGGCCTCTACGGGCCTGGCCACGATCGCCTTCAGCCTGGTGCTGCTGGGCCAGGTGCGCGGCAACCTGATCTTCACGCTTGGCCTCTGCACGCTGCTGGGGATCGGGGCCTCACTGCTGGCGATCCCAGCTCAGACCACCATCCAGGAAGACACGCCCGAGCCGATGCGCGGCAAGGTGTTCGGCCTGCAGAACAACCTGATCAACATCGCCCTCAGCCTGCCGCTGGTGCTGGCCGGAACGGTGGTGAGCCGCTACGGCTTGCTGCCGGTGCTGTGGATTCTGGCCGCCATCGCCTTTGTGGCCGCCCTGCTGGAGCGTCCCTGGCGGCGCTGCTAATCTTCCTCATCGGAAGAACGGCGGCAGGTGGCCCATATCGCCTGGCTGGGCAAGAAATCTCCGTTTTGCGGCAATGTCTCCTATGGCTTGTCCACCACTGAGCGGCTCCGGGAGCGGGGTCATCGGATCAGCTTCATCCATTTCGACACCCCCTCCACGGGCCTTGGCCTCGGTTGGGACACCCTCAACCCCGATGGCAGGCAGAGCGCGGCGGCGGCCCTGAGATCCGCCAGGGGTGTCGGGCCACCTGGAGATGGCAGCCGTGAAGTGGCCCTGCCCTATCTGGTCAAGTCGCAGGTGTACACCATCCCCTCGCCCGGGGCGCAGCGGGAGCTGCGGGAATCGCTGGAGCAGCTCAAGCCCGATCTGGTCCACGCCAGCCTCACCCTGTCGCCCCTGGATTTCCGCCTGCCCGATCTCTGCCAGCACCTGGGTGTGCCGCTGGTGGCCACCTTCCATCCGGCCTTTGACGCGAGCCTGCGCAACCTCACCGCCGGCACCCAGCAGCTCACCTATCAGCTGTACGCACCGACCCTGGCCCGTTTTGACCGGGTGATCGTGTTCTCCGAGCGGCAGGCGGAGGTGCTGGCCAGGCTGGGGGTGCGGGAGGAGCGCCTGGCCGTGATCCCGAACGGGGTGGACACCGACCGCTGGCAGCCCGCCCCGGCCCATGGGGGGACGGGGGAGCTGGCCCAGCTGCGCCTGCGCTTCCAGGGTCGGCGCGTGTTCCTGTACATGGGCAGGCTGGCCACCGAGAAGAACGTGGAGGCCCTGCTCAAGGCCTGGCGGCTGGTGCGGCCACGCCATTGCCTGTTGCTGATCGTCGGAGACGGTCCCCTGCGCGGCTCCCTGATGGCCAGCGGCGACGACCCGGATGTGGCCTGGTGGGGATACGAAGCCGACCAGGCGATGCGGGTGGCCCTGCTCCAGGTTGCCGAGGTGTTCCTGCTGCCCTCCCTGGTGGAGGGGCTGTCGCTGGCCTTGCTGGAGGCGATGGCCTGCGGAACCGCCTGTGTGGCCACCGATGCCGGCGCCGACGGGGAGGTGCTGGAAGGTGGCGCCGGGATCGTGATCAGCACCCAGGGGGTCACCACCCAGCTGCGCACCCTGCTGCCGGTGCTGCGGGATCAACCGGTGCTCAGCGCCGAACTGGGGCGCCGGGCCAGGACCAGGGTGCTGGAGAGATACACCCTCACCCGCAACATCGAGGCTCTCGAAGCGCTCTATGGCCAGCTGGTGCCGCTGCGGTCGCTGGCCGCCTGAAGCGGCAGGGCCCTGCCTGGCTCAATCGAGCATCGCCGCCTCCAGGCTGGCGCGGAGCACGTCGGTCAGCTGATCCACCGCGAGGCGGCGATCGCGGCGGTAGTCGGCCAAGCGTGGGCCGGCTTCGATCGGTTCCCCGACGATGATCCTCACCTGCCGCGCCGCCGGGGCCGGCGGCCGCTCGCCCCGCCGGCCCCGGATCCAGGCGATCGCATCCCACAGGATCAGCAGAACCTCAAGGTAGCGATCGACGCTGGGTTTTTCGGCCACATAGGCATCTCCCATCGAGGCGAAGTACTCGACCAGGCGCATGTGGTCGAGGTGGCGGGCCGCTTCGACGGCACACCAGTCGGCCAGGCTGCGCTCAAGGGGGGCGCAGGCGGCCAGGTCGTCGCGGTAGATCGCCTGCCAACCGGCCTGCTCGATCCGGCGGCAGCGCTCCAGGATCGTGCCCCTCGGCTGCAGATCGAAGTGGGATTCCGCTGCCGCAAGGGCCGTTGCCTGGAGCCTGCTCAGGCGGGCCGAGAGGGCGGGATCGCCGGGGGTCAGCCCAGGCTCCTCGCCGCTGCCCAGCCGGTAGAAGTGTTCCAGCTGGGTGAGCAAGCGGCCGGAGATCCGCAGCAGACGGCCGTAGCGGTGGTCGGCCTCCTCGGTGGGAAGGGCCGGCGCCCCGGCAGGGGGGAGCGTGATGCCCAGCACGCCCTCCAGGGCGGTGAGCAACCGGTCGATCGGTGCCCAGTCCCGATGCAGCAGGCTGTAGCGCAGCACGACCGGCACGATCACAACCCGCTCCTCCCGCCCTTCGGCCACGAGATCTTCGCAGCACCAGAACGCCATCTGGGCCAGGCCAGGCTCCAGGGGGCCCAGCAGTTCGTCGTGGTTGTTGGTGGCCCCCTCCGGCGCGATCGCCAGGGGGAAAGGGCCCGAGCAGAGCAGATGGCGGGCCGTCTTCAAGGCCCGGCGGTCGAGCCTGCCGCGCTGGATCGGGACTCCACCCAGCCTGGCCAGCATCCAGCCGGCGGCGGCACCGGCCCAGAGGGGGATTCCCCGGTCGTAGAGGAACTGGCTGTGCACCGGATGGGCCAGCCGGATGCCATGGCGGCGGGCCGCCCGGGGCACCTCCTTCCAGAGCAGCTGGGCCATCACCAGCGGATCCGTGGTGCTCGGATGCCGGAAGGCGATCAGCAGGCGCACCTCACCGTTCTGGGCCGCGGCGCACAACTCCGCCAGCTCCACCACGCCGCTCACCGCACCGATGCCGATCCGCCGTGAGCCGAGCACGGCCGGCAGGGCCAGCCGGCAGAGGCGATGCAGCCAGGGCGTGTAGGCCGGCTGGATGAAGCCCAGGGCGGGCTGGGCGGCCTGGACCTTGGCGCTTGGCATGGGGCTCTCAAGGGCGGCGGAATCGCCGACCGGGGTCAACAGTCTGCGGGGCTTTGACGGCCAGGCGGCCGGAGGGGGCCGTTCAGCCGAACAGCTGTGTCCAGGCCCGCACCTGGGCAGCGGCGGCAGGGCTGCCCTCCGCCGGGAAGCAGGGCAGAAAATCCTTGTCCTGGGCAGGGATGTAGGGGCCCTGTTTCACCTCCAGCAGCACGGAGTCGCGCTGGAGGGCCACCAGGGTGTGGAACTGGCCATCGGCCAGCTCAATGCCCCGCAGCGGACCGGCCGCCTCAAGCCGTTCGCCCAGCAGCACATCGCCGGCCCCATTGAGCAGCAACACGCCGATCGCCCCCTGCAGGACCACGAAGCACTCAAACGCCGCACCGGGTTCCTGGCGGAGATGGCGGTGGGGGCGCACGTAGGTGCCGGGCTGCAGCACATTCAGAAAACGCTGCACCGGCTCGGGCTCGGCATGGAAATTGTGATTGCACCGCAGCCGCGGCGATCGACGGGCCTGGTCCGCGACCGCGTCGAACAGGGCCTGGTCGAGCCGTTTGATCACGCCTGATGCCGCTGGACGGCCGCTCTCGCCCATCCCCATCAGACCGGCTGCTCCGCGAAGCGCCTCGACACCGCCTCCCAGTTCACCACCGACCACCAGGCCTCGAGATAGTCGGCGCGGCGGTTCTGGTACTGGAGGTAGTAGGCGTGCTCCCAGACATCGTTGCCGAGCAGCGGGATGCCCCGCCGATCACTGACATCCATCAGCGGGTTGTCCTGGTTGGCGGTGCTCACCAGCTCAAGCGTTCCCTTCGGATTGACGATCAGCCACACCCATCCCGATCCGAAGCGCTGCAGACCAGCCGCCTTGAAGCCCGCCTGGAACTGCTCAAACGAGCCGAAATCCCGATCGATCGCCGCGAGCAACGCCGGCGACGGCGCTCCGCCCTGGCCCGGCGGCGCCAGAGACTCCCAGAAAAAGCTGTGGTTCCAATGGCCGCCGGCATTGTTCCGCACGGCGGCCGAGCGACGCGAAGGCCGTTTCAGCAGGGCCTCCAGGCCCTGGCCCTGCAAGGACGGATCCGCTGCCACGGCGCTGTTCAGGTTGGTCACATAGGCCTGGTGATGGCGGTCGTGATGAATCGCCAGGGTGGTGGCGTCGATCGCCGGCTCCAGGGCATCGATGCCGTAGGGCAGGGGAGGAAGGGAGAAGGGGGCACCCTCGGCCCGGGCCCCGGACGGCGCCATGACCAGGAGCAGCAGGGTCAGCAGGCAGGCAAGGATCCTTGGCATCGGCTGAGCTGCGGAGCCACAGAAGGCGGATTCCAGTATGGAAGCGGCTGCGCCCGAATCAGCCCAGCCGCTCCAGCACCGCCGCTGCGGCCTCCTCACCGCTGCGCACCGCCCCATCGAAGAAGCCCGGCCAGCGCTCGGCCACCTCGGTGCCCGCCCAGAACACCTGGCCATGGGGCCGGCGCAGGGCATCGCCACAGCGGCTCCAGAGCCCCGGCGGCATCCAGGCGGCGTAGGCGCCACCCACGAACGGCATCGCCGGCCAGTCCTTCTCGACGTAGGCCACAGGCGTCAGGGCCGCCGGGCCCAGATAGGCGGCCAGATCGCCCAGCACCGCCTCCTTCCGTTCCGCCTCACTCAACGGCGCCCAGCGGTGGTAGCGGTGGCCCACCACGAAGGCGGCCAGCACGCCGCAACCGGTCTCGGGATCGGAGCTGTCGGCCACCAGTTCCACCCAGGGGCGATCGCCGATGGCGATCCCCGAGAGCCCCAGCTCACGCCACCAGGGCGTGGCATAGACGATCAGCAGCTTGGCGCAGGCGCCCATCGCCATCTGCTGCTGCAGCTCCTGGCGGTCGGCGGGAAGCTCCGGCGTGAAACGGAGCCGCGCCGCCAGCGCCGGCGGCATCGCCACGATCGCGGCGCGGCAGGGATACTCCGCCTGGCCGGTCTGGACCCGAACCAAACAATCCGCCGCGGACGTCTGTGTTGGCTGCAGCACGGCAAGCACCGGCTCGCCCAGCCGCACCACCCCCTCAGCCAGCTGCGCCGCCAGCAGGGCCGGCAGCTGGCCGGCGCCGCCATGCAGCAGCTCCTGCTCCGGCTGCTCGCCCTGGGGAGCGGTGCGCTGGCCCCAGAGCACATGCAGCAGCGACACCTGCTCCGGCTCAGCCGGGCCCAGGAAACCGACCGCCCGACAGAAATAGGCGAAATACCAGGCCGCGAACGGGGTGTGGGTGTGGGCGTCGATCCAGTCCTGGAAGCTGAGCCGATCCAGTTCGGCAGCGGCGGGATGGTGGTGGGGGTGACCTTCCGGCAACTGGGCCACCAGCGCCTGGAAGCGGGCCAGAGCCGCCATGGCATCGTCCCAGTCGGCGGCTGGCACGGCCGGCGGCTGGCCTTCGGGGAAACCCTGGAAGAATCCGGCGAAGGTGCAGCGGCAATCGCCGAACACCAGCACCGTTTCACCGTCGTGGGGAGAGTCGAAGCGGCGGATGCCGTGCTGATCCAGCAGGGCGAGGAAGCGGCTCTGGCTGGGGCCGACCCACTGGCCGCCCAGGTCGATCCAGCTGTCCGGGCAGCCCCCTGGCGTCAGCTCCCCATCGAGCCGCACGCTCTGCCGGCACATCCGCCCACCGAGCCGGGCATCCGCCTCGATCAGGCGCACCGAGCGGCCGGCCCGCTGCACGGCCAGCGCCGCCACCAGCCCCGCCAGGCCAGCTCCCACCACCACGACATCAACGGGTTCCGCCTGCGTCATCACCATGAAGCCCAGCATCGCAGCCAGTTACCCGGGCGGTTCAGGCCTGCAGCTCGGCGCAGCAGGCCTCGAAGGCCGCCGCCGGATCCTCGGCGGCGCTGATCGGCCGACCGATCACCAGGAAGCTGGCCCCGGCGGCGATCGCCTCGGCCGGGGTGAGCACCCGCACCTGATCGCCGCTGCCACTGCCGGCCGGGCGGATGCCGGGGGTCACCAGGGTGAAGGGTTCCCGGTGGATGGCCCGCAACGCCGCCACCTCCAGGGGGGAGCAGACGGCACCGCCGATCCCGGCGGAGGCCGCCAGACCCGCCAGCCGGAGAACATGGCTGGGCAGCGGCTCGGTGATCGCCAGCTCGGCGGCGAAACAGGCCGGATCCCAGCTGGTGAGCACTGTGACCGCCAGCAGGGTTGGCGGCGCCACACCAGCGGCGGCGGCCCCCTCCAGCGCCGCCGCCTGGGCCGCCACCAGGGCCTGATGGCCGGCGGCGGCGTGCACCGTGATCAGCTCGGCCCCCAGCCGGGCGGCGCTGCGCACCGCGCCGGCCATGGTGGCGGGGATGTCGTGGAACTTGAGATCGAGGAACACGCCGAGACCCCGCTCCCGCAGGGCGCTCACCACGGCCGGGCCGGCGGCGGTGAACAGCTCCAGCCCCACCTTCACCCGCCGCAACCCGGGGATCCGGCCGGCCAGTTCGAGGGCGGCGGCGGCATCGGGCCGATCGAGCGCCAGGATGATCCGCCCGGCAGGGCTGAGGGAGATGGTCATCGGATCACCAACCGCCGGAACGTCTTCCTGCCCAGTTGCAGCACTCTTCCTTCCAGCTCTGCGGCGGCGCTGAACTCCTGGTTCGGATCAGCCAGCTTCTCGCCATCCAGGCGCACGCCACCCCCCTGGATCTGGCGCCGGGCTTCGCTGCTGCTGACGCAGAGCCCCAGGGCACTGAGCAGATAGAACGCCTTGGCCGGGAAGTTCACGGGCTCCAGAGACAGTTCAGGAACGGATTGGGCGCCCTGTGCCGCTGGAATCCCCGCCGCGCCGGCCATCCCGACCCTGCCATGGGGCGCCGCCACCAGTTGCCGCGCATCCAGCTGGGCCGCCCGGGCTGCCGCCTCACCATGCAGCCCGGCGGTCACCTCCAGCGCCATCGCCATCTGACGTTCGCGCGGGGAGGCCGGCAGGCTGGCCTGCTCCAGATCGGTGAGCAGGGTGAGGTAGTCGCCCACCACCGCGTCCGGCAGCTTTTCGAGCTTCGAATAGGTGGAGAGCGGGTCTTCCCGCAGACCCACGGTGTTGCCCAGGCTCTTGCTCATCTTCGCCACACCATCGAGCCCCGGCAGGATCGGCATCAGCAGGGCGAACTGGGGCTTCTGGCCGAAGTGCCGCTGCAGATCCCGGCCCATCGCCACGTTGAACTTCTGGTCGGTGCCGCCCAGCTCCAGGTCGGAGCGCACCGCCACCGAGTCGTAGCCCTGCAGCAAGGGGTAGAGGAACTCGTGCAGGGAGATCGGCAGGCCGCCGCCGTAGCGCCTGGAGAAATCGTCCTTGGCCAGCATCTGACCCACGGTGGCGGTGCCCAGCAACTCGATCACCCTGTGCAGATCGAGGCCTGAGAGCCACTCGCTGTTGCGGCGCACTTCGAGTCGGCCGGGGGTTTCGAAATCCAGCAGGGCCCGCTCCTTCGGCAGCCCCTCACCCAGCTGGGCCAGGTAGGTGGCGGCATTGGCCTCCACCGCAGCGGCGCCGAGCTGCACCCTTGTGGCGTTCTTGCCGGTGGGATCGCCGATGCGGGCGGTGAAATCACCGATGATCAGCACCGCGGTGTGGCCCGCGTCCTGAAAGGCCCGCAGCTTGCGGAACAGGATCGCGTGCCCCAGATGGATGTCGGTGCCGGTGGGGTCGATGCCGAGCTTGACCCGCAGGGGGCGGCCATTGCGCTCCGCTTCCGCCAGCCGGGCCGTCAGACGCTGATCGGGGTTGTCCTCAGCGCCGGTGGGGAAGAGATCGGCCATGCCCCGCTCCAACCAGCCCGGCAATGCATCAGCACCCATGGCCATCCCCCGGCAGCATCGCTTGACCCAGCCGGATCGTACCCAGCGGCGTCCGGCTGTTCGCCGCCGCTGCTCAGCCGGCTTTCTCCAGCTCGCTCTTCATCCGCTCAAGCGTCTGGTTCATCTGCACGAACATCAGATCAGGGGTGAGGCCGAACTGACCCAGCTGGGTGCGCAGCTGCTCCACGGTGAGCTTGGCCTGGAAGTCTTCGGAGAGCTCGAAGCGCTTCATGAACACCCGGTAGCGATCCATCAGCTCCTCCATCCGCTCGATGAACAGCTTCTTGCCGGCGCGATCGAACTTGCCGTAGTCGCCACCGAGCTGGGTGAGCTGCTGGTAATCGCCGAACAGCCGCTTGGCTTCGTCCTGAACGATTTCGGATTCGAAGAATCCCATGGCAGAGGCCAGGCGTGGTGCGTTGCCGTTGATTCTGAGCGGCCCACCGCCTCCAGGGGAGTGTGGATTGACGTAATCGGGCGGCAATGACCGCTAACTTCAGTCCAGACGTGCGTTTGGGCGAGTGCCACCATGGCCAAAGGGCACTGGTTGGATGGCATGGCCCGCCGGCTTCTGGTCGCCACAGGCCAGTTGCCGGCACCTGCCGGGCGCCCGGCACCCCCCCCGTCCAGCCCGCACCAGCCGGAGGCCGAGGCGATCGAGCGTGACCTGCTCGCCCTCAAGCTGGCCGGCAATCCAGGCCTGCGGCTCCGCAACGCCGAGGAGGTGCGGCAGGCGGCGGCCCTGGGCTGGCGCCTCGATGTGAACCGGGCCACGGCGGCCGACTGGCTGCGCCTGCCCGGCTGCACCCCCAGCCAGGTGGACCTGTTGCTGCGCCTGCAGGCCGGTGGCGTGCAGCTGAGCGGTGTCGAGGATCTGCAACGGCTGTTGACGCTGCCGGAGGAGCGGATCCGCTGCTGGCAACCTCTGCTCGCCTTCCGCTGGTATGGCGATGCCGCCCCGCCCCGGTCCGCCCCGATCGACCTGAACCGCTGCGGCGTGGAGCAACTCCACGACCGTCTGCCCCTCGATGCCCAGCGCTGCCAGCGGCTGGTGCGGGAGCGCAGCCGGGGCCCGTTCCAGGATCTCGCCGACCTCCAGCAGCGGCTGGCCCTCCCCGCCGATCTGGTGGAGGGCCTGATCGGCAAGGTGAGCTTCAGCAAGGGGCCGGTGGGTCCGGATCTGCCCCGGCCCGGTGATGGCCCTCCCTCCCGTTGAGCCGGGCCCCGGGCCGGCAGGGAGAACTATTCGAGCCGGGCTCCGGATCGGATCCGCTCGACGGAACCACTGCCCTGCCGCTGCTCCGGCACCAGTTGGTCGCCTGGCAGGGGCGGCTGGCTGATTTTCAGCAGCCGCTGTTCGATCCAACCCGGCCAGCCACTGATCCGGCCGGAGCCCCCTGCCGGGAACAGGGCTGGCTGTTCCCGCCGGAGTTCCCCGGCCAGCTTCCGGGCCCCGAAAGCCTGGCGAGCGGCTTCAACCCCCTCGCCCTGGCCCCCCAGAGCCTGCAGTTCTGGCGCTGGCCCCAGCCGCCCCAGGGGGGAGCGGCCATTTATGTGGTGATCGACCAGCCGCCCCACCTGCAAACCTCCCTGCTGCTCTATGTGGGCGAAACCGGCCGGGCCGAGCTTCGCTGGAAAGGAGAGCACGACTGCAAGACCTACCTGTCCGCCTACGCCGAAGCCATGCTGCAGGCCAAGCTGACCACCCGGCTCAGCATCCGCTTCTGGTGCGATGTGCCAGCGGCAGCCAGGTCGCGTCGTGCCCTGGAGCAGGCCCTGATCCGCCGCTGGCTGCCGCCGTTCAACAAGGAGACCCGCCAGCGCTGGGCCACGCCGTTCACCAGCGATCCGGCCTGAGCGCGGCCGGCCCCAGGCCAGGGCCGCACCAGGTGGCATCGCTACGATCACGGCCCCCAGTCCTGGCCCCATGGAGTTCCGCTGTTCCCCCATCCCCCTGAGCGAATGGGACGGCGAGACCCTCGCGGTGGGGATCTTCCAGGGCGATGACGGGGAGTCGCGCCAGCTGTTGCAGGCCCGCTTCGGTGAGGGCCTGATCAGCCTGCTCGAGCATCGCCAGTTCAAGGGCAAACCGGGTGAAACCCTCAGCCTCTCCCTGCTGGATCGTTCCCCCGCCCAGCTGATCGTGGTGGGGTTGGGCGAATCGGCCCACTTCGATGGCCAGGGCCTGCGCAGCGCGGTGGCGGCGATTGCCAGGGCGGCAGCCGCCGGCAGGGCCACCGAGCTCGGCATCGCCCTGCCCAGCGCGGAGCTGGAGCCCGCCATGGCCGCCCGACTGATGGCCGAGGCGGTTCGCCTGACCCTCTACACCGACCCACGCTTCAAGAGCGAGCCGGAACCCCGGCACCTGCCGCAGACGGTCACCCTGCTGGGCCTGCCGGAGGCGGCCGCAGCCGGCCTTGCCGGCCTGGAGGCCACCTGCGCGGGCGTGGAGCTGGCACGTCAGTTGGTGGCGGCCCCTCCGAACGTGGTCACCCCCCAGGCCCTCGCCGACACCGCCGCCACCATCGCCCGGGAGTTCGGCCTGGAACTCAAGGTGCTGGAGCGCTCCGACTGCGAGGCCCTCGGCATGGGCGCTTACCTCGGGGTCGCCCAGGGTTCCTGCCTGCCTCCCAAGTTCATTCACCTCACCTACCGGCCAGCCGACGGGGCCAGCCGCCGACTGGTGCTGATCGGCAAGGGCGTCACCTTCGATTCCGGCGGCTACAACCTCAAGACGGCAGGCTCCCAGATCGAGATGATGAAGTACGACATGGGCGGCAGCGCCGCCGTGCTCGGCGCCGCCCGGGCCATCGCCGAACTGCGGCCGGCCGACGTGGAGGTCCATGTGCTGGTGGCCGCCTGCGAAAACATGATCAGTGGCAACGCCATCCATCCCGGCGACATTCTCACCGCCTCCAACGGCAAGACGATCGAGATCAACAACACCGATGCCGAGGGCCGGCTCACCCTGGCCGACGCGCTTGTCTACGCCAGTCGCCTTGAGCCCGATGCGGTCGTTGATCTGGCCACCCTCACCGGCGCCTGCGTGATCGCCCTGGGTGAGGAGATCGCCGGCCTCTGGTCCCCCAGCGACGAACTGGCCGCGGCCCTGCTGGACGCCGGCCGCCAGGGCGGTGAGCAGTTCTGGCGCATGCCGCTCCAGGCCTCCTACAAGGAGGGCCTCAAGAGCCCGGTGGCCGACCTGAAGAACACCGGCCCACGGCCTGGCGGTTCGATCACCGCCGCCCTGTTTCTGCAGGACTTCGTAGACCCGGCCACGGCCTGGGCCCACCTGGACATCGCCGGCACCGTCTGGAGCGACAAGGGACGGGGGCTGGATCCGGCCGGAGCCACCGGCTTCGGGGTGCGCACCCTGGTGAACTGGGTGAGCCAGGGTGGCCGCGCCTAGGTTGGCTGCAGACGCTCCAGAGCGAGGCCATGGCCGTTCAGAAGATCCGCTGGTATCTGGGCGCCCAGCTCGGGGTGCTGTTGCTGCCGATGGGCCTGTGCCTGGTCGGTGAGGCCGTGACCCGCCGGACCCTGCAGAAGGTGGCCCTGCTGAACCAGATGGTCTCGCCGGCCGGGCCCTGGTTCTGGTATGGCACCCTCGGGCTGATCTGCGTGGTGGCCGGCGTGGGGCTGATGGTGGAGAGCGGCCTGCTGCGGGGCTACCCCAGGAATGCCCGTTGAAGCCTCGCCCCGGTTTCGCTCGGTTGCAGCTCGATCCTGCCGCTCAGATCGCGACCGGTTCGAGGGCTGCCAGCAGGGTTTCGGGTGATTCCAGGGCATGGATCTGCCAGCGAGCCCGCTCGCCGAGGCTGCTGCTCAGCCGTTCCAGGTCGTCGGCAGCCTGTTTCGGGCTCTCATAGGGTCCGATGTGCCGAGTGGTCAAACCATCGCGAATCGTCAGTAGATACATCCGCCACCCTCCCGTCTGGGATTTCCACCCTAGGCACATCGAAGCGTTCTGAACAGGCTTCAGGGCCTGGCTCCAGCCCATGGGACGGAACTGCGGGCCCTGCTGCCCCAGACCTGATTGAGCCGCTGATCACGGCCGCACGACCAGCGGTAGTAGTTGTATTTGAGCTTGTTCTGCTCGGCGTAGTTCTGGTGGTATCCCTCGGCGGGCCAGAAGCGCTGCAGCGGACGGATCTGCACCCGGATCGAGCTCGGGTTCTGCCTGAGCTCCCGGGCCGCCTCCTGAAGGCTGGCCTGGGCCTGCTCCTGTTGTCGCGTTCCCCTGGTGAAGATCGCCGGCCGGTAAGAGGCCCCACGATCACAGAACTGGCCGCCCCCATCGAGGGCATCGACGTTGCGCCAGTAGGCGCGCAACAGGGTGGGATAGCTGATGCGGCTGGTCTCGAAGCGAACCAGCACGCTTTCCAGGTGGCCCGTACCCCCAGCCGTCACCTGGCGGTAGGTGGGGTTCGGCCTGGAGCCGCCGCTGTAGCCACTCACTGCCTCCACCACGCCTGGGAGCCCCTCCAGATCGTGCTCAAGGCACCAGAAGCAGCCGCCGGCGAACACCGCCTCCTCGATCGCCGCCTGGGCGGGTGCGGCGGCGACGACAAGAAGCAGCAGCCCCAGCAGCAGCGGACGGGCGACCCCTGACCACAGCCGGGACTTCCAGGCTCGGCTCGGTTGCATCGGCAGGATCGGCTCGGGGGTGCTGGTGGAGGCCATCCACTCATCCTGCCGGGCTGAACGCAGCCGCCGCTGCTGACGGCTGCGCCATCGCCAGGTGATCGAGGATCTCGACGGCGGCCCGCCCGGTGACACCAGGTTCACCGAGGCAGAGGCGCAGGCGCCCATAGCCCTCGATCATCCGCTCACGGGCTTCACCGGGATCGAGCAGGGGAAGGGCCGCAGCCACCACGGCCGCCGCTGTGAACGACTCCTGGAGCAGTTCCGGAACAAGGCGCTCCCCCAGCACCAGGTTGACCGGCGAAATATGGTCGACCCGGAAGTGCAGCAGGTGGCGGGCCAGCCAGGCCGTCGGACGGCTGACGCGATATCCCACCACCTGGGGAACCCCCCGCAGGGCCAGCTCCAGATTCACGGTGCCCGATTTGGTGAGCGCCAGATCGGCGGCGGCGGAGAGAACGGGCCGCAGCCGATCGGCGTCCGAGGCGGGCACCACCTCGGCCTGCACGCCGGCCTGGCGGAGCAGCGCCGCCAGCGGCGCCTCGAAGGCGGCCTGACCGGCCGGCACCATCACCCGCAGGCCTGGCCGCAGCCGTTGCAGTTCCGCCGCCGCCGCCGCCAGGGTGGGCACCAGATAGCGCATCTCCTGGCTGCGGGAGGCGGGCAGCAGCAGCAGCAGGCGCTCTTCCGCGAGGAGGCCCAGCTCACGGCGGGCCTCCTCGCGGCCGGGAAGGTCACCCAGCGTGTCGAGCAGGGGGTGGCCCACCCAGGTCACATCGGCCCCCCGTTCGCCGTAGAAGCGGGCCTCCTCGGGAAAGATCGAGAGGATGCGGTCGGTGAAACCGATCAGCCGGGTGCTGCCCCCCTCGCCGATCCGGAAAGCCCACTCCTGGGGGGCGATGTAGTAGGTGATCGGAACCCCCGGCAGCTGGCGCCGCAACTTGAGACCGAGGCTCACATTCGCTCCCATGTAGTCGATCAGGACCACCCCATCCGGTGGGGTCTGGCGCAGCAACCTGCCGACCCGCCGCTGCAGCCGCAGGGTGGGGAGCACCAGCGGCAGTGCCTCCCACAGACCCATGGCACCCATCGGCGCGGTATTGGCCAGCAGCCGGGCACCGGCCCTCTCCATCCGCTCCCCACCCAGGGCGATGATCTCGAGGTCGAGCTCCCGGCGCCTGGCCTCGGCATGGAGCGCCTGGATCAGCAACCCACCCTGCAGATCCCCCGACACCTCGCCGGTGCTGATCAGCAAGCGCACCATCAGCGATGGGGCGGCAGGGGACCGCGGCGTCCGGGGGTGATCGAGGCTTCAAGGAAGCTGCAGAGCTGCTCCGCCGCCGGCAGCAGCTCGTCCTGGCGGATGCGGGCGAGGGCCTGGACCAGCACCTCGTCGCCGCGGTAGAGGCGGTTCCAGACCTCCTGCAATTGCCTGAGTTCGGCACCGGCGGCCCGTTCGGCCAGGCCGCTGCGCCGCAGGCCGATGCGGTTGAGCCCCCGCAGCCGTCCGGGGTGGCCTTCGACGATGGCGAAGGGGGGCACGTCCCTGTCGATGCGGCTCATGCCGCCCACCATCGCCAGCGTGCCGATGTGGACGAACTGATGGATGCCGAGCACCCCGCCGATCACGGCCCGGTCGCCGATCACCACATGGCCGGCGATCGCCACGCTGTTCGCCACGACGATGCCGTCGCCCAGTTCACAGTTGTGGCCGACATGGCAGTAGGCCATCAGCAGATTGCCGCTGCCCAGCCTGGTCTGCTCGCCATCGGCGGTGGCCCGGTTGATCGTGACGCATTCCCGGATCGTGTTGTCGTCACCGAGCACCACTTCGGTGGGGGCCCCGTTGTATTTGAGGTCCTGGGGTTCGAGGCCGATGCAGGCCCCGGGGAAAACCCGGTTGCGGGCACCCATCCGAACGCGGCCTTCGATCACCACATGGGGCCCGATCCGGCTGCCGGGACCGATCTGCACCTCAGGGCCGATCACGGAGAACGGCCCGATCGCCACGCCGACAGCCAGCTTGGCGCGGGGATCGACCAAGGCGGTGGGATGGATCGAGGTTTCCACGGCTGCGCTGGTCATCGCCTCAGTCCACCAGAGAGAACATCAGTTCTCCTGAACAGACGCGCTGTCCATCGACCGTGACCTCTCCCCTCACCTTGCCGAACCGCCGATGCTTGATGGCCAGCAGCTCACAGCTGATCCGCAGTTGATCGCCAGGCACGACCGGCCGCCGGAACCGCACCCCGTCGATCCCGGCGAAGACGAACAGCCCCTTCGGCAACTCAGGCATCTGGGCAATGATCAGTCCCCCCACCTGGGCCATCGCCTCGACGATCAACACCCCCGGCATCATCGGACGACCCGGGAAATGGCCCTGGAAATGGGGCTCGTTGAGGGTGACGTTCTTGATGGCGACCGCCCGCTTACCAGGCTCATGTTCGACCACCCGGTCCACAAGGGCAAATGGGTAGCGGTGGGGCAACAGATTGAGGATCTGCTCACTGGTGAGCAGGGGTGAGCCGGCAAGAGAAACGGTCAACGGGCTTCAGGCAGATCGGGAGTGAGCAGCCAGGGCAGCCGCCAGAGCGGTGTGCAGCCCATGGGAACCGCGGTATGCGAACACCTGGGCTCGAGGCAAGCCCACCAGCGCCAGGTCGCCCAGCAGGTCCAGCAGCTTATGGCGCACCGGCTCCTGTTCGAGGCGCAAAGGAGGATTCAACCACTGCTGGCCATCACAGACCAGGGCATTGCCCAGATTCCCACCTTTGATCAGCCCCGCCGCCTGCAGTTGCTCCACCTGCTCGCGAAAGCCGAACGTGCGGGCCGGGGCGATCTCCTCAACGAAGCGCCGAGGCGTGAGCTCCAGGGAAAAGGACTGTCGGCCGATCGCCGCCTGGGGAAACTCGATCGCCGCTCCCAGCCAGGGCTGGAGGCTGGGCAGGGCGGTCACGAAGCTCCGGCCCTGCTGCAGGGTGAGCGGTGAAGCGAGCTCCTGCAACGGCTCCCGCTCACCCACCAGCTGGAGGCCCGCTTCGGCGATCGCCTCCACCCACGACAGTGCGGAGCCATCCAGCAGCGGCACCTCATCCCCTTCAACCAGGATCGTCACCTGGCTGAGGCCCGTCCCAGCCAGGGCTGCCAGCAGATGCTCCACCGTGGCGAGGCGGCGTTGATCAAGCCTCAGGGCGGTGCACAGCTGGGTTTCGCACACCAGGCCGGGATGAAGCCGGCTGACAGCGCTGCCCGGCTGATCCAGCCAGCCCAGCTGAAAACCTGGCTGATCACTGGGCTCGAGGCGCACCCGGCAGAGGTTGCCGCTGTGCAGGCCCACCCCGGAGCGCTCCACCGGTGCCGCCAGGGTCCAGGCCTGGCTGTAATCGCTGG
The DNA here is from genome assembly GCF_977927535.1 of Cyanobium sp. ULC082. Lineage (NCBI taxonomy): Bacteria > Bacillati > Cyanobacteriota > Cyanophyceae > Synechococcales > Prochlorococcaceae > Cyanobium > Cyanobium sp. ULC082. Next base: position 1,742,432 of record NZ_OZ376397.1, read on the forward strand.
GCCAGTCCATGGCTAGAACTTCCAGCCGACACCGAGGTTGAAGCGCCAATCACCGCTGAAGTCCTTGCTGGCGACCTCCAGCCGGAGTGGACCGACCGGAGTGGTGACGATCAGACCGGTGCCCACCGAGAAGCCACTGCCCGGTTTTGCCAGCAGACCACCTGGATTGCCCTGGACACTGGCCTGGGAGCCGAAATCGGTGCCGCCATCCACGAAGAACGATCCACTCACGACGGAGAACAGCGGGAAGCGGTACTCGATCGTGGCTTCGCCAAAGCTCTTGCCGACCCCGAGGTCACAGTCGGCGAAGCCCCGCACCGAGTTGGAGCCGCCCATGCAGAAGGCCTCGTAGGGGGGCAGGTCGCCGACGTTGGTGCCGGCCGAGACCTGGAAGGCCAGGGCCTGCTTGCAGTCGGCCGCCTCACCGGGTTTCGGCCGACAGCCCTTGTAAAACCGCAGCCAGTTGACTGGAATGAAATAGGAATAGCTGCCGCGCAGGCGGTTGAAGGTGGGTGAATCGGGCCCGACCGAAACGAACTGCTCCGTGCTGAGGCTGAGAAAATTGCCGGAGGTGGGATTGCGGGGATCGTTGAGCGTGTTGCGGGTGGCAGCCACCCGCACCGCCACCAACTGGTTGGTGGTGGCGCAGTTGAACGCCACGCAGACCACGTTCTCGATCGGAGCCTCGGAACCGTCGAAGTTGTTGGTGCTCACACCGAAGGGCATGGATTCACCGGCGAAGTTGATCGGCCTCACCTCCTGGGCACTGGCCCCCACCACCAGACTCCAGAGGGCCTTCCTGAAGGGATTTCCACCATTGAGCGGCCGCACGAACTGAATGTTGCCGCCCACCCGCTGGATCGCGATCGAGTTGCCGTCGTAATCGAACCAGCTGTTCCCCGGGGAATCGGATTCGGCTTCACCAACCGAGTCGAAGCGCCGGCCTTCGGGGTTGTTATCGGAGTTGATGTTGTAAGCCAGGCTGGTGCCAGGAGCTTCGTAGAAATCCGAGGCGGTGTTGATGTTGCCGTTTTCCTGGCTCTGGTAGATCTGCGGCACATCCCGGCTGATGAACAGGCGGGCACGGAAAGCTGTGCGGTATTTATCCCCCTTGATCCACGGATCCGTGAAGGACAGGTCGGCCAGGCCGCCGAACTGGCCATAGGTGAAGTTGAGGGCCACATCCCAGGCTCGACCCCTCAGGTTGCTGTCCTGGAGCTGCACCTGGCCGAACACACCCTGGCTCTGGCTGTAACCCAGGCCGCCGGAGAGGGAGCCGGTGGATTGCTCCACCACCCCAAGCACGATCACCACCTCACCAGGCTGGGCCGGAACGGGCCGCAGGGTCACCTTGACATCGGCAAACAGCCCGGTGCCGTAGAGGCGCTTGATGTCCTCCTCGAGGTTGCGGCGGTTGAAGGTCTGGCCCGGCAGGATCGAGATCTCGCGGCTGACCACCCAGGGCTTGGTCTTGCCGCGGATCGGCTCACCCTTTTCGTTGGTGGCGGAGCCCTCCTTGTCGAGGAACTGCACCTCCACCGCCTGGACTGTTCCCTCCCGGACCGCCAGAAGAACCACACCCTCCGGACTGACGCGGCTGGGGCCGGTGATCCTGGCCAGGGAGTAGCCCTGGTCGGCGTACCACTTCTGCAGTTCCTGCAGACGGCCCTGCAGGGTGTTGAGGTTCAGGGTCTTGCCGACGTCGGCGGCGAAGGTGTCCTGGAGAACCTCGGCAGGAAGCTTGGCCTTGGCGGTGTCGAGCTCCACCTTCTGCAAAACGGGATTGGCGGTGGCGATCACCACCAGCTGCACGCCGAGCGGGCCGTCGACCGGCTGAATCCGCACATCCGAGAACCAGCCGCTGGCATAGATCGCAGCGAGATCGGTCTGCAGCTCGGAGCGGGAAACGCGGCTGCCGGGCCGCACAACCATGGCGTCATAGACGGCCAGCTCCAGTCTTTCGCGCTCCGGGTGACCCTCAAGGCCATTGACCACCACCTCGCTGATCAGCACCTTGGGCTCGGCGGGTGCCGCCGGCG